>NZ_AP012547.1:2400000-3802648 GCF_000828635.1 Sulfuritalea hydrogenivorans sk43H
CCTTCGACGCCGCGACGGCCTGCTCCGCCGGCTTCGTCAATCGCGTGGTCGCCGCCGGACAATTGATGGACACGGCGCTGGCCGCAGCGAAGAAACTCGCCGCGCTGCCGGCCCAATCGCTGGCCGTGACCAAGGCGTTGATGAAGCGCCCGCCCGAGCGCAGCGCCATCGAGGCCATGGACGAGGAGGTCATTTTCTTCTCCGACCTGGTCGCGGCCCCCGCCGCCAAGGAAATCTTCAGCGCCTTCCTCGAAAAGCGCACCCCCGATCCGGCAAAAATTCACGGACACAAGCCATGAGCGACACCATTCCGGAAGGCTTCAAGCTGCTCAAGCGCGGCGGCGGTTTTCTCTCCAGCCTCGGTCCCTGGTACTACCGCATCGACGAAACCAAAGGCGGCGAGCGCGGCCAGCTGGTGCTCGCGATCCGCGTCGAGGACCGCCATTGCAACATCCGCCACATCGCCCACGGCGGCTTCCTCGTCACCATGGTCGACTCGGCGCTGGGTGTGGTTGTCTCCAGTTCGCGCGAGCCGGCGCAGCCCATCGTCACGGTCAGCCTCACCACCAACTTCGTCACCAGTGCCGAGCCCGGCGACTGGGTCGAGGCCCATGTCGACATCGACCGCATCGGCGGCCGCCTGGCCTATGCCAGTTGCACGCTGCGCACCGGAAATCGCACCATCATGACCGGCAGCGGCGTGTTTGCGCTGATGCCACCGGTGGTGCCGAAAGAGCAGCCCGACGGCTGAGCACAACCGCAGCCCCCTAACCCCAACCGAAAAAACAATGTCCGCCAGAGACCCCTTGATTCCCGCCGACCCCGATTTCGCCGCGGCCATCCGCCGCGGCACGCTGGGCATGCCGATCGCACGCTTTTTCGGTGTCGAGTTCACCGACATCCGACCCGGTCATCTCGAAGCTGTGCTGCCCTATCGCGACGAACTCAGCTACCGCCCCGGCCACTTCCAGGGCACAGCCGTATCCGCCGTCGCCTACTTCGCCGCCACCTCGGCGCTGTCCACCCTGCTGGCCGCCGACCGGATCGGCCTGACGCTGGACCAGAACGTCAAGTTCCTCGCCCCCGCTGTCGGCGAGAAGCTGGTGGCACGCGGCCGCGTGATCAGCGCCGGCCATTCGATCAGCGTCGGCGCCTCGGATGTCTATGCGGTAAAGGACGGCAAGGAAACGCTCTGCGCGACGGCGCAGGTCACCGTGCGCAATGTCGACCGCAAGAAACTGGAAGGCTGAACGTGCAAAAAATCCACGTCCTGCTGAAGAAGGAAGAACTCGACGCCCAGCGCCTCGAAGGCAAGGTGGTGGTGGTGCTCGACATCCTGTTCGCCACCTCGTCGATCGTCACCGCGCTGGCCCACGGCGCCAGCGAAGTCATCCCCACCCTCGATGGCCGCGCCGCGCAGGAAGCGGCGAAGACCTTTCCGGAAGGCTCCTATGTGCTGTCCGGCGAACTCAACGCCGACACGTTGCCCGGCTTCGTGCATCCGACTCCCAAGGCGCTGCTCGCGGAAGGCATTGCCGGCCGCCGCCTGATCTACTGCACCACCAACGGCACCGTCGCGCTGGCCAAGTCGAAAGGCGCCGCGTACGTCTATGCCGCCGCGCTGCTCAACGGCCGCGCCGTGGTCGAACACATCGTCGCGAACCATCCGGAGAGCACCATCCTGATCGTCTGCTCCGGATCCGCCGACAACTTCAACCTGGAAGACTTCTACGGCGCCGGCTACCTGGTTTCGCTGTTCCGTCACCGTGCCGCCGACGCCGACTTCTCGGATGCGGCACTTGCCGCCGAACTGCTCCACGACCACTGCGACGGCCTCGACGCGCTGCGCCGCGCCCGCGTCGGCCGCATGATGCTGGCGCGGAAACTCGATGAAGAAGTCGCCTTCGCCGCACAGGAGAGTTGCTACGACGTGGTACCGCTGCTGCAGGACGGCGTGCTGCGGCCCATCTGAGAGGCTGTGAAAAATTCAAAATCCGACGCAAAGACGCGAAGGCGCAAAGGAAAAGCAATGAAGACGAAATTGATTCTTCAGGATTTTTCTGTTGGCCTTCTTTGCGTCTTTGCGCCTTTGCGTCAAAAGATCGGTTTTTTCACAAGCTCTGATTTCAAGGAAAGCAAAACATGACGACCCCGACCAAGACCTACAAATACTACTGGGAAGATTTCCCCGCCGGCAGCGTGCGCGAGTTCGGCGGCAAGACCATGACCGCCGAAGAAATCATGGATTTCGCCCGCCAGTTCGACCCGCAGCCCTTCCATCTTTCCGAGGAAGCCGGCAAGAACAGCCTGTTCGGCGGCCTCTGCGCCAGCGGCTGGCATACCTGCGCGCTGGCCATGCGCATGATGTGCGACGCCTACCTGCTGGAATCGGCCAGCCTCGGCTCGCCGGGGCTGGAAAACATCCGCTGGCTGAAGCCGGTGCGCCCCGGCGACACCCTGCACGTGCGCTCCGTGGTGCTCGAAGCGCGCCCGATGGACAGCAAGCCCCATGTCGGCCTGTTGCGCACGCGCTGGGAGATGATCAACCAGAACAACGAGGAAGTGATGCAGATGGAAGGCTACGGCATGTTCCGCCGGCGCGACGTGGCGAAACCAGACGCATCCGCATGAGCCCGACCGGCTTGATCGAACAGCCCTTCGCCACGTACGCGGAACTGATTCGCGAACAGGCGCGCACCCGGCCCGGACATCCGGCGCTGATCCAGGACCGGCGCAGTGTTTCCTTCGCCACGCTGGATGCGATGATGGATCGCGTCGCCGCGACGCTGCAGCGCGACGGCATCCGCCCCACCGAGGCGGTGGCGATCTGCGCCGGCGCCTCGCTCGAATATGCCGCCGTGTTTCTCGGCGCCCTGCGCGCCGGCGTGGCGGTAGCGCCGCTGGCGCCGTCCTCGACGCCGCAAAGCCTGGCCGACATGGCGGCCAATGCCGAAGCGGAATTGATGTTCGTCGACGCCGCGACGGCGCGGGAACTCGCTGCGGTCCGCGCCGACATCAAGGCGCGCTTCATCGCCCTCGACGACAGCACGGGCGGCGAAGCCTTTTCACGCTGGCTGGCGCCCGCCGGCAGCGTGCCGACGCCGGTGCAAGTTCGCCCCGAGTGGCCCTTCAACATCATCTATTCCTCGGGCACCACCGGCACGCCCAAGGGCATCGTGCAGCCTCATGGCATGCGCTGGTCCCACGTCCAACGAGCGCGGCGGCAGGGCTACGGACCTGGCTCCGTAACCGTGATCGCCACGCCGCTCTACTCCAACACCACGCTGGTCAGCTTCTTCCCCACCGTCACGCTGGGCGGCACGGTGGTGCTGATGGCGAAATTCGATGCCGCGAAGTACCTGGCGCTGGCCGAGAAGCACCGCGCCACCCACACCATGCTGGTACCGGTGCAGTACCAGCGCCTGATGGCGCATCCCGATTTCGATCGACACGACCTGTCCAGCTTCCGCATGAAGCTGTGCACCAGCGCGCCGTTCCCGGCGGCGCTCAAGGCCGACATCCTCAAGCGCTGGCCGGGCGGCCTGGTCGAGTACTACGGCATGACCGAAGGCGGCGGCACCTGCATCCTCGCCGCCCACGAGCACCCGGACAAACTCGCCACCGTCGGCACCCCGGCCGAGGGCCACGACATGCGCCTGATCGACGAGGCCGGGCACGAAGTCGCGCGCGGCGAGATCGGTGAAGTGGTGGGCCATTCGCCGGCCATGATGAGCGGCTACCACCGCCAACCGGACAAGACCCGCGAGGCCGAGTGGTATGCGCCCGACGGCAAGCGCTTCATTCGCACGGGGGATGTCGGCCGCTTCGACGAAGACGGCTTCCTGACGCTGATGGACCGCAAGAAGGACATGGTCATCTCGGGCGGCTTCAACGTCTATCCGAGCGACCTCGAAGCGGTGCTGATCCAGCATCCCGCCGTAAGCGAGGCCGCCGTGGTCGGCGTTGCCTCGGAACGCTGGGGCGAGACGCCGGTAGCTTTCGTGACCTTGAGAGTCGGCGCTGGCTCGCTTTGCGTACCTGGGAATCCGCTTCGCGGGCAGGCAACGGCGAAATGCACGACCGATGAGCTGCGCGAATGGGCCAATGCACAACTCGGCAAGACCCAGCGCCTTGCCGCCGTCGAGATCGTCGACGCCCTGCCGCGCAGCGCCATCGGCAAGATACTCAAGCGCGAACTGCGCGACAGCTTCGCTCCAGCTGAACCGCTCTGACTTGAGCTTGCAAAATGCATTTGTCCGCAGATTTCGCAGATTGACGCAGATGGGGCGGAGTCATTCCTCATGGATATTGCCTTTTGCAGATTCCGATCACCGCTGGTCTCGGTTTGTTCTTTTGCCTAATCTGCGTAATCTGCGCAAATCTGCGGACTAACTGTTTTTTCCAGGATGAAAGGACCACAAATGGAATTCAGCACCCTCGAAGTCAGCCTCGACGCCGGCGTCGCCACCATCGCGCTGAACCGGCCGGACAAGGCCAACGCCATGAGCGAGCCGATGTGGTACGAAATCGAGCAGGCCATGGAGTGGCTCGACACCACAGCCGAAGCCCGCGTCGGCGTGCTGGTCGGCCGCGGCAAGTATTTCACCTCGGGCATCGACCTCTCACTCTTGATGGGCCTCGGCGCCAAGATCGAGGACGACTGCGACGGCCGCCGCCGGGAAAAGCTGCGCCGCCTGATCCTCAAGCTGCAGGACACCCTGACTTCCATCGAGCGCTGCCGCAAGCCGGTACTGGCCGCCGTGCATGGCGCCTGCATCGGCGGCGGCATGGACCTGATCACCGCCTGCGACATGCGCTACTGCTCGGCCAATGCGTACTTCACGGTCAAGGAAATCGACGTCGGCATGACCGCCGACGTCGGCACCCTGCAGCGCCTGCCGCGCCTGATCGGCGAAGGCATGGCGCGCGAACTGGCCTACACCGGGCGCAAGGTCGACGGCACCGAAGCGCAGCAGATGCAACTGGTCAACCGTTGCTTCGAAACCCCCGAGGCACTCGAGGCCGGCGTCATGGAAATCGCGCGGACCATCACCGCCAAGTCGCCGCTGTCCATCCGCGGCTGCAAGGAGATGATCACCTACGGCCGCGACCACTCGGTGGCCGACGGCCTCAACTACATCGCCACCTGGAACGCCGCGATGCTGATGTCGAAGGACCTGTTCGAAGCCGGCGCGGCGAACATGCAGAAGCGCGATCCGGTGTTCAAGGACTGAGCCCGTGGAACACTTCTTCGCGCCGGCGGGCGGCATCAAGCTGCACTGCGTTGCGGAAGGCGCCGCCGACGCCCCGCTGATGCTGTTCATCCACGGTTTCCCGGAGTTCTGGTACGCGTGGAAAAGCCAGCTCGAAGAGTTCGGCGCGGACCACCGCGCCGTGGCCTTCGACCTGCGCGGCCACAACCTTTCCGACAAGCCCGAAGGCGTCGCCGCCTATCGCCACAAGCCGCTGCTGGAAGACCTGCGACAACTGATCGAACACCTGCAGGCGGATCGCACCGACAAATCCTGCATCCTCGTCGCCCACGACTGGGGCGGCGCGATTGCCTGGACCTTCGCCGTCGCGTTTCCGCAGTATGTGAAGAAGCTGGTCATCATCAACGCGCCGCACACCGTGCCCTTCGCCCGGGCATTGGCAAGTGACCCGGTGCAGCAGGAAGCCAGCCACTACATGCTGCTGCTGCGCCACGCCAAGGCCGAGCGCGTGCTCGAAGCCAACAATTACGAGCGCCTGCTGAAAATGTTCAGCCGCACCGCCGACGGCCACTGCGCGCTTTCCGACGAGGAAATCCCGCTCTACCGCGAGGCCTGGTCGCAACCCGGTGCACTGACGTGCGCACTCAACCTCTACCGCGCCTCGCCGCTCTATCCGCCGACGCCGGATGACCCCGGTGCAGCCGCCCTCAAGCTCGACCCGGCGACGCTGACGGTGCGCGTGCCGACGCTGGTGATCTGGGGCGAAGCCGACACCGCGCTGGGTACCGTGCTGCTCGACGGACTCGAAGAAGTCGTGCCCGACCTGCGCGTCAAGCGCATCCCCGAGGGCAGCCACTGGGTGATCCACGAGCAGCCGCGGCAGGTGAATGCGGCGATACGGGCTTTCCTGCGGGAAGGCTGAGAATCAGTCGGCAACCAGGACTGTCGGTTCGATCGTCACCGGAAAGTTCACCGAGTTGGCGATGAAGCACAGGCGATGCGCCTCCTCGTGCAAAGCCTTCGCCAGGACCGCATCGCCGCCCGCGGCAATCGTCGCCACCGGCCGCAGCACGGCTTGGGTGAATCGCCCGCCGTCATGGTCACCCTCGACCATCGTTCCCGCCGCGTCGTCGTGGTAGGCCAGCAACACTATCTTCGCTTGCGCACACAGGTGCAGGTACCACAGCATGTGGCAGGACGACAGCGAGGCGACCAGCAGGTCTTCCGGATTCCAGCGCGAGGCATCGCCGCGAAATGCCGGATCGGACGAGCCGAGCAGGTCCGGCCGGCCCGCCGCCGAAATCACATGGTCGCGCGAGTAGGCCCGGTAGTTCGCGGTTCCTTCGCCGAGGTTTCCGCTCCACTCGGTGCGGGTGGCATAGCGGTGTTGTTTGTCGTGGGACATGGCAAAACCTCCAGGATTGCGTCAGCAGTTGGATGAGCCGCCGCGCCCAGCTTTTTCGGACCTGTGACAACTGCGCCGGTAGAACACCCATGCATAGACCGCGAGATTGATGACGACGACCAGCGTGCCGATCAAATACTGTGTCGACTCGTCGAGCCTCGCAGGATAAATGATCGGCATCAGGTAGTGTTCGATGAAGCTGCCCGAATATCCCGCCTCGCCCGCCGCCGCGCGGAGCCGCTGTTCCAGCGGTGTCAACGGGCAGATGCCATGGCGAAATTCGATCGCCGCACCCCACAGCGCGGCCGGCAGGTGCAGCAACGGCGCCCGCTTCCAGCGCAGGGACAGGAACGCGCCGAGGCCGACAAAGAGAATGAAACCGAGATGCAGGATGACAATGAAGTCTGCCGCAACGCGTTCGATCATGGAGGTTCAGGGCAGAGGAAGACCGGGCTCCATTGTTTCACTTCTGCCGACCGGATGGTTCGATCCGCATCGGTTCGCCGACAATCATCGGAGACACGGTGGCGTAGAATCTCCCGTGACGGGCAAGAGACGGTTGCCGACACGGTCCGCGTTGACGCGATCCTGGACAAACACGGGTTGAAACCATGAAGAAACCATTGATCATGCTGATGCTGCTGGTATCACACGGCACCTTCGCCCAGGGCCGATTGCCGGCGTGCCCGGGTGCATACGGTACCGACTGGAGCAACTGTTCCGGAACCGACATTTCGCCGAACGGCGACCGCTACGTCGGCGACTTCTGGAACGGCATGCGCCACGGCCAGGGCAGCTATGCGTGGACCAGCGGCGACAAGTACACCGGCGAGTTCAGGAACGATGCCCGCAACGGACAAGGGACGCTGATATCGGCCAACGGCGACCGGTATGCGGGCCAGTTCAAGGACGACCAGTTTCACGGACAGGGCACCCTGACCTCGGCCAATGGCGACAAATACGTCGGCGAATTCAAGAACCACCAGCGCGACGGCAAAGGCACCCTCGTCTCCGCCAAGGGCGACAAATACGTTGGCGAATTCAGGAACGACCGCTTCAACGGGCAAGGCACCCTCACCTCCGCCAACGGCGACAAATATGTCGGCGAGTTCAGGGACCACCAGCGCAACGGCAAGGGCACCTACACCTGGCCCAATGGCAACGTCTATGTCGGCGAATTCCGGAACGACACGCGCAACGGACAAGGCACCCTGACCCTATCCAGTGGCGAGAAATATGTCGGCGAGTTCCGGGACGGCGCACGCAACGGACAAGGCACCCTGAGCTTCCCCACCGGCAACAAGTACGTCGGCCAGTTCAAGGACGACAAGCGCCACGGCAAGGGCACCCAGACCTCGCCCGATGGCCACAAGTACACCGGCGACTTCAGGGACGACAAGTTCAACGGGCAAGGCACCCTGAGCTTCCCCAATGGCACCGAGTACGTCGGCGAGTTCAGGGACGGCGTGCGCAACGGGCCGGGGACGGAATACCGTGCCGACGGTTCGGTCCTCAGATCAGGAATCTGGCAGGAATAAAACGGTGCGCTCCGATGCGCGGTCGCATGGAACCTAGGCCCGCATCCCCAGCGAAGCCTCCAGTTGCCTGACCAGCTCGATCAGCCTCGGCCGCACTTCGCCCAGCAGAAATTCCTTCGACAGGGAAAACGCCGCGCCGCCGCAGTTGATCGCCATCGGCGGCAGGCCGCCGCCGGGGCGCAAGGGCACGGCGATGGCATTGACATCGCTCTGCCATTCGCCGAACGAGCTGACGCAGCCGGTTTCGCGGTATTCCTGCAGCGAGCGCTCGATGCCGGCGCGAATTGCCGGCCAGGCCACTTCGTCGAGTTCGCGCACCCGCTCCATGATGTCTTCGCGTTCGCGCTCCGGAATCAAGGCCAGATAGGCACGACCCATTGCCGTGGTGGCGATCGGAATGCGCGAACCGACATCGAGCGAGAGCGTCAGCGCGGCCGAACTGCGCGCATTGCCGACATAGATCATCGACAAACGGTCGCGGCTGCCCAGCGATACCATGGCCTTGGAAAAGTCGGCGAGTTCCTGCATCAGCGGCCGCGACAGGTCGCGCACGTCCAGCCGCGCCAGCATGGCGCTGCCCAGCGCCAGGGTGGAAGTACCCAACCGGTATTTCCCGGTCTCCTCGACGAACACCAGGTAGCCGAGTTTGGTCAGCGTGTAGGTCAGCCGCGAAACGGTGGATTTCGGCAGCTTGCAGCGCTTGGCGATGTCGAGGTTGCCGAGCATCTTCTCGCCGGAGCTGAAGCAGGACAGTACCGACAGCCCGCGCGCCAGCGCGGTGACGAAATGGCGATCTTCCTTGCCGGCGGCTTTTTCCGCGACCGCGGCGGAGGCAGTGACGACCTTGTTCTGTTTGCTCATGTCAGTCCTTTATCGCGCATAGCGCATCGCGTGCGGCCCGGTATTCACGCCCGAGCTGCGCCACCACTTCACTTACGGGAAGAATCCGGTCTATCGAACCGATGCCCTGGCCGACACCCCAGATGTCGCGCCAGGCCTTGGTCCGGTCGGAGCCGAAACTCATGCTGCTCTTGTCGCGCTCCGGCAGGTTGTCGGGGTCGAGCCCCTGCGCGGCAATGCTCGGCCGCAGGTAATTGCCATGCACGCCGGTGAAATAGGGAGTATAGACGACGTCCGCCGCGCTGCTTTCGACGATCATCTGCTTGTAGCCATCGACCGCGTTGTCCTCCGGCGTCGGGATGAAGCGCGTGCCCATGTAGGCCAGATCGGCGCCCATGGCCTGTGCCGCCAGAATCTGTTCGCCGCGCGTGATGGCGCCGGACAGCGCGATCGGCCCGTCCCAGAAGCGCCGCACCTCCGACACCAGCGCGAACGGGCTCAGCGTGCCGGCATGGCCGCCGGCGCCGGCGGCGACCAGGATCAGGCCATCGACGCCGGCCTCCAGCGCCTTTTGCGCATGGCGCACGTTGATCACGTCGTGAAACACGATGCCGCCGTAGGCATGCACTTCCTTGACCACATCGCCCGGCGCGCGCAGGCTGGTGATGATCATCGGCGCCTTGTGCTTGACGCACAAAGCTACGTCGTGGTCGAGCCGGTCGTTCGAGTGATGCACGATCTGGTTCACCGCGAAGGGCGCGATCCTGCGGCCGGGATTGGCGCGGCGCGCAGCGTCGATTTCCGCCGTCATCATGGCCAGCCATTCGTCGAGCAGTTCCTTGGGCCGGGCGTTCAGCGCCGGAAAGGAGCCGACGATGCCGGCCATGCATTGCGCCAGCACCAGCTGCGGCTGGGAGACGATGAACATCGGCGCGCCGATCACCGGCAGGGCCAGATTGTCTTGCAGGACTTTCGGCAAACTCATGAATGCTCCTATGCGGATTGGGCGCGTTGCCCGCGACCGGTCATCATCCAGGCGGGTATCAGGGCCAGACAGTAAACAACGGCGATCAGGAAGAAGCCTTCCTGCATCGGCTGCAGACCATGCACGGCATTCAGCTGCCGCTCACGTCCTTCGAGGAACAGCGCCAGCAGCGTGACGCCGAGCGCGCCGCCGAGCTGGCGAAAGAAATTGATCGAGGCCGAGCCGGCGGCCTCGGTGCCGCGGGGCAGCAAGCGCAAGGCACCGGCATTCAGCCCCGGAATGATCAGCCCGAGGCCGACGCGGCCGATCGCCACCCACAGCGCCAGCAGCCAGAAACCCGTGACGGCGGAAGACAGGCCCATCAGGATGGCCGAGACGGAAAAGAAGGCCAGTCCCGCCATCGCCACGCGGTTCGACGGAAAACGATCGGCCAGGCGTCCGGCGAGCAGCAGCACCACGGCCAGCACCACGCCGCCCGGCACCAGCATCATGCCGGCTTCATAGGCCGAAAAGCCGGCGCCGATCTGGGCGAAGATCGGCGCCAGATAGGTCGAGCCGTAAATGCCGATGCCATAGGCCAGCGCCACCAGCACCGCCGCGCCGAAGCCGGCCTCGCGGAAGATGCTGAAATCCAGCAAGGGATGCAGCGTGCTGCGCTCCCACACGACAAAACCCAGGGCCAGCGCGACGCCGAGCGTGACCGCGGCGGCGCCCAGCATCGGCTGCCGGATCAGCGCCGCCAGCCCGCCGAGCAAGGCACACAGCGCCGCCACCACCAGCACCAGGCCGATCGCGTCGAAGGGGCGCTTGCTCGCGCCCGGCAGGGGCCGGCCCGCAATCACGAAGCGCGGCGCCAGCGCAATGGCGGCAAGGCACAGCGGCACGGTGACGAGGAACACCGCGCGCCAGCCGAAGTGGTCGACCAGCAGGCCGCCGGCCACCGGGCCCACGGCCGGCGCCAGCACGATGCCGAGGCCGTAGGCACCCATGGCGCGGCCGCGTTCCTGCGACGGAAAGACGTCGATGATGACCAGCATCGCCAGCGGCTGGATCAGGCCGGCAATGCTGCCCTGCCCGATGCGGCACAGCGCCAGCAGTTCGAAACGATCGGTCAGCGCGGCGAGCACCGAGAACATCACCAGCAACGCCAGCGCGCCGACATAGGTGCGCCTCACGCCGAAGCGCTGCATGGCCCAGGTGGCCAGCAGCATCGAGGCCGTGGTGGCGGCGAGGAAGCCGGTGGACAAAAGCTGCACCTGGTCGTGGCCGACCTGAAAGACGCGGATGATTTCCGGCAGTGCGACATTCACCACCGTGGCTTCCATGATCGCCGAGACCGTGCCCAGCATCACGGTGAGTACGGCCCACCAGCGGTAGTTCGAGCCGTGGCGGTCGAACATCGCGGCCACCTCGGCCTGACGCTGATCGCTGGCGTTCATCGCTGACCGACCCCGGCGCCGGCGGCCATCTGGCGCAGCTGGTTCTTCAGTATCTTTCCCGTCGCCGTCGCCGGCAGGTGTTCGAGCAGTTCGATGTGCGAGGGAATCTTGTAGGGCGAGAGGCGCTCGTGCAGCCAGGCGGCCAGCGCCTGCGGCGCGAGGCTGCGGCCCGGCACCAGCTCGACATAGGCCACCACTTCCTCGTTGCCCGGCACATCGCGTCCGACCACGGCGCAATGCACGACGTCGGGATGGCTGTTGATGGCCTGCTCGACCTCGATCGGATAGACGTTGAATCCGGAGCGGATGATCAGCTCCTTGGAGCGCCCAACGATGAACAGCGCACCGTCCCCGCCTTCCTCCTGCTCCTGCCGCGCCAGATCGCCGGTGTTGAGCCAGCCCTCGGCATCGACCGCCTCGCGCGTGAGTTCCGGCGCCTTGTAGTAGCCCTTCATGACGCCGGGCCCGCGCACGTGCAGCTCGCCGACCTCGCCCGGCGCAACATCGGCACCATCCTTGACGATGCGGATCCCGATGCCGGGAATCGGCGGCCCCACCGAGCAGTCGCGGCGCGGCGCATCGAGCCGCGTCTGCGCGATCGAGGGCGATGCCTCGGTCATGCCGTAACCGTTGTGCAGGGTGATCCCTACCGCCGCCTCGAAATCGTCCTTGAAACTCTGGTCCAGCGGCGCGCCACCGCCCTGAGCGATGCGCAGGGCCGGCGCGCACAGGCGATTGCCGGGGCGCCGGCCCCATTCCAGCAGCTTGGCGTACATCGCCGGCACGCCGTGCAGGATGGTGACGCGGCCTGTCTCCAGCGCCGCCGCCACCGCGGCCGGTTCGAAACGCGGCGCCAGCACGAGGCTCGCTCCCGCGTGCAGCGCCGACAGGGCCATGGTCGCCAGGCCATAGATATGCGACAGCGGCAGCACCGCATACACCCGGTCGGCCGGGGTCTGGCGCCGCATGCAGCGGCCGTTCTCGGCGATGAACAGCAGGTTGCGATGGGTGAGCATGACGGCCTTGGGCGCGCCCGAGGTGCCCGAGGTGTAGATCAGCGCTGCAACCTGTTCGCCGTCCGCAATAGTCGGCTCTGGCGCAACGGCGATGTTGGCGCTGGTGAGGTGGAAGCGGCCGCAGCCGGGCCAGTCGACTTCGGCCGCGCCGAGGCGTTGCGCGTGCGCTTCGGCTTCGGGCGAAACCGCGCTGGTGAACACCACGAGACGCGCGCCCGAATGATCGACGAAAGTATCGATCTCGCGTTGCGACAGGCGCGCATTGATCGGCACCAGCCAGGCGTCGAGCCGGCTGCAGGCCAGCGCCAGCACCACGACCGGAATGCTGTTCTCGGCCACCAGCAGCAGGCGGTCCCCCGCGCGCAGGCCCAGTTGGGTTAAACGGCGGGCTGCCTCGCTGGCCGCCGCATCGAGTTGGCCGAAGCTCATCACAGTCCCGCTCTGCAAGAGTGCGGGCGCGTCGGGCTGGCGGCTCACCCAGGGCTCGATGATCTGATGGATGCGCCGCGGCAAGTCGCCGCGCGGAACAAACGCGGGGCCGGACGGCAGAGCGGAAGATGCAGTCATGCGATGAAAATCGGAATTTCGAAACCGGGAGGATGTTCCGAATGGTGGCACAAGCCTAATCCGCACGTCAAGCGTGTCCGGAGGCCGCCAATCCCTCGCCAACCCCAATATGGCAGCGCAATATTGGCGGCTTATTGACATTTGTCCGAAGTCCTAGAAGAATCCGCAGTATGCCATTTTTACAGAACCGTGTTCTGCATAGCGGGCCTATTGAGCCCATTAGCGCCTGGACAATCACACCATGAACATGGAACTTCTCGACCGCGGACGGCAGGTCCTCCGGCAACAGCCATTCAGTGTGCTGCTGGAGGCCGAACTCACGGTCTTCGAGCCCGGCCGCGCCGAATTGCGGTTGCCCATTCGCCATGAGCTCAAGCAGCAGCATGGCTTCGTGCATGGCGGCGCCGTCAGCTACCTGGCCGACAACGCGCTGACCTACGCCGGCGAAAAACTCTGCGCCACCGCGCAAGGCACCATCGCGCCGCTCGGCGCGCCCTCCCCATCCGAGACCTGACAATGGATCTGCAATTCAGTCCCGACGAAAATGCCTTCCGCGAGGAAGTGCGTCGCTTCGTCGCCGAGAAACTGCCCTCGCCGATCCGCGACAAGGTGATGAACGGCGCCCATCTGAATCGCGACGAACACGTGCAATGGCAGCGTATCCTGCACCAGCGCGGCTGGGGCGGCCCCGGCTGGCCCAAGGAATTCGGCGGCCCCGGCTGGACGCCGACCGAGCAGTACATTTTCGAAGAGGAGTGCGCGGCGGGCGGCGCGCCGCGGCTGATTTCCTTCGGCCTCAAGATGATCGCGCCGGTGCTGATGGCCTTCGGCAGCCCCGCGCAGCAGCAGCGCTATTTGCCGAAGATCCTGGCGGCCGAGGAATGGTGGTGCCAGGGCTATTCCGAGCCGGGCGCAGGCTCCGACCTGGCCTCGGTGAAAACCCGTGCGGTACGCGAAGGAAACCACTACATCGTCAACGGCCAGAAAACCTGGACCACGCTCGGCCAGTATGCCGACTGGATTTTCTGCCTGGTCCGCACCGACCCCGAGGCCAAGAAGCAGAGCGGCATTTCCTTCCTGCTGATCGACATGAAGACGCCGGGCGTCACGGTGCGCCCGATCATCACGCTCGACGGCGCGCACGAGGTCAATGAAGTCTGGCTCGAAGACGTCAGGGTACCCGTCGAAAACCTGATCGGCGAGGAGAACAAGGGCTGGACCTATGCCAAGTTCCTGCTCGGCCACGAGCGCACCAACATCGCCGGCATCGGCATCGCCAAACGCGAACTGGCGCGCCTGAAGCGCATCGCCGAAGCCGAAGGCCGCCTCGACGATCCGCTGTTCGCCGCCCGCGTGGCGCAGGTCGAGATCGACCTCATCGCGCTGGAGATCACCAACCTGCGTGTGCTCTCCGCCGAACGCACGAAGAAGGCACCGGGGCCGGAAGCCTCGATCCTCAAGATCAAGGGCACTGAAATCCAGCAGGCCATCGCCGAGCTGATGATGCAGGCCGTCGGGCCCTACGCCCTGCCCTTCAGGCAGGCTGATGTCGGCCCCGATTACGCAACCAACCTCGCCACCGGCTACTGCAACCAGCGCAAGCTGTCGATCTTCGGCGGCTCCAACGAAATCCAGAAGAACATCATCTCGCAGATGATCATGGGGCTCTGACATGGACTTCGACTTCAACGAAGATCAACGCGCGCTGGCCGACACGGTGCAGCGCTTCGTGACAAAAGACTACACATTCGAGAAGCGCCGCGCCATCCTCGATTCCGGCGCCGGCTGGAGCCGCACGGTCTGGCGGGAACTGGCCGACCTCGGCGTGCTGGCGCTCACCATCGACGAGGACCACGGCGGCCTCGGCTACGGCCCGCAGGAAACCGGGCTGGTGATGGGCGCGTTCGGCGCCGGCCTGCTGCTGGAACCGTATCTGGCCAGCGCGGTGATCGCCCCGGCGCTGATTCGCCGTATCGCCAGCGCCGACTCTCAGGCCGAATGGTTGCCACGAATCGCTGCCGGAGAAAGCATCGTGATACTCGCCCATGCCGATGCGCGCGGCGAGATGGTCACAGAGAAGAGCGGCAAGCTCAACGGCCGCAAGGCCGTCGTCACCCACGGCGCCTGCGCCGACCTGCTGCTGGTTTCGGCGCGAACCGCCGACGGCGATACCGGCCTTTTCGCCGTCACGCCGGACGCGGAGGGTGTCAGCTTGCGCGACTATCCGACGCTCGACGGCCAGCGCGCGGCCGACCTAGTGCTGAGCAATGCGCCCGCCTGGAAAGTCGGCGCTGGCGATACGGCGAATGCCATCGACGCGGCCCTCGACATCGGCCTCGCCGCCCTGTGCAGCGAAGCCGTCGGCGTCATGGAAGCCACCGTCGCCGCGACCACCGATTACCTCAAGACGCGCCAGCAGTTCGGCCAACCGATCGGCCGCTTCCAGGCGCTGCAACACCGCATGGCCGACATGCTGCTGCATCTGGAGCAGGCGCGTTCGATGAGCTATCTTGCCGCCATGCATTGCACCAGCGAGGACGCGTCCGCGCGCCGGCGCAGCCTCTCGGCGGCCAAGGTGACGATCGGCCAGGCCTGCCGCTTCATCGCGCAGAACGCGGTGCAATTGCACGGCGGCATGGGCATGACGGACGAATTGATGCTCAGCCACTGGTTCAAGCGCCTCACCGCCATCGAAATGTCGTTCGGCGACACCGACGCGCATTTGCAGCGCTTCGCCAGACTGAGCCGCGCCGCGTGAGCGACTTCGCGCACCCCTTCGACGCGGCCATCGCACTGGCGGCCGCAACGCCGAACCGCCGGCTTGGCCGCACCAGCGCCGACTACTGGAACATGGTCAGCCCTTACGGCGGCATCACGGCCGCGGTGATGATGCAGGCGATGCTCGACCATCCCGATCGGCGCGGCACGCCACTGGCCTTCACCATCAACTACCTCGCGCCGATCGACGCCGGCGACTTTGTGATCGAGACCGAACTGGTGCGGTCCAACCGCAGCAGCCAGCACTGGGCGATCCGCCTGCTGCAGGGCGAGCCGGGGCGCGTGCTGGCCCAGGTGATCGCGATCTGCGCCGTGCGCCGCGAAACCTGGAGCCACGTCGAAGCCACCCGCCCCGAAGTGCCGCCGGCCGACGCCTGCGCGGTCGCGCCGCCGCGCAACGCAACCGGCTTTCTGCAGCGCTATGAATTCCGCATCGTGCGCGGCAAGCCCTTTGCCGCCAATGAAGACAGCCTCTCCCACGTCTGGGTCGCCGACAATCCGCCGCGCCCGCTCGACTTCGCGTCGCTGACGGCGCTGTGCGACAGCTTCCTGCCGCGCATCTTCCTGCGCCGGCCCGAGTTCGTGCCGATCGGCACCGTCTCGATCAACATCTATTTCCACGCCGGTGAAGAAGCGCTGATCCGCCAGGGCGCCGCGCCGCTGCTCGCCGTGGCCCAGGCCCAAGCCTTCAGCGACGGCCACTTCGACCACCACGGCCACGTCTGGAGCACCGATGGCGAGCTGCTGGCGACAACGCAGCAATTGGTCTGGTACAAGGAATAGCGGCACCGTCTTTCATTCATTTCAAGAGGAGTCCATCATGACCCAGCAAGCCCGTGCCGTCCTTTGCCGTGAAGTCGGCAAGCCCGTCGTCGTCGAAACCGTCAGCGTCGATGCGCCGCAGCGCGGCGAAGTGATGATCAAGCTTGCCGCCTGCGGCGTCTGCCACAGCGACCTTTCCGTCACCACCGGCACGCTGCCGCTGCCGCCGCCCGTGGTGCTGGGCCACGAAGGCGCCGGCAGCATCGTCGCGGTAGGCGAAGGCGTCAGCAGCTTTGCCCTGGGCGACCACGTCGTCAGCTCCTTCGTCAGCATGTGCGGCAAGTGCCGCTACTGCCAGACTGGCCGCCCGCAGCTCTGCGACCAGGCCGCCAAGGCCGGCTTCACGCTACCCGACGGCACGACGCGCTTCAAGGATGCCGCCGGCAAGCCGCTCAACATTTTTTCCGGCTGCGGCGTGATGGCCGAATACGCGACGCTGCACGTCGACAACGTGATCAAGATCGATGCCGCCGTGCCGCTCGACAAGGCCGCGCTGATCGGCTGCGGCGTGATGACCGGCGTCGGCGCCGCGGTCAACACGGCGAAGGTCGAGCCGGGCTCGGCCACCGTGGTCTTCGGCTGCGGCGGCGTCGGCCTCAATGCCATCCAGGGCTGCGCGATTGCCGGCGCCCGCATCATCGTCGCGGTCGATACCTCGGATGCAAAACTTGAAATGGCGAAGCAGTTCGGCGCGACCCACACGGTGAACCCGAAGAACGAAGAGAACATCGTCAAGGCCCTGAAGAAACTCACCGAAGGCGGCGCCGACTATGCCTTCGAGTGCGTCGGCTTCGGCGAGATCGCGGCGCAGGCCTATGGCTGTTTGCGCAAGGGTGGCACGGCGGTCGTGGTCGGTGTCGCCGGCCCCAAGGACACGACCACGATCCGCACCGCAACCCTGACCTTCGAGGAAAAGACCCTGAAGGGCAGCTACTTCGGCTCGGCGCGCCCGCAGCAGGACTTCCCGCGCCTGATCGGCCTCTACCGCAGCGGCCGGCTCAAGCTCGACGAACTGATCACGCGCACCTACAGCGTCGAGGAAGCACCGCAGGCCTTTGCCGATCTCGCCGAGGGGCGAAACGCACGCGGCGTGATACTGTTCTGACCCCAAGCCACACTTCCGGAGTTCACCCTTGAGTCACCGCAAACTGCACACCCTGCATCGCCCGGCAAAGAAGCACAACGGACATCCGCCGCTGGTTTTCGTACATGGCGGCTACGTCCATGCCGGTTGCTGGGACGTGAACTTCCTGCCGCATTTCAGCAAGCTGGGCTATCACTGCCACGCCATCGATCTATCGGGCCACGGCAAGAGCGAGGGTCGCGAGAACCTCAACAGCTACGACCTCGACCACTACGCCGCAGACGTCGCGCAAGTGGTCGCCGAGCTGCCCGCGCCGCCGGTGCTGATCGGGCATTCGATGGGCGCACTGGTGGTGCAGCGCTTCCTCGAAAAAGGCAACGCAGCGGCGGTCATCATGATGGCGCCCGTGCCGACCACCGGCCTGGCCGGTTGCAGCGCCCAGTTGAACGCCCGGCAGCCGGATTTCCTGCGGGAGGCCGCCTACGCCGTGCGCGGCAAGTACACCGCGAACACCGTCAAGGTGATGCGCGAAGTGTATTTCTCGCCCGACGTGACAGCGGAACAATTCGCCGCCTTCAAGCCGCTGGTGCAGGACGAATCCATGACCGCCGTAACCGAGATGATGACGCTGGCCTGGCGCTCGCCCAAGCGCCGGCCGAAGATTCCGGCGCTGGTCATGGGCGGCGAACTCGACGCGCTGTTTCCGTCCAACCAGCTTTACTTCACCGCCTCCGGCTGGAACGCGGAAACCTGCGTCATCCCGCGCGCCGGCCACATGATCATGATGGAGCCGCAATGGACCGCGGCCGCCGAGAAGATCGACAACTGGCTCGATCGCCGCCTCGGGCAGAAAGCGGCGGCGTAAGACAATCGCAGCGAAGGACAGGACCGCCATGTTCAGCAAAGCCACCTTCAAGTTCCTCGACGAACTCGCCGCCAACAACGACCGCGGCTGGTTCGAGGCCAACAAGCCGCGCTACGAAGAACTGGTGCGTGAGCCGGCACTGGATTTCATCGCCGCGATGGGCGATCCCCTGGCAAAGTTCGCCCCGCACTTCCGCGCCGAGCCGAAGAAGATGGGCGGCTCGCTGATGCGCGTGTTCCGCGACACGCGCTTCGCCCGCGACAAGAGCCCCTACAAGACCAACATCGGCATCCAGTTCCGCCACGAGCTGGGCAAGGACGTTCATGCGCCGGGCTTCTACATGCACATCGCGAGCGACGAATGTTTCTTCGGCGCCGGCTGCTGGCATCCCGAGGCCGACATGCTGGGGCACATCCGCGACCTCATCACGGCGAATCCGAAACGCTGGTTCGCCGTGCGCGACGACAAGAAGTTCGCCGCGCACTGGGCGCTGGCCGGCGACAGCCTGACGCGGCCGCCGCGCGGCTACGCCGCCGAGCACCCGGCGATCGACGACCTCAAGCGCAAGGACTTCATCGGCTTGGCATCCTTGTCCGCCGCCGAGGTGACGGGTTCCGGGCTGGTCAAACTCGCGACCGAGCGTTTCGCCGCCGCCACACCGCTGATGAAGTTCCTCTGCGAGGCGCAGGGCGTCCAGTACTAACGCTCATGGCCGCGAGAGCCGCCCGCCGAGGATCAAACACGCGAAAGACGAATTAATGGCCCGCCCCTCCCATCCTCCCCTCACGGGGAGGCTTCTTATTTGCTCGCTTCGCTCGGCTATCGCCAATCACTTTGAACGAGTTGTTTCACGTTAACGCCAGCGGCGGCATGCTCGACATCCTTTACCGCGACGACTTCCTCGTCGCGATCAACAAACCCGCCGGCCTGCTGGTCCATCGCAGCGACATCGACCGCCACGAAACGCGCTTCGCCGTGCAACTCCTGCGCGACCAGATCGGGCGGCGCGTGCACCCGCTGCATCGGCTCGACAAAGGCACCTCGGGCGTGCTGCTGTTCGCGCTCGATGCCGACAGCGCGCGCGAGGTCGGCGGGCAGTTCCAGCGCGACGAAGTCGGGAAGCGCTACCTTGCCATCGTGCGCGGCTGGCCGCCCGAATCCGGCACCATCGACCATCCGCTGTCGCGCCAGTTCGACGACTACGGCCGCAAGCTCGGCGCCGAGAGCAAAACCGAAGCCCTGCCCGCCGTCACCGACTATCGCCGCCTGGCCACCATCGAGCTTCCCGACGTCGTCGACCGCTACCCGAGTTCGCGCTATGCGCTGGTGGAACTTCTGCCGAAGACCGGCCGCCAGCACCAGTTGCGCCGCCACCTGAAGCACATCGCCCACCCCATCATCGGTGATGCCACCTGGGGCAAGGGAATCCACAATCGCTTCTTTCAGCAGCGCTTCGGCTGTCGGCGCATGCTGCTCGCCTGTACCCGCATGGAACTCCGGCATCCGCGGGACGACCGCATGTTATCCATCGAGGCGCCGCTTGAAGGGAGCTTTGCCAGTGTGATCGGTGCGCTTGGCTGGAGCGAAGCCCGCGGCTAGTTTCGCGGCGATCCAAACCATCGCGCTATCGCGGCATCGGCCGCGGAGTTCAATCGACGACGAAAAGAAACTGGTCGCGACCGTGGCCGCCGAAGAAAATCGTATCGCCGGGAATCAGCGCGACTTCGTCCACGGGCGAATCGATCTGGGCGTTGAGGAAGGTGCCGTTGGTGGATCCGAGGTCGCGCAGAACCACCTTGCTGTCGACGATGCCGACCCAGGCGTGACGCTGGGAGGCGCGGGCGTCCGTGATGACGATATCGTTGTCCGCGCTTCGTCCCACGGTAATGCCGGCGGCGGTAACGGGGAAGGTGTTGTCCTTCTGGGTTCCGCCAACGCAGACCAGCCTTGGAACGGCTTCTTTCGGCAACGGCACTTCCTCGCGATTCTGCAATGCAGGATTCGCGCCGACCGGAGTCGTGCGCACATGAATCCGCGTTGCGGTGGGATCGTAAGCGGCTTCTGCGGCAGCAGCTTTCGGAGGACTGGCGGCAGCTTTGGCGGCGGCGGCGGAAACCGCGGCGGCAAGCGCCCTGGCATTTTCCGCATCGCGCCTCTGGCGTGCCTTCCGATTGTTGATCAAGGTTGCCGCAACGCCCGCCAGGACAAGCGCGAAAAGTCCCCAGAATATGTAATGCTTGAGCATCCGAAACCTCCTGATGACTGCAGGAACCTTGTGGCAGGACCATGCTGCAGCTTGACGTCTGGCCCGGAAACGACCGAGCCCCCCCATGCACCTGCGCCCTATTTTAGGACAATTACGTATCGAATTCGCATGTGGTCGCCTTATGCGGGGATAAGGGAAGGTCGCCATCGATAGCGCCTCGTCCTCGGGCCAGAGTCGGCGCTGGCGGAACGGCGCGACAAAGTGCCGCAGAAGAGTCTTCCTGCAATCCAGGGAGATGCGCGATAATTGGAACTCCAACGAGCGCAGGGCCGCGCGCTCACCGTGAATTGGCTCGAATTTCAGGGTAAACCGAATGCTCCCATCGCATCGCAACGCAAAAGCGCACCGCAGCGTCAAGGCAATCCTGGGCCGGATTTCGCTATTCGCCAACCTCGCCGCCGGACACATGGATGACCTCGCGGCGGCATCCCGCAGCGCCAGCTTCGAAAGGAACGAGGCCATCTATCGTGCCGGCGATTCCGTCGATGAAATGTATTTCCTGCTGTCGGGCCAGGTAAAGCTGGCGCTGTCATCCAGCCAGGGGCAGGAGAAGGTCATCAACGTGGTGGAGCCGGGGCTGTCCTTCGGCGAGGCCGAGCTGTTCGGCGGGCGCCGCTGCCTGACGAACGCCGTGGCGATAATGCCGTCGCAGGTTCTGTGCATTGCCGGGGACGATATCCGCCGCATCATGGCCACCGACCCGCAGCTCGCGTTGCGCGCCATCAAGCTGCTGGCGCAGCGACAGCTGGAACTGGAGAACGAACTCGCGGCCAGGTATTTCCGCACCGGCAGCCAGCGCCTGCTGGACTACTTCGTCAAGCTTGCCGGGCCCACCCGCGACACGGCGGGCGAAACCCCGGTAACGCTGCGCACCACCAAGCTCCTGCTGGCTTCCCGCTTCGACATGAAACCGGAAACCCTCTCTCGCGCCTTGCGCGACCTCACCGAAGCCGGCCTGATTGTCGCCGACGGGAACCAGGTCAGGCTGATGAACGCCCCGATCGCGCACTATCTTGCCCATGAAGATCCCGCGCGCGGCAGCACCCTTGCCACCGAGCCATTCCAGCGACGTGCGACCCAAACCACGCGCAGGGCCGGAGCACCCCTGTACGACATGCACAATCGGGACAAGGGCGCCCGTTCGTTCTGCGACGAAATCAACCGGGCCGGACGCCAGCGCATGTTGTCACAACGCATGGTCAAGTCGTGGCTGATGCTGGAGCACCGGGTATTGCCCCGCCCGGCACGCCAGGTGCTCAAGCAATCAATCGACTTGTTTGACCGGCAGCTGGCGCAACTCGAAGATTCCGCAAGCAGCGCCCAAAGCCATGCGGCGCGCGCCGAACTGGCCGAGTTGTGGCGGCCCTACAAAACCTTGCTGACTGCCGAGCCCACCCGCAAATCCGCGCACGCGCTCTACGGCATGAGCGAAGAAGTACTGCATGCGGCGCACAGGCTGACCCTGAGCTTCGAAAGAGCCGACGGCACCCGCAAGGGCAAGCTGATCAACCTTGCCGGACGCCAGCGCATGCTGTCGCAGCGCATGGCGAAGTTCTTCCTCTTTCAGCATTCCGGCATCCAGGCGTCCAGATGCCGGAAGGAGCTGCGGGATGCCAGCGAGGAATTCTCGGCCGCCCTGGTCAAACTCGCTTCGGCAACACGCGATAAACCGGACATCGCGGCGGAACTGGAAGGCGTGGCAGAACACTGGGACAGCCTGCGATCGGTGATCGCGACCCGCGACGAGTCGAACTTCGCAACGTCCGCACGCAAGGTATTCACGGCCAGCGAAAACCTGCTGCAGCGGATGGACACGGCGGTGGAACTTTACGCAAGGCTTCCCGGCTGACAAACGCGCATCGCAGCGGAGAGAAAGTCGGCGCTGGCGGTACGGCGACGCAGGGTTTCCCAGCGTCTCCAGATCAACCGGCTGTGCTCACCACTCTTCTCGCCGGCAAGAACGACCTGAAAGAAAAGCTCCTTCGCCTGCTTGGCAAGGCACTCCAAAACGGCTATGTTGGGTCCAATTGCAATTAACGATGCGGGAATCTCCTGGAATGCTGGCCAGATACACATCGATTACCCAGCGGCAAACTGCCTTGAAGGTGGTCCTCATCTATGCCGCGTTCGCGACTGCATGGATTCTGCTGTCCGACGAAGTGCTTTTCACCTCGACCGGGAATGCAGCACAGATTGCCTCCATCAGCGTGCTGAAGGGGCTGGGTTTTGTCGCGATCACGACCCTGCTGCTCCACTTTCTGCTCAAGAATACCTGGCTTCGCCAGGCTTCTTTGCTCGCCGAGCAATCGGAACTGTTGCAACTGCTCGTTGCGCAGGCTCCCGCCGCAATCGCCATGTTCGACCGCAACATGCGCTATATCGCCGCCAGCCGGCGCTGGAACGAGGACTACCAGCTGGGTGACCGCTATCTGACCGGGCTTTCCCACTATGAGGTATTTCCCGAGATCGGGGATGCCTGGAAGACCGTCCATCAACGGGCATTGCGTGGGGAGTCCGTCGGCAGCGAAGAGGACCGTTTTGTCCGCGGGGACGGAACGGTTCAGTATCTGAAATGGCAGGTCCTGCCGTGGCGCGCCGCCGACGGCAGGATCGGCGGCATCGTCATCATGTCGGAAGACATCACCCGCCGCAAACAGGCGGAAAAGGCGCTGCGTGACAGCGAGCAGCATTTCCGCACACTGGCCAACAGCGGATCGGCGCTGATCTGGACTTCTGGAACCGACAGACTTTGCGACTACTTCAACGAGCCGTGGCTGCGATTTACCGGGCGGCCCATGGCGCAGGAACTCGGCAATGGCTGGCTGCAAGGCGTCCATCCCGCGGACCTGGATCGTTGCATGCGGACGTATGCGGCGGCATTCGATATGCGCCAGGCCTTCAGCATGGAATACCGCCTGCGCCACGCCGACGGCACCTACCACTGGATCCGGGATGACGGGAATGCACGGTATGACAGCTACGGAGAGTTTCTCGGCTATATCGGATTCTGTGTCGATATCACCGCGCAAAAGGAAACCGAAAAGCAGCTTCGCCAGTACCTGACCGTCTTCCAGCTGGCCGGATGGGGCATGGTCATCACGGATGCCGCCACCAACCTGATCGTTCAGGCCAACCCCGCATTCGCCCGCATCCATGGCTATGACAATGAGGAAATGATCGGCATGCCGCTGATCGAGGCCTATGCCCCGGAAGCCAGGGCCGAGGTTCCCGCACACACCCGCCTGGTCCACGAAAAAGGGCACCATGTCTTCGAGACGATGCATGTGCGCAAGGATGGCTCGCGCTTTCCTGCACGTATTGACGTCACGGCCTACAAGGACGCCGATGGTCAGGTGGCATTCCGCGCAGCCACCGTTGAAGACCTCACCGAGCGCCATCACATGGAAACCCGATTGCGACTCTGGGGCGAGGCGTTCACCCATGCCGAGTTCGGCCTGGCCATTGCCGATGCAAAAACGAACACATTCCGCGCGGTCAGTCCGGCATTTGCGCACCAGCGTGGCTATCTTCCTGAAGAATTGATCGGGCAATCCGTTCTGACGGTATTTCCGGAAGACGCACGGGACCGGACACGGCAATTGATCGCAGCATTGGACCGGACGCATCACGGCGTCTTCGAATCCGAGCACATCTGCAAGGACGGCCGGCGCTTCCCGGTTCTCCTCGACATCACCGTCATCCACTCGGCGGATGGCACTCCGCTGAATCGCATTGCCTACGCGCTCGACATTACGCAGCGCAAACAAGCGGAACGCACGCTGGAAGAGTATCAACAGCACCTTGAGGAACTGGTGGCCCGGCGCACCCAGGAGCTGTCCCTCGCGAAGGAAGCCGCCGAGACGGCCAACATCGCGAAAGCGGCTTTCCTGGCCAACATGAGCCACGAGATTCGCACGCCGATGAACGGCATCATCGGCATGGCCAACATCATGCGCCGCGAAGGCGTCACACCCAAACAGGCACAACGCCTCGATACGATCGATCTCTCCGCGCAGCACATGCTCGCGATCATCAACGACATCCTTGATATTTCCAAGATCGAGGCAGGCAAGTTCCTGCTGGAAGAAGGCCCCGTCGATATCCCCCGCATTCTGGAGGATGTCGGCTCGATCCTTTTCGAACGCGCCGGGGCCAAGGGCGTCCGTCTGTCGATCGAGACCGAGCCCATGCAGCACCATCTGTATGGCGACTCCATGCGGCTGCAGCAGGCTCTGCTCAACTTCGCAACCAATGCCGTCAAATTTACCGAGCAAGGCTCGGTGACGCTGCGCACGCGCGTGCAGGGGGAAGACGCCGATTCGGTGTGCCTGCGTTTCGAGGTACAGGACACCGGCATCGGCATCGCAGCCGAGGTCATGCCCCGCCTATTCAGCGCCTTTGAGCAGGCCGACAACTCGATGACCCGCAAGTACGGTGGCACCGGCCTGGGACTGGCGATCACCCGCCGCCTTGCCGAATTGATGGGCGGCGAAGCAGGCGCCGTAAGCACGCCAGGCATGGGTAGCACCTTCTGGTTTTCCGCCAGACTGAAGAAGGGTGCAGAGCCGGCTTTGAAGCAGGCTGTAACGGAGGCCGATGTCGAAGCCCTGATCCGGCAGCGTTATGCCGGATGCCGGATTCTGGTTGCCGACGACGAGCCGATCAACAGGGAAGTGGCCCAGATGCAGCTTGAAGCGGTCGGGCTGCGGGTGGATATGGCCGAGGATGGCGCACAGGCCGTCTCCATGGCACAGGAAACGTCCTACGCAGCAATTTTCATGGACATGCAAATGCCGAACGTAAATGGACTGGAGGCGACGCAGGAAATACGTCGGCTTCCCGGCTATCAGCGAACACCGATTATCGCGATGACTGCCAATGCCTTTGCAGAAGACAAGGCACTCTGCCATGAAGCCGGAATGACCGATTTTCTGGTCAAACCCTTCGATCCCGATACCCTGTTTTCAACTTTGCTGCACTCGCTGGATCGAAGCGGGATGTAGCAGCAGTCATGCTGCGACCTGAATGACCCCGGATCGAATCCGGGAGTCGGCGCCGTCGATACGGCGACGCAGGGTCAGCATACGCGTAAGATGTCGCCCTTTTCCGCGATTGCCATTCTCGACAACAGCGGAACCCCTGCCGAGAAACCGCCATGTCCGAAGCCCTCCTGCCCCTGCTCGCCGCCGCACTCGATGCGCGCGCGGAACTCCTGCCGCGCCTGCACGCCGAGCAGACAGATTGCTACCGCCTGTTCCACGGCAGCGTCGAGGGCCATCCCGGCCTGACCATCGATCGCTACGGCGATCTGCTGCTGGTGCAGTGTTTTCACAGCCCGCTGCCGCCGGAGGCGCTGGCCGCCGTGCAGAGCTTCTATGTCGGCTTGCTGCCGGAGCTGACGCTGGTCTACAACGACCGCAGCCACGCCAATTCGCGCATCGGTAATCCGCTGCCGCCGGACCAGCTCGAAGCGGCGATGATGCCGCGCGAAGTGCACGAGATGGGCGTCACCTATCGCATCGCCGGGCGCCACGCCGGGCAGGACCCGTGGCTGTTCCTCGACCTGCGCGCCGCGCGCCGGCGGGTGATGCAGGAGGCGCCGGGCAAATCGCTGCTGAACCTGTTCGCCTACACCTGTGGCGTCGGCATCGCGGCGGCCAAGGCCGGTGCGCGCTTCGTGGTCAATGTCGATTTCGCCGATTCCAGCCTTGCGGTCGGCAAGGAGAATGCGCGCCTGAACGATCTGCCGGTGCGCCCGCGCTTCGTCAAGTGCGACGCCTTCGCCGCGATGCGCCAGTACGCCGGGATCGGCCAACCCGAGCGCGTGCGCGGCAAGCGCATGCCGCCCTTTCCCAAACTCGACGCGCAGACCTTCGACCTGGTGTTCCTCGATCCGCCGCGCCATGCCAAGAGCCCCTTCGGCGTGGTCGACCTGATCAACGACTACGCCTCGGTGTTCAAGCCCGCCCTGCTGTGCGTTGCCGAGGGCGGCACGCTGATCTGCACCAACAACGTCGCCGATGTGCAGCGCGACGCCTGGCTTGATGGATTGCAGCGCAGCGCGGCCAAGGCCGGCCGGCCGATCCGCGACATGGAATGGATCATGCCGGAAGCCGACTTCCCGAGTGCCGACGGCCAGCCGCCGCTAAAAACAGCCCTGCTGCGGGTCTGAGGCCGGAGAAAGCTCGATGCATTCGAAGCACGAACCCACGGCCACCATCTTCGACGTCACCGAAGAGGACTTCGACACGGCGGTGGTCGCCCGCTCGCAGCAAACACCTGTACTCGTCGACATCGGCGCCGACTGGTGCGCGCCGTGCCGGGTGCTGAGCCCGCTGCTGGAACGCCTGACGAGTAACTACGACGGCGCCTTCCTGCTGGCGAACGTCGACGCCGACGAAAACATGCGCATCGCCGGAAAGCACAAGGTGCGCGGCTTTCCGACCGTGATCGCCTACAGCCGGGGCGTCGAAATCGACCGCTTCCACAGCGCGCAAACCGAGGGTTTCCTGCGCAAATTCATCGACGGCGTGATCGAACGCCACGCAGCGGGGGAATAAAGACGGGCTTTTTGGCCCGAATTCAGGGATAATGCGCGGTTCTCCGGCCGAATGCTTAGCTCCGGCCCGCCTTTCCCTCGAAATTCCCTGCTCCGCGCGGGTACACCATGACCACCTCCCCAGACCTAAATGCCGCCGGGTTCGATACCCTCGGGCTTGCCCAGCCATTGCTGAAGGCCCTCGCCGACGTCGGCTACGAAACCCCCTCGCCGATCCAGGCGGCCTGCATCCCGCCGCTGCTGGCCGGCCATGACCTGCTCGGCGAAGCCCAGACCGGCACCGGCAAGACCGCCGCCTTCGCCCTGCCGCTGCTGCAGAAGATCGACCTCAAGCGCGCCGTGCCGCAGGCCCTGATCCTGACGCCGACGCGCGAACTGGCGATCCAGGTCGCCGAAGCCTTGCAGAAATACGCCCACCACATGCCCGGCTTCCACGTGCTGCCGATCTACGGCGGCCAGAGCATGGTGGTGCAGTTGCGCGCGCTGTCGCGCGGGACGCACGTCATCGTCGGCACCCCCGGTCGCGTCATGGACCACCTGGAACGCAAGAGCCTGGTGCTCAACAATCTGTCGATGCTGGTGCTTGACGAAGCCGACGAGATGCTGCGCATGGGCTTCATCGACGACGTCAAGTGGATCCTCGAACACACGCCGGCCGAACGCCAGACCGCGCTGTTCTCGGCCACCATGCCCGACGTGATCCGCCGCGTGGCGCGCGAGCACCTGCGCGAGCCGAAGGAAATCAAGATCCGTTCGGCCACCTCCACCGTGGTCACCACCAGCCAGTCCTACTGCCAGACCCACACCGGGCAGAAGCTGGAAGCGCTGACGCGCATCCTCGAAGTGGAAGACGACTTCGACGCCGCCATCATTTTCGTGCGGACCAAGACCGCCACCGTCGAACTCGCCGACAAGCTGGAAGCGCGCGGCTATTCGGTCGCGGCGCTCAACGGCGACCTGACCCAGGGCCTGCGCGAACAGGTGATCGAACGCCTCAAGGCCGGCACCATCGACATCGTGGTCGCCACCGACGTCGCCGCGCGCGGCCTCGACGTGGCGCGCATCAGCCATGTCATCAACTACGACGTGCCCTACGACACCGAGGCCTACGTGCACCGCATCGGCCGCACCGGCCGCGCCGGCCGCACCGGCCGCGCCATCCTGTTCCTGGCGCCGCGCGAAATGTACATGCTCAAACTCATCGAGCGCGCCACCAAGCAAAAGATCACCGCCCTGACCATGCCGACCCCGGGCGAAGTGGCCAACCGCCGCGTCGCGCAGTTCACTCAGCAGGTGGTGGATATCATCAAGAGCGAGAAGCTGGACTTCTTCTTCGACGTGGTGCGCCGCATGGAAGGCGAACAGGACATCGCCGCCCGCGAAATCGCCGCCGCGCTGGCCTGGCTGGCGACGCGCGAGCGCCCGCTGCAGATGCCGGGCGCCAGCGACCATGCGCCGCGCGAGGCGGCTCCGGTCGCCGTCCCGCCAGCGCCGACTTTCGAACGCAAGCCAGCCAGGGCCAAAACGGATGAAAGCGCTCCGGCCGCCGAATCGCGCCGTGAGCGCCCGGCGAAGGAAGGCCGCAGCGACACCCCGGTCAAGCAGCGCAGCTTCGCGCCCGGCACGCTGGCGCGCTACCGCATCGAGATCGGCCGCAACCAGGGCGTGCTGCCCAAGGAGATCGTCGGCGCCATCGCCAACGAAGCGGGCATCGCCGGCAAGGATATCGGCCAGATCAACCTGTTCGACGACTACAGTTCGGTGGAACTTCCTGCCGGCCTGTCGGCCGACCTGATGGACATCCTGCGCCGCATCCGCGTGCGCCAGTTCGCGCTCAAGACGCGAGTCATGGAGCCGGGCGAGTTCGTCGACACCCGCCCGCCGCGCCGCGCACCGCCGGCCCGCGACAGCAAGAAGCCGGACTGGAAGAAGCCCGCCGGCGCCAAGCCGGAATGGAAGAAGCGGGAACGTTAAACTTGAAATAAGAAGCAGTTGATCCGCAGATTTCGCAGATTTTCGCAGATGGATCAACACGCTTGGCACATCCTGCCCATCAGCCATCGGGTTTGTCGGCGAGGACCTCCAACCCTGGGAAGCACCGCGTTTTAATCTGCGAGAATCTGCGTCATCTGCGGAAAATGGGTTAAATCGCGCGACGGGGTTCACTACGAGGAGATCATCATGCCCATCTACAGCATCGGCGACCGCAAACCCTCGCTGGGCACGAATGCCTGGATCGCCCCCAATGCCACGGTGATCGGCGACGTTCAACTTGGCGACAACGCCAGCATCTGGTGGAACGCCGTGCTGCGCGGCGACAACGACACCATCCGCATCGGCGCCAACAGCAACATCCAGGATGGTTCGGTGCTGCACGCCGACGAAGGCGTGCCGCTGACCCTCGGCGCCCGCGTCACCGTCGGCCACATGGTGATGCTGCACGGCTGCACCATCGGCGACGAGTCGCTGATCGGCATCAAGAGCGTGATCCTCAACAAGGCCGTGATCGGCCGCCATTGCATCATCGGCGCCAATTCCCTGATCCCCGAAGGCAAGGTGATCCCCGACCGTTCGCTGGTGATGGGTTCACCGGGCAAGGTAGTGCGCCAACTGACCGACGAGGAAGTGGCGCGGCTGCGGCTCGCCGCGCAGGGCTATGTGGAAAACGCCCGGCGCTACCGGGCGGAGCTGAAGCAGGAAGACTGACTCAGCGCGGCACCACCGCAGGTTTGGCCGCCGGCTTGGCGACCGGCTCCGATGAAGGCGCCAGCATCATCTTCTGCGGCACCTGGACGAACACCTCGCCGTCCTTGATCATTCCCAGCTCATAGCGGGCACGCTCTTCGATGGCTTCGTAGCCCGACTTGAGGTCGCGCACTTCGGCATCCAGCCCGGCATTGCGCTGTTCCAGTTTCTGATTGACCTCGCGCTGCGCCTGCAGCTGGCGGTCATAGTCCCAGACGCGAAGCCAGCCGCCCTTGCCCAGCCACAACGGATATTGCAGCAGGGCGATGAGGACGACCAGCACCAGCGTCGGCCAGTTCATGGCGCGATGCGCGGCGGCGACTATTTCCTGATGTTGTAGAAAGCGTCGAGGCCGGGGTAGGACACGGTATCGCCGAGGTCTTCCTCGATGCGCAGCAGCTGGTTGTACTTGGCGATGCGATCCGAGCGGCTGAGTGAACCGGTCTTGATCTGGCCGGCGTTGAGGCCCACGGCGATGTCGGCGATGGTCGAATCCTCGGTTTCGCCCGAACGATGCGAGATGACGTTGGTGTAGCCGGCGCGCTTGGCCATTTCGACTGCGGCGAAGGTTTCGGTCAGGGTGCCGATCTGGTTGATCTTGATCAGGATCGAGTTGGCGATGCCCTTTTGGATGCCTTCCTTGAGGATCTTCGGGTTGGTGACGAAAAGATCGTCGCCGACGATCTGCACGCGCTTGCCGAGCTTGTCGGTGAGCAGCTTCCAGCCGTCCCAGTCGCCTTCGGCCATGCCGTCCTCGATGCTGATGATCGGATAGCGGTCGGCCAGCGTCGCCAGGTAGTCGGCGAAGGCTTCCGAGGTCAGTTCCAGCTTTTCCGAGGCAAGGATGTAGCGGCCATTCTTGTAGAACTCGGAACTGGCGCAGTCGAGGCCGAGCACCACATCCTGGCCCGGCGTGTAGCCGGCGGTCTCGATCGCCTTGAGGATCATTTCGATGGCTTCGTCGTTGCCCGACACGTTCGGCGCGAAACCGCCCTCGTCGCCGACCGTGGTCGGGTAGCCCTTCTTGTCCACCAGCTTCTTCAGGTGATGGAAGACTTCGGCGCCGCAGCGCAGTGCCTCGCGGAAGCTCGCCGCGCCCACCGGCAGGATCATGAACTCCTGGATGTCGAGGTTGTTGTTGGCGTGCGCGCCGCCGTTGATCACGTTCATCATCGGCACCGGCATTTGCATCGGGCCGGAGCCGCCGAAATAGCGGTACAGCGGCAGGCCGGCTTCCTCGGCGGCCGCCTTGGCCACCGCCATCGACACGGCGAGGATGGCGTTGGCGCCGAGGCGAGACTTGTTGTCGGTGCCGTCGAGTTCGTTCATCGCCATGTCGACGAAGGCCTGCTCTTCGGCATCGAGGCCGATGATGGCTTCGGAGATCTCGGTATTGACGTTCTCGACGGCCTGCACCACGCCCTTGCCCAGGTAGCGGGCGGCATCGCCGTCGCGCAGCTCGATGGCTTCGCGCGAGCCGGTGGAGGCGCCGGATGGCACAGCGGCGCGGCCCATTACGCCCGATTCGAGCAGGACGTCGGCCTCGACGGTGGGATTGCCGCGTGAGTCGAGAATCTCGCGGGCGACGACATCAACGATTGCACTCATGATTATTTCCTCGTATTTAACTCAGTAAGCTTCGGCCAGGACCATGTCGAAATCCGACACGCCAGCTCTTGCCTCGCGTGCTGCAAGGTATTCGGGAGAGTCGTAAAAGCCCCGTGCTGCATCCATGCTGGGAAATTCCAGCACCACCAGCCGCTGCGGCTGCCAGGTCCCTTCCAGCGTTTCGTAGGGCGCGCCACGCACCAGATAGCGACCGCCATGTTTTTCGACCGCGATCTGGGCCAGGCGCCGGTATTCCGTCATGCGCTCCGGATCGCTGGAACGCGCATCGACCACCAGGTAGGCGAGTTTGCTCATGCCGTCATTCCTTTACGTTTTACCAGCGCGTCCAGTTCCACCAGTTGTTCGAGCAGCGTTGCCATCTGCGGCAGAGGCCACGCATTGGGGCCGTCCGACAACGCCTTGGCAGGATCGGGATGCGTCTCCATGAAGAGGCCGGAAACGCCAACGGCGACGGCCGCGCGCGCCAGCACCGGGACGAACTCGCGCTGCCCGCCGCTGCGGTCGCCCTGCCCGCCCGGCAGTTGCACCGAATGCGTGGCGTCGAACACCACCGGGCAGCCCGTCTCGCGCATGATCGCCAGGCTGCGCATGTCGGACACCAGATTGTTGTAGCCGAAGGACGCGCCGCGCTCGCAGACCATGATGCTGTCGGCCCCGGCATTCGCTTCCTTGGCCTTGAGCACCACCTGCTTCATGTCGCCCGGCGCCATGAACTGGCCCTTCTTGATATTCACCGGCTTGCCCGATGCGGCGCAGGCCTGGATGAAATCGGTCTGGCGGCAGAGGAAGGCCGGCGTCTGCAGCACATCGACGACGGACGCGACGGCGGCCACTTCATGTTCCGCATGCACGTCGGTCAGCACCGGCACGCCGATCTGCTTCTTCACGTCGGCCAGGATGTCCAGGCCCTGCTCCATGCCGAGGCCGCGGAAGGACTTGCCGGAGCTGCGGTTGGCCTTGTCGTAGGACGACTTGTAGATGAAGTTCAGACCGAGTTTGCGGCAGATGTCGCGCAATTGCCCGGCGGTATCGAGCGCCATCTCGCGCGACTCGATCACGCAGGGGCCGGCGATCAGGAACAGCGGCCGGTCGAGGCCGACATCGAAACCACAGAGCTTCACTTGATGCCCTTGCGCGCCAGCGCCGCCTTGACGTAGGCGATGAACAGGGGATGGCCGGTGCGCGGATTTGAGGTGAATTCGGGGTGGAACTGCACGCCGACAAACCACGGGTGGGTCGCGGCCGGCAGTTCCATCATCTCGGGCAGGTCCTCGGTCGGCGTGCGCGCCGAAATCACCATGCCGGCGGCTTCGAGCTTGGGCACGTAGGTGTTGTTTACCTCGTAGCGGTGACGATGCCGCTCATTCACCTCGGCGCCGTAGATCGTCGCCGCCAGCGTGCCGGGCTTGACCGGGCAGCGCTGGGCGCCGAGGCGCATGGTGCCGCCGAGATCGGAACTGGCGTCGCGCTTTTCGACGCGGCCTTCGCGATCCTGCCACTCGGTGATCAGCGCGACCACCGGGTGCGGTGTCTCGGCGTCGAACTCGGTGCTGTTGGCTTTCTCGAACCCGGCGACATGGCGGGCGAACTCGATGGTGGCGAGCTGCATGCCGAGGCAGATGCCCAGATACGGCACCTTGTTCTCGCGCGCGTAGCGGATCGCGGCGATCTTGCCTTCGGTGCCGCGCCGGCCGAAGCCGCCGGGGACCAGCACCGCATCCATCGATGCCAGCACGCCGGGGCCGTTCTTTTCGATGTCCTCGGAATCGATGTAATTGATCTTCACGCGGCTGGCGCAGTGGATGCCGGCATGCACCAGCGACTCGGTCAGCGACTTGTAGGATTCGGTGAGATCGACATACTTGCCGACGAAGGCGATATTCACCTCGTGCTGCGGATGCTCCAACGCCTCGACCAGCTTCTTCCACACCGACAGGTCGGCGGCGCGCGCCAGGATGCCCAGCTTGTGGCAGACGATCTCGTCGATCATCTGGTCGTGCAGCATGGCCGGAATCTTGTAGATGCTGTCGGCATCGAGCGCGGAAATCACCGCCTCGGGCTGGACGTTGGTGAACAGGGCAATCTTGCGTTTCTCGTCCTCGGGAATCGGGCGATCGGCGCGGCACAGCAGGATGTCCGGCTGGATGCCGATCTCGCGCAGTTCCTTGACCGAATGCTGGGTCGGCTTGGTCTTCAGTTCGCCGGCGGTGGGAATCCACGGCACGAGAGTCAGGTGGATGTAGCAGGCGTTCTGGCGGCCTTCCTGGATGCCCATCTGGCGGATGGCTTCGAGGAAGGGCAGCGACTCGATGTCGCCCACGGTGCCGCCGACCTCGACGATCGCCACGTCGGCGCCTTCCGCCCCGCGCTTGATGAAAATCTTGATCTCGTCGGTGATGTGCGGAATGACCTGGACGGTTTTGCCCAGATACTCGCCGCGCCGCTCCTTCTTGATCACCGATTCATAGATCTGGCCGGTGGTGAAGTTGTTGCGCTTGCCCATCTTGGCGCTGGTAAAGCGCTCGTAGTGGCCCAGATCGAGGTCGGTCTCGGCGCCGTCCTCGGTGACGAACACCTCGCCATGCTGGAACGGCGACATGGTGCCGGGATCGACGTTGATGTAGGGGTCAAGCTTGAGGTGGGTAACCTTGATGCCTCGGGATTCGAGGATCGCGCCGAGGCTGGCGGCGGCGATGCCCTTGCCCAGACTGGACACGACACCACCCGTAACGAAAACGTATTTGGCCATGAAGAACGCAGCCACTGCGGCTGCTGCGGGAAATTCCAATCATAGCGGAAAATTCCCGGGCTTTAGAAGCCCCGCGCCAGGCGGGCAATTCAGCGCGATCGAGGACGGCTCGGCGACGATCGGCGTCGCCTCAGCGCCGACTCAGGCGCTCCAGCAGCGTTCCCAGGTTCCCCAGCGAAATGAGATGGGCATGGATCACGGCCAGCGTGCCGTTGGCAAACAGTTCCGGGACGACATCGCGCTCCAGGGCGCGCAATCTGGTCTCGTCCACCACGCTCAGGCCGTTGAGGCGGAACTGCGTACCGTCATTGAGCTGCGCCAGCGAATCCGCCGGCCGCAACAAACCCAGTTCCTGCAGCCGGCGACCCAGTGCTTCGGTGGCGGCCGCCGCCTGATGAAACTCGGTGAGGAACTTCATCGCGTGGTCGAGTTGCGGACCGGGCTTGCCATCGACAAACAGCGCCTCGCCCTCCTTCGTGCCAAAGCACGGCGACGCCTCGTCGATGCACACCAGCAGTTCGCCCTGCGCACCCGTGCCGGGTACGAAGGGGTAGCGCCGGACGAAGGCCGGCACATAGCGGGCATCCCACTTCCCCGCCGGGTTCACGTAGAGGTTCTCGGCTTCGCGCAAACCCAGCAGCGCGGCAGGAACGGGGCCGTTCTGGCCACGGGTGAAAACGATCGGATACTCGCGCGCGGCCTCGAAAAACTCGCTGGCCAGCAGCGGCACCGAGTTGGTCTTCGCCGCATAGGCAAAGCTTGTGGCCGGACGCATCTTCAGCTTGGCGTGGAGCTTGTCGTTGAGCGCAACGACCCGCTCGTAGAAGATCATTTCGGACATTGCGCTGGTCCTGAAACCGAAAGTCATGAGGCTATCACATCGAAGGTACGACTATAATTCGCGTCTTTCGCCCCGCGCAGGAACAGTCATGGAAGCCGAACGCATCAACGCCGTTGCCAACCGTATCGCCGACCTTTCCGGTCGCAGCGAGCAACTGCGGAGGTATCTTTGACTACGATGGGAAAGCGGAAAAACTCGCCGAACTGAACCAGGTACTCGAAGACCCCAAACTCTGGGATGACGCCGAGCGCGCCCAGACACTGGGCCGCGAAAAGAAATCCCTCGAAGCCGTGGTCGGCACGCTCTCCGGGGTCAGCCAGCGGCTGACCGACGGCCGCGACCTGTTCGACCTCGCCAAGCAGGAAGACGACGAAGACACCATGGAAGCCGTCGAGGCCGACCTCGACGAGGCCGAAAAGCTGGTGGCCGACCTCGAATTCCGCCGCATGTTCAACAACCCGGCCGACCCCAACAACTGCTTCATCGACATCCAGGCCGGCGCCGGCGGCACCGAAGCCTGCGACTGGGCCAGCATGCTGCTGCGCCAGTACCTGAAATACTGCGAGCGCAAGGGCTTCAAGACCGAACTGCTGGAACAGACCGACGGTGACGTGGCCGGCATCCGCAGCGCCTCGATCAAGGTCGAGGGCGACTATGCCTACGGCTTCCTGCGCACCGAGACCGGCGTGCACCGGCTGGTGCGCAAGTCGCCCTTCGATTCCTCGGGCGGACGCCACACCAGCTTCGCCAGCCTTTACGTGTATCCCGAGATCGACGACTCGATCGAGGTCGACATCAACCCCGCCGACCTGCGCACCGACACCTTCCGCGCCTCCGGCGCCGGCGGCCAGCACATCAACAAGACCGACTCGGCGGTGCGCATCACCCACGTCCCCAGCGGCATCGTCGTACAGTGCCAGAGCGACCGCTCGCAGCACCGCAACCGCGCCGAGGCGATGGCAATGCTGAAGTCGCGCCTCTACGAACTCGAACTGCGCAAGCGCCAGGCCGAGGCCGACAAGCTCGAAGCCGGCAAGACCGACGTCGGATGGGGCCACCAGATCCGCAGCTACGTGCTGGACAACTCCCGCATCAAGGACCTACGCACCAACGTCGAAATCTCCGCCACGCAGAAAGTGCTCGACGGCGACCTCGACCAGTTCATCGAAGCGAGCCTGAAGCAGGGCGTGTAAAAGTCGGCGCTGGCGGAACGGCGAAACCGTAGTCTGTCACCTATCGCTGCCAGGAGAGCTTACTGCCTGCCATAAGTGCTGTCGTGGTCCGGTGCGACGGTCAGCAGGCGGATGAAGTCGCCATCGCGGTAGGCGGTGGCGCGGCGCGATTGTGTGATGCGGAGCGAGTAGATGGCATCGATGCCGGCGGGAGGCTTGACGCTGAGTATCTTCTCCCAGTGCAGCCCCTTGTCTCGATATACCTGGTTCCAGGTCATTTGCCGCAGGCGGCCAAGGGTATCGAGTGCGGCGAGTCGTTCCGGCTTTTGCAGCGTGAGCAGGTTTTCCTGAAACACCGGGTTGTTCAAATCAAGCCTGACCGTCGTCTCGGTCTCAGCCTTTGCCACGAAGTTTCTCCAGCACGGCACCGGACTTGCGGTCGGTCGGCGGATTGTTCTGCGCCCAGGTCATGGCTTCCTGGAGTTCGGCCGCGGCCTGCGGCTGGTGCAGCCAGCGTTCGTTGTCGGGAATCACCGTGGCGGTCCGCACCAGCCAGACGCCCGGTTCCCGTTCCTCGACAAGCACCTGCCGCCCGGCGAATTGCTTGCCGAGCGAAATCTGCCCGTTGGCGCCGATAATCTTTACGCTGGATTGAATAGGTGTCGCTGTCATGATTGAGCCTCCTTTACCCACTGCACGACGGCACTATAGCACTAATATAGGAACGACGGACAAGGTCGACGCCGATCTCGACCAGGCCGAAAAGCGGGTGGCCGAGCATTTCCAGGAGAGCAGCGCCTACCTTTCTGATTGGTTGTTGTAGGGTCCGCCTGACCAATCGCTGACGGCCTACGTCCTCTTCGTTACTCGGAGGTGGAGGGTCTCAGTTTTCAGAATTTTCCGAGGCAAGATGATGTGAGATAGGGAATACCGCCTATTTGCAACAGGTAATGCGAAGAGAATATCTTACTTTACCGGTGGCGCACTGGATGAGCCACCTAGTCGATGTACCAGATATCATTAACATTGATGGGAGGTAGTAGAACGTGGATGCGAGTTCGCCAGATAGAGAAGCTGCCGTTCAATGCGATTTTCGACTGAGCGGCCGGTAGCCGGAACAATGCCGCCCGACACCGCCCATCTGGCAAATGGCAGGTCAGCCCGAAATCCTGGCTCCTGAGGGCCAAGCGGCATTGCATTGCCCCCCGCACTATCCACCCCGCCGTGATCTCCGCCAGCCCATCCCGCCCGAAATGCGTCACAATATCGCCCGTTGTGACACGAGAAGGATTTTCCATGCGAACCATCACCATCCGCGAGGCGCGCGAGGGGCTTTCCCACCCGGAACAGTTGTTCGCCGACGATGACGAAGTCATCGTCACCCGGCGCGGCGAGCCGGTGGCGCGCATCCTGCCGCCCAGCCCGCGTCCGCGCCTGCGCTCGCTGAAGGACTTCCTCGCCAGCCAGCCGATGCAGACCGTCCCGAGCGAGGTCTTGCTCGCGGAAGAACGGGAAGACCGCGGTTGAACGCCTACATCGACACCAGCGCGCTGGCCAAGTGCTATATCCGCGAGCCGCGCTCGCTGGAAGTGCTGGACTGGGCGGAAGGCCACGGCGAGACGGCCACGGCCGCTCTGACGCTGGTCGAATTCCGTTGCCTGCTGGCGCGCCGCCGTCGCGCCGGGGATATCGACGCCACGCTGGAGCGCATGGCCCTGGCCGAGTTCGACAACCATGTGCGCAGCGGTTCCTGGCGCATTCATCACGGCAGCTTCGGCGATTTCGCGACGGCGCGCGACCTGATCGACACGCTGCCCAACCACCCCTTGCGCGCGCTCGACGCGCTTCACCTGGCGGCGGCGCGCGGCATCGGCGCCGACAGCTTCGCCACCGCCGACAAGACCCAGGCCGAGGCCGCCGCGGCGCTCGGCTTCACCGTTCATCGTTTCTACTAAGCCACCCATCATGACCGATACCACCCAAACCACCCCCGTCGACGAAAACCGCCTTATCGCCGAACGCCGCGAAAAGCTCGCCGCCTGGCGCGCCACCGGCAAGGCCTTCCCCAACGATTTCTCGCGCGAGAACCTCGCCGGACGGCTCGACGAACTCTACAGCGCCAAGACGCGCGAGGAACTCGAAGCCACGCCGATCGAGGTCAAGGTCGCCGGCCGCATCATGTTGAAGCGCGTCATGGGCAAGGCCAGTTTCGCCAGCATCCAGGACGTCTCCGGCCGCATCCAGATCTTCGTCAGCAACGACATCACCGGCGAGGAAACGCACAAGGAATTCAAGGGCTGGGACCTGGGCGACATCGTCGGCTGCGAAGGCACCCTGTTCAAGACCAAGACGGGCGAGCTGACCGTGCAATGCACATCGATCCGCCTGCTGACCAAGTCGCTGCGGCCGCTGCCCGAGAAATTCCACGGCCTCACCGACGTCGAGCAGAAGTACCGCAGCCGTGAGCTGGACCTGATCACCAACGAGCAGACGCGCTTCACTTTCGTCGCCCGCAGCCGGATGATCCAGTCGATCCGCAATTACATGATGCACCACGGCTTCCTCGAAGTCGAAACGCCGATGATGCACCCCATCCCCGGCGGCGCCGCGGCCAAGCCCTTCACCACGCACCACAACGCACTGGACATGGAACTGTTCCTGCGCATCGCGCCGGAGCTGTATCTCAAGCGCCTGGTGGTCGGCGGCTTTGAAAAGGTCTTCGAGGTCAACCGCAATTTCCGCAACGAAGGCCTCTCGCCGCGCCACAACCCCGAATTCACCATGATGGAGTTCTACGAGGCCTACACGGACTACCGCCGCCTGATGGACTTCACCGAAGGCCTGCTGCGCCACTCGGCGCGCGAGGCGCTGGGCACCGAGGTGTTCGAGTACCAGGGCCGCGAACTCGACCTGTCCAAGCCCTTCGCCCGGCTGACCATCGTCGGCGCGATCCACCAGTACCACCCCGGCTACAGCTTCGAGCAGTTGAACGACGTCGACTGGCTGCGCCAGAAACTCGCCGATCTCAGGGTCGACATGAAGTCGCCGCACATGGCGCGCGCCGGCCTGGGCACGCTGCAACTGGCGCTGTTCGAGGAGACCACCGAGGCCGAGTTGTGGGATCCGACCTACATCATCGACTACCCGGCCGAAGTCTCGCCGCTGGCGCGCAGCAACGACGACAACCCGGACATCACCGAACGCTTCGAGCTGTTCATCGTCGGCCGCGAAATCGCCAACGGCTTCTCCGAGTTGAACGATGCCGAAGACCAGGCGGCGCGCTTCATGCAACAGGCCAAGGCCAAGGAAGCCGGCGACGAGGAAGCCATGTACTACGACGCCGATTACATCCGCGCGCTGGAATACGGCCTGCCGCCCACGGGCGGCTGCGGCATCGGCATCGACCGCCTGGTGATGCTGCTGACCAACTCGGCATCGATCCGCGACGTGATCCTGTTCCCGCAGATGCGGCCGGAATAATGTTTCCGCTGGTCCCCGCCGAACTTGCGTTCGCCGGGGACGGCACGCCGTTCTCGCCGCTTTACGGCGACATCTACCATTCCGGCCAGGGCGGCCTTGAACAGGCCCGCCATGTCTTCCTCGCCGGCAATGGCTTGCTGGGGGAAAACGCACGCTGGTCCGACAGGCCGCGCTTCGTCATCCTCGAAACCGGCTTCGGCCTCGGACTGAACTTTCTCGCCACCTGGCAGGCCTGGCAGACGACCCGCGCGCGCACCGGCCGGCGCCTGCATTACGTCGCCGTCGAAAAGCATCCGTTTCAACTGGACGACCTGAAACAGCTGCACTTGCGCTGGCCCGAGCTGGCGCCGCTCGCCGCACGGCTGCAGGCGCAGTGGCCGCTGCCGCTGCCGGGACTGCACCGGCTGGATTTTGGCGACGTGATCCTGACACTCGGCTTCGGCGACGCCGCGCAATTGCTGCCGCAATTGACGCTTGCCGCCGATGCGATCTATCTCGACGGTTTCGCGCCGGACAAGAACGCCGATCTCTGGTCCGACGCGATCGCGGCGCAGTTGCGCCGCCTCGCCGCGCCGGGCGCCACGCTGGCGACCTGGACCACCGCCGGCGAGGTGCGCCGCCGTCTCGCCAGCGCCGACTTTTCACTGGAGCGGCGGCCCGGTTTCGGCAGCAAACGCGAAATGCTGGTCGGACGCCTGCCCGGTAACCCACCGGCGCCAGGCGCATCGGCACGGCGCATCGCGGTCATCGGCGCCGGCATCGCGGGCGCCTCGGCCGCGCATGCGCTGGCCCGGCGCGGCCATCGCGTCACCGTGGTCGACGCCGCCGGCGGGCCCGCCAGCGGCGCCTCCGGCAACCTCGCCGGCGTCTTCCGTCCGCTGCCGGCGCTGGACGACGGCCCGCTCGCGCGCGTCCTGCGCGCCGGCTTCCTGCTCGGCCGGCGCCGCTTCGACGAGCTGCCCGGCCTGCGCGCCGGCTGGACCGGCGTGCTGCACATTGCGCGCGATGCGCCGCACGAAGCTGTCCAGCGCCGCATCGTCGAAGAACATGCCCTGCCGGCCGACTTCTGCCGCTTCGTCGCGCGCGACGAGGCCTCGCGCCTGGCCGGACGGCCGGTCGCGCTGGGCGGCTGGTGGTTTGCCCAGGCCGGCTGGATCAACCCGCCCAGCCTGTGCCGTGCCTTGCTGAGCGACATCGACTGCCGCTTCGATTTCGCCGTCGCGCGACTGGAACGCGGCGGCAACGGCTGGCGCCTCAGCGGAAACGGCTGTCGCCTCGGCGGCAACGCCGCCGACATCGAAGTCGATGACGTCGTCCTGGCCAACGGCATCGGCGCGACGTCGCTGCTGCCCGATCGCTCACTGCCGATCCGCGCGGGGCGCGGCGCGGTCAGCTACATTCCCGAAACGGCGACGCCCGGCCTGGACATCGTTGCCACCCGGCTCGGTTACGTCACGCCGGCGATCGACGGCCTGCATTGCGTCGGCGCGACGCTGGCCGCGGCCGATCTCGACGCCGCGCCGCGCCTGGCCGACCATGTCGAAAACCTGCACCGGCTGGAGATGGCCTTGCCGGGCTTCGGCAAGGGGTTCGATCCGGCGACACTGGATGGCCGGGTCTCCTTCCGTCCGCTGTCGCCCGACCGCCTGCCGATCGCTGGACCACTGGCCGGGCCACTTACTGGACCAGCGGCCGGTTCTGACGGCTTGTGGATCAGCAACGGCTTCGGCGCGCGCGGCCTGGTATTCGCCTCGATCTGCGCGGAATTGCTCGCCAGCCAGTTGAGCGGCGATCCCTGGCCGATCGAACGCGATCTTGCCCGCGCCGTCGATCCGGCGCGCTACCGCCAGCGCGCCCTGCGCCGCGGCCAGGCAGGTTTGTAACAGATGTAACAGGCTTTTGCGGCTGTCCCGGCGCGGCCCGGCCAAGCGTTAATGTGCCCATACGCTTTACACACAAGGAGCACATCATGGAAGCAACGCACGTCAGTCCGGCCACGAGCCACATCTCCCATACCCACCCGCTGCTGCTGGTCGCGGCCGCCTCGGTCACGGTACTCAGCCTGGCCGGCGTTGCCACGCTCGCCGGCTGGATGCCCGGCCCCCACGGCGCGGAGCCGGCCAAACTGGCGGCAGCCGCGCCACAAGCCACGGTGGCCACGCTGGCCCCGCCGATCTCCGTCCAGCAGACCGTGACCCTGTCCCAGGCAAAGCCGGCTGCGGCAAAGCCCGCCGAACGCACGCCCGCCAGCATCCGCCGTACCGCGTCCGGCACCTACGGCCCCGCGGTCGCCGTGTCGCCAGCGCCGACTTATGCCGGTTCCACGCCAGCACCCGCAACGATCTGCCGCGACTGCGGCGTGGTCCAGGCGGTGAATGAGGTGGTCGTGGAGCCGAAAGGCAGCGGCGGCGGCGCGGTCGCCGGCGGCCTGGTCGGCGGCATCATCGGCAACCAGATCGGCAAGGGTGCCACGCGCGACATCGCCACCGTGCTGGGCGCCGTCGGCGGCGCCTACGCCGGCAACCACATCGAAAAATCCACCAAGGAAAGCAAGCGCTATGACATCGTGGTGCGCTTCGAGGACGGCAGCACGCGCACCTTCAGCAGCGACTCGCCACCGGCCTGGCATCGCGGCGACCGCGTCCGGCTTCAGAACGACGGGCTGATCTTCGACGGCGGCAGGTCGGGCGCCAGGGATTTCGGCGCGGCCTGATCGGCAGCGCCCGCAACGGCCGGGGTTTCCGGAGGAAGCTGCGGGCCCTGCATCAGGCTGGCGATGCGCCGCGCGGATTCGCGCAGCTCCGCGGTCCAGTCCGGCTCGTCGGGCAGGGCCGGCCGCAGGGCTTCCAGTTGATCGCCGACCTCGCGGCCATCCCAGCCGGCGGCGGCCAGCAGTTTCATGGCAAGCGATTCGGCCTCGCGCATCTGCAAAGGGCGATCGCTGGCGCGCAGCGCGCGCGACCCGGCAAATGAAGCGACCGACGTCACCGCGGTGGTCGTGACGGCCGTGCTGGCCGCGGTCGTCGCGGCCGCAGTGGTCGCCGCGCTCGCGCCGCTGGAGAACCAGGCCCCGATGTTGAGCACCGGAAAAAGCAGTTGCGCAGCCACCGCGATGAGAACGCTGGTGGTCACGTTCTCGTCGTGATGGCCAGCGATGATATGGCTCATTTCGCGCGCCAGGATAAACGCCAGCGCCGCATCGTCGAGATCCAGTCGCCGCACGCCGCGATAGATCACCACGGTCCCCGCCGCGCTGGAGGCGGCCCCCGGATCGGCCTTGTCGGCAATGAGGAACTCGAAACGCGGAAAGCGCAACTGCAGGTCGGCATGCTGGCGAAACGCCGCCCAGGCGAGGCGCCTCCCGATCGCAAGAACGCGCTGATCGAACGCCCAGTCCACCGCGCACTCCGTCTCGCGGCACGCAGGGGCATCCGTGGCCGTGACCAGTTGCAGGTGCATGTCGAATTCGGAGTAAACCGCGCTGAAGCCCTGCAAGGGCTGCGGGGGAACCAGCTGCGAACGTCCCTCGGGCGAGGTGGCACAGGCCGTCACAAAAAACAGCAACAGCACGGGCAGCAGAATCGACGGCATCAGGCCTCCGCCGCCATGCCCGGGCAGGAGCGAACGGCTGTCAATCGGCTTCGGCGGGCAGCACGGCGGCCAGCCGCGCCAACACCCGCTCGCGGCCGAGAACCTCCAGCACGGCATCGATGGAAGGCGACTGCGGAAGCCCCAGCAGCGCGACGCGCAAGGGGATCGCCAGCTGCGGCATTTTCAGGCCGGACTCGGCGGCGCTTTGCTTGACCGCCTGCCCCAGCTCGGCCGCCTGCCAGTTGCACGCTGACAATCGCTGATGCAGAAGGCGCAAGCCCTTGAGCGCGGCTTCGGTGAAGTGCTGGGCACGCAGTTCTTCCGTCGGCTTCGGCGCGACATGGAAGGGATGCACCGCATCGGCCAGTTCGTTCAGGTTGCCGGCGCGATCGCGATACAGCGCAACCAGCTTCGCCATCTCCGGGCCGCCGGCAACCGCCACGCCCTGAGCCGCCAGCCGGCGCGTCGCCTCGGCGGCGAGGCGCTGCGGATCGGCCAGCTTCAGGTAATGCGCGTTGAGCCAGTTGAGCTTCTCGGTATTGAACTGCGCGGCGGAGGCCGTGATGTGATCGAGATCGAACCACTGCACGAATTGCTCCATGCCGAAGACTTCCTCGTCGCCATGCGACCAGCCGAGCCGCGCCAGGTAGTTCAGCACGGCCTCCGGCAGATAGCCATCCTCGTCGTATTGCATTACCGACACCGCCCCGTGGCGCTTGGACAGCTTCTGCCCGTCGTCGCCGAGGATCATCGACAGGTGCGCATACTCGGGCACGGCGGCGCCGAGCGCCCGCAGCAGGTTGATCTGGCGCGGCGTGTTGTTGACGTGGTCGTCGCCGCGGATCACGTGGGTGATCTCCATGTCGCGATCGTCGACCACGACGCAGAAGTTGTAGGTCGGCGTGCCGTCGGCGCGGGCGATGATAAAGTCGTCGAGCTCCTCGTTGGCGAATTCGATGCGGCCCTTGACCAGGTCGTCCCAGGCGACGACGCCATCCAGCGGGTTCCGGAAGCGCACCACCGGCTGCACGCCCGAAGGCGGGGTCGGCAGCGCCTTGCCCGCTTCGTTGGCCAATGAGGGCCGCCAGCGCCCGTCGTAGCGCGGCTTCTCGCCGCGTGCGCGCTGCGCTTCACGGAGCTGGTCGAGTTCTTCGGACGGCATGTAGCAATGGTAGGCCGTGCCCACTTCCAGCATCTGCTGGATCACTTCCTTGTAGCGGTACATGCGCTGCATCTGGTAGAACGGGCCTTCGTCGTGCGCCAGCCCCAGCCACTGCATGCCGTCGATGATCGCCTGCACCGCCTCGGGCGTCGAGCGCGCCACATCGGTGTCCTCGATGCGCAGGATGAAGCTGCCGCCGTGCCGGCGCGCATAGGCCCAGGAAAACAGCGCCGTGCGGGCGCCGCCGATGTGCAGGAAACCGGTGGGACTGGGGGCGAAGCGGGTGCGGACCGTCATGGAAATTCAACGCGTGTGGAAAAAGCGGATTCTACGTCACGCCAAGGCTCCGATTGACCGTCACAGGCCCTTTGTGGTTAAATGCGCGCCTCTTTCGCGGGCGGTTAACTCAGCGGTAGAGTGCCACCTTCACACGGTGGAAGCCACTGGTTCGATCCCAGTACCGCCCACCAAATGCATTTGCATGAAGTCATGATCGGGGTAAGCGAGTTCAGACCATGACGCTATGGTTGACCAACCCGATATCGATTGCGCCGGCATAGCTCGCGGAACCGACATCGAGCGCGAAGCGCGATTCGAACACATCCACATCGAGCGTATCGAGTTCGCCCTGGACGCGCAGCAACGGTCCCATGCTGATATCGATGGCTGAAAAATCGATATTGAGCCAGTCCGCGTCGGTCAGCCCGAGAAGCTCGCCCAGCGGCAACTGGGCTCCGGCGGAGAATCCGCCTTTCAGGAAATCGAGCTGATACCCGAGACTCAGGCCGACTTCCGTATCGTTGGAGAACATCGCCGTCGGCACGATGTCGAGCGTGTAGGTGATCAGGCCATCGTGATTGGCATCATGTGAGCCGGCATTCGAGATTTGCAGGGCGCCCGTTCCATTGGCGGTGAAGGCATGCGTGGTGTTGTCTTCCAGGGTGACCAGATAGGACATATCGTCGATGGAAAGCGTGAAGTCCTGCGAGAAATTCACTGCCTGGGTGACGTCGAGGTCCGCAGCCTCGAAGGTGAAGCCGAGATTCAGCCATTGGGTAATCTGGTCGATCGTCGCTTGCGGCACGGCGGCTATTTCGAGCACCTGCTCGACGCCGAATTCGAGGTTGTACGGACTGGGGATCGCGTCGATGACCGGGTGGATCGTGGTGGCGGCCCCCGCGGTGACGGCGGACGCCGCGGCCTTGGCGATTGCCTTGACGATGGCCACATACGCCGCATCCAGGTCCACGGTGACCGCGACCACGGGATCGCTCTCGCCATAGGCGGCGTAGAAACCCAGCGATCCGGTATTGGCGCTGGTGGTGTTGCCCATTACGTCGTCGGTGAACAGGTTGAGATGGAGCAGCGAACTGGCGGTTTCATCCGTCATGTCGAGGACGAAGATCGGCACGCCTTCGGCTTCGCCATCCAGCGTGTCCCAGATGTTGGCCATCAGGCCCGTCGCGATGTCCTGCACGGTTTCGGCAAGGGTCGCCGCATCGCCCAGGCTGTCCAGGCCGTATTGGTCCATGAATTCTTCGCTGAAATCGAATTTCGCGTTGATGATGTTGAAGAACGCACTGCTGATCTCGGAAAAATCGACGCTGGCATAGGGGAAGGGGCCGATCTGCTCCTCGAACGTGCCGGTGGTCCAGATGTCCGCCGTGGCCGGAACGTAGGTGGCCGCCTTGCCCTCGGTCTCAAGGGTCGGGATGGCGATTTCGATGCTCAGGATGTCCTGGGTCAATGCCTCGACGAACGGAACCTCGAACGGCTCCAGTTGCGTCGTGTCGAGATCGATCAGCACCATCTTGCCGACTTCGATGTCGCCGCCGGTCATCTCGCTCAAGCTATCCGCAAAGCTTTCCGTGGATATCGGGAACTGGATGGCGAGACCATCCGAGGTCGGCGACAGGTCGTATACCGTCGTGTTGTCCACGACCAGCTTGCCGTCGATGAACACGTCGAAATCGGCGCCGACATCGTAAAGCAGCGCCGCATAGAACTTGGCGTTCGGGCTGATGGTGTCGAAGGCCACGGCATCGCCGGTGGTCATGTTGGTCATCGTCGGCGTGATGGTCAGCATGTCCGCGGCCTTGTTGTACTGGGTCGCCGAGGTCAGCTGGTAATCGATGTCGGCATCGACCGAGCCCATGTCGAGCTCGAAATCCACTTGCAGTCCGACTTGCGCGAAGACTTCCGAATCGACCTTCAGCGCCGTATCGAATTCGACCTTGTCGTTGATGGTCGCGAGAACGGCCATCACGCCGTCCCGCGCAAGGTCATAGACGCCCTGCGCGACGTCGTAGATGTCCTGCTTCACCTCGTTGTATACGTGTTCCGCCGTCGCAAATACGGCTTTGGCTCCGTCGAACACCACTTGCGCCGCCGAATTGGCCACACCCGCCGCGGCGTTGTAGACCGCGAGCGCGGTATTGTAGATGCCGGTGGCAGTGGTCTCGAAGGCGTATTTGGCGGCGTCCCAGATCGGTACGGCCACGTTGTAGGCGACGTCGGCAATGCCCCAGGCTATGTCATTGGCAACATGCCCGGCCGCATTCCAGAATTGCCCCCACCCGTCCAGGCTGTGATACCAGTTGTCGTACGACGCATAGGCGTTCCACGCCGCGTCATGCAAACCGGTGGCAACCGTATGGAACAGATAGCTGGCCGAGTCGTAGAGACCGTGCGCAACATCATAAGCACCCTTCGCCGCCTGGAAGGTGGCCTGAACGGCGGCATCGACGGTGCGGGCGCCAAAGTAGTACAGATTCTCGGCGGTCTGGAAGACGGCTTTGGCGGTATCGAAAATACCCTTGGCCACGGTATCGACGGCAACCGCCGCGACATCGAATACGGCCTTGGCGGTATCGAGGACGGAGCTTGCCGCGATGGCGGCGGCCTCGATGACCTGCGAAGAATCCAGATCGACGTCGATCACGCTGAACTCGCCGCTGCGCCAGTAGTCCGGGTTGGCCGCGTCGTCCCACTCGCCGGTCGCCTCGTTCCAGACGATGGGCGCGTCGCCGAGGAGCGGAATGTATTCATGCCAGCCGATGTAGCCGTTGAAGTTGCCCCACATATTCTGGTTGGCGGAGGCGAAATTCAAATCTTCCGTCGATGAGGCAACGTCGTAGACGAGGTCGATCGTGTGGACGTTATCGCCCAGCGGGTCACCGCCGGCGTCCTTCCCGGTCACGGTGACCAGCAGGTTCTGGTGGATGTCCGAGTCTTCGGGGAACTCGACGGTGAAGGTGTCGCTGCCGTCGAAATTGACGACGCCGGCGGTCACATCTACAGCAGCGCTATTTCTCACCACCGCGCCACCGGGCAGGCCGTCAAAAATCAGGTCGGCGCTGGCGGCGCCGTTCAGCCCGGTCGTCACTGTCAGAACGATTGCATTGACATCGGCGCCGGCGGACACCACCACCGACAGCGTCGGCGCCAAGGCGTTGACGCTGGTGTTGGTGACGGACTGCTCGGTCAGGGTGACGGCGTCGTTGCCGGCGGTGTCCTGAATCGCCGTGGCGTCATCCCCCACGGTTGGGTCGGTGTAGGTGACGGTTACTGCCTCGCCGTAGGCGACTGCCGCCGCCAGCGTCAGGGTAACGGTCCTAGCGGTGGCATCCACTACCACGGCAGTTGGATCAGCTTGTGCTGTGCCGTCGACGTTCACGATGAAATCACCGGCGACGGGCGCGTTGGCGGCGTCCAGCGCTTCGCTGTAGCTCAGCACCAGAGTGTCGCCGCTGACGGTTGCGCCGGAGAACACCGGCGCGGCGACGTCGGCGGTGGTGTTGGTCACCGGGCGGTTTGCCACGCTGATGGCGTCGTTGCCAAGCGCATCCTGGATCGCCTCGGTGTCGTCGCCGGTGCTCGGGTCGACATAGCTCACGGTCACCGCCTGACCGTCGGTGACCGCTGTCGCCAGCGTCAGCGTGACGGTCCTCGCGGCGGCATCCACCACCACGTCGGTCGGTGCCGCTTGCGCGACGCCGTTGACCTTGACGGTGAAGGCATTGACCAGCGGAATGTTGCTCTCATCGAGTTCATTGCTGTAGGTCAGCACCAGGGTGTCGCCGCTGACGGTGGCGCCGGAAAGCAGCGGTGGCGTGTGGTTGCTCACCGGCTGGTTGCTCAGACTGACGGCGTCGCTGCCGATCGCGTTCTGGATCGCCGCCGCGTCATTGCCGGCGGTCGGATCGGCATAGCTGACGGTCACCGCCTGTCCGTTGGTGACCGCCGCCGCCAGCGTCAGCGTGACAGTTCTCGCAGCGGCATCGACCGCGACGGCGCTCGGTGCGGCTTGCGGTGTGCCGTTGACCTCGATGGTGAAGGCGTTGGCCGGCGGAACGTGGGCCGCGTCGAGCGCGTCGCTGTAGTTCATCACCAGCGTGCTGCCAGTGACGGTGGCCGCGGAAAATACCGGGGGCGTTTCATTCGTCACCGACTGGTTTTCCACGGTGAAGGCGTCGTTGCCGGCGACGTCCTGGATCGCATCGGCGTCGTTGTCGGTGGTGGGGTCGGTGTAGCTCAGCTTGACTGTCTGCCCGCTCGTCACGGCGTCGGCCAGCGTCAGCGTGACGGTCCGGGCGGCGGAATCCACCGCGACATTGGTCGGCGCCACCGGGTCCGCGCCGCCGACCTTGACGGCGAAGGCTTCGGGTAGCGGAACGTTGCCCGCATCCAGCGCGTCGTTGTAGGTCAGCACCAGCGTATCGCCGTGAACCGTGGCGCTTTCGAGAATGGGCGTATCGGCTGCGTTGTTGGTCACCGGCAGGTCCGTCACGCTGGCGGCATCGTTGCCGACCGCGTCCTGGATCGCATTGATGTCGTTGGCGGCGGAGGGGTCGGTGTAGCTCACGGTGATGCCGGTCTGGCCAAAAGTGATCGGCGTCGCCAGCGTGAGCATGACGGTTTTGGCGCTGGCATTGACCGTGAGGCCGGTCGGCGTCGCTTGCGCCACGCCGCCCACTTTGACGATGAAGGCGCCGGCCGGCGGGACGTGCGCGGCGTCGAGCGCTTCATCGCAATTCAGCACCAGATACTTTCCGTTCTCGGTGACGACCGCATTGGCGAACACCGGCGCGGCCGCGTCGGGCGTCTGGTTGGCCACCACCCGGTTGCCGATGCTGACGGCGTCGTTGAGGCCGCTGTCCTGAATGGCGTTCAGGTCGTTCGCGGCGCTCGGATCGGTGTAACCCACGGTCACCGTCTGGCCGTGGATGACCGGCGCCGCCAGCGTCAGCGTGACCGTCCCGGCGTCGGCATCCACCACGACGCCGGTCGGTGCGGCTTGTGCCGTGTTGTTGACCTTGACAGTGAAGGCATCAAGCGGCGGAAGGTTGTTCTCGTCGAGGTCTCCGGCGTAGGTCATCACCAGCGTGCTGCCGGTCACCGTGGCGCTCTGGTACAGCGGGGCATCGGGGGTGTTGTTGGTGACCGCGAGGTTGGTCAAGGTGCTGGCGTCGTTGCCGGCCAGGTCCTGGATCGCGGCAAGGTCGTTGTCCTCGGTCGGGTCGGTGTAGCTCACGGTGATGCCGGTCTGGCCGTAGGTAACGGGCGACGCCAACGTCAAGGTGAGGGTTTTCGCGGCCGAATCGACCACGCCGGCAACCGGTGCGCCTTGTGCGATGCCGCCAACCCTGAAAGCGCTGGGCAGCGGCATGCTGGTCGCATCGAGCGCCTCGTTGTAGGTCAGCACCAGCGTCCTGCCGCTGACGGTGGCGCTGGAGAATACCGGGGCGACGGTATCGACACTGATGGCGCGGGTACCGGCGCTGCCGGTGTTGCCGAGGACGTCGGTCTGGGTGGCGGACAGGGTTTCGGCGCCCTGCCCCATCGCGGTGAGGTCGGCGTCGGTGAGGGTGTAGCTCCAGGTGGTGCCGCTCACCGTGGCCGCGCGGGTGTTGCCGCCGATGCCCAAGTCGACCGTCGCACCGGTTTCGTTGGTGCCGGTGATGACGCTCTCGACTTCGTCGGCGTTGATGATGTTGTCGGCGGCGACGGCATTGATAGTCGGCGCTGGCGGGGCGGTGGCGCCCGCTCTGACGGTGTTGAGCACATCGTCGATGAAGTCGCTATCGACCACCGCCGCGCCGGCGATGACCGCGGACTGCCCTGCGGCCGAGAGGGTGCCGCTGGCACCGGTGATGTCGATGGCGGCGACGAGGTTGTCGATGATGGCCTGGCTGTCGCCGCTGCTGGCGAAGTCGGCGCCGGACAAGGCGGCGAGGATGGCGCCGTATTTCTCCCCTGCGCTCATCCCGTCTGCCGCGTCGTAGCTGCCGCCATTGGTGGCGACGACGCTGGTGCCGGTAAGGTCGGTCAGGCCGAAGGCGGCGGCGACGGCGGCATTGGCGTTGGCCACCGCCGCGGCGTCGGCGAGGCCGCCGCTGCCGTCGGCGGCAAGGCCGGCCTTCTGTGCCGCAATGGTGGTCAGCGGGTTGATGTTGAGGGTGAAGGTGCCGCCGGTGACGACGCTGGTGGCCATGAGGTTGGCATTGAGGTCCTTGGGCACTCCCGTGGCTTCGTCGAGGTAGTCGTCGCCGCCATTGGCATCCACCAGCCGGGCGATGACGATGCCGGTGTAGGCGCCGACATCGACGGTGAATTTACCGCTGGCGTCGAGCGTGGATTCGCCCAGCTTGGTCGTGCCGTTGGCGGCGTAGATTTCGACCTTGAGACCGCTGCCGGCAAGAACGGGGCCGGCGACGACGGTGCCGGTGATGATGTTATTGACGGCTGCCGCGACGGCACTGCCGCCGCCACCACCGCCACCCGCCAGCGCAGCGCCGCCGAGGGCCATGCCGCCCAGCCCCAGTCCGCCGAGACCACCCGCCGCCGCGCCCGACCCGGCGGCGGCCTCCCCCGCTGCCGGCGCACCGGATGCGCCCCCGGTGGTTTCGCCTGCCGCAGCCTCGGTGGCGACACCGGTATCGGCTTGTGCCAGTTGCATGGAGGCGTCGGACGTAGCGGATGTGGCGTCGCCTTCCGCCTGCGCTGTTGCTTGGCCATCGCCTTCGCTGACGTCGCGCATTTTGCGCTTGGCGCTCTTGACCGGTGAAGCCACGCCGTGGTTGTTGGCAATGGCGTTGATCAGGCCGTGGAGGTCGAAGTTGCCCATGATGTGCTTCCTTTGATGGAATTAGCGTTCCGTTAGCGATTCGGCAAGAGTCTTGGTGATCGGTTTGGTGATGTAGGCGAGCACGCTCTGGCTGCCGGTGGTGATGTCCACCGTGGCGGTCATGCCGGGCTGGATCGCCACGGGCTTGCCGGAGTGCTCGCGGTTGCGGGTCGCCAGGGCGCTTTCGTCGATGCGGATGTGGACGCGGTAATACGCCTGGTCGCCGTGCTGGGTTTTCTCGAAGAGGGCGTCGGGGCTGATGTAGATGACTTGTCCGCGCAGGACGCCGTAGATGCTGTAGTCGAAGGCATCGAGCTTGACGGCGGCCGGCAGGCCCTTGCGGATGTAGGCGATGTCGGCGGGCTTGAGCTTGGCTTCGACCACCAGCGCGCTGCCGGTGGGCAGCAGTTCCATGATGACGTCGCCGGGGCGCACCTTGGCGCCGGGCGTGGTCAGCTGGATGTTGTTGACCACGCCGTCGGCGGGCGCCGTGATCTCGGTGCGCTCGAAGACGGCGGTGCGCTCGGCCAGCGCCTGCTGCTGGGTGGAGAGGTCTTCCTCGGCCTTGGTCATCTCGGCCTGGGCGTCCTGGAAGTATTTGTTGCGCCGGTTGGTGATCTGGCCCTTGAGGTCGGCCACCTGCTTCTGCAGGCGGATGACTTCGGCCTGGCCGATGTCGCCGGTGGCCAGCAACTTTTCGGAGAGCGTGAGTTCTTCGCGCACCAGCCCGAGGCTTTCCTGCAATGCGGCGACTTCGGCCCGGATCGCCCCCTGGCGGCGCTGGAAGAGTTCGGTCTGGTTCTGCACGAAAGCCGGATGGGCGCGCACATCCTCGGGGAAGGCAAGCGGGCGATTGAAGACTTCGGCCTGCAGGCGGATCAGCGCAGCCTTCAGCGCCGCCACCTTGCCCAGGCTGTCGCGCCAGGCGGCTTCGGCCTGGCTGCGGTCGAGCCGGGCGAGCACCTGCCCCTTCTTCACGTTTTCGCCTTCGCGCACCAGCAGGCTTTCAATGACACCGTCGTTGGCGGACTGGATCACCTGGGTGCGCGAGGTGGCAATGACCTGCCCTTGGGCGCGGGCGATCTGGTCAAGCTCGGAGAAACCGGCCCAGGTGCCGAGGGTGGCGACGATGACAAACACCAGAAGGATCAGCCAGCGGCTGCCCGGCGCGGGTTGAAGGAAGTTCATGGGGTCTCCTCCGGGTTGCCGGGGTGCGAGTCGGAGTGCGGGCGAGCCTGGGCGGCGCTCTGACGCAGCCGCTCAAGCACGGCCGCCTTCGGGCCGTCGATGACGCCGCCACCCGGCAGCAGGACGATGAAGCGGTCGACCAGACCGAGCAGGACCGGCTTATGGGTGACGAGGATCAGCGTTTGCGCCGGGGCGATGGCCTGGCGCAATGCCGCAAGGCTCTTTTGCTCGGTGGCCTCGTCCATGGCGGCAGTGGGTTCGTCGAGCAGCCACGCGGCGGGACGGGAGAGCAGGAGCCGGGTAAGCGCGACGAGCTGCTTCTGCCCACCCGATACGCCCTTGCCGCCTTCGAAGATGGGCATGTCCAGCCCCTGCGGATGGCTGGCGATGAGTTGATCCAGGCCGATGCCGCGACTGGTGTCGAGCAGAGCGGACTCGCCGACATCGCCGAGTCCGACCATGAGGTTGTCGCGCAAGCTTCCGGCCAGCAGCTTTACGTCCTGCGGCAGATAACCCAGGCGCGCGGACAAGCGGGCGCGGTCGATTTGCTGGATGTCCAGGCCGTCGAGCAGCACCTGCCCTTCGCCCGGCGCGAAGAGGCCGGCCATGATCTTGAGCAGGGTGGATTTGCCCGCTCCGACGGGGCCGAGGATGGCGACTTTCTCGCCGGGGCGGATCAGGGTGAGCGGCAGGCTCAGGGGGCGCGGGCGACCGGGGTAAGCGAACTTGAGGTTATCGATGCGCCATTCGCCGTGGATCTGCTCGGGGCTCAGGGGCCGCGCCACGGCATGGTTGTCGCCTTGCAGGGCGAAGACTTTTTCCAGGCTGTCGAGGGCGGAGCGGGCATGCGCCCACTGCACGATGAGTCCGGGCAATGCGGCGATCGGCCCGAGCACGCGCCCGGAGAGGATGGCGCAGGCGATCAGCCCGCCCATGGTGAGGTCGGTGCTGGTGGAGGCGATCCAGGCGCCGATGGCGACCAGCAGGATGTAGCTGGCCTGCTGCATGAAGGCGGCGAGATAGGTGGCCTGCTCGCTGTAACGCTGGATCTGCACGTCGTCGTCCACGGCCTGGCGGCTGAGCGTGTTCCAGCGCTCGAGCTGCCGCGCGCCGGCGCCGGCGGCCTTGATGCTTTCCGCGCTTTCGACGGTTTCGACCAGCAGGCCGAGTTTGCGGTTGGCGGCGGCATTGCCGGATTCGGCATGGCGGGCGATGCGCTGGCGATAGAGCAGGCCGATGGCGAGCGCCAGCGCGAAAAAGACCACCGGGATGGCGGCCATCTTCACCCCGGCCAGCAGCGCGATGACGGCGAGGAAGATCAGCGCGAAGGGCGTATCGACGACGAGGTAGAGGGTGGCCGAGGAGGCGAACCGCCGGATCATTTCGTAACTGCGCAACTGGGCGGAGAGCGTGCCGACGCTGGCCGGGAACTGATCCATGCGGATGCCCAGCAGCCGGGCGAAGATGGCGTCGGAGAGTTCGAGGTCCATGCCCTTGACGCCGGACTCCAGCACATGGGCGCGGGCAAACTTGACGATGAGTTCGAGCACGATGGCGATGAGCACGCCGACGGTCAGGACCAACAGCGTGGAGATGCCCTGGGTGGGAATCACACGGTCGTACACCTGCATGCTGTAGAGGGCGGCCGCCAGGGCGAGCAGATTGGCCAGCAAGGATGCCGCCGCGGCCTGGACGAAGATGTCCTTGCGCGCCAGCAGCGCGTTCCTGAACAGGGCGTAGGCGGTATGGGCGGTGGTCACAGCATTTCCCCGATGTGCAGGCGCAAGCGGGCGCGCGCGGCGACCAGTTGGGCTTCGACGTCGGCCAGCGCCGTCTGTGCCTGGATCAGTTCGCGCGCGGCATTGATGACATCCAGCCAGTTGCGCTTGCCGGCGACGAAGAGGCGGTCATAGGAGGCCAACACCTCGGCGCTGGCCTTGAGGGTGCGCTGGAAGTGCCGCTTGCGGTCGCTGCCGGCCAGATGCTCTTCGTAGTCGGTGGTGATGGTTTCGGTCAGGTCGCGGCGGGCGGCGTCGAGGTTTTCGCGCAGGCCGATGATGCGGGCTTCCGCCGCGTCGATGTTGGCGCCGGCGGAGAGGCCGGCGCCGGGCGTGTATTCGAGGACCAGCATGACGCGGCTGTCGTTGGCGGTGATGCCGGTAGCGGGCGCGTTGCCGCGCTGGTGCTGGGCGCGCAGGCTCAGGGTCGGCCACAGCGCGGCGCGCCGCTGCTGCGTTTCGTGCCGGGCGGTTTCGATATCGGATTCGAGGCGCTTGAGCGCGGCGGAGCGGGCGAAGGCCTGCGCGACGAGCGCGTCGAGGCCGGGCAGCGGAATGTCGACGCCGGCGACCGCATCCGCGACGACGAGGTCTTGCGCGCGCAAGGGCTGCCCGATCATTTGTGCGAGCCGGGCCAGCGCGCTGCGCTCGGCCGAGCGTGCGGCGGCAAGGTCGCCCTGCGTTTGCGCCAGGCGCGCCGCGACCAGTTCGCGATCGACCTGGCCGGAGGCGCCGCCCTGGATACGCCGACTGACGCTCTCGGCATAGACATTGAGCAGAGCGACGCCCTTGTCCAGCGCCTCGCCGCGTCCGCGCGCCTGCACCCATGCCGCCCAGGCGGCCGTAACGCGCAGGGCCAGCGTGTATTGGGTGTCGTTGACCGATACCCGCGTGGCATTCTCGCGCGACTGGGCGGCGTCCAGCCCGGCATCGAGCCGGCCGCCCGCCCACAGCGGCTGTTGCAGCGTCAGGACGGTGGTGGACTCGCCCTTGTCCTGCAGCAACTGAACCGACGGGGTCGGGAAATACTGCGCGCGCGCCGCATCGACTTCCGCTTGCGTGGCCTTGACTTCGGCATGACGGGCGGCAATGCCGGGGTGATGCCGGATGGTCCGGGCGATGAGTCCGTCGAGGCTGTAGGGCGGCGTGGCGTGGGCGGTGGCGATTCCCAGCAGCGCCAGGCAGACAGGCAGCAGCACAACGCGGCGAACCGTCCGTTCACAACCGGTGCCTCCGGCAAACCGCCAGTCGCCGTCTCGCCAGCGCCGACTCTTGCCGGTTCCGCTTGCAACTCCGTGAAATTCCTTTTGCATTGCCTGCACCATGAACAATGTGCGCCAACCAAGCGGGTTGTTTATCGATTCCGATCGTCCTCCGCTGGCGTTGGCTCCTATAATTGCGTACAGCCGTTAGCGGATCGTTAGCGGAGCCCGAAGGGCTTTTTTGCCGCCACATTCACAACAACGATGAATTCCTCACCGCGACTCCAGCTGCGCCTGCTCGGCGGCTTCACCCTCGATCGCGACGGGGAACCGTGCAAGCTGGCCTACGAGAAAGGGCGCGCGCTGCTGGCCTACCTGGCGATGGAGCCGGCCCGGACGCATACGCGATCGTCACTGGCCTCGATGTTCTGGCCGGACCTCGCCCACGACGCGGCATTGGCCAACCTGCGCCAGATCCTCCACAGCCTGCGCCAGACACTCAACGCGGCCAGCCCGGCAACGCCCTTGTTGCGAGTCGACCGGGAATCCGTTCGCCTTGACCCCGAAGCCGGCCTCGCGGTCGATGCCGTCGAGTTTTCCGCCGCCCCCTCCCCTTGCCCGGCAACGCCGGACCCCGCGCACTGCATGTCGTGCATTGCCGGCATGGAAGCCATGGAACGGCTGCTTGGCGGCGAATTCATGGACGGATTCGCGCTGCCCGAATGCCCCGGCTTTGAAGAATGGCTGCAAGTCCAGCGCGAAGCCATGCACCTGCATGCCCTCGGCCGGCTGGTCCGTCTGTCGGACTGCCATGAGCGAATGGGGGCCTGCGACAAATCGCTGCCCTTCGCGCAGCGCTTCCTGGAACTGGAGCCGTGGAACGAGGAAGGCCTGCGACGGGTGATGCGGCTGCTTGCCCTGAACGGACAGCGCGCCAATGCGCTTGCCCGGCACGAAGCCTTTTGCCGCACGCTGAAGAAAGACCTGAGCGTGTTGCCTTCGGACGAAACCCACATGCTCGCCGAGCGCATCCAGCGCGGCGAGTTGTCGCCCGACCGGCGCCGCATGGCGGATGCCCTCCCCGTGGCCGCCCCGCCGCCGGCCGCCGCGGAACGGCGGCAAGTCACGGTGCTCTACTGCGAACTGGTTGCGGTCGGCGTCGACGATCCGGACGAAGCCCTGGCGCTGCTGCGCGAACCGCAGGCACTATGCAGCGAAATCATCCGCGACAAGTCGGGATATCTGGTGCAGATCCGCGGCGGCAGCCTGCTGGCCTATTTCGGCTATCCGCGGGCCAGCGAGAATGCGGCGCGCCTGGCGGTGCAGGCCGCGCTCGAAGTGACGCGCACGGCATTCGCCGGCCTCGAGTTGCGCGCCAGCGTGCACACCGGAATGGTGATCAGCGGCGATCGCCAGGTGCCCGACGCCATCGGCGCCACCTCCGGGCTGGCGATCCGCCTGCGGCAACTGGCCGATCGCGGCGAAGTGGCGATCAGCGCGGCAACGCAGCGCCTGGTGGCGGGCTATTTCGACTGCCTGAGCCTGGGCCAGCAACACTTGTCGGGCGTCACGCGTCCGCTGGAAGTCTTTCGGGTCAGCCGCGAAAGCGGCGCGCGCGACCGTCTCGAAGCCGCATCCGCGCTGACGCCGCTGATCGGCCGCAAGCGGGAAATTGCCAGCCTGCTCGCGCTGTGGCGGGAAACACTCGCCGGCAAGGGGCGATTCGTGCTGCTGCGGGGCGAGGCCGGGATCGGCAAATCGCGCCTGGTGCTGGCGCTGAAGGACGCCATCCCCGACCCGGCCGCCAGGGTGCGCGAACTGCGCTGCGTTCCCGAACACAGCCAGTCGCCGTTTCATCCCCTGACCGCGCTGTTCGGATTCACCCTGGCTTTTTCGTCGGAGGATTCACCGGCGTCGAAATTCGACAAGCTGGCGGCCTATGTCGAAACGAACTACCCGAAGAACGATCCGGACACCGTTGCGCTGCTGGCCCGGATGCTGGGGCTGCCGGTGCGGGCGCCCTACCGGGAGCCGGCCTCGTCGCCGCAGCAGCAGCGCGAGAGAACGCTTGCGATCCTGCTCGATCGCCTGTGCCTGCTCGCCTCCCGGCAGCCGATGCTGCTGGTGGTGGAAGACCTGCACTGGGCCGATCCATCGACGCTCGAACTGCTGAACCTGTTCATCCAGCGGACGCCGGGGGTGCCGATACTCACGGTGCTCGCCGCCCGACCCGGGTTCAAGCCTTCCTGGGACGAGAATCTGGTCCCGACGCTGACCCTGAATGCCTTGAACGACGCGGATACGGCAGTGCTGATAAAAGCCGTGGCGCCCGAGATTCCCCCGGCCTCGATCCCCCGCATCATCGAGCGCGCCGACGGCATTCCGCTGTTCGCCGAGGAATTGGCGCGCGAGATCGCCGCCACGGACCAGCCGGCGATTCCGAGCACCCTGCACGACCTGCTGATGGCCCGCCTCGACGGCATGGGCGAAGCAAAGACCGTGGCCCAACTGGCGGCGGCCATCGGGCGTGAATTCAGCGTCGACTTGTTGCGCAAGATAGCCCCTTTCGACGATGCGACACTGAAGGCGCTGCTGGGCCAATTGCGGGATGCGGGACTGCTGCTGGGCGACATCCGCAGCGACATGCATTTCAGGCACTCGCTGATTCGCGACGCCGCGTATCAATCGCAAACACGCGACGAGCGGGCGGCGACCCACCGCCGCATCGGCGCCGCACTGGAAGCCGCCGGAACCGGCATCCGGCCCGAAGTCCTGGCGCAGCACTGGGCGGCGGGCGGAGAAGCGCGCGAAGCGGTGACCTGCTGGATCGCCGCCGGGAAGCTGGCCAGCCAGCATTCGGCGAGCCAGGAAGCCCTGGCACATTTCAAGTCGGGCCTCGCGTTGATCGAGGCGCTTCCGGCCGGGCCGGAAAGATTGCGCATGGAACTCGATCTGCAAATCGGCCTCGGCTCGGCGGCAACGGCGACCCAGGGTTACGCCTCGGCGGAAGGCGCGGCGGCGTATGCGCGAGCGATGGCCCTGTGCGACTGGCAGGAAAGCGGGCCGGACATGTTTCCGGCGATATGGGGACTGTGGGCCAGTGCAAGTTCGCGCGACGGCTACCCGCACGCCCTTGAACTGGCGCACCGGCTGCTGCGCATGGCAGACCAAGACGACGACCCGATCCATGCCGCGCAAGGCCATTTCGCGGTCGCCGACACCCTGTATTGGCAGGCCGATTTCCACGCCGCGCGCGAGCATCTGGAACATGCCGTGGCGACCTGCCTTCCCGCCCATCACAAACGTCATGTCGCCGATTTCGGCGAAGATGCCGGAGTCACCGCTGGTTCCTATCTCTCGTGGGTACTGTGGTTTCTCGGCTTTCCCGACCAGGCGCGCGAGACGAGCCGCAAAACCCTGGTCCTGGCGCGACGCCTTGGGCATCCCTACAGCCTGGCATATGCGCTGACGTTCGCCGCAATCCTCCATTGCCGCCTGCGCCTGCCGACAAAGGCACTGTCGCTGGCGAAGGAAACCTTCGAAGTGGCGAGCCAGCACGGCTTTCCGCTGTGGCAAATCGGCGCGATGCTGTCGAGCGGCTGGGCACGGGTCATGCAAGGCAAGCACGACGGCATCGAGTCACTGCAGCACTGTGTCGAAACAACGCGCGCGGCGATGGGTGGCGTGACGCTGGTCGTCCTCGAACCGCTGGTCGATGCATACGTTGCCCTGGAGCTCTTCGATGCCGCGCTGAGCGTGAATGAGAATGCGCTGGCAACAGGCAGCGCAATCGGCGACCATCACGTCGACGCCGAACTGCACCGTCTCAAGGGCGAGTCGCTGCGCGGGCTGGAAAATGCATGCGAAGCCGAGGCCTGTTTCCACCGGGCGCTCGAGATCAGCCGCGGACAGCATGCAAAGTCGCTGGAGTTGCGCGCGGCCATGAGCATGGCCCGACTGTGGCAAACGCAGGGCAAGCGGGATGAAGCTCGATGCCTGCTGGAAGAGGTCTATCACTGGTTCACCGAAGGTTTCGGGACGCTTGATCTCCAGAATGCACGCGAACTCCTGCATTCCCTCGGCGGCAAACCCGCAAGCTGACCAACGCAACTGGACGCATCGTTTCGCATGAAAACCCTTCTCGTCGTCTACCACTCGATGACCGGCGGCACCGAACAGATGGCGCGGGCATTAGTCGCCGGCGCCGCCACGGAGAGCGGCGTCACGACGCGCCTGCTGCATGCCGCCACCGCGCAAGCGACGGACGTGCTGACCGCCGATGGCTATGTGTTCGCCACGCCGGAAAACCTCGCGGCAGTCTCGGGACTGATGAAAGATTTTTTCGACCGCTGCTACTACCCGGCGCTCGATCAAATCAACGGCCGGCCCTACGCGGCGCTGATCTGCGCCGGCAGCGACGGTCAGAATGCGGCGCGGCAGATCGAGCGCATCGCTACCGGCTGGCGCCTGCGGGCCGTGGCCGACCCGCTGATCATTTGTACCCACGCGCAGACGCCGGAACGGATTCTTGCGCCGAAAACCATAGCCGCGGCGGACCTCGACCGTTGCCGGGAACTGGGCGCGACGCTGGCGGGCGGGCTGGCAATGGGCGTGTTCTAGCATTCCAGAAACGAAAACCCCGGCACAAGGCCGGGGTCCGTTCTTTGCACGGCAGAAAATTCAAGCCGGCTGCTGATCCAGTTCAAACACCTTGTGCAGCACGCGCACGGCCAGCTCAAGGTACTTCTCGTCGACCACCACCGAAATCTTGATCTCGGAGGTGGAGATCATCTGGATGTTGATGCCTTCCTCGGCCAGGGTGCGGAACATCTTGCTGGCGACGCCGGGGTGCGAGCGCATGCCGACGCCGACGGCGGAGACCTTGCAGATCTTGTTGTCGCCCTCGATGGCGCGCGCGCCGATGTGCGGCTTGATCTGGTCTTCCAGCAGCTTTTTGGTGCGGGCGAACTCGCTGCGATTGACGGTGAAGGAAAAGTCCGTGGTGCCGTCGTGGCCGACGTTCTGGATGATCATGTCGACATCGATGTTGGCGTCGGCGATCGGGCCGAGGATCTGGTAGGCGATGCCGGGCCGGTCGGGCACACCGAGCACGGTCAGCTTGGCTTCGTCGCGGTTGAAGGCGATGCCGGAGATGATGGGTTGTTCCATGGTGGTGTCTTCCTCAAGAGTGATGAGCGTGCCGCTGGTCTCCTGGCCTTCTTCCTCGAAGCTGGAGAGCACGCGCAATTTGACCTTGTACTTGCCGGCAAATTCGACCGAACGAATCTGCAATACCTTGGAGCCGAGGCTGGCCATTTCGAGCATTTCCTCGAAGGTGATGCGATCGAGCTTGCGCGCCTCGGGCACGATGCGCGGGTCGGTGGTGTAGACGCCGTCGACGTCGGTGTAGATCTGGCATTCGTCGGCCGCCAGCGCGGCCGCCATGGCGACCGCCGAGGTATCCGAGCCGCCGCGCCCGAGCGTGGTGATGTTGCCGTCGGCGTCAACGCCCTGGAAACCGGCGACGATGATCACCGTGTCGTCGTCGAGATCGCGGCGCATGTTGGCGTCGTCGATTTCGAGAATGCGCGCCTTGGTGAAGGTGCTGTCGGTCAACACCTTGACCTGGCCGCCGGTGTAGCTCCTGGCCTTGAGGCCGAGATCGCGGATCGCCATCGCCAGCAGGGCGATCGTGACCTGCTCGCCGGTGGAAATCATCACGTCGAGCTCGCGCGCGTCGGGCTGCGGCGAAACATCCTTGGCCAGGGCGATCAGGCGATTGGTTTCGCCGCTCATGGCGGATACCACCACCACCAGCTGATGCCCCTGCGCCTTCCAGCGCGCGACGCGCTTGGCGACGTTGCGGATGCGCTCGGGCGAGCCCATCGATGTGCCGCCGTATTTCTGAACAATCAAAGCCATTGCCGTGGTTCGTGAGTTGGAAAACGCGCAATTTTACCCGATAGTCCGCGCCGCCAGACAAGCGCCGGCGAATACCCGTTGCCGCACCCGTGTTATTCCCACGTACTAATGCCGTCACAATTTTTCTTGTATGGCGAAGGAATTTATCCTATAGTGCAGGCATATTACTTCGGTAATAGCCATCGGGTGCCTCCGACACCCCACTACATTTGCTTGATGACACTCAGTCGAAGGAGTTGAAAATGAAAGCCACCGACAAGATCGATGCCCGGGAACTTCGCCGCAAGCTCGGCATGAACCAACAACAATTCTGGTCCAAGCTGGGCGTCACCCAGAGTGGCGGCTCGCGTTACGAGAGCGGACGCAACATGCCGCGTCCGGTTCAGCAACTGCTGCGCCTGGTGCACGTCGAGCAGATCGATATCCAGAAGGTCAAGCGCGAAGACTTTGAAGTCGTCGAGTACCTGCGCTCGGCCAAGCCGGCCCTGTTCAAGGACCTGAAGAAGGACGCCAAGGCCGCACTCAAGAGCAAGAAGTAAGAAGGGCGTTCGACGCCGGCCCGCGAAGCGGATTCCCCGGCGCGCAGAGCGAGCCCCCGCATCAGGGGCTGACGCGAACCGTCAGCCCAAGCTGGCGGACTCGATCCGCCAATTCCTCCATCCATCCCGCTTCCAGGCGCCCCAACCGGGGCGCTTCTTTTTGCAGCGACGGCCGCGCCAGGCTGTACAGATGCACGCCGGCCAGCGCCGGGGCCGCAGGGGACAGCAGCGCCAGCCAGGCCTGCAATTCCTGCTCGGCGGGCGCGGCGCCATCCATACGGAACACACAGGTCTGCACCCAGGTCGGCGCCAGCGCGGCGCAGCACGCCAGGCGTCGCGCCACGACGTCGGGCCGGGCGCGGGTACCGTTGATGCGCGCCATGCCGGCCGACGTACCCGCGTCGAGTTTGAACCAGACTTCACCCCCGCCCCGGCCGATTCGCGCAATGCCTGCTTGCACGGCCTTGCGATCGAGCAGGCTGCCATTGGTGATCAGGCGCACGATCAGCTTGCCGGCCAGACCATGCCTGGCGAGCACGCGCTCGACCAGCGCCACGGCGTCGGGAAATTCCGCCGCGCTGGTCGGCTCGCCATTTCCGGAAAAGGCCACATCGACCAGTTGGCGAGCACCCTCGGGAACACGCGTGGTCATGAAATCGCCGGAACAAACCCAGTTCAGGAAATCGTCGAGTTCCCGTTCCAGCAAAGCCAGGTCGATCGGCGGCGGCCCGCCGCGCTTCAGGTCGGGAACCTGGCAGTAGATGCAGCGCCAGTTGCAGGCATTGTTAGGGTTCAGGTTGATGCCGACCGAAACGCCGCCGGCCCGGCGCGAAATCACCGGATAGACATAGCGCATGCCGCTGCTGTCGCGGGAATGGTCTTCGGTCTTGAGCAAAATGCGGGGCATGGCAAATCGAGAGTAGCGAAACAACGGAAAGTCGGCGCTGGCGGGACGGCGACGCCGGCCAGCTATAATGCGCGCCGACCCGTCCGCGCGCATTTGCGACCACTTTGCCACAAACACGGCCACCCCGACCATGCGTATAACCCGCCGCCTCGAATTCGATGCGGGCCATCGAATTCCGAATCATCAAAGCCAGTGCCGCCACCTGCACGGGCACCGCTATGCGCTGGAAATAACCCTCGGTGGCGGCGTCATCGACGCCGCCGGACGTCCGGACGACGGCATGGTGATGGATTTCTCCGAGGTCAAGGCCATCGCCAAGCAGCATGTGGTCGACCTCTGGGACCATGCCTTCCTGGTCTGGCGCGGCGATGAATCTGTCATGAACTATCTCGCCAGCGTACCGGGACACAAGACGGTCGTGCTCGACGCCGTGCCAACGGCGGAAAACCTTGCGCGCATCGCCTTCTCGATCCTCGATCCGCTGTACCGCGACAGCTACGGCAACCATCTGCATCTTGAGCGTATCCGCCTCTACGAGACCCCCAACTGCTGGGCGGATGCAACGCGCGACGACCTCGCTTAGAACGCTCTGCGAACATCACGAAGCCCGGATTTGTTCCGCCACGCGGAATATTTCACCGCATTATTTCCTCGCCTTTGCGATCAGCGCAATTGCCGATTGTCTCCCGCGAATTCCAATGCTATGGTTGCCGGCAAATCTGGCGCATGACCAGGACAACAGAGAGGAGCAGAACAAATGCAAGGCTTGATGATGAACCGCCCGCTGATGATTTCGGGGCTCCTGCGACATGCCGGCCAGAATCACGCCGATACTGAAATCGTATCCCGCCTGGCGGTCGGCGGCACACATCGCTACACCTACAACGATGCCCATCGCCGCTCGCGCCAACTGGCGCGCGTACTGCTGTCGCTCGGCGTCAAGGCCGAAGATCGCATCGGCACTCTGGCGTGGAATTCCCACCGCCATTTCGAGATCTATTACGCCGTCTCCGGCATGGCCGCGATCTGCCACACCATCAACCCGCGCCTGTTCCCAGAGCAGATCGCCTATATCGCCAATCACGCCGACGACCGCTTCATCTTTTTCGACGTCAACTTCGCCAACCTGATCGAGGCCCTGGTGCCGCATTGCCCCGGCGTCAAGGGCTGGATCGCGCTATGCAAGCGCGAGGAAATGCCGGCCAACCCGATTCCGAACCTGCACTGCTACGAAGACCTGCTGGCGGCCCAGAGCGACGATTACGAATGGCCGGAGTTCGACGAGAACACGGCGTCCTCGCTGTGCTACACCTCCGGCACCACCGGCAATCCGAAAGGCGTGCTGTATTCCCACCGCTCGACGGTGCTGCATGCCTACGGATCGGCCATCCCCGACGGGCTGGGCGCCTCCGCGCGCGACTGCATCCTGCCCGTGGTGCCGATGTTCCACGTCAATGCCTGGGGCCTGCCTTATGCCTGCGCGCTGACCGGCGCCAAACTGGTCATGCCCGGGCCGCACCTCGACGGCGCCAGCCTGTATTCGCTGTTCGAGGAAGAAGGCGTCACCATGTCGGCCGGCGTGCCGACCATCTGGCTCGGCCTGCTGCAATACCTGCAAGCCAACAAGCTCAAGCTGTCCACCGTCAAGCGCCTCGTCATCGGCGGCTCGGCGGCACCGCCGGCCATGATCCGCAACTTCGACGAACAATTCGGCGTCACCGTGCTCCATGCCTGGGGCATGACCGAAATGAGCCCGCTGGGCACGGTCAACACCTACAAGCAGAAGCATCTGGCATTGTCGGCGGAGGAGCGCGACCGAATTCGCGTCAAGCAGGGCCGCAGCATCTTCGGCGTCGAAATGAAGATCGTCGACGGCGACGGCAACGCCCTGCCCCATGACGGCAAGGCCTTCGGCGACCTGATGGTGCGCGGGCCGTGGATCACCAGCGGCTATTTCAAGAGCGAAGGCGGCGACGCCCTGGTCGACGGCTGGTTCCCCACCGGCGACGTTGCCACCATCGATGCGGACGGCTACATGCAGATCACTGATCGCTCGAAAGACGTCATCAAGTCGGGCGGCGAATGGATTTCCTCGATCGACCTCGAAAACATCGCCGTCGCCCACCCGGCGGTCACCGAAGCCGCCGTCATCGGCGCGGCCCATCCGAAATGGGACGAGCGTCCGCTGCTGGTGGTGATCAAAAAGGCCGGGCATGAAGTCACTCGCGACGAACTGATCGCCTTCTACGAAGGCAAGGTCGCCAAGTGGTGGATCCCCGACGATGTGATTTTTGTCGATGACCTGCCGCACACGGCCACCGGCAAATTGTCCAAGTTGCAGCTGCGCGAGCGGCTGCGTGATTATCGCTTCCCAGGAGCATGAATTGACTACACCCATCACCCTCTGCGGCTTCGCCGTCAGCAACTATTACAACAAGGTCAAGCTCTCCCTGCTGGAGAAAGGCGTTCCCTTCGCCGAAGCCTTCGTCATGACTTCGCAAAAAGAAGAAATGCTCGCCGAGTCGCCGATGGGCAAGGTGCCCTTCCTGCGCACGGCGAAAGGCGTGCTCAGCGAATCGCAGGTGCTCACCGAGTTCATCGAAGACAGCTGGCCCGAGCCCCCGCTCTATCCGCGCGACGCTTTCGAGCGCGCCAAATGCCGCGAACTGATCGAGCACCTTGAACTGCATATCGAACTGCCGGCCCGGCGCCTGTATGCGGAAGCCTTTTTTGGCGGTACGGTCTCCGAGGAAACCAAACAGGAAGTCGCGGTACTGCTCGAAAAAGGCCTCAAGAGCCTGGCGCGACTGGCCCGCTTTGCGCCCTTCATCGGTGGCGACAGCTTCACCCACGCCGATTGTGCGGCATGGGTGCATCTGCCCCTCGTCAGCCAGGCGACGCGCAAGATCTACGGGCGCGATTTCCTTGATGAATTCCTGCCGCAGGCCAAGCCCTACATCAAGCTGATCGGCGAGCGGCCGCACGCGCAGAAAGTCAATGAGGACCGCAAAGCGGGCATGGAAGCCTTCATGTCGAAGCCCAAGAAATGAGCCAGGCAGTCCGCATCGGAACGGCCGATGGCGTGTTCCACATTGAAATGGCGCGCCCGGAAAAGAAGAATGCGCTCACCGCCGCAATGTACCGGACGCTGGCCGACGCGCTGGCAACCGCCGAGGCCGACCCGGCAGTGCGCGTGATCCTGATTTCCGGCGCGGGCGGCAACTTCACGGCGGGCAACGATCTGGCCGATTTCCTTGAAACGCCGCCGATGGAGCAAGACGCGCCGGTATTCCGCTTCATCAAAGGCTTCGCCAATTTGCAGAAGCCCTTTGTCGCCGCGGTCGAAGGCGTCGCGATCGGCGTCGGCACCACCATGCTGCTCCACTGCGACCTGGCCTACGCGGGCAGTTCGGCCCGCTTCGCCCTGCCCTTCGCCAACCTCGGCCTGACGCCGGAAGCTGCGTCGAGCCTGTTGCTGCCACTGTGCGCCGGCCACGCGCGCGCGGCGGAGATGCTGATGCTGGGCGAAGTTTTCTCCGCGCAGGCGGCGCTCGACGCCGGCATCGTCAACGCCGTACTGCCCGACGGGCAAGTGCTGGACCATGCATTCGAGCGCTGCCGCAAGCTGACCGCACAGCCGGCGGAGTCGCTGCGCCTCACCAAGCAATTGATGAAACGCGCGCAGCAGGCCTTGATCAACGACACCATGAACGTCGAGGCCGACGTCTTCAAGCAGCGCCTGGTATCGCCCGATGCCAAGGAAGCCTTCGCCGCCTTCTTCGAAAAGCGCAAGCCGGATTTTTCGAAAACCAGCTAGGCGCGGCGCCGGGCACGGGCGTCCGCGGTGCTAAAATTCGCGGCCCAACGGAAGCGTGGCAGAGCGGTTGAATGCACCGGTCTTGAAAACCGGCAACGTCGCAAGACGTTCGTGAGTTCGAATCTCACCGCTTCCGCCAGACATCTGGCAAACAAGCGCCGCTTGAGACGTCCGGTTTGCGTACCCATCAAAGCTACCGCCAATCGGCAAGGTGCCCACCGTATCGCCAGCGCCGACTATTGGCAAACCGCCAAGGTCTCCAAGCTGCGGTTGCGACCATCAGGATCAAAACTCGACAGGAAAATCCAGGCCATAGCCAGCCGTTAGAGATTGCCATTCCATGTACATTGGGGCAGGCAATATTCGTTAGCCCCTTGCTAATTGACACGCCTGAGAACTGTACATTATGATGTACACTTCTGTACAGGAGTGTGCCATGCGAGAAACCACGTTCACCGAGTTGCGCAATCACGCCAAGGACTATTTCGACGCCGTCGAAGGCGGCGATACGGTTCGCGTTTTCCGTAACGGAAAACCTATCGCCGAGATAGTGCCTATCCATTCCGGGGTTCCGTCCTGGAAAAGACAAGGCGCGCCATTGACGGTCAAAGGCCTGTCCTTGAGTCGGGAAATACTGAGCGATCGGGATGATTCGGCGTGAAGGTGTTTCTGGATACGTCCGCGTTTGCCAAACGTTATGTTGCCGAGCAGGGATCGGATAAGGTATTGGCGATGTGCCAACAGGCAGATAGCCTTGTCGTCAGCGTCATCTGCTTGCCGGAACTGGTCTCCACTCTGTCCCGCCTCGTGCGAGAAAAGAAGCTCGCCAAAGCCGCTTACCTGCAACTAAAGGGGGACGCAATGGCCGACTTGGCGGATGCCGATGTCTGCCAGATTACGTCGGAGGTTCTGGCCTCGGTTGTGTCGCTGCTGGAATTGCATCCACTTCGGGCGATGGATGCTCTCCATGTTGCATGCGCACTGGCCTGCAAACCAGATGTCTTTGTGTCCGCCGACCATCGGCAACTTTCAGCAGCACGCAAGGCCGGCCTCAAGATTGTCGACGTTTCGTAATGGGCACTGCTGCTGAAAAACTCTTGGCGGCCAAGAGCTGCCGGTGGATGTCAATGCCGATAGCAGTCATTCGGCATGGAGTAGTATGCGAATTACCATTCGGTATCTCCAATCCTTCGAGCACGTATCTTTCGATCATGCCTATTCCCGACTACCAATCTTGCATGCTTCCGTTCTTGAGCTTCTTAAGCGATGGAAGTGACCATACCTTGCGGGACGCCGAGGATGCTCTTGCGGGTCATTTCAATCTGACATCGGCCGAGCGCGCAGAGCTTCTCCCAAGCGGGCAGCAAGGCATTTTCAAGAACCGTATCGGTTGGGCGCGGACCTATTTGAAGAAAGCTGGACTCATTGAGGCGCCGAAGCGGGGCGTATTCAAAATCACCGATAGAGGAACAAAAGCGCTGGCCTCTTCTCCAAAGCGGATTGACGTCAAGTACTTAGAGCAGTTTGCCGAGTTCATCGAGTTTCGCGATGCCTCTAAGCCGGAGAACAGCCCTGCTACCACGTCCGAGATTTCAACTTCCCCGACCACGCCCGAAGAGGCAATAGAACTTGCATATCAAGGATTGCGGGAGCAACTTGCGGAGGAACTACTGTCACGAATTTTGTCCTGTTCGCCGTCCTTCTTTGAGCAACTCGTCGTAGAACTTCTGGTCAAAATGGGTTACGGCGGCTCTCGCAAGGACGCTGGTGAACGCATCGGTCAAACTGGCGACGGAGGAATCGACGGAATCATCAAGGAAGATCGTCTCGGCTTAGACACTATTTTTATTCAAGCGAAGCGGTGGCAAGGATCGGTTGGTAGGCCTGAGATTCAGAAATTCGTTGGCGCGCTTCAGGGCCAACGAGCGAGGAAGGGGGTCTTCATCACAACTTCGACCTACACCGCCGAGGCAGTGGACTACGCCTCCAGAATCGATACAAAGGTCGTACTCATCGATGGAAACCAATTAGCCAGTCTCATGACTGACTTCGATGTTGGCGTTTCAGTCTCTGCATCGTACGTTGTAAAGCGCGTTGACTCGGACTATTTCGAGGAAGGCTGAGATGCCAACTAAATCGGCAAGCATGGGATTTTTTCCCATGGCCGCAGAAAATGTAACTCAATGGGGTCGAAGTCGTTTCGAAAAGCTAAATGTCTCTGACCCTTTTGGCTGATTTGCTTGGCCGTTTCTGCGGCTGAATAACTGCTGGACCTTAGACCCCTCGATCTATGCGCGACCCACGATTTCTTCTGAAGACCCACTACACCCGTAGCCGGGCGCTCGTAATTGGGATTGATCAATATACGCAAGCCCCTCCGCTTGAATACGCAGTAAGTGATGCCGACGAGTTTCGCCAAACGCTTGTTGACTCCCTTGGGTTTGAGACTGACGAGATCACATACCTAGTCAACGAGGCGGCAACTCGACAATCAATCCTGAGGGCATTTCTTCGGTTCTCACGCGAAGACATCGATGTAGATGAGCGCCTAGTTGTCTTCTACGCAGGCCACGGACATACACGAACCGGATCGCGTGGTGAAATTGGATACTTGGTTCCCCACGACGCGGATATGGCGGATTTTTCGACATTTATTCGTTGGGACGAATTCACTAGAAACTCCGAGCTTGTCCGCGCCAAGCACGTCCTATTCATCATGGATGCATGCTACGGTGGCTTGGCATTGACTAGAAGCATCGGACCTGGCGGTGCTCGGTTCTTGAAAGACATGATGCTTCGGCACTCCCGGCAGGTGCTAACTGCTGGGAAAGCCGATGAAGTCGTTGCAGACTCTGGCGGCCCACTTCCAAATCACTCGGTTTTCACGGGCCATCTACTTGAAGGAATGAGAGGCAAGGCTGCCACCGAAGACGGCGTAATTACTGCGGCCGGACTGATGGCCTATGTGTACAACCGAGTTGCCACCGACAAGAATTCAAATCAGACGCCGCACTACGGTCACTTCGATGGTGATGGTGACCTTGTTCTAATTGCGCCTGGTCTCTCAGCATTAGAAGCTTCTGAAGAGCGAGACGACGACCGCTTAATAAGTATCCCCTTTGCAATGGATGAACCGACGGAAGAGGGAATCCTCGAAAAGGTAAAGCGAGCGAAGAAACTGCTTTCGAACGATTCGAGTGCAATTGAACTACATGACTTGCTTGCTAACGAAGTTCGTCGCTTTCTCTCAATCACGTCCGAAGATAGCTTTCCTACATCAGGACAATTCACAAAGGAAGAAATGCTTGATCGGATCAGCAGGTACGAAGATTCGGCGGCTGACTTATCTTTGTTACTTGCGTGCATCGCGCATTGGGGAAAGACGACTCATACCAGCACTATGCAGAAATGCATTGCTCGCTCTAGTGATCGCCTTGAGTCCCGCGGTGGGCTCACAATTTGGTTAGAGCTTCGCTGGTATCCCTTGATTTTGGAACTCTATACAGCAGGTATCGCCGCGATAGATGCACAGCGCTACGACAATCTTGCGGCCCTTTTTTACACTCAACTACCTAGTAGCGAATATCGCGACAAGAATGACACATTCGTCGAAGCCATTTCCAACGGACTCCTCGAACTAACTCGCATGAACGCCTTCAAGCAAATCCCAGGGCACGAGCGACATTACGCGCCACACAGCGAATACTTGTTCAAAATCCTTCAGCCAAGATTGGATGACACTTTCTTTCTTGGCAAGAACTATGAAACTGCCTTCGATGAGTTTGAGGTCTTCTTTGCCCTCGCAATAGCCGATATCGAAATGGCGAAGAACGGGAGAGTTTGGGGACCGATCGGTCGCTTTGGCTGGAAGAATCGAAACAGGGATAACGGCCCACTTGCCAGGATCATCAAGGACGCAAGATCGCGGAAAGAATCATGGCCACCGTTTAGGGCTGGAATGTTTGGCGGAGATTTCGAGCGCTTTGACAAGGTGGCAACAGAGTACCTGCAGTTGGTAGGGGGCTTAAATTGGTTCTAAGGTCTAATTCATCATTCCACTGGCCTGCGCGAAAAGCCGCGCAGGCCAGTGAATTCAGATATTGAAAGGCTGCTTTCTAAGATCAGCAGCTTCCGCTTAGGGCACGAAGCAGCCGAGCAAGCGGAAAAGCCAAACATCTGTTGACAACCTGAAACCGCCGTATCGCCAGCGCCGACTTTGGTGGATCGTGCCGAGGATTGCGATGGCCGGCCAGCAAATGAATCAAGCGAGGCCAGCCCTACAGCTTCAACCGCACAAATATCCGCTCCGGGATGTGGCGGATGATGAGCAGTATCCAGCGCCAGAACCACGGCGTGTAGAGCACCTGCTTGCCCGATGCCATTGCCGCGACGATTTCGCGCGCCACGCGGTCCGGCGTCGCCCACAGCGGGCCACCCTTGTCGAAGGCGGCGGTCATGGGCGTATCGACGAAGCCGGGCTTGATCAGCAGCACGCTGACGTCCTTCGGCGCCAGACGATTGCGCAAGCCCTCGAAAAAGCGATCGACCAGCGCTTTCGCCGCGCCGTATGTGTAGTTGCTCTGCCGCCCGCGGTCGCCGGCGACCGAGCCGATGGCGGCGAGGCAGCCGCTGCCCTGCCGCTCGAACACGTTGGCGAGCCGGGCCGCCAGCGCAATCACGCTGAGGCCGTTGCCGGCGATTTCCGCCAGCGTCATATCCACCGATGCCTCGCAGGCCTTCTGGTCGGGCAGGGTCCCGTGCGCGATCAAGGCGGCATCCAGTTTGCCGAGGTGCGCAAGCGCCGCATCGAGCATGGCTTGGTGGCTGGCGGTATCGGTGGCGTCCATGACGAAGGTCGCCGCCTGCACGCCGTGTGCTTGCCCGCGCACCCGCAAGTCGTCGGCGATCATCGCCAGACGTTCGGCGTTGCGGCCGACCAGGAACAGCTTCGCGCCCTCCGTGGCCCAAAGCCGGGCGCAGTGTTCGGCAATCGCCGAAGTGGCGCCAATTATCAGAATGCTCTTCATTGCTGCTCCATGACGCGACGCCAGAAACTGGACGAAAACGCGGGGTCGACAAACTGCGTGAAGCGCTCCAGGCCGGGATAGCCGGAGCGGAAAAGTGCTGCCGGCATGCGCGCGTCCTTGGCCGCATACAGGCGGCCGCCGGCGGCGGCGACAATGGCATCGAGTCGATCAAACAGCCGCAGCGTGGTGGCGCCGCGATTCGGGAAATCGAAGGCGAGATCGGAGCCGGGCATCGGAAACGACAACATGCCGGGACTGGCGACATCGCCGAAGGTTTTCAGCACGGCGAGAAACGAGCCTTCGCCCGAGGCGGCAATGGTTTGCAGGAATTCCGCCAGGGGCGCCTCCCCTCCCGGCAGCACGCATTGATACTGGAAAAAACCGGCACGGCCGTGCAGGCGGTTCCAGTGGAGAATGCCATCGAGCGGATAAAGGAACGGCCCGTAAGGCCCCGGCCCTTGCGCCAGCGGGCGATGGAAATAGGCGTTGTTGAAGGCGCTCAGGGTGGCGCGGTTCACCACCGAGAACGGCAGCGTCAGCGGAATGTTCAATGCGCGTGCCGGCCGTGGCGACGAGTCTTCGTTTTCGGCGTGGTTGCCGGAAATCATGATGCCGCGCGGCTGCGCGGCGAGGCAATCGATCCACGCCACCGTGTGCTCGCTATCCAGTTCGGCCTGATGATTCAGGTCGAAGAATTGCCGCAGGCCGTGGAAACGCTCCTGGCGCTGGATGATGGAAAGGCTCGATACCCGGCGCAAATCGATCTCGGCCCAGGTGATCAGGCCGGTCAGCCCCAGTCCGCCGATGGTGGCGGCGAAGAATTCAGGGTTTTCGGTCGCGCTGCAGTACAGTCGTTCGCCCTCCGAGCGCAGCAATTCAAAGCCGACCACATGGCGGCCGAAGGTGCCTTCGCGATGATGGTTCTTGCCGTGCACGTCGTTGGCGATTGCACCGCCGACCGTGACGAAACGCGTCCCCGGCGTCACCGGCAGAAACCAGCCCTGCGGTGTCACCAGATCGAGAATTTCCGACAGCAGCACGCCGGACTCGACGCGCAGCCTGCCGCTCGCTGCATCGAAAGCCATGAAGCGATCGAGGCTGCGCGTATGGATCGTGGTGCCGCCGCCATTGACGCAGACATCGCCGTAGCTGCGGCCGTTGCCCCAGGCCAGCAGCGGCCTGCCGGCAGGCAGGCAGGCGCTGCGCGATGGCAGTCGCACCACTTCCCGCGCGGCAGCGAAGGCGAGGTTGCCCCACGAACGCATCACGCCATCACCTTGTGCCGAACGAGCATCATCAGCTGGATTTTGCCTGCATCTGGGTCTTCTTCTCGTTCCCGAGGCTTTGTCGTACCGCAGCCATCGCAGGCGTGCTGTAGCGAACGGCAAGGGCCAGCGCCTTGTCGCCGCCATTCCAATCGCCCCGTTCATAGAGCAGCGTCGCCAGGTTGAAATGTGCCTGGCTGTAATGGGGTGTCAATGAAATGGCCCGACGCAAGGCCTGTTCCGCTTCGTCCCGGCGCGACTGCCGCAGGTAAATGGAACCCAGGCTGTTGTAGGCATTGCCCAGATCATGGCGGCCGTTGGCCACGCCCTGCCTTGATCCATACAATTCGATCGCACGTCGCGCCAATCGCTCGGCCTCGTCATAGTGTCCCTGCCGTGCCAGGGCAAGCGCAAGGTTTTCAGCGGTCGACGCAACTTCCGGCCCGTTGGCCAGGAGCACGCGGGCGACGGCAACGACTTCCTTGTCGTGCCCGGCATCAGTGAGGGCGGCGACGTAGTTCTGGCCGGCAATTTCCGATGTCGGCTCCTGCGCGTAAGCCCAGCGCCACAAGCTCAGATTGCTTTCCCAGTGCGGAACGGTACTCGAAACGGATACCGCTGCGGCCAAACTCCATGCGCCGGCGAGAACGGCCGGGACAATGCGCCGGCCGTACGCCTCCCACACCATCGCCAGCAACAGTGCCAGGCAGGCAATGGGAAGCATCAGGAAACGGTCATGCACCAGATTGTCGGCAATGGTCAGTTGCACCAGATTCGATACCGGCGCCAGTGCCGCAAGCACCATGGCGCCTGCCAAGGCAGTTCGCCTTGCTTGCGGCCGGCATACAAGCGAATACACCAGAGCCGCGCAGACGGCGACACCCGCCAGCAGACCCAGCCATGCCCATGTGTCGCCAAGCGCGACCGGCGTCGGTGCCGGATGTACCGGCAAGGTCTGCCCGAAAGGCCACAAGGCGAGGACTGCGTACCACCCGAATGACTTGCCGACCAGCAACAGATGCTGCAGACCGCTGCCCTTGCCGATTGCCGAGTCGTCCTGGTGCAACAAGCCGACGGCGGCGTAGCGTATCGCCAGGTAACAGAGCAGCGCCAACAGCAGCGCGCCCCAGATCGTGGCATCGCCATTCGCCCGGGAGGCGCGCAGCGCCTGCCGCCAGTCGGTCATCGCCGTGTAGCGCAGCGCCTGCCACAGGGGCAGCAGTGCCAGCAGGACGACCGCCGGCTCCTTGCACAGCAGCGCCAGCAGGAACAGCAGGCCGACGACTGCGGCACGAATCGCCGGACGCGCCACATGGTGTTCGCAGACCAGCACCAGCAGCACGAAGAACAGCATCATCAGGTCGAAGCGATCCGAGATCCATGCGACGTTTTCCACCAGCGCCGGGTGTACCGCGAACAGCAGGCCCGCGCCAACTGCCGCCATCCCTCCCGCCGGTATCGCCGCCCGCGCCAGCAGGACGACCAGAGTCGTGTTCGCGGCGTGGAACATCAGGTTGGTCAAATGGAAGACAAAGGGATCAAGCCCGCCCAGCCAGGCTTCGACAACGAAGCTGAACAGGGGCAGCGGGCGGAAGTAGTTGCGCGAGACGAACAGCGGTTCGAACAACTGCCGCAACCACAGTTCAGGGTCGCGCAAGTTGGGCAGAAGGGTCAGGAAATAGTTGTCGTCCCAGACAAACCCATGCGTGAGCGCCGGCAGATAGAGCATGAAAGCCAGCCACCCCGGCAGCACCAGGAGCAGGCGCGCATAAGTTGCCGGCACCGCCTACTGTACCCGGTCGGCCCAGAGCTTGGCGCGCACCGGATCGATCTGCTCGCCCAGTTGTCCATTGGTGTAGACCGCGAACAGCCGCTGCGACGCCGGCCGGTAGCCGGCCTCGGCAGCGCGGCGATACCATGTCAGGGCCTGGGCATCGTCCTGGGCGACGCCGCGCCCCTTTTCATAGAGCACCGCCAAGTGCATCATGGCCTGCGGCAGGCCCTGTTCGATGGCCTTCTCGTAGAGCAGTTTGGCGGCCGCATAGTCGCGCTTTACGGCCCGGCCCTCGGCCAGCATGAACCCCAGGTTGCTTTGCGCCTGGGCAAAGCCCTGTTCGGCTGCGGCGCGGAAGAGACTCACGGCCTGCGCGTCATCGCGCGGCACACCGCGCCCCGAGGCGTAGAGAGAAACCCAGATTGGTTTGCGCCTGGGGATTGTTCTTTTCGACAGCCTTGCGGTACCAGATAATGGCGGTCGCCAGATCCTTCGACACGCTGCGCCCGCGCTCGTGAAGCGCACCGATGTTGTTTTCCGCCTGGGCGTAGCCCTGATCCGCCGCCTTGCGGTACCAGGCCATGGCTGCCGCGTCGTTTTGCGGCACGCCCCGCCCGGTTTCCAGCATGTAGCCGACATTGGTCTGTGCCTGCGCCAAGCCCTGATCCGCGGCCTTGCGATACCAGATCATGGCCCGTGCGTAGTCACGCTGAACGCCAAGGCCCTTTTCGTAGAGGCTGCCAAGATTGTTCTGCGCCTGCGGCCAGTTGCGTTCCGCCGCCTGCTGGTACAAGGAAAGCGCCATCGCGTAGTCGCGCGCCACCCCCTGACCGGTTTCGTGGAGATAGCCCAGGTTTGTCTGCGCCTGCAAATAGCCCTGATCGGCGGCCTTGCGGTACCAGACCGCCGCCTCGGCGAAATCCTGCCGGGCACCCCAACCGCGTTCGAACAGCACGCCGAGGTCGTTCTGCGCCCGCGCGTCGCCACGCGTTGCCGCAGCCTGGAACTCCCTCAGCGCGCCAGCGTGGTCGCCGGCCTGCATGGCCTTTCTGCCGGCCGCAAAATCGGCCCAGGCCGGAGTCATGCCAGCCGCACAGAGCCAGAGCGACAACGCCGGCACCGACCAGATTCGCCACACTGTCAAACGTGTCATTGTGCCTCCTGTCGGTGGTCCTGGCAAAAACATCCCATTCAATTATCCAAAGTACTTGCTTGCGGGATTCTCCTACTTTATAGTCGGAATGCCCCGATGCACTTTAATCCTGAACGATCCGGGTATCATAGTCCCGAGCGATCGATTGTTGGGAGCGAAGTCAGGATTCTCTCATCCGACATCGGTCGTCGCACGCAAGTCACAAGTCATTTTCATTCCACCCTTGGAGATACACGCCATGAAGAGCCTATTGCACCGTTTGACGACCAACCGCCAGGGCGGTCAAGGCATGACTGAATACATCATCATCGTTGCCCTCATTGCGGTTGCGGCCATCGGTGTCTATGCCCTGTTCGGCAAAACCATCCGCAACCAGGTGGCGGGCCTGGCAGGCGAAGTTGCCGGCACCGGCTCCTCGACGGCAATCCAGCAGGCCGGGACTGCTGCGGCTGCCGCGGGTTCCGCCGCCAACACCGACAAGAAGATGAGTACCTACGGCAACTGAGAAACAAGCCGCTCGCGGGATTCGCATGGACATTCACTTCATCATGCGACCCGGCAGACTGAGGAGCCTGCCACGCTCTGCGCGTCCCGAACGCCGGCAGCGTGGGCAGGCTCTTGTCTTTGCGCTGTTCACGTCGGTACTGGTGATCCTGGCGCTATTCGCCATGTACAGCATGGGCGGGCAGACGATCGAGAAGATCAAGCTGCAGAACACGGCCGACGCCGCCGCCTACAGTGCCGCGCTCGCCGAAGCGCGCGACTACAATTTTTCCGCGTACACCAACCGCGCCATGGTCGCCAACCAGGTCGGCGTGGCGCAGTTCGTCGGTCTGACCTCGTGGTTCCGCAACCTGTCGGCGTTCACCAACAACAACGACTCCGCCAACCTCGGCCGCAGCGTGCTCTACGAATTGATGATGAACATCTGGCCGGGGGGAACGCTGAAATCCCTCTACAAGACGGTCTACAAGGGCATAGGCACCGTCGCTGGGGTGTTCGACGAGGGCAAGCTGGGATCCACCTTCATGAAGGGGGCCATCACCCTGCTTGACGGCTTGATCAGGGTGTATAGCGAGAGCCAGCGCGTTTACCACTACGCGACCGCGCTGACGGTCACGCAGACCCTTGGCGTCTTCGATTCCCTGGGCCAAACCCTGGACAACATGCTGGGCGTGACCTTGTTCAAGGGGCCGCTCTCCATCCTTGACGGCGACGGCAGCATCCTCAAGGCCAACGATGACAAGGTTCAACTGACCACCAGTTCGGCGTTCTACCTCGGCTATCACTTCTACAAGTGGTTCAATTTCACCGAATTCAAGAACCCCAATATGGATGCGGGGGGCGATGGCGCGAATGCCGAGCGCTTTGCCCAGGTGACGACGGACTCCCTGGACGACTTTTCCCGCGACCGCTCGACCAAGCCCGCCTGGGGTTTCGCCTTCTTCTACGCCCCGCCCCTGACTTTTGTCGATCCGACCGTATTCATCCCCTACACCTCGGGCCCGCTGTTCCTCCCCGTCTTTCACCGTGGCGGCACCGAACTAAAGGTCACCAACGACGCGGGCACCGGCGCCCCGGCGGGAACCGGCGGCGGCACCGGCGACTCCGGCGTGGATTGCAACGGCAATCCGGTTTCCAGCGCCTCGCCTCCGCTCGTGGTCGACTATCACAGCCAACTTCCGGGTGGAGGCTACACAGGCTGCGATGGCGACACGGGTACTGTCCAGCTTGGCGACGCCGCGCATCCTGCCGGTGCATATGCCCGCAATGCAGGCCAATGGGTCGATACGCGCTGCTTCGGCACGACCCCGCCGGCGGGATGCCCGACCACCACCCGCACTCCAACCCCGGCCCCCGCGGCCAACGGCAATGCGCATCCCGGCGGCGCCGGATCGAAATCGAAGCGGAGCTGGACTGCAATGGATGCCTCCAGTTTTTCCGGCCTGGATATTTTCTGGATCAGCATTCTCGGCATTCCGATTCCCCTGCCGATTCCCTTCGTGCCTCCCTGGGTGCCCGTATCGCACGGCGCGGCGCAGTCCGGCAAGCAACTCAGCAAGCCGGACGTCCTCAGCGGGGACAACAACTTTGGCCATGACGCCAGCAATGCCTATGGCGAATCGCTGAGCAGCTGGACCACCAAGATCTCGGCCGCGATGCAGCAGGAAAAGGGCGCGGGCACCTCGCTCACGCTCAGCCCGAACACCTTTGGCGGCCTCACCCAGTACATGGACGTGAAGGATATCGCCGCCGAAAACCTTACCGGTCCGCCACTGGTGATCGAGGTCGAAAAGAATGTCAGCGACATGCCGAAGAACCCCGCCACCGGGCAGTTCGCTACCGCAAACGGCGCCCCGGTAAGAAAGCTCGACAACCTGGGAAAGATGCGCAGCCTCTCCAAGGCCCAGGTCTATTTCTCGCGACCCACGACCGACAGCGGGCTCGACTGGTTCAAGCGCACCATCGGCAGCGCCGGCGCCACCGAGCTGGGCAGCCTCTACAACCCATACTGGCAGGCGCGCCTGATGCCCAACGACTTCATCGAGCAGTACATCTCGATGGAAATCCACCGCGCGGGGCTCTTGTGAACCACAGGAGCACTTCCCGTCAGGACGGCCAGGCCATGGTCGAGGCGCTGATCGCCGCGGCGCTGGTGCTGGTGCCGCTGTTCCTCGCAATACCGGTCATCGCCAAGTACCAGGACATCAAGACCTACACGGTGCAGGCCGCCCGTTATGCCGCCTGGGAACGCACGGTCTGGTTCGGCGGCGCCGCCGCGGAAAGTTTCGGCCTGGGCTCCGGCGGTACGTTCAGCAACAAGTGGGATGCCAACGAGAAAACCGATGAGCAGATACGCATCGAAATCGGCGCGCGCCTGCTGTCCGACAGCGGCACGACCGCCTTCAAGGACACCGACAAGACGGCAGGCGGCTGGATTGGCGGCAACTCCAGGATGCTCTGGCGCGACCGGCGCGGGAATACCCTGCTGCAAAGCTACGGCGACATCAGCAACAACACGCGCGGCGGCTACACCGCGCTGGGAAGCTACGATGCCACCCTGGCCAGCGACAAGGCTCCCGGCACGGTCAACGACCTCATCACGCCGCTGGTCAATGCAGGCTCGGTGGTCTCCAATTTCATGGTCGATACGCGGGGCCTGTACACCGCCGAGGTCAAGCTCGCGGTCAGGCAAGTGGCCTACAACACCGAGGCCGGACTGGGCCCCTGTGCCACCTGCACGGTGGACGACTACCTCGCCACCGGTACCAAGATGGCCTTTTCCGCGAAGAACGTAATCCTGGCCAACGGCTGGAGTGCCAACGGACCCGGCTCGCACGCCGAATACAGCACGGCAGCGGGGAAGAAGAAGATGTCCGTCTACAACCAGACCCGCGGCCTGACGCCCTCCTCGCTGCTGCAACCGGACGACGGCGGCATCATCGCCGGCATCATGAGCGTATTGAAGGTGGTCGCCCTGATATTCTTCCCTGAGCTCAGCACCATCGACCTCGGCCGCATCGAGGTTGACCGCGTACCGCCGGACCGGCTGCAATGATTCCCGGCTTCGCCTTCCTGCTCCTGCTGGCTGCCGGCGCCGCATTGGCGGCCAAGGACCCGTTGCGCGCATGCCCGGAATTCCCGGCGCCGAAAAATGCCAAACTGCAGGCGGTGGCTCCGCAGATGGACTACAACGGCATACCCATGAGCATTCGCCGCATCGAAAGCAAAGCGCCGCCCGAAGAGATCCTGGCCTTCTATCGCAAGGAATGGGCCGCCACCAAGGAGATTCGCGGCCCCGCCGAATACCCGCTGGGTCCCTGGCAGGTCATTGCCTCACTGCGCGGCGACTGTTTTTTTACCGTCCAGGTCAAGCCCTTCGGCAAGGACGGCAGCGAAGGCTTCCTGGGCCTCACCGCACCGCCCAACGGCAAGGTGGTGAAGGAAGCGCTGCCCATGCTGCCGGGAAGCACCGTGCTCAATGACATCGCCCACAATGATGCCGGCAAGACCGCGCGCACCGTGGTGCTCAAGAACGGCTTCTCTCCCGCGGCCAATGCCGACTTCTACCGTCGCAACCTGGGCGACCTTGGCTGGCGCGTCACCACTCACTATCGCATGGATAAACCCGACCAGAAGGGTGATGTGATGGTGCTGAAAAATGGCCTGCGCGAGCTGAGCGTCACCATGACGCGGGCAGGCAGCGAATCGAACGTGCTGCTCAACTACGTGGATCAGCCATGAGGACGCGGCGCGGACGCATCTTCTCCGGCGGACAGGCGTCGGTCGAGTACATCGTGGTGCTGGCCTTCGGCGTCATGGTGCTGCTCAAGCCATTCAGCTATTCCGACGTCACCAACCCCAATGCGACGCAAACCGAGGCGCCCGCCCTGAAGCAGGTGGCCACGGCGATCAAGGACTATCACAAGCATTACACCTACGCCCTGGCGATCGCCGCCATTCCCGAATGCGACTACACCTATACGACGTCCTCCGATCAGTGGACGTCCGCGGCAATCCAGACCTACCTGCCCACCATCGATCTCACAGCCAGCATCGATCGCTGCATCGACTGGCAGAACCCCGCGCTGCCCACGCCGGCGATCAGCATCTCCCCCTTTCCCAATCTGCCGTCGAGCTTCGGCGACGCCATCAAGACCATTGTCACGGAAGCGGTCGACAAGGCAGTGAATGATTTGTTGAAGCCGGAAAACATCGCCGGCGCGCTGGGCATGCCCATCTCGCTTCCCTTCTAGTTTCCAACCGTCAGTCGCCGCCACCACACGTTCGAGGAAATAAAATCCATGGGTCTCAAACTTCCCTCCCTGCGCATCAATAGAACCTGGATGATGCTGCTGGCTGCCATTGGCCTGGCGCTGCTGGCGACTTTTCTGACGACACGGTACCTCGCTTCCCGCGAGGCCAGCATCGCGGCTGAAGTGGCGGCGCGCAGCCAGAAGGGCGGGCCGCGAGTTACTGTGGCGGTGCCTGTCCGCGACATGCAGATCGGCATGGTGCTCGCCGAAAACAGCGTCGCTGCCCGCGAAGTCGCGGCCGACCTGATCTATCCGAATACCATCCTCGCCGACGATTTCGACAAATACAAGGGACAGGCCCTGATCCGCGCGGTGCTGAAGGGGCGCCCCCTGCTCAAGACCGACCTGAAACCGGAGGTTGCCGATTTCGCGGGCACGCTATCGGACGGCATCCGTGCCATCACGGTCGACATCGACGAGCTCAATGCCGTCGCCCACATGGTGCAACCGGGCAACCGCGTCGACCTGATGCTGGCGATGCAGCGCGAGGAAGGTGGTCAGACGGTGGTGCCGTTCATGGACCGCATGAAAGTGCTGGCCACCGGCCAGCGCGTGGTGCAGGAGAGCGACGAAAAGACCCCTGGAGCGAGAAAGTCATCGACCTACAGCACATTGACGCTCGAGGTCACGCCATCGCAGGCGGCGCGGCTGACGCTCGCGCAGAACATCGGCAAGCTGCGCTATGTGCTGCGCAACGAAAAGGACGAGGGCAGCGTCGATTTCGCCGTCAATGCCCAGAACATTTTCGACGAGATATCGCAGCGCGCGCGCAATGCCAAGAAGTCCGCGACGCTGGACGGCGTCGTCGAATACATCATCGGCGGGCAGCGTTCCGGCCCGAGCCTGAAAGCGGTTGATGTACCGGTCCCCGGCGCCGCCGCTTACGCCCCGGGAACCGGCGCACCGCCGCTGGTACCGGCAATCGAGCCACTCAAACCGGCGGCAGCGGCTGCTGCTGCGGGTGCCGCCGCTGCCGCTGCCGCCGCGTCTGCCGCGACCGCTGCCGCGACCCCAGCCGCCGCAAAAGCGCCCACGACCGGTTCCGATGCCAGCGGCTTGACGCCGGCAATGAAGGCCGAACTCAAGACCCTGATCGAAAAGTAACCCGCAAAGGACAACCACCATGTTTCGTCAATTTCTCACCCTGTTCTGCGCGGTCTGCGTTCTTGCCTTGCCGGGCGTCACCCGCGCCGGCAGCGAGGATGCAAAGGAGCTCGTCATGTTCGTCGGCGAGATCACCACCATCCCGGCAAGCAAGATACAGCGCATCGCCATCGGCAACGGCGCCCTCATCAGCACCAAGTTCATCGACGACACCCAGATGCTGCTGATCGCCGAAGGCGTCGGCGACACCTCGCTGGTACTCTGGTCGCCGCAGGGCGAAGTCCAGCGCTACATCGTCCGTGTCGGCTCGAAGGATTCCCTCTTCGCCTATCGCGCCGCGCGGGATGTGCTGTCGGACATGGCCGGCATCGACATCAAGCCGATGGGCCCGCAGATCGCCGTTACCGGCTCCGCCAGCCCGCCGCAGATCGTCCGCATCAACGCCCTTGCCTCGCGCTTTCCGCAGATCATTCCCATGGTCAAGGAACTGGACGTGGAAATGAAGAAGATGATCTACATGAAGGTGCAGATCCTCGAGGCGAAAAAGAGTTTCTCCGAGGCGATCGGCATGTCATGGCCGGGCAGTTTTGCCGGTCCGGTCGCGGGCTTCGCCGGCAACCTCCAGGGGTCGACCAATCCGGTGGGCGCCGCCGCCGTCGCCCCGGCGCTCAGCATTCCGCTGGGAGTGACCGGCATGCGCACCTACCTGGGCATCGCCACCTCGATCCAGAGCGTCATCAACCTGGCCAAGAACAATGGCGACCTGACCATCCTCGCCGAGCCGGAACTGTCGGCGCGCAGCGGCGGCACGGCGCAGTTCCTCGCCGGCGGCCAGATTCCCATCCAGACCGCCGGTGCGCTGGGCACCACCAGCATTACCTACAAGGACTACGGCATCAAGATCACCATTTCCCCGGCCGCCGACGACAAGGGCAACGTGATCACCAAGCTGCGCGCGGAGCTCAGCCAGCTCGACCAGTCGACCGCCGTGGCCGGCACTCCGGGTTTCCTGACCCGCACCTCGGAAACCGAGCTGAACGTGAAATCGGGGCAGACCATGGTGATTTCCGGCCTCATCAACCGCGACATGCAGAACGACGTCTCCAAGGTTCCCGGACTGGGCGACCTCCCCATCATCGGCCGCCTGTTCCGTTCGGACTCGTTTCGCGGCAACCGCAGCGATCTGCTGATCGCCGTGACACCGGTGGTGGTGGATCCCACGTCCTCCATGAATCAGGAGCGCATCGAAAAGGGCGTCGCAATGAAGGAACGCTTCGAGCGCAACCTGAACAAAAAAGACCTCATCGACTGAAGGCCCCCCATGCTGAAGATTGCGGTAACGACCCCCAAGGGGAATACCTCCCAGATCGAATGCACGATCGACAGTTGTTCGATCGGCAAGAGCGACGAGAACCTGATCGCCCTGCAAGGCTGGACCGTGGCGAAGAAACATGCCGCCATCAAGCGCAGGCCCGAGGGCGTGTACCTCGAAGATCTCGGTTCGTCCTCGGGTACCGAAGTCAATGGCCGGAAGATCAGCGGTCAGCACGGCCCCCTCCATCCGGGTGACAAGATCGCCATCGCGGGCTACACGCTGGAGGTGCTCGACCTGGAACTGCCGGTCGCAGCCGCCACGCCGGCGACGCCTGCCGCCGGCCCGGCCGCCGTGTCGCCAGCGCCGACTCTTCAAGCGCCTCCCGCGCCGGCGCCTGCGGCGGCAGCCCCGCCGCCACCGCCGCCATCACTGAGCGAGGAGGCGCGCGAAACGATGACGCGCCACCTCAAGCGCGTCCATCAGTTGCTGATCAAGCAGATGGACTTGCGCCGCATGGATGTTTCGCGCCAGAGCGAGGATGAACTGCGCACCAACACGCGCGCGCTGCTGGAAGAGATCGTCCTCAAGGACAATGAGCTGCCGCCGGAAATCGACCGCCAGCGCGTCATCAAGCAGGTACTCGACGAGGTGGTCGGACTCGGTCCGCTGGAAGACCTGCTGGCCGATGAGCTGGTGACGGAAATCATGGTCAACCGCTTCGACGAAATCTTCATCGAACGTTCCGGCCGGCTGACCAAGTCCGACATCACCTTCACCAGCGATCTGGCCGTGGTCGGCGCCATCGAACGCATCGTCGCGCCGCTGGGCCGGCGCATCGACGAATCCTCGCCGATGGTCGATGCCCGGCTCAAGGACGGCTCGCGGGTCAATGCCGTGATTCCGCCGCTGGCGCTGAAAGGCGCCAACATCACCATCCGCAAGTTCTCCAAGAAGAAACTGCAGGGCGAGGACATGGTGCGCTTCGGCTCCATGACGCACGAAATGCTCGGCTTCATGAAGACCGTGGTCGAACAAAAGGCCAACATGATCATCTCGGGCGGCACCGGCTCGGGCAAGACGACGCTGCTCAACCTGCTCTCCAGCTTCATCCCGCCCGACGAACGCATCATCACCGTCGAGGATGCGGCCGAACTGCAACTGTCGCAGCCCAACCTGATCGGCCTCGAATCGCGCCCCGCCAACGCCGAGGGCAAGGGCCTGGTCGCCATCCGCGACCTGGTGAAGAACACCTTGCGCATGCGCCCCGACCGCATCGTCGTCGGCGAATGCCGCGGCGGCGAAGCGCTGGACATGCTCACCGCGATGAACACCGGCCATGACGGCTCGCTCACCACGGCGCACGCCAACACGCCGCGCGACTGCCTGGCCCGCCTCGAAGTCATGGTCATGATGTCCGGCCTTGACCTGCCGGTGCGCGCCATCCGCGAGCAGATCGCTTCGGCCATCCGCTTCTTCATCCAGCAGAATCGTTTCTCCTGCGGCAGCCGCAAGATCACCCACATCACCGAAGTGACCGGCATGGAAGGCGAGGTGATCAGCCTGCAGGACATCTTCCTGTTCAAGCAGGAAGGCTTCGGCGCCGACGGCAAGGTCAAGGGCAAGCACATTGCCACCGGCGCCATTCCCGACTTCTACCAGGACCTGAAGAACCGCGGCCTCGATGTCGATCTGTCGGTCTTCCAGGCAGGCAGGGTGTTATGAACCTATCCCCCGTCCCCTTTTCCAGGAAAAGGGGTGACTCTGGTTCAGCCGCTGACGCGGCTTCCGCGTCCATGACTTGCGCTGCCTTGGGGCGGCCCGGCGGAGGCGCGCCATGAACGACATCGCACTCATCGGGCTGACGGTGCTGGGCGCGGTAGGCTGCATCGCCTGGCTGGTGATGAAGTGGGGCGAGAAGATGCTCTCGAAACAGCAGGCGACCATCGCCGACCAGGCCTCGACCACGCTGGCGGACATGTTCATCTTCATCGATCCGCAGAAGATGTTCCGCTACAACGTCATGGCCATGTTCGTGCTGCCGGGGGCGGTCTACTTCCTGACCGCCAACCCGGTATTCACGCTGGCGACGCTGGTGGCCACCTACGTGCTGCCGAAATACTATGTCCGCGCAATGCGCTCACGCCGATTCAAGACACTCGAAAAACAGTTGCCCGATGCCCTGCTGATGATCACCGGCGCCATGTCGGCCGGCGCCAGCGTCAACATCGCCATCGAATCCATGATCAAGGAGCAGCGCCCGCCCATCGCCCAGGAATTCGAACTGATGATGCGCGAATTGCGCATCGGCGTCGATTTCGACACCGCGCTGAAGAACATGGAAAAACGCAACCCCATCGCCGACTTCGCGCTGGTGATTTCCGCATTGCGCATTTCACGCGAAGTCGGCGGCAACCTGGCAGAAATCCTGAATTCGCTGGCTGACACGCTGCGCGAAAAGCAGACCATGGAAGGCAAGATCGCCAGCCTCACGGCGCAAGGCAAGATCCAGGGCGTGGTGATGACGGCCCTGCCGCTCTTGGTGATGTTCGGCCTGACCCAGATCGAACCCGTCGCCATGGCGCCGCTGTTCACCACCTGGCCCGGCTGGCTGACGCTGACCGTCATCGGCGTCATGGAAGTCATGGGCTATTTCTTCATCCAAAAGATCACCGCCATCGATGTCTGATTCCCTCTTTTCCCTGATCATCGGCCTGATGGTCGGCGCAGCCGTGATGCTGGGCTTCCACAGCCTGTCCACGCTCAAGAGCGATGTCCCGTCCGAGGATCGCGAATACATGGATCCGCTGCCGCCCATGCTCAACATGGCGTGGCCGCTGATCCTGTTCATCGAATACCACCTCACCTGCCGTTTCCCGCCGGACTGGCTGGAGCGCACTCACAAGCGCCTGCAGGAAACCGGCGTCGGCTACCTGATGTCGGCCGAACAGTTTTATGCCGTGCGGGTCTTCGCCGCCCTGGTTGCGGTGACGATGGGCAGCATCGTACTCGGCGCCATCGAATCGCTCGACCTCACCTGGGTGATCCTGCTGGCCGTCATCGGCTTTTTCTTCCCCATCATCTGGCTGAGCGACGTCCGCGCCCGCCGGCAAAAGGATGTGCTGCGCGCATTGCCCGTCTATCTCGACTTCATCACCATGGCGGTCGAAGCCGGCCTCAACCTCAACGGCGCGCTCAACCAGGCGATGGACAAGGGTCCACCGGGACCATTGCGCAACGAGTTCTACATGGTGGTGCGCGACCTGCGGGCCGGCGTGCCGCGCGCCGATGCGCTGCGGCGCATGGAAAAGCGGCTCGACATGGAGGAGATCACCAGCTTTGTCGGCACCGTGATCCAGGCCGAGAAGATGGGCGCCCGGCTCGGCACGGCCTTGCGCGTGCAGGCCCTGCAACGCCGCACGGAACGCTTCCAGCGCGCCGAAAAGCTGGCCATGGAAGCGCCGGTCAAGCTGATCCTGCCGCTGATTGTCTTCATTTTCCCGGTGACCTTCATCGTGCTGGCCTTCCCGATCGCGATGAAATTCCTCATGGAAGGCATGCTGTGAAGCGCGGCGCGCTTTATCGCGCCGGCAGCGATCAGTGCCTGGTGCCCGAGGCCAGCCTGACCGCCACCGCGTGGGAACGCATGCGCGGCCTGCTCGGCAAGCCGGCGCTGCGCGCGGGCCAGGGCCTGATCATCGACCCCTGTCCGTCGGTGCACACCTTCGGCATGGGCTACCCACTCGATCTCGCCTTTCTCGACTCGCGCTGGCGCGTGCTCAAGCTGGTGCGCGAACTGCCGCCGCTGCGCTGGGCCGGCTGCGCCGCCGCCCGCGCCACGCTGGAACTGCCGCCCGGCATGCTGGACGCCGCAGGCATCGCCACCGGCGATGTACTCGAATGGCGCGAAACTTGAATTGGCGCGCGGCGCCTTTCCTGGCGTGTCTGCCGCTCCTCGCCGCCTGCGCCACGGCTGATCTCTACGAGCTGCACCAGTCCGCGGTTCTGGCCTACGATTCCGGCGAGGATGCCCGGGCCGAAGCGCTGTACCAGGGGCTCGCGCGCTCGGCGCCGAACGACCCCGAAACCTGGCTGCGCCTGGGCAACCTCTATGCCCGCTCCAACCGCCCCGACAAAGCCGCCGAGGCCTACGAGCGCGGGCTGTTGCTGGCGCCGAGCGACGCCCGCCTCTGGTACAACCTCGGCATCATTCGCCAACGTCAGGCCCATGCCTCGTTCATCGCCGCGCATCAATACATCGACGACGCCGATCCGCTGCAGGCCCGCACGAAAGCGATGATCGAACGACTGGCGCCGGCAGTCGCCGAAGCGGCGCCGGCGGCGGAGAAGTAGGCCGATCATGCGCGGCAGGACTCTTCAGCTTGGACAGGCGACGATCGAATACATCTACGTCCTGCCGATCCTGTTGCTGCTGCTGCTCGCGAGCCTACAGTTTGTTTTCATCTACGAAGCCAAGCAGACGCTCAACTACGCCGTTTTCGTCGGCACCCGGGCGGGCGCCCTGAACAACGGCTCCATGGCGTCGATCAAGGACGGGCTGGCCGCCGGCCTCGCCCCATTGTTCGCCCACAAGATCGGAAGCGCCACCGACCTCGACGCCGTGAAACTCGGGCGTCGCACGGCCCGGACCGAACTGGCCAATCCCAAACTGGCGCTGATCGAGATCGTCAACCCGACTTCCGGCGCGCTCGCTGGCTTCGGCACCGAAATTCCGAACGACAACCTGATGTATCGCGACCCCACCGTCTTGAAGGGCGGCATGAACGTGCAGGACGCCAACCTGCTCAAGGTGCGCGTGACCTACTGCGTGCGTCTGGTGGTGCCCATCGTCAAGAACATGATCTTCGGATACGCCGTAGCGCCGCCGGCGGCGGCCGCAAAGATCGACAGCACCTACTCCGGCGGCACCATTGCCGCGCCGGAAATGCTCAAGGCGGCAACCCCGGGCACCGCGAGCGTCCATGCAAACAGTCTCTGCTACGACAACGACCCGGCTACCAACCCGGTTTTCTATCGCATTCCGGTCACTGCCGAAGCCGTCGTCCGCATGCAAACGCCGTTCAAGGATCCGGGCTCGTGGACCGCGCCATGAACTCCGCCACGATACGACTCGGCAGCGCTGCATTCTGCGCGCTTGCCATGTTTGTCATGGCCGACACGCTCCGCGCCCAAACCCCGCCCACGCCCGGCAGCGTGATGGAATCGCTGGCCGGACCGCGTCCGTCGATACCCTCGACGCCGGCCCAGATCATCATCCCCGAGCAGCCCGGCCCCACGATACACGATCGCAAGGGCAAACGCTTCCAGGTGCACTCCTTCCGTTTCGTCGGCAATACGGTGTTCCCCGCGCAGCGCCTGAAGCGGGTGATCGAGCGCTATCTCGACATGGAACTCAACCTCTACGACCTCAACGTCGCGGCCGATGCGGTCACCGAGTTCTACCATGATCGCGGCTATACCCTGGCGCGTGCCGTCATCCCGGCACAACGCGTCGAGGATGGCGTGGTGACCATAGCCATTGTCGAAGGCCGGATCGGCAAGGTGCTGTTCTCGGGCAACAAGCGCTACAAGAACGACTTCCTGCAACTGCATCTGACGCATCTGCCGCCGGGAAGCCTGGTGGCCACCGACAGCATGGAGCGCACCCTGCTGCTGCTCAACGACCTGCCCGGCTTCAAGGCGCGCGCCACGCTGGCGCCCGGTGTCGAATTCGGCACCTCCGACGTGCTGATCAAGGTGGAGGAAAAACTCCTCGGACTGACAATGACCGTCGACAATTTCGGCAGCAAGGAAACCGGCCGGAAACGCGCCGACCTCGGCGCCGAAATCAACAACCCGCTGGGCATCGGCGACCAGTTCAGCGTGCGCGGCGTGACGACCGAGCGGAAGCTCATCAAGTTCGGCAAGCTGGGCTACAGCCTGCCGCTGAATGCCGACGGCCTGCGCCTTGCGGCCAGCTACTCCGAGTCGCGTTACGACGTGGCCGGAGACTTTGCCGCGCTGGGCCTCAGCGGTTCGTCGCGCACCGCCGACATCAGCCTCCAGTACCCGTTGACGCGCAGCCGCGGTCGCAACGAGACGATCTCGCTGGCGTTCAAGAACACCCAGCTGATCCAGCAGACCCTCGGGGTCGAAACCTCCAATACCCGCATTCCGATGCTGAACCTCGGCTACGTTGCCAACCGGATCGGCGAGGACGCTTCGGTCAGCAATCTGTCGATGCAAGTCGCCAGCAACCTGCGCCACAATTCAGACGGCACCCGCCAGGATGCCCAGCGTTTCCGGCTCGAGATCGACGGCAACTACCTGCTGCCGCTCGACCGGAAATGGGATGTCTATCTGCGCGGCGCGGTGATGTTCAGCCCCGACCGCCTGCCCGACAGCGAGAAGTATTCCATCGGCGGGCCGGGCAGCGTGCGCGCCTACCGCGTTTCCGAACTGCGCGGCGACTCGGCCGGACAGGCAAGCCTGGAGTTCCGTCGCAGCTTCGCGGTGGGCTCGATGCCCGGCAGCCTGAGCCTGTTCGGTGACACCGGGCGGGTGGTGTACAAGGCGCCCGGTTTTGCGAATGCCTGGCAGAGCATTTCGGCGTGGGGCGCCGGTGTCAGCATCTATCCCATGCGCCAGGTGGCGGTAAAGATCGAAGCGGCGATTCCGGGCGGCGGCCGCATGCGCTCGCTCGACGGCAAGACAGGTCGGCTATGGGCAAGCATCAGCGCAAACTTCTAGCCCTCGCGCTTGCCGCTGCCTTCGGGCCGGCGCAGGCACAACTGCCCTCGGGTGGCCAGGTGGCGGCGGGCGCGGCATCGATCGCCAATCCCGACGCGAACCGGCAAGTCATCACGCAAACCAGCGACCGCGCCATCATCAACTGGCAGAGCTTTTCCATCGGCGCCGGCAACAGCGTGCGCTTCGATCAGCCCTCGTCGTCGTCGGTGATTCTCAATCGCGTACTCGGCAACGATCCCTCGTCGATATTCGGCACGCTGTCGTCCAACGGCCAGGTCTTTCTGGTCAATCCCAACGGCATCTACTTCGCCCCCGGCGCAAGGCTCGACGTCGGCGGCCTGGTGGCCAGCACGCTGGGCATCGGCAACAGCGATTTCATGGCGGGCCGCTACCAGTTCGAGAAAGTCGGCGCTGGCGGCACGGCGAATGTCATCAACGAAGGCATCATCAAGGCGCGCGAGAAGGGTTACGTGGTGCTGGCCGGCGACTATGTCGCCAACCGCGGCGTGATCGAGGCGCGGCTGGGCACCGTGCTGCTCGGCTCGGCCAACCGCCTGACGCTGGATGTCATCGGCGACAGCCTGGTGAACTACACGGTGAGCGAACGCAACGTGGCCGAACTGGCCGGCGTGGCCAACAGCGGCCAGCTGCTGGCCGACGGCGGACGCGTGGTGATGACGGCGTCCACGGCACGCAGCCTGGCCGCGACGGCGGTCAATAACAGCGGCCTGATCCAGGCGCGCGGCGTCGAGGAGAAAGGCGGCACCGTCTACCTGCTGGCCGATGCCGGCAACATCGCGCTCGAAGCCACATCGAAGATCGACGTCTCCGGCGACCGGGGCGGCGGCACGGTGCTGGTCGGCGGCAACTTCCATGGCGCCGGGCCGGAGGTCAATGCCGCCAAGGTTCATGTCGCCGCCGGTTCAAGCATCAACGCCGACGCCAATCTCGACGGCAGCGGCGGCCAGGTGGCAATCTGGAGCGACGATCGCACGGTCTTCCAGGGCAGCATCAGCGCGCGCGGCGGCAGTCAGGGTGGCGACGGCGGCTTCGTCGAAGTGTCGGGCAAGGAACGGCTCGCCTACACCGGCAGCGTCGATACCCGTGCCCCACAAGGAAAGACCGGAACCCTGCTGCTCGATCCGGCCGACATCACCATCTCGACGGCTGCCGACAGCGACATCACGGCGGCAACGACCTTCTCCGACCTCACCAACAACGGCGGCGTTTCCAATCTCAGCGTCGCCACGCTGCAAACCGCGCTGGGCAGCAGCGATGTCACGGTCAGTACCGGCACCACAAGCGGCAGTAACGCCGGCAACATCACCGTCAGCGATGGCGTCACCTGGGCCACGGCCAATACGCTGACCCTGAGCGCAAACAACCTGATTGCCATCAACGCGCCGGTAAGCGGCGCCAGCGGCACACTGCGGCTGTTTCCCGGCAGCAATGCGGGCGTGGCACAAAGCGCTGCGATCAGCGTATCGCGCCTGGTGCTGGCGGGCGATGGCGCCTTCAACCTGACCAATGCCGGCAACAGCATCGGCACCCTGTCCACCAGCGGCGGCCTGGGTAAAGTCAACGGCGCCCTGAGCCTGACCAATGCCGGCGCGCTGATACTCGACACGGTGACGAGCGTCGGCGCGCTCAAGCTCAGCGTCGGCGGCAACCTGACGCAGACCGCTGGTGCCGTGACGGCGCCCAGCCTGGAACTCATCAGCAGCGCCGGCAGTGTCACGCTGGCCAATGCCAACAACAGTATCGCCAGCTTTGCCGCATCGACCGCCGGCGCCACCAGTTTCCGCACCTCGGGCGCGCTGACCGTGGGCACGGTGGGCGGCACCTCCGGCGTGACCAGCGGTGGCAATAGCATCACCTTGCAGTCCGGCGGCTTGATGACCCTGGCGCATAACGTCAACGCCGGCGGCGGCGCGCTGACCCTGAATGCCGGCGGCGGGTCGAACCAGACCGCCGGTGCGATCACCGCCGGTGCCCTGCAACTTCTGGGCTCGGGCAGCCAGACCCTGTATCAGACCGGAAACAACGTCGCCACCCTGGCGGGGAGCGTCGGCGGCTCAGTCAGTTACTACGATGCCGACGGGGTGGACATCGGCACGGCAGGGACGGCAGGCATCAACACCAATGGCAACACCCTGACCATGAACGTCGGCGGGCTCTCGCAATCGGCAGCCATCACCACCAACGCCTTCGAACTATTCGTCAGAAACGCCGGGGCCGTGACTTTGAACTCCGCCAACAGCATCGGCGCCATCGGTGCGGCGCTGACAGGCGCCTTCATCCTGCGCAACACCTCCGCAAATCTCTACATCCAGCAGGTCGGCAGTACCGCCGGCATTGTCACCAATGGCTTCGACTTCACCCTGCTCAATACCAACACCCTGTGGCTGGGCAACGGTGCCAGCAATGGCCAGGTGAGTCTGGGCGCCGGCACCTTCGATCTCAGCTCCAATCGCACCCTGCAATACGGCAACGCCAAGATCACCGCCGACAAACTGGTGGTTCGCAGCACCAACTATGCCGGTCTGTCGGGCACCACCAATAGCGTCAATACGCTGGCGCTGTCGTCTACCGGTGCCGGCGGTGGCAGTTCCAGCCAGTCTTTCGACTTCAGGAACGACAAAGCGCTGACCATCGGTACGGTAAACGCCATATCGGGCCTGAACGCGGCCTCCCATGTCAAGATCGAAGCGGCCGGAAATATCAGCCTGTTCGACAACGCGACGACCGTCAACCTCGGTGCCGGACACCTGGGCCTTTTTGCCGCCGGCCACACGATCGATCTGAAGGACAAGGACTTCTCGAATATCGGCGCCCTCGGCCTCAAAGCCAACAGCGTGACAAATTTCATCGGCACGCCCGCCGGCGGCCCGGGTGGCGCGGTCACCGCCAGCCCGCTCAAATTCCTCGCCGTCGACCTGCCGGGCGCCTTCCGCTTCCAGGCCGCGAACGAACTCACGGTCGGCAACGTCTGGGGCATCCTCGGCATCAAGGCCACCGGCAATATCTGGCTCACCACGGGTGTGTTCGGGGCCAGCGGCTCGATTCCCGCGTTCGACATCGCGACGGCACCGAGTTCCTATCGCGACGGCGCCACGGGCAAGGTCCGCGCCGGCCTGATGATCGAACAGCCGATCAGTACCGCCGGCAATTCGGTCCTGCTGGAATCCGCTTCCGGCATCTCGGAATGGAGCGCCGACACCTCCGTGACACCGCCGGTATCGCGCCCGGAAGCGAGGGTCGTCGCCGACAAATTGCTGGTGAGAGGCACCGGCCAGTTCGATCTGTACGGATCGGACAATGCGGTCAATACCCTTGCCGCCGAAATCAATGGCGGCTTCAACTTCGGCAACAAGGGACCCCTCTGGGTCGACAACGTAAACTTCCAATGGAATGGGGCGACCCCAAACGGAGTGACTGTTTCCGGCAACGTGGACGCCAACGTCGACGGCATCCGCACCTATGCCACCGCCCTCGCCGGTGGCAGCTACAACGGGCACAGCGTCCAACTGACCGCAACCGACAGTGCATCGACCCATCTGGCGCTGAGCATCATGAAGGATATCGTGGTCGACCCCAACGGGAACCCCAGCGTCACCCTGGCCGTCGGCTCAAGCGACGCCCACAAGACGACCGCCCTGGTGAAAACCTACGGCAGCGCCAAGATCGATGCCTATGCTCTCCTGCTCAGCGCCGCCGAGGACACCGGAGTTTTCTACCTGAACACCAAGGTGGCCAATCTGGGCGCCGTCGGCGGCCATCTGACGGAGATCTACAACAACTCCACCAGCGACCTCACGGTGATCGGTCTCGGCAGCGCGACCGCCGGCGCGCCAACCCCCATCGGGGACTTCTACCTGACGACCTGGGGCAACCTGTTGCTGATCGGCGGCCAGTCCAGCGGCAACTACCTGCAACTGCGTTCCGACACGCTTTCGATGCTCGGCTCGATGACCATGAAAGACGGCGCGCGGGTACTGCTGCAGCCCTACCACATGAGCAATACGGTCGGCGTCCACAATGCCTTCGGCGACATCGACGCCTCATTCACGCCGCAGACCAACTACTCGCGCAACCTGTTCTGGCAGTTCAGTCCGACCGCCGCCTTCTACGTTGGCTCGACGCCTGCGGTGATGAATAACGATGCGAATGTTCCGGCCGGGGCAAAGAACCTGCCGCTGAGCAGCGACATCCACATCGGCTCCGTGCAGCTTGGCGGCTTGCAGATGGGCTATCGCAGCCTTTCCGCCGAGACCACGACCAAGATCGTCGCCTACCCGCTCGGTGACGTGTACAACCTGCGGCTGATGGCGCCGACCGTGACGGCCTACGGCTTCAACGTCACCGGCAGCCAGTTGCATCTGATCGCGGACACCCTGAACATGCCGAATGGAGGTTCTTCCTACGGCCTGCCGAATTCCGCAAATTCGACGGTCCTGCTGGAGCCCTACACCAGCAACAAGTCCTCATGGGTCGGCTATGTCGACCCGGGCTACGTGGGCGAGCCGCACTGGACCTATGCCGACATCCTGAACAAGCTCGACAAGAGCAGCGGCGAAACCATCGTGGTCGGCGGCACCACCGACAAACCCTATGCTGGCGGCTATCTTCGCCTGGCCCATAGCGGGCCGCTTCCATTCGGGACTACCACACACTACCAAAGCCTGAAGAGCAAACTCGTGCTGTCGTCCACCGGCTGGATCGATACCTCACTCGGCACCTTCAACTGGTTGTCATACAGCCTCGGAAGCTGGAACGCGGCGGCCAGCACCTACCCGATCGTGACACGCGTTGAGTCCGCGGCGGGCGCAGTTTCACAGCTATATAGCGGTGGCAGCTACTCGTCCTATACCAACGTGGCGACACTCCATGGTTATGGCGCGGCCGGCGGCGTCTGGGCCGGCTGCCTCAGCCTGTCGAGTTGCACCGGCAGCAACCCTTCGACACCGACCGGATTTACCCCCCCGGGCGGCGGCACGGGAGGCACGGGCGGTACCGGCGGCACGCCATGCACCGGCGCCGCATGCACCAGCACACCCGGTACGACTCCGCTGCCGCCGGCACTGCCACCCGACACGACCACCACGGTCACTCCAGGCACGACGCCCGGCACGGGCGGCACACCCACGACACCGACGACGCCGGTCACCCCGCCGACGATACCCGGCCACCCCGGCGACACGGGTGGCGATGGCACTGGCGGCGGCGGTGGCGGCGATCCGTCCGACCCGGGTGACGGCCTTTCCGGCGGCGGCTCCGGTGGCGGCGATGGCGGCTCGGGTGGCTCCGGCGGAGGTGGTGATGGTGGAGGCTCCGGATCGGGTGGTGGCGATGGCAGTGGCTCGGGCTCGGGTAGCGGCTCCGGATCGGGCAGCGGCTCCGGTGGCGGCGATGGCAGTGGTTCGGGTTCGGGGAGCGGCTCCGGCGGTGGTGATGGCAGCGGTTCGGGTTCGGGTAGCGGCTCCGGCGGCGGCGATGGCAGCGGTGCTGGGTCGGGTAGCGGCTCCGGTGGTGGCGATGGCGGCGGCGCGGGGTCGGGCGGCGGTTCCGGTGGTGGCGATGGCGGCGGCGCGGGGTCGGGCGGCGGCTCCGGTGGTGGCGATGGCGGCGGCGCGGGGTCGGGCGGCGGCTCCGGTGGTGGCGATGGCGGCGGCGCGGGGTCGGGCGGCGGCTCCGGTGGTGGCGATGGCGGCGGCGCGGGGTCGGGCGGTGGCTCCGGTGGTGGCGATGGCAGCGGCGCGGGGTCGGGCGGTGGCTCCGGTGGTGGCGATGGCAGTGGCGCGGGGTCGGGCGGCGGCTCCGGTGGCGGCGATGGCAGCGGTGCGGGGTCGGGCGGTGGCTCCGGTGGCGGCGATGGCAGCGGTGCGGGGTCGGGCGGCGGTTCCGGTGGTGGCGATGGCAGTGGCGCGGGGTCGGGCGGTGGCTCCGGTGGCGGCGATGGCAGCGGCGCGGGGTCGGGCGGTGGCTCCGGTGGCGGCGATGGCAGCGACTCTGGTTCGGGACGGGCCAAGGGCAGTGGTGCCGACGACAGCGATTCGGGCAGCGGCTCGGGGCGGGACAAAGGTAGTAGCGGCGATACCAGCGATTCCGCTGGCGGCTCCGGCCGGGAAACCAGCAGCGGCGGAAGCAGCAGCACGGACAGCGCCATCGGCTCGAGCGACGGCAACGGTGCGCCAGGTGGCTCGTCCGCCGGCGGATCATCCTCCGGTGGCGGATCATCCAGTTCAACGGGTGCCGGAACTGGGTCGGTCACCGTGGGCGACCAGACGCTATGTATCGGTCAGCCCAGCGCTGATCGCAGCAAGGACTTGCCGGAAACCGCCGGCACCCTGGATAGCAAGCCCCTGGTCGATGTGCGCAATGGCGGGATGAACATGGAGAGCGATTGCAGCCGACAAGCCAAGACCGTATCGAGCACGGCAGCCGGCGGACGCAAATAGCATACGATGACCAGGATACCCGGCGGGCGGGACTCCCTACTTCGTATCGTAACTGCGCAGCCCGGGCTTGGCAGCGACCGGAGGGGTTTCCGTTATTCTTGCCTTGGGATTGATGTCCAGCATGTAATAGTAGAGTCCCGCCAATGCGCAGGGCAGGACAATCGCGGCGAGCTTCAGGCCGGCCGGATTGGGTGCCGGTACAGGACCAAATCGGTTGGCCTCCTTTTTCCCCGGAATCAGGACAAGTACGATCGGAACCAAGGGGATAAGCGCCAGCAGCGACCACCACCCGCTGAGGTCGAGATCATGCAGTCGGCGGATGCTCATGACGAAGACGATAAGCGGAAACACCACGCTCTTGATCATGATGTAGCTGGTGGCAGAAACCAGTTTTCCCACCCCCGCCGGCAACAGGAACGCGACGATATAGATCAGTATCAGGAGCAATCCGCAGCCGGTCAGGGCGCCCAGGATGTAGGCGAAGTAGCGGACGCGGCCGACTCGGTCCGAGAGGGAAAAAAATTTGGGCGCGGCCGGTGCAGTGTCCGCAAGAGCGACGGGCGAGTGAGTTTCCAATTGCATGGCGACCGGTTGGACCGCGGAATCGCGCGTACGAGTCCGGAGCATTCTTGATGGATGAACTAATTCTACCCCTTCTGCTTCTTCGGCTATCATGCTCTCTCTTCATGGTCAAGCCCGAGTCAGCCCACGCATGAATCAAGATCTCACAGACGAATTTCAGCGCCGGTTTCCCGACGTAAGTTCAGAGCTGGGACCTGAAAATCTTGCACGCCTCCTCGACGCCTGCACGGTGGTGAATCTGCCGCCGCGACGCAAGCTGTTCCGCGACCGGATGCCGGTGGATTCGCTCTATCTGGTGCTTGAAGGCGAAATGCTGGCTTCGGTGGAAGATGGCGCCAAGATCCTTGAAGTGGGTCACGTCAAACCGGGCGACTGGCTGGGCGAGGTGGCCGTGCTCAGTGGCGAAATGCTGGCGAGTTCGACGGTATCCACGGTAACCCGCTGCCGCGCCCTCAAGATGCACGCGCGCGACTTCGAAAACCTTGTCATTCATGACGAGGACATCTCCCACGTGCTGCTCGGACAACTGGTCATGCTGCTCGCCGAACGCCTGCGCGAATCGAACGCCACCGCCGCGAAAATGACTTCGCCATGAATGACCTGCGCACGTTTCTTCACGGCCTTCCCGCCTTCGAACGATTCAATGAAAGGCAACTCGACAACCTGCTCGCCCAGTTGCGGCTGAAGGATTTCGAGCCGGGCCACCGCATTGTCGTTCAGGACAGCCAGGGGCCGGCGCTGTACATCATTGTTTCGGGAACCGTCGAAGTCACTCGCCACGAAACCATTGGCGGTGAAGAGCAGGAAGCCTACGATGCCCGCGACGGCGAGGTGATCGGACTTCTCTCGCTGGTGAGCAACATGCCCTCGCCCGAAACATGCACGGCCAAGACCAAGGTGGTTGCTGCCGAGCTGACTCCGGAGCGATACCACGCCCTGTACCTGCTGGCACCGGCCGTCGGGCACCAGTTGCAGTACATGGTCGCAGTGCAGCTGGCTCGCGACCTGCAGCAAAAGAACAAGGCCTTGCGCAAGGGGCTCGCGCAACTGAAGCCCGCTTCGCTGCTGGAACGCCTGTTCGGCTGACACCCGTGCTGCCCGGACTGGAGCAACTGATTGTCCAGTGCGCCCCACAGGTGGCCCCCGTCACCATGATGGCCATTGTCAAGGTTGAATCCGGCGGCAATCCGCTGGCACTCAACGTCAACGGCTCACGCCGGCTGGCCCGCCAGCCGCGCTCGGAAGCGGAAGCCCTGGCCTGGTCCGAATGGCTGGTCAGTCGCGGCTATTCGATCGATATGGGCTTGGCCCAGGTTAATTCGGCGAATCTGGCCAGGCTCCGCACAAACATCCGCGCCATGTTTGATCCCTGCGCAAATCTGGCTGCCGGGGCAAGCATCCTGAGCAGCGAGTATGCCAATGCAAGCCGCCGCATGGGCACGGGACAGGATGCGCTGCGGGCAGCGCTTTCTGCATACAACACCGGCAACCATCGCGCTGGAATCGCCAACGGCTATGTCGCCAGGGTCAGCGCCGCCGCCCGCCCTGGCAGGCGTAGCACGATTGCGCCGCCTTTGAGGATGGCCGCCATTGCCGAGGGCGAAACGACCGCATCACCACGAGTCTTCTGGGCCAAGCGCTAGCAGGCTGCCGGCCGCAGTCCGGCGACAGATTTCATTTGAGCGTCCACTCGCCGCCGCACTTGCGACACTCAACATGCAACCACAGGCCGCCGCCATGATTCTCAAGCGAAGGATCGCCACCATCCGGCAACGGGGCCGGTCCGGAAGAAAGCACCTTGAACTTGCCATAGGCTTCGCATTTGGGGCATACGGCCTGTTCGCCGAGGCGTTCGGCAATCTCCAGCAGCAGGTGATAGCGCTTCCAGCTGTACCAGGTGACTGCCAGACCGCCCAGCGCCAGCAGCGCTCCTGAACTGCGCGACCCGGCACCGCCGCCGGCGACTTCGATTCCGCTGACGAGAACGATGAGTCCCAGAAACCAGCTGACCAGCCATGCATGACAATCGATCAGCTGCCGTTCATACCAGCGCCGAAAGCCGTCTGTCCGAATGCGATCGAGCGACGCCACGGCGCCTCCTGTGATTCCCGTGCCCACAGCATAGGCTGTCGCCATGACGCTCGCAACCGCAATGGAAAAATGGCTATTCGGCCCCACCCGCGCACTGTGGTGGGCACCTCTGTCCGCAATATTTCGCAGCTATAATCCGCCGAGCATTTGCCTGCCTGAAACAGTCAGGAACTCAATGACCCAATGGCTGTCGAATGCATCGGACTCATCTCACAGGAGGGCTTCAAAACCATGGAAAACGTCCATACGTATTCACAAACTGGAGCGCTGGATATTGCCCAAAAGCAGAATCGCGTTCTGCGCAATACCTATGCCTTGCTCGCGCTGTCGATGGCGCCCACCGTTGCCGGTGCGCTGATCGGCGTGCAGTTGAAGTTTTCCTTTTTCGCCGGTAGCCCGTTCATCGCCTTCATGCTGTTCCTCGGCGTAGCCTGGGGCTTCATGTGGGGCATCGAGCGCACCAAGAACAGCGGCATGGGCGTGGCCCTGCTGCTCGGTTTCACCTTTTTCATGGGCCTGATGCTCTCACGCATCCTGCAAGTTGCGCTCGGATTCTCCAACGGCGGCACGCTGATCGCCATGGCCGCCGGCGGGACCGGAGCAATTTTCGTGTCCCTCGCCGGCGTTGCCTCGACCACCAAGCGGGATTTCTCCAATCTCGGCAAGTTTCTGTTTGCCGGCGTGATCCTGTTGCTGGTGGCGATGGTCGCCAACATCTTCTTCCAGATCCCGGCATTGGCATTGGCGATATCGGCCATTGCAGTGGTGATCTTCTCCGCCTACATCCTCTATGACATCAACCGGATCGTGCAGGGCGGCGAAGACAACTACATCACGGCAACCCTGGCCGTGTATCTGGATGTCTATAACGTTTTTGTCAGCCTGCTGCATCTGCTGATGGCCCTCACCGGCGACCGCGACTGAACAAGCCTGAATCAAAGTCGGCGCCGGCGACACGGCGGCCGAATGAAAAACGGCGACAGATGTCGCCGTTTTTCATGTGCCCAGCCGGATCAATGATCGCTCATTTTTCGAACAGGGCGATCGATTCGAGGTGGGAGGTATGCGGGAACATGTTGGCAATACCGGCGCCGCACAGACGATAAGCCTTCTCATGCACCAGCACTGCCGCATCGCGCGCGAGCGTTGCCGGGCTGCATGACACATAGACGATGCGGCGCGGGCCACCTTCGGCAGGCAGCGCCTTGATCAGTGCGATTGCTCCCTCGCGTGGCGGATCGATCAGCAGTTTGTCCAGGGGGCCAAGTGCGGCAAAGCTTTCCTCGGTCGCTTCGAACAGATTGGCAACGGCAAAGTCGCAACTCGCGGCCAGACCGTTGTGCAGGGCGTTTGCCCTGGCGCGATTGACAAGAGCAGCACTTCCCTCGACGCCGAGAACGCGCGCGCCCAGACGGGCAATGGGCAGGGTGAAATTTCCCAGACCGCAAAACAAGTCGGCAATCCGCTCGCCCGCCCGCGGTTTCAACAGAGCCATGGCGCGCCTCACCAGCATGCTATTGACGCCATGATTGACCTGCGTGAACTCGGTCGGATGAAACAGCAGCTCAAGGCCGAAATCCGGCAACTCGTAACTCAACAGCCGCGCATCCGCCGGATGAAACAGGGTGACCGTCTCCGGCCCCTTGGCCTGCAGGTACCAGATGATTCCCTGTGTCTCGGCAAACGCACGCAGGCGATCCAGGTCGTCAGGCGCAAGCGGCTCCAGGTGGCGCAGCAACAAAACAGTCCGCGCGCCGCCCACTGCGACCTCGATCTGCGGCATCCGATCGGGCTGCGACATGCCCTCGACCAGGGTCTTGAGCGCCGGTATCAGCGACGAAACATGCGGTGGCAACACTGCACAGGAATCCATCACCGCAACGTAGCTGCTGTGCTTCTCGCGGAAGCCGATCAGCGCCCCACCTTTGCTCGCCACATAGCGCACCGAAAGACGGGCACGCAGTCGATAGCCCCAGCCGGTGCCGGCGATGGGAGGAAATAGCTGTTCCGGCTTGAGGCGGGCGATATGCCACAGGGCATCCTCCAGCACGCGCTGCTTCGCGGCAGTCTGGCCGGCAAGGTTGAGATGCTGCATCGAACAGCCGCCGCAGATTCCGAAATGCGGGCACAGCGGCGCGACTCGCTGACTCGATGACCGCAATACGCGCACGGCTTCGGCTTTTTCGTAGCTCGGCTTGCGGCGATAGCTGGCGTATTCAACCAGTTCGCCCGGCAGGGCGCCTTCGATGAAAATCGCCTTGCCGTCGACATGCGCAACGCCGCGTCCTTCATGGTCCAGGGATTCGATGGTTGCTGACGGCATGGCGAATGGGATGGGCAATTCTGGAAAAGGGGGCGATTATAATCGGCGCCTGAAATCCAGTCGCTATTGCCCATGCTCAACGATGAGTTCCGCCTACACACTGCTTACCAGTGAAGCCGAGTATCGACAGGCCTGCGACAGGGTACTCGGCAGAGCCGAGCGCGAGATTCTGATCTTTGATCGCGATCTTGGCGCGCTGCGACTCGAAGACAAAGCGCGCCTTGAAAAGCTGGCCGGCTTTCTGCAAGCGGATGCTTTGCGCAAAATCCGCGTCGTGCTGCATGACCCCGGTCCCGTGGAACGCAATGCGCCGCGCCTGATGCAACTGATTGCCCGCTTTTCGCATCTGATCGAGGTGCGGCAAAGCCCGGATAACCTGCGCCATCTCGCGGATACCCACTTGCTGGCCGACCAGGTTCACGGTGTGCGCCGTTTCCATGTCGACCAACCGCGCAGCGCGCTGATTCTCGACGACCAGGCTTACCTTGACCCCTGGCGGCAGCGCTTCGAAGAGCTGTGGGAACTGTCCCACTCCTGCTTGAGGTTCAATATCACGGGATTGTGAAACAGGAGCCCTGGAACTTTCAGGCTGAAGTCACGCACCACAGTTTATATTTGGCATGATAAAATTCCCGGTTGATCGAAATGGAATCGTTCCGATCAACCAATTGGCCATGTAACTCCATAACGTTAAGGATCTCCTCAAATGAAGCAATCTCTCCTCGTAGCCGCCCTCCTCGCCCTGGCTGTGTCCGCTTGTGGCAAAACCGAAGCCCCGAAGCCCGCTGAAGCTCCGAAGGTAGAAGCTCCGAAGCCCGCCGAAGCCCCGAAGCCCGCTGAAGCTCCGAAGGCTGACGCTGCTGCCCCGGCTGCCGCTCCCGCTGCTGGCGCCGCTCCGGCTGCTGGCGCTGCTCCCGCTGCCGCTCCGGCCGCTGCTCCCGCTGCTGCTGCGCCTGCCGCCGCCGCTCCGGCTGCCGCTCCGGCTGCCGCTCCCGCTGCTGCTCCGGCCGCTGCTCCGGCGAAGAAGTAATTCTTCACCTGCCTTCGGGCAAGAAAAAGCCAGCCTTCGGGCTGGCTTTTTTGTTTTCGGATGGCCCGGCTCAGAGATCGCGCCAGGCGAAACCATCGTCCTGGGTTGCGATGCCGACCCAATCCTGGGCGCAATCCAGCACCGCGGACAATGCGGCCTGCGCAAGCGCAGGACTGTTGTTTTCCTCCGAAAGATGTGCAGCCACCACGTGACGCAGGCCTGAGTGCCTTATCCGGGACAGCAGCAATGCCGCCGCCGCATTGTCCAGATGCCCCCAAAGACCACCAATCCTGCGCTTCAGGGCCTGCGGATAACTTCCTTGCGCCAGCATTTTCACATCGTGATTGCACTCCAGTACGAGCGCATCGCAGGCATCGAGCATGTCCACCATGTGCCGTGTAACGTGACCGGCGTCGGTCACCACTCCAAGTGTTCTTGCACCATCACCAAGGACAAACTGCACTGGTTCACGAGCATCGTGAGGAACCGGAAAAGGACGCACGCAAATATCGCCGACCGAGAACGGCTCATGGCTGTCGATGATCGTGATCCGCGTGTCGGTACCGTCATCACGGCACGCGGCCAGGGTCCCATGTGTGAGCAGGACGGCCCAATCGAAACGCCGCGCACATGCAAAAACCCCTCCAATGTGATCGGAGTGCTCATGCGTCACCAGCACGGCATCGATGTCGGCGGCTGCCAGACCCAGTCGCTCCAGCCGGCGCACCATCTCGCGCGTGCCAAAGCCGGCATCGATCAACAAACGGGTACTGCCAGCCTCGACCAGCAGGGCATTGCCCCGGCTGCCGCTGCCGAGCGAAGCGAAGCGCACTTGGGCTTGCCTGCTTCCCCGCTTACTTCAGTTGCTCGTGCAGCAGGCCCAGAATGCGCCTGGAGGTATCCGATCGATCCACGCCACCTTCGCGCGTCAAGACCTGGACAGTGGTCGACTCGCCAGCAGTCTTGACGTGAATGCGGTACTGGGCCTGGCTGGGCTTGTCACCGGCACCGCCTTTCCAGAACATCAACTTGGAAAGAATTCCTTTGTCATCGTCTTTTTTCTTGCCGTCGATATCGGGATCGACATAGCGCACGAAATACAATCCCTGCGTGCGGTCACGATCTTCCACGGTGAAGCCGACGCGATCCAGCGCCAGTCCGACGCGCCGCCAGGCCCGGTCAAAGGCTTCTTCAAGCAGCAAAGCACCCGCGCCGTCTGTCGATCGCGAGAGCTTGGCACGTTCCTGCCGCTGCTCGGCCGCCACCATGGTTTTGGCACGCGACTCCTCGACACCCAGGCGCACCATCAGGCGCCGCAGCATCTCGGCTTCCAGTTCCGGATCCGCCGGACGCGGCTGCCACTTGGTGTCGCTCTTGCCTTCGTTGACGAATATCTCGTACATGCCGCGATGGCTGATGTAAATCTCCACCGTACCCGGTTCGGCGCCTTTTTCCAGACGGGTACGGAACTTGTCGCGTTCCGCCGTCGAGTAGAGGCTGTCGAAAACCTTGCCGATGGTGCCGCGAATGATGTCCTGCGGCAGTTTGGCGCGGTTCTCGGCCCAGTCGGTTTCCATGATCCCGGCTTCGGGCACTTCCACGTTCACCAAAAATCCCAATTCCTGCCAGAACTCCTTTACGCCGGGCCAGAGCTTTTCAGGTGAACCGCCGACCACCAGCCAGCGTTGCGTGCCGGAACGCTCGATTCGCATCTTGTCGATCTGGGGAAGCAGATCCTGCGCCGTCGTGGTGCGCGCCTGCCCGGCCCGCTCGCTGGAGTAGGCCGAATAGGTGGCCGAGCCCTTGCTGGTGGCAACGTCCGGTACCGCATAGCGCTCATCGCGGCTCTGCTGCGTCAGATCGGGGGGGATTTCCAGCGGCGGAAGTTTCCCGGCAGACTTGTACTCGATCTTTTTGGATTCCGGAAGGATGTTGCCGCCGCAACCGGCCAGCAAACCGATCAGAAGCGCAGCAAGGGTTCGGGACAGCAGTGAAAATGAGCGATTCAGATTCATTGAGTATCGGGTTCCTGATCAGATGCTGATGCCGGCTTCGCGCATGGCGAGGCGCACGCGCTCATGGAACTCGGGCGACAAAGGTGTCATCGGCAGGCGCATGCCGCCACCGATCAACCCCATCTGCTGCGCGGCCCATTTCACCGGAATCGGATTGGCTTCATGAAACAAATTGCGATGCAGGCCCAGCAAGCGGAAATTTATCTCACGCGCCGTCGCCAGATCGCCGGCAATGGCTGCCGCGCACATCTGGTGCATCAGGCGCGGCGCGACGTTGGCCGTGACCGAAATCGAGCCCTTGCCGCCGAGCAGCATCAGGGCGATGGCCGTGGCGTCATCGCCGCTATATACGCTGAATCCGGTCGGGGCGCGCTTCAACAGGTCCGAACCGCGCTCGATGTTCGCGGTCGCGTCCTTGATCCCGACAATACCAGGCACCTGCGCCAGGCGCAGGGTCGTGTCGGTTGCAAGATCGGCCACCGTGCGTCCCGGCACGTTGTAAAGGATCATCGGCAGGTCGACGGCCTCGGCAATTGTCTTGAAGTGCCGGAACAAGCCTTCCTGGGTCGGCTTGTTGTAGTAGGGCACCACTGAAAGATGGGCATCGGCACCGGCCTTTCTGGCGAACTGCGCCAGTTCGACAGCCTCTGCGGTCGAATTCGCTCCGGTACCGGCAATCACCGGGATGCGTCCGGCGACGTGCTTCACGGTCGTTTCAATCAGCGCGCAATGTTCGGCGTAATCCACCGTTGGCGACTCGCCGGTGGTGCCGACAATCACGACGCCGTCGGAGCCCTCTGCGATATGCCAGTCGAGCAGGCGCTGCAACCCGGTCAGGTCGAGCGAGCCATCATCCTGCATCGGCGTGAGTATGGCGGGAATGGAACCCTGTATGGTCTTCATGAACGTATCCGAAACTGAATGCTGCCACCGGCAGCCAAATGAGAGCGTAGAAAGTCGAATTCTAACTGATGGCCCTGCGGCAGCACACCCTGCAACCCCTGCTTACAAATCAGCCAGCGCCTTGATGTGCGTGGTGACGCTGCGGGCCATCGCGGAGAGCGCATACCCTCCCTCCAGCAAGGACACAATGCGTCCTTTGGCGAACTCATCGGCAACCTGTTTCACTTGTTCGGTGACCCAGGCATAGTCCGACTCGACAAGCCCCAGCGAACCCATGTCGTCCTCGTAATGTGCATCAAAACCGGCCGAGATGAAGATCATTTCCGGCTTGAACTCGCGCAGGCGAGGCAGCCAGATGTCATAGACCACCTGCCGAAACTCGTCGCCGCGCGTTCCGGCTGGCATGGGCACATTGCACATGTTGGACGCCGGATTTTCGGTTCCGCAATAAGGGTAAAACGGATGCTGGAAAATCCCGGCCATCAGGACTCGCTGGTCGCCGGCGAAAATCTCCTCGGTACCGTTGCCATGATGCACATCGAAATCAATGATCGCGACGCGCGACAGCCCCCACGCCTCCAGTGCATGCCGCGCGGCGACGGCAACGTTGTTGAAGAAGCAGAAGCCCATGGCCTTCGCCCGCTCGGCATGATGTCCTGGCGGACGCACGGCGCAAAAGGCATTCTGTACTTCGCCACGCATCACCAGATCGGTGGCGAAGCACCCGGCGCCGGCCGAGCGCAGGGCAGCCTGCAGGGTGCCGGGTGACATTGCGGTATCCGGGTCAAGATGGACGATGCCGTGCGCAGGGCTGCTGCTATGCAAATGGTCGATGTAGTCGCGCGGGTGCACCCGCAGCAGTTGCTCCACTTCGGCCAGCGGTGCATCGTGGAACTGCAGGTAAAGATCAAGCCCCGAAGCGATCAGGCGGTCGCTGATGGCTCCCAGACGATCCGGGCATTCCGGATGATGGGCGCCCATGTCGTGCTGCCAGCAGTCGCGATGGGTAATGAAGGCGGTGGTTGTCATTCCGGGCGTCTTGTCTGATGACTTACAATGGAAAACAAAAGCATATTATCCATCAAAGCCCACGGAAAACTCAGCCCCCATGCGACTCCCCGAACTGGATGCCATTCTGGCCGACATCAACCGCATCATCCTCGGCAAGGATCGGCCAGTCCGTCTCTCGCTGGCCTGCCTGCTGGCACGGGGACATCTGCTCATCGAAGACGTCCCGGGCGTAGGCAAGACCATGCTGGCCCATGTGCTTGCCCGCGTTCTGGGCATGGATTTTCAGCGCATACAGTTCACCAGCGACATGCTGCCGGCCGATATTATTGGCGTTTCGATCTTCGACCGGAACAGTGGCGCTTTCCATTTCCATCCGGGACCGGTGTTCAGCCAGGTGGTGCTGGCCGACGAAATCAATCGCGCCACGCCCAAGGCACAAAGTGCCTTGCTCGAAGCCATGGAAGAAAGACAGGTGACGGCAGAAGGCCAGACCCGTCCCTTGCCAGAACCGTTCTTCGTCATTGCCACACAGAACCCGACGCATCAGGTTGGCACGTTCCCGCTGCCCGAATCCCAGCTTGACCGCTTCCTGCTCAAGATCGAACTCGGCTACCCCGATCCGGTGGCGGAACGCGAACTGCTCGCCGGCGCCGACCGGCGCCAGATGCTCGCCAGCCTCGTTCCGCGAATCACGCCACGGCAATTGATCGAACTACAGGAGAGGACGCGCGCCGTGCATGCGTCGCCAGCGCTGATCGACTACGTCCAGGCCTTGGCCACGCATACCCGCACACAGCCGCACTGGCAGGCAGGCCTGTCGCCGCGCGCCTGCCTCGCGCTGCTTGCGGCAGCACGCGCCTGGGCCTTGCTCGAAGGTCGCGACCACGTCTTGCCGGAAGATGTACAAGCCGTGCTGCCCGGGGTCATCGCCCACCGCCTGCGGCTGGCGGACGAAACCATCCGCAGCGACGTTGAAGCCGCGGCATCCGCGTTGATCGAGGCGGTTCCGCTACCCTGAACATGCCTGGCACCCTGCGCCACCGGCTGCACGAAGCTTTCGTTCGCTGGGCACTGCGCGTGCGCCCGCCGGAACCGGCCCCGATCATCCTCACCCAGCGCCGCGTCTATGTGCTGCCGACGCGTGCCGGCCTGGCCTATGCCGCCGCGCTCGGCGTCATCCTGCTCGGTGCGATGAACTACAACCTGAGCCTGGGACACGCCCTGGTGTTTCTTCTGGCCGGGCTGGGCATCGTGGCCATTCTCCACACTTTCCGCAACATCGCCCTCGTCTCGATTCGCCCGGGCCGCTGCGAGCCCGTATTCGCCGGAAGCTCGGCCCAATTCGATCTGGTGCTGGAGAACCAGCGTCCGGATGCGCGCACCAGCCTGCGCCTGTTCCTCGACGACCAAGCTCCGATCGAGGTGGACATCGGCCCGCACACCAGCACCACAGCCGCACTGCACGTTCCCGCCACGAAGCGCGGCTGGCTGCCGCTGTCGCGGCTCACCATCGAGACCACGTGGCCCCTGGGGCTGGTACGTGCATGGAGTTATGCGGTTCCCGACATGAACTGCCTGATCTATCCGGCACCGGCCGCCAAGGCGCCTCCCCTGCCCTGGCACGGCGAATCCGCAGGAGGCTCGACCAGGGACGGCAACGGCGCGGATGATTTCTCCGGCCTGCGCAAACACCAGGAGGCGGACTCGCCTCACCATGTGGCCTGGAAGGCCGTGGCCCGCCAGCATGACGGCCCGCTGCTGACCAAGCTGTTCTCGGGCGCGTCGGCACAGCAGCTCTGGCTGGAGTGGAACGATTTGCCCGCTGCGCTCGACACCGAGCAGCGCCTGTCAATTCTTGCGCGCTGGATGATCGATGCCGAAGCAGCAGGATTCGCCTGGGGCCTGCGAATGCCTGCGCTGCGCCTGGCCCCCGACAACGGTCCGACGCAACTTGGCGCCGGACTGCGCGCACTGGCCTTGCATGGCTCGCAGTAACCGCCCCGTCAGCCGACGCCAGGCGTGGTGGCTGCTGGCTACCGCGCTGGCGGCCTTCCTGCCGCTGACTCCGCAGCTTCCGCTGTGGCTCTCGCTTGCCGCCGGGGCCGCATTCAGCTGGCGTGCGGCACTCACCTGGTGGCAATGGCGGTTGCCGCCGCGCTGGCTGCTGGTCCTGCTGGTAGTTGCCGGCACCGCAGGCGTACTGATGCAGTACCGGACCATCCTCGGCCGCACGCCCGGAATTGCCCTGCTGGTGGTCTTTCTCGGCCTCAAGCTGCTCGAACTGCGCACTGCGCGCGATGCGGTGGCCACGGCCTTGTTGTGCTACTTCCTGGTCCTCGGCCAGTTCCTGTTTACCCAAACCATTCCCACGGCGCTGCTGGCGGCAATGACCGTGCTGATCACTACCGCCACCCTGCTCGCCGCCAGCGATGACCGCCCGTCGCCACGGCAGCAAATTCGCCGTGCCGGACTGATGCTGGGGCAGGCGCTGCCTTTCATGCTGCTGCTGTTCCTCCTGTTCCCGCGCGTCCAGGGGCCGCTGTGGGGCATCCCGCAGGATCGCTTTTCCGCGGTCTCCGGAGTGTCCGACACGATGGCACCCGGTTCGATCGCACAGCTCTCGCAGTCCGATGCGATCGCCTTCCGGGTGCAGTTCAAGGGCGAAGTTCCGCCGCAGTCACAGCTGTATTGGCGCGGCCCGGTGATGCCGGCGTTTGACGGCCGCAGCTGGCGCGTCGCGCAAACCCGGGGCGCGTATTCCGAAATTCCGTATCCAGGAATCGGCCAGCCGGTGGACTACGAAGTGACGCTGGAGCCGCATGGAAAATTTTGGCTGTTTTCGCTGGAACTGCCTGCCAGCCTGCCGCCGGAAAGCGGGCTGACCAGCGACTACCAGCCCGTCGCGCGCCAGGCCGTGCGCAACCGCATGCGCTATGCGCAACGCGCCTGGCCGGAAGCGATCGCCGGCGCGAACGAGACACCCGGCATTCTGCGCGATGCGCTGGCGCTGCCGAAAGGCGGAAACCCCCGCACACGCGCCATCAGCGAGGGCTGGCGCGCGCAGCACGGCAACGACGGCGCTGCGATCCTCGCCGCCGCGGAGGACCTGTTCAATCGGCAACTGCTGATCTACACGCTGAATCCGCCGCTGCTGGGCGCCGACATGGTCGACGAGTTCCTGTTCGATACCAAGCGCGGCTTCTGCGAACACTTTGCCGCCGCCTTTGTCTTCGCGCTGCGCGCCGCCGGCGTTCCGGCACGGGTAGTGGCCGGCTACCAGGGCGGCGAAGTCAATCCGGTGGACGGCTTTCTGGTCGTGCGCCAGTACGACGCCCATGCCTGGACCGAGGTCTGGATTGCCGGACGCGGCTGGATGCGCGTCGATCCGACGGCGATTTCCGCGCCGAGCCGGATCAACAGCAACCTTGCCGCCGCCGTCCCCTCGGGAGAGCCACTGCCGTTTCTGGCGCGCGGCGATCTGGCCTGGCTCAAGGAATTGCGCAACCGCCTCGACGCCGTCACCAATGGCTGGAATCAGTGGGTGCTCGGCTACAACCCGCAGCGCCAACGCGACCTGCTTGCCAGCCTGGGAATGACTGAGCCTGACTGGCGCAGCATGACCGCAGTCCTTTCGGTGCTCTGCGGTGCGGTCATGCTCGGACTGACCGGCTGGATTTTGCGCAACCGCATGCGCGTCGATCCGGCACTTGCCGCATGGCGGCGATTCACCGCCCGCCTGGCCAGGCACGGCGTTGCATGGCGGCCATGGGAAGGTCCGCAGGCCTTTGCCGAACGCGCCGCCGTGCAAATCCCCGCACAAGCCCAAACTATTCGCGAGATCGCCGAGCTGTATGCGCGGCTACGCTATGGTCCGACGCCGCAACTCCCCGACCTGGCGCAACTCAAGATGAAAATCGCCGCTTTCAAGCCATGACACGCCTGCTCCTGCTTTTATTGCTGATCCTGCCCGGTGCCGTCGCCGCTGCGGAACCCTATGCGCAACGCGCCGATGTGCGGGCATTCGTCGAGGACATGCACAGCCGGCACGGATTCGATGCCGGCGTCCTGGATGCGCTGTTCCGCCGGACCAAACCGGTCGCCGCGGTGATCAAGGCGATCATGCCGCCCAAGGATCCCGCCGTGCGCTCCTGGCAGGCTTATCGGGGACGCTTTGTCGAGCCCCGGCGCATCGCCGCCGGAAGGCGCTTCATGCACATCCATGCCGCGGACCTCACAGCGGCGGCAACGCGCTATGGCGTGCCGGCCGAGGTCATCGCGGCAGTCATCGGCGTCGAGACCCTCTACGGCAAACAACTGGGCCGCTTCGACACCTTCGCCGCGCTGACCACGCTGGCCTTCGACTACCCGCCACGCGCAGAGCTGTTTCGCGGGGAACTGGAAGAACTGCTGCTGTTGGCGCGCGAGGAGAACCGCAGCGTCCTGAGCTATACCGGTTCGTACGCCGGTGCCCTGGGCTTGCCACAATTCCTGCCTTCCTCCCGACGGCGTTTCGCCATCGATTTCGACCAGGACGGCCGCATCGATCTCACCGCCAGTCCGGCCGATGCGATCGGCAGCGTGGCCAATTTCCTGGCCGAGCATGGCTGGGAAAGGGATGCGCCGATCGCCGCAATCGTCACCGCCACCGGCGACGGCGTGCAAGCGCTGATCGACCAAGGCATCGCACCGAAGCATACGCAGCAGCAGATGGCGCTTGCCAACGTCAGCATCCTGACAGTCGGCGCTGGCGACACGGCGATTCCCGAACGACCGGCCGCGCTGATCGACCTGGCCACCCCGGGCGCCGCCACGGAGCACCGTCTCGGCTATCGCAACTTCTATGTCATCACGCGTTACAACCGCAGCAGCTTCTACGCCGCGGCCGTCATGGACCTCGCTACCGCCTTGCGCGACTCAAAGTAGCGCGTCGGGCGTCAGCCCGTCACGTGCGATGCGCTTCCGCAGTTTGGATAGCGCCTCCATCTGTATCTGCCGCACCCGTTCGCGCGTCAAGTCCAGATCAACGGCGATGCTTTCCAGCGTGCTGGCGTCCTGCCCGCCCAGGCCATAGCGGCGTTCGACCACCAGACGCTGGCGCTCGGTAAGCTGCGCCACCCATTCCGCAACGAGGCCCTCGGCCTCATGCTGGGCAAGATGGCTCTCCGGATTTTCGGCTGCGTCATCGGCCATCGAATCGGACATCGACAGATCGGGATCGATGTCGAGCGGCGAATCGAGCGAGGTGGAACGCTCGTTGAGCATCAGCAGTTGCCGTATCTCGTCCACCGGGCGATCGAGCAGGCGCGCCACGTCTTCCAGCATGGCGCCATGCGCGTCATCCTGCGGATTGCGCTCGCGATCGAGCCGGCGCATGGCGCGCAACACGAGGTTGAGCTCCTTGATCACGTAGATCGGCAAACGCACGGTGCGCGACTGGTTCATGATCGCGCGTTCGACATGCTGCCGAATCCACCAGGTGGCGTAGGTCGAAAAGCGGAATCCGCGTTCCGGATCGAATTTCTCCAGCGCATGGATCAGCCCCAGATTGCCTTCCTCGATCAGGTCGTCGAGTGGCAGGCCACGATGCATGTAGTGCCGGGCGATGCTCACCACCAGCCGCAAATTGGCTTCGATCATGTGCTGGCGTGCCGCAAAGTCGCCATCCCGGGTGGCACGCGCCAGGCTGATCTCCTCCGTGGCAGTCAGCAACGGCGTTGCGCCGATCTCGTGGAGATAGACCTGGGTGATGTCTTCGATCAGGCCGGACTCGTGCGAGTCCGCCACGGCTTCAGCTTCTTCGCGATCCGCCGGGAAGGCCTCGTCCCCCATGGCGCATCAGCGGGCAGGAAGAAACTTCTGCGGATCGGCCGGCTTGCCCTGGCGACGAATCTCGAAATGCAGCCGCGGACTGTCCGAGTCGGTGCTTCCGATTTCGGCAATCTTCTGGCCCTTGGTCACCGTCTGCTTTTCCTTGACCAGAATCTTGCTGTTATGCGCATACACCGACAGATAGGTTCCATTGTGGCGCAGCACCACCAGATTGCCGTACCCGCGCAAACCCGCGCCGGCGTATGACACCACGCCGCCCGCCGCCGCCAGCACCGGGTCTCCGCCCTTGCCGGCGATATCGATGCCCTTGCTGCTCCCCTCGGCAAATGGCGTGATCAGCTTGCCGCTGGCCGGCCACATCCACTCCACCTCGTCACCGGCGACAACCGGCTTGTCGACCGGCTGCGCTTCGACTGGCTTCGGCTCGGGCCTGGTGTCCACCGGCCTGGCGGCCGCTTCTCCCTGTCGTGCCCTGGCCAGCGCCTCCTCGGAATAGGCCAGCTTGCCGCCCCTCGGCTCGCGCTTGAGGGTATCCGTATTGCTGCTGGCAGGCGTGGCCGACTGTTTCACTTCGATCGGCCCGCCGGAACTCACTGGCTTGGCCACCGCAACCGGAGCGCCATTGTCGGGCGGCGTAACGCGCAGCTGCTGGCCGATCATGATCCGGTTGGGGTTTTCGAGATTGTTCCAGGCCGCCACGTCCTTGTAGTCCTGGCCGTTGTCCAGCGCAATGCTGTAGAGCGTGTCGCCCTTCTTCACGCTGTGATAGCCGATCCGGGAATCCGTCGTCGCCGCTGCCTGCACCGGAGCCGCGGGTTTTGTCGCGGCGGGGGCGCCGCCCCGCTCCTCCACCGGCGCGGGCGCATGGCTGGCGCAGCCGGCAATGATCGGCAGCAGCATTACCAGCATCAGGCGCGCAGCGTTCATTCCACTCCCGGTAACAGCGGCACGAAGCGCACCGCGTCAAATCGTGTTTCGACAAAGCCGCCTTCAGTGCGCTCGACCAGGCTGATCACCTGTTCCGCGCTGCCCAGCGGCATCACCAGCCGCCCCCCTTTCGCCAACTGCGCCAACAGGGTCTGCGGCACGTCGGCCGCGGCGGCGGCCAATATGATGGTATCAAATGGCGCGGCTTCCGGCAGGCCAAGATTGCCATCGGCGTGCTTGAGGCGGATATGCGAAAGCTTGAGCTGTTTCAGGTTATCGCGAGCCCGCGCCAGCAAGGGCGCAACGCGCTCCACGGCGAATACGTGCTTCGACAGGACGCCGAGGATGGCCGCCTGATAACCGCAGCCGGCGCCGATCTCCAGCGTCTTGCCCAACTCGCGGCCGGCCATCAGTATCTCGATCATGCGCGCCACCACGTAGGGTTGCGAGATCGTCTGGCCAAAACCGAGCGGCAGCGCCGTGTCGTCGTAGGCGCGATTCGCCAGCGCCTGCTCGATGAAAATGTGTCGCGGCACCAGGCCCATCGCGTGCAGTACCCGGGTATCGCGAATGCCCTGTTCGCGCAGGCGTTCCACCATGCGCGTACGGGTGCGCTGCGAAGTCATGCCAATGCCGGTGACCGCGGCCGTATTCATTGTTCCGGATTGAACCAGCGGCGCACGTCGGACACCTGCGCCGCATGGGTGAGATCGATTTGCAGCGGCGTAATCGACACCCAGCCGTTTTCCACCGCATGAAAATCCGTGCCTTCACCGGCATCGGCAGCCGGACCAGCGGCGCCGATCCAGTACATGGTCTCGCCGCGCGGGCTCACCGATTTGACGGCCGGTTCCGCCTTGTGGCGGCGCCCCAGACGGGTGATCTTGATACCGCGCAGGTCCGCGTAGGGGATATCCGGCACATTGACATTCAAGAGAATCGGCTCGGGAAATGGCGTGGCGCTGAAACGCTGCACGAGTTCGCGCGCCACGCGTCCCGCCGTGGCGAAATGCCGTCCCTCGAAACTGGCCAGCGATACGGCAATTGAAGGCACGCCGAGCAGATAGCCTTCCGTGGCCGCGGCCACCGTGCCGGAGTAGATCGTGTCGTCGCCCATGTTGGCGCCGAGATTGATGCCCGAGACGACCATGTCGGGCTGGTGATCGAGCACCCCGGTCACCGCCAGATGCACGCAATCCGTTGGCGTGCCGCTGACATACATGAAGCCATTGGCCGCCTGGCGCAGGTAGAGCGGCCGATCCAGCGTCAATGAGTTGCTTGCTCCGCTGCGATTGCGCTCGGGCGCAACCACCGAAACGTCGCCAAGATCGGCGAGGCTGGCCGCAAGCTGGGCGAGCCCCGGCGCGAAATAGCCGTCGTCGTTGCTGAGCAGAATGCGCATGGAGTCAGAGTCTGGAAGATCGTAAAACCAACGCCCATTTTAGCTCATCGCAATCCGCCACCGATGGCCGGAACAGAGCAGGACTATGCCTCCATCCCGCAGGTCATCACAATCCGGAATCCGGCTTGATGGCGGGCGCGGAGTAGGATTGCGGCCAATGGAAATCGTCCTGCACCACGCCGCCACCGACATTGCCCGGACCGACTGGGCCGCGCTCGATCACGACGGCGATCCTTTCGTCAGCCGGGCCTTTCTCGGTACCGCCGAGAAAGTCGGCGCTGCCGGTACGGCGATGGGCTGGCAGGCGCGGCATCTGGGGCTGCATGAAGACGGCCTGCTGCTGGGGCTTCTGCCGCTCTACCTGCGCAATCATTCCTTCGGCGACTTCTCGCGCGACTGGAACTGGGCGTCGGCCTGGCAACGCGCCGGCCTCGCCTACTATCCCAAGCTGGTCAGCGGCGTGCCCTACACGCCCTCGCCGGGGCCGCGCCTGCTGGTGCGGCAGGGCATCGAACGCGATGCCGTGGCGCCGGTACTGGTCGAAGCCGCAGTGGACGTCGCCCGCCAACTCGGGGCTTCGTCCTGGCAATGCCTGTTCGTCGAGGAAGCGGATCGCAGCCTGCTGGCCGAAGCCGGCCTCCTGATGCGGCGTGGCGTACAGTTCCACTGGTTCAATCGGGCTTACCGCGACTTCGACGACTTCCTCGCCGGCTTCACCGCCGACAAGCGCAAGAAGCTCAAGCGCGAGCGCCGTCTGGTGCGCGAATCCGGGCTGAGAATGGAAGCCCGGCATGGCGATGAAATCGACCCCGGGCTCTGGCATGCAATCCATCGCCAGTATCGCGACACCTTCGCCCGCTACGGCAATCACCCGGCATTTCCCGTCGAGTTCTTCATCGAAGCGGGCGCCCTGCTCGCCCGCCGGATGGTGGTCTTCATCGCCTTCCGCGACGAACAGCCGGTGGCATCCGCCATCTGCTATCGCGACACCCGCACGCTGTATGGCCGTCATTGGGGCACCGAGGTCGGAATGCCCGGACTGCACTTTGAGCTTTGTTACTACCAGGGCATCGAATACTGCATTCGCCACGGCCTGCAAGGCTTCGAGCCGGGTGCGCAAGGCGAACACAAGCTTGCCCGCGGCTTCGAGCCGGTGCCGACGTGGTCGGCATTCTGGATCGCCAATCCCGGCATGCGCAGGGCTGTGGCGGACTTCATCGCCCGCGAGGATTCAGCGATGCAGGACTACGAAGCGGAAACCGCTGGCCATCTTCCCTTCAAATCGCCCGGCTGATCCGGCCGGACGGGACTTGCGCTTTGCGCGCCGGGAATTCCGCTTCGCGGGCCGGCGTCAGTGATTGCCGGAAGCGATGGCGAACATCCGTTCATTCCGCTTTTTTCGCGCCTCTTCGACCGTCAGGCCAACCAGGCTTTCGGGCGGCAATGGGACATCCCAATGCTGCTGAAACAAATCCATGTCCTCGCCGGTATCAAGGTGGGCTCGGTAGACCTTCTCCTGCCAGGCAGGAGCGTTGGGCAGGGCAACCAGTTCGACGGATTCAATGCGCATGGAATTGTCCTCTTGAGGCTTGACGTTTCCATCATCCTGCGCCCGGGACAGTCACCCCGTAATCCGGAAATTAACGAGGAATATCCCCCTGTTTCCGCTTCTCAAACGATGTGAAAGAGGTTCCAGCGAACGGATCACCCCTCGGCAGGCCGCAACTGCAGCCATGCGGTCACTTGTCCTGGCGAAGCTCGTTCAGGCGCCGGGCGTGGCTTCTGGCTTCCGCGGTATTCATCGCGGATACCTGGCGACCAAAGGCGTCGCGGGCTTCCGCAGTCTTCTGCGTGGCCTGGATACTGCGAATGCAGCGCCAGCGTTTTCCCGCCTTGGTTTCGATCTGGCGCATCTCCTCAACCGGATGATGTGCGCCGCAGTGGTAGCAGAATTTGGTCTGGGTGGTCATGAGTCAGATTGTCAGCCGTGATTGATTTATAGCCAAACGCGCTATCAGGCACTTCTTTGGATAATCCGCACAACAAGGAAAAAGGGTTTCCAGCGTTTAACCGGAAACCCTTGGTATTACTGGTCGGGGCGGCGGGATTCGAACTCGCGACCCCTTGCACCCCATGCAAGTGCGCTACCAGGCTGCGCCACGCCCCGACAAATGAAATTATACCAAAGGAAACGCTTGCCAATGCTTTGTCGGCGCACGAAGCGCAATTCCCGACATTGACGGCCCCCAAGAGGGGGCCTCGTCACGCAAAGCGAAAGCACGCGCGCCAGTAATTCGGCTTTGCGAACTGCTTCAGGAAACGCGAAGAAATTCTATGATTGAGGCCAGTTCCGCACGCAGCGACGATTGCGATTCGCCGACCACCGCGTCCGGCACATCGTGCGCCTTCCCCGGGCCATCCTCGAGGCGATTGCGCGCGCCGCTGATGGTAAAACCTTCCTGGTACAGCAGCTCGCGAATCCGCCTCACCAGCAGGACTTCATGATGCTGATAGTAGCGGCGGTTGCCTCGCCGCTTGACGGGGCGCAGCTGGGTGAACTCCTGCTCCCAGTAGCGCAGGACATGCGGCTTGACGCCGCACAACTCGCTCACCTCACCGATAGTGAAGTAGCGCTTGGCCGGAATCGACGGCAGTTCGTCCCGGCTATTGCTGGCTGTTGCCACGCGGGAAAGCCTCGACCGCCGCCTTGAGTTTCTGGCTGGCGTGGAAGGTAACGACGCGGCGCGCGGTAATCGGGATCTCTTCGCCGGTCTTGGGATTGCGTCCGGGGCGCTGCGGCTTTTCGCGCAGCTGAAAATTGCCGAAGCCCGAGAGCTTCACGCAGTCGCCCTTTTCCAGCGCGAGGCGTACTTCGTCGAAAAAAGCCTCGACCATATCCTTGGCTTCGCGCTTGTTGAGCCCGACTTTCTCGAACAGCAGATCGGCGAGTTCCGCCTTTGTCAATGTCATATAAGCTCCGACCGCATTTAGCCCCGCAGAGACGCACTGAAGTCGCGAGTGGCAACCGCCAGCAGATTGGCGATCACCGCCTCGACTTCGGCATCCTCGAGAGTACGTTGAGTATCTTGCATAACTATCCGAAAGGCAAGGCTCTTTTCGTTTTCGGCCAGGCCCTTGCCCTGATAAACGTCGAACAGCGCCACATCGCGAACAATGGCCGGCGCAGCGGCGCGCAGGGCGGCCAGCAACGGCTCCAGGATCAGGCTCTGCGGCACCACCAAGGCCAGATCGCGGATCACGGCGGGGAAGCGGGAGACCTCGACATATTCGGGGAACGGGGTTGCCAGCAGCGCCGCCAATTCGAGCTCGAAAACCACCGGGGCGGTGCCCAACTCGTATTTCTGCACCCAGCGCGGATGCAGTTCGCCAATGATGCCGACGGTCTGTCCATCGAGGCTGACGGTGGCACAGCGGCCCGGATGCAGGGCGGGATATTCGGCCTTGGCGAATTGGAGGCGGCGCGGCGCGAACAAGGCTTCGACATCGGCCTTGACATCATAGAAGTCCACCCGACTGGCCGGTGCGCCCCATTGTTCGGGCACGGCCGGGCCGGCGGCAAGGCCAGCCAGACGCAGCGGCTGAGCGAAACCATCCACCGGACCCGCGGCGGGATCTTTGCGAAAGCAGCGCCCCAGTTCGAATACGCGGACCCGCTCGCTCTGCCGTTTGCGATTGGCGACCAGCGTTCCGACCAGGCCGCCGATCAGCGAGGAGCGCATGACGCCCATCTGGCTGGCGATGGGATTGGCGAGCACGATGGGAGCCTTGTTGGCGGCGAAGTCGGCTTCCCACGCGGCCTCGACGAAGCTGAAGGTCACCACTTCGTGATAGTTCCGCTCGGCGACCATGCGGCGCAGTGTCATCGGCGTACGGCTGGTCTCCGTGGCCGGCATCATTGCCATTCGCGCCACGGGCGGCTGCGACGGAATGTTGTCGTAGCCATGAATGCGGGCGATTTCCTCGATCAGGTCCTCTTCGATCTCGATGTCGAAGCGGAAGGACGGCGGCGTGACGAGGAAGTCGTCGCCCTGGCGCTCGACCGCGAGGCCAAGGCCCTTCAGCATGCCTTCGATGCGTTCGGCATCAAGCGCGATGCCCAGCACTTTGGAGACCCGCGCCGTGCGCAAACGCACCGGTTTGCGCGAAGGTAGATGTGCGGCCGAGACCGCCTCGATCACCGGGCCGGGTTGCCCGCCGCAGGTGTCCAGAATCAGTTGCGTCGCGCGCTCGATGGCCTTGCGCTGCAGTTCGAAATCGACGCCGCGCTCGTAGCGGTGCGAGGCGTCCGACGAGAAACCCAGCGCCCGCGCCTTGCCGGCGATCGCCGCCGGCGGGAAGAAGGCGCTTTCGAGGAACAGGTCGCGGGTGCCGTCGTTGATGCCCGAATGTTCGCCGCCCATGATGCCGGCCATCGCCAGCGGCTTCGCGTCATCGGCAATCAGGGCGGTGTCCGCCGACGGCGTCACGGTCTGTTCGTTCAATAGAAGAAGTTGCTCGCCAGCCCTGGGCAGACGCACGTGGATCGCGCCCGAAAGTTCCGCATCGTCGAAGGCGTGCAGCGGCTGGCCGAGTTCGAGCATCACGTAATTGGTGACGTCGACCAGGAAGGAAATCGAGCGGATGCCGCTGCGCTCGATGCGTCGCTTGATCCATTCCGGCGTCGGCGCCTTGGCATTGACGTTGCGGATGATGCGGCCGCAATAGCGCGAACAGGACTGCGGCGCATCGAGCACGATCTCGCGCGTGTCGGCGACAACCGCCGCCACCGGCTTGACTTCAGGCGCCAGCAGCGGCGCACCGGTCAACGCCGAGAGTTCGCGCGCGATGCCGAGCAGCGACAGGCAATCGGCGCGGTTCGGCGTCAGCTTGAGGGTAATCAGGTGATCGTCGAGATCGAGATGGCGGCGGATGTCCTCGCCGACTTTCGCATCGGCAGCCAACGGCAACAGCCCGCCATGGTCGTCGGAAAGACCAAGTTCACGCGCAGAGCAGAGCATGCCGAAGCTCTCGATGCCGCGCACCTTGGCCTGTTTTATTTCAATACCCGGCAATTTGGCACCGACCCGCGCGCATGGCACCTTCATGCCGGCGGCGACATTCGGCGCGCCACAGACAATCTGCAGCGGGCCGGCTTCGCCGACATCGACCGAGCAGAGTTTGAGCTTGTCAGCATCGGGATGCTTGTCGACGCTCATTACGTGAGCCACGACGACATTCGAAAAGTCGGCGCCGGCGGGACGGCGTTCCTCGACTTCAAGGCCGGCCATGGTCAGCACATGGCAGAGTTCCTCGCTCGACAGGGAGGGATTGCAGAGGCTGCGCAGCCAGGATTCGGAGAATTGCATGGATCAAGTCCTCGCCGGGCCGCCCCAAGGGGACATGCGCCCCCCGGTGGGGGGCAGCGAGCCGGGTTTGCGAGCGTGGGGGGCCATTATTGGAACTGCGAAAGGAAGCGCAGATCGCCTTCGAAGAACAGGCGCAGATCAGGGATCGAATAACGCAGCATGGTCAGCCGGTCCGGGCCCATGCCGAAAGCGAAACCGGTGTACTTTTCCGGGTCGAAGCCGCCGAAGCGCAGCACATTGGGATGCACCATGCCGCAACCGGCGATTTCCAGCCAGCGGCCTTCCAGCGCGCCGCTCATGAAGGCGACATCGATTTCGGCCGAAGGCTCGGTGAACGGGAAGAAGGAAGGACGGAAACGCACTTTCAGATCGTCGGATTCGAAGAAGCGCCGCAGGAAATCCGCAACCACGCCCTTGAGGTCGGCGAAGCTGACGTTCTCGCCAACCCAGAGGCCTTCGACCTGATGAAACATCGGCGAATGCGTGGCATCGGAATCAACGCGATAGACACGACCGGGGCAGATCACGCGCAGTTCCGGTATGGATTCCCGATGCTTGTTGCGTTCCGTGTGCGCCAGCATCGCGCGGATTTGCACCGGGCTGGTGTGGGTGCGCAACAGCACGTCGTCCTGCACCTTGCCGTCCTCGCCCTGCAGGTAAAACGTGTCGTGCATGGAACGCGCCGGATGATTCTCGGGCGTGTTCAGCGCGGTAAAGTTGTGCCAATCGGTCTCGATCTCGGGGCCGTCGGCCACGTCGAAGCCGATCGAGCGGAACAGTCGCTCGATGCGATCCAGGCTGGTGATCACCGGATGCAGGCTGCCACGCGGCAGGCCGCGGCCGGGCAGCGTGACGTCCAGCGCTTCCGTCGCCAGCTGGGCTTCGAGCTGGGCACTCTTAAGCGCTTCGCGCCGTGTCGCCAGCGCCGACTCTATGCGCTCCTTGGCGACATTGATCGCCGCACCGGCGCTCTTGCGCTCCTCCGCCGGCAGTTTGCCGAGCCCCTTGAGCAACGCGGTGAGCGAGCCCTCCTTGCCCAGGTAGCGTGCCTTGGCGTCTTCCAGCCTGGCCGACTCGGTGGCGGCAGCGAAGTCGGACGTGGCGGAAGCTACGAGTTGATCCAGGTTATCCATTGATCGCGACGCAAAAGCAAAAGTAAAAAAGGAGGCCCCAACAGCCCTGGGCCTCCTTCTCCGGGTACAGCGAAACTCAGGCCGTCAGCTTGGCCTTGGCCTGCGCGGCCAGGGCGGCGAATGCCGGCTTGTCGAACACCGCGAGGTCAGCCAGCACCTTGCGATCGACTTCGATCGAAGCCTTCTTCAGGCCGTTCATGAAGGTGCTGTACTTCATGCCCAGTTCGCGGGCCGCCGCATTGATACGGGCGATCCACAGGACACGGAACTGCCGCTTGCGCTGACGACGGTCGCGGTAGGCGTATTGCCCGGCCTTCATCACCGCCTCTTTGGCAATGCGATAGACCTTGCTGCGACGGCCGCGGTAACCCTTGGCGAGGTCAAGGACCTTCTTGTGGCGCGCGCGCGCCGTTACACCACGTTTAACTCTTGGCATGGCGTCTCTCCTTAACCGTTGGGCAGCATGGCGCGGACGGACTTCGCGTCGGACGCATGCACGGTGTGCACGCCGCGCAACTGGCGCTTGCTCTTGGTGGTTTTCTTGGTCAGGATGTGGCGCTTGAACGCACTCCCGCGCTTGATGCCGCCGGAAGCGCGCACGACAAAGCGCTTCTTGGCACCGCTCTTGGTCTTCATCTTCGGCATCGAAGATTCTCCCTATTACATGGCTGCCAGGTGTTTCCCGCCTCGGGAATGCTTGGTGACCCGCAACCACTTCTTGTTTCCGCATGACGGGCATGCGGAACAAATTCTGTTACTACCTCAGTGCGGCTTTTTCTTGGAAGCGGCCAGCACCATGATGAGCTGACGTCCTTCCATTTTCGGCCACTGCTCGACCATCGCCTGCTGCTCGAGGTCGGCCTTGATTCTTTCCAGCATGCGCATGCCGATTTCCTGGTGCGCCATTTCACGTCCGCGGAAGCGCAGCGTTATCTTTGCCTTGTCGCCTTCGCTCAAAAACTTGATCACATTGCGCAGCTTGATCTGGTAATCGTTCTCGTCCGTACCCGGGCGAAACTTGACTTCCTTCACCACCACCTGCTTCTGCTTCAGCTTGGCCTCGTGCTGGCGCTTTGCCTCTTGATACTTGAACTTGCCGATGTCCATGATCTTGCAGACAGGCGGCACAGCGGTTGGAGCGATTTCCACCAGATCCACACCGGCTTCTTCAGCCAGTGCCAGCGCCTGACGAATCGGGACGATGCCCAGTTGTTCTCCGTCTTCCCCGACCAGACGAACCTCGGGGGTGGTGATCTCTTCGTTGAGACGCTGCGATTTATCCTGAGCGATGGTTCAAATCTCCAAAAAATTCAAAAAATCAGACCGCTACGCTTCTGGTGCATTTTTCATGCAACAGACGTTCGATCAAGGCCTGGGGGGACATCTGCCCGAGATCCTGATTGCCGCGGGCACGTAAAGCGACCAACCCAGCGGCCTTTTCCTTGTCACCCACGACAACGATGTAAGGCCGCTTCAACAAGCTATGTTCGCGTATTTTATAGTTTATTTTCTCTCCGCGCAAATCGCTCTCGACGCGCAGGCCGGCTTCGCGCAGCATTTTCGCCACATTTTCGGCGTAATCGGTCTGCGCTTCGGAGATATTCATGACCACCACCTGCACCGGCGCCAGCCAGAGCGGGAAAGCGCCGGCGTGGTTTTCGACCAGGATGCCGATGAATCGCTCCAGCGAGCCGAGGATCGCCCGATGCAGCATCACCGGCGTGTGGCGGGCGTTGTCCTCGCCGACGAATTCGGCGCCGAGACGCTCGGGCATCGAGAAATCGACCTGCACGGTGCCGCATTGCCAGGAACGGCCGATGGCGTCCTTGATGTGGAACTCGATCTTGGGCCCATAGAAAGCGCCCTCGCCGGGAAGTTCCTCCCAACTCAAGCCGCTGGCGGTCAGCGCAGCGCGTAGCGCACTCTCCGCCTTGTCCCACAAGTCATCCGCACCGACCCGGCCCTCCGGCCTTAGTGCCAGCTTGACGGCGACTTCGTGGAAGCCGAAATCGGCATAAACGACTCGCACCAGATCGTTGAAAGCCGTCACTTCGGCCTGGATCTGGTCTTCGGTGCAGAAAATGTGCCCGTCGTCCTGGGTGAAGCCGCGCACGCGCATCACGCCATGCAGCGCGCCCGAGGGTTCGTTGCGATGGCAGGAGCCGAACTCGCCGTAGCGCAGCGGCAGGTCACGGTAGGAGCGCACATCAGTATTGAAAATCTGCACATGCCCCGGGCAGTTCATTGGCTTCACCGCGTAATCGCGGTTCTCCGAAGACGTGGTGAACATGTTGTGGCTGTAGTGTTCCCAGTGACCGGAGCGCTCCCACAGGCTGCGATCGAGAATCTGCGGGCAGCGCACTTCCTGATAGCCGTTGTCGCGATAGACGCGACGCATGTATTGCTCGATTTCCTGCCACACGGTCCAGCCGTGCGGATGCCAGAACACCAGGCCGGGCGCCTCTTCCTGCAGGTGGAACAGGTCGAGCTGGCGGCCGAGCTTGCGGTGGTCGCGCTTCTCGGCTTCCTCCAGCATGTGCAGGTAGGCATCGAGCTCTTCCTTCTTGGCCCAGGCCGTGCCATAAACACGCTGCAACTGCTCGTTCTTCGAGTCGCCGCGCCAATAGGCGCCGGCGACCTTCATCAACTTGAAATGCTTGAGCTTGGCGGTCGACGGCACGTGCGGGCCGCGGCACAGGTCGATGAAGTCGCCCTCGCGATACAGCGACACATCCTCGCCCTGCGGAATCGCCGCAATCAGTTCGGCCTTGTAGTGCTCGCCGATGGACTTGAAGAACTCCACCGCCTTGTCGCGCGACCAGACTTCGCGGGTGACCGGAAAATCCTTCTTCGCCAGTTCGGCCATGCGCTTTTCGATAGCCTCCAGGTCTTCCGGCGTGAACGGCCGCTTGCAGGCAAAGTCGTAGTAGAAGCCGTTTTCGATCACCGGGCCGATGGTCACCTGCGCCTCGGGAAACAGTTCCTTGACTGCATAAGCCATGAGATGCGAGGTCGAATGACGGATGATGTCGAGGCCCTCGGCATCCTTTTCGGTGACGATCGCAAGCTGGGCGTCGCGTTCGATCAGGAAGGAAGTGTCGACCAGCACGCCATCGACGCGACCGGCCAGCGCCGCCTTGGCCAGGCCGGCCCCAATCGATGCGGCCACCTCCGCTACCGTCAGTGCGTCCGGGTATTCGCGTTTCGATCCATCGGGCAGGGTGATCACCGGCATTTGGCTTGCTCCAGAAAAGCAACAGGGCGCACGGTTCACGCGAAAATCACGCGGTGCGCCCTGCAAATATGTTCAACGAAATTTTATCACAGCGGCTCTTTGCCTTACGGCATGATTCCGCTCTCATTACAGGCAAACAGGGAGGAATTATGAATATCGACGGATTCATGGAGAACTACAAGCGCGCCTGGGAAACCAGCGACGAGAACCTGCTGGCATCGCTGTTCACACCCGACGGCGCTTACCGCAACACCCCGTTTGCCGTCCAGCAGGGCCATGAAGCCATCAAGCAGTACTGGCAGCGCACCAAGTTGCAAACCGACATCAAGTTAACCTACGAAGTGCTCCAGCGCCATGCCACCGGGGGCATCGCCCACTGGCACACCACCTATCAGGTAACCTCCGAAGACATGTTCAAGATGTGGGCGGCATCGACCGGCACCAACATGCTGGCGCGAAAGCCCGGCGACCCGTTGCCGCGCCTGGCGCTTGATGGCATGGCCATCGTCGAATTCGACGGCGACGGACTGTGCCGCGACTTCCGCCTCTGGTGGCACAGCCGAATCGACGACTGAAAAGACAAAACGGCCGCAGGAAAAATCCTGCGGCCGTTTCGTGGTGTTGGTAGGCGCGATTGGACTCGAACCAACGACCCCCACCATGTCAAGGTGGTGCTCTAACCAGCTGAGCTACGCGCCTGCTGCCTGCAAAAGAGGCGCGAATTCTACCCGAATCGCGCCCCCGGTCAAACTGTTTATCAGCCCGCCAACGCCGCCTTGATCTGTTCCAGGGTCGACGGGTCGTCGATCGTTGTCAGGTCGCCGGCATCGCGACCTTCGGCGAGCGCCTGAATCGAACGCCGCAGCATCTTGCCCGAGCGCGTCTTGGGCAGGCCCGTGACGAAATGCACCCGCTTCGGCCGCGCGATGGCGCCCAGATTGCCGTCGACCACCTTCTTGATCTCCGCCTCCAGCGCGGCGCGCAACTCGGGGGTGGCTATGCGCGCCGGATCCTTGACCACGGCGAAGGCGACCGGCTCCTGGCCCTTCAACTGGTCGCTGACCCCGACCACGGCCACTTCCGCGACCGCGGCATGGCCCTGCACCGCTTCCTCGATCTCGCGAGTGCCGAGACGATGGCCGGCGACGTTGATGACGTCGTCGGTGCGGCCCAGGATGAAGTGGTAGCCCTCGTCGTCCTTGATGCCCCAGTCGAAGGACGAATAGACCTGCGGCTCCTTGAACAGGCTGAAATAGGTGCTGACAAAGCGGTCATCGTCGCCCCAGATGGTGGAGAGGCAGCCCGGCGGCAGCGGCGGCACGATGCCGACAATGCCTTTTTCATTGGCATCGCAGACCGTACCGTCTTCGCGGAAGATGCGCAGGTCGTAGCCATATACCGGGAAACTCGGCGTGCCGAACTTGATCTTGGTGTCCTCGACGCCGCGTACGGTCGACAGGATCGGCCAGCCGGTCTCGGTCTGCCAGTAGTTGTCGATCACCGGCAGCTTGAGCTCGCCCATGATCCATTCGTGCGTCGGCTGGTCGAGCGGCTCGCCGGCCAGGAACAGGTGCTTGAGCGATGACAAGTCGTACTTGTGCAGCCAGCTGTTGTCGCTCTTCTTCAGCACGCGAACGGCGGTCGGCGCCGAGAACATGACATTGACCTTATACTTCTCGACCAGTTGCCACCAGATGCCGGGGTCGGGACGGATCGGCGTGCCCTCGTACATGATGGTGGCCATGCCGGCGATCAGCGGGCCGTAGATGATGTAGCTGTGGCCGACCACCCAGCCGATGTCGGACGTGGAGAACATGGTCTCGCCCTCGCCGCCCTGGAAGATATGCTTCATCGAGGCCGCCAGCGCCACGGCATAGCCGCCGGTATCGCGCTGCACGCCCTTCGGCTTGCCGGTCGTGCCGGAGGTGTAAAGGATGTAGGACGGCTCGGTCGACTCCATCCACTCGCAGGGCACGTCGGCATTCATGTGCTTCGCGCGCAGTTCGGCGTAGTCGACATCGCGCCCGGCCACTTTCGGCCAGCCCTTGTCCAGGCCGCGATCGATCATCAGCACCTTTTCCGGCGGGAACTGCGCCAGCTTGCAGGCCTCATCCAGCAAATGCTTGTAGGGCACCGCCCGGCCAGCCCGCATGCCGGCGTCGCTCGAAACAATCAGTTTCGGCTTGGCATCGTCGATGCGCGTTGCCAGCGAGCCGGAGGCAAAACCGCCGAACACCACCGAATGGATGGCGCCGATCCGGGCGCAGGCGAGAATCGCAAAGGTCGCCTCGGCGATCATAGGCATGTAGATCAGCACGCGGTCGCCACGGCCGACGCCAAGCGACTTCATGATCGCCGCCGCGCGCATCACTTCAGACTTCAGTTCGGCAAAGGTGTAGCTCTTTTCCTCGTTGGTCTCGGTGGAGATATAGACCAGGGCGCGATCATTGGGACGCTTGGCGGCGTGGCGATCGACGGCGTTATGGCAGAGGTTGGTCTTGCCGCCGACAAACCAGTTGGCGAACGGCGGCTTTGAGAAGTCACAGATCTTCTGCGGAGGCGTTTGCCAATCGATCAGCGCCGACTGCTCGGCCCAGAAGTCATCCCTTTGCTCGATGGAACGCTTGTAGAACTCTGCATATTTTCCCATGACGATCCTTCAGTGCTGTTGTTGTTCGGTTGGATAAAGGCGCTGCGGTGCTTCCCGTCCTAGGCGGCGACATTGACCACGACGCGACCCTTGATGCGTCCCTGGATGTAGTCATCAAACGCCGCCGGCAAATCGGCAAAGGCGATGTCGCGAACCATCTGCGCCGCGCCCGACGTCAGGTCGGCCGGATGCATGTCGGTCGCCAGATGTCGCCAAACCTCGGCGCGCTGTGCCATCGGGCAGTTCACGGAATCGATGCCAAGCAGGCTGACGCCACGCAGGATGAAAGGCATGACGGTGGTGTTGAGGCTGAAACTGGCGGCGAGGCCGATCGACGCCAGCGCGCCGCCGACCTTCATGGTGCTGGCCATCCAGGCCAGTACGTCACCGCCGAGGTTATCCACCGCGCCGGCCCAGGTTTCCTTGCCCAGGGGCTTGATCTTCGCCAGATCAAGCGACTGGCGCAGCAGGACTTCCCTGGCGCCCAAGCCCTTCAAATAGTCGCTCTCGGCCTCTTTGCCGGTCAGGGCGACGACGTGATAGCCGCGCTTGGCCAGAATCTCGATCGCGATGCTGCCGACGCCACCGGTAGCACCCGACACGACCACCGGGCCCTTGTCCGGCGTCAAACCGTCATGTTCCATGCGCACCACGGCAAGCGCCGCGGTGAATCCGGCCGTGCCCAGCGCCATTGCGTCATGCAGGGAAAGGCCGGCCGGCAACTTGACCACCCAGTCCGCCGGCAGACGCGCCATTTCAGCGTACCCGCCGTGATGGGCAACGCCGATGTCGTAGCTCGTCGCCAGAACCTCGTCGCCGGGTTTGAAACGGGAGTCGGCGCTGGCGGTCACCCGCCCGGCCAGGTCGATGCCGCCGATGCAGGGAAAGCGGCGAATGATGCGCCCCGCCCCCGTCGCCGCCAGGGCGTCCTTGTAGTTGATGCTGGAGTGCGTCACCGCTATGGTGACTTCGCCGCTGTCGAGTTGCGACTCGTCCATGTCGACGAAGCGGCTGACCACCTTGCCGTCTTCTTGATTGATCAGGTAAGCCTTGAAACCCACGATAGCCTCCTCGAATTCGTGCCCGGTCAGCACCCGGCCGCTGCGATTTCTTCCATACGCAAGCGGTCGATTATAGCCAGACGAGCCTTACAAGACGCTGAATCCGCAACCGAAACGGGGTTTACAGGGGTAGCGGTCGGGACTATAGTCCGGCCCCATGCAAGGAATGCCCATCCGCCTGGCGAGTATTTTTCTGCTTGCCGGCCTGCTTGTTTCCTCCCCTGTCCGTGCCGACGAACCCATTGTGGTGCCGCCGCCATTGCAGGTTTCCTTCGTTGATCGCGCCACGGCGACGGCACAGGATGCGATCGACCAGGCCATGGACCTGCTCGACATCCGCTATCGTCGCGGCGGCAGTTCCCCGGAAGCCGGCTTCGATTGTTCCGGTTTTGTCAGCCATGTCTTCCGCGAAGGCCTCGGGCTGATCCTGCCGCGCAGCTCGAAGGAAATGAGCAAGTCGGGCGAGATCGTCACCCGCGATGAACTCCGGCCCGGCGACCTGGTTTTCTTCAACACCATGCGCCGCGCCTTCTCCCATGTCGGCATCTATCTTGGCGACAACCAGTTCGTGCATGCTCCGCGTACCGGCGGCCGCGTCCGCATCGAAGATTTGCGCGACGGCTACTGGATGAAGCGCTTCAACGGCGCTCGTCGCATCAGCCTAGAATAGTCGCTCGCTTTGCCCCGACGCCAGCCATACGCTGGCTTTATTTGGCCTTGCAATTGCGAATGATTCTTAATACAATTCATCGCAACATCAACTTCCCCCGGAATTGTTCGCCATGAAATCCTGCCGCCTGCCTCTCACCGTGCTTGCCCTGCTCGCCCTCGGCGCCCCTGTCGTCTCGGCGCAGGAAAAGACCCTCAACCTCTACTCCGCCCGCCACTACCAGACGGACGAAGCGCTCTATGCGAACTTCACCCGGCAGACGGGCATCAAGATCAATCGCATCGAAGCCAAGGAAGACGAACTTCTGGAGCGCATCCGCAACGAAGGCGCCAACAGCCCGGCCGATATCTTCCTTACCGTCGACGCGGCACGCCTGGCCAAGGCAGACGAACTGGGCCTGTTCGCCCCGATAAAGTCGAAGCTGCTCGAAGAGCGCATTCCGGCGAACCTGCGCAGCCCGGACTGGCTTGCCTTCTCGACCCGCGCCCGCGTCATCGTCGCCAACAAGGACCTGGTGAAGCCTGAAGACGTGCAGAACTACGAAGACCTGGCCAGCCCCAGGCTGAAAGGCAAGGTCTGCTCGCGCTCGGGCAGCCATCCCTACAATATCTCGCTGATGGCCGCGCTGATCGGCCATATCGGCGAAGCCAAGGCCGAAGAATGGGCGCGCGGCGTGGTTGCCAATTTCGCCCGCGCTCCCAAGGGCGGCGACACCGACCAGATCAAGTCGGTCGCCGCCGGCGAATGCGGTGTCGCTGTCTCCAATACCTACTATCTTGCGCGCCTGCTGCGTTCCGAAAAACCCGAAGACCGGCGCCTGATGGAACGCATCGCCATCATCTGGCCGAACCAGAAGAGTTTCGGCGCCCACATCAATATTTCGGGCGGCGGCATGCTGAAAACCGCACCGAATAAGGAATCCGCCATCAGGTTCCTCGAATATCTCGCCAGCGACGATGCCCAGCGCTACTTCGCCGATGGCAACAACGAATGGCCGGCGGTTGCCAGTGTTGTCGTCAGGAACCCGGCGCTCGACGCCATGGGCAAGTTCAAGGCGGACAATTTGCCGGTGGCCACGCTGGCGAAGAACGCGGTGGCCGCCCAGCGCATCTACGACCGCGCCGGCTGGAAGTAGCAGCCCTGCCTCCCGCTGCGAGGGCAGCGCGGGCCCACGGTCGCCGTGTCACCAGCGCCGACTTTGCCCATTGTTCGCCGAACCGGAACAATCAATTCCGGTCGTGTCGTTTCGCACTTGGACGATTGTCCCTATAGTGCGCATTCACCACCACGACCAATGGAGAACACCATGTCCAAGCCTGAGATCGCTTCAAAAACACCCTTCGCCATCAATGTGGAGCAAGGCAAGGACTACTGGTGGTGCTCCTGCGGCAGGAGCAAGTCGCAGCCGTTTTGCGACGGCAGCCACAAAGGATCGGAATTCACGCCGGTCAAGTACACCGCCGATGAAAACCGGACCGTGTATTTCTGCGGCTGCAAGCACAGCGGCAACGGCGCGCTGTGCGACGGCACGCACAAGTCCCTATAACCAGTCCTAACAGGAACTGATCTCGCTGCGTCCGGCGGCAATCTGCCTGGCCAGCAGGATGATCGGCAGCAGGCCGACCGCAACGATGGCCAGGGCAGCACTGGAAGCTTCGGCCAGGCGTTCGTCGGCGGCCAGCGTGAAGGTCTGGGTAGCGAGCGTGTCGAAATTGAAGGGGCGCATGACCAGCGTCGCCGGCAGTTCTTTCATCACGTCGACAAACACCAGCAGCGCGGCCGTCAGCAGGCTGCCGCGCATCAGCGGCAGATGCACGCGGCGCAAGGTTTCGCCGGGGCGGCTGCCGAGGCTGCGCGCCGCGGCTTCCATGCTCGGCGTAATGCGGGTCAAGCCCGCTTCCACAGTTTGCAGGGCAATCGCGAGGAAGCGTGCCAGATAGGCATACACCAGGGCGGCGATGCCCCCCGTCAGGATGAGCCCCGGATTGGCGCCCGTCATTTGTTGCCACAAGGCTGCCAGCAGGTGGTCAAGACGGGTCACCGGGATCAGCACGCCGACGGCAATGACCGAACCGGGCACCGCATAGCCGAGGCCGACGATGCGGTTTGCCAGGCGCGTCAGCCTGTTCCCGTCGCGCGCGGCGAAGCCCAGCAGCAGTGCCAGCATTGCCGCCAGCATTGCCGCCAGCAGGGCCAGGCTCAGGCTGTTCCTTGCCAGCAACAAGAAGCGTCCGCTGAAGCCGCCGCCCTCTTCGCCCGCATCGCCCATGGCAAGACGCAGCAGCAGCATCGCCGGCAGAACAAAGCCGATGACGACGGGAATCGCGCAGCCGACCTGCGCCAGCAGCGCATGCCAGCCGGTGAGCACCTGCCGCGTGGCGCGCCGCCGGCCGGTGGTGTCGTGATAGCGGGCGCGACCGCGACTGACGCGCTCGAGCAGGATCAGCAGGGCGACGAAACCGAGCAAAGCCGCGGCGAGTTGCGCGGCGGCAATCCGGTCGCCCAGCGAGAACCAGGCGCGGTAAATCCCGGTGGTGAAAGTCTGCACCGCGAAGTAGGCCACCGTGCCGTAATCGGCCAGCGTCTCCATCAATGCCAATGCCATGCCGGCGGCAATGGCGGGACGCGCCAGCGGAATCGAGACGCGCCAGAATCCCTGCCAGGGGTTGAGGCCCAGCGCGCGAGCCGCCTCGATCATGCCGCCGGCGCGTTCGAGGAAGGCGGTGCGCACCAGCAGGTATACGTAGGGGTAGAGCACACAGGAAAACAGCACGATGGCGCCGGAAAGCGAGCGCACGTCGGGGAACCAGTAATCGCCCTTGCTCCAGCCGAAGCTTTCACGCAGCGAAGTCTGCACCGGCCCGACGAACTGCAGGAAATCGGTATAGGTGTAGGCCAGTACATAGGCCGGCATCGCCATCGGCAGCAGCAGCGCCCATTCCGCAATGCGCCGGCCGGGAAAATCGTTCAGCGCCACCAGCCAGGCCGCGCCGGTGCCCATGGCCGCGACGCCGATGCCGACACCGAGACAAAGCCAGATCGAATTCATCACATACTCGGGCAGCACCGTCGCCATCAGATGGCTCCAGGTCTCGCCCGTGCCGCTGGCGAAGAGATTGGCGCCCACCGCGAGCACCGGCAACGCGACCAGAACCGCGAGCGCGAAGGAGAAGGCAGAAAGTGCTGAGGGGGTCGATGGGCGGGACACGGCCAGCCGATTATAATTGAGACTCATTCTCCACAACCTGCCATCCGCCCAACGGCCATGCCTTTGCTCGAAGTCGATCATGTCAGCCACGCCTATGGCAAGCATGCCGTGGTGCGCGACCTGTCGTTCGACCTGGCGCCGGGGCAGATCGCCTGCCTGCTGGGCTCATCGGGTTGCGGCAAGACCACCATGCTGCGGCTCATTGCAGGCTTCGAGATGCCCGCCGCCGGCAGCATCCGGCTCAACGGCGTGACGATCGCCAGCGCGAAGACGCAACTACCCGCCGAAGCGCGCCGCATCGGCATGGTGTTCCAGGATTACGCGCTGTTCCCGCACCTGTCGATCGCCGACAACATCGGCTTCGGCCTGCGTGAACAGTCGGCGCTGGCGACACGGCGACGCATCGAGGAAATGCTGGAACTGATCGGCCTGTCCGATCGCGGCGCACGCTATCCGCACGAACTTTCCGGCGGCCAGCAGCAGCGCGTGGCACTGGCCCGCGCGCTGGCTCCGCAACCGCACCTGCTGCTGCTCGACGAGCCCTTCTCCAACCTCGACGTCGAGCTGCGCGAACGCCTGTCGCTGGAAGTGCGCGACATCCTCAAGCGCGCCAACATGGCCGCCATGCTGGTTACCCACGACCAGAACGAAGCCTTCGCCGTCGCCGACGTGGTCGGCATCATGCGCGAAGGCCGCATCGAACAATGGGACACGCCCTACAACCTCTATCACCGCCCCGCCACCCGCCACGTTGCCGATTTCATCGGCCAGGGCGTGTTCCTGCCCGGCGAGGTGATGTCGCGGCAGGTGGTGAAAGTGGAACTGGGCCAGCTCGACTCCGACGTGCCGATGGACTGCGGCCCCAGTTGCGCCGAATGCCAGCGCGGCTGCCGTCTGGATGTACTGCTGCGCCCCGACGACGTCGTCCACGACGACGACAGCGGGGTCAAGGCCGAGGTCATCGCCAAGGCCTTTCGCGGCGCGGAGTTTCTCTATACCCTGCGCCTGGCCTCCGGCGCGCAGGTGCTGTCGCTGGTGCCCTCCCACCACAATCATGCCATCGGCGAGAAGATCGGCATCCGCCTCGTCGTCGACCACGTGGTGACGTTTCCGCAGGGCTGAGAGCGAGCGAAGAACCCGCCCGAATGATTCCCTGGCTGCCGCTTGAACCCGTATTCCCTGCGCTGGAACAGGCGCTGACCGACCCCAACGGCCTGCTTGCCGCCGGCGGCGACCTGAGTCCGCAACGCCTGCTCGCCGCCTATCGGCGCGGCATTTTCCCGTGGTATTCGGCGGGGGAACCGATCCTGTGGTGGAGCCCCGATCCGCGCATGGTGCTGCTTCCCGACGAATTCAGGATATCCGACTCGCTGGCGAAAACCCTGCGCAATGCGAAGTACCAAGTGCGGCTCGACACCGCCTTCGGCGAGGTCGTCCACGCCTGCGCCAGCAAGCCGCGCGAGGGTCAGGCCGGCACCTGGATCACCGGGGAAATGCAGGCCGCCTATCGCGAACTGCACCGGCTGGGCTACGCGCACAGCGTGGAAACCTGGATCGACGGAGAACTTGCCGGCGGCCTCTACGGCATCGCGATCGGTCGGGCCTTTTACGGCGAATCGATGTTCACCCATGTGCGTGACGCATCGAAAATTGCGCTTGCCCATTTGTGCGCCCACCTCAAGCGGCGCGGATTCGGCATAATCGATTGCCAAATGGAAACCTCTCACCTCGCCTCGCTCGGTGCCCGACCGATTTCCCGCCGCGACTTCGCCGCGCGGCTGGATGCCTTGTGTGTGCAAGGCGATGCCCCGGGGCAGTGGCCGGCGGCGGCCATCGACGGCCATTTCAGGCGCATCGCGTGACATTCGCGTGACATTCGCATGACCCACCTGCGCGACCTGCCGCCCTTCCCCCTGTTGCAGTTCTATGCCACGGCGCCTTACGGCTGCTCCTACCTGCCGGGACGCGTCGCCCGCTCGCAGGTCGCCACGCCCACCCACCTGATCGACAGCGCCACCTACAGCGAACTGGTGCGCGCCGGCTTCCGCCGCAGCGGCGTGTTCACCTACCGGCCCTATTGCGATGCCTGCCGCGAATGCCAGCCGGTACGGCTCGACGTGGCGAACTTCGTGCCCAACCGCAGCCAGCGCCGCGCCCTCGCCCAGCATGCGGCGCTCACCGCGCGCGAATGCAGCCTCACATTTCGCGAGGAACACTATCAGCTCTACCAGCGCTACCAGGCGGCGCGCCATTGCGGCGGCGGCATGGACCAGGACAGCCGCGACCAGTACGCCCACTTCCTGTTGCAGACCCATGTCGACAGCCGGCTGATCGAATTCCGCGAAGACGGCATCCTGCGCATCGTCAGCATCATCGACGTGCTGGCCGACGGGCTCTCGTCGGTCTATACGTTTTACGATCCCGACATCCCGCATGCCAGCTACGGCAGCTTCGCCATCCTCTGGCAGATCGCCCAGTGCCAGCACGTGGCCCTGCCCTGGCTGTATCTCGGCTACTGGATCAAGGACAGCCGCAAGATGGCCTACAAGGCCCGCTTCCGCCCGCTCGAAGTGCTGCGCCACGGCGAGTGGCAGCCGATCGACGAAGCAATCTGAAGAGTTATGCCTCCGGCAGAGCCGGGGCGGTATCCCCTGCGGACGGCGCCGGCGCTACGGCGATCCCCATATTTCAGCGGGCTATATCTCGGCGCAGAGCATCACCACCAACAGCGGCAGTGGCTCATGCATCTGCGCGGTGAACGTAATCTCGTCCTCGCTGCAGGACTACACCGGATCGAGATGCGTGGGGTGATCGATGAAGGCGGTATATAGCTGCTCGTGCCTGCCGCAATCGGCGGCCACGCAGGGGGACATTTCAGGCATTGCCGCAAGCCGTCAGCGACAAGAGAAATAGGCAGGGGAGCACGCTACGCATGCCGGCGAGTTAAGCCGATCCGCTATAATCCGCCGCTGGATTGAACCAAGGAAAAAGCGATGGGATTTCTCGCTGGCAAACGCATTCTGATCACCGGTCTGATCTCCAACCGGTCAATTGCTTACGGCATCGCCAAGGCCTGCCACCGTGAAGGCGCGCAGCTTGCCTTCACCTATCAAAACGAGCGCGTTCGCGACCGCATCGCCAAGTTTGCCGACGAATTCGGCTCCAAGGCAATCTATCCCTGCGATGTTGCCGACGACGCGCAGATCGATGCGCTTTTCGCCGAACTCGGCAAGCATTGGGACGGGCTGGACGGCCTGGTGCACTCGATCGCCTTCGCCCCCAACGACGCCATCGAAGGCGACTTCCTCGAAGGCATGACGCGCGAATCCTTCCGCATCGCGCACGACGTCTCCTCCTACAGCTATCCCGCGCTGGCCAAGGCGGCACGGCCGCTGCTGCTGAAGGGCAACAACCCGTCGCTGCTGGCGCTGAGCTACCTCGGCGCGGTGCGTACCATGCCCAACTACAACACCATGGGACTGGCCAAGGCCAGCCTCGAAGCGGCAACGCGCTACCTGGCCTTCTGCCTCGGCCCGCAAGGCATCCGCGCCAACGCGCTCTCCGCCGGTCCGATCAAGACCCTGGCCGCCTCCGGCATCGGCAACTTCGGCAAGCTGCTGGCCTACAACGCCCACCACGCGCCGCTGCGCCGCAATGTCACCATCGACGAAGTCGGCAACGCCGCCGCCTTCCTGCTCTCCGACCTGGCCAGCGGCATTACCGGCGAGATTCTTTACTGCGACGGTGGCACGCATACCACCGCCATGGGCAACGCTGATCCGTTGCCGGCTTAGCGCGGTTTTCGCGGCTCCAAAAACAAAGCCCCGCATCGCGGGGCTTTGTTTTTGCGTTTCGGTGGATCAGCGATCCTTGCTTTCCAGCGCGGCCTTGTTGATCTCGACCGGATACTTCTCCTTCAGCGTCGACATCCAGGCCGAGAACTCTTCCTCCGCAATGAAGCGGGCGTATTGCTGGGCCAGCGCGCGTCCCAGCGGATCGTTCTTGTCGACCTCGCCGATGCGCTTGACCGCACCGATCCGATACAGCGCATAGCCGTTGTTGGGCACCGCGACACCCGCGTAAGCGGGCAGCTTGCCGGTATCGGCCTTGAACACCGCCCGCAGGGAATCGGCCGGCAGCCCTTGCGCCGCGGTGCGGCTGACATTGCGCGCGGGCGACCACTTGAGGTCGACCGCTTCGCCCTTTGCCAGGCGCGCCAGCGTTTCCTCGCCGTCCTTGGTCGCCAGCTTGAATGCCTCCTCGCGCACCAGGTACTTCTCGATGTCGCCCTTGACCACCTCCAGCGGCTGCAAGGCGGCCGGTTTGTGCTCAAGCACGCGGGCCGACACCAGGGCGCCCGGCGCGGCTTCGACCGCCTCGCTGTTGCGTTTGTTCTTCAGCCCGTCGTCGCTGAACAGCGCAGCGGCCAATTTCGGATTGTCGAAGGGCGGCGCCAGTTTGCTGCCTTTCGCCAGCCATTGCGACTGACGAATCTCCAGCTTCCACTTCTCCGCCGCCGGCTTCAGGCTGTCCGACTGTTCGTACACGGTGTTGCCGAAAGCTTCCGCGGCTTCGGCATATTTCTTCATCCCGGCCTCGCGCTTGAGCTCAGCCAGAAGTTCGGCCTTGACCTCGTCGAACGGCTTGCTGCGCTCGGCGCGCACGCCCGTCACGCGAATCACGTGAAAGCCGAAATCGGAACGCACCACGTCCGAAATCTGTCCTTCCTTGAGCGCAAAGGCGGTGTCCTCGAAGGCCTTGACCATCGCCCCGCGACCGAACCAGTCCAGATCGCCGCCCTTCTCGGCGGAACCGGGATCCTGCGAATTCTGTTTGGCAATCCTGGCGAAATCGGCCGGCGTCTTCTTCACCTGAAGCAGAAGTTCCTCGGCTTTGGCCTTGGCCGCCTTGGCCTCCGCCTCCGGCGCATCCTTCGCCGCGCGAATCAGGATATGGCTGGCACGGCGCGTCTCGGCTTCCTTGTAGCGATCCGCGCGCGACTGATAGGCCGCCCTGGCTTCCTCGTCGCTTACCGAGGCCTGCATGATCATCGCATCGCGGCTCAGCACCAGGAACTCGGCGCGCACCTGCTCCGGCAGTTCGAACTTGCTGCGATTGGCCTCGTAATATTTCTGCACCGCATCGGCGGCAAGCTTCACCCGCCCGGCATAGGCTTCTGGCATCAGGCGCGCCTCGGCGATCTCGCGCTGTTCCACTTGCGTTGCCAGCCAGCGGCTGGCGGCAACCTGCCCGGTGATGCCGGCTTCGATCACCGGCAGCATCAGCTGCTGCATGGCCATGTCCTGCCGCAGGCGGGCTTCGAACATTTCCTTGCTCATGCCCTGCGCGGCAACCAGCGCTTCATAGCGCTCCTTGGAAAACTTGCCGTTTTCCTGCAGCGAGGGAACGCTGGCAATGAACTGCACCAGCTGCTCGTTGCCCACCGTCAGCCGGGCTTTCTGCGTCTGCTCCGCCAGCAGGCGTTGCGTGACCAGTGAATCGAGCACGGCGCGACGCATCTGCGGTGTTTCGAACATCGCCGGATCGACTTTGCCGCCGAGCTGGGCACGCATCCGGTCCTCTTGTTCGCGCATGGCCGACTGCAGCTCCTGCCGCGTGATCTTGGCTCCGCCCACGGTGGCGACACCCGCCCCGACCTCGGCGTTGCGCACATAGGAATCGACGCCCCAGAAAGCAAACGGAAGCGTGATCAGGGCGAGGAAAATCTGGGTGATTTTCTTGTTGTTGCGAATGAAATCGAACATGCGTTGAAGACCCTGAATGCGACAAAGGCGAACCGATGTTCGCCTTTGTTCGAGCGGGTTATTTGGTGGGTGCTGACGGGGTCGAACCGCCGACATTCTGCGTGTAAGGCAGACGCTCTACCAACTGAGCTAAGCACCCGCTGAACAAAGCTGCCCACCTCGGGCAGCCGGCGGCAATTCTACCAGTTCGCTGCCTGTCAGTGGGTCACGACGCCTGTTACCGCGGCATCTTCGGCAACCACCGCCACCGCTGGCGTTGCCGCCTTTTCGGGCAGAGGCTCCGGCATGCGCTCCAGGGCAAACTCGAGCACCTTGTCGATCCACCGCACCGGCTGGATCTCGATGCGGTTCTTGATGGTGTCGGGAATCTCCGCCAGGTCCTTGACGTTCTCTTCGGGAATCAGCGCCAGGCGAATGCCGCCACGCACGGCCGCCAGCAGCTTTTCCTTGAGGCCGCCGATGGGCAACACTTCGCCGCGCAAGGTGATCTCGCCCGTCATCGCCACGTCGGCGCGCACCGGAATGCCGGTCAGCACCGACACCAGCGCGGTGCAGATGGCGATGCCGGCGCTCGGGCCGTCCTTCGGCGTCGCGCCTTCGGGCAGGTGGATGTGGATGTCGTTCTTCTGGTAGAAATCATCGGCGATACCGAGGGCCTGGCTGCGCTTCCTCACCACCGACAGCGCGGCCTGGATCGACTCCTGCATGACTTCGCCGAGCTTGCCGGTGGTCATGGTCTTGCCCTTGCCGGGCAAGGCAACGGTTTCGATGGTCAGCAGTTCGCCGCCGACCTCGGTCCATGCCAGACCGGTCACCTGGCCGACCTGGTTTTCCTTTTCCGCCATGCCGAAACTGTAGCGGCGCACGCCGAGGAACTTGTCGAGGTTCTTGTTGTTGACCACGATCTTGTTCTTGCGCGCCTTCATGACAAGAGACTTCACCACCTTGCGGCATATCTTGGAAATCTCGCGCTCCAGCGCACGCACGCCGGCTTCGCGCGAGTAGTAGCGCACGATGTCGCGCAGGGCGTCCTCGGTGATGCCGAGCTCGTCGCGCTTGATGCCGTTGTTCTTCATCTGCTTCGGCACCAGGTAACGCATGGCGATATTGACCTTCTCGTCTTCCGTATAACCGGAGAGACGGATCACCTCCAGCCGGTCGAGCAAGGCGGCCGGAATGTTCAGCGTGTTCGCCGTGGCGACGAACATGACATCGGACAGGTCGAAATCGACTTCGATGTAATGGTCCTGGAAGGTGTGGTTCTGCTCGGGATCGAGCACTTCGAGCAGTGCGGACGAGGGATCGCCACGAAAATCCTGGCCCATCTTGTCGACTTCGTCGAGCAGGAACAGCGGATTCTTGACCCCGACCTTGGTCATGTTCTGCAGGATCTTGCCCGGCATCGAACCGATGTAAGTACGGCGGTGGCCGCGAATCTCGGCTTCGTCGCGCACGCCGCCCAGCGCCATGCGGATGAACTTGCGATTGGTGGACTTGGCGATCGACTGGCCGAGCGAGGTCTTGCCCACGCCAGGGGGACCAACCAGACACAGGATCGGCGCCTTGACCTTGTCCACGCGCTGCTGCACGGCGAGATACTCGACGATGCGTTCCTTGACCTTGTCGAGGCCGTAGTGGTCGCGATCGAGGATTTTCTCGGCGGCCGACAAATCCTTGCTGATACGCGACTTCTTCTTCCAGGGCAGCGCCAGCACGGTTTCGATGTAGTTGCGCACCACGGTGGCTTCGGCCGACATGGGCGACATCAGCTTGAGCTTCTTGACCTCGGCGTTGACCTTGGCCAGGGCTTCCTTGCTCATGCCGGCGGCCTTGATCTTCTTTTCCATCTCGTCGATGTCGGCGCCGTCTTCGCCTTCGCCGAGTTCCTTCTGGATGGCCTTGACCTGCTCGTTGAGGTAGTACTCGCGCTGGCTCTTCTCCATCTGGCGCTTGACGCGGCCGCGGATGCGCTTTTCGACCTGCAGGATGTCGAGTTCGGCTTCCAGCTGGCCGAGCAGCTTTTCAAGGCGTTCCGGCACGCCGAAGACTTCCAGCACTTCCTGTTTCTGTTCGAGCTTCAGCGGCAGATGGGCGGCAATCGTGTCTGCCAGACGCCCGGCTTCCTCGATGCCGGCCAGCGAGGTCAGCACCTCGGGCGGAATCTTCTTGTTGAGCTTCACGTACTGGTCGAACTGCGCCAGCACGGTGCGACGCAGGGCCTCGATCTCGTTGTCGGTACGCTCTTCGACCGGAATCAGGCTGATGTCGGCGACGAACAGCGCACGCTGATCCTCAATGCGCAGCACGCGCGCGCGCTGCACGCCCTCGACCAGCACCTTGACGGTGCCGTCCGGCAGCTTGAGCATTTGCAGGATGTTGGCGAGGCAGCCGATCTCGTACATGTCCTCCGGCACCGGCTCGTCCTTGGCGGCGGATTTCTGCGCCACGAGCAGGATGTTCTTGCCGCTTTCCATCGCTGTTTCCAGCGCCTTGATGGACTTGGGTCGCCCGACGAACAGCGGGATCACCATGTGCGGGAATACCACCACGTCGCGCAGGGGCAACAACGGCAGGGACTGGGTTTCAATCAGGGAATCGGGTGTGCCAGACATCATCGTGTCCTTCGGTTATGAGTCACGCCACCCACATGGGGGCGGCTGACCGGTATTCAAGGCGGCCACTGTCAAACCCGGCCGCCGGATCAGAGCTTGCGAAGACTCAGTTCGAGCCCGAAACCTTGGGCTGGTCGGCGTAGATCATCAACGGCTGGGCGCCGCTTTCGATGGTGCTTTCGTCGATCACGACCTTGCTCACGCTGTCCATGGTGGGCAGTTCGTACATGGTATCGAGCAGCACGCTTTCCAGGATCGAGCGCAAGCCGCGAGCGCCGGTCTTGCGTTTCAGCGCCTTCTTCGCAATCGCCTGCAGCGCAGACGGCCGCACTTCAAGCTCGACGCCTTCCATGGCAAACAGCTTGTGATACTGCTTGATCAGGGCATTCTTCGGTTCAATGAGGATTTCGACCAAGGCTTCTTCGTCGAGTTCCTGCAAGGTCGCGATCACCGGCAGGCGGCCGATCAACTCCGGGATCAGGCCGAACTTGATCATGTCCTCGGGCTCGACCTGCTTCAGCGTCTCGCTGACATTGCTCGCATCGCGGCTTTTCACTTCGGCGCCGAAACCGATGCCGCCCTTCTCGGAGCGATTGCGGATCACCTTGTCCAAGCCGTCGAAGGCACCGCCGCAGATGAACAGGATGTTGGTGGTGTCGATCTGGATGAAATCCTGGTTCGGGTGCTTGCGCCCGCCCTGCGGCGGAATGCTGGCCACCGTGCCTTCGATCAGCTTCAGCAGCGCCTGCTGCACGCCTTCGCCGGAAACGTCGCGGGTGATCGATGGATTGTCCGACTTGCGCGAAATCTTGTCGATTTCGTCGATATAGACGATGCCCTGCTGCGCCTTCTCGACTTCGTGGTCGCACTTCTGCAGCAGCTTCTGGATGATGTTCTCGACGTCCTCGCCGACGTAGCCGGCCTCGGTCAGCGTCGTCGCGTCGGCCATGACGAAAGGCACGTTGAGCGTGCGCGCCAGGGTCTGCGCCAGCAGGGTCTTGCCCGAACCGGTGGGGCCGATCAGCAGGATGTTGCTCTTCGACAGCTCGATGCCGTCGCTGCCCTTTTCCTGATGGCGGATGCGCTTGTAGTGGTTGTAGACCGCGACGGCGAGGATCTTCTTCGCCGCATCCTGCCCGATCACGTACTGGTCGAGCATCTCGCGGATTTCCTTCGGCGCCGGCAGATCGCGCTTCGGCGCGCCATCCGGTTCGGCGGCAATCTCGTCGCGAATGATGTCGTTGCAGAGTTCGATGCACTCGTCGCAAATGAAGACGGAAGGGCCGGCAATCAGCTTCTTGACTTCATGCTGGCTCTTGCCGCAGAAGGAGCAATACAACAGTTTTTCGCCGCTACCCGATTTCTTTTCTGCCATCTTCGTCTCCGTCCCCGCGAACGATCAAGCCTTGGTCGGCTCGGCGGCTTCGCCGCGGCTGCTCAGCACCTTGTCGACCAGACCATATTCCACCGCCGCCTCGGCGGACAGGAAGTTGTCGCGATCCGTATCGCGCTCGATGCGCTCGATCGACTGGCCGGTGTGCTGCGCCAGCATGCTGTTGAGTTTCTGCTTGAGGAACAGGATTTCCTTGGCATGGATCTCGATGTCCGAGGCCTGCCCCTGGAAGCCGCCCATCGGCTGATGAATCATCACGCGCGAATTCGGCAGGCAGTAACGCTTGCCCTTTTCGCCGGCGGCGAGCAGGAAGGAGCCCATGCTGCAGGCCTGCCCGATGCACAGCGTCGACACATCGGGCTTGATGAACTGCATCGTGTCATAAATGGCCATGCCGGCGGTAACGGAACCGCCCGGCGAATTGATGTAGAAGAAGATGTCCTTGTCCGGATTTTCCGATTCGAGGAACAGCAGTTGCGCCACGATCAGATTGGCCGTTGCGTCGTTGACCGGGCCAACCAGGAAAATCACCCGTTCGCGCAGCAGGCGCGAATAGATGTCATAGGCCCGCTCGCCGCGTCCGCTGGTCTCGATGACCATGGGCACCATGCCCAGCGCCTGGGTGTCGGGTGTCGGCGCATCGAAGGCGCCACCGCTTTGTCGCGAACCGTACATGGACATCTCCGGCAGGATCATGCTGCATTTCCCATCAGCGCATCGAAGGCGATGGGGGTTTCGCTGACTTTGGCATTGGCAAGCACCCAATCCACCACGTTGTTCTCCAGCGCCAGCGCCTCGGCCTCGGCCAGACGTTGTGGCTGGGAATAGTACCAGCGCACCACTTCCTTGGGGTCTTCGAAAGTCTCGGCGAATTCGTCGACGATGGCGCGCACCTGCTCGGGCTTGACGTGCAGATCCTTTTCCTTGACCAATTCGGCCAGCAGCAGGCCCAGCTTGACCCGCCGCGTCGCCTGCTCGGTGAACCAGGACGCCTCGACCGGGATGTTCTTCATGCCCATGCCGCGCGATTCCATGTCGCGTTTCGCCGTTTCGGCCATCTGCTCGGCCTCCATCGCAACCAGTGCCTTCGGCACCTCGATCGGATTCACTTTCAGCAGCGCCTCCATGACCTGCTCCTTGACCTTGGCCAGCAGGCGCTTCTTCACTTCGCGTTCCAGATTCGAGCGGACTTCGACGCGCATCCTGGCGGTATCGCCGTCGGCGACACCGAGCTGCTTGGCGAACTCGGCATCGATCTCCGGCAGCCTGGCGGCCTCGACCTTCTTCACCGTCATCTCGAACTGCACGGTGTTGCCGGCCAGCTCCGGGGCCTGGTAGTCGGCGGGGAAGGCGACATCGAAAGTCTTCTTGTCGCCGGCCTTGACGCCCTCAAGCTGAGCCTCGAAATCCGGCAGCATCATGCCGCCGCCGACCATGACCGAGTAGTCACTGGCCTTGCCGCCGGGGAACTCCTCGCCGTTCTTGCGACCGACGAAGTCGATCACCAGGCGGTCTTCCTTGGCCGACGCGCGATCGGTCTCGACGTAGGTGGTGCGCTGCTTGCGCAGGACGTCGAGCGTCTTGTCGAGTTCGGCGTCGGTCACCGTCAGGGTCGGCTTTTCGATCGCCTGGCCGGAAATATCCGCCAGCGTGACCTCGGGATAGACCTCGAAAATCGCGGTGAAGCCCAGCAGTCCTGGGCTGGCATCGGCCTTCGGCTCGATGCGCGGATAGCCGGCAACGCGCAGGTTCTGCTCGCGGACCTTCTCGCCATAGGCTTTTTCCACCGCGGCGCCGATCGCCTCGGAGCGTGCCTGGGAGCCGTATTGCTGGGCGACCAGCTTCATCGGCACCTTGCCGGGACGGAAACCCGCCGCCTTCACGGTGCGCGACATGCGCTTCAGGCGCTGTTCGACATCCTTGTCGATCTCGGCCAGCGCCACCGTCATTTCGATGCGCCGCTCCAGCGCGCTGCTGGTGTCGATTGCCACGTCCGTCGTTGCCTTGTCCGTCATTTCTGTATCCATCACTGAAAAAATTCATTGAAAAAACTGCACCGGCGCCAAGCCCGCGGGCGACGCCCCGATACTGGTGCCCAAGAAGGGACTCGAACCCCCACGCCTCGCGGCGCCAGAACCTAAATCTGGTGCGTCTACCAATTCCGCCACTTGGGCCCATGCCGCAGCCGGCCATCCAAGCCGACATCGACACGATCTGAATGGCGAATTTTACCCGCTTTCGGGTTTGCGGGACAGCCGACGGAAGCTTGAACAGGGCGACAAATCCGGTGCATAGCCCCGGTAGAATCCCGCTTCCGGACCTCTGCCCCGCGCCCTCCGAATGGCCGTCGATCACTACGAAAACTTCCCCGTTGCCTCGGTGCTTCTGCCGGCCCCCCTGCGCGAGCCGGTGGCGGCCATCTACGGCTTTGCCCGCAGCGCGGACGATTTCGCCGACGAAGGCGATTTGCCGCCCGATCAGCGCCGCGAACTGCTGGCCGGCTACCAGGCCGAACTGGACGCGATCGAACAGGGCCGTCCGACGCAGCATCCGGTATTCCTGCGCCTGCGCCCGGTGATTGCAAGCTACGGCCTGCCGCTGCAATTGTTCCGCGACCTGCTCGATGCCTTCATGCAGGACGTGGGCAAGGATCGCTACCGCGACTTCCCGGAACTGATGGATTACTGCCGCCGCTCGGCCGACCCGGTCGGGCGCCTGCTGCTGCATCTGTTTGGCCATGCCACGGCGGAAAACCTGACGCGTTCGGATGCCATCTGCTCCGCGCTGCAACTGATCAACCACTGGCAGGACGTGGGCATCGATGCCGGCAAGGGTACGAACGGCCGCATCTATCTGCCGCAGGACGACATGGCGCGCTTCGGCGTCAGCGATGGTGATGTTCTTCGTCGCTCAGTTGGCAAACCCGCCAGCACCGACTTTCGGCAGTTGCTGGCATTTCAAGTCAATCGCGCGCGCGCCCTGATGCTTTCCGGCGCCCCGCTGGGCTGGGACCTGCAGGGACGCATCGGCCTCGAAATCCGCGCCATCGTCGCCGGCGGCCTGCGCATTCTGGATAAAATCGAGGCCGTCGATTACGATGTCTTCAATCGCCGGCCCAGGCTCCAGGCTCCCGACTGGCCGCTGATCCTGTGGCAATCGCTGGTCCGCCCACTGGACACACATCGGTAAATTCGCCGTGACTCCCGATCAATACTGCCAGGACCGCGCCGCGCAAAGCGGCTCCAGCTTCTACTACAGCTTCCTCTTCCTCGAACCGCTGCGGCGCCAGGCCATCACGGCGCTCTACGCCTTCTGCCGCGAAGTCGACGACGTGGTCGACGAATGCCCCGACGTCAACTTGTCGCGCGCCCAGCTCGACTGGTGGCGCGGCGAAGTGCAGGCCCTGTTCGAGGGCCGCCCCAGCCACCCGGTGACGCAGGCCCTGGCCACCTCGCTGAAGTGCTTCTCGCTGCCGCAGGAACAGTTGCTGGAAATCATCGACGGCATGGAGATGGACCTCGACAACGCGCGCTACGCCGACTTCAAGGCGTTGCATCTGTACTGTTATCGCGTCGCCAGCGTGGTCGGGCTGCTCGCCGCGGAAATCTTCGGCTACACCGATCGCCAGACGCTCAAGTACGCCCACGACCTGGGGCTGGCCTTCCAGCTCACCAACATCATCCGCGATGTCGGCGAGGACGCGCGGCGCGGCCGCATCTACCTGCCGCAGGACGAACTGGCGCGCTTCGGCGTCGCCGAGGATGAGTTGCTGCAGGCCCGCTACAGCGACAACTTCCGCCAGCTCATGGAATTCCAGGTGGAACGCGCCACGGGGCTGTACCAGCAGGCCTTTGCCCAGTTGCCCGCCGCCGACCGCAAGGCACAGCGCGCCGGCCTGATCATGGCCGCGATCTACCGCGCGACGCTCGACGAAATCGTCAAGGACGGCTGCCGCGTGCTCGATCGCCGCACTTCGCTGCCGCCCTTGCGCAAGCTGTGGCTGGCTGGAACAACCTGGCTGAAAGCATGAACCTATTTTCCGCAGATGACGCAGATTTTCACAGATCAAGACCTGGCAATTCACTCGGTTGGATGCGATCGTTGGTCAACCCGATGGGTGATGGGCCAGGCGCGCCAATCTTGTTGATCCATCTGCGCAAATCTGCGAAATCTGCGGATCAACCGCATTTTTCAGGATGAAAGTTGCCATCATCGGCGCCGGCTATGCCGGCATGGCCGCGGCCGTCGAACTGGCCGCCGCGGGCCGGCAGGTCGAGGTATTCGAAGCCTCGCGCGTGCTCGGCGGCCGCGCCCGTTCTGTCCCGATCGAGGGCTTCAGTGTCGACAACGGCCAGCACATCCTGGTCGGCGCCTACAGCGAAACCCTGCGCCTGATGCGCACCGTCGGCGCCGATCCCGATGCCCTGCTCAGGCGCACGCCGCTGCGCTTCGAGTTCCCCGGCGAATTCCTGATGAAAGCGCCGCGCTTGCCGGCGCCGCTGCATACCGCCTTTGCCCTGCTGCTGGCGCGCGGCCTCGACTGGCGCGAAAAATGGGCGGCGATCCGCCTCATGCAGGGGCTGAAGGCCGGCAAATTTCGCATCGAACCCGACATCACCGTGACCGAGTGGCTGGACCGCAACAAAACGCCGTCCCGCCAGCGCCGACTCCTGTGGGAGCCGCTGTGCATCGCCGCGCTGAATACCCCCGCCGAGCGCGCCTCGGCCCAGGTGCTGGCCAAGGTCCTGCGCGACAGCCTCGCCGGTGAGCGCTCCGCCAGCGACATGCTGCTGCCGCAAGTGGATCTGACCGCGCTGTTTCCCGAGCCGGCGGCGACGTTCATCGCCCAGCGCGGCGGCGCCGTGCATACCGGCCATCGCGTCGTTTCACTGCGGCGCGAGACGGACGGCTGGCACATCGACGACGCCGGTTCGTTCGCACAAGTGATTCTCGCCGTCGCGCCCTATCACCTCGGCAACCTCGTGCCGGAACTGGCGCGACAGGTGGAACACTTCGACTGGGAACCCATCGTCACCAGCTACTTCAGCTACCCGGACTGGGTGCGCCTGCCGCAACCCATGCTGGGCGTGGATGGCGGGCTCGCGCAATGGCTGTTCGACCGCGCGCAACTTTGCGAACAGGACGGCCTGATCGCCGCCGTCATCAGCGCGCGCGGCCGGCATCTGGAGCTGCCGACAGCCGAACTGGAGCGCCGCATCCATGCCGAGATCGCCGCCGTCGTGTCCGAACTGCCGGACCCGCTCATGGTGCAGACCATCACCGAGAAGCGCGCCACCTTCGCCTGCGTGCCCGGTCTGCAACGGCCACCGGCTCGCACCCCTCTGCCGGGCCTGTGGCTGGCCGGAGACTATGTGGCCGGCGATTACCCGGCGACGCTGGAAGGCGCGGTCAGGAGCGGCGTGGCGGCCGCGCGGGGCGTTCTCGACGCCTGAATCGCCGTCGCTCCACGGCTGGCTCTGCATAGCCAGCCGGCTGCGCGGGCGTGGAGCAGTGCTCCACGAATTCCCCGCTCCGCCCAGCGCCGACTTTCCAGGTGCGCCCTCAGCCGACGATGCGCCCCGCATCCAGGCGCAGCGTGCGCCCGCAACGATGCGCCAGCGCTTCGTCGTGGGTGACCAGGATCAGCGTGGTGCCGGCCTCGGCGTTCATGGCGAACATCAGGTCGATGATCTGCGCACCGGTGGTGGCGTCGAGATTCCCCGTCGGCTCGTCGGCGAGCAGCAGTTGCGGCCGCATGGCAAAGGCGCGCGCCAGCGCCACGCGCTGCTGCTCGCCGCCGGACAGGTGTTTCGGGTAGTGCCCCAGCCGCGCGCCGAGGCCGACCCGGGCCAGCATCGCCTCGGCCGTGGCGCGCGCATCACTGCTACCGGCCAGTTCCAGCGGCAACATGGTGTTTTCCAGCGCGGTCAGCGCCGGCAGCAACTGGAAGGACTGGAACACGAAACCCAGCAGCCGGCCGCGCAGCGCGGCGCGGGCATCTTCGTCCAGCGCCGCCAGATCCTGCCCGCCGAGGTGCACCGTGCCGGAGGATGGCAAGTCGAGCCCGGCCATCAGCCCGAGCAGGGTCGACTTGCCCGAACCTGAAGCGCCGACGATGGCCACCGCCTCGCCGGAAGTCACGGCAAAGGAAATCTCGTGCAGAATCGTGAGCGTGCCGTCGCCGCTGGGCACGATCTTGCCCAGTGACACCACATCGATCACCGCGTCGATCACCGCGCCGGCCATCACCTCATTGCGAATCATGCTCAAACGCCTTGCCTCCCGTTCCTGTTTTCTGTTGCTGATCTGTTGCAGCTTCGCCGCCAGCGCGGCCGAAAAACGCATTCTCGTCTATGGCGACAGCCTTTCCGCCGGCTTCGGCATCGCCGTCAGCCAGAGCTGGCCGGCCCTGCTCGGACAGCGCCTGCAGGCCAATGGTTCCGGCTTCGTCGTGACCAACGCCAGCATCAGCGGCGAAACCACCGCCGGCGGACGTACCCGTTTCGCCGCGGCCTTGGCCCAGTTCAAGCCTGCCGTCGTCATTCTCGCACTTGGCGCCAATGACGGCTTGCGCGGCCTGCCGGTGGCGGCGATGAAGGACAACCTCGGATTCATGGCGGCGCTTGCCAGAAAACAGGGCGCGCGCGTCCTGCTGGTCGGCATGCGCCTGCCGCCCAATTACGGGCCGCAGTACACGCAGGAATTCGATGCCGCCTTCCGCGATGTCGCCAAACGGCAGAAGGTCGCCCTGCTGCCTTTCCTGCTGGAACCCATCGCCCTCGACCAGAATGCCTACCAGGCCGACGGCCTGCACCCCACCGCCGCCGCGCAGCCGAAAATCCTCGATCACGTCTGGAGCGCGCTCAAACCGCTGCTCAACTGAAACACACAGGTCTGGATTCATGTCCGAAAAACTGCCCAAGGGAGTGGCGACGGTAGCACAGCTCGCCGAATTCGACACCCTGATCGACGCCCGCGCCCCGGCCGAGTTCGCCGAAGACCACCTGCCAGGCGCGATCAGCATGCCGGTGCTGAACGACGAGGAACGCGCCCGGGTCGGCACGCTCTACAAGCAGGTCTCGGTGTTCGAAGCGAAAAAACTTGGCGCGGCGCTGGTGGCGAAGAACGTCGCGCGCCATATCGAACAGCACATGCTCGACAAGCCCAAGAGCTGGCGGCCGCTGGTGTATTGCTGGCGCGGCGGCCAGCGCAGCGGCGCCTTCAGCCACATCCTGCGCGAGATCGGCTGGGATGCGCATCGCATCCAGGGCGGCTACAAGAGCTGGCGCCAGCATGTCATCGAGCAACTGGCGCTGCTGCCGCCGCAAGTGAAATTCCGCGTCGTCACCGGCGCCACCGGCAGCGGCAAGAGCCGCCTGCTGGAAGCCCTGGCGGCGCGCGGCGGGCAGGTGCTGCACCTCGAAGAACTGGCCGCGCACAAGGGTTCGGTGCTGGGCAACCTGCCCGGCCAGCCGCAGCCGGCGCAGAAAGGCTTCGAGACGCAACTGTTCGCCGCGCTGTCCGCGCTGGACCTGACGCAGCCGGTATTCGTCGAGGCCGAGAGTCGCAAGATCGGCCGTTTGCAGGTACCCGATGCGCTGCTCGACGCAATCCGCGGCGCCCCCGGCCTGCGCATCGACGCCCCGCTGCCGGCCCGCGTCGACTTCCTGCTGCGCGACTATGACTACGCGATTGCCGACCCGGCCTGGCTGATCGAGCGGCTCGGCCACCTCAAGGGCCTGCAAAGCAACGAGACACTGGAGCGCTGGAGCCTGCTGATCGCCGCGCGGGATTTTCCGGCGCTGGTGGAAGAACTGCTGACGCAGCACTACGACCCGCTCTACCAGCGTTCGCAAACCGCCAACTACGACTCGTTCGCCGCCGCGACCCGCTACGCGACGGATCGGCTCGATGCGGCGGCGCTCGACAGACTGGCCGCCGAAATCCTCGCTACATCTGCCTGAACAGATGCGCGTGGCCGCGGCTCACGGCCACCGCTTCGGGACGATCCTTGAGTTTCAGCGTGACCCGACCGAGCGCATCGTGGCGCGCCGCAACGATCTGCCGCACATTCACCAGCGTGCCGCGATGCACTTGCCAGAACTGTTCCGGGTCGAGCTGTTCGAGCAGCTCCTTGACCGGGATGCGGATCAGGAGTTCGGCGTCCCGCGTGAACACCGCCGTGTATTTGTCGGTGGCCTGGAAGTAGCAAATCTCGTCGGTCGCCACCAGCCGCACCTCATTACCGACCGAGGCGCGCACCCAGCGCAGATGTTCGGCAGGCTTGGGCAACAGCGCCTGCAAGCGCAGCAGAAGGTCGTCGGATTGCGTGGCGGCCGAGCCTGGCGACGCGCGTTGCAGCCGTTCGATGGCCACCCGCAACCGGTCGTCGGCCACCGGCTTCAGCAGGTAGTCCACGGCTTCGCGCTCGAAGGCCTGCACCGCGAATTCGTCGTAGGCCGTGACGAATACCACGCGACAACGCTTGCGCGCTTCCGGCGACAGCGCCTGGACGACTTCCAGGCCGCTCAGGCCCGGCATGCGGATGTCGAGAAAGGCAATGTCCGGCCGCAGGACCTCGAACATGTCGCGCGCCTCGATGCCGTTGGCGGCGACGCCGGCAATGTCGAGTTGCGGCCACAATTCCGCCAGGCGCGCCTTCAGATGCGCCGCCAGCAGCGGCTCGTCGTCGGCAATCAGCGCCTTCATGCCGGCACCCCGAGCGGAATGCTCATCGTCGCCGTGGCGCCGGCGCCGACTCCCGAACTCAGTTCGAGGCGCGCCGCCGGTCCGTAGAGCGCCGCGAGGCGATCCCGCACATTGCGAACGCCGATGCCGTCACCGGGCGTCTCGCCGAAACCGAGGCCATCGTCGGCCACCGCAATCCGCAGGCGCTCGCCCTGCTTTTGCGCGGATACGGTGATGCGCCCTCCGGCCACCTTGGGCTCCAGTCCGTGGCGGATGGCGTTTTCCACCAGGGGTTGCAGCAGCATCGGCGGGAAGGCCGCGGCCAGCAGCTCGGGCACGATGTCGAAGCGGTAGTCGAGGCGATTCCCCATGCGGACCTTCAGCACTTCAAGGTAAGCCGTCAGCAGGGCCACCTCGTCGCCCAGCGTGCCGCCTTCGGCACGCGTGCGGGCCAGGCTCGAACGCAGATAACGGATCAGGGCTTCCAGCAAACTGCCGGCGAGCTTCCGGTCGGTGTCGATCAGCGCCGCGACGTTGGCCAGCGAATTGAACAGGAAGTGCGGCTCGATCTGCGCCTGCAGCATGCGCAATTGCGCGGCAAGGCTTTGCTTCTCGGCTTCCAGCCGGGCCAGTTCGCGTGCCTGCAAATCGCTTTCGAGCTGGGCATTGCGCTGCCGCAGCCAGAAAAATCCGGCGGCGATGGAGCCGAACAGCAAGCCGATCAGCAAGGCCTGGGTTTCGTGCGAACCGTCGGGCGAAGCGCCCAGCCCCGTCAGCAGCCGGCCCAGCGCGCCGCCGACCAGCGCCCCCGCCACCACGGCCGCGGCCACGCCGGCGCCGCGGGCCGCACCGTCCAGGGGCAGGCGTAGCACCATCTGGATCAGGGCCAGGATGCTCAAGCCGGCGCATTGCGAGAACACCAGATTGACGGCGAAGCCGCCGCCAAACCCGAGCGCGGTGAGAAACCCCGCGATCAGGGTATTGAAGACCAGGGTGGCGATCAGCGACGACATCGGCGGATTATTCCACGCTCTTGCCGGCCATCAGTTGCCGGACTTTCCGCTCCTCCCACTCGGCGCCCAGCCAGCGGCCGCGCGCAAAGGTGGCGAAGGCATGCAGTGTCAGCCATACCCCCCAGCCCAACAGCGGCCAGTAGAACCACAGACGCTCGGGCGAGGCGATCAGGTTGATCGCGGCAAGGCCGGAGTTGATCACCGCGAACACCACGAGATGCTTGTAGAAGTTGCGCAGGCCATGCACCTGGCGTCGGGCATCGCGTTCGGCGACGGACAGATTCGGATCATCGATGAAACGGGAATGGCAGGCCATGATGTTCTCCTTGAAGGATTGCCCGCTCGCACGGGATGGCCGCAGTCTCGGAAAAACCGGCCCGCGTCGCCAGCCGGATCCGACGGCTGGCCGGATTCGCGGCGTGAATTGCCGCCGCGAACGATGAACCGCGGCGGCTATTGCGGCAGCAGCGGATCGATGCGTCGCGTTGCGCACAGGCGCTGCACCACGGCCGGTCGCGGCGCGGCGACTTCCCCTTGTTCGAACGCCACCACGACCAGGCGCCGCCGCACCACGTCGAGCAGTTCGCCGGGGCGCAGCAGAAACGCCGGATTGGAAGGCTTGCCGAAGCGCTCGTTGCCGACCATGAAGGTTTCGTAGATCAGCACGCCATTGACCTCCAGCGCATTGAGCAGCAGCGGCAGCAGCGGCCGATACAGGTAGTTGGTAACGACAATGCCGTCGAAGGCACGGCCGTGATACGGCCACGGACCGCCTTCGAGGTCCGCCTCCCGCGTGGCGATGCCGGGCGCCCTGGCCGAAATTTCCGCCAGCGACCCGGCATCGCGATCGACCGCTTCCACCCGGTAGCCGTGCCCGGCCAGCAGCAGCGAATGCCGCCCCCCACCGCATGCCAGATCGAGCACCGAGCCGCCCGCCGCGATCAGCGGCATGAAGCGCTCAACCCAATGCGAGGTCATTTCGCTCATATGTTGTGTCATGTCGGGTATCATTTTGACTCCAAATCAAGGCACAGGCCATCAGGGCTCGACACTTCATGCCCGTGACACCGCGCACGCAGGCTGGCAACCCACAGGACAATCCCGATGCCCTGCGCGAACGGCTGACTACGACAACCGAAGCCTACGGCCGCTTCGTGCCGCGCGAATTCCTCAACCTGCTGGGCATCGAAGACATCCGCAAAGTGGAAGTCGGGCAGCAGGTCGAACGCAAGATGACGGTCCTGTTCGCCGACATCCGCAACTTCACCTCGCTGTCGGAGTCGATGAGCCCGCAGGAGAACTTCAACTTCCTCAACTCCTATCTGATCCAGATGGAGCCGATCATCACCGCTCATGGCGGCTTCATCGACAAGTACATCGGCGATGCCATCATGGCGCTGTTTCCCGAATCGCCGGATGCCGCCTTGCGCTGCAGCCTGGCAATGCTGCAACGGCTCGAAGAATACAACGACGGCCGCCAGCGCGCCGGTTATCGTCCGATCAAGATCGGCATCGGCATCAACACCGGCATCGTCATCCTCGGCACCATCGGCGGCGCGGCGCGCATGGACGGCACGGTGATCGGCGACGCGGTGAACCTCGCGGCGCGGCTCGAACGCCTGACCAAGGAATACCGGGTATCGATCCTGATCAGCGAATACACCCTGTACTGCCTCGACGAACCCAGCCAGTGGTCGATCCGCTTTCTCGACCGCACCCACGTACGCGGCAAGCAGGACAACCAATCGGTGTATGAAGTCTTCAACGGCGACCCCGCGCCATTGCGGCGGGCCAAGGAAGAGACGCTGAAGACCTTTGAACTGGCGCTGGCCTACTATCACCTCGACGACATCCTCACCTCGCGCGAGCGGCTGATTGCCTGCCTTGCCATCGCGCCCGACGACGACGCCGCGCGCGTCTATCTCGAGCGCTGCGAAAATCCCGTCGGAGGGCTGGGCAATCGGCAGGCCGAACTGACCTCCAGCTGGCGCGAGGAATATTCATTCGGCCATGCGGCAGTGGATGCCGCGCACAAGAACCTGCTGGCCGACATGAACGGACTGGCCCGCGCGGTGAATGTCGGCGCATGGGACCTGACACCGCCGCTGCTGGCACAGATACAGTTCGCCGCCGCCAACGATTTCATGATCGAGGAAGAGCTCATGGTGGCGGACGGCTATCCCTTCCTCGACCTGCATGTACGACAGCATCAGCGCTTTTTCGAATACTTCGGCGAGTTGCGCCGCGAGATCGAGCGCGGCGAGGAAAATCGCGTCTACCTGGCCTTCCGCGTCAAGCGCTTGCTGACCGACTGGCTGGTCAACCACATCCTCAACGCAGATCGCCATTACGGGCACTATCTGCACAGCAAGCAGAGAAACCCGGTTCATTTGTAAGCCACTCCGACAGGCACGATCGACGGGAAGGTGCTATGCTTTTGTTGCAGCGCACAATCCTTTCTGACCTCCTGACCAACGACGCTGCGGAGCGCCGCCATGCATAACGAGCAACACTACCTGCACACCCTGTTCGAGCCGAAATCGATCGCCATCATCGGCGCATCGGAAACACCGAATTCGATTGGCGTCACCCTGGTTCGCAACATGCTCGATTCCGGGTACAAGGGCAAGCTCTTCTTCGTCAATCCGAAACACGAAACCGTGTTCGGGCAGCAAAGCTATCCGGCGGTGGATACGATTCCGCAGCGGCTGGATATCGCAGTCATCTGCACCCGGGCGGAAACCGTCCCCGACATCGTCGATGCCTGCGGCCGGGCCGGCTGCAGAAACGCGATTGTCATTTCCGGCGGCTTCGCCGAAGCCGGCCCGCGCGGCGGCGCGCTGGAACGGGCCGCGCTGGAAAGCGCCCGCCGCCACGGCATGCGCCTGCTCGGCCCCAACTGCCTCGGCATCATGCGCCCGGGCAGCCACATCAACCTGACCTTCGGCCACGGCTTCGCGCATGCCGGCACCATCGGCCTGATCTCGCAATCCGGTGCCCTGTGCACGGCGATCCTCGACTGGGCGCTGCCGAACAAGGTCGGCTTCTCCAATGTGGTCTCACTCGGCGCCGAAGGCGACATCGACTTCGGCGAAGTGCTCGACTACATGGTCTCCGACCCGCGCACCGAGAACATCTTTCTCTACATCGAGGGCATCAAGAACGCGCGCCGCTTCATGAGCGCGCTGCGCGCCGCCGCCCGCTGCAAGCCGGTGCTGCTGATCAAGGTGGGCAAGCATCCGGCCGGCGAGAAGGCCGCGCGCTCCCACACCGGCGCCCTGGTCGGCGCCGACGACGTGTTCGATGCCGCGCTGCGCCGCGCCGGCGTCGTGCGCCTGGCCAACGTCGGCCAGATGTATGCGGCCGCTTCCGCCCTGTTCTCCCACTTCCGGCCGCGCGGCAAGCGCCTGGCAATCATCACCAATGGCGGCGGCCCCGGCGTCATGGCGGCCGACCATGCCGCCGACATCGGCATCCCGCTGGCGCAACTCGATGCGGCCACCATCACGCGGCTCAACGAGCTGCTGCCCGCCACCTGGTCGAAGTCCAATCCGATCGACATCCTCGGCGACGCCGACCCGACGCGCTACGGCGTCGCGCTTCAGGCCTGCATCGATGACGACAACATCGACGGCGTGCTGGCCATCCTCACGCCGCAGGCGATGACCGACCCGACCCAGGCAGCGCGCACGGTGATCGAAATGGCGCGGCAGAGCGACAAGCCTCTGGTCACCTGCTGGATGGGCGAAGAGCAGGTGAACGAGGCGCGCAAGCTGTTCCAGGGCGCCGGCATTCCCACTTTCCGCACGCCCGAGCCGGCGGTCGACCTGTTCTCGCACATTTCCAACTACTACCGCAACCGCCAGCTGCTGATGCAGACGCCACCCTCGATTTCGGAGCAAACCCCGCCGCGGCTCGAATCGGCGCGACTGGTCATCGAAACCGCGCTGATGGAAGGACGCAAGACGCTCAACGAAATGGAATCGAAGGCCGTGCTCTCCGCCTTCAAGATTCCCATCGCGCAAACCATGGTCGCCCGCTCCGCCTCCGAAGCCATGGTGCTGGCCGAAGAACTCGGCCTGCCGGTGGTGATGAAAATCGATTCGCCGCAGATCGTGCATAAAACCGATTCCGGCGGCGTCCGCCTCAACCTGAACAGCCTCGCCGCGGTGCGCGACTCCTGGCTGGAAATCATGGACGAGGTGAAGAAGAACCGTCCCGACGCGCACATCAACGGCATCGCCATCGAGCCGATGATCCAGAAACCCAACGGCCGCGAACTGGTGGTCGGCATGACGCGCGACAAGATCTTCGGCCCCACCATCGTTTTCGGCCCCGGCGGCACCAGCGTCGAGGCCTACAGCAGCGACCGCGCCGTGGCCCTGCCGCCGCTCAACTCGGTCCTCGTCGCCGACATGCTGGCCTCGACCCGGACCACCGCCCGACTCGGCGAATTCCGCAACATGCCGCCGGTCAACATGGAGGCGATCGAATCCGTGCTGCTGCGCGTCTCGGCCATGGTCTGCGAATTGCCGTGGATCAGCGAGATGGACATCAACCCCCTGATCGTCGACGAACACGGCGCCGTGGCGGTAGACGCCCGCATCGAGATCGAGAACATGCCGATCACCGCCGGACGCTACGACCACATGGCGATTCATCCCTATCCGACGCACCTCAAGTCCAGCTTCCAGGCCAAGGACGGCTCATGGGTCACCATCCGCCCGATCAAGCCGGAAGACGTCCGCATGGAACAGGAGTTCGTCAAGGCGCTGTCGCCCGAAACGCGCTACATGCGCTTCATGAACACCATCCGCGAAGTGTCGCCGGCGCAGCTGGTCCGGCTCACGCAAATCGACTATGACCGCGAAATGGCGTTTGTCGCGACCATCGACGCCGACGGTGTCGAAAAGGAAATCGGCGTCGTCCGCTACGCCACCAGCCCGGACGGCGAATCCTGCGAGTTCGCCATCGTCGTCGCCGACGACTGGCAGGGCCGGGGACTGGCCCGCCGCCTGATGGGCATCCTGATCGACACCGCGCGCAGCGCCGGCCTGCGCTACATGCATGGCGACTTCCTCGCCGAAAACGCTCGCATGCTGGCATTCGTCGCCAGCCTGGGCTTCGTGCTTTCGTCCCATCCGGAAGACCACGGCCTCAAGCGCGGCGTGCTGGTTCTGAACTGAATGGCGAAAGTCGGCGCCGGCGCCACGGCGCGCTGCCCCTGGTGCGGCGAGGATCCGCTCTACGTTGCCTATCACGACAAGGAATGGGGCGTGCCCTGCCACGACGAACGCACGCTGTTCGAGTTCCTCATCCTCGAAGGCGCGCAGGCCGGGCTGTCCTGGATCACCATCCTCAGGAAGCGCGAAAACTACCGCCGCGCCTTCGACAACTTCGACCCGGTGAAGATTGCCCGCTACGGCGAACGTGACGTCGCACGCCTGCTGGGCGACGCCGGCATCGTCCGCAACCGGCTCAAGATCGCGGCCAGCATCGGCAATGCCCGCGCCACGCTGGAGCTTTACGAACAGGGCCTGAGCCTCGATCAGTTGTTGTGGGCTTTCGTCGACGGCCGCCCGCGCATCAACCGCTGGCGCACGATGGACCAGATTCCGGCCATCACGCCGCAAGCCGAAGCCCTGTCCAAGGAACTCAAGCGCCGCGGCTTCCGCTTCATCGGGCCGACCGTGGTCTACGCCCACATGCAGGCCACCGGCATGGTCAACGACCATCTGGTTTCCTGTCCGCGCCACGCCGATCTCGGTGCCTGAGCGCTTCCGGATTATGGTTACAATACAAGCACTTTCCGTTCACGGAGCTTCTGCCCGCGCCGCGTATGCAAATCGGCTTCGAAACCATCCGCGAGATTCTGGAACACCGTCTGCATCAGGAAGACATCGAGCGGCTGCTGCACGGGCTTGACGAATCGGGCAAGGCCGAGCTGTTCTTCCGGATTACCGAAATGCTGCGCCGTACCACGGCGCTGGCCGACATCGCCAACCGGGTTTCCGACAGCCTGTCGCTCGACGTCCTGTTTCCGCGCCTGATGGAAGTCGTCACCGAAGCGCTGAACGCCGACCGCAGTTCGCTGTTTCTTTTCGACGCCGAAACAAACGAACTGTTTTCGCGCGTCATGCAAGGCGACGTCATCGGCGAAATCCGCTTCCCCAGCCATCTGGGCGTCGCCGGCTCGGTGTTCACCAGCGGCCAGGCCGAAATCATTCCCGACGCCTATCTCGATGCACGCTTCAACCAGGACGTCGACCGGCGCACCGGCTACCGCACCCGCAACATCCTCTGCGTGCCGATCCGCAACAAGCATCACGAGGTAATCGGCATCACCCAGGTGCTGAACAAGCATGTCGGCGATTTCGACACGGAAGACCAGCGACTGCTCGAAGGGCTGTCGCTGCAAGCTTCGGCGGCACTGGAAAATGCGCGCCTGTTCGAGAAGGTCGAACGCCAGCAGCGCGAGGAGGCGATGCTGCTCGAAGTCAGCATCTCGATCGTCTCCGAGATCCATCTCGATCCCCTGCTGGCAAAAATCATGAGCGCGGCAACCGCTCTGCTCGATGCCGATCGCGGCACCCTGTTCCTGCACGATCCGGCCCGCGACGAACTGTTTTCCCGCGTCGCCGGCGGCATGGCCAGCGAGGGCATCCGCTTCGCGGCCAACGCCGGCATCGCCGGCGAATGCTTCAGCAGTGGCCGGGTCATCAACATCGTCGATGCCTACAGCGACCCCCGCTTCAACCCCGAATTCGACCAGCAGACCGGCTACCGCACCCACAGCATGCTGTGCATGCCGATCGTCGCCCGCGGCGAACGCAAGATCGGCGTGATGCAGGTACTCAATCGCAAGGGCGGCGTCTTCGGCAGCGCCGACGAACGGCGCCTGCGCGCCTTCTCGGCGCAAGCCGCGGTCGCCATCGAAAACGCGCAGCTGTTCGAGGAAGTCAGCGCCGAGCGCAACTACAACGAAGCCATCCTGCACAGCATGAACAACGCCGTGCTGACGCTGGATGCCAACGGCGTGCTGCGGAAGGTCAACGAAGCGGCGCTGCGCATCCTGCGCCGCAGCGCCGGGGAACTGCTGGGCCGCACGCTGGAGGAGCACTTCACCGCCCGCAACGGTTGGGTGGTGAAGAGCCTGGAAAAAGTCCGCGCCTCGGGACGCACCGACATCACCGTCGACACCGACCTGTTCGTCGAGGACGGCGACGCGATTTCGGTGAACCTCGCCACCGTGCCGCTGACCAGCATGCGCAACGAGGCCATCGGCTACATGCTGATGATGGAGGACATCACCCGCGAAAAACGCCTGCGCAACACCATGTCGCGCTACATGAGCAAGACCGTGGTGGACCAGCTGCTGGAAAGCGGCGAGGCGGTGCTGGGCGGCACCGGCCGCGACGTCAGCGTGCTGTTCTCGGACATCCGCGGCTTCACCTCGATCTCCGAACGCCTCGGCGCCAAGGAAACCGTCGCCCTGCTCAACGAGTACTTCACCGACATGGTGGATATCGTCTTCGCCCACAACGGCGTGCTCGACAAGTACATCGGCGACATGATCATGGCGGTGTTCGGCTCGGTGCTGCAAAGCAAGGACGACGCGAGCAACGCGGTCATGGTCGGCAACCGGATGATCACCGGCCTGCACGAGTTGAACCTGCGCCGTGTGGCGCGCGGCGGCGAGCCGATCCGCATCGGCGTCGGCATCAGCACCGGCAACGTGGTCGCCGGCAACATCGGCTCGCTGAAGCGCATGGAATACACCGTGATCGGCGACCGGGTCAACCTCGCCGAGCGGCTGGAAAGCGCCAACAAGTTCTACGGCACCTCGATCCTGATCTGCGACTCGACCCATGCCGCCATCAAGGACCACGAGCCGACCCGCGAAATCGACCTGATCCGCGTGCGCGGCAGGGAAATGCCGGTGGCGATCCACGAGGCACTCGGCCATCACACCGACGAGAGCTTCCCGCACCGCGCCGAAGCGCTCGGTGCCTTCGGCGAAGGACTGGCGCTCTACCGCCAGCGCGAATGGGCCCGCGCCGAACGCTGCTTCCTCCGGGCGCTGGCCGCCAACCCCGCCGACGGCCCGTCGCGGATTTACCTGGAGCGCTGCGGAATCTACCGCGACGCGCCACCGCCCCGCGAATGGGACGGGGTATGGACCATGCCGGGCAAATAGCGCTTCGCATTTCCAGTCGAACAATCCTCGCCGACGAACACGGAAACCGACAATGGAACTCTCATCCCTGCTGAGCCATCACGCACGCTACCGTCCGCATGCGACGGCGGTGGTCTTCGGACAGCAACGGCTGGATTACCGCGACTTCAACGCCCGCGTCGACCGCGTGGCGCACCTGCTGCTCGGGCTGGGCGTAAAAAAAACCGGGCGCGTCGCCACCCTGCTGCCCAACACGCTGGAACTGCTGGAAACCTACTGGGCCTGCGCCCGGATCGGCGCCGTCGCCGTGCCGCTTTCGCCGCTGCTGACCGGGGTCGGCCTCTCCAGCCTGATCAACGATGCGGGCGCGGTCTGCCTCGTCACGCAGAACAGCCTGCTGCCGGTGGTCGAAGCCGTGCTGCCACGGCTGTCGACGCTGGCGCCGCCGCGCATCCTGCTGATCGACGGCGACCAGCCGCCCTGGGGCAGCTACGCCGCGCTGGCCGCCGCCGCGCCGGAGGACGAGCCGCCAGCCGCCGGCGTCACGGGCGACGACCTGATCAACATCATGTACACCTCGGGCACCACCGGCCTGCCCAAGGGCATCATGCACAGCCATCGCGTGCGCGCCATGTACGCGCTGCTGCTGGGCGCCGCCTGGCGCATGACGCCGGAATCGGTGGTGCTGCACAGCGGCGCCATCGTCTTCAACGGCGCCTTCGTCACGCTGATGCCGGCCTTCCACCTCGGCGCCACCTACATCCTGCTGCGCCAGTTCGACGCCGCGGAAATGCTGGCCACCATCGCCCGGGAAAAGGTCACACACATCATGGTGGTGCCGGCGCAGATCATCGCCCTGCTCGACTCGCCGGATTTTGATCCCGCAAAACTCGCCTCGCTGCAGATGATTCTTTCACTCGGCGCGCCGCTGCCGCAGCCGCGCAAGGACCAGCTGAACCAGCTGCTGCCCGGACGCTTCCACGAACTCTACGGCCTCACCGAAGGCTTCCTCACCATCCTCGACCGGACCGATGCGGTGAAAAAGGCCGGCTCCGTCGGCTGCCCGCCGCCCTTCAGCGAAGTGCGCATCGTCGATGAACAGGGCCGCGACCTGCCGCCGGGCCAGGCCGGTGAAATCGTCGGCCGCGGGCCCTTCGTCATGCAGGGCTACTGGGGCAAGCCGCAGCTCACGGCGGAGGCCCTGCGCGACGGCTGGATCTTCAGCGGCGACATCGGTTACCTTGACGACGAGGGCTACCTCTACCTGGTCGATCGCAAGAAGGACATGATCGACTCGGGCGGAGTGAAGGTCTATCCGCGCGACATCGAGGAGATCGCCGCGCGCCACCCGGCGATAGCCGAGGTCGCCGTGTTCGGCATTCCCCACGAAACCTGGGGCGAAACGCCCGTCGCCGCCGTGGTATTGAGAGTCGGCGCTGGCGCTACGGCGGACGAACTGCGCGACTGGATCAACGAACGCGTCGCGGCGCGCTACCAGCGCGTCCAGACAGTGATCATCAAACCGGAATTCCCGCGCAACGCCGCAGGCAAGACGCTGAAGCGCGACATGCGCGAGCCGTACTGGGCCGGACGCGCTAGCCGGATCTGAGCGCGGGCCGACCAACGCGGCGGCCCATGGCCAGCACCGTCAGCACCGCCAGCACCTGCAGCAGCGCCACGCCCGGCAGCACGCCATCGCGGCCGCCGGCATCGAGCAGCATGCCGAAAGCCAGCGGCCCCAGGGCCAGGCCGACATCCAGACCGGAATAGACGAAGCCATAAACGCGGCCGAAGGCCGGCGACGCATTGCCGCCGGCCAGCGAATCCGTGGCAACCCGGCGCACCAGCAGGTCGCGCGAGGGACCGGCGAGGCCGACGCCGATGCCGATGCCGGCCATCAGCGGAATCACGCTCCAGGCCGCGGGAAGCCCGCTGGCCAGCACCGCGGCGAAAACCGCGGCGGCGATCAGTGCGCCGCCGACGGTACGGTCATGTGCCTGCACCCGCACGGCAACGAAACCCCCGATCACCATGCCCGCCGCCGACCCCAGCAAATAGCCGGTCAGCGCGGCCACCGCGGTCGCCGGCGACAAACCGTAGATCCCGCCCAGCACCGGCGCGGAAAAACTCTGCAAGCCGCCGAAGGCCGCCGTGATCAGCAGGAAGAACATGAAGGCGAGCCAGATCGCCGGAGCGCCGAGAAAGCCGAAGGTCGCCCCCGCCGCCGTACCGCCAGCGCCGACTCTTGCCACATCGTCGTCCAGCAGCGGCTTTGCCATCTGCAGCGCGGCGACGGAACACAAGGCCACCAGCGCGGCGGCAATGCCGGCCCCGCGCCATCCTGCCCAGGCCAGTGCCATGCCCGAAATCGCCGCGCCGATCGCCCAGCCCAGGTTGCCCGAGAGCCCATGCACCGAAAACGCATAGCCCAGGCGCGCTGGTGACACCTTCTTGTTCAGCAGGGAGAAGTCCGCCGGATGGAACACCGAATTGCCAATGCCGGCGAGCGCCACCGCCAGCAACAGCATCGAATAGTTGGCCGCCGCCGAAAGCGCCAGGCCGGAGGCCGCCAGCAGGCTGACGCCGGCCATCAGTACCCGGCGCGCGCCGTAGCGATCGACCACGATCCCGGCGAAGGCCTGGCCGACGCCGGAAATGGTGAAAAACACGGTCATCAGGAAGCCGGCCTCGGTATAGCCGAAACCGAAGTCCGGCATCAGCAGCGGAAACAGCGGCGGTAACAAAAGATGGAACAGATGCGAGGTGGCGTGGGCGACGCCGACCAGCGCAATCACTGCCGCATCCGCACGCACGGGTGAATTGGGGATCATCGGTCGATGCTAACCGAAATCCGCGACTGAAATATCTGCTGACACTCCTTAACAGACGGTGCGCAAATCCCTGCCTATCGTGCAGCTCATGGGCAGCGCCGGTGCGCCACCCGACAACCCGAGGAGATGAACATGAACAGGAAGACCCTGCAACTCAGCATGCTCGCCAGCGCACTGCTGGCCCTGACCGCCATCGCGACGCCGGCACGTGCCGACGAGCGCAATGCCGGCTTCGAATGGTTCCAGGACCATCGCGAAATCCGCCGCGACAACCGCGAGATCCGCCAGGACGTCCGCGAAATCCGGCAGGACCGGCAGGAACTGCGCGACGACTATCGCGAACTGGCCGAAGACCGCGCCGACTACCAGCGCGCCAAGGCCGCGGGCGACGTCGCCGGCATGCGCCGCGAGCGCATGGAAATCCGCAGCGACAAGCGTGAAATCAGCCGCGACCAGGCCGAACTGCGGCGCGACCAGCGCGAACTGCGCCACGACGTACGCGAACGCCGGCAGGACGGGCGCGAGGCTCGCCGCGACTACCGCCAGGACCAGCACTCCGGACAGTGGAATCAGGCACACCGCGGCTGGGGAGAACACCGCCAGGATTTCCGCGAAGCCCGCCATGAGTACCGCCAGGAGCATCAGGGCATGCAGACCAGCCCGGCGCAGCGCGTCAATTGGCAAGCACCGAACCAGCAGCACTACAGCCCGGCCGCCGGCAACGCGCAAGGTCGCGGTCGGCAGAGCAACGACGGCAATCATTTCGGCCAGCAGCAGGGCCGCGGCAACGCCCGGCGCGGCTGAGTGCCGGTCAGGCGTTGCGCTTCACCAAGTGCCCACGCAGCCAGCCGGCGAACTCGATTTCTTCAAGCTCGCCGGCGGCGAGCGATAGCATCGCATGGGTTGCCTCTGCCTGGGTCGCGGCAAGGCGATAGCCGTTCAAGGCGAGAAACAAACCGACCGAGAGAAATGCTGCCCGCTTGTTGCCATCGACAAAGGGATGATTCTGCGAAATCCCCGAGCCGTAAGCAGCGGCCAAGTCGGCTACGTCCGGACTGCCATATGCCGCCAGATTTTTTGAACGCGCCAAGGCGGAATCGAGCAAGCCTTCATCGCGCATGCCCGCAGCGCCGCCATGTTCGGCCAAACTCTCGCCATGCAGCAGCAGCAGCGCCTGCTTGCCTATCCAGCGCCAGTTCACTTGGCTAGCGCGTGGAAGGTGTCGCGGAACTCGCGCATGAAATCGCGACCGGCCGTCATCTGCTCTTCAAGCGCCGGATCATAGGGTGTGACAACGTAACCTTCGGGAGTCTCGGTCAGGAAAACCGACTCGCCCTTCTCCACTTTCAGGTTCGCAAGTACCTCCTTCGGCAGGATGACGCCGACGGAATTGCCGATCTGGGTGAGTTTGAGGATGTGCATGGCGGGCTTCAGCGAAGTTATAACATACGTTATACTACGCTGAAGCCACCCCGATTTCAAGCCTTGTTGAAGCTCAAAGTCCCCTTGGCGACTTCCACTTTGACGTTGTCTTTCGCCCCGAAGCTGCCGTCGAGGATCAGCCTTGAAAGCGGGTTCTCGATACGCTCCTGGATCGCCCGCTTCAAGGGCCGCGCGCCGAACACCGGATCGAAGCCGGCTTCCGCCAGCAAGGCAAGCGCCGCGTCCGACACCTCCAGCGTCATATCCAGTTTCGCCATGCGCTTTTCCAGGTACTTGAGCTGGATCCTGGCGATGCCGGCGATGTTCTTTTCGTCCAGCGCATGGAACACCACGATCTCGTCGATGCGGTTTACGAACTCCGGGCGGAAATGCGTCTTCACCTCGCCCATCACCGCCATCTTCACCACCTGATAGTCCGAGCCCGACATCTGCTGGATCATCTGCGAACCCAGATTGGAGGTCATCACGATCACGGTGTTCTTGAAGTCCACGGTGCGGCCCTGGCCATCGGTCATGCGGCCGTCGTCGAGCACTTGCAAGAGCACGTTGAACACGTCCGGATGCGCCTTCTCGACTTCGTCGAAGAGGATCACCGAGTAGGGCTTGCGCCGCACCTGTTCGGTCAGGTGGCCGCCCTCCTCGTAGCCGACGTAGCCGGGCGGCGCGCCGATCAGGCGCGCGACCGAATGCTTCTCCATGAACTCGCTCATGTCGATGCGGATCAGGTGGTCCTCGGCATCGAAGAGGAATTCGGCCAGCGCCTTGCACAACTCGGTCTTGCCGACACCGGTGGGGCCGAGGAAGAGGAAGGAGCCATAGGGGCGGCTTTCCTCGGAAAGGCCGGCGCGCGAACGGCGGATGGCGTCCGAGACCAGGCGCACGGCTTCGTCCTGGCCGACCACGCGACCGTGCAGCTTGTCTTCCATTTTCAGCAGCTTGTCGCGCTCGCCCTGCATCATTTTCGACACAGGAATGCCGGTGGCGCGCGAAACGACCTCGGCGATCTCCTCGGTGCCGACCTGCGTCCGCAGCAGACGGTTTTTCGCCGTACCGCCAGCGCCGACTCCCGAGGCCGCAGAGTCGGCGGCCTTCAACTGGGCTTCGAGCTTGGGCAGCTGGCCGTATTGCAGTTCGGCGAGCTTGTCGAAGGCGCCCTTGCGCTGCAGCTCGGCCATCTGCACCTTGAGCTTGTCGATTTCTTCCTTGACGTGGGCCGAGCCCTGCACCTGGGCCTTTTCGGCGCGCCAGATCTCGTCGAGGTTGGCCAGCTCGCGCTCGAGCTTGTCCATCTCGTCCTTGATCAATACGAGGCGCTTCTGCGAGGCCTCGTCCTTTTCCTTCTTCACCGCCTCGCTCTCGATCTTCAACTGGATCAGGCGGCGGTCGAGCTTGTCCATGACTTCCGGCTTGGAGTCGATTTCCATCTTGATCTTCGCCGCCGCCTCGTCGATCAGGTCGATGGCCTTGTCCGGCAGGAAGCGGTCGGTGATGTAGCGATGCGAGAGTTCCGCCGCGGCGACGATGGCCGGGTCGGTGATGTCCACGCCGTGGTGCAGCTCGTATTTCTCCTGCAGGCCGCGCAGGATGGCGATGGTCGCCTCCACGCTCGGCTCGTCGACCTGCACCTTCTGAAAGCGGCGCTCCAGCGCGGCATCCTTCTCGATGTACTTGCGGTATTCGTCGAGCGTGGTGGCGCCGATGCAGTGCAGCTCGCCACGCGCCAGCGCCGGCTTCAGCATGTTGCCGGCATCGATCGCGCCCTCGGCCTTGCCGGCGCCGACCATGGTGTGCAGCTCGTCGATGAAGAGGATGATGCGGCCCTCGTCCAGGGCTACTTCCTTCAACACGGCCTTGAGCCGTTCCTCGAATTCGCCGCGATACTTGGCGCCGGCCAGCAGGCCGGCCATGTCGAGCACCAGCACGCGCTTGTTCTTCAGGGTTTCCGGCACCTCGCCATTGACGATGCGCTGCGCCAGGCCCTCGACGATCGCGGTCTTGCCGACGCCGGGCTCGCCGATCAGCACCGGGTTGTTCTTGGTGCGGCGTTGCAGGATCTGGATGGAACGGCGGATTTCATCGTCGCGGCCGATCACCGGGTCGAGCTTGCCCAGCCGGGCGCGTTCGGTAAGGTCGAGGCAGTATTTGTTGAGCGCTTCGCGCTGGCCCTCGGCCTCCTGCGAGCCGACGCTTTCGCCGCCGCGCACGGCCTTCACCGCATCTTCCAGCGCCTTGCGGTTCAATCCCGCCTCCTTCAGCAGGCGGCCGGCCTCGCCCTTGTCCTGGGTCAGGGCCAGCAGGAACATTTCGGAGGCGATGAACTGGTCGCCGGCCTTCTGCGCTTCCTTGTCGGTGACATTGAGCAGGTTCGCCAGATCGCGGCCGATGCTGACCTCGCCACCATGGCCTTCGACCCTGGGCAGGCGCTCCATGGCCTTGGCAAGCTGGGCCTTCAGCCCGCCGACATTGGCGCCGGCGCGCGCCAGCAACGACGCGGTGCCGCCGTCCTCCTGGTTGAGCAGGGCCAGCAGCAGGTGCAGGGGTTCGATGAACTGCTGGTCATTGCCGACCGCCAGGCTCTGGGCGTCGGAGACGGCCTGCTGGAACTTGGTGGTGAATTTGTCAAAGCGCATGGGATAAGCCTCGGAAATTTGTCATTGGACCGAACATGGGGATTGCCGGTCGAATTTCAATCCACGCCCAAAGTGATATGTTTACATCTTTCCCGTCCGCCCCGTCAGCCGTGACCGAATCGCCGCCTCCCCCCCGAACCAGGCCATTGCTGCGCGGCGTTCATGTACCTGCCATATGGACGCTGCCGGTTCTGCTGATTGTCGGAATCGGACTCTTGCTCGGCTGGAGCACCCACCAGAGCTATCAGAACACGCTGGAACAGGAATATCGGCTGCTCGAAGCGCAGGCGCGCACGGCCGACGCGCAGATGGCCGGGGCCTTGCGCGGCGTTGACCTCCTGCTGCAACGGATCATCGAAGAGCGGCTGGAAACGCCGGCGCCGAAAGCCGCCGATCTCGAACGCTTTCACCTGGAAAGGATGAAGTTCTTTCCCGAGATCAGGTTTGTTCTCACCACCGACAGCAAGGGCCGCGTCGTGACGGCGAGCAGCAGCATCGATGCCGGCACCGCCGACAAGGTCCGCGGCATTGACGTCTCGCAACGCGAATATTTCATCGCGCATCGGGATGCGCAGGGTGACGCCCTTGATCGCCACATCATCTCGCGCCCCATTACGACCGCGGTCAGCGGAATTACCACCATCGTCGTTTCACGGGCGATTCGCGGCCCCGGAGGCCGCTTCGAGGGCGTGGCGGTGGCCACCCTGGCGCCGGCGTATTTCCATTCCGTGCTTGAACCGATCCTGCCGGGCGATGCCGGCCAGGCCCTGCTGGTGAATGTGGATGGCGATGTCCTCTATGCCCTTCCCGACCCGTCCCTGATCGGCAAAAGCATCGCCGGCGGACAGGCATTCAAAGACCACCTGAAGGCCGTGGATCGCGTCACTTACCACCTGAACCCCACGGCAATCGCCGGCAAGGAACGTATCAGCATCCTGCGCCGGATGGAATATCCGGATCTGCTGGTGATCGTCTCGCGCGATGCCGACGCAGTGTTCAAAGTCTGGCGCCGGAACGCATTCCAGCGCGGCTTTGGATTCTCCGCTGCCGTCATCGGTACACTGTTTCTGGCCTGGCTGGCGAACCGGCGCCAGCGCGAGGCCTTCGCCGCCAAAGGTTTCTCGGAACGGCTGATCGATACCGCCAACGTCATGGTGGTCGGTCTCGACAGCGAAGGCCGGGTAAGTATTTTCAACGAAGCGGCCGAACGGATTTCCGGCTACCGAAAAGATGAAGTGCTGGGCCGCAACTGGTTCGAACTGGCCGTTCCCAGAGAACGCTATCCGCAGGTCTGGGAAATATTCTCCCGGCTGACAGCCGACGGCGACCTGCCGCGCACCTTTGAAAATCCGATTCTGACCAGGGACGGACAGGAGCGCGTGATTGCCTGGCAGAACAATGTCGTCGCCGACCCCAGCACGCCCTCCCGGACCGTTTCCTTCGGCATCGACATCACCGACCGCAAACGCGCCGAAGAAGCCCTGACGCACTCGGCAGACACCTTGCGCCGGGCGCAAAACGTCGCCCATGTCGGCAGCTGGCACCTTGATGTCGGCACCAATATCCTCGAATGGTCGGAGGAAACCTACCGGATTTTCGGCATCCCCCAGAACAAGCCGATGGCACTGGAAGACTTTGTCGCCACGATTCATCCGGATGACCAGGGACCTACCCTGGAAGCATGGAACCGGGCGCTGAAAGGCGAGCCTTACGATATCGAACACCGGATCCTGGTGAATGGCCAGGTTCGCTGGATCAACGAAAGGGCCGACCTGGTATTTGACCAGGGCGGCCATCTGGTCAGCGGCCTCGGCACGGCGCAGGACATCACCGAGCGCAAGCTCGCCGAGGAGAAGATTCGCCAGGGCCAGCAATATCTGCGGCAGTTGATGGATGAATCGCCCCTGCCCATGCTGATGCTGCTGGAGGACCGGGTAGACTTCATCAACCATCGCTTCACGGAGACGCTCGGCTACACCCTGGACGACATTCCGGATGCAGCCCACTGGTGGCCGCTGGCTTACCCGGATCCGGACTATCGCCGTCAAGTGCGGGCAAACTGGGACCGGCGCGTTGAAGAAGCCCGGCAGCACGGAACCGCCGTCACGCCGGCGGAAGTGACGGTCGTTTGCCGCAACGGTGAACACCGGATTTTCGATATCCGCCTGACCACCATCGGCGAGCGCAGCCTGGTGGTCTTCGTCGACCTGACCGAACACCGCCGCACCGAGCAGGAACTGCGCAAGGCAACCGAAATGGCGGAGAGCGCCAGCCGGGGCAAGAGCGAATTCCTCGCCAACATGAGCCACGAAATCCGCACGCCGATGAACGCCATCATCGGGCTTTCCCAGCTCGCGCTGAGCGAACAGCTCGACCCGACGTTGAAGGACTACCTGAACAAGATACACGGCTCGGCGCGTGCCCTGCTTGGCATCCTCAACGACATCCTCGACTATTCCAAGATCGAGGCCGGCCACCTGCACGTCGACCACATAGAATTCTCCCTCGACCAGGTCTTGCAGAACATTTCGACGCTGTTCTCGCTGAGCACCGAAGAGAAAGGCCTGCAACTGGAACTGTCGGTAGCGCCGGATGTGCCCCGGCAACTGATCGGCGACCCGCTGCGACTGACGCAGGTACTGTCCAACCTGATCAGCAATGCCATCAAATTCACGCCGCACGGCAAAGTGGCGATCGCGGTAAGCAGCATCGGCCAGACCGAAAATGTCGCCAGGCTGCGTTTTACCGTCAGCGACTGCGGCATCGGCATCAGCAAGGAAACGCTGGCACGGCTGTTCCAGCCCTTTGTCCAGGGCGACAGTTCGATCACCCGGCGCTACGGCGGCACCGGCCTCGGGTTGACCATTACCCGGCGCCTGGTCGACCTGATGCGCGGCGAGCTGCACGTCGTCAGCGAGGAAGGAAGCGGCAGCGCCTTCACCGTGGAAATCGCCTTCGGCCTGGCCCATGCCGCGACAATCCCGGCCCCGGCGCCGGACTCCGGCCGATCGCTGACGGGGCTGCGCGTGCTGGTGGTCGAGGACAATCCGATCAACCGGCAGGTGGCACAGGAATTCCTGCGCCGCAAAGGGGTTCAGGTCGTCACGGCGGGAGACGGCGAGATTGCCCTGCGGCTGCTGGATGTGGAGAAATTCGACGCCGTGCTGATGGACGTGCATATGCCGAACATGGACGGTCTCGAAGCCACCCGCCGGCTTCGGTTCGACCCCCGCTTCGTCGCGCTGCCCGTGATCGCGCTGACTGCCGCTGCCATGGACGATGAAAGGGAAGCCTGCATGCGGGCAGGCATGAACGATTTTGTCGCCAAGCCGATTGAGGTCGAAGAGCTCTTCGCCACCCTGCTGCGCTGTTTGCCCGAACGGCCGCCAGCCGTCGACCCGGCATCCGGCACAGCAGGCGCAGAGCCCCGTGCAGCGCATTTGACGGCTCTCATCCAGGGCTTCGACATGCGCCGGCTGAACGATATCGTCGATGGCGACCAGGACTTGCTGCGCGGCCTGTTGCAGGCTTTCCGCGACGACAATGCCGACGCAGCCGAAACCATCACAGCCCATCTCGCCGCCGAATCCGAAGAAGACGCCTTGCGCCTGGCCCACACGATCAAGGGCTCCGCCGCCAATCTCGGCGCCATGCAACTTTCCAGGGCGGCACAAGCAGTCGAACAGTTGCTGCGCGCGGGCGCGACGACCGAAACCCTGCAAACCGCGCTGTTCAATCTGCGCAGCGAACTGGCAACGGCGCTCGATGGGGCGACAGCCTTCCTGGCGCGAACCGAGACGCCCGCCGCGGGACCCCGCGAGCGGCTCCCGGATCCGGAGGCGGCGCTGGCGCTCTGCAAATCGCTGTCAGGCTCGATCCAGGACCATGAACTGATTCCTCCCGCGCAACTGGCGGCCCTGAAGTCGGTGCTGAACGGCTGCGCCGGGGCGGCAAGCCAGAGGCTTGAAGCAAGCCTTTCGCGTTATGACTTCGCAGAAGCGCAGAAGGCGCTGGCGGCGATCGAACTGGAGATACGATGAGTTCCGAAACGCACCCGGCACCAGCACCCGATCCGATGCACGCCATGCCGCTGGTGCTGATCGTCGACGACCAGATCAGCAACATCAAACTCCTGAGCGCGATCCTCGGCGACGACTACCGCATCCGTGTCGCCACCAACGGTCTCGATGCGCTGAAACTGGCCGAAGCCGCGCCGCAACCCGATCTGATCCTGCTCGACATCATGATGCCGGACATGGACGGCTACGAGACCTGCCGCCGGCTCAAGAGCAACTCCGTCACACAGAACATTCCCGTCATTTTCGTCACCGCCCTGAGTTCGGAGGCCGATGAAGAGCGCGGCCTCAACCTCGGCGCCATCGACTACATCACCAAACCGCTCAGTGCGCCCGTGGTGCGGGCGCGCGTGCGCAATCACGCCGTCCTCAAGCGCAAGGCCGATCTCCTCGAATCGCTGGCCCACATCGATTCGCTGACCGGCATCGCCAACCGCCGCCGCCTCGATCACGCCCTGACCCAGGAGTGGCGTCGCTGCCTGCGCGCCGACGAGTCGCTGGCGCTGCTGATGATCGACATCGATGCCTTCAAGGCCTACAACGACCACTATGGCCACGGCCGCGGCGACCTCTGCCTGACAAAAGTCGCCGGCACCCTCGCCGCCGGCCTGCAGCGCCCGGCAGACCTGGTTGCGCGCTATGGCGGGGAGGAGTTCGCCGTGCTCCTGCCGGACACCGATCTCGTTGCCGCGGCGCTGATTGGCGAACGACTGCGCCAGCAGATCGAGGCGAAGCAAATACGGCATGCACCGGGACAACGGCACGAGTTCGTCACCATCAGCGTCGGCTGCGCCGCGTTACCGCCGGCTGACGCGCTGAAGACACAGGACCTGATCGACATCGCTGACAGGAATCTCTACACGGCCAAGAATACCGGCCGCAACCGGGTCTGCGCCGGCTGAAAACTCCCCGGCGCCAAACTACCTTGCCAGCAGGGTCAGCAGCGCGAGCAGCGCCGGTCCGCCCTGTATCCATGCAATGGTTTTCCTGACCGTCAGTCCGCCATAAACGCCGGCAACGATTACGCACCCGAGAAAGAACATCTGGACATGAATGCCGGCCGCAACGTCCGGGTAGATCAGCCCCCAGAGCAAGCCGGCGGCGAGAAAGCCGTTATAGAGTCCCTGGTTGGCCGCCAGCACCTTCGAGGCCTCGGCCCGCTCCGCGGTATTGCCGAAAATCCTGAGCCCCTTCGGCCGGGTCCAGAGAAACATTTCCAGGTAAAGAAAGTACGCATGTTCGAGCGCCACCAGCAATACCAGGACGATGCTCAGCATTTTCATGGTTCACTCCTTGTTGTAATGGCCCGCAAGCTTCAGTATGGTTGACAACGAGGTGTCCCAACAACATCCGATGCCAATGTGATGCATGTTGATTTAGATCAGCCTGTCGCAAGTCATTGGTGGTATTTTGGTTTTACCGGGTTAATCACAGGAGAAATATCATGCCAGGCAAGGTCGAACAATTCAGCGAACTGCACCGCAAGAACATGGAAGCCGCCATGCGCATGGCCCAGCTTTCGATAGAGAACTCCCAGCGCATCATGGCGCTGCAATCCGAACTGGCTAAGGAAATGTTCCAGAGCGGCGTGGAAAACGCCAAGGCGCAGAGCGGCGCGCGCGATCCGCAGGCAATGATGGCCTTGCGTACCCAGTACGCACAGGAAACCACCCGACGCATGGTGGCGGCCGCACAGCAGATCGCCGAGATCAGCAATGCCGCGCGGGCCGAGTTTTCCCGGCTGGTGACCGAACAACTGGCCTCCGGCAGCCAGGACATGACCGAATCCATGCAGACCTTCATGAAAAGCCTGCCCGGCCAGACGCCCAACATGATGGAATCCTTCCAGCAGGCCATCGCCACCGCCAATCAGGCTTTCGAGCAGATTTCAAAAGCGTCGACGGCGGCCATGACCAGTGTCGGCGAATCGGTCAAAAAGGCCACGGGCGGCGCCAAACGCAAGTAGTCGGGACGCTGCTCCATCAACGGCCGACCACTCGCGTGGTTGGCCGTTTGCGTTTTCGCTCGCCGCCGCGACCCATTGAATATGTCGTTCGTAATAGAATTTACTCACTGCAAAGAACGCAAGCGACGGCCATGCCGAAAATGGGGGAAGGCGAAGAATGAATTTTGACGATGCAATCGCGGCCCACATCACGTGGAAGGTCCGGCTCAGCCAGTTCATCGAGGGTACCCGTAGCGACAGCATCAGCAGTGCCGACGTCGAGCAGGACAATCGTTGCGACCTGGGAAAATGGATCCACGGGGAAGGCGCGGCGTTCAAGGCAGCGCCCCACTATCAGGACCTGATGGACAAGCACGCCCACTTTCACAAGTGCGCCGCGGAAGTCGTCAGGAAGGTTGAAAGCGGCGACAGGGATGGCGCCAGGCTGGCCCTGCGCGACTTGTCCGCCCAGTCGCGGGAAACCGTGGCGGCAATAATGGAACTCAGGAAGGACGTCGCGAAACGCTGATTCATCCCGCGCCGGGAGGGAAGCCTTTCAGCGATTCCAGCGCCCTGCGGCGTGATCGTCGCTTTCGCGGGCATCCACCCAGTGTCCGCCTTCCGGAGTTTCTTCCTTCTTCCAGAACGGCGCCCGCGTCTTCAGGTAATCCATGATGAATTCGCAGGCGGCAAAGGCCTCGCCACGATGGGCCGAGGCCACCGCGACGAAAACGATGCGATCGCCCGGCAGCAACCGGCCGACGCGGTGGATCACCCGCACGCCATAAATATTCCAGCGCCCGCGCGCCTCGGTGACGATGGCGTCGAGCGCCTTTTCGGTCATGCCGGAATAGTGTTCGAGGGTCATCGCCTGCACCGCCGCCGTCTCGCCAGCGCCGTCCGCAGGGGATACCGCCCCCGGCTGCGCCGGAGGCATAACTGTTGCAGCCTTGTCGGCTCGCACCAACCCGACGAAACTGGCTACCGCCCCGACATCGTCGCGCCCGGCAGAGAGCGCTGCGATCTCCGCGCCCGCATCAAAGTCGGCTTCCTGCACGCTGACCGACATGTCAGCCACCCGTGACCGGTGGAAAGAACGCTACCTCGTCGCCGGCCTTGATCGCTGCCTCGGGACCGACCATTTGCTGGTTCACCGCCGAGCGCAGGTTCTTCATCGTCGCCAGCGCCGACCACGCTTCTCCGCGCGCCGCAAGATGATCGCGCAGCGCGCCGACCGTGCCGACGCCGGCAGGCAGGGCGAGCGATTCCGACCCCTTACCCAGGGTCTCGCGCAAGCCGGCAAAGAAAAGCACCTTGATCATGAATTCAATATAGCAGTTCGGAGAACGGCAGGAAACGCAGCGTGTCGCCGCGCCGGATGGCCTGTCCCGGCGGATTGTCGATCAGGCCGTCGGCCCAGGTGCAGGAGGTCAGCACACCCGAACTCTGGTTGGCGAACAGTTCCAGCCCGCCTTGCGCATTGATGCGGGCGCGGAGGAACTCGCGCCGCGGATCGCCCTTCCACTCGCAATCGGCGCGCAGCGATTGCGCGCGCGGCATCACGCTCGCCGCGCCCTGCGCCTTGAGGATGAAGGGCCGCACCAGCATGATGAAGGTGACGAAGCTGGACACCGGGTTGCCCGGCAGGCCGATGAAGGCCGCCGCGCCCACCCTGCCGAACGCCAGCGGCTTGCCCGGCTTGATGGCGATCTTCCACAGGTCGAGCGCGCCCTCGGCCTCCACCGCGGGCTTGACGTGGTCCTCCTCGCCGACCGAAACGCCGCCGCTGGTGAGGATCAGGTCATTGGCCGCCGCCGCCTCGCGCAAGGCGGCACGCGTGGCTTCGCGGTTGTCGGGCACGATGCCGAGGTCCGCGACCTCGCAGCCGAGCCCTTCGAGCAGGGCGCGCAGCGTGTAGCGGTTGGAGTTGTAGATGCCGCCGGGCTTGAGCGGCTCGCCGGGCATCGCCAGTTCGTCGCCGGTCGAAAACAGCGCGACGCGCAGGCGCCGGAACACCGCGAGCCGCGCCGCGCCGACCGAGGCGGCGACGCCGACGTGAGCGGCAGACAAGCGCGTGCCCGCGGCCAGCACTTCGGCTCCTGCGGCGATGTCCTCGCCGCGGCGGCGTATCCACTCGCCGGGGTGCGGCACATGATTCACCGTCACGCTGCCGTCCTCCAGCGCGCACAATTCCTGCATCACCACGGCATCGGCGCCGGCCGGCAGCGGCGCCCCGGTGAAGATCCGCGCCGCCGTTCCGGCAGCCAGCACATGCCCGACGCTGCCGGCGGGAATGCGCTGGGCCACGGCGAGCCGCGTTCCGGCCGTCGGCACATCGGCGCAGCGCACCGCGTAACCATCCATCGAGGTGTTGTCCAGCGGCGGCACGTCGATCGCCGAGCGCAGGCCCTGCGCGAGGATGCGCCCCGCCGCCGACTGCGTCGGCACGGTCTCCGTCTCGCGCAGCGGGTCGGCTCCGGCCAACAGGCGGGCCAGGGCTTCTTCGAAATAAAGCATGTTTCGGCTCATCGGAACCCCTGGTGGCGCAGAATGAAATCGGCAATCGCGTCGCGATCGTTGAGGTCGAGTATTGGCAAGCCGGTCGGCAGTTCGGTCTGCGCGGCAACCGCGTCCGGCTCGTCGGTCGCCACGGCAACGATGGTTTCCACCCCGCTGCCGGCGATCAGCGGCTTGCCGACCGAAGGCCGATGCACTTCCAGCTTGGGGATCGGCGTGTGCTTGAAGCCCTCGACCAGCACCAGATCGCATTCCGAAAAGCGCGCGATCTGTTCCTCCAGCGAAGGTTCCGGCGCGCCGCGCAATTCGTGCATCAGCACCCAGCGCTGGTCGGAAATCAGCAGCACCTCCGAACAACCGGCCTCGCGCAGGCGGTAGGAATCCTTGCCCGGATGGTCGATGTCGAAACGATGGTGCGCATGCTTGATCAGCGAGACGCGCAAGCCTGCCGCCGTCAGGCGCGGGATCAGGGTCTCCAGCAGCGTGGTTTTGCCCGAGCCGGAATAGCCGGCGAGACCGAAGACTTTCATTCAATAAACCTCAGGCCAATCCGCAGATGACGCAGATTACGCGGATAAAACAACCAGACGGCCAGGCCACACCCCGCTCCATCTGCGTCAATCGGCGAAATCTGCGGATCAAATGCCTTTCGCTGATTCATGTCCGTCAAAGCACCGAAGGCACGGTCAGCACCGGGGCAAAGCCGCCGCCGGGGGTGCGGAAATTGGTGGTCTGCCCCTGCCACAGGCGCGCGGCGATCAACTGCACATGCCCGGCATAGACGTAGTTGCGCAAATCGAGCTTGAGTTCCACCGGCGCCTCAGCCACCTTCAAGGTGCGCGACGACGGCGGCACCAGCGCCTGCGCGATGTAGCTGCCGGCCAGCACTTCGTCGAACACCCGTTTGGTGATCTTGTCGCCGCGATACGCCGCCTTGGAACCGTAGCCGGCGGCCGGCTTGAAGAACAATGCCTTGCGCCGAGCCCAGAGATCGTCGGCATGTTGCGGCAATACCAGTTCGGTGCGCGGAATGTTCGCCGTGAGCGTGGCGCGCGTCCCGGCATCGACGCCCCAGCCCGCCAGCACCGCATCATCGGACAAGGCCACCAGGTTGCGCTTGTCGGCATACAAGGCATGGGCCCGCGGATGCGGCGTCACCACGGTGGCATCGGCAAGGTAAGCCTCGCGCAGCGCGCGGCTTTCCGGCGCTTCCAGCGCGAAATCGGTCAGCCGGTTGTAGACCAGGTCGATGCGGTCGGCGCCGTGCCACAGGGCGCCGTCGCGAAACGCCAGTTCCTGCGGATCGCAGATCACCGCTCGAATCCCGGCGCGCTCGAACAGGCGCCGGAACAGGACGAACTCGGGATAGAGGTATTGCGTCTGCGGCGCTTCGTCGACGATCGCGATGCGGGTCAGCGGTGCATCCGAAAACGCCCGCCATTCGGCGCGAAACATCTCCAGGAACAGATGCTCCGGCGTGTCGCCGGCCAGATCGCCGGGCAGCAGCGCTTCGACGTCGTCGCAGCAGGCCTTCTGCGCGCGCGCCAGCAAGGCATTGAGCAGGCCGCCGCCGGCATTGGTATTGATCTCGATCAGTTGCGGGCCGAAGTTGCCAACCCCGTTGCCGAGATGGAAGTCGTAGCCGAGGAACACGCCGCGCGACGCCGTCGGGTGCCGCGCGATTGCCGGCGCATGGGCCAGAACATGTTCGCGCCAGGCGGGCAGCGCCACCACCCGCTCCACCGCCGCAACCAGGCACGCCATGCGCTGCACGTGCTCGGCACTGACAAACACCACCGAGGCCGAAAACAGGTGCGGCCGCCCCGCCATCACTTCCTCGTGAAAACCCGGGCTGACCCGCTCCAGTTCCGCCGCCAGCCCCTCGCGGTCGAGCGAGACGCATTGGCAGCCGGCGTTCAGCCGGTCCGCGAGTTCGATGCTGGCATGGCTAGTCATGCCGCGATTCTACCGGCACCACAGCCTCGAAAAATGCCTCCACCTCCGCCACGTCGCGCGTGCGCCGCATCGGCGGCAGCGAACGCCAGATCGCCTTGCCGTAGGGTTTTCCGGTCAGGCGCGGATCGCAGATCATCAGCACGCCGCGATCACTCTCGTCGCGGATCAGCCGGCCCGAGCCCTGCTTCATGCTGATCACCGCGCGCGGCAACTGGTATTCCATGAAGGGGTTGCGCCCCGCCGCGCGCAGGCGGTCGATGCGCGCCGAAAGCACCGGGTCGTCGGGCGGCGCGAAGGGCAGCTTGTCGATCACCACCAGCGACAAGGCCTCGCCGCGCACGTCGACGCCTTCCCAGAAACTCTGGCTGGCAACCAGGATCGCGTTGCCAAGGAAGCGGAAGCGCTCCAGCAGTTCGGTGCGCGAGCCCTCGCCCTGCATCAGGAGCGGCAGGTCGAGCCCATCGGCCGCGAGCTTTTCCTGCAGCAGTTCGCGAATGCGGCGCATCGCCCGCAACGAGGTGCACAGCACGAAAGCGCGCCCGCCCGAGGCGCGGATTGCCGGCCACGCGGCTTCCGCCACGGCTTCCTGGTAAAAGGCGCTGTTGGGATCGGGCATGCCCGGCGGTGCATACAGCAAGGCATTCTTCTCGTAATCGAAGGGGCTGCCCCACACCGCGGTATCGGCTTCCGCCAGCCCCAGTTCGCCGCAGTAATGCGAAAAATTGTTGCCCACGGCGAGTGTCGCCGAAGCAAAAATCCAGGCGCGCGGATGACCTTCCATCTGGCGCTGGAAAATCGGCGCGATGTCGAGCGGCGTCAGGTTGAGCGACATGGCCTGCGAATAGACCTCGACCCATTTCACGACATCGCCCTCGCCGCTGCCGCCGCGCCAGCGTTGCAATGCCAGCGCCAGCTCCTGCGTGCGGCGCAGGCAGTTGGCGAGGCCTTCGCCGCGCTCGGCCTGGGTTTCCAGATGGCGCCCGAGTTCCTTGATGGCGGCCGCCAGGCCCTGCAGGGCGTCGTCGAATGCCGCATCGCTTTCCAGGCGCGCCGCCGGCAGTCGCTGGTTCTCGCCCTTCACAGCCAGGCGCAGGTCGCGCGCGGCCTTGTCCAGCGCCTGCGCCGCCTCCTGCAGCGGCGGGTAATCCTTCGCCGCGACGACGGCCTCGTTGCGCGTATCGCGCGCCAGCTCGATGACCTGGCTGGTCGACACGCTCTCGCCGAAGAACAGCCCCGCGACCTCGGGCAACTGGTGCGCCTCGTCGAAGATGATGGTGTTGCAGGCCGGCAGCAGTTCACCCATGCCCTCGTCCTTCAACATCACGTCGGCGAAGAACAGGTGATGGTTGACCACCACCACGTCCGCCGTCAGCGCATCCTGGCGCGCCGCCAGCACGAAGCATTCCTTGACGTTGGGGCATTCCTGGCCGAGGCAGTTCTCGCGCGTCGACGTGGCCTGCGCCCAAGCCCCGGAATCCTCGGGCACATCGATGCATTCGGCCTTGTCGCCGGTCCGGGTGCGTTCGGCGAAGCGGGCGATCTTGCGCAAATGCGCCGCCTCCTCGCGCGAAGCCAGCCGGCCCGCGCTCATCGCCCGCTCCAGGTGATACGGGCAGACATAATTGGCGCGCCCCTTCAGCAGCGCAATCGTGGCGCCGACCTTGAGCGCGTCGCGCACGGTGGGCAGGTCGCGATTGAAGAGCTGGTCCTGCAGCGTCTTGGTGCCGGTGGAAACGATCACCTTGCCGCCCGAGAGCAGCGCCGGCGCGAGATAGGCAAATGTCTTGCCGGTGCCGGTGCCGGCCTCGGTCACCAGCGCCAGGTTGCCCGCGATGGCCGCGGCTATGCGCTGCGCCATCTCCAACTGCTGCGGCCGTGGGCGAAAGCCTGGCACGGCGGCGGCGAGCGGCCCCTCGGGGGCGAAGATGCGCTCAATTTCGTGGATGGGATCGGACATGGCGGGCGCGGCATGGTAGCACGCGGGGCAAAGCGGGAAGGCCAGGAGTCGGTGCTGGCGGTACGGCGATCAGGCTATCTTCAAATCAATTCGAAGCTGCCCCCAAATCGGTGAGCATATCCAAGCTATCGCTAAGGCGATTTCATAAGAGATCGAAAGAGCCCCGAGACTTCCTTATGTATAACCCTGGATAGCATGGTCTGCGCCTCAATCTCGGTTCGGATATCAAGAACCGCCCCCGCCGTTCGTGAATGAACAACATCACTCCTGCGACCGTATATCTCCCTGAAATGCTGCCGAAGCTCAACCCTCTCCGACGCGATCTGCCCCATTAGATACGCGTATCGATCTGCGAGCCGATCCGTTAGCGGCACTGTCCGCGAATTCTCGTCATCGCCAAGAATGGCTTCCAAGCCAATGCAGCGCTGAAGAAATGCCACAGTGTGATTGTCGGCTGTATCAGCATCGAAATACCATTCCAACGCAGCGCGAATACGTTCGGCATCCTTGTGGGATTCACTAAGAGACTGTATGCCCAGTCAATCGACGCGAGCAATTGTAGCGAACGGAACTTAACGATAAGAGGCCGACTTCAGTATTAGTTTGCGCGACATTAGAGGTCTCCAAGAAGTCGGCGCTGGCGCCACGGCGGCCCAGCGCACTATGCAAGCCAGATTGCGCTTCGACTAGTCCCGATAAACCTCACGCCTGTGCCCGACCTTCACGACTTCGACCACCACTTCCAAGTCGAGTATTTCGTAAAGAATCCGGTAATTCCCTTGCCGGATCCGATAGCGCTCCTGGGCGGAAAGCTTTTCGCAGCCGACGGGACGGGGATCGTCGCGCAGCGACTCGATCCGCTCCAGGATGCGGCGCAAATCCGCCTTCGGAATGTCCCGCAGGTCCTTTGCGACGGAGGTCTTGAACCTCAGTTCATATCGAGCCATCGGCTTTCAGCCTGGCCAGGAACTGTTCGTAACTCATGGTCTTTTCTTTTGCCCGGCCGGAAAACGCGGCCAGGTCTTCCTCGTCTTCCCGCAACGATGCCCGGACGGCGTCATTGACGATCTCGGACATCGAGCGATGCGCGGTCGCCGCCTTGAGGCGCAGCGCCTGGTGCAGCCCGGGTTCGAGGTACAGCGTGGAACGAATGGCTTGGGTGGTCATGGTCATCTCCAAAACGTCGTGACGTTTTAGCAGTATATCACCAAGCCTGCTTGCCGGATAGATCGTCCATGCGACCTCTTCGCGCACGTCGTGCCGCAGAAATCCATCGCCGCAATGCTTGCGGAAATCCCCGTTGAAACAGAAAAATAAACTGACTGGCTCCTGCAACTTTGACCTCGATCAATTACAGGAAATCCGATGTCGGTTATATCTCTCAAGTTAGCTTTTTGGGCGGCAAGACAATCCGGATTCCGATCGCCGGAACTTGCGCTGAATATGAAAACATCCCCTGACTGGAGGACAAAGTGACCCCTGACAAGAGCCCCTCGGCCGATCCCGCCCAGGAAAAACCTTCCCACAGCCCGACGCAAGCGGCGTCGGCGGATCCTTCCGCGCCGGGCCCGACAACCTCGCGCCGCGGCTTCCTGAAAGCGGGCGGTGCCCTCAGCATGTCGTCGCTGATGGGCACCGCGGCACTGATGACCCAGTCCGACGATGCCGCCGCCGCCACCGAATGGGCCGAGCATTTCCAGAAGAACTACCGCCTGATGACGGACGCGGAAAAAGCCGAGGCACGCACCCGGCTCGAACGGCGCTACTCCTCCGAGTACGGCAAGAAGGTCACCGTCGATACCACCGGGCCGCAGCCGGGCGTGCTCATGGGCTACGCCCTGAACATCCGGAAATGCATCGGCTGCCGCCGTTGCGTCCATGCCTGCGTCGAGGAAAACAACCAGTCGCGCGGCACGCGGCCCGGGGAAAAGATCGAGTGGATCCAGGTGCTCAGGATGGAGCGCGGCGAGTTCGCGAAGGACAAGATGAACCAGGGCTATCCCGAAGGGCTGGGCATCCAGGTCGGCGGCAACGCCTACACCCCGGCCGGCCAGGTGCTCGAAGGGCAATACCGCTATGAACCCGAGGCCGTCCCGGAAAAGGACGCCACCTACATGCCGATCGCCTGCATGCAGTGCGAGAAGCCGCCCTGCGTCAAGGTGTGCCCGGTGCGCACGACTTACCGCGAGGCCGACGGCCCGGTGGTGATCGACTACAACTGGTGCATCGGCTGCCGCATGTGCATGGGCGCCTGCCCCTACTGGGCGCGTCGCATCAACCTGACCACCCCGGTGCTGCCCAAGGAGGAAATGAACCCGGTGACGCATTACCTGGGCAACCGTCCGCGCATGCGCGGCGTCGTCGAGAAGTGCCACTGGTGCCTGCAGCGCAGCCGCCAGGGCCGCTACCCGGCCTGCGTCGAGGTCTGTCCGGTGGGCGCCCGCAAGTTCGGCAACCTGCTCGATCCGGAAAGCGAAGTGAGCAAGATCCTGGAGCGCAAGAACGTGTTCCGCCTCAAGGCCGAGCTCAACACCTTCCCGAAATTCTTCTACTTCTACGATTGAGGAGCGAGCCGTGCAACAACTGATCAGTTTCGCTACCGATTATTCGCGTTACGTCCTCAAGGGCGGCACGAAGTTCTACACCTGGATGGGCTCCCTCGGGGTGCTCATGCTCGGCATGCTGTACGTGTTCTACCTGCAGAACACCGAGGGCCTGATCGTCACCGGCATGACCAGCCAGATCCACGACGGCCTGTATTTCGCCAACCTGGTCTTCCTCGTCGGCGTGGCGGCCGGGGCGGTGACCATCGTCTTCCCGGCCTACGCCTATCACCACGAGGGCATGCACAAGGTGGCCGTGCTGGGCGAGATGCTGGCAATCACCGCCGTGATCATGGTGATGATGTTCGTCTTCGCCCACATGGGCCGGCCCGATCGCCTGTGGCACATGATTCCGCCCTGGGGCATCTACAGCTTCTCGTCGATGCTGGGCTGGGACGTGATGGTGCTCAACGGCTACCTGATCCTCAACTTCGTCTGCGGTTTTTACTACCTGTGGTGCAAGTACACCGGCAACCCGATCAACAACAAGTGGTTCCTGCCGCTGGTGTATGTCGCGATCGTCTGGGCACTATCGATCCACACCGTCACGGCCTTCCTGATCTCGACCATGCCGTCGCGTCCGATGTGGTTCCACAGCATGATGCCGATCCGCTTCATCACCACCGCCTTCGCGGCGGGCCCGGCGCTGATCATCCTGATCTTCCTGATCATCCGCAAGAACACGAAGTTCTGGGTCGATGACAGCGCGATCAAGCTGCTCACCACCATCGTCACCTGGTGTCTGGGCATCGCCATCTTCCTGACCCTGTCGGAAGTCGTGGTCGAACTCTACGCCCGTACCGAGCACGCCAACGGCCTCTACTACCTGATGTTCGGCCTGCACGGCTTGACCCGGCTGGTGCCCTGGTTCTGGAGCGCCGTGGCTCTGATGGTCGGTGCCTTCATCCTGTTCCTGATGCCGTCCTTCCGCAACGACTTCAAGAAGCTGGTGATCCCCTGCGTGATGGCCTTCACCGGCATCTGGATCGAGAAGGGCATGGGCCTGATCGTCCCCGGCTTCATCCCGTCCCCGATCGGCGAGGTGACCGAGTACTACCCGAGCTTCGTCGAGGTGCTGCTGTCCCTCGGCATCTGGGCCTTCGGCTTCTTCATCCTGACCATCCTGCTCAAGGGTGCCATCGGCATCCTGTTGGGCGAGATCAAGTACGGCGGCCAGGCTGCCGCCGCCAAGTGAGATGACGATCATGAATAAACTTGCATTCCACACGATGATCCTCGCCTTCTGCTGCGGCATGATGGCTCCCGCCCTGGCGCAGGAACAAAAGGCAGCAGCAGCGGCGCCGGCCCCGGCGCCGGCGGCAGAAACGGTCTGTTTCGAAAGCCGCAAGGGCGCGTCGGAAGTCACCAAGCGCGACCTCCAGCCCGGCTGGCCCAACGTCAAGTGTTCGCCGAAAACCGGCGCGGTGCTCTGGTGGGGCGACCCTTTCGACGGCACGGTGCCGATGGGCAAGATGCCCCTGCTCGACAAGATCCCCGAGGGACACGCGGTCATCAAGCCGCGCACGGAGAAGCTGGCCCTGATGCCGATGTGCGGCGTCTCCTGCCATAACGGCATCGGCCCCAAGTTTTCCCCGCCGACGCTGCCCAAGGGCAGGAAACCAGCACCGGTCCCGACCATGGAAGCGATGGTTCCCGATCTCAAGGACCTGCAGCACGGCCGCGGCCGCATCTGGTGCCTCGACTGCCACCACACGACCAAGCGCAACATGCTGGTCGACCACTTCGGCGATCCGGTGAGCTTCGACCAGCCGCAGCTGCTGTGCGGCAAGTGCCACGGCGACAAGCTGCGCGACTGGCGCGACGGCATTCACGGCAAGCGCATCGGCGAATGGGCCAGCACGGGCAAGAAGCGCTGGTTCACCTGTACCGAGTGCCACAACCCGCACAACGTCCAGGACGGCGCCAGAAACCGGGGCTTCGTCCAGATCGCGCCGGAAGCGCCGCCGCAACTGCCCAGGGGCATGAAGGACGCCAAGTACGAGCGCGTGCACGGCATTGCCCACTGATGCCGGATTCATCTGAAAAACCGGGGCCGGTCCGGGGCGATCCCACCTGGGTCGCCCCGGCCCTGACGCGCGAAGAAAAGACGCGGAACGTCGGCAAGACGCCCGTCTTCTTCGGGCCGCCGCTTGCGGTCCTCACCGACGGCCACAAGAACACCATGGAGATCAGCGGCAAACTCAACCGCACCGCCGAGCGCTACCTGGAACTGCTCAGGCATCATGGGCTGGAACTCGCCGAGCCGGAACGCAAGTGCCTTGCCCATATCTGCCATATCGGCTTCATGTCGCCGCTGGAGATCAGCGAACTGCCTTTTGAAGTCAGCATCACCGCGTTCGATTGCGAAGGGCTGGACAAGCCGGCATTGGCGGCAAAACTCGAAGCGGCCAGCTTCGCCGACCTCGTTGCCGTCGTCGAGTCGCTCGGATTCTGACAAACAGGAAATCAATCGTGCCGAATCGCGTGCAATGGAATCCAGGCTACGGCGTGGGCAATGAAATCCTCGACAGCCAGCACCGCAACATCCTGGCGCAATGCAATGCCCTGGCCGACCACGCCGTCGACACCAGCCCCGAGAGCGACCTGAAATTCCAGGAAGTCTTCGCCGAACTGACGGCCCTGGCGCGCGCGCATTTCGCCAGCGAAGAGGACCTGCTCGCCCGCGGCGCGTGCCCCGCGCTCGACGAGCACCTGAACGAGCGCGACGAGTTCGACTATCTGGCCGCCGACATCGCCACCACGGAGAACTTCGACAAGCTCGAACTCCAGCGCTTCCTGGCCCTCTGGTGGGTCGGACACATCATGGATTCCGGCAAGCGGTATCGCGCCTGCGTCGCCGGCTCGCCGGCCGGCTGACGCCGGCCCGGAAGGCTACAGCCCGAGCGTGATCCTGGCGCCGGCGAAGCGCGCCTCGATGCGCGGAAAATGCTCGGCGAACTGGCGCCAGTCGATGCCCATGCGGGCGCAGGACAAGTCGGACAGATTGGGGACCCGCGCATCCGCGCCGCCGCCCAGGTCGAGGGCGTGGGCAAGCACTTCGGCGACATGGACGGCATCGGCCATTTCGTTTTCCGGCCCCTCTTCGCCGGAAACATGGTGGCCGGCAATGGCATCCGCCACGACTTCCGGCAGCTTCCAGAGCCGGGCCAGTTCGCCGCCGACATGGGCATGGTCGACTCCGAGATGTTCGCGCTCGGCATCGACGATGTCGATGTCGCGCTGCGCCTTCAGCTGCAACGTGTCGGCATAGGCTTCGGGATCGAAGGCGAACAGCAGGAGCTGGCCCACGTCGTGCAGCAGGCCGGCGGTATAGGCCACATCGACATCGAGCCCGGCATGGGCCGCGACTTCCTGCGCGCATACCGCCACGCCCACGCTGTGCAGCCACAGGCGATGCGCGTCGAAGGGCCGCGGCAGGCGGAAGCGATCGATCACCGCGGTGGCAAGGGTAATGTCGCGGACGCGGCCGACGCCAAGCAGCATGATGGCCTGGCGCACCGAGTCGACCCGGCCGCTGGCGCCGATCGCGCCGGCATTGGCGGCCGCCAGCAGCCGTACCGCCACCGCCGGATCGCTGACGATGTGGTGACCGAGGGCTTCCGCATTGGCATCCTCGTCACCGAGCATTTCCAGAATCCGCACCACGATGTCGGGCAGGGCCGGCAAGGCATCGGCCCGCGCCAGCACCTGCTCAAGCGTGAACGGGCGGGTCATGATACTTGCTGCCGCCGATAGTCGGCGATCGCCGCGGCGAGTTCCTGGCGCGCGTCGCCGGTCCTGCCCCGAAACAGGCGGGCAACCCCCTCCATGGCCGCCGTCAGGTCATCCTCGATCTGCGCCGCGCTGCGCGTTTCTTCCTGCACCACATGGACGAATTCGATGCCGCGCTGGATCAGGTTCCGCAATTGATCGGCATCGATCTCGGTGCCGGCGGACAGCAGCAAGGCGCCGTCGGGGCGGCGCACGGCTTGTGCCAGCCGCATGCCCGGCTTGAGACCCAGGGTCGCAACGCAAACCGTACGTTCAGTCAAGATCAACTCCTTCGATGGAAGCCGTTGGGCGGGAGTGTACCCGAGCCTGCCCGCCGCGCGGGCTCGGGGCAAAGACTAGGGCAGTTCCTCCACCTTCAGCAGGAGTCGGCGCTGGCGGGACGCCGATTGCGCGCCGATGCTGGCGATTCCGGCCGAATTGCCGCTTTGCTCGCCGGCCGAGCCGCCCAGCTCCAGCCATTCGCCCAAGCGGCCGCTGACCGTGGTCAGCAAGCGCTGCACATTCACCGAACCCGGCAGTGGTCCGGGCGTATCGTCGCGCGGGCTGATTTCCAGCGTCACGCGATCGCCGGAAAGGCGCGGCACGGCGACAAAACCGGTGCCCAGATCGCGCTGCACGAAGCTCTCCGACACCACCACGCCCGCCGGCGTCAGCACCACCTGTCGCAGCGGCAGCAGCATCGATTCGCCGACCAGGATCGCGGCACGTCCGCCGTCGATGGTCTGCACCTGCTGCGTGGTGTCGCGCCGGCTGCGGCTGTCGGACTGATGGAGGTGTCCGCGGCCGCTGATCGCCGTACCGCCAGCGCCGACTTCCACTCGACCGCTTATCCCCGCACCGCGATCCGTGCCGACGTCGGCGCCCTCCTGCCGCACGCTGATCATCAACCGCCGCACGGGGATGTCGAGCGAGGCGACGAGTGCCTTGATGTCGGCCTGATTGCGGCTCGACGCACGCAGGAACAGCTTGTCGTTCATGCCGCTGAGCGCCCCGCCCGGTTCGATGAAGGGCATCAGTTGCGGCAGCAACTGCTCCGCGCTTCGGTGGCGCAGGTCGATGATCTCCAGCGCCTGGGCCCAGGCCACGGAACTGATCATGAGAAAAGCAATAAAGAACCGCTGCATGTGCATGTCCCGTGACCCTATACTTGCTCTCTTCACCGTCCAGAGAAAGCCCGCAAATGAAAATCGAAACCATCGCCGTGCATGGCGGCTACAGCCCCGATCCCACCACCAAGGCCGTCGCGGTGCCGATCTACCAGACCACATCCTACGCCTTCGACGACACCCAGCACGGCGCCGACCTGTTCGACCTCAAGGTCGCCGGCAACATCTACACCCGCATCATGAACCCGACCACCGACGTGCTGGAAAAGCGCATGGCGGAACTCGAAGGCGGCATTGGCGCGCTGGGCGTGGCCTCGGGCATGGCGGCGATCACCTACGCGATCCAGACCATCGCCGAGGCCGGCGACAACATCGTCTCGGTCGGCACGCTCTACGGCGGCACCTACAACCTGTTCGCCCACACCCTGCCGCAATACGGCATCGAGGTGCGCTTCGCCGACTACCGCAATCCCGAATCCTTCCGCCCGCTGATCGACGGCCGCACCAAGGCGCTGTTCTGCGAATCGATCGGCAATCCCCTCGGCAACGTCGTCGATCTGGCAGCGCTGGCGAAGATCGCCCACGACGCCGGCGTGCCGCTGATCGTGGACAACACCGTGCCCTCGCCCTACCTCTGCCGCCCCTTCGAGCACGGCGCCGACATCGTGGTGCATGCGCTGACCAAATACCTCGGCGGCCACGGCAACAGCATCGGCGGCGTGATCGTCGATTCCGGCAAATTCCCCTGGGCCGAACACAAGGAACGCTTCAAGCGCCTCAACACGCCGGACGTGTCCTACCACGGCGTGGTCTACACCGAAGCCCTCGGCCCCGCGGCCTTCATCGGACGCGCCCGCGTGGTGCCGCTGCGCAACACCGGCGCGGCGATCTCGCCCTTCAATTCCTTCCTGATCCTGCAAGGCATCGAAACCCTGGCGTTGCGCATGGACCGCATCTGCGACAACACATTGGCCGTGGCGAACTACCTCAAGGGCCATGCCAAGGTGAAGTGGGTCAATTACGCCGGCCTGCCCGACCATGCCGACCATGCGCTGATCAGGAAATACATGGGCGGCCGGGCCTCGGGCATCCTGTCCTTCGGCGTGGCCGGCGGCATGGCCGGCGGCGGACGCTTCCAGGACGCGCTGAAGCTGGTGACACGGCTGGTCAACATCGGCGATGCGAAGAGCCTCGCCTGCCATCCGGCGAGTACCACGCACCGCCAGTTGTCGGCCGAGGAAATGAAGAAGGCCGGCGTCTCGGAAGACATGGTGCGCCTGTCGATCGGCATCGAGCACATCGACGACATCAAGGCCGACCTGGAGCAGGCGCTGGCGGCGGTCTAGGTAATGACGGTGGGGCGCTCGCGCCCCGTGCGCTGTTTCAGTTCCGACAATTGATCGGCGATGGCGATCAGCGGCGCCAGCGCCTGCTGTGCGTCGACGCGCTGCCGCGCCGGATCGGGCTCGAAGGCTTCGAGGTAGATGCGCAGCGTGGCGCCTTCGGTGCCGGTGCCGGACAGGCGGAAGACGATGCGCGAGCCGTCCTCGAAACCGATGCGCAGCCCCTGCCCGGTGCTGAGGCTGCCGTCGATCGGATCGGTATAGCTGAAGTCGTCGCAGAACTTCACGCGGTAGTCACCGAAGCGCTGCCCCGGCAGATCGGCAAAGCGGCCCCGCACCTGTGCCATGACGCCGGCGGCGACGTCGGACGGCAGCGCCTCGTAATCGTGCCGCGAATAGACGTTGCGGCCGTAGCCGGCCCAGTGGCGATGCACGATCTCCGCCACCGACAGGCGGCTATTGGCGAGGATGTTGAGCCAGAACAGCACGGCCCACAAGCCGTCCTTTTCGCGCACGTGGCTGGAGCCGGTGCCGAAGCTTTCCTCGCCGCAGAGCGTGACCTTGCCGGCATCCATCAGGTTGCCGAAAAACTTCCAGCCGGTCGGTGTTTCGTAACAGGGCACGCCGAGTTTTTCGGCGACGCGGTCGGCCGCCGCGCTGGTCGGCATCGAGCGCGCGATGCCGGCGATGCCATCCGCGTAGCCGGGCGCCAGCGCGGCATTGGCGGCGATGATGGCGAGGCTGTCGGAGGGCGTGACGAAGAAATGCCGGCCGAGGATCATGTTGCGGTCGCCGTCGCCGTCCGAGGCGGCGCCGAAATCCGGCGCCGGGTTGGCGTCATCGCCGCCATACATGATCGCCACCAGCTGGTCGGCGTAGGTCAGGTTGGGGTCGGGGTGGCCGCCGCCGAAATCCTCCAGCGGCACGCCGTTGATCACCGTGCCGGCCGGCGCGCCGAGCCGGGCTTCGATGATCTCCCTGGCATAGGGCCCGGTCACCGCGTGCATGGCATCGAAGCAGAGACGAAAGCCGCTGCCGATCAGCGTGCGGATGGCGGCGAAGTCGAACAGCGATTCCATGAGTTCGGCGTAATCGGCCACCGGGTCGATGATCTCCACGACCATGTCGCCCAGCCCGTGGCGACCGGGTCGATCGAGGTCGAGGTCCGGTGCATCGGCGATGCGGTAGCGGGTCAGCTCGCGGCTGCGGGCAAAGATCGCGTCGGTGATTTTCTCCGGCGCCGGTCCGCCGTTGCCGGTGTTGTACTTGATGCCGAAATCGCCCTCGGGGCCGCCGGGGTTGTGGCTGGCCGATAGGATCAGGCCGCCGAAGCAGCCGTACTTGCGGATCACGCGGGAGGCCGCCGGCGTCGACAGGATGCCGCCCCGACCCACCAGCACCTTCGCGATCCCGGCGGCGGCGGCCATGCGCAGGATGACCTGGATCGCCTCGCGGTTATGGTAGCGGCCGTCGCCGCCCAGCACCAGCGTGCTTCCCGGTGGCGCGTCGATGGTGTCGAACACCGCCTGGACGAAGTTTTCCAGATAGCCGGGGGTCCTGAAAACAGTGACCTTCTTGCGCAGCCCCGAAGTGCCGGGCTTCTGGTCGCTGAACGGGGTCGTGATGACGGTTGCGATGTTCATGGGACTCTTCCTTGCCGAACCTTGCCAATGCCGGATGGCACCCTGCCGTGGCACTGAAAACATGCCTTGAAACGCGCAGCCTACCAGTTGGCCCGTCATGGCGCCGAACCCCACGGCCGCGCCGGCCGTAGTAGCATCGCACGCAGTAAGTTTCCATGCCAACCAAGAGGACATTTCGTGGCCAGAAAAGTCTCCAGCAAGTCCGGCGCGGCCGTTTCGCTGGCCTCCGCCGAAGCGCCGGCAAAACCGGCGCCCGATGCCGCGGCGACCGCACCATCGACAGTGTCCGGCTTTCCGATCATCGGCATCGGCGCCTCCGCCGGCGGACTGGAAGCTTTCGAGGCGTTCTTTCACGCCTGCCCGATGGACAGCGGCATGGCCTTCGTTCTGGTGCCGCATCTCGACCCCGGCCATCAAAGCCTGCTGACTGAAATCCTGCAACGCAGCACCGCCATGCCGGTCGTCGAAGCGATGGACCAGGTTGCCGTCGAACCCAACCGTGTCTATGTCATTCCGCCCAATCGCGAAATGTCCATCCTCAACGGCGTGTTGCTGCTCTCCGTGCCCGAGCAGGCGCGTGGACAACGCATGCCGATCGACGGCTTCCTGCGCTCGCTGGCCGAGGACCAGGCGGAAAGGGCCATCGGCATCATCCTCTCCGGCACCGCCACCGACGGCACGCTGGGCCTGCGCGCCATCCTGGGCGCCGGGGGCGTCTGCATGGTGCAGGACCCGGCCACGGCGAAATATGACGGCATGCCGCAAAGCGCCATCTCCTCCGGATACGCCACCCATGTGCTGCCCGTGGAACAGATGCCGGCGATGCTGCTGGAACTCAACAAGACCTCGGTCTTCAGGCAGAAGCTGCCGGCCATCGTCCCCGACAAGGCGCTGAGCGGTCTGCATCAGGTGTTGTTGCAGGTGCGCAGCCGGACCGGCCATGACTTCTCGCTCTACAAGAAGAGCACCATCAGCCGCCGCATCGAGCGGCGCATGGCGCAGCACAGCATCGAGGACATGGTGGTCTATGCGCGCTACCTCAAGGCGAATCCGGCCGAAGCGCGGGTGCTGTTCAAGGAACTGCTGATCAACGTCACCAATTTTTTTCGCGACCCGGAGGCCTTCGTCGCGCTGAAGGACGCCGTCCTGCCCACCTTGCTGGCGGGCAAGCCGGCCGACTACTCCTTTCGTGTCTGGGTCGCCGGCTGCGCCACCGGCGAGGAAGCCTACTCGATCGCGATGGTGCTCCAGGAACTGATGGATGAGTTGCGCCAAAGGCGCATCCAGGAACCGCGCATCCAGATCTACGCCACCGACCTCGACGAGGATGCGATCATCGTCGCGCGCAGCGGAAGCTATCCGCCCAATATCGTCCAGGACGTAACGCCGGAGCGCCTGCGTCGCTTCTTCACCAAGGACGAAGCCGGCTACAAGATCAAGAAGGAAATCCGCGAAATGGTGGTGTTTGCGGTGCAGAACGTCATCAAGGATCCGCCATTCACCAAGCTCGACCTGCTGAGTTGCCGCAACCTGATGATCTATCTTGAGCCGGAGCTGCAGAACCGCCTGATACCCACGTTCCACTATGCCCTCAAGCCCGATGGCGTGCTGTTCCTGTCCAGTTCGGAGAGCATCAACAGCCACCCCGAGCTGTTTCTGGCGCTTGACCGCAAATGGAAGCTCTACCGCGCCCGGCACGCAACCGCCACCGCCCGTCTGCCGGCGACCGGAGCCCTCCCGCGCGCGGTCGAGGCAAGCGGCAAGCCGGTCGAGGTGGCGTTCGACAAACCCAAGGCCGCCAACATCGCCGACCTGAGCAATCGCGCGCTGCTGCAGGCCTATGCACCGCCCTCGGTAACCACCGATGCCCGCGGCAACATCCTCTACGTCAATGGCGACACCGGCAGGTACCTGCGTCCGGCGCCGGGCCTGGTCAGCACCAATATCGTCGATATGGCGCGCGAGGGCCTGCAACTGGAGTTGCGCACCGCGCTCCTTCATGCCTCCGCCGAAAGCGCGCCGATGCTGAACCGCGAAGTCGCCGTGAAGACCAACGGCGGGTTTTCCCAGGTCAATATCAGCATCCGCCGGTTGCCGTCCGGAGCCGGCGAGAATCTGCTGCTGGTAAGTTTCCAGGACATTGCCGAGCATGACACACCCCCCGGCATGCCCACGCGCGCCGCCGGTCGCGGCAAACGCCCCGCCGCCTCCGCCGAAAGGGCTCGCGTCGAGGAACTGGAACGCGATCTGGCCTATGTCAGGGAAACCCTCCAGGCCACCATCGAGGAGGCGCAAGCCTCGAACGAGGAGCTCAAGTCCACCAACGAGGAACTGCAATCGACCAACGAGGAGTTGCAGTCCTCCAACGAGGAACTGGAGACATCCAAGGAAGAACTGCAATCGCTCAATGAAGAAGTGCTCACCGTGAACGCCGAGCTGAATGCCAAGATCGAGCAACTCGGCGGCATCCAGAACGACATGAAAAACCTGCTCGACAACATCAACGCCGGCACCCTGTTCCTCGATCACCAGTTGCACATCCGGCGTTACACGCGCGAGGCGGTGAAGGCCTACCGCCTGGTCGCCACCGACGTCGGCCGGCCCCTCGGCGACATCAAGTCGAACCTCGACGGCGAAGACCTGCAAGCCGAATTGCAGACCGTGCTCGACACCCTGATCCCCAGCGAGCGCGAAGTGCGCACCCACGACGGCGCGTGGTATCTGGCGCGCATCCAGCCCTACCGGACCCTCGACAACGTGATCGAAGGCGTGGTGCTGACCTTCACCGAAGTATCCGACTTCAAGCTGGCCAGCGAAAAGGCGAGGCAGAGCGAAGCCCGCCTCGCCGCGATGCAGCTCGCAACCGAACAACTGGCGCGGCAACTGTCCGACGGCATCGTCGATACGGTCAGCGAACCTCTCGTCGTGCTCGACGGCGAGTTGCAGGTGATCTCGGCCAACCGTGCGTTTTATCGCTACTTCCAGGTCACCGCAGCGGAAACGGTGGGACGCAAGTTCTACAACCTGAGCAATGGCGCGTGGGATGTCCCCGCCTTGCGCCAGCTGCTCGACAATAGCCTGCGCCGCGACCAGGCGATCGACGGCTATGAACTCGAACACGACTTTCCCGGTATCGGGCACCGCCGCCTGGTGCTCAACGCCCGTCGCATCGTCACCGCGGCCGGCACTACCGAGCTGATCCTGCTGGCCCTGGTGACGATCGGCTAATGGCGCGCCAGATGAACCCGCCGGACGAGAACAGCAATCGCGATCCGCAACTGCGGGCCGTGGCCGAAAGGCAGCTCGCGGATAATCCGCAGGAAATGCCTCCCGCGAGTTCGGCCGAAGAAATGCTGCACGAACTTCAGGTGCAGCAGATCGAGCTGGAAATGCAGAACGAAACCTTGCGCCGGTCGCAGATCGAGCTGGCAGCCTCGCGTGACCGCTATGCGGAGCTGTATGACTGCCTTCCGATCGGCTATCTCACGCTCGATTCCCACGGCATGATCGCGGAGATAAACCTTACGTGCGCCGCGATGCTCGGACTGGAACGCAAGCGACTGCTGCGGCGCCGCCTTGCCTCCTTCGTCATCCCCTCGGACCACGATATCTGGACACAGCACTTCCTGAACATAAAAAAACGCAACGAGGGCGACAGCGTCGAACTGTCCCTGAGACGCAGCAATGGCCTGGTCTTCCAGGCGCGGCTCGACTGCGTGCCGGAGTTCGCCGGGCAGCACGCGGGTTCAGCGGGAGTCGGCGCTGGCGACACGGCGATTCGCGTTGCCATGTCCGACATCAGCGAAAAAGCGCCCGAGAAACAAAGCAACCAGAACTTTCGCGCCATCTTCGAACGCTCGCCCATCGGGATCGGCATTGCCGGGACGGACCGGCGCTACCGCATGGTCAACCCGGCCATGTGCCGCATGCTCGGCTACAGCGAGACCGAACTGCTCGGCATGAAATTCACGGACGTCACCCATCCCGACGATGTCCGGCTGAACGTCTGGAACGTCGAGGGACTGGATGCGGGCGAAGCCAGCCATTTCGCGATGGAAAAGCGCTATATCAGGAAGGACGGCGAAATCGTCTGGGTTTCCCTGAACGTGGTGGCGGTAAAAGGAGACAACGGGCGCGAATCCTATACGGTGGGACTGGCGGAAGACATCACCGCGCGCAAGCAGGCCGAAGAACAGCGCCTGACGGACGCCCGCGAGCAACGCGACACCCTGGTGCGCGAAGTGCACCATCGCATCAAGAACAACCTGCAGAGCGTTGCCGGCCTGCTGCAGCGCGAACTGGGGCAGTTCCTCGAACTCGACCCGCGGCTGGAAGCCGCCATCAGCCAGGTCAACGCCATTGCCGTGGTACATGGCCTGCAGAGCGTGAGCCCCGACGAAGCCATCAACCTGTGCGAAAGCATCAAAAGCATCTGCGCCTCGGTTGCGAACCTGTCGCAACGCCCGGTGCTGTTTCGCCTTGAAAACGAGCAGGCTGCCCCCTGCCCGGTTCGCGTCGCAACCAACGAGGCGGTTTCCATGGCGCTGGTGATCAATGAACTGGTCCTCAATGCCGTCAAGCATTCACCACCCGACGGCGCCGCCCCCATCGTATCCCTCGGCGTCAGCGGCAAAGGTGCGCAACTGCGCATCCGCAATGCCCCGGCGAAGACGCCCGCATTCAACATTGACACCGGCAAGGGCCTTGGCACCGGCTTGCGCCTGGTGCGCTCGCTGCTGCCGGGCGCCGGGGCGCAACTGACCTATCACCTCGACGACGAAAACCTGCTGCTGACGCGCCTGAACCTGACCGCGCCCCTGCTGATGACTCCGGATTCCCCGCCATGACCGCCTGGACCCGGCTGAATTCCTTTCTTGAGTGGCGCTCGCTGAAAACGCGGGTGACCCTGCTCACCCTGGCGGTATTCCTGGTCGGCATCTGGACCATGTCCCTCTACGCCAGCCGCATGCTGCGCAAGGAAACGGAACACCTGCTGGCCAGCCAGCAGATCTCGACGGTTGCCTTGCTGGCGACCCAGATCAATCAGGACCTGGTCGATCGAATACGCGGACTGGAAACAGTCACACGCAACATCTCCCCCGGCCTGCTGGGCCATCCCGAAGCCCTGCAAGCCTTCCTCGTGCAGCTTCCGGTACTGCACAACCTGTTCAACGGCGGCATCGTCGCCATTGCGGCCGATGGCACGGCAATCGCGGAGGCCCCGTTCAATGCGGGCCGCATCGGCGTCAACTACATGGACATTGCCGAGGTAGCCGCCGCCCTCAAGCAAGGGAAAGCCGGCATTGGCAAACCCGTCATGGGCAAAAAGCTGAGGGCGCCGGTGTTCGGCATCGCCGTGCCGATTCGCGATGCCCACGGCAAGGTGATCGGCGCCCTGAGCGGGGTGATCAATCTGGGCAAACCGAATTTCCTCGACAGGATTGCGCAAAGTCCCTACGGCAAGACCGGCGGCTTCATGCTGGTCGCCAAGCAGCAAAGGCAGGTGGTCACCGCCACCGACAAGCGGCTGATCATGGCGGCACTTCCCGCCGTCGGCAGCAACCCCCTGATCGACAGCTTCGTCCAGGGCTACGAGGGCTCGGGGGTGATCGTCAATCCGCTTGGAACGGAAGTGCTGGGCTCTGCCAAGGGCATTCCGCTGACAGACTGGTACATCGCCGTGGCGCTGCCCACCGAAGAAGCCTTTGCCCCGCTCAAGATCCTGCAACAGCGGATTCTGCTGGCCACGCTGATGCTGACCCTGCTGGTCGGCGTGCTGACCTGGTGGCTGCTGAAGCGCCAGCTTTCGCCCTTGTTCGATACGGCAAAGACGCTGGCCACACTGGCAAAAACCGGCGAACACCCACGCTCCCTGCCAGTCGCAAGGCAGGACGAGATCGGCGAACTCATCGGCGGCTTCAATCGCCTGCTGGAAACCCTGGCGCAACGGGAGGCGATTCTGCGCGAAAGCGAGGCGCGCTACCGCACGTTCTTCGAGCTCTCGCCGGATGCCATTCTGGTACACCGCGACAGTACCGTCATTTTCGCCAACGCGCGCGCAGCAAAGCTGTTCCACGCCGAGTCGCCGACGGCGCTGATCGGACAGGACTGGCACCCATTGTTCGAGCCGGAGTACTGGGAAGCCATCGAGCAGCGCATCGCAATGCTGGTAGACAACAAGGTCTCGCATCTGGCGCCGCTTGAGCGGCGTTTTCCGACGCTCGGCGGCGACGCGCTCACCATGGAAGCGACTGGAAGCCGCATCATCTTCAACGGCCGGCCGGCCGTCCTCTCGGTATTCCGCGACATCACCGAGCGCAAGCAGGCCGAAGAGCAGCGTCTCGCCGACGCCCGCCGGCAACGCGACACCCTGGTGCGCGAGGTACACCACCGCATCAAGAACAACCTGCAAAGCGTCGCCGGCCTGCTGCAGCGCGAACTGGGCCGCTTCCTCGAACTCGACCCGCGGCTGGAAACCGCCATCAGCCAGGTCAACGCGATTGCCGTGGTGCATGGCCTGCAAAGCGCCAGCAGCGACGAAGCCATCGGCTTGTGCGACAGCGTCTGCAGCATCTGCGCCTCGGTCGCCGAGTTGTCGCAACGTCCGGTGCGGTTTCATGCGGAGGAGGAGCCGGCCGACCGGCCGGTGCGCATCGAGACCGGCGAAGCGGTTTCCCTGGCGCTGGTGCTCAATGAATTGATCCTCAATGCCGTCAAGCATTCGCCGCCCGACGGCGCCGCGCCCACCGTATCGTTCAGCGCCGACGACAGCAGCGCGCAACTGGTGATACGCAATGCGCTCGCCGCGGCGCCGGAATTCGACATAGGCACCGGCACCGGCCTCGGTACCGGCCTGCATCTGGTACGCTCGCTGCTGCCGGATCAGGGGGCGCAACTGACCTATGAACTGGATACGGAGAATTTAATGTTGACACGTTTGAAACTGACCACCCCGGTCATCGCATGCCCGCCGCGGAAGCGGCCCCGCTGACCATGGCCAGGATCCTGATTGCCGATGACGAACGGGTGGTGTTGTTCACGCTGGCCGAAGGCCTGCGCGAAGCCGGTTTCGACGTCATCGAGGCGCACGACGGCTTGCAGGCGCTGGAGCTGTGCCGAAGCGAAGCGCCCGATCTGGCCCTGCTCGACATCCGCATGCCCGGCCTCGACGGACTGGAACTGGCGCGCCGCCTGCGTGACGAGACAAGCGTCCCCTTCCTGTTCTTTTCCGCCTATGGCGACGAGGCCATGGTGCGCCGCGCGGTGGAGATCGGCGCGCTGGGCTATCTGATCAAGCCGCTGCTGGTGTCATCCATCGTACCGACGGTACGCACCGCGCTGGCCCGATCCAAGGACATCAGCGGCCTGCAGGGTGCCCTGGAGAGCAATCGCACCATTGCCACCGCGGTCGGCATGCTGATGCGCAGCGAAGGCATCGACCGGCAGGCCGCCTTCGAACGCCTGCGCCAGCGGGCGCGCACCCAGCGCCGCAAACTGGAGGAACTGGCACGCACGATCATCGACCAGAAACAGACACCGGCATAAAACCATAATTTGATTGCGGGATTCCTCTCCCGCGACCGCCCATCCACAAATTGATGCACGGTATCAAACAATTGATCTTGCAAGTATTTGTCGACGTGCTAGGATGGTTTTCTGTCGAAAGACATAATACAAGCCGCCCCACGCCGGGCAGCTTGCAGCCGGGGCCCAAAAAACCGCCTCGCTTATGAAATCCGCGGTCACGCCGCAGCATGCGGCATGACAAATGGAACATGGAGCGAAGCATGCAAGGAGTCCCCGACCTCACTCTCTATCCTGAGTCGGTCACAAACCTCCCGCCACCCGCCGAGAGGCTGGCCGGCTGCATTTCGGGCAACCAATGAGCCTGGCCCCGCGCCCGCTCCGCGGCAGCCGCTTCCTTGGCGAATGGCTGTTCCTGCTTGCCGCCCTGACGGCATTCGGCGGCTATATCGGTTATTCGCAATACCAGGATTACCTCCAGATCGAAATCCAGGAGCGCGAGCGCCTGACGACTGAAGCCGCCGTGATCGAGAAGAACCTGGTGCCGCAGCTGCATTCGGCCAACCATGCGCTGGAAACCATCCGCGACGACCTTTCGCACTGGCGGATGGAGAAAGACGGGCAGTGGCGAACCAATCGGCGGCTGCAAGTCTTCGCCGACATCCTGCCCGGCATGCGGGTCCTGCTGGTGGTCGACGCGGACGGCCGGATAACGGCTTCCAACAATGCAACCCTGGTCGGGGCCAGCCTTGCCCACCGGGAATGGTTCCAGCTCGCCGCCAGGAACAATGCTCCGCAAACGCTTTACCTGATCCCGCCGATCAAATCCCTGATCGATACCTATGTCATGGCGCTGGCGCGCTCGGTGGCCCGGCCGAACGGAGAATTCGGCGGGGTCGTTTATGCCTCCTTCGATCCGGATTTCGCCCGGACCCAGCTCGACTCGGTGCTCTACACCCCCGACGCATGGGCTGCCCTCGCCCATGGCGACGGCAAGCTGTTCATGATGGCGCCGGAAAAGAAACACCTGGCCGGCACCGATCTGGCGACGCCCGGCAGCCTGTTTACCCGCCATCGCGACAGCGGCCAAAAGACGAATGTGTACACCGATCGTGTCGCCGCGACGGGCGAACAACGCATGATTGCCCAGCGCACGATCCACCCCGACGACTTGTTCATGGACAAACCGCTGGTGGTTGCCGTTTCGCGCGATCCACGAACCATTTTTGCGTCCTGGCAGCGGGCCACCACCCTGCACGCCCTGTTGTTCGGGATAGTGGCGGTGGTGGCCGTCCTCAGCCTGGGCTTCTATCAGCGGCGGCAGCGCGGCCTCCAGGACATTGCCGACCGCCACGAACAGGCGCTGCAAGCCAGCGCTGACCGCCTGAACGAAGCGCAGCGCATCGCCCAGGTCGGCAACTGGACACTGGACCTGGTCAGCGGCGAACTGACCTGGTCGGATCAGGTATTCCGTTTGTTCGAGATCGATCCGGCCCGGTTCGGTGCCACCTACGACGCCTTCCTCAATGCCATCCATCCCGACGATCGCGAAGCAGTGCATCAGGCCTATGCCGAATCGCTCGTAACCCGGCAGCCATACGAGGTCACCCACCGGCTGCGCATGAATGACGGGCGCATCAAGTGGGTGCATGAGAAATGCCTGTCCGAATTCGACGCGACAGGCAAGCCCTTGCGTTCCCTGGGCACGGTACAGGACATCACCGACGGCAAGCTGGCCGAGATCGAACTGCGCATCGCCGCGGCGGCCTTCGACTCGCAGGAAGCCATGATGGTCACCGATGCCAACAGCGTGATCCTGCGGGTCAATCGGGCCTTCGTCCAGATCACCGGCTATACGCCCGCGGAAGCCGTGGGCCAGACACCCCGCCTGCTCCAGTCAGGACGCCATGACAAGACGTTCTATCGCGAAATGTGGGAAGCCATCAACCGAACCGGCACCTGGCAGGGTGAAGTCTGGGACCGGCGCAAGGATGGCACGGTATATCCGAAATGGCTCACCATCTCGGCGGTAAAGGATGACAGCGGCACCGTGACCCATTACATCGGTTCGCACTACGACATCACCGAACGCAAGATCGCCGAAGAAAAGATCAGGCAACTGGCCTTCTTCGACCAGTTGACCGGCCTGCCCAACCGGACACTCCTCATGGATCGCCTGCGGCAGACCATGGCCGCCAGCTCGCGCAGCGGCGGCCATGGCGCCCTGCTGTTCATCGATCTGGACAACTTCAAGATGCTCAACGACACGCTGGGCCACGACAAGGGCGACCTGCTGCTGAAACAGGTTGCCCAGCGCCTGAAGCTGTGCGTGCGGGAGGGTGACACGGTCGCCCACCTGAGCGGCGACGAATTCGTCGTGGTGCTGGCCGGGCTGGACGCCGACAGCGCCGACGCGGCGGCGGATATCGAGGCCATCGTGGAAAAGATCCTTGCCTCGCTCAACCAGGACTACCTGCTCGCCGATGTCGTTCATCACAGCACCGCGAGCATCGGCATCACGCTGTTCATGGGCGATCCGACCAGCATCGACGAACTGATGAAGCAGGCCGATCTGGCCATGTACAAGTCGAAGGAAGCCGGACGCAACACATGGCATTTCTTCGACCCTGGCATGGAATCCGCCGTAAAGGAACGTGCGGCGCTGGAAGACGATCTGCGGCTGGCCTTGCAGGAACAGCAGTTCGTGCTCCACTTCCAGGCCCAGGTGGTGGGAGAGCGCCTGACCGGCGCCGAAGTCCTGGTGCGCTGGCAGCACCCGCAACGCGGCATGGTGCCGCCGGGCGAATTCATTCCCCTGGCCGAAGACACCGGCCTGATCCTGCCGCTCGGCGAATGGGTGCTCGACGCCGCCTGCCGCCAGCTGGCGCGCTGGGCCACCCAACCGGAACTGGCCCATCTCACGCTCGCGGTCAACGTCAGCGCGCACCAGTTCGGCCAGGTCGATTTTGTCGACCAGGTGCTGGCCGTGCTGAAGAACACCGGTGCCAATCCGCGGTTCTTGAAGCTGGAACTGACCGAAAGCCTGCTGGTCGACAACGTGCAGGACATCATCGGAAAAATGTTCGCGCTGAAGGCCAGGGGCGTGGGCTTCGCGCTGGACGACTTCGGCACCGGCTATTCCTCGCTGTCCTACCTGAAGCGGCTGCCGCTCGACCAGTTGAAGATCGACCAGTCCTTTGTGCGCGACATCCTGGTTGACCCCAACGATGCGGCAATTGCCCGCACCATCGTGGCGCTGGCCGAAAGCCTCGGGCTCGGCGTGATCGCCGAGGGCGTGGAAACGGAAACACAACGCGAGTTCCTGGCCAAATCCGGCTGTCATGCCTTCCAGGGCTACCTCTACAGCAAGCCCGTGCCGCTCGACAAATTCGAGGAGCTCATGACCGCCGAGGCAGTGGCGTGACTGAACAGCCGACAGTCGGCGCCGGCGATACGGCGACAGTCCGAACGGGTATGCACTTCGCCAGGCAGGACGGCAAGTTCCAGCCCAATCGGCGGCATCTGCTCGTGGCGCTGCCCGCCTTGCTGGTGCTGGTCACCCTGGCAATCGTCAAGATCTATGTGCCGCAAATCGAGCGCGATGCCTACACCAGCCTGGAGATCGCCGCCCGGCTCAAGAGCCAGCAGGTGGAGGCCTGGCTTGCCGAACGACACAACGACGGCAGGGTGCTGGCATCCGACACGGAACTGATCGAGCGTGTCGCCGCCATTCAGCACCGCCATGATCCGGCAATGAAGGAGTTGATCCTCAAACGGCTGATGATAGTCAGCAGCGGCTACGGCTATTCCACCGCCGTGGTGCTTGACCCGACCGGGAAGGAATTGCTGACGGCAGGTGGCGCCCACGAAATTTCGGAACAAACCAGGGCGCTGCTGCCAAAGGCCTTTGCCACCGACGAGATTGCCCGCAGCGCCTTCTATCTGGATGCCAACGACGGCCAGGCGGCGCTCAACTTCGTTGTCCCCTTGCAGCACATTGTCGCCGGCAAGCGCCAGGCGGTCGGCGCGCTGGTGCTGCATGCCGAACCCGGCGAGTCGATGTTCCCGATGATCCTGGGCTGGCCGTCGGCCAGCCGCAGCGGCGAAACCCTGCTGGTGAAGGGCGTCGGCGACTCGGTCATCTATCTCAACCAGCTCCGGCACACCAGCGCCCCGGCGATGACGATCAGGCAGAACCGGGCCGACCCCACGCTGCCCTCCGCCCAGGCGGTTCATACCGGCAAGGCCGGCGCATCGCGCGGCAAGGATTATCGCGGCGTGGACGTACTGGCGGTTTATCGCCCGATCGCCGGCACCAGCTGGCACCTGATCGCCAAGATCGACTACGACGAAATCATGGAACCGCTGTGGCGACTGGTGATCTGGGTCGGCCTGGTGGCGCTGGCCGCGGCGTTGGCCATCGGCTTGATGCTGCGCCGGCTCTGGTCGCAACAGCAAAGCATGCGGGAACTGGCCGCACAGGCCAAACTGACGGAAAGCCTGCGCCAACGGGAAGAGCGTTTCCGCGCCATCACGGAAACGGCCTACGATGCGATCGTCACTGCGGATACCGGGGGCAACATCACCAGCTGGAACGCTTCGGCCGCTCGGATATTCGGCTTTGACAAGGCCGAGATCATCGGCCAGCCGCTGACGCGGATCATTCCGCCGCGCTTCCAGCAGGCCGCCATGGCCGGCTTTCAGCGCCTGATGAACGGCGACCCGGACCACCTCGATGGCGGCGTCGTGGAATTGACCGGACAGCGCCGGGACGGCAGCGAGTTTCTCCTCGAACGCTCGGTGGCGCTGTGGCAAACCGAGGATGGCCGCTTCTTCACCTGCACCATGCGCGACATCACCGAGCGCAAGAAGGCGGACGAAGCGCTGCGCATCGCCGCTGCCGCCTTCGAGTCGCACGAAGGCATTGTGGTGACCGATGCCGACGACGTGATCCTGCGGATCAACCAGGCCTTTACCACCATCACCGGCTACCCCGAAGCGGAAGCCGTCGGCAGGAGAATGAACTTCCTCAAGTCGGATCGCCATGAACCGGATTTCTACGCGGAGATGTGGCAGGAAATCCTGGCGCACGAAACCTGGCAGGGCGAAATCTGGAACCGGAACAGGGACGGCACGATCCATCCCCACTGGCTGACCATCTCGGCGGTCAGGGATGGCGATGGTCGAATCACCCATTATGTCGGCGCCTATACCGACATCACCGAGCGCAAGGAAGCCCTGCAGGCGCTGGAAGCCAGCCGGAATTTCAACGAGCAGATCGTCTCCGCGTCGCCGATCGGCATCCTGACTTATGACGCAACGGGGCAGTGCCTGACGGCAAATGCCAATGCCGCCGATCAGTTGGGAGCAACGCGCGAGCAATTGCTCGGACAGGACTTCCGGAAAATCGAGTCATGGAAGAGTTCCGGCCTTCTGGCCTGTGCCGAGAAGGCGCTGGCCACCGACGAGCATGCGCAGATCGAGGCCCATTTCGTCACCAGTTTCGGCAAGGAAATATGGCAGCACGCGATTTTTTCCCGCTTCTCGGCGAACGGGCGCATGAACCTCCTGCTGATGATCACCGACATTTCCCGACGCAAGCAGCAGGAAGAAAAAACCCGCCAGCTTCTGGCGCAAAACGAAACCATCCTCGGCAACGCCCTGGTCGGCATCGTCTATCTCAAGCAACGCCGCATCGTTTCCTGCAACCGCCGGATCGAGGAACTGTTTCAATACGAACCGGGCGAACTGCTCGGCCAATCGAGCGAGCTGTTCTACGACTCCCAGGAAACCTATGATCGACTAGGAAGAATCGCCTACGACGCGGTGGCGGAAGGCCAGAACTACAGTACCGAGGTCATGTTGCGGCACAAGGACGGCAGCCTGTTCTGGGGCGCGCTGAGCGGCCGCGCCATCGATCCCGCGCATCCGAACGACGGCAGCATCTGGGTATACGCCGACATTTCCGAACGCCGGCGCGCGGAGGAGGAAACCGGCAAGCTGCGGCAGGCGGTGGAACAGAGCCAGGTTTCGATCGTCATCACCAACCGCTACGGCGTCATCGAGTACGTGAACCCGAGCTTCACCCGGATTACCGGCTACACCCGTGAGGAAACGGTCGGCCGGACCCCGAGCATTGTGAAATCCGCGGAGACACCCCGTGCAATACATGAAGACCTCTGGAACACCATACTTGCCGGCAGGATCTGGCGCGGCATCCTGCGCAACCGCTGCAAGAACGGCAGTCTGATCTGGGAAGAAACATCGATCTCGCCGATCTTCAACGAAGACGGCGAAATCAGCCATTTCGTCGCGGTCAAGGAGGATGTGACCGAGCGCAAGCGGATCGAACGGCAGCTCGAAGAGCACCAGGCCAACCTGGAAGGCCTTGTCCTGCAGCGTACCGCCGAGTTGAACGAAGCCCTCGCCGCGGCAAAACGGGCGGACCAGTCGAAGGATGAATTCCTCGCCAACATCACCCACGAACTGCGCACGCCGCTCTCCGCCGTAATCGGCTTTTCAAACCTGGCGCGGCCGTTTGCCACCGATGCGCGGCAGCGCGAGTATCTGGACAAGGTCAATAGCGCCGGCAAAACGCTGGCCGGCATCATCGACGACCTGCTCGACCTGTCGAAGATCGTCGCCGGACGCATGGAGTTCGAAGTCAAGCCCTTCAGCCTGCGGCAACTGGTCGTGCGCAGCCACTCGGTGACCAGCTACCGGGCGCAGGAAAAGGGGCTGGCGCTGATCGAGCAGATCGATCCGGAGGTTCCCGACGTTCTGGTGGGCGACAGCCTGCGCGTGGAGCAGATCCTGCTGAACCTGCTCTCGAACGCCGTGAAATTCACCACCACCGGCCGGGTGGAACTGCGCATCGGCATTCATGATCGCGAAGCGAAGCGCCTGTGCCTGAACATCGAAGTGGAGGACACCGGGATCGGCATGAGCGAAGAGGGAATCGCCCTGCTGTTCAAACCCTTCTCGCAGACCGACGCCTCGATGACGCGCAAATATGGCGGCACCGGCCTCGGCCTGGCGATCTGCAAGCGCCTGGCCGAAATGATGGACGGCGACATCGGCGTCACCAGCCGCGAGGGCAGCGGCACGACCTTCCGGGTCAGGCTCTGGCTCGGCCTGGATGAAACCGGCGCGTTGCCGATCGAAACGGAGCAACCGGAGGAGTCGACGCAGATACGTTACCGGGATGTGCGGGTGCTGGTGGTGGATGACCAGCCGTTCAACCGCGACGTGGTCGAAGGACTGCTCGCCGCGGTCGGCGTCACTCCGCATCTGGCGGACAACGGCCAGGAAGCGCTCGACATGCTGTCCCTGGGCACGGACAGCTTCGATCTGGTGCTGATGGATATCCAGATGCCGGTGATGGACGGCCTCACGGCGACCCGGGTGATCCGCAAGCTGGAAGGCTTTGCGCAGCTGCCGATCATCGCCATGACGGCGCATACGATGGCGCACGAAAAGGAGAAAAGCGCCGATGCCGGCATGAACGACCATATCGGCAAACCCTTCGACGAATCCGGCTTCTACCAGATGCTGGCGAAATGGATTCCGCGCCACAAGCACTATCTGCCGGCCGTCGCGGAACCCCGCCCGGCTTCGACCAACGGAATGCCGCTGCTGGCCGGCGTCGATACCCGTGCCGGACTGGCGCTGCTGCTCGGCGACGAGACGCGCTATCGGCACTGGCTGGGCGACTTTGTCGCCGAGGCCCCCGCCGCCATGAAGCAGATACGGCTGGCGCTCGCCGCCGGCACGCCGGAGGCGGCCAGCATGACGGCGCATACCCTGAAGGGACGCATGGGCCTGCTCGGCATGAAGACCCTGCATGCCGTCGCCTCGGCCCTCGAAACGGCCATAGACAACGCCTCGCCGGCGAGCGAACTGCTGCTCGACCTGGAACGCGGCGTCGCCGCCATGTGCGCCGAAATTCAGCAAGGGCTCGGCCCCGTCACCCCGCCGGAAACCGCTGCCGAAGCCTTGCCCGGGGAACTGCCGCCCGGAACGCCGCCGGCTTCCGTGACCCGCCTGATCGAACGCTTGCAGGCCGGCGACAGCGATTGCGACCTGCTGGTCCGGGACTGTCTCGCCGAACTCAAGGACACGGCCTGGGTGCCGTGCCTGCACCACGTACTGATCCATATCCAGAACTTTGACTTTGACGCCGCCATCGCCCTGCTTTCCGGCAAGCGGCAGGCGCGGAACAAGGGGGGCTGACCCATGGACAAACTGATACTGCTGGTCGATGACGATCCCGCCGTGCTGGCAATCCTCAAGGAAAGCCTGCGGCCGCATTACCAGATCCGTATCGCCACCAACGGCCGGAAAGCGCTGGAACTGGCGCACCTGCAACCGCTGCCGGACCTGATCCTGCTCGACGTCAAGCTGCCCGACATGCACGGCTACGACGTCTGCACCCGGCTCAAGCAGGATCCGTTGACGGCAGCCATTCCGGTGATGTTCCTGTCCAGTCATTCCGATGTGGGCCACATCACCCACGGTCTCGAACTCGGCGCCGTGGATTACGTCAGCAAGCCGGTCGCGCCGCCGATCCTGCTGGCTCGCGTCCGCACCCATCTGCGCCTGCGCGAAGCGGGCGACCTGCTGCGCGACCAGAATGTGCATCTGGAAAGCCTGGTCAGCAAGCGTACCCGCGACCTCGAAGCCAGAACCATGGAGCTGCAGGCCCGCACCTCGGATTTGCAACTCAGCCAGGATCTCACCATCGTCGCGCTGGGCTCGATCGCCGAAACCCGCGACAACGAAACCGGCAACCACATTCACCGCACCCGGGCCTACGTCCAGGTCATGGCCCGGCGACTGGCTCCCACGCCCCGTTATCGGAATACCGTCTCGGAGGAACAATGGACCATGATCTGGAAATCCGCGCCATTGCACGACATCGGCAAAGTCGGCATACCCGACCACATCCTGCTCAAGCCGGACAAACTCACCGTGGAAGAATTTTCGGTGATGAAGCGCCACCCCGCCATCGGACGCGACGCGCTGCGCGATGCCGAAGCGCGGATGGGTACGGAAGGATCGTTTCTCAGCATCGCCAAGGAGATCGCCTACGGCCACCACGAACGCTGGGATGGCACCGGCTACCCGCAGGGACTCAGCGGAGAGGCGACGCCGCTCTCGGCGCGGCTGATGGCGCTGGCCGACGTCTACGACGCCCTGATCCACAAGCGCGTCTACAAGCCCGCGTGGTCTCACGCGGAAGCCGTCGAGATGATCCGCGAGGGGCGCGGCAAACATTTCGATCCATCGCTGGTCGACTGCTTTCTGGAAGACGCCGACGAGTTTCGTTACATCGCATCGAGATTCAGCGACGACGCTGAAGAGGAAAATTGAATGAGTGAGACTTTCCGGGTATTTGCAGTAGACGACGATCCATTCGTCCTCGACATCATCCACAGGATTCTCGACACCGAGTGCGAAGTGGAAACCTTCGACAGCGTCGAAGCCTGCGCGCCGCGCCTGGAGACGGTCAAACCCGACATGTTCCTGCTCGACGTGCGGATGCCCGGCATGGACGGCTATGCCTTCTGCCGCCAGCTCAAGGACGACGAGAACTTTTCGACTATTCCGGTCACCTTCGTATCCGGGCAGGACACCATCGATGCCAGGATCAAGGGCTACGATGCCGGCGGCGAGGATTTCATCGTCAAGCCCTTCGAAGTGGAGGAAGTGCTGCGCAAGGTCAAGGTCGCCAAGCAGATCGTGCAAGCGCGCCTCGCCCTGGAACAGCAGGCCAAGGAGGCGCAGAAGTTTTCCTTCATGGTCATGTCCACCATGGAGGAAGCCGGGATTGCCCTCAATTTCATGTGCCAGCTGGTGGCCTGGGAAACCGAGCAGGACATCGCCAACGGCCTGCTCGAACTGTTGCAGCGCTATCGCCTCGAAGGCGTGGTGCAGACGCGCATCGCCGAACGCTCACTGACCGTCAGCGCCGCGGGCACCAACCTGCCGCTTGAAGTATCGGTGATGAACCACGTCAGCGGCCTCGACCGCATTTTCGATTTCCGCAACCGCAGCGTGCACAACTTCGAGCGCGTCACGCTGATGGTGAGCAACCTGCCGCTGGACAACCCGGACTACTGCGGCCGCCTGCGCGACAATCTTTCGATCGCCGCGAAGGGCGCCGAATCCAAGCTGCAATCACTGGAGGCGCTGGAACTCAACAGCCGCAACCAGGCCGGCATCCTGGCGACGCTGGACTACGTGCGCGCCTCCGCCGAAGCGCTGCGCCAGGCCAACCAGAAGAGCCACATGGCGGCCGACAACCTCATGATCGCCGTCGAACAGAAACTGGTGAACGCCTTCGTCCACCTGGGATTGACCGAGAACCAGGAGCACAAGGTGTCCGACCTGGTAAGCGACGTGATGAAGCAGCAGCAGGAGTTGCTGGACAACAGCGAAGAGACCGATCGCGTGCTGAAGGACCTCGGCGAACGGCTGGGGCAGCTGGGTCTGGGTGCCGCAAAGAATCCCTGACGCAAGGACCGGCGCCGCATGACGCTGCCCGGACAGCGCAACAGTCGGCGCTGGCGGCGCGGCGATGCGCGCCGCTACAACCAGCGCTGCATCGAATAGCCGCCGACGATCGGCCGCTGCAGGGCGGCGCCGGCGATCTGGCGGCCCCACTTGAATTCCTTGAACAGCACGATGAAGTTCCACATGTCGCGCAGCACCAGGCCGCGCTCGCGCCACGACAGCTTCATCAGCGCTTCGGGGAAATCCGCCTCGTGCGGCTTGTCGAAGGCAATTTTCAGCGGGTTCCACTGGTCGCTGCACCGGCGCACCTCGGATGCGATCATGCGGCGGTACATCTCCTGCACCGGGCGGTTGCGCAAGCGGGCCTCGACGATCGCCTCGCCGGAAATCGCACCCGAATGCAGCGCGCAGCTCATGCCCTCGCCGATCATGTTGAGGAAGCCGGCGGCCTGCCCGGTGAGCAGCACATTGCCCTTGCCGAAGACGTAGCGATTGATCAGCGAGGGGCCGAAGTTCTCGGCGCAGCCTTCGTGGTCGTCGCCGGCCGGCTTGAGGCGCACGCCGTGTTTTTCTTCGAGGTAGTTCTGCACCACCGCGTGCTTCTTCGCGAAATTGTCGCCGCGCTTGAAGCCGACGCCGACGATCTGGCGGCCGTCGCGCGCATGGCTCCAGGTGTAGTGACCGAGGCCCGGATGGAACCAGAAATGGAAATACTCGGAGGACAGCGGGCAATCGATGATCTCGTGGAATTTCTGGCCGACGAAAAACCACGGGATCTGCTTCGTGTAGTCGGGATAGACGGCGCGCACCACCAGCGAGCTGGGCCCGTCGGCGCCGATCACCTGGCGCGCCCGGTACGTCACCGGCTCGCCGTGCTTCCTGGCATGCACCAGCACGTGGTCGCCCTTCTCTTCCAGCCCGGCAAACGATGTCTGGTCGTGCACCTCGGCGCCGCTGCGCTGGATTGCCCAGTGGTCGGAATACTTGCGGTGCAGGTGCGGCGTGGTGCCGTGGAAGAAGTCCATCGGCATCGAGACCATGCTCGGGAAATGGAAGGTCACGCCGCGGCAGGAGGTCGGCTCGTGCAGCGTCTCGCGCGGCAGCGGGCCGAAGTTCTCCAGCAGAAAGCGGTGCCCGCGCGGCGAGAGGATGCCGCTGCAGATCTTGTGGCGCGGCAATTCCTTGCGCTCCAGAATTACGGTTTCCAGCCCGGCATCGACCGTGCGCTTGGCCGCCGCGGCCCCCGCCAGGCTGGCGCCGACGATCACGACATCAACAGTACGCATGCGGTATTTCCCTTTTCATTCTGTTTTCCGCAGATGACGCAGATTTTCACAGATTGAAGGCCGGCAATTCACTGGGTTGGAGACGATCACCGGCCACCTTGATGGCTGATGAGCCGGGCGCACCAATCTTGCTGATTCTTCTGCGCAAATCTGCGAAATCTGCGGACCAACTGCTTTTTCGAGGCTCATCAAATTTCTGCCAGCTCGGCCAGATGCAGTACCGGCACGTCGGCCACGCGGCGCAGGATTGCGCGCTCGGCCGGGTTTTCGACAATGATGCGCGCGGGCCGGCGGCCTTGCAGCATCCAGCGCGCCTCCGCCTCATCCACGGCGGGAATCGCGATGCGCTGCAGGTCGAGGTTCATTGCGCAGCCGGTGTCGGCGCGCAGCCCGTCGTAATGGCCGACCAGGCGCTCGTAATCGGCATGGTAGGCGCGCGCCTCGATGACGTAGAAGTCGGCGCTGGCGAGACGGCGACGGATCGCGCCGACATTGCCGAGCGCTTCGCCCAGGCCTTGCAGGCGCGCAGCGGGCAGCCAGCGGCGCAATTGGCGCAGCAGGAGTCCGTCGCCGACAACCAGAGTGCGGCCGCCAAAGGTGGTTAGCCCGCGCAGAAATGCGCGCTGGCGCAGCGTATCGATGGCATCGCCGGTTTCCAGCGCCAGCGCGATGTCGGCGCCGTCATCGGCGGCGACGGCGATGCCGAGCAGCGCCTGCACGCGTGTCAGCAGCACGGGATCGGCGCGCAAGGCAGCGCCGGGCAGCAGCAGCGCGCCAGCCGGGGCCACCCCGGCACTCGCGGCGGCCTGTGCGAACTTCGCCTGCTGCGCAACGAGTTCCGGCTGACGCGGCAAAGCGCGGCGCAGCTCCATGATCATGCCGGTCAGGTCGATTCGCTCGGGACACACCGGATCGCAGGCGCCGCACAAGGAGCAGGCATCCAGCGGGGGCGCCAGTTCGGCCGCCGTGGCGCCGCACTGCAGGGCCTTGGCGAGGCCTTCCGGGCTGAAGCGCGGATCACGCCGGTTGCGCCACATCGGGCACACCAGCCGGCACAGGCCGCAGCCGCTGCAGGCAGGAAATTCGCGGGGATGGGCGTCGGAATACATCAGAAAATCACGTCGCGGTTGAGGATCATGGCCGGATCGGCCCTGCGCTTCATGGCGAGGTGCTTGTCCACCAAGGCATCGCCGAAGACGCGGCGGATGTAGCCTTTCATCATGCCGCCGAAGCGGTAATAGCTGGCGCCGAGATCCACTCCGATGTCGTAGATGGCGTTCTTGAAGGCCTGGAAATGGTCGCGGCTATATACCTCGCCCTCGATCATCGGCTCGAATTCGCAGCCGTAGGCCCAGCCTTCCGCGCCGGGCGGGACGCAGGACATTTCGTAGTGGGGCTGGTGGTCCGGCCGCAGCTTGATGCCGACGCAATACAGCGTGTAGTGCCTGAAATATTTGCGGCACACCGCGTTGCCGCGCTCCACGGCTTCGATGAACTTGTCCGCCGGCGTCGCCAGGTCGGGAATCACCATCTGCCGCGAGCCCCAGTGCTTCCACACCGCGCGCGAAAACACCACGCTGCGGTCGTGCATCTTGCCGTCGCGATGGAACTCGGGCCGGCGGAACTCGGGGAAGACTGCCTGCTTGCGTTGCAGCAGGTACAGCGCTTCGCCGATCCGCCACGGCCGCAGCGCGTAGTGCCCGAGCATGCACAGCGCGAAACCGGCTTCGCCGAAACCGCGCAGGCGCGCTTCCCAGTTGGCCTTGAACGCCGCCTCGCGCTCGTCGGAATCGAAAGCCACCAGCAGGTTCACCGCGCAATCCATGATGGTGAGGATGCCCGAGTAGTCGCTGGCATCGTTGCGATCGAGCATTTGCAGATCCTCGATCGCGGTGCGCAGCGAGGAATAGTAGTAGTAGTGCATGGCAATGGGCGTATAGGGCCGTATGCGCAGCGTCGCCTCGGTGATGATGCCGAACTGGCCGTAGCCGAGGATCACGCGCTGGAACAGTTCGGCGTTCTCGTCGTCCGAGCATTCGACGATCTCGCCGCTCGGCGTCACCACTTGCAACGACACCGCCTGATCGGCGCTGCAGCCGAGCCGCGCCGAATTGACATCGATGCCGCCGACACCGAGCGTGCCGCCCACCGAGGACGTCAGGTTGAGTGGTGCCGAGAGGTAATCCAGATTTTCGCGGCGCAGTTCCTCGGCCAGGCTGTGCCAGTAGATGCCGGCCTCGACACGAACCGTCAGCGCCGTCGCGTCGATGGCGATCACCCGGCTCATGCCGCTCATGTCGAGCAGGACGCCGCCGAAGGCCACCGATTCGCCCTCGGTGGTCAGCCCGCCGCCGCGCACCGTGACCGGTACCCGGTGAACCTGCGCCGCCTTGAGCAGTTGCGAAACCTGGGCAGCACTGCGCGCCACCACCACGCCGTGAGGCAGACCGTAGGCCGTGCCGCCGGCATCGGTGGCATAGACGCCGCAGGCCGCGGCGCCCTCGGCGAGTTCGACCCCCGAAGCACGCAAGGCCGCGACGAAGTCCTGCCAGCCGGCGCCGTTCCAGCGCGCGGGATTGGTCTGCTGTCGCTTGATGCCCTGCAAGGCATCGGGGGCTACCGGGCAAGGGCCGACGGTGCCGGGTTCTACGGGCGGGATGAACAAGATGAATTACCTGAAAGTCAGGCCGTCAATGATACCGTCGCGAGACTCTATGCCGCCATCCGGCAACCGCGAAAAATTCATAATCAATCCTTGTCCTCAAGGTCATCCTGCAGGGCTGTTTCGTAATCCTGTCCACCGTAGAACACTCCAATGATCGAAACCTGCCGGGCATCTGCATCGAACGCGATCACCGTCCGCCCTTTATAGTTGGTGATACGCAAGCCCGGACGAATGTCATCGCGCTGGGCACCGCGCAGGGGAGATGTTTCCAGCGTCTCACAGTAGGTGATGATGGCATTGACGTAGCGTTCGGCGATGCCGGGCGATGCTGCCGAAGCAATGTACCGGTACAGGTCTGCAAGCTGCTCTTCCGCTTCTGGCGAGAAGATGACGCGAAATTTCATTTCGCCTTGCCGGACATCGCCTTGTGTTCGGCGGCAATCCGGGCGCGCACCTTGTCAGGACTGACAGCACGGGAAGGATCGGCCTTCAATGCATCGTAGGCGGGCCCAACCTGGTCATTCAGCCAGCGCTCCATGGCACGCTCGCGCGCCATCAGCGCCCGCAAGCCATCGCGGAACACTTCGCTTTCGGTGGCATAGGCGCCGGTCGCCACCATCGACTTCACCAGTCCGGCCATTTCATTTGGCAGGGTGATGCTGAATTGCTGGGTTGTGCGCATATTGGCTCCCACGGAATGTGTAGGATTTAATCCTACACATTTGGATCATTCATTTCAATCTCGCCCCCGCGACAGCAATCGCCGCCGCCCGCTCCCCTGCTGTTGAGGTTCGCGAAATCCAATCTGCCCGCGTTAACGCCAATCAAGCACTTTTGCAATGATGGGCGGGATGATGGGAGCAAAACAAAAAAGCGCCCCGGAAGGCGCTTTTCTGCTTGAAACGTTGGCGGAGTGGACGGGACTCGAACCCGCGACCCCCGGCGTGACAGGCCGGTATTCTAACCAACTGAACTACCACTCCGCGTTGGAAGGCGCGCATTGTGCCACAGGCGACCGGGCCGCGCAATGAATTGCGGGAGAAATTTCACGCCGTGCTCCAGACTGCACGGATGACACTGAATGCAGCGGCGATGGCCGGCTCGTTGCGACGCGCGCGCAGACACAGAAACCCCAGTTCTGCCGGCACCTCGACCCGATCGGCCACCGCGATACCGCTTGCATGCGCCGCACGCAGGGCGATGCTGTCGCGCGCCAGCGAAAGGCCGACGCCGGACTTGACCAGATCGAGCATCGAGGGTTCGAGATCGACCTGGGCAACGATGCGCGGGCTGGCCCCGGCTTCCCGGAAAATGCCGGCGAGCAGGCGATGATGAGCCGAGTCCGGCGGCGTACCGATCCACGGCAGGCGCGCCAGTGCCTTCCAGTCCTTGCCGCGCACCCGTTCCTGCCAGTTTGGCGGAGCGATCACGCGATAGTTGAACCCCGTCAGCGTCTGCACCTCGAAAGCTACGTCGACATCGCTCATGCCCGGAGCACCGAGGGTATAGGCCACGTCGAGACGATTGGCGGCGACATCGCGCCGCACCGCGCCGGACATGCCGTGAGCGAGATCGGTGCTGAGGCCGGGGTGATGTTCCACCAGCCGCTTGAGAAAGGGGCCCAGGCGCAGGAATTCCGGATCGACAATGGTACCGATGCGCAGCCGGCCGCCCACCTGCCCGCCGATCCCGGCCGCCAGGCTGTCCAGTTCGGTGGCGGCATCCAGTGCGCGCTGCGCCGCCGGCAGCAATTGTTCCCCGGCACGCGTCAGGCGCATGCCGCGCGGCGTGCGCTCGAACAGCAGCAGCCCGAGTTGTTCGTGCAGCTTTTTCAGTTGCAGGGATAGCGCGGGCTGGCTCAGATGCAGGCGCTGTGCCGTGCGCGTGAGGTTGCCCTCGCGCGCCAGGGTGACGAAGGTGCGAATCAGATTGAAGTCCATCGCTGGATATTAGCGCTGCAAATATCCAGCGCAAGCATTTCTCATTGGATTTCGCACCGGGAACGCGCTCTAATGAGCCTCCCCATCCTCCAATCCCGACCAAGAGAACGCCATGAACCTCCAATTCATCAACGCCGCCGACCTGGTCGGCCACTGGATCAACGGCCATGCCGACGCCGGCGCCGGCACGCGCGTGGGCGAGGTATTCAATCCGGCCGAGGGCCGCGTCGCGCGCCAGGTCGCGCTGGCAACCCGTGCCGACGTCGATCGCGCCGTGGCCGCCGCCCGCGCCGCCTTCGCCGACTGGGGCTCCGCCGCGCCGCAGCGCCGCGCCCGCGTCATGTTCAAGTTCCGCGACCTGGTTGACCAGTATTCGACCGACATCGCCAAGCTGCTCTCCGCCGAGCACGGCAAGACCCTGCCCGACGCGCTGGGCGAGGTGCAGCGCGGCCTCGAAGTCATCGAGTTCGCCTGCGGCATTCCGCAACTGCTCAAGGGCCAGCATTCGCACGGCATCGGCGGCGGCATCGACCACTGGAACCAGCGCATGCCGCTGGGGGTCACGGCCGGAATCACGCCCTTCAATTTTCCCTTCATGGTGCCGATGTGGATGGCGCCGATGGCGCTGGCCTGCGGCAACACCTTCATCCTCAAGCCTTCGGAGCGCGATCCGTCGCCCTCGCTGTTCGCCGCCGAACTGCTGCGCGAGGCGGGGCTGCCGGCGGGCGCCTTCAATGTGATCCAGGGCGACAAGGAAGCGGTCGACGCCCTGCTCGAACATCCCTTTGTTTCGGCGGTGTCCTTCGTCGGCTCGACGCCGATCGCGAAATACATCCAGGCCCACGGCATCGCCCACGGCAAGCGCGTGCAAGCGCTGGGCGGGGCGAAGAACCACATGGTGGTAATGCCCGATGCCGACCTCGACGGCGCCGCCGACGCGCTGATCGGCGCCGCCTACGGTTCGGCCGGCGAACGCTGCATGGCGATCTCGGTCGCCGTCGCCGTCGGCAGCTGCGCCGACGATCTGGTGGCGCGCGTCCTCGCACGGGCGAAGAAGCTGAAAGTCGGCGCTGGCGATGCGGCGAACGTCGAGATGGGGCCGCTGGTGACGGCGGTCCATCGCGACAAGGTGGCCGGCTACATCGCCGCCGGCGTGCAGGAAGGCGCCAAGCTGGTGCTCGACGGCCGCGAAGGCCTCACCGGCGAACTGGCGCAGGGCTTCTTCATCAACCCGACGCTGTTCGACAACGTCACGCCCAACATGAGCATCTATCAGGAGGAAATCTTCGGCCCGGTGCTCTGCGTGGTGCGGGTGCCGACCTTCGCCGCCGCGGTCGAGCTGATCAACCGCCACACGTTTGCCAACGGCGTCGCCTGTTTCACCCGCGACGGCGGCACGGCGCAGGCCTTCATCCAGAAGATCGAGGTCGGCATGGTCGGCATCAACGTGCCGATCCCGGTGCCCATGGCCTGGCATTCCTTCGGCGGCTGGAAGGCCAGCCTGTTCGGCGACCACCACATCTACGGCGAGGAAGGCGTGCGCTTCTACACGCGCTACAAGGCCATCATGCAACGCTGGCCGGGGTCCGAATCGAAAGGCCCCGAGTTTGTCATGCCGGTAAATAAATGACGCAGGCCAGAGATTTCGGCGAGTTCGATTACGTCATCGCCGGCGGCGGCACGGCCGGCTGCGTGCTGGCCAACCGGCTGTCGGCCGATCCCGACGTGACGGTGCTGCTGCTCGAAGCCGGCGGCAAGGACGACTGGATATGGATCCACATCCCGATCGGCTATCTCAAATGCATCAACAACCCGCGCACCGACTGGTGCTACAAGACGGAAGCCGAGCCGGGACTCAACGGCCGCTCGATCATCTACGCCCGCGGCAAGGTGCTGGGCGGCTGCTCGTCGATCAACGGCATGCTCTACCTGCGCGGCCAGGTGCGCGACTACGACGAGTGGGCGCAGGTCACCGGCGATTCGCGCTGGAACTGGGACAGCGTGCTGCCGGTGTTCAGGCAGAGCGAGGACTACTGGGGCGGCGCCGACGAAATGCACGGCGACAAGGGCGAGTGGCGCGTGGAAAAGCAGCGCCTGCACTGGGACATCCTCGACCGCTACACGCAGGCCGCGCAGCAGGCCGGCATCCCGTTCAGGCAGGACTACAACCGCGGCGACAATTTCGGCATCGGCCACTTCGAGGTGAACCAAAAGAAGGGCGTGCGCTGGAATGCGTCGAAGGCCATGCTGCGGCCGGTGCTGCACCGGCCCAACCTGAAGGTGGTGACCGGCGCGCTGATCGACAAGCTCATCCTCGACGGCAAGGAAGCGCGCGGCGTCGAGTTCAGCCTCGACGGTGTGCCACACCGCGTCGCGGCGCGCATCGAAACCCTGCTCACCGCCGGAGCGATAGGCTCGCCGACCATCCTGCAACGCTCGGGCATCGGCCCCGCCAACTTGCTGCATAACCGCGGCGTACCGCTGGTGCATGAGCTGCCCGGCGTCGGCGGCAACCTGCAGGACCACCTGCAGTTGCGCATGATCTTCAAGGTACATGGCATCACCACGCTGAACCAGCGCGCCCACAGCCTGTGGGGCAAGGCGATGATGGGCCTCGAATATGCGCTGTTTCGCTCGGGCCCGCTGTCGATGGCGCCCAGCCAGCTCGGCGGCTTTTTCCACTCTTCGCCCGAGGTGGCGACCCCCGACCTGGAGTTCCACGTCCAGCCGCTGTCGCTGGAGAAATTCGGCGATCCGCTGCACTCTTTCCCGGCCTTCACCGCGAGCGTCTGCAACCTGCGTCCGTCCTCGCGCGGCGTGGTGCATATCCGCGACCGCAACCCGGCGACGGCGCCGGTCATCGCACCGAACTACCTGTCGACCGAAAACGACCGCCGGGTCGCCGCGCGCGCCCTGCGCCTGACGCGCAACATCGTCGCCCAGCCTGCCATGGCGCCCTACCGGCCCGAGGAGCACCAGCCCGGCGCGCAGAAGCAGAGCGACGAGGAGCTTGCAAAAGCGGCCGGCGACATCGGCACCACCATCTTCCACCCGACCTGCACCTGCGCCATGGGCCGGGCCGACGATGTCAACGCCGTGGTCGATCCGGAGCTGCGGGTGCGCGGCATCGGCCGCCTGCGCGTGATCGATGCCTCGATCATGCCGACGATTACTTCCGGCAACACCAATGCGCCGACGGTCATGATCGCCGAGCGCGGCGCGGCGCTGATCCATGCCGCGAGGAAAACATGAACACCTTGATCGACTACAAGAACGGCATCTACGCCTTCGATGCCGGCTACGTCCGCCCGCTACTCGCCGCCATCCATCTGATCGAAAGCGACGGCCGCGTCGCCTTCGTCGATACCGCCAATTTCGAAGTCATGCCGCAGGCGCTGGCGGCACTGGCCGCGCGCGGCCTCGGCCCGGAGGCGGTGGATTACGTGATCCTCACCCACATCCATCTCGACCATGCCGGCGGTGCCGGCGTGATGATGCAAGCCTTCCCCAACGCGAAGCTGGTCGTGCATCCTCGCGGCGCGCGGCACATGATCGAGCCGACCAAACTGATGGCCGGCGTCGAGGGCGTCTATGGCAGGGAACGCGCACTCCGCATGTACGGCAAGCTGATCCCGATTTCCGCCGAGCGCATCATCGAGGCTCACGACAATACGGTCGTGAAGCTCGGTTCGCGCGAATTGCTGTGCATCGACTCGCCCGGCCATGCCCGCCACCACATTGCCATCGTGGACCGCCAGACCGGCGGAATCTTCACCGGCGACACCTTCGGCATTTCCTACCGCGAACTGGATGTCGACGGCCGGCCGCTGATCTTCCCCTCCTCGACGCCGATCCAGTTCGATCCGGACGAGATGCGCGCTTCCATCGAGCGCATGCTCGCCTTCAACCCCGAAGCCGTCTATCTGACGCACTTCAGCCGGCTGGCGCCGCCCGCCGAACTGGGACGCAAGGTGCTGCGCCTGCTCGACCAGTATGTCGCGATTGCCCTTGCCGCCGGCGAAGACGAGGACAAGACGGCGAGCATCCGCGATGGACTGACAAGGCTCCTGCTGACCGAGGCGCACGCCCATGGCTGCCGGTTGAGCGACGAGGAAATCCTTGAAATCTGGCACCTTGACCTGGAACTCAATGCGCAAGGACTGGCCTTCTGGCTCGATGCCCAGGAAGCTGACTGACCGCACAGCGGAATCCCTGCTGCGATTCCGCCAAAACACGCCGGGTTACCCAGAGTAATCATGGGCAAACCAATGCGACGCTTTGCCGCAGCGCAGCATGCAAACCCCTGTGAATACGATGATTTCTTGTCCTGAATCAAATGCCCAAGAACCCGTGTTGGGGTATCCTCGCGCCCCATATGTATCGAGTTTCCGAAAGTTCGTTTCAACCGCGCGCTGCAGCGCGCTCACGTAAAGGGCAGAAACATGGCGAATAACAACGACGAAGATGTTCCCTTCATGCAGAAGTTGCTGGATAACCACTTCCTGCTCCTGTTCCTGGGAGTAGCGTCTCCCGGCGTTCTCTATATCTTGTGGGGCATTGTGGACATCATGAGTGTCCCCCTCGCCAAGTAATCAATCCAGTCAACCAGGGAGAATCATATGAGCGCAATCCTGCCGCCTTCAGAGCGGTTGTGGTGGAAAACACCGATTTCGGGGCAAGAATGGACGTGGATCGGCATCGCCTTCGTCTGGGCCATGATCATGTTCGTCATGATGGTCTATTGGCACATCAACGGTAAGCAGAACCTCTCGAACGAGGTTTACAAGACAACAACCGAAATGTTCACGGCCAAGACGGAAGCCTTCGTCAAGGAAAACACCATTCGTACCGAAACCGATCAGCAGATTCCGGTAGCCAAGCCGAATGCCAAGGGCGAAGCCTTCCTGCTGGCACGTTTGTGGGCCTGGTATCCGATTCTGGAACTGGAAGCCGGCAAGACCTACAAGATTCATCTGTCGTCTGTCGACTACAACCATGGCTTCTCGCTGCAGCCGACCAACATCAATATCCAGGTCATCCCCGGCTATGAGCATGTGGTCAAGATGACACCGACCAAGGCCGGCACCTACGCCATCGTTTGTAATGAATACTGCGGCATCGGGCACCACACGATGCTTGGCCGTATTTACGTGAAATAAGGGGGACCATAGATGGCAACTACTTACCGTACCTGTCCGCGCACCGGGCTGCAGTTCGACCTCGATGCCGACAAACTGATGCGCTGGAACGCCGTAGCCGGCGTGCTCTGGCTTCTCGTGGGCGGCATCACCGCCCTGCTGGTGATTCTGACCCGCTGGCCAGCCATCAAGCTGCTGCCGGCGGATCAGTTCTACCTGATCCTGACGGCCCACGGCATCGACATGCTGATCCTGTGGATCATCTACTTTGAAATGGCGGTGCTCTACTTCGCCTCGTCGACCCTGCTGCGATGCCGACTTGCCACGCCCAAAGTGGCCTGGCTCGGTTTCTGGCTGATGGCAATAGGCGGCATCGTGACCAACGTCGCCATCTTCCAGGGCGAGTCGAGCGTGATGTTCACGTCCTATGTGCCGATGCAGGCCGCGCCGCACTTCTACCTCGGCATCATCCTGTTTGCCGTGGGCGCGCTGATCGGCTGTGGCGTGTTCTTCGGTACGCTGGTGATCGCCAAGCGCGAGAAGACCTACACCGGCTCACTGCCACTGGTTACCTTCGGTGCATTGACGGCGGCCATCATCGCGGTATTCACCATCCTCTCCGGCGCCGCGATTCTGATCCCGACCTTCCTCTGGTCTGTGGGCCTGATCAAGGAAGTCGATCCGCAGCTGTATCGCATGATCTGGTGGGCACTGGGTCACTCCTCGCAGCAGATCAACGTTGCCGCCCACGTCTCGATCTGGTACCTGATCGCCGCCGTGGTGTTCGGCGCCAAGCCGCTGTCGGAAAAGGTCTCGCGCTTCGCCTTCCTGCTCTACATCCTGTTCCTGCAACTGGCCAGCGCGCACCATCTGCTGTCCGACCCGGGCATGAGCGCGGAATGGAAAGTGCTGAACACGTCGTACTTCATGTACTTCGCGGTGCTGGCCTCGATGATCCACGGCTTCACGGTTCCGGGCGCGATCGAAGCGGCGCAGCGCAAGAAGGGCTTCACCAACGGCCTGTTCGAGTGGCTGCGCAAGGCTCCGTGGGGCAACCCATTGTTCTCGGGCATGTTCATCTCGCTGGTCGGCTTCGGCTTCCTCGGCGGCATTTCGGGCGTCGTTCTGGGCACCGAGCAGATCAACATGCTGATGCACAACACCTTCTACGTGCCGGGCCATTTCCATACCACGGTCGTCGTCGGTACCACGCTGGCCTTCATGTCGATCACCTACCTGCTGGTGCCGACGCTGTTCCGGCGTGAAATGATGTTCCCGAAACTGTGCCAGATCCAGCCCTACCTCTACGGTCTCAGCATGTGCGTGCTCGGCCTGGTGATGATGGGCGCCGGCACGCTGGGCGTTTCCCGCCGTCACTGGGACATGGCCTTCTCGGGTGCACCGTTCCAGTATGAGTGGCCGGGTGCCGCTTACCTGATGATGGGTCTCACCGGCATCTTCGGCGTGATCGCGGTCATCGGTGGCGGTCTGTGGATATTCCTGGTGGTATGGTCGCTGTTGTTCGGCAAGAAGCTCGACGGTGGTCCGATCTCCGACAAGCCGACGCCGATTCCGGACCAGACCGCTGCGGCAGCGGCGTCCCACGCGGGTAGCGAAGAGCATATCGGCGTACCGGGCACCGTGGTTCTGGCCATGACGTTGCTGGTCTGCTTCGTCCTCTACTACTTCGTGAATTGGAAGTACCTGTCCGAAGTCTGGGGTCTCAGCTGATCACCTGCTGAACAGGCACAAGGCTTCCCCGCACTCCGGTGCGGGGAACCTGCCTGAATCGGGCTTGGCCAGCAGGCCCGATTCAAGCAGGTTTCAGAAGTGGCAAAAACTACAACGATCCCCCCCCCCAAAGACGCTTGATGGAATCGACGCTGCCCCCCAACAAATCAACCGGCTTCCCCTTCCGTGCCATCATGGGAGTGTTCAAGCTGCGCATCGGCGTCGTAATAACCTTTACCGCACTGGCCGGTTTGTCGGTAAGCGCCGGCCCCAGCCTGAGCCTCGCGCAACTCATCATCCTGACGCTTGCCGTGCTGGTTTCCTCAGCCAGCGCGGGCGCCTTCAACCAGTATTACGAACACGACATCGATCCCCTGATGTCGCGCACCAGCAAACGCCCCTTCGCCACCGGTGAAATCAAACACGGACCGATCTGGCTGCTGATCATTTTCGGGCTGATGGCACTGTCCGTCGCCGCTGCCTGGCTCGCGCTCAATGCCTGGGCCGCGATGTTCACCTTCCTCGGCGCATTCTTCTACGCGATCGTCTATACGGTCTGGCTCAAGCGTCGCACCTGGCTCAACATCGTGTTCGGCGGTCTGGCGGGCAGTTGGGCTGTCCTGGCGGGAGCAACCGCGGCCGATCCGCAGGTCGGCGCCGTGCCGCTTGCCCTCGCCTTCGTGCTCTTTCTGTGGACCCCGCCGCACTTCTGGAGCCTGGCGATTGCCTTTCGCGAGGACTACGCTGCCGCCGGCGTCCCCATGCTGCCGGTGGTCGTCGGCGACAAGCGCGCGGCACAAACCATTTTCGCCAGCACCCTGGCTCTGGTGGCTGCGTCCTTCCTGCCGCTGGCCTTCGGCCTCGGCGCAATCTACTTTGCCGGCGCCGCTGTCGGTGGCGCCCTGTTCATCCAGAAGGCCTGGCGCCTGATGCGGAACACCAACCGTGAAACAGCCATGACCTGCTTCCATGCCTCACTGGCTCAGTTGACTCTGGTACTCACTGCTGCAATCATCGACGCTCGTTTTTAGCCAGGCGTCCCCTCCCCGTGATCCATCATTGTTTTCGTGCTGCGCTTGCAGCGGCCCTGGTCTTTGCAGCGCCTTGCGCCCTGTCGGCCGACAAGCCCGGAGAGCCCAAGCTGGCCCAGCAGCCCCAGGGAGCGCGGACCGGTCTGGTCCTCACCACGCTTGACGAGAAGGCGGCGCTTGAACGCTCGCAGGGCGTGATCGGCAAGCCGGTGGGTGACCATGTACTGCTCGATCGGCAGGAGCGGCCGACACCGCTGGCCAAGTACCGCGGCAAACCCCTGCTGGTGAATTTCATCTACACCGCCTGCTTCAATGTCTGCCCCACCACCACCAAGAATCTGCAAAAGGCCGTCGAGACAACCGTCAGCGTGCTCGGAGCCGATCGCTTCAATATCGTCAGCATCGGCTTCAACCAGCCCTTCGATTCGCCACAAGCCATGAAGGCCTTCGCCACCCAGTACGGCATCCATCTGCCGAACTGGGAATTCCTCAGCCCGGCGGCGGCGATCGTCGACGAATTGACGCGTGATTTCGGCTTCAGCTATGTAGCGACGACCGCCGGCTTCGACCACATGAACCAGGTCACCATCGTTGATGCCGAGGGCAGGATTTTCAGGCAGGTGTATGGCGAGACCTTCACCGCCGCGGACTTGGCGGAGCCGCTCAAGGCGATGATTACCGGCGCGCCGATCCCGCCCCAAATCGGCACCCTGGCGGAAATTGCCGACCGCATCCGGATACTTTGTTCCGTCTATGACCCCACCACCGGCAAATACCGCACCAACTACGCGCTGTATTTCGAGATCGTCGGCTTCATCAGCTTCATGATCTTCATGCTCTGGGTGGCCTGGAGCTTCACGAAAAAACGCCGCGACGACAAGATTCAATCAGGTTGATACGAGTCAAGTCGGATAAGGTCCGGCTCGTATATCATTAACCGCTAATAATCCCCCCGGTAGCCAAATGGTTAACGGGTGCCGGTGTTACGGAATCTCCCAACGTGAGCTTGCACGCAGCCTTGCGCGGCAACGCGCAAACCTTCTTCGAACATATCGAGAATTTTCTCGATGCGTCCTTTGGCGGCACGGATAATCCATTGCGCCATCTGGGCGCTCTCGGCTTGTTTTTTCTCTGGATACTGGTCGCCACCGGGCTCTATCTCTACACGGTGCTCGATACCAGCATCGAAGGCGTCTACAGCTCGATCGGCTACCTGTCGCAGGAACAGTGGTATCTCGGTGGCATACTGCGCAGCCTGCACCGCTACGCATCGAACGGATTCGTGCTGGTCATGATGCTGCATCTGGTGCGGGAATGGGCCTACGGCCGCTATTACGGCTTTCGCCTCTATTCCTGGGTCACCGGCGTACCGCTGATCTGGTTCGCCTACATTTCGGGCATCGGCGGCTACTGGATCGTCTGGGACCGGCTGGCGCAGTTTTCCGCGGTCGCGACCACGGAGCTGCTCGACTGGCTGCCGTTCTTCAACGAACCGACGGCACGCAACTTCCTCATGCCGGATTCGATCAACGATCGATTTTTCACGGTACTGGTGTTCATCCACATCGGCGTTCCGCTGATGCTGATCCTCGGCCTCTGGGCCCACGTCAATCGCATCAGCAAGGTGGACTACCTGCCTTCGCGGCGCGTGATGCTGGCAACCCTGGCCAGCTTTCTGGTGCTGGCCCTGTTCATTCCGGCGCAGAGCCAGGCGCCCGCGAACCTGGCCGTGGTCGCGACCGACCTGCCGCTGAACTGGTTCATCCTCTTCATCCATCCGCTGACCGACATCACATCGCCGGCAGCTGTCTGGACACTCGTCTTCGGCACGACGATCCTGCTCTTCGCCCTGCCCTTCCTGCCTCACCCGGCCGCCCAGCCGATTGCCGTGGTCGATGCGGCCAATTGCAACGGCTGCAGCCGCTGCCACGTCGATTGTCCCTACGAGGCGATCACCATGGCGATTCATCCCGACAAGCCGGGCCACAAGATCGCCATTGTCGATCCCGACAACTGCGCCGGTTGCGGCATCTGCGCCGGCGCCTGTCCGTCATCGACACCGTTCCGCAGCCAGGAACGGCTGGTGACGGGCATCGACATGCCGCAGCAACCGGTCGATGTCATGCGCCAGCAACTCGAAGCCGAAGTGGCACGGCTTTCCGGCAAAACCAGACTGCTTGTCTTCGGCTGCGACAAGGGCGCCGACGTGCGCGGCCTGGCCGCGATGGATACCGCAGCCATCAGCCTGATCTGCACTGGCATGCTGCCGCCCTCCTTCATCGAATACGCCCTGCGCAGCGGCGTCGATGGCATCGTCGTCACCGGCTGCCGCGATGGCGGTTGCGATTTCCGCCTCGGCATGCAATGGACCCGGGAGCGGCTGGCCCACCAGCGCGAACCCTATTTGCGCAGCCTCGTACCCATGGATCGACTGCAAGTGGTCCCCGCGTCGCGCGACGAAGGCATGCAACTCGCCGCCGCCGTGCAAGAATTCAGAACCCAGCTTGAAACCCGAACGGTCACCAGCAGCAGACCTCCCGCCTATTCCCGGAGAAGAATATGACGACATTCCCCCCGGCCCCCTTGCCAAGCAAGGGGGTGACGATTGTTCGCGGGCAATGCCCGCTCCATGCAACTGGCTGTTCCTTCTTGGGGCGGCTCTACGAAGGGACTCATCATGGCTAAACCCGCCGCCATCGTCGGCCAGATCATCCTTTATGGCGCGTTCGCCGCCTTCATCGGCTACTTCGCCACCGCGCCCACCTACAAGCAGATACCCGACGACGTCGCGCTGATCAAGCTCTCGATGAGCCATCTCGGCGGCCGCGAATGTCGCAAGCGCACTGCCGAGGAGCTGGCCAAGCTGCCACCCAACATGCGCGCGCCGCTCGATTGCCCGCGCGGACGTTCCGACATCAAGCTGGTGCTGGAACTCGACGGCAAGCCGATGTTCGAGACCGTGATGCATCCCACCGGGCTTTCCAAGGACGGCGTTTCCACCGTCTACAAGCGCTTCGAAGTGAAGGCCGGCACCTATCGGCTCGCGGTGAAAATGAACGACAATCTGGTCATCAATCGCGACTTCAATTTCGTCAAGGAAGAGCAAGTCACGCTGAAGCCGGCACAGGTGCTGGTGGTCGACTTCAATCCGGACAAGGGCGGCCTGTTTTTCCAGCAAGCCGCCGCGAAATAAGCACCCGGGCACTCAACCGAAACTCTCCATCCTTCTGCGCGGATACAGACCATGCTGACCCTCCTCCAAAAACTCGTGCGCTGGTTTTTCATGCGCGCGGAGAACCTGTTCAATGTCGCCTTCGGCGAAAAGATCAACCCCTTCTACCACCTCGGCACCATCAGCTTCTGGCAGTTCTGGCTGCTGATCGGCACCGGCCTCTACCTCTATGTCTTTGCCGATACCGCGGTGCATGATGCCTACGAGTCGGTCGAGCGCATCACGCATGACCAGTGGTGGGCCGGCGGCATCATGCGCAGCGTGCATCGCTATGCCACCGACGGCATGATCCTGACCATGCTGCTGCACATGATGCGGCACTTCGCCTATGACCGCTACCGCGGCTTCCGCTGGTTCTCCTGGGCCACCGGCATCGGCCTGATCTGGCTGGTGTATATCTCCGGCCTCAACGGCTTCATGCTGGTGTGGGACAAGCTGGCGCAGTTCGTCGTCGTCGCCACCGCCGAGTGGTTCGACATCCTGCCGATGTTCAACGGCACCCTGATCCGCAATTTCATCTACCAGGAAAACGTCACCAGCCGGCTGTTCACGCTGCTCGCCTTCATCCACATCGGCGCGCCGCTGATTGCCGGCGTCATCGCCTGGGTGCATGTGCAGCGCGTGCCGCGCGCCCACGTCAATCCGCCGCGCGAGATCGCCATCGCCTTTACCCTGATGTTTGTCGTTCTGGCGCTGGTCAAGCCGGTGGTGAGCCAGGGCGGTGAAGCAGACATGCTGGTGGTGCCGACCAACATCGCCTTCGACTGGTTCCAGATGCCGGTGCTGGCGCTGGTCTATGTCGTCGATCCGCTGTATCTGTGGTTCGGCATCGTCGGCTTGTCCGTGCTGCTGTTCCTCGCGCCATGGCTGCCGCCCAAGCGCATGGGCGCGGCCCCGGCCGAAGCCGTCGTCACCTTCCATCCCGACCACAGGACCGTCGCCATCCGCTTCGACGAAACCCTGCTCGATGCCGGCCTGCGCCATGACATCAACCTGCCTTACGAGTGCCGCAACGGCGGCTGTGGCCAGTGCAAATGCACGGTGCTCTCCGGCAATGTCGATCCGGGCCTGTACCAGCCGAACGCCCTTTCGGCCGAGGAACGCGCGGCGGGCAAGGTGCTGCTGTGCTGCGCCACGGCACTGGGCGACGTCGAAATCGAGTACGCGGCACCAGCGGTGCCCAGTGCGATTCGCCAGTACACCGCCCACGTGGTGACCATGGAAAGGCTGACCCACGACGTCATGCGCGTCATGCTCAAGCTGCCGCACGGGCAACAGATTTCGTTCAGGGCCGGGCAGTACATCAACATCATCCTCGACGACGGCCAGCGCCGCGCCTTCTCCTTCGCCAATCCGCCCCATCAGCCCGACCTGATCGAACTGCAGATCCGCCTGATGCCGGGCGGTCGCTTCACTACCCATGTGTTCGAACACATGAAGGAAGACGATGCCGTGCAGTTCGAAGGCCCGCTGGGCGATTTCTCGCTGCGCGAATCCGAGCGGCCGATCGTCTTCGTCGCCGGCGCCACCGGCTTTGCGCCGGTCAAGAGCATGGTCGAAGATGCCTTCCATCGCGGTCTCAAGCGCCCCATCTACCTCTATTGGGGCGTGCGCAAGCTGGCCGACCTGTATCTGCCGGACCTGCCGCAACGATGGGCGCGCGATCACGAGAATTTCCACTTCATCCCCGTGCTCTCCGATGCCACGCCCGAAGATAACTGGAGCGGCCGCACCGGGCTGGTGCACGAGGCCATTCTCGAAGACTTCCCGGATCTCAGGGGCAAGGAGATTTACGCATGCGGCTCGGTAAAGATGGTCGAGGCGATCTTCCCGTCGCTGAAGAACCAGGGCGCAGAGGAAGGCATGTGCTTCTCCGATGCCTTCACCGTCTCGGCGCGTTCGATGGCATTCCAGCCGAAGCAGTAGGCGCCGTATCGCCGGCGCCGACTCCTGAAAGGGAGTTGGCGCGCGGCGTCAGCGTCCGCCGGCAACGTCGATCGATGCGCCGGTCGTGTAAGAGGCCGCGTCGGAGAGCAGCCACAGCACGGCCCGCGCAACCTCTTCGGCGGTTCCGCCGCGCCTCATCGGAATTGCGTCCTTCACTCGCTCCACCCGGCCGGGCTCACCGCCGCTGGCGTGGATGTCCGTGTAGATGACACCGGGACTGACGGCATTGACGCGGATGCCTTCGGCAGCCACTTCCTTAGCCAGACCAACGGTGAAGGTATCGATCGCCCCCTTCGATGCCGCATAGTCGACGTACTCGCCGGGCGCCCCGAGGCGTGACGCGCGCGAGGACAGGTTGACGATGGCGCCGCCGGCTCCGCCATGCCTGGTCGACATCCTGCGTATGGCTTCCCGGGCGCAGATGAAGCTACCGATCACGTTGGTGGCAAAAATCCGGCCGATGCGCGCGGCATCCATGTCCTCGACCCGGCCCTGCCTTTCCAGAATTCCCGCATTGTTGACCAGGGCGGTGACGCGCCCCAGCGATGCATCGACCTGGCCGAAAAGCCTGACGACATCCTGCTCCACGGCAACGTCTGCCTGGACGGCAAGGGCCACGCCGCCTTTTGCGGCAATCGAGGCAACCAGCTCATCGGCAGCGGCCTGGTTGCTCAGGTAACTCAGGCAAACCGCGTAGCCATCCGCTGCCGCAAGGCGCGCGATGGCCGCACCGATCCCCCTGCCGCCGCCGGTGACGATCAACACCTTCTTCATGCCCGGACGGGATGTCATGCGGCTGCCATCCGTTCCATGAGCCAGCGCCCGATCTCCCGGACTTCCTCAAGGCAGACGGAATGCGGCATCGGATATTCGTGCCACTCGATCCGGTAGCCATGGCGCGCCAGGAAATCCCGCGCGCGGATTCCCAGTTCGGGCGACACCACATCGTCCTCGCTGCCGTGGGCCGCAAAAATCGGCACCGCCCGGTTGGCAGCCGTCGCCTCCCCTTCAAGCAGCTTCGGCGTCGGAATGTAGGTCGAAAGCGCAATGACGCCCGCCAGCGACTCGGGATGCGTCAGTGCCGACGTGTAGGCCACCGCCCCGCCCTGCGAAAAGCCCGCCACGAAAATCCGCGCGCAAGGCACGCCGCGCCGGTTTTCCCTCTCGATCAGGCGGCGTATCGACTGCCGGGAAGAGAGGATTCCGGCGGTGTCTACGACACGACTGTCGCTGTCGAGCGAAATGATGTCGTACCAGGCCGGCATCACGTAACCCCCGTTACAGGTCACGGCGATGCTGGGCGCATGCGGAAAGATGAAGCGGATTCCGTGACTGCCATCCAGTCCCAGTTCCGGCACCACAGCCTCGAAATCCGAGCCATCGGCGCCCAGGCCATGCATCCAGATCACCGAGAACCGCGGGCTTGCGGCGGTCGTCACTTCGATGGCGGGAAGCACCTCGGCCATGTCGCCGTGCGCTGTGGAGTTTCCGGCATTCATCGCAGGAATGGCTATTGCATATAGCGGCCGGGGTCGATGCCCCACTTCTCCGGCACTGCGTGACCGACGATCCTGTCGTCGGACGCCTTCGCCAGATCGATTTCCCGCGGGGTGACGTAGAGACCGAGCTTGCTGTCGAAAATCACCTTGACCAGCGGATGCAGCAGGCTGCTTGCCGCCTGTTCGAGGACGATGCCGATGCGACCGGATTCGAGCATCACCAGTGTGCCGACCGGGTAGATGCCGATGGCGCGCATGAACTGTTGCACCAGCAGCGGATCGAAGTGGAACTTGCTCCACTCGAATATCTTGCGCAGCGCCTCGTGCGGCGCCATGCCCTTGTGATAGACCCGATTCGACGTAATGGCATCGTAGACATCGCAGATCGCCGCCATGCGACCCATTTGGGAAATCTCCTCGCCCTTCAGTCCCAGCGCATAGCCCGAACCGTCGTGGCGCTCGTGGTGCTCGCGGGCGACCAGGATCGATATTTCGCCGATGCCGGGCGTCTCTTCGAGGATGGATTTGCTCTCGACGACATGGCCCTTCATGATCCGGAACTCCTCGTCGGTGAGCGCACCGGGCTTGTTGAGTATCCGATCCGGAATCCGCACCTTCCCGATGTCATGCAACAGGCCGCCGACGCCGGCAAGGCGGGTAGTCTCCGCATCAAGTCCCGTGGCATGGCAGAAGGTCACCAGCAGCGCGCAGACGGAGACGGAATGCTGGAAGGTATAGTCGTCCTTGTTCTTGACCCGGCACAGCGAGAGCAGCGCGCCCGAATTGCGCAGGATGGATTCGGTCAGCTGTTCGACCACCGGTTCCACCGCCTCGACCTCCACCTGCTTGCCGAGGCGCACATCGTTCATGATGTTGTGGATGAGCTTGTTGGCCTCGGTCTGCACTTTCTCCGCGCGCCCCATTTCTTCGCGCACGCTGGCCCGACGCTGGGGCACATCCTCCGCCGCCACGCGCAGCATCTCGGCCTCGATCTCCTTCCGCACGTCGTGCTCGGTCGGCGCGTGGGCCACGTCGTGGCCTTTGGACGGGTCGATATAGACTTCGCGGATGCCGCTGTCGACGATCTCGCGTATCGTCGCCTCGTCATCCACCGCGAAGTGGTTGCGGACAAAAGGATGATCCATCCACCCGGCGCCGAGGTCGGCGATGTACATGCCGGGTTTCAGTTCCGCAACGGGGATCTTTTTGTTGGGCATGGCCCATTCTAGTGGAATCGGGGTGCGGCCCGGAACCGGCGAAAATGGGCGCTAACTCATGGCTTGCGCGGCAGCATCACCTTGAGGCAAACCAGCACGAACATGATGCCGCCGATCACCGCGATCAGGCCGCCAAGACCCATCATGCCCATGCCGATCTTCTGCGGCAGCGTGGTCAGGGCCTGCTCGGCGCCGGCCACCTTGCGCTGCACGCCGTAGCCGCCGGACCAGGCCAGGCCGAGCACATGAATCAGCTGTCCGCCGCCATACACATAGGGCTGCCAGCGCGCCATTTTTCCCTCGACCTCGCCGAAGCCCAGTTGCGGCAGCAGCACATAAGCCAGGCCCATGAAAGCCAGCGTCACGCCGACCGTGGAGCCGTGATAGTGCGCCGGGATCACCACGTTGGCGCCCTGGATCATGTAAGCCAGCACGCCGCCGACTGCGAACAGCGAAAACGAGGCGATGAACGCCGATTTCGCCGCATGCGGCGCCACCTTGCGCATCGCCATCAGGCCAAGGAAGCCGACCAGAATCAGCGGCGCCATGTACGGGTGGCCCCAGATCATCAGCTTGGCGAAAAGCTCCATGTGCGGCAGTTCGCCGGCCGGAATGGTCAGGTAGATCGCCGGCACCACCAGCAGCGGCAGCGCAGCGATCCAGAACATCACCGACAACGCGCGCGGCGAAACGATGCCGCCGGCGCCCAGACTGGCCGCGATCGACAGCCAGGCCACCACCATCAGCAGCGCGTGCTGGAATTGCAGCGTGTGGCCGCCGCCCCAGAACAGCACCTCGAAGTAGAGCTTTGGCTCGATTTCGGCGTCGCGCGGCACGATCAGCCACGACCAGACAAAAGCCATCAGCGCCAGGGCGGCCGCCACCGCGCCGAGAAAGGCGCCGAGTTGCAACGGTGCGCCGAAGAAAGGACGCGGCCAGGTGGTGATCAGCGCGCGCAGCACGGCGAGGCTGAAGCCCGCGCCGCAGATCCACAAGGAAGCGTAGAACACCTTCTGCTGCAACACCGGAATGTAATTGTTGAGCACCGGATCGGCGCCCGGCAGGAAAGGCGAAACCGTCATTACCGCGGTACCCAGCGCCGCCAGCACGAAGCCGCCCCAGCCCAGCCACGGCACGCCGTCACGTCCCAGGGCGCTCCAGATCACCGCGGCGAAGGCCATGAACCAGACCGCAACGGAAAGGTCCACGTGAACAACCAGCGCCGAGCGGAAGAAATCCTTCAGCGGAAAGACATCCTGAATCCCCGGCGTGCGCGACAACACCAGCAGGATGGCCAGCAGGCCGGAACCGATCAGGGCCATCAGCCCCAACCACAACCATGCCCTGGCAAGGGTTTTTGGCGCCCCGCCGGAAACCGTGACGATATGCGAATTCACTATTGCTCCGCGAAAAATGAGAGAAGTATACGGCAAGGGCCGCGCGTAAAACCGGGTAAACTGCTTATTGACCTGACTACCACCCATTCCGTTTCCATGAAGCTGCTGTCGGCCCTCCTTTTGTCCATCGCCCTGCTGCTGGCCGGATGTTCCGAGCCGAAGCGCTTTGTCTCCACCGATCTTTCGATGGTGGACTGGGGCAAGGATTTCAGCCTCACCGATCACAAGGGCCAGCCGCGCCGGCTCGCCGATTTTCGCGGCAAGGCCGTGGTGCTGTTCTTCGGTTATACCCAGTGCCCCGATGTCTGCCCCACCACGCTGACCATCATGCGCGACGCGATGACGCTGCTCGGCGAAGACGCCAAACGCGTACAGGTGCTGTTCGTCACCGTCGATCCGGCGCGCGATACCCCGCAACTGCTGGCCCAATATGTACCCGCGTTCAATCCGGACTTCCTCGGCCTCTATGCCGACGAAAAAACCATCGCGGCGCTGGCGAAGGATTTCAAGGTGTTCTATGCCAAACAGCCGGGCTCGACGCCCGATACGTACAGCATCGACCACTCCACCGGCAGCTATGCCTTCGACCCGAACGGCAAGCTGCGACTGTTGCTGCGGCACGGCGAAGCGCCCGCCAACGTGGCCGCCGACCTCAAACTGCTGCTCAGCGAAAAACAGTGACACAAGGACCCCGATGAAATTTAAACGCTACGCCCTCCTGTTTGCCTGCCTCGCCCTCCCCGTCGCGGCGGCCGATTCTGCAAAAGATTCCGCCAAAGACGCCGCCAAACCAGCCATCAATCTGGACATCGGCGCGCCGACGGTCATTGTCGTCAAGCATTCGCTGACGCAACGCACCTCGCGCCTGGTGCGCTTTTACGAAGCCGGCGAAATCGGCCTCGGACACGACGGCCTCATCTACCTGCGCGACAACTCCAGGATGTCGCTGGCCAAGCGTCAGATTGCGGAAAAGCTCATTGATGCGGAAAACCCCGAGCGCAGGGCCCTGATCCAGGCCCTCGCCGACAGCAACCACCGGCGCGACGCCGAGCCTGAAATCTGGGAACTGATGCGCGAACGCTGGAACAAGCAGTGGAAATCCGGCTGGTGGCTGCGCGACGCACAAGGCAAGTGGAGCAAGAAACCCTGATCCGGCAGGACGGCTGTCACCGAATCCCTGAAGAAGCCAACCCCGCATCATGGCTGCGAAAACTCCTCATCCGATAAAAAAATCGCGAGGCAAACATGGCGCGGCAAAGACGGCGCCACGCCCTGCCGCCATTTCAGGCGTACAGGACCCGGACACCTGGGATGAAGCCGCCTGCGATGGCATCATCGGGCAACTGTGGACGCTGCGCGACAAATTGCTGGCCTACGAGAACAGCCTGGCGCCCCAACTGGACAAGCTCGACCCCGGCCATCGGGCCAGCGCCCGCAATTTCGCCCACTACCTGCGCTTGCGCCAGAGCGATCGCCGCCCGCTGCAGGAATCGCTGGCCCGCGTCGGCCTGTCCTCGCTCGGGCGCGCCGAATCCCACGTCCTGGCCAACCTCGACAAGGTCCTCGGCATTCTGCACCGGATGACCGGCAAGCCCTGGCGCCCACCCTTGCAGGACGAGCCCGCGGGCATGGGAAGCAGCCGGAAGCTGCTCGAACGGCACACCGACGAACTGCTCGGAGCGCCGCCTCCGGGACGGGCGGTACGCATCATGGTCACCCTGCCGAGCGAAGCCGCGGCCGATTTCGGCATGATCCGGCAACTGGTGCAGTCCGGCATGGACATCGCCCGCATCAACTGCGCCCATGACGGACCGGACGCGTGGCGGGCCATGGCCGCCAACGTCCGCCGTGCAGCCAGGGCGGAACGGCGGCCGGTGCGCATCCTCATGGATGTCGGCGGACCAAAGCTGCGCACCGGCATCATTCCCGCGGGCGCCCCCGTGCTCAAGCTGCGGCCCCTGCGCGACGGGTTCGGCCGCGTCGTCACGCCCTGCCTCGTCGGTTTGCGCGCCAGCGGAGCGAGCCTGCCGATCGCCGGCGCGCAAGCCCACATCGGTGTCGACGCCGCCTGGCTCGAACAGCTTGAACCCGGCGACCATCTCGACCTGACCGACGCGCGCGGCGCCAAACGCAGCCTGCTGGTAGTGCAATGCGAAGATGCCGGCGTCCTCGCGGAATGCACCCGGACGGCCTACCTGGTCCCGGAAACCCGGCTCAAGCGCCGGCGCAAGGGCGCTCGCCCGCGCAGCAGCGACGTGTCCGACCTGCCCAGTCCGGAAGGCAGCCTGGAACTGGTGCGCGGCGCAATCCTGCGCCTGACGCGCGATGCCAATCACGCGCCGGTTTTCAAGTCGAAGAAAAAGCAGCGGCAGCCGGTTCCCGCCGTCGCATGCACCCTGCCCGAAATCTTCAAGGACGTCTGCGTCGGCGAACGCATCTGGTTCGACGACGGACGCATCGGCGGCGTGATCCGGCGCATTGAAAAGGACTGGCTCGAAGTCGAAATCACCCATGCCCGCGACTGCGGCGAAAAGCTGGCCGGCGACAAGGGCATCAACCTGCCGGACAGCCAGCTCAAGCTGCCGGCCCTGACCGCGAAGGACATCGAGGATCTGGCCATCGTCGCCGAGGAAGCCGATCTGGTCGGGCTGTCGTTCGTGCAGCGCGCCAGCGACATCACGACGCTACGCGCCGGCCTGCGCCAGCTTGGCAAGCCGGACCTCGGCATCGTGCTCAAGATCGAAACACGACGGGCCTTCGAGAACCTTCCCGAACTGATGTTCGCGGCGATGGCCTGCAAGGCGGCCGGAATCATGATCGCGCGCGGCGACCTCGCCGTCGAATGCGGCTACGAACGCCTCGCCGAAGTGCAGGAGGAAATCCTCTGGGCTGCCGAAGCCGCGCACATGCCGGTGATCTGGGCCACCCAGGTTCTCGAAACGCTGGCCAAAACCGGCCTGCCCTCGCGCGCCGAAATCACCGATGCCGCCATGGGCGAGCGCGCGGAATGCGTGATGCTCAACAAGGGGCCGCACATCACCGAAGCCATGCGCACCCTGGACGACATCCTGCGCCGCATGCAGGCACATCAGGCCAAGAAGCGGCCGCTGCTGCGCGCACTGCGCGCATGGTCCCTGCCGTCGGAAATCCAGAGCCAGTAGCGCGAACGGCTAGCGACCCGGAGTCAAACCGTGCCGCGCAGGTTTGACTGATGCATCCGCAAGAATTGCCGTCCTGCCGGCCTGGTCGCGCAAGGTAATTTTGGCGCGGCAAACAGGCCCGCTTCAGCCCTCTCCAGTAAAATGGTCTGATCATGCACCCTGGGTCATTCCTTCTAGCCCTGTTGCTGCTGTTCTGGAACGGCCTTGCCGGCGCCGCGCCGGACAGCCGCAACCTGCAAGTCGCGGCCGGCGGCGAGAAGCGCGTCGCGTTGGTCATCGGCAACAGTGCCTATCCCGGCCTGGCGGCCCTCAAGAACCCCGTCAATGACGCCAGCGACATCGCGGCCAAGCTCAGGAGTCTTGGCTTCGACGTCACGCTCAAGACCAATGTCAATCTCAAGCAAATGCTGCGCGCCATGACGGAGTTCGGCGGCAAACTCTCGGATGGCAGTGTCGCCTTGTTCTTCTACGCTGGCCACGGCATGCAGGTGCGCGGCAAGAACTACCTGATCCCCGTCGATGCCGAAATCCTCAGTGAAGCCGCCGTCAGCAGCGAAGCCGCTGATGCTGACCAACTGCTCGATAAACTCGCGCCTGCTCGCGTCAGCATGGTCATCCTCGACGCCTGCCGCAACAACCCCTTCGAACGCAAGTTCCGCAGCAGCGGCGGTGGCGGTCTTGCGCAGATGAATGCACCGGCGGGTACCCTGGTGGCTTACGCCACTGCTCCAGGCAAGACTGCGTCGGATGGAACGGGCCGCAATGGTCTTTACACCCAGGAACTGCTCCGTGCCATGGGTGAGCCCAACCGGAAGGTCGAGGACGTCTTCAAGCGTGTCCGCACCAACGTGCTCAAGAAGAGCGGGGAAACCCAGATCCCATGGGAGTCCTCCAGCCTGACTGGCGATTTCTACTTCATGCCGGGAGCTGCACTGACGCCATCCCTTGCTGCGCCTGAAACGCCTCCTCCGCCTGCAACGGCTGTTGATGAAGCCGAAAGGATGCTTTGGCAGGCAGTCGAACAGAGCAACAACCCGGCCGATTATGAAATCTATCTGAAGCAGTATTCTCGCGGCCACTATGTTCAGCTGGCGATGGCGCGCCTTGATCAACTCAAGGAGGAAGCAGCCACGCAGGAGGAATCAAATGCCTGGAAGACAGCTGAACAGGGGAGTAAAGCCGATGTTGCAACCTACCTGGAACGCTTTCCGAATGGAAAATATGCCGGCCTGGCACGACTGCGGCTGGCCAGGATTCAGACGGAAGAAACAAAGGCGACAGACATCTATGTGGGGAAATGGATTTGTGTCATGAAGGCTGCGACCGGACCCGGCCACACGTGCCATTTTGAAATCACTCGCGGCAGGAACAACGATATTCTGATTGCCGGTGCCTACGAATGGAAAGGATTTATTGGAGCTGGCGTGAAAAAGCCGTTTTCGAATGCGCGGCTTTTAGATGATCAGCTTGAGTTTCAAATAGTGAATATCAGTGACCACCCGAATAGCACGGTAAAACTTCGTCCTGTCAGTGCTTCCCGGCTTGAAGGCACGGTAAATGACAGTAGTTTGATCTACGCGACGAAGCAATAGTGCAATGAAAATCTCAAGGCTGATGCGAAATTAATGGCCTGATATTTGATCTGACAGCAGGCCGAATAGTCTGACAGTGTGACTGCACGAGGCGGCAATCCCCGCCAGCCTCAGTGGCTGGTTCCCTCCGAGCGCATGATCTTGTTGTAGAGGTTGTATTTCCCGACCGGCTTGTCCATCGGGATGCGCTTCACTTCCTTGAAGGTGGCCGCGTCGAACACGATCAGCGCGCCGCCGTCGGCCTTGCGCTCCCACAGGCTGGCCAGCACGTACTTGCCGTCGCGAGTGAACTCGACGTGGGCCAGGGTCTTGCCCGGGTTGGTCTTCACCTCGGCGACTTTCTCCAGAGTGCGCTTGTCGATCACCTGCAGCGTGTCCTTGCCTTTCGACATCATCGAGTCGGTCCACGCATAGGGCGTGTTCTCGTGGCTGCGCATGAAAAAGCCGGGGCCGAGGGTCGGAATGGTCTTGATCGTGCTCCAGTCCTTCATGTCGATCACCGTGATGAGGCCTTCCTTGAGGTTTGGCGTGGCCATCACCATGCGATCCTGCGCCCCCTGCGGCGGCTTGTAGTTCCAGGTGATGCCGGAACCCAGGTGCGGCATGCCGGGGAGTTTGAGGTCGGCGATCTTCTTGCGCACATCGAGGTGCACCACCTGGCCCTTGCCCGCCTCGCGGCTGGAACCCATCAGTTCGGAATAATTCTGGGTGAAGAAGAAATCGTCGAGCGGCTCGGTGAGGAAGGTGCGGCGCGGATTCAGGAAGCCGGGGATGAAGCTGCCTTCCTTGTACTTGAAGTCGTGGATCATGCCGACGGGGATGTCGTCGGCCTTGGGGTTGTAGCTGATCTCCCACACCTCGGGCACGTCCTTCAGCGCGGCAACGAAGCTCTGGCGCGGCGCGGCGTCATATACCGCCGAGACGCGCGAGCTTTCCTTGCGGTCCTTGTCCAGCACCGGATGCACCTTGAGCAGGTTGAGGTCGGCGTCGAGCAGCACCAGTGTGTGCGGCAGGTAGTTGGCCACCGCGAGGTATTTGCCGTCGCCGGAGACGGCGACGTTGCGCGTATTGATGCCGGCGCGGATCTCGGCCACCACCTTGAGGTTCCAGATGTCGAACTTGGTGATCCAGCCGTCGCGCGAGGCGAAGAACACGTAGCGCCCGTCGGGCGTGAACTTCGGCCCGCCGTGCAGGGCGTAGCGCGAAGGGAAACGGTGGATCGGCTCCAGCTTGTCGCCGTCGAGAATGGTGACGTGGTGGTCGCCAGTCTCGACCACGATGAACAGGTTCATCATGTCCACGCCCTGGAACACCTCGGCCGGCTTGGCCGACAGGCTGCCCGGTGCGAAATTGACGATGCGCGAAGCCTTGATGTCGGCCTCGGAGAGAGTCGGCGCTGGCGACACGGCGGTATAGATGTAGTCGGCCAGCGCGGCGATCTCATCCTTGTTGAGGCGGTCCGCAAAACCCAGCATCTGGGTCGCGGCGCGGCCTTCGGTAATGGTCTTGATCGCCTCGGGCTTGCGCAAGCGCGCCAGACTCTCCGGCAGCAACGCCGGCCCCGTCACACCGAGCCGGCCGGGACCGTGGCAGACGGCGCAATGCTGCTGGTAAAGCGGCGCTGGATCGGCCGCGATCGACGACGCGGCAATTGCGGCCAGGCCGCAAAGCAGGCCCAGATGCCGCATCAGATTCCGCACCGAAAGCCTTGTTCCCGCTCGCGGCGCTGCCGACATGCCGACTGTATGTTGGTTTTTCATTCCGGACTCAGCCCTCTTGTGCGATTTTTTCCAGCGCGGCAATGTCGCCGCGAAAATATTTGGTGTTCTTGCTGCCGTAGATGTACTGCAGGATGCCGAGCCGCTTGAACTCCGAAACCAGGCGGCTGACGGTCTCGAAGGTAATGCCGAGGATCGCCGCCATGTCCTCGCCGGTGAAGCGGATGATGCGGTCGCTGTTTCCGGTACGCAGCTTCAACAGCAGCCGCGCCATGCGGGTGCGCGCCGGAATGTTGCCGCCGACAATCTGCGCCAGCCAGTTCTGCGCCTCGCTCAAGGCCGCCTGCGATGTCTCCATCAGGCGCATCTGCAGGCTGCCGTGGCTCTCGATGAACTTGTGGAAGTACGGCATCGGAATGCGGCAGGCCCGCACCGTGCCGACCGCAATCGCGGAATATTCGTGACGCTCGCGGAAGGTGGCTTCGAGTCCGGCGACATCGCCAATCTTCAGCACGCGCACGATGCGAACCACGCCGCTGGGTTCGTAATGCACCATCTTCACCGCGCCGCCACGGATGCAATACACCGCGTCGGCCGGCGTATCCATGGCGAACAGGGTGGCGCCGGGCGCGAAATCGAAATCGTCGATCCCGGCATGGAAATCGATCAGGTCTTCCAGCGAAACATCGCCGCACACCATCTCGAGCCGTAGCGCGCAGGCGTTGCAATTGCTGCGTCCCTGGCAGCTCCTGTGATGATTGGTCTTGGTCATGGCAATTGGGCGTCGGCAACGGTTGTCCGACGCGAAGTAACAGATTATAAGTCGGCGCCGGCGGTACGGCGGCGGCGGTGACGCTAGCTCAGAACTTTCCGTCGTCGAGCCTGAAGGGAAGATCCTTCGCCACCTGCTCGAACGTGAGGATGCGCCTGCCTTTGTGATCCTTGAGAAAATCGGCCGCATCCTCCCTGCTCGCCAGCGCGACCAGCTCATGGCCCATCGGCCCCAGCACGTCGGAGCCGACCACGAACCAGGCCTTGCGCGCATCGACCGGCTGCAGGTTGTAGAAGTCGGTGACCCACAATGCAGCCATGTCCTCGCGCTTGTGGCCGGCGACATACTTCGCCGGCTCGAACCACATCTTGAACATGTCCTTGGCGCCGTCGAAATGGTGCGCGTGACCATCCTTGTACACGATGGTGGCGATCCAGTTCGGGTACTTCGAGACCAGCATGCCGCACACCGGGCAAAGATCCTTCGGCCCCGGCTTCGGCAACTTCGCCGCGCCCTGCGCCAGCGTCGCCGCGGGCAGCAGCGACGCGAGCAGGAACAGGAGCAGTGCGCGGCGATTCATGGCAGCCTCAGCCCTGCTTGTGCATCATCATTTTCTTGCGACGCTCCTCGCGGTTCTTGCGAATCTGCGCCACGTCGGCCGCCATGTCGAGATAGGACTGCTTCAGCGCCTCGTTGAAGTCGCCGAATTCCCCGCCGTGTTTCTGCTTGAATTGTTCCGCCACTTCCTTCGCCGCGAAGGAATGCTTGCTGCGCTTGGTCATCGCATGCTTGAGGTCGGCGCCGATCAGGTAAGTCAGTTTCTCCACCGCCAGCAGCGGACGCGGCTCGGCCGTGCTGCCGTAATCCGGACCCAGGATCGCCTTCGGTTCGCGGTCGATGTTCACGCCAAGGCTCAGGCCCAGGCAATGGATCGAGCAGGTGCCGTCGACCAGGTCGTCGCTGTACTGGACCAGCATCCGGGTGCGGTGATGCTCCTTGCGGTCCATGCCGCAGTAGGGGCACTTCGGATACTTTTCCAGCTCGTTTTCCAGCGGCTTGGCATCTGCCGGCTTCTTCGGCGTGAATTGCGCCGGCGTACCATCCGTGGCACAGGCCTGCTGCGCCTGCGCGCCGCCGGCCGCCAGGCCGACTCCGGCGAGCAATGAGAGTTTGAGTGCTTCGCGTCTGTCCATGATGGACTCCTTCATTAATGGGAAATGTGCAGTGCAATATTAGGCGTTGCGAATGCACTTTCTCTGCGGCATTTTGCCGCAGCGCGGCGTGCGGCAGCGCAATTTCACGCGCGTCTTTGATCACGATCAAAAATCGGCCAGTCGAGGCAACAGCGCGACACCATGCCGCGCGGCGAATCGCCGCATGTGGCGTTTCGCCGCATAACTTTTGGTCCGAACGGCGACAGAATTCGCCACCCTAATTATTTGCGACGACGACTGACGGGTAACTCAACTTGACCGCGAGTCTGTCGTCACAACGGCTCGAACATCATCCCAAGGAAGCAACAATGAAGACCAGATATCCTCGTCCGAGTGAGCGCGTCAATAAATGCTGGGCGGCACTCGCCATTGCTGGACTCGTCGCGATTCCAGCAGCGCACGCACAGACGAACCTCCCGGCCATCACCGTTACCGGCGCGGGCCTAGAGCCAAACGCCCGACTGCCGCTCGACACGACCACCCAGACCGGTAGCCGGCTTGGGCTGACGGCGCGCGAAACGGCGGCCACCGTCAACATCGTGGATCGTGACACGATCGATGAGCGGGGTGCTCGCAGCACGATAGAGGCTGTCAGCAGCGCGCCGGGTATCTCCGAACACGGCACCCCAGGATCGGGAGGCGTCCTGTCCTATCGCGGATTCACCAGTTCCCAGATCACGCAGATGTTCAACGGTATCGACGTCGGCTACATCATTTCCACGTTTCCGGTGGACTCGTGGCTCCTGGATCGCGTCGAGGTGCTCGGCGGCGCCTCAAGCTTCCTCTACGGATCAGGGGCTGTCGGCGGCGCGGTGAACTACGTGAGCAAGCTGGCGACCAACCAGCCATTGACTCAGGAGACCCTGTTTCGTGCCGGCAGCTTTGGTCAGTACCAGGCAGCATACGGCGTCAATGGACGAGTCGGCGACGCGGACTCGCATCACTTTCTGCGTGCGGATGTCAGCACTCAAGGGTGGGATGGCTATGTTGAGCGGACCGATGGGCGGTCCTTTGTCTTCGCCGGTTCATGGCTGTGGGAGATCAGTCCGCGCCTGTCCCACACCCTTGCCTGGGAATACCAGACAAAGGACGAGCAGCCCTACTGGGGAACGCCGCTGCTCAATCCCACGGTCAATTCGCAATTCGATCCGGCCGTTCGTTTCAAGAACTACAACGCCGCCGACGGCGCCTACGAGCAGGACGTGCAATGGTTCCGTTCCATCCTTGACTATCGCCTGTCGGCTGCCACGCAAATCAAGAATACGCTCTATCACTACGACGCCGATCGCGACTACCGTAACGTCGAGTCATATCGCTACAACGCCGCAAACACGCTTGTCACGCGCGGTTCGGCATATGCCACCGCGCACGGCCAAAGCCTGATCGGCGACAAGATTGAACTGTTGCACAAGGGCACGCTTCTGGGCATGCCATCCACGTCATCGATCGGGCTGGATATCAGTCGCAACAAGCAAACCCGTTACCCGGCTGCCACCGTCACCAACGTCAACACGGTAGACCCGGTGAATTTCACGGTTGGCAACTATTTCCAGATTGCCGGCACCGGCCTCGCGACCAATCCGGAACGTACCAACCGCCTATACACCAAGGCCATTTATGCCGAAAACCTGACCAAACTTACCAACAGATGGGGACTCATTTCCGGATTGCGCGCGGAACACATCAAACTGGCGGTGCAAAACTTCCGTACCGTAAATGCGGATAACCCGCTCTACTTCGAGCAGACCTACACGCCGCTAACAGGGCGACTTGGCTTCATGTACGACATGACCCCGACCGCCAACGCCTATCTCACCTACAGCACCGCCGCCGATCCGCCCGCTGGCATCCTCACCACAACCAACTACGGCGCCATCCAGAACTGGGATCTGACCACCGGCAATCAAATAGAACTCGGAAGTAAATTCGATTTTCTCGAAGGTCGCGGCAACGCGACGCTGGCGGCTTACAGGATCGTCCGCAAGAACCTCTCGACGCCAGACCCGGACAATCCCAACGTCAGCGTTCCGATCGGCCAGCAGTCTTCACGCGGCATTGAAGCCCAAGCGGGGATTCGCCTGAATCGGCAATGGCGACTGCAAGGCAATCTCGCCGTGGTTTCGGCCCAGTACGACAAATTCATACAGAAAGTCGGCACTGTCGCCGTCTCCCGCGCCGGTAACCGCCCGACCAACATCCCGGCACACGTCGCCAACCTCTATCTAACATGGGATGCCAATGCGGCGTGGTCCACCACGCTGGAAACACGGTATGTCGGCGACCGCTACGCCGACGTTGCAAACGAGCAGCGTTTCAACGCCTACACTTTGTGGGGTGCCAGCGTGTCCTACAAGATTGACCGTCAAAACACGCTGACATTGCGCGGACGCAACCTCGGCGACGAAATCTACTTCACGTCGGGCAGCAGCCAGGTCCGCATCGGCGAGCCGCGTGCGTTTGAGCTGGTCTTGCAAAGCAAGTTCTGAAACAGGAACGATGAGGATCATGAGTGTCGCGAAGCGTTGGCTCTATATCGCGCATCGCTGGACGGGCATCGCCGTATGCCTTCTCATGGCAGTGTGGTTTCTTTCGGGCGTAGTGATGATGTACGTGGGCTACCCGAAGCTGACACCGCTTGAACGACTGGAACACCTGCCCGACCTCTCGCTGAGCGAAAGCTGCTGCATATCGCCGCAGCAGGCGTTATCGGCTGCCCGGAAAGCCCTGCCGGAAATATCCAGCGCGAGCGAAAAACCAGCACGAGGCAGAGTTGGCGACGGTTTGCCGGCATTGAGTCTGGTGATGATAGGCAACGCTCCCTACTGGCTCGCAAGTGACGGGCGCAACCGCCAGACCGCGGTTGAGGCCGCCACCGGCAAGGCAATGGATCACGTCGACGAAGCCCATGCACTGATGGTCGCCCGGGCATTTGCGCCGGAAAGCCAACCGAGCCTGATGGAAGTGGTTCGCCAGGATATCTTCACTGTATCCCGCGGACTGGACCATCATCGTCCATTGTTCCGCATCGCCCTGAACGACACCAACGGAACAGAGTTGTACATCTCGTCGCGCACCGGTGAAGTCATTCGCGATTCGACGCGACTGGAACGCGGCTGGAACTATCTCGGTGCGATCCTCCATTTTTTCTATCCGCTCAAAGGCGAGTTCTTCGATAAATGGCGATCCGACATCATCATTTATACCGCCCTCGTCGGGACAGTACTCGCACTGCTCGGCATGTGGGTTGGCGTGCTGCGCTGGCGATTCAAGGGCAGATTCGCCAACGGATCGCGCAGCCCTTACCGAAACAACTGGACACGCTGGCACCACATTTCCGGACTGCTCTTCGGATTGATCACCCTGACTTGGGTCTTGAGCGGAATGCTTTCCCTCAACCCGTGGAGAGTCTTTGAATCCGGTGGTCCCAGGCCGGACCACCGCGCATTTGCCGGAGTCAGCCTTGAGCACGCCCGTTTCACGCTCTCGCCTGGCGAAGCCGTCAGACGAGCCAATTTCCCGGTTCGAGAAATCAGCGTCAGGCTGTTCGATGGGCATCCGTATTATCTCCTGCGTGCCGCTGACGGACGTTCCGAAATCGTTGCCGCCGACGATTCAAGTAACGCCAACAGACCCATTGAGATGATTCCGAAAGATGCCTTGCTCGCTGCCGCCGCAAGGCTGATCCCCGATTACACTATCATCCGCGCGACTCTTCTGACGGACTACGACAACTATTACTATGGTCGTCAGCCGCACAACCTGAGCGGCCATATTGAACGGCGCCTGCCGGTGTTGCGGGTGGAATTCGACGATCCGCACCACACCTGGGTCCATCTCGATCCCCATACCGCAAGTATTTTCAACAGCCTCGACAGTACCGGGAGAGTCCGACGCTGGCTGTTCAATTTCCTTCACAGTTTCGATCTGCGCGGATTCGTCAATCGCCGCCCTCTCTGGGACACGACGCTAATCCTGCTTAGCATCGGCGGTTTCGTACTTTGCATCAGCGGCGTGGTGATCGGCTGGCGCCGCTTGCGCCGCCCGGCATTCACAAAGGCTGCGGAATGATCGCAGCGTCACCGCGCTGGCCCGGCCTCGTATTCGTTATCCTGCTGCATGCAGCGGCGCTGGGAGCGCTCTGGCAGCATCGTCTGCTGCCGTCGTCAAGCACGATCGACGCCTTGTTTGTCCACTTCATCGCGCCGCCGGCACCGCCGAAAGCAGAGAAGCCAAAGTCGCCACCGCCTAAACCTCAACGCGTGGAAAAGCCGCAGCCACGACAACTGGTGGCCGAAGCCCCCGTAACGGCACCGATCGACTACGTTGCGCCGCTGCCTCCCCGCCAAGAACCGGTGATAGACGCGCCGCGCATGCCCTTGTCCGCCAATCCGATGGCCCTCGGATCGGAACTTTCGCTGGCTTGTCCGGAACGCGCGCCGCCTGTCTATCCGGCCATGTCACGTCGCCTCGGAGAGGTTGGCATTGTCGTACTGCGCGTCGAACTCGACGAACAGGGACTGGTAGCAAACGCCAAAGTCGAGACCGCCAGCGGTTTCGAGCGCCTCGATCATGCCGCATTGGCCGCCGTGAAGACCTGGCGCTGCAACCCGCCGCAGCGCAATGGCCAGCCGACGCGCGCCATCGCGAAACAACCCTTTCATTTCGTCTTGCAAGGACACTGACTCATGGAACCGACCGCAGCCACCGGGCTTGGCTTTGCCCATTTCCTTTCCCAGACCGACGGTGTCGGCAAGGGCGTGCTCGCCGTGCTGCTGATGCTTTCGGTGGCAAGCTGGTACCTGATCGTTACCCGTGCCATTGCCAACACGCTGGCGCAAAAGCGGGCAGACGCCTTTCTCGCCCGCTTCTGGGCAGCGCCGTCACTGCAGGCGGCGGACACCGTGCTCACCGATCCGGCACTGGCCAATCCCTTCTCCGAACTGGCCCGACAGGCGCTCAAGGCAGCCGCGAACAACGCCGCGCACGGGCAGCAGAACCTGGCCGCGGCCGGCGGCTTTGGCGAGTTGCTGACGCGAGTGCTGCGCAACGGCATCGAGCAGGAGTCCGCCGCCGCGGAACATGGCCTGACGGTGCTGGCTTCGGCCGGCTCGGCAGCCCCCTACGTCGGCCTGTTCGGCACCGTATGGGGCATCTACCACGCGCTGGTGCAGATCGGTCTTTCCGGGCAGGGAACGCTGGACAAGGTGGCAGGCCCGGTCGGCGAGGCGCTGATCATGACGGCGCTGGGATTGGCCGTGGCGATTCCCGCGGTACTCGCCTACAACGCCTTCAATCGGCGCAACCGCCTCTGGCTGGCCCGGCTGGACGCCTTCGCGCACGACGTCTACGTCCTGCTCACCGTGGGCAAACCTGCCGGAGAAATCCTGAACCCCCAAGCCCACATTCATCCCCTGCCCACCCGGGGGGCGCATGCCTCCCTTGGGGCGGCCCGACGGGAGGCATGATGAGCCCCCACGCTCACTTTCATTCGCTGCCCCCCGAGGGGGCGCATGCCTCCCTTGGGGCGGCCCGACGGGAGGCATGACATGGCAATGGGAAGCTTCGACAGCCGTCGCCACACGCCGCCGATGGCCGACATGAACGTGGTACCGCTGGTGGACGTGATGCTGGTGCTGCTGGTGATCTTCATCGTCACCGCGCCCTTGCTCACGCATGCGGTGAAGATCGACCTGCCCAAGGCGTCCTCCAGCGCAAATGTGACCAAGCCCGAGCACATCGAGTTCGGCATCCGCGAAAGCGGCGAACTGTTCTGGAGCGGCGAGCCGGTGAGCCTTGGCGATCTCGGCCCGCGTTTCAAAGCGGAGGCGCAGCGGCAACCGCAACCTGAACTGCACCTGCGCGCCGATCGCAATGCGCGCTATGAGCGCGTGGCCGAGGTGATGGCAACCGCGGCCAAGGCCGGACTCACGCGCATCGGCTTCGTCACCGAACCCGCTGGACAATGATGCAGGGATGATGACCCGGCGTCGTCATGGATGACTCTCGTCCTGATTCGTCGTCCGGCTGATTCCGCAAAGCAGGTCACTTTCGATGTCCTGATGCGCCGTGCATTGCTGCGCGCCACACAGATTGCCACCGAAGAGACGGCACAACTCGGATACTTTCCGCCTCCAATCCTCATCGAGATTCGACGAGCGGGGAACGGGCCACGTTTCGAGAAGGACGGTCAGATCGAGTACCTCGCCCGCAATTCTGGCGATCTCCCCGGAGCAGTTGCGATCCTCCAGGATCCGCCGGACTCTGATGGCGACCTCGTCAGAAAGATTGATGCTGATCATGAGTGCCCGGTTTCAATGCGCGGAATGGAACCGATATTCTCGCTTCGCCTACCGAAATTTCATGTGGCATATCACCGCATGTGACATCAAGTCGCAGATCGCCGACCGTGCCGTTCCGATTTCATTGATCAAAATCAAGAGACATGTCTGCCGACAACAAGCTGCGACGGCTTGCCGCGCGGCCGATCGTCACATGCGGCCTTCGGTCGCACGAGCGCGTGATCGCCGGCCTCTAACATGCGCGGCAATTCATCTGTCTCCAATTGTCTTGCCACTATCGGATCAACTCCAATGCAACGAAAATTCCTGTCAGCTACCCTAGCGGCATTGCCCTGCATCGCCTTCGCGACCGACGATGTGAAAACCCTGAGTACCCTAGTCATTACCGGCCAGAGCACCGCCGAGAAATTCCGTGGCGATGCGGTGGATAGCGTCAGCCTCGCGGGCCAGCGCGCAGCCACCAGCGATACCGCCACCCTGTTGCGCGACGTGCCCGGCGTCAGCCTCTACGGCGCCGGCGCGGTTTCCAGCCTGCCGGCGATCCACGGCCTGGCCGACGACCGGTTGCGCATCAAGGTGGACGGCATGGACCTGATCTCCGCCTGCGGCAACCACATGAATCCGCCACTGTCCTACATCGACCCGACGGCAGTAGGCAGCATCAAGGTCTTCGCCGGGATTGCGCCGGTGAGTTCCGGCGGCGACAGCATCGGCGGCACGATTTTGGTCGACTCCGCCACGCCGGAATTCGCCAGGGCCGGCCAGGGCACGCTGACCAAGGGCGAGGCCGGCGTGTTCTATCGCAGCAACGGCAACGCCAATGGCGGCAACCTTTCCGCGACCATCGCCAGCGAGAAACTCAGCGTGAGCTACAGCGGCTCGACCGCGAAGGGCGACGACTATACGGCCGGCGGCAATTTCAAGCCGGCGGGACGGGCCTTCATCGCCGATGGCCGCTCGATCCAGAACTCGACCAAATGGCTGGCGGGCGATGAAGTCGGCTCGACCATGTACAAGTCGACCAACCAGTCGCTGGGCTTCGCCCTGCGTCATGACAATCACCTGGTCGAGTTCAAGGTCGGCACGCAGGACATTCCCTACCAGGGCTTTCCGAACCAGCGCATGGACATGACCGCCAACGACGGCGTGCATCTCAACCTGCGCTACACCGGCCAGTTCGACTGGGGCAGCCTGCAGGCGCGCGTCTACCGCGAGCAGACGCGGCACAAGATGAACTTCCTGGAAGACAAGGCCTATTGGTACCGGGGCAATCCGACGCCGCCGCCGGTGGCAATTCCGGCGCCCGGCATGCCGATGGACACGGAAGGAAGCAACACCGGCGCGACCCTCAAGGCCGACATCATCCTGTCGGAACGCGACCTGCTGCGCGTCGGCGCCGAGCTCCAGCAGTATCGTTTCAGCGACTGGTGGCCGCCGGCGGGCAATGGCGGCATGTCGCCGAACACCTTCTGGGACATCAACAATGGGGAACGCGACCGCCATGCCGTGTTCGGCGAGTGGGAGGCTCGCTGGAATCCGCAATGGACCAGCCTGCTCGGCGTGCGTCACGAAACCGTGAAGATGAATACTGGCACCGTCCAGGGCTACAACGCAGGCTACGCGGCCGACGCCACGCGATTCAACAACAGCGACCGCCGCAAGACCGATCGCAACTGGGACATCACCGCCCTCGCCCGCCATGCGCCGACGAAAACACAAACCATCGAGTTCGGCTATGCGCGCAAGACCCGCTCGCCCAATCTGTATGAGCGCTACACATGGTCGACCGGCGGCATGGCCATGTTCATGATCAACATGGTGGGCGACGGCAACGGCTACGTCGGCAACCTCGACCTGAAGCCGGAAGTCGCGCACACGCTGAGCGCCACCTTCGACTGGCACGATGCCGAACAAAAGAGCTGGGGGCTGAAGGTGACGCCCTACGCCACCTACGTCAAGGACTACATCAACGCCCAGCGCTGCTTCACCGGCGCGGGGGTCTGCGTCGCGGCGAACGTGACCCGAACCAACGACTTCGTGTTCCTCAAGTACGGCAACCAGGACGCCAGGCTCCATGGCCTAGACATCACCGGCCATCTGCCGCTGGCGCGCAATACCGGATTCGGCAGCTTCACCCTGTCCGGCATGTTGAGCTATGTCAGGGGCAAGACGGCCGACGGCGCCAGCGACAATCTCTACAACATCATGCCGCTGAACGCCAAGCTGGCGCTGGAACAGAATCTCGGCAACTGGAGCGGCACGGCGGAAACCCAGCTCGTGGCGCGCAAGTCGGATGTTTCGCAAGTCCGCAACGAGGTCGTGACGCCGGGTTATGCCCTGCTCAACCTGCGCGGCAGCTACACTTGGAAGCAGATGCGCTTCGATGTCGGCATCGACAACGTGTTCGACAGGCTTTACTTCCATCCGCTGAGCGGCGCCTACGTCGGCCAAGGGGTCACCATGCCGCCGACGGCATCCGCAGGAACTCCGCCCTGGGGCACCGCCATCCCCGGCATGGGCCGCTCGATTTACGCGGGGATGAATTACAAGTTCTGAGGAAGCTCGCGCTCGGCAAACCGACGCCGGCCTCGCGCCGGCGTTTTCTCGCGAGGAAAGTCATGTCTCCGGTGGCGCCGAAGACGGTATCCCTTGCGGACGGTGCCGGCGACGCCCCGCAACAAGTCCCCTGGTGGGACACGGCGTTCAGGCCACCAGCTTGTACATCACCAGGTAGAAGCGCACGCCCTGCCACAGCGTCGCCACGCCCAGCGCAATGACGAACAGCGCGGCGAGCTTCTGCAAGCCGCCGCGCAGTTTCGGTCCGAGCTTGCCGAACAGCACCGAGGCGAACAGCATCGACGGCAGCGTCCCGGCGCCGAAGGCCAGCATCAGCAGCATGCCTTCGGGCGGGCTCGCTGCGGTGGTGGCCTTGACCGCCATGGCCATGGTCATCGAGCAGGGCATCAGGCCGTTGATCGCGCCGCTGATGGCGGCGCCGAGCACCGGACCTTTTTGCGAGGCGGTGACGAACTGTTTGCGCAGCCAGGCCATCGGCGCGAAACCATAGGCGTTGCGGATCGGCGAGACGCCGAGCAGGTCGAGGCCGAGCAATATCACGATGGCGCCGGCGAGGATCTGCAGCACGCCCTGCGCCAGCCCCGTCATGCCGCTGGCCACCAGCACCGTGCCGAGCAGCGCGGCGACGAGACCGACGCCGGCGTAAATGGCTATGCGCGAGGCGTGATAGGCGGCGTAGGGCCACGGCCCCTTCGCCTGCAGCTTCATGAAGCAGCCCGACACCAGCCCGCCGCACATGCCGATGCAATGGCCGCTGCCGAGCAGGCCGACCATGAACGCGGCCCAATAGGAAAACTCGGCGATGTGCGCGTGCTGGCTGTGATCCACCCGGCTACTTTTGCAGCCGCAGCGAGTTGGTGACCACCGAGACCGAACTCATGGCCATCGCCGCCGCCGCGATCATGGGATTGAGGCGGCCGGCCGCCGCGACCGGAATCGCGACGACGTTGTAGCCCAGCGCCCAGAACAGGTTCTGGCGGATGATGCCCATGGTGCGGCGCGAAAGTTCGATGCCGCCGGCGACGCGCGCGATGTCGCCGCCGACCAGCGTGATGTCGGCCGATTCGACCGCGATGTCGGCGCCGCCGCCGATGGCGAAGCCGACGTCTGCCGCCGCCAGCGCGGGTGCATCGTTGATGCCGTCGCCGATCATGCCGACACGGCGGTTTTCGGCTTGAAGCGCGCGGATCAGTTCCAGCTTGTCGGCCGGCGTGGCGCGCGCGATGACGCGGTCGATGCCGACCTGGCGCGCGACGTGATTCGCGACCGCCGCGACATCGCCCGTTGCCATCACGGTTTGCAGCCCGAGCCGGTGCAGCAGCGCGATGGCTTCCTTGGCCCCGGGGCGCGCCTGGTCGGCAATGGCGAACAGCGCAACGCAGACGCCGTCGATGGCGACATACACCGGCGTCTTGCCCTGCTCGGCCCAGGCCTGCGCCTGATCCTGTTGGGCGCGGAAGTCGATGCCGGCCGCTTCCAGCAGCGTGGCGTTGCCGACCAGGATTTCGCTGTGGTCATCGGCCAGGGCGCGGACGCCGCGGCCGGGCCAGGCTTCGAAATCAAGAGTCGGCGCCGGCGACACGGCGCGTGCGCGGCACCAGGCGTTGATTGCGCGCGCCAGGAAGTGTTCGGAGTGCGCCTCGACCCCGGCGACCAGCGCCAGCGTGCGCGCTTCGTCGCGCCCTTCGAGCAGCAGGAAATCCGTCACCGTCGGCTTGCCCTCGGTGATGGTGCCGGTCTTGTCGAACACCAGCGTGTTCAGCGTGGCGGCGGTCTCCAGCGCCTCGCCGTTGCGGATATAAATGCCGCGCCGCGCCGCCTGTCCGGTGCCGACCATGATCGCGGTCGGCGTCGCCAGCCCGAGCGCGCAGGGGCAGGCGATCAGCAGCACGGCCACCGAGTGCGCCAGCGCGCGCGAGGCCGGATGCCCGGCCATGAGCCAGCCCGCCAGCGTCAGTCCGCCGATGCCGGCCACCGCCGGCACGAAGCGCGCCGAAATGCGGTCGGCGAGTTTCTGCACCGGCAGTTTGCTGCCCTGCGCATGGTCGACCAGCTTGACGATGCCCGACAGTACCGTGTCGCCGCCGACCGCCGTGACGCGCATGATGAAGCCGCCATTGCCGTTGAGGCAGCCACCGACCACGACGTCGCCGATGCCTTTCGACACCGGCAGCGATTCGCCGGTGAGCATGGATTCGTCGAGATTCGATGCGCCCTCCTCCACCACGCCGTCGGTCGGCACCTTGTCGCCGGGCCGCACGCGCAAACGATCGCCGGGTTGTACGTCGTCGATGGCAATGATTTCGTCGCCGCCGGCGGTGACGCGAATCGCGGTTTCGGGTTGCAGTTCGATGAGTTTGCGGATCGCTTCGGAGGCCTTGCCCTTGGCGCGCTCTTCCATGTAGCGGCCGCCGAGGACGAAGGCGACGATGGCCGCCGCCGATTCGAAATAGACGTGGTGATGCGGGCGCAAAACGCCCGGCAGGCTGTAGAGATATGCGGCGCCGGCGCCCATGCTGATCAGCGTGTCCATGTTGGCTTCGCGCTGCTTCGCCAATGCCCAGGCCTTCCTGAAAATCTCGCTGCCGCTGCCGAATACCACGACGGTCGACAGGCCCAGTTCCAGCAGCCGCAGCACCGGCGATTGATGCATCAGCATGCCGGAGACCATCACCGGCGCGGTCAGCCAGGCGGCATGGATCAGGCGCTTCTTGGCATCGGCCAGCCGCGCCTTTTCGCGCTCGACGATCAGCCGACGCTGCGCCAGGGTATCCATCGGTCGCGCCTCGTAGCCAAGCCGACCGACCGTGGCGAAGAGTTCCTCGCGCGGCAGATGGCCCTTGACCGTAACCGTGCCGGCGGCGAAGTTAACCGCCGCCGCATCCACGCGCGGGTCGCGCTGCAGGCTCATCTCGATCAGCAGCGCGCAGGAGGCGCAGGTCATGCCTTCGACGGCGGCGTTGCATTCCTGCGCGGGGCCGTCGATAGCCGTCGCCGAAACCGGCTCAGGCGAAAGATTTATGCCTCCGGGAAACCCGGAGGCGGTATCCCTTGCGGACGGCGCTGGCGCCACGGCGATATTGCCGATCACGGCATCGACGATCGCCAGCAGGCGCTCTTCGGCAAGCTGCGACGGGTCGTAATGCAGTGTCACCGAGCCGATCTGCGGCACGGCCCGCACGTCCTTCACCGCGCCGTGCTTGCGCAGCAGGATTTCGAGGATGTAGCAGCGTTCGGGCTGCTTGTTCAACGCCGGCGCGACGAGCCTGATGCGACGTGAAAGACGATGGACGACGCGGAAGTTTTTCATGGCTGTGCGACAGGCACCGGCTTCGCCGTGGTCTTGGCAACCTCGGCTGCAATCGCCTTGCGATAGCGCACCAGCAGGAACATCAGGTAGAACACCGTCAGCCAGGCATTGGCATGCTTGACCGGGTCTTTCAACCAGCGCTGGCTGATGAGTTCCCAATGCACCTTGACCAGGTAGAAGGCGACCAGGTCGTTGAGGAAATTGATGATCGCTTTTTCGCTCAGTGCATTGGCCAGCATCGGCTGCAGCCTGGCCTGCAGGCTGCCGGGCGCGGCCTGCGGGTGGCGCAGGCGCTCGATCCGGCCGCGCAGATTGGCAAAGGCGCGGCGCGCCTGGCGGGCAGCGTCATGCAGGCCCGGGTTGAGCTTCCCGGCCAGCGTTGTCATCGTGTTGCGGGCTGGCGCCGCGGCAATCGCTTCGTCAGGCAGCGCATGCAGGCAGGCCTTCAACCCCCGCGCCACATCGGCGGCGGTGCAGACATGGGCGTCGTAGCTCACGGCCAGTCGACGTTGAGAGACATAAAACGTCACGCGATAGACGCCCGCCACCTGCCGCAGGGCGCCGTCGATCAGCTCAGCGGCCCCGGCATGGCAAAGCTCCGCGGGAAGCTCCAGACGCAAATAGCCGGCCTCCCGATGGCGGACGACAATGCGTCGCGCCAGATCGTTGGCATTCATGAAACCCTACTCGGCGGCTTGCGCGTCCGGGCTCGCCGGCGCAGCGGCTGCCTGCGCTTCGGTTTCCTTCGCTTCGGCCATCAGATCATCGAGGTTCTCGCGCTGCTGCATGACGAAGTCCTTGCCCATGCCGATGGCCTTGGATACCGCCAGCACGATTTCCTTCTCATGCTTGCGCAGCAGGTAGCCGACCGCAATGCCACCGGCAATGCCGCCCGCCAGCAACATCAGGGGGCTGCGCAGCAAACCGTGGCCGACCAATGTGCGGGTTGCCGCATAGCCGGTCGCGGCCATCATTGCGCCTTTCGCCACCGGATGGCTCATCATGCCCGCGCCCGCGCCCATCATGCCGGCACCGTGTTTCATCATTTCTTCGTTCATCATTTTGAGCTCCCTCGAATCTCCACAATTTAATTGTCCGCCAACGGATCGGGCGATTTATTGATCTGGTGCAACATTTCGTAAATTCCCTTGCAACCTTCGCAACAGAAGGCCAGGGATTTTTCCGGCGTTTCCAGCAGGAAAGGCTTGATGCCTACCGGCAGGCTGCACAGGTCGCAGGGTGCCTTGGGGTCGGGGGATGCACTCATTTCAGGGCTTCCAGCGCCGCCCGCTCGAAGCCGGCCTCGTCGGCTTCGCCGATCAGCTTGGCGCGCACGATGCCCTTCGCGTCAACAAAGTAGGTGGTGGGCAGGCCGACCACGCCGTAGCGCTTTGCAATCGAGGAGTCTTCGTCCAGCAGCGCCGGGTAGCTGACGCCGAGTTTTTTCATGAATTCGACGACGGTCTTCCTGTCCTGTCCGGCATTGATCGCGATGACCTCCAGCCCGCGCGGCTTGAGGCGCTGGTAGACCTTCTCGATGTCCTTCATCTCGCCTTCGCAGTACTTGCACCAGTCGGCCCAGAAGCGGATCACCAACGGCTTGCCGGCCCAGGCCGCCGGGAAGTGGGCGGGCATGCCGTCGGCGCGGAAGGTCTGGAAGGTCGGCGCGATGTCGCCGATGTTGAGTTTGGCCGGCGGTTTGTCGCCGCCGCAAGCGGCCAACAGCAGGATCGACAGCGCGGTGATGAGAAATCGCATCAATGCTCCAGCAGTATCAGTCGGGATTGCCAGATCATCGCCGTGGCAATGGCGGCGGTCAAGGCAAAGCCGTTGGCGGCGATGGCGGCGAGATTGCGCGAGAAGCCCGGCACGATCTCGCGCAGGCTGGCGATGCGGGCAAAGGGCTGGATCGCGCCGACTGCCAGGCCCGCCGCGGTGGCGCCGAACAGCGGCAGGTAGAGCCAGTAGCCCTGGTAGCCGTATTCGGGCTTGAGGATGCAGAACGGACAGTGGTGGTTCGGGTGCTCGTAGATGTAGAGCGAGACGAAGGAAAGTATGCCGGCGATGGACGCAGCGAAGCCGATGGCGCTGGCTGCCGCCAGCGCGTAGGCGCTGCCACGCCCGCCGGCAAGTCCGTGCCACGCCGCCACCGCGATGGCGGCGCCGAGGCTGCCATAGAACAGCCACATCGCCGGCCGCGGCGGCAGGGCCGAGGCTTCGGCCGCCAGTGTCGGGCTGCCCTCGGAAAACAGGCTGCCGCAGCAGGAAGTGATGACGTCGGCCTTGAGGCCGAGGAAATATTGCAGTTCGACCCAGCCGCTCGCCACCAATAGCGGCGCCAGCAAAAGCAGCAGCGCGTACTTGATTCGCACCAGCGGATAGTCGCGGGCACGGCTGTCGATGTGGTTGATCGCCAGCCACATCGCGGCGAGGAAGAACACGGCGATCTTGGCATTGAGCGCCGGAAAGCCGAAAGCATTGACGTTGAGCGTGCCTACCGCGCACATGGCGCCGACGAACATGCCCGACATCTTCTCGGCATTGAAGACGAACAGCAGCACGGCGGCGAGTTGCAGCGCGAGGACGAAGCTCAGCAGCGTCGAGAACAGGTAGGTGCGGCGTTCGAGTTGCAGTTGCCGCTCGCTGCCGCTCCCGATGTCCCAGCGCCGGATCACTTCCAGCGCGAACGGCGCGCTCGCCGCCAGCGCCAGCACACACAGCGCGGAGGCCAGCAGGAGTGCGATGATGGCGGGCTGGAACAGCATGAAAGTCGGCGCTGGCGATACGGCGTCAGCGCGAATCGATGATGCGGCCGTCGCGCATGTCGATCACCCGCTGCACCACGTCGGATTCGACCACCAGCGGATCATGGCTGGTGAGCAGGATGGTGCGCCCCTGACCGGCGAGGCTTTCCAGGATGCCCATGAATTCATTCGCGAGGTGGGTGTCGAGGTTGGCGGTGGGCTCGTCGGCGATCAGCAGTTCGGGGTCGTTGATCAGCGCACGGCAGATGGCGACGCGCTGCTGTTCGCCGCCGGAGAGCCATTCGACCTTGGCGTGGCGGCGGTGGCCGAGCTTGAGGCCGACCAGCAATTCCTCGGCGCGCTCCAGCAACTCGCGGCGCGGCCGCCCGGTCGGGTAGGCCGGCAGGATGATGTTGTCCAGCGCCGACAGGCCCTTGATCAGGTTGAACTGCTGGAAGATGAAGCCGAAGCGCTTGCGCCGAATCTCGGTCAGGAAACGCTCGGGCAGGCCGGAGATGTCCTCGCCCTCCAGCCGCACGCGACCCTCGGTCGGCCGCGCCAGGCAGCCGATGATGGTCAGCAGGGTTGTCTTGCCCGAACCGCTGGGGCCGCGCAAGGCGGTCACCTTGTTGGCCTCGATGCTCAGGTCGATGCCGTCGAGCGCCCAGTACTCGTTTTCATGGCCCTGATTGAAAGCCTTGCGGATGGCGTGGAGTTCGATCATGTCAGCCCCGCATCACCGCATCCGGGTCGGTGATCGCCGCCTTCCAGATCGGCACCAGCACCGCCGCCGCGTAAGGCACGACGGTGAAGAAGAACAGCGTCGCCACCTGCAGGCCGTCGATGTGCGGCGTCAACTGGAAACGCGGGTAGAGCACCGCCCAACCCTTCAGCACCGGCTCGAACAACGAGGCTGCGAAATGGAACACATGCACGTAGGCGGCGATGAAGCCAACGAGAAAGGCGGTCAGCGAAATCAGCAGGCCTTCCCAGAATTTCATCTTGATCACGTCGCCGGTCTCCCAACCGATCGCCTTCAGTATCCCGATCTCGCGCTTCTCCTCGGCCGAAAGCCCCGAGGCCTTCTCCCAGGCGAGGATGCCGAAAGCCAGGATGGCGGCGGACAACAGCGCCAGCACAATGCCTTCGCGCCAGTCGAAGATCGATGCATAGGTGCGCAGCACTTCGTCCTTCAGGATGGGCCGCGCGTCGGGCAGCGCGGCAGCGAGCTTGATCGCGACGTTGCGCACTTCCTGCGGATTGGCCACCGACAGCGCGATGTCGGTGTAGTGGCCCGCGGGGTAGTCGAAGAAGGCGCGGAAATTCTGCTCGCTCATCAGCACCAGGTCGGCGCTGACCAGCTCGGATGCCTGCGGCAGCACGTCGGCGACGATGAAGGTGTGCAGCTTGCCGGAATACGAGCGGAAGGAAATGCCGTTGTTTTTGGCCAGCCCTCGCGAACGCTCCAGCGCCGGGCCGACGACGATCTCGCCCGCCGCCGGCGGATTCTCCGCCGGCACCATGAAGGTGTAGTTGGCCTTGGTTACCGCGTCGTAGTAGTAGCCCCAGAGGCGGCCTTCCATTTTCTGTACGCCCCGGATGCGGCCGATCTTTTCCATGTAGCCGGGCGGTATCAGGTCGTGACGGCCGGCCACCATGCGCTGCACGATGACCTCGGGCGAGGCCGCCAGCACGCGCGCCGCCTCCTGCCGCAAAGCGTGGGTGTAGAGCGTCACCGAAGCGAGCATGAACACCAGCACCGCATACACGAACAGCAAGCCGAGGTTGCGCGTCTTGCGTCGTGCCAGCGAAACCAGCGTGAAATCGATCAGGTAGCGCTGCTTTGCCAGCCAGAGCTTCATTTCGCGGCGCTCCCTTCAGCTGCCGCCGTGTCGCCAGCGCCGACTTTCAGCAATCCGGCCGGCGGCGAGATCAGCGAGCCGGTGGGGAAATGTTCGAGCGCCAGCGGATGATCCTGGAAGGCCGAATGCAGGTCCGCCTGCGAGGGATGCCGGGTGTAGCGCGCTTCGGTGAATAGCGCGAGGTCGGTCAGGCGCAATTGCGCCACCAGGCGCGTGCGTTCGGCCTCGTCGGCCCCGGCCGCCGCACGCAGGCGCGCGGCATCGACGAAGCAGAGCCCGAACGCGCAGCCCCCCGCGACCAGCAACAGCAAGGCGCGATCGGCGGGACGCATCACAGCAGTTTCCTCACGGTCGCCACCACCTTCCCGGTGGGCACGCCCATCGGCAGCAATTCCGCGACCTTGCCGTCGGGACCGATGACGAAGGTCTGCGAGCTGTGATCGACGGCATAGCCACCGTCGGGGCGCGTCGGCTGGCGCAGGTAGCCGACGCCGAAGGACTTGGCGATCGCGGCAGTCTCCGTCGCCGTGCCCACCGCGCCGACCATCGACGGATGGAAATAGGCGACGTAGTCCTTGAGCTTGGCCGGCGTATCGCGTTCGGGATCGACCGAGATCATGATCATCCGCGTCTTCGCCCGTTCCGCCGGCGTCAATGCATTGAGTGCAGCGGCGCCCGCAGCCATCGAGACCGGACAGATGTCCGGGCAATTGACGTAGCCGAAATAGATCAACAGCACGTTGCCGCGCAATGCTCGGGTGTCCACCGGACCGGCGGCGCTTTGGAGGACGAAATCGCCGCCCTCGGGACGCGCGACCAGTACCCGTTCCCCGGTGCCGGAATCGGAACAGGCGGTGAGCAGTGCAATGGCGCAAGCCGTGACAAAGCTGCGCAGAAAACAGCTCGTAGAGTTCATTTCATTCGGCTTTCCGCGGTATTTCAAGGCAGCGGAGCGAGTGCAACAGACGCGCACCCACCGGCCCAGGCGGCCGGATCGGAAGGATCGATGCAGTGCGGCTAGACGCGGTTGGCGGCGCGCATCAGGGCGCCACGCAGGGCGATCGTCAGGCTCGAACCGAGGCCGATGCGCTGGGCCACGGCCGGCAGGATGATCAGCGATGCCAGAGCGAAACCCGCGCCGAGCAGCAGCGATCCCATCTCGCCTTTGCCGGTCGCCGTATCCTGTGGGTTCTGTGTCATCGGGTATCTCCCTCAATTCGATTCGCGTATGAGGGATCATAAGACTCGATGCTCGGGACGCTGTGCGACATAGTGTCGCAGCCGGGTGACATTCTTCAGGCGAATTGACCCAGGTCAAGCGACACCGACCTCCTCGTCGCCGAGGTAGCAGCCGGGGTCTTCCGACCACGGATCGCCGGTGAGTTGCTGGGCGCGTACCCGCGTGTTGCCGCCGCAGATGTCGAAATGGACGCAGGCGCCGCAACGCCCGCCCACCGTGCGCGGATGCGCCTTGAGGCCGGCCATCAGCGGGTCCGACGTATCCATCCAGATATCGCCAAAAGGCCGCTCGCGGACATTGCCCAGCGTGTGGTGCCACCACATGGTGTCGGGATGGACGTTGCCCAGGTTGTCGATGTTGGCAACGTTGATGCCGCTCGAATTGCCGCCCCACTGCACCAGCTTCTTCCGGATGTGCTCGAGCTTCTCCGGGAAACGCCGCTGCAGCCAGTAGAGCAGATACACGCCGTCGGCATCGTTGTTGCCGGTGGTGAATTCTTTCTGCAGGCCTCGTTCCTGGTAGTCCCAGCAGGTGTCGAACAGCAAGTCCATGGCGCTGCGGGTCATCTGGTGCAAGGCATCGTCCTTGCGGTTCTTGTTGCCGCGCCCGGCGTAATTGAGATGCGAGAAATAGAAGCGGTCGATGCCCTCGTCCTCGACCAGCTTGAGCAGGCCGGGCAGGTCCTGGAAATTGTCCTGTGTCATGGTGTAGCGCACGCCGACCTTGAGCCCGGCTTCGCGGCACAGGCGGATGCCGGCCAGCGACAGATCGAAGGCGCCCTTCATGCGGCGGAACTTGTCGTGCGTGGCGCCCAGGCCGTCGAGGCTGACGCCGACGTAGTCGTAGCCGATTTCCCTGATGCGTTCGCACAGCGGCGCGTCGATCAGCGTGCCATTGGAAGACAGCGCGGTGAAGAAGCCCATCTGCTTCGAGCGCGCGGAAATTTCGAAGATGTCGGGCCGCAACAACGGTTCGCCACCCGACAGGATCAGGGCCGGAACCTTGAACGCCTTGAGTTGATCCATGACGGCGAATACTTCGGCGGTACTCAGCTCCCCCGCAAAATCCTTGTCGGCGGAAATCGAATAGCAATGCTTGCAGGTCAGGTTGCAGCGACGGATCAGGTTCCAGATCACCACCGGCCCCGGTGGCTTGCGCACCGGCCCGATGGGCGTCGGCGCGGCGATTTCCTGCATGAATTGGGAGATTCTGAACATGGGCCGATTCTACTCAAATGCCGCGCAGGCACATTGACAGCAGTCAATCGAAACCCGCCATGTCCCTATCGGCGACATGCCATTACTTCATGCGCGGCCGAGGGTCTTGCAGGACCCGGTGCGGCGTCGAGAAAGGCGCCAGGCGTTCCAGAAAATCCAGCATTTCGAGCACCGGCGAATTGCGGAAGAAGGTCGCCATCGGGGTTTCCATCCAGATCCGGTCGGCGAACAAATAGACCTCGTGCGGCGTGTCGCCGATGCCGTCGCCGTTGCGGTCGAATCCCTGATAGTCGTCCCAGTAATTGCCGCGCCACTTGTTGGCGCTGCCGGCGCCAGGCGCGCTGATCGCCACCGTGGTGAGGTTGTTCTCGAAGCGGTTGTCGAAGAAGCGATGGCCGCCCTCCTCGCCGTAGAAAAACAGGCCGATGATGTTGTGCGCGAAGCGGTTGTTCTTCACCGTCAGCTTGCCCACCGATTCCGGCGGCGCGTCGACCCGCAGTCCCACCGAGCAGTGCAGCACTTCGTTGTTCTCGACCAGGGCGTCGTTGCTCTCCTTGAACACGATGCCGCCACCGCCGCCGGTCAGTGCGTGGGCGACATGGTTGCCGCGCAGCACTAGATCCGGCGAATAGAGCACGATGATGCCGGTGCCGGTATCCGACAGGCGGTTGTTCTCGACCAGCAGGCGTGGCGAGAAAATGATGTGCATGCCGTAACGGCCGTCAGTGAAATGATTGCCGACAATCCGGTTGTCCGCCGAGTTGGCGAAGGTCAGGTCGCGCGCCCGGATGAAGCGGTTGCCCTCGATCACGTTGTGCTGGCTGTACCAGAGTCGAATGGCATCGCCGCGCATGCCCTGATCGAGTTTCTTGCCGGTAACCCGGTTGTTCGCGATGCGCGAACGATTGACCCGCTTGAGATGGATGCCGAACAGCACGTCATCGAGTTCGTTGTCCTCGACCCGGTGGTCGTCGCCTTCGAGCAATACGCCTGCGTCGACCCGGTCGTGCGAATCGCCGCTACCGGTCAGCCGCAGGCCGCGCAGCGTCACGCCATTGGCGGCAACGGAAAGCACCGTGCTCTTGCCGTCGCCGACGATAACGGCCTGGCGGCCGCCTTCCAGCGTCAGCGGTCGGGTGATCGACGCCGGACCGGCGTAGGAGCCGGGAGGCAGACGCAGAGTACCGCCGGCCGGCGTGGCATCGATCAGGGGCTGCAAGGCCGCTGGCGGCATGGCCAACGCCGGCAGCGCCAACCCGAAGCACAGCGACAAGCCAAGGCGCAGGGCGATGTTTACACTCATCGCATCACCAACACGACAGGCTTCAGATCGTGCGGCTCCACGGGGTGGCTAGAACGATGGCCAGGACCAGACCATGAAGGCTGGCGGCAAGGATGGTCGATTTCAGCGCGGGGGTGAGCTGCGCCGGTTGCCCGGCATTGGACCAGAGCTGGCGGGCTGCGGCGACACTGGCGGCAGCGGGCAGCAAGGCGATCATGGCTGCCTTGGGCAGATGGCCCAGCAGCACCATCAGCAGGGGCCAGCCGTAGGCCAGCGCGGCAATCACCACATAACCCCAGCGTGCCTTGGCCACGCCCAGCCGCACCACCATCGTGTGCTTGCCGGCACTGGCATCGGCCTTCACATCCGGAAACTGGTTGATGTAAAGCACGTTGGCCACCAGCAGGGCAAAGCCAAGACCGGCGGCAACCGGGACAAAAGCAAAGCCGTGGCGCTGCACGAAGTCGCTGCCGACGACGACCAGCAGCCAACCCGCGGTGATGGCGAATTCGCCCAGCCCGCGGCTCTGCAGCTTGAGCGGCGGCGCGGAGTACGACCAGCCCACCACCAGACCGGCCAGGCCGATCAGGATCAGGCCAGAGGCGCTGACGGCGGTCAGCCACAGTCCGGCGGGAACCACCGCGGCGAGCAGCGCATAGCCAAAGATGCCCGTGGCGCGCTGCGAGAGAACGCCGTTCTGGATGAAGCGACTCCCACCGGTGAAGGGAAACTGGCGCTCGGTGTTGACCGCGTCGCAGCCGGAAATCGCATCGTAGTAGTCGTTGATGACATTGGCGCCGGCGTGCGCCATCAGGGCAAAGAACAAGGTCGCCGTGGCCAGCGCGGGCCCGATGGGGATGCCGGAATATGCTGCAGTAGCCAGGCCCAGCAGGCATCCGACGAAGGTGACCGAGAGAAACGCCGGCCGCGTCGCCGCGAAGTAGCGCAGAAACGGGTTGTGCAGCGCGTCCAGGGTGGGTTCCATTGGCTTCGGCATGGGGAGTGTCCTCGATCTGTGTCCTGCTTGCTTATTTAAGAGCCGTCTCGGCGGCGGCTTCGATTTCGGCTTTTTTCATGGCGCCCAGCTTGCTCGCCACGATCTCGCCCTGTCGGTTGATGACTATGGTGAACGGCAGGCCGGCCTTGGGATTGCCCAGTGCCTGCATCAGCTCGATGCCCTTGTCCCTGGCCAGCAGCACCGGGTAGTTCATCTCGTAGGCCTTCATGAAATCGCGCACCGATTCGGCCTTGTCTTCGAGGCCGATGCCGAGCACCACCAGTCCCTTCTTCCGGTACTTGTCGTGGGCCTTGATCAGCTCCGGAATCTCGACCCGGCACGGGCCGCACCAGCGTGCCCAGAAATTCACGACCATGGGCTTGCCGCGATAGCTTTCCAGCGCAACAGGCTTTTCGTCGGTGCCGGTCAGCGTTGCAGCGAACAGCGCGTCGCTGCCGGCGGCATGTGCCATTCCGGCGGCCAACACGGCGGCGACGGCCACAATTCGCCGTTGCCTGTCCGCGAAGCGGAATCCCAGGCACGCAAAGCGAGCCAGCGCCGTCCGCGGGGGATACCGCCACCGGCTCCGCCGGAGACATGGCTTCTGATCCGCCTGCGTCACGGCAAGTCGCCGCGGCGGAACAGCTGATAACCGAGGGTCGCCGCAGCGACGCCGAGCACCGTCGGATAGACCAGGGCGAATACCTTGTAGCCGGTGACGCCGAACATGTCGAGAATCACATAGGCCGATGGCCCGAGCACGATCAGCTGCGGGTCGAACAGTGCCAGCGCGGCGGTGCGGAACACCTGCAGAGGGTTGGCCAGCGCCATGGTGACCGCGACTTCCGGCGTGACCTTGCCCTGGATCATGACGCCGAGCAGGATCAGGTCGAGGAACAGCAGCAGCGTCAGCCAGACGAGGAAGGCGGCGCCCTGCGCCATGTCGGTGCTGCGCGCCAACGCCGAGATCAGCATGCCGATGCCGAGGAAGCAGGCGGCCATCACGGCGAGCAAGCCGGTGTAGTAGCCGAAGATGCCCCACGGCACTTCGATGCCGCGCACCAGCGCAATCAGCACCGCCAGCACCATGGCGCCGAACACCGGCAGGAAGATCACGATGTAGCGGCCGAGGATCTTGCCCCAGAACCACGCCGCAAGCGAGACCGGCAGCGACAGCAGGTATTCATAGACGCCGGCCTCGCGGTCGCCCGCCACCGAACGCACGGTGGTGATGAGGACGAAGATCGGCAGGATCGCCATGGTCAGTTGGATGTAGGTGACCAGCAGGCGCGACAGGCCGATGAAGCCCAGCACGCGCGATTCGGTCAGGCCGAAGAGGAACAGCAGCGCGACGATGCCGCCGAATACCAGCGTGTAGATCTGGAACCAGCGCGCGCGCAGCGATTCGACGATGTCGAGTTTGGCGGTAAGCCAGAGTTGTTTCATGCGTATTCCCTACTTTCCCTTGGCCAGCACATGCTGGCGCATTTCTTCGAAATCGAAGGCACCCGCCTCCGGATAGGCGATGGCACCGTAGTTGTAGCCCATGGGCGAAGTCTTGCCACCGACATAGTGTGCCTTGCGCGCCTCCAGCCATTTCTCGCCCTGGCTGGCGACATCGGCGACCCAGAACCGGGTGGCGGGCTCCGTCAGCCACGGGTAGTCCCTCGCCTTGTCGCGCAGCCAGAACGCCGCACATCCGATGTCGTCGAACTTGAACACGACGTTTTTCTCGCCGCCGCGCATTTCCGCGGCAAAGCGGCGATCGGAAATCACCATGCTGCAACGGACGCAAGTGTCCCGATCCCATTTGATCTCGGCCATGCCCTCCGGCCACGAGCCGGTCTTGCCGCAGGCCGAGAGCGCGGTCGCCAGCGGCGTCAGCGACAGGCCCGCGGCGATAAAACGACGCCGATCCATCAATTCGCCGACTCGCCAGCACCGTCCGCAAGGGATGCCGCCCCCGGCTCCGCCGGAGGCATAACTTTTCCCGCTTCCTGCAGGGAATAATCGCTGATCAGCGCGACGTAGCGCGATGTCATTCCCATGAAGCGCAGGCGATCGGGACCGGGGACTTCGCCCTCCCATTCCAGGCCATTGCCGAGATCGCGGAAGTTCCAGGTCTGCATTGCCTTGGTGAATGCGGCCTCGTTGCGCTTGATCGAGATGCGGCAGGCGAACTGGCCGGAGAGCGACACATCGTCGGCCACGCGGTCGTCCAGCACCACCTTGCCCATGTCCATTTCGATCACGCGATTCACCAGCGCCGACACCTCGTTCAGGCGATGGCTGGATATCAGCATGGTGACGTCCTCCTGCCGCTCGGCGAGGAGTTCGAAGAATATCTTGCGCGCCTCGGGGTCGAGGTTGGCGGCCGGTTCGTCCATCACCAGCACCTTGGCATCGCGTCCGAGCGCGATCGCGATCAGCAGCTTCTGTTTCATGCCGCCGGAGAGCTTGACGAAAGGCCGCGCCAGGATCGGCGTCAGATCGAGGCCCAGGCGCTGCGCCAGTTCATGAATGCGCACCGGATCGGTGCCGCACAGAGCGGCGGAAAAATCGATCAACTGGGCCACCGGCATTTTCAGCGGCGGCGGCAGTTGCGGCACGAAACCGATCGCGCCCAGCACTGCCGTGCGCTCCTGGCGCGGATCGCGACCGTCGATCGTCACCTGGCCGTCGAAAGTGTATTCGCCCAGCAGGCAGCGAATCAGGGTGGTCTTCCCGGCGCCGTTGGAGCCGATCAGGGCGACGCGCTCGGACAGGCCGATGTCGAGGCTGATGTCGTCCAGTACGCGAGTCTTGCGAAAGCTTTTTGCTACGTTTGAAAAACGGATCATGGCTCGGAAGTAAGAACGAAAGGCGTTGTCCGCAGATTTCGCAGATTACACAGATTGAAAACCGAAATAGGGTTCGCCTTAATCCGCGAAATCTGCGAAATCTGCGGATCAAGGGTCTTCATAGCAGCTTGGAAAGGCCCTTGACGTCGAAGGTAAGCGAACCCGTGGGGCAGGTGTCGACGCAGAGTCCGCAGCGGGTGCAATCGGGGCCGATCGGAATTTCGGTGTCCACCGCACGTCCCTTGATGACGGTATCGAGCACATGCGGGACCAGGCAGACCTTGCGGCAATCGCCTTCGTGGAAGCAACCATCGAGTTTGTACTTGATGCGCACCGGCGAGAAGATGCCGACCACGCCGTAAGTCAGGCCGATCGGACAGGCATAGCGGCACCAGGCGCGGCGCGAAAAGAACACTTCGAACACCAGCAGCGCCAGCACCCACAACAGGGCCAGGCCCGGACCGTAGATCAGCGCCCGCGAGACGATGCCGGTCGGTGAAATCGCCTCGAACACGGTGTAGCCGGTGGCCAGGGCCAGGACCGCGAACACGATCCACGAGAGGGTGCGCAGGCGACGATCGATATTCTGGTCGGTCACCAGTTTCTTCTTCACCAGCCAGAGATGGATCTTCTCCGCGCCTTCCGCCAGAAGATGATAAGGACATACCCAGGAACAGAATGTGCGCCCGCCCAGCAGCAGCCAGAGGACGAACACCGTACCGGTGCCGATCACCAGATTGACGATGATGTGCTTGTGCGCCAGCATCACCTGCAGCGCCGAGTTCAAGTCGATCAGGTGAAAACCGATGAAGCGCGATGCCGTCAGTGCACCTTCGAGAATCTGGATATCAAGCCAGAATGAAACCGTGAACAGCAGGTTCGCCACGACGAGCACCGCCCAGCGCCGGTTGCGCCATTTGTGCACCTTCTGCGCATTTTCATGCGCGACCATGGCTTCCTGCAGGCGCTCCTTGTTGGTGGCGCGCTTGAGGATGTGGATTTCCTGGGCACGCTCGGAAATCGCCCCTGGCTTTTTCGCCTCGCGGCCGAACATCACCGCGATCTGGTCGAAGAATCGGCGTTTGAGGTAGATATTCATGTGTTCCACACCTCGCGCGCGTCGATCACGATACAGGTCGGCTCCACGGGGCAGATCATCTCGCAGACGCCACAACCGACGCAGGGTTCATGCACCACCGGCGACTTGCGCTTGGTGCCGTCCGGGGCAAACACGGTTTCGATTGAAATCGCTCCCTTGACCGGGCATTCGCGCACGCAAAGGTCGCACTCGGCGACATCATAGGGATGATCGGCGACGCGGATCGGCTTCCAGCGATTCACCTCCATGTAGCGCATGCGGCCCTTGAACGATGCCCCGCGCACTTGTCCCTTGAAACCCTTGCCCTGTATTGCAAGGCAGGCTTCCGGTCGCGTCAGGCGCGCGACGCCGATGCGCTCGCTCAGGTTCAGTGTCGGTTCGGCATCCTTTTCCTTGGCCTTGAGGATGGGTGCGGCTGCCAGTTTGGCGCCCTTGCGCACGCCGAGGAAGGCCGGCTTCTTGTAGACCAGCGACCCGGTGGGACACGCCAGGATGCACTGCACCGCATCGCAGGAGAAATCGCAGGCCTGCTCGCGCGCATCGATGTAAGGTGCGCCAACGCCAAAACCGTCGACCAGGTCAGCAAGCTTGATCGCCTGTACCGGGCAGACCTGAACGCATTGCCCGCACTTGATGCAGGACGACAGGAAATCCTTTTCGTCCAGCGCACCCGGGGGCCGCAGACGCTTTTTCTGGGCATAGACCAGGGGCAGATAGCCGGAGAGCGCAGCGCCCATCACCCCGCCGGTCAGCAGAATGGTGCGCAACACGCGACGGCGCGCCTGTTGCGCACGTTCCCGCGATTGAGGCGGTTTTCCGGCTGAAGGTGGTGTCGATTCGCTCATTCTGTCACCTTACTCTTGATCAGTTGCGGCTTGGTGAAGCGCGGCTTGTCATCCTTCAGAGTCAGCTCCGGCGACGAAAAAGGCGCCAGTCGCTCAAGAAAATCCAGCAGTTCCATCACCGGCGAGTTCTTGAAGAACCGCGCCGGCGGCATTTCGATCCATATCTGGTCGGCGTAGGCATAGAGTTCGTAGGGCGTATCGCCGATTCCGTTGTGATCGCGATCGAAGCCCTGGTAGTCGTCCCAGTAGTTGCCCCGCCATTCGTTGCGGCCGGATTCGCCGCGCCCGGCTTGCACCACATTGGTCAGGTTACCCTCAAAGACATTGTCGGTGACCACATTGCCGCCCAGTTCGCTGGTCAACTTTACCGCAATGCCGTTGTAGGCAAAGCGATTGTTGCGCACCCAGATCTTGCTGTCGGGCTGGAAGGGCGACAAATCGGAGCCGATGCCGACCGCGCAGTAGATGATCTCGTTGCCTTCGACTACCGCGTTGCTGGCCTCCTTGAACCCGACCGCCATGCCGGCGGCGCCGGTTGCATGGGAGATCAGGTTGTTGCGCAGCACTCCGCCCTCGGTGTACATGAAATACACGCCAACGGAGTTGTCATAGAAGCTGTTGTCCTCGACCACGTTGTTGTTGGCGAACATGAAGTGGATCGAATAGCGGCTGCGCTTGCCGACATTCTTGCGATAGATGTTGTCGTGGGAATACCAGGCCACCATGTCGCGCGAATCGACCACCTCGTTGCCTTCGATCAGGTTGCGGTCGCTGTACCAGAGTCGCAGCCCGTCGCCGCGCACGCCAAGTTCGCGGGGCTTCGAACGTATCTTGTTGTTGCGCAGGACGCTGTCGCTCGACTGCTTCAGATCGATGCCGAACAGGCAGTTGTCGATCACCAGACCCTCGATCACGTTGCGGTGACCACGCACATCCAGACACGAGTCGTCGGTATCGTGCGAATCGCCGGAGCCTGTCAGATGCAGGCCGCGCAATACCGCGCCGTCGGCTTGTAGCGAAAACACGGTACCCTTGTCGCCGGCGTCGATCGTCACCTGCCCGCCACCATCGATGATCAAGGGCTTGGTCATCACGACCGGGCCGGAATATGCGCCGGGCGGCGGACGCAGCGTCGAGCCCGCCGGTGCCGCATCCACCAGATCCTGGAACGGCTTCAAACCATGCACGCGCTTGTCGCGCTCATGGAGCATGTAGGTCGGCTTGGGCCGGTCCACGCCAACCCGCGGCGCGGTGGACAGGTCCGCTGTCGATCCGAAACCGGGGGGCTTGTCCTCGTCGGCGTCGCGGTCCGCGGGGCGCGCTACCAGCAGCGATGAGACACCGAGCAGCAAGGCAGGCAGCAAAGCCAGCCAGCGTTTCAGTTTCATGGCCGCGACCTAGGAATTGCGCATTTGCCTGCGGCGCAGCAGCAGCGCCATCATCAGGCAGCCAAAGGCGACCAGCAGCAGCGCATAGCCCCAGTAGGGATAGGAATAGGTCGAGAACTGCGCCACCTTGCCTTCGCCAAACACGGTCGGCATGAATGGCTTGACGGTAAATGCCCCCCAGGGATGCATGTTGTGGCCGAAGAACCACAGCCAACCGGCGTATTCGATGACGAAGAACACGGGCATCAAGGCCGGCACCAATGCCAGCAGCAGCGAGAAGCCTCGGAACTTGGCCACGCCGGCGACCACGATGGCCATCGCCACGATCAGGCCGACGATGACCCCGGTGGTGATGGTGCGCACGTTGTCGCCCCAGACCTTGATCTTGTCCGGCTCCTTGAAGAAGGTACCTGCCTCGCTGACGTAGGCGGCGATATGGGTTTCCATATGCCCCAGCACGAACTGATGCACCACCATCCACACCGCCACCGCGGCAAACCCTGCCGCCAGCACCATCAGGCGCTTGCGGCCCTCCGGGGCGATGAAACCCAGCAGCATGACGACGAAAAAGCCGAAGAAGAACTTCGCCAGCGGCTTCTCCACCGGCGCACCGGTGGAAATCGGGAACATGCCGACATAATGATTGATGGTGTTCATCTCGTGCACGCAGTCAAGACCTTCGGCATCCTTGTTGACGTTCTTCTGCGCATCGAGAACGGGGTTGTAGCGTTCCACGGTGTGATCGAGATCCTTTTGCAGGATCTCGCCGCTCATGCGGGTGCCCGTACCCGCGGCCCGGCAGCCGTTGTACACGCCATCGAAGTGGAAATGAATCCGGATGCCGTCAGGAAAGGCATCCTTCGGATAATTGGGCGCCGTCAGCGATACCCACCAGATCGGCGAGAAATAGGAGGCGATCAAGGCCACCATGGCCACCAGGGTCAGGGTGGTGATCAGCAGATTCTGTTTTTTATGGTCTTGCATCATGTTCTCTGTATGCGGGGATGAGGCTAACCGAAGGCGGATCGCCTCCTGACCGGCGCCAGGACGCGATCGCTCCGGGTGAGGCGCTTACTTCTTCTTGCCGCCCTTGGCCGGGGCTGCCTTGCACATCGAGCCCGGCATGGTCAGGCTTGCCTGATAGGCCGAGATGGCAACGAGCTGAGCGTTGTCATACTTCTTGATGATCTTGACCATGTCCGGGTTGGCGTTGCGGCGATGCCCGTCACGGATTTCCGTCATCTGGCGCAGCAGGTACTTGTAGTGCTGGCCGGCCAGCACCGGATAGAACTTGTCCTTGACGCCTTCGCCGTTGGCCTTGTGGCACTCGATACACTCCTTCTCGTACATCGCCTTGCCGTCGGCGATCTGCTTGGCGGCATCGGGACCCTCGTACTTGCCGTGATCAACCGGAATGCACAGGCTTTCAATGTAAGCCGAAACGTTCGCCAGTTCCTGCGCGTCAGTCAGCTCCTTGGCAAAGGGGTACATGGTCGGATTGTCACGCAGACCGGCGCGAATGTCGGCCATCTGCTTGATCAGCACCGTGGTGTGCTGGCCGGCCAACTGCGGGAAGGTGCCATCGGAACGACCGGCGCCTGAGGGCAGGTGACAGGCACCGCAAACCTCATAACCTTCCTTGCCGGCCTTGGCATTGCCCTTGAGCTTGAGCGCCTCGATCTTCTCGCCTTCCTGGGCGTTCCATTTGTAATCCTTGGATTCAATGCCCGCCTTCTTTTCGGCTGGCGGCGCCGCCAGCGCAAATGCGGGAATCAGTGCTATCGAGAGCGCCAGTGTCAGTGACTTGTACATATTTCGCTTCCTCATCAATGTGTGAGAACCATGCCAATGATCGCACATTAGTACATCATGGATCATTGATATTCCTCAATTGGCAGACCCTGCCGTACCAGGCAATGGTCAACCCCGGTTATTTAATTTCGGAGAGATACTTGGCCAGTTGCTTGATTTCATCATCCGATACCAGATGCATGACGCCCTTCATTGCCGCCGAGTTGCCATTGGCGCGCGCGCCGCTCTTGATGTCCTGCATCTGCTTCTCGGCGTACTTCGCATTCTGCCCGGCCAGCTTGGGATACTCGGGGGTCAGCGGCTTCTTGGCATCCTTGCCATGACAGGCAATGCAGGTTTTTTCAAGATACAGCGCCTTGCCGTCGGCCAGAGCCGGTGCGGCGAAGGAAGTGACGGCAACCGCCGCAAGAACCAATCCGTACTTCATGGGTATTCCCTTTCTAAAAGAAAACGGGGGGCAGAGTATATCTGCCCCCCGGAACCTGCCTTGATCTAGTTCAACTTACTTGACCTTCCTGGCTCCATTTTGCTCAAGGTAGGTCTTGGCGCGCAGACCGAGGTCGGCGGTCTTGACCTGGTATTGCCAGATCTGCTCGGCCCAGAGGTTGGCATTTTCCCAATCCTTCTTGGCGGCAAAGCCTTCATGCTTCTCCTTGAGACCCTTGGTCTTGCCCAACTGGTCGAATGCATCCTCGACCATGGCCACGACATCCGGGAAGTCCTTGTAGTTGACGCTGGTGATGTAAGCCACGACGGAGTCGATGATGGCCTGGGTGTCGGCTACCTTCTTCACTGTCGCCTTGTAGTCGGCTTCCGTATAGCTGCCCTTCGCCAGTTCCTTCTTGGCGGACGGCTTCCAGCCCTTCGGCTTGACCAGCATGTAGCCCATCATCTCCAGGTGCAGCGCGGAGCAGAACTCGGTGCAGTAGTATGGGTAGACGCCCTCCTTGTCGGCCTTGAACTTGACGGCCACGGTCTTGCCCGGCTCGACCGACGCATGAACGTTGTAGGTCGATACCGTGAAGCCGTGGGTTTCGTCCTGGGCGCGCTCGAGGTTGGTCAGGTTGATCGTCACTTCGTCGCCGACTTCGACATCGATGGTTTCCGGCGTGATGTGCGAACGGATCAGGGTGCCGAACACTTCGACCTTGTTGCCCTTCCTGACGATCTTCTCCTCGCCGGCGCGAACGGCACCCGGATGCGGCTTGTCGGTGCGGCTGTCGGTGCCGACCTTGTAGCGCACGGCGGGCTTCAGCTTCTTCGCATCGATGGCCACCACGTAGTGCGGCTCGCCCAGCGGCAGGGGCATGTCATACAGCAACTGCATCTTGTCGCCGCTGATGTCGATCAGCTGATGGCTCTGCGGCTGCAGCGGGCCAACCGGCACGAAACGATCGATGGAAAGCTTGTTCAGCGCGACCAGGTACTTGCCGGCCGGCTTGGTCGAATCGCCTTCCATGGTCATCAGGTGACCGATGTTGTAGTGCACGCTGATCTTGTCCAGCACCTTGCCTTCGCAATAGTTCCACTTGGCAACTTGCGAATCCACGTACAGCGAGGTGTAGGCGACGCAGGCCTTGCTGTCATACTGTGTATGCAGGGGGCCGAGGCCCAGCGATACCTGCGTATGCAGCGCATCCTTCATGCCGATCACCGGGATGCCGTAGGCGTCCTTGGACTCGAACTTGCCGGCCTTGATGGCGGCCTGGATCTTCTCGAAGCTATACACCGAAACGTGCGTGTCAAGCTTGCCGGCAACCACGATGTGCTTGCCATCCGGCGTCACGTCGACACCGTGCGGGCTCTTCGGCTCGGGAATCAGATACAGCAAACCTTCCTTGACGGCCGTCTCGATCGAGATCACGTCGTGGCCGTTGATCTTCTTGGCCTTGCCGGCCTTGACGACTTCGGCAGCCTTCTTCCAGTTGATCACGTGCAGATAGTCGGTGTCCTTGGCGGAGCAACCGGCCTCATACGGCGGACGGCCCTTCTCGATGCCGCCGACGTAGCGCTCGGAACAGAAGGAGTTGGTGAACGACCAGCCTTCGGATGCACCCTTGCCGGCGTCCGACAGATCCTGCCAGTAGGGCGGCAGTTCGAGCGAGAAGGAATCCTTCGTTACGATGCGGCCTTCCTTGCGGTCGAACTTCCAGTAGGTGACGCCGCCGCGATACTTCTCGTTCATTTCCTCGAGCGGGTAGAACTTCTTGTTCTCCAGCGGCGCCGGATACTGGGCGGCTTCTATCACGTACTCGGTGTTGGTGGTGACGAAGGCGCCGCCGTGCTCGGACTTGAAGATCGGATTGACGACGATCTGCTTGGTTTCGAAGTCGCGCAGGTCGATCACGGCGAGGCGCGGATTGGCCTTGTCGTTGATGAACAGGAACTGGCCGTCATACTCGCCATTGGTTTCCGAAATTGCCGGATGGTGCGTATCGCCCCAGGTGATGTCCTTGCCGTCGATACGGCCCTGTGCAAGCACCTTCTTCGAGCTCTCGTCGAAGCCGTAGCCCTGCCAGGGTTCCGGCGTGAACACGCCGATGTACTTGAGGATGCGCATCGAGGGAATGCTGTACACAATGACCTGGCCCGACTGACCGCCGGAACTGAAGGCGACGAATTCGTCGCGCTTGCCGGTAGGCACATAGGTCTTGGCGGCAGCCAGCAGATCCTGCTGACTCAAACCGCGCGCTTTCAGCACATCCGCCAGGTTGTCGGCCGACCAGGCTGCGGTCGCCGCCAGCCCCATGCCGGCTGCCAGCAGCAGCGAGGTAGCTTGCTTGTTAAACTGCTTCATTGATGTCACTCCCATTCCGGTTGATACTGCGTTAGCACAGATTCCGATGCGCCCTTGCTGCCTGATCGTCGCTGCGACACTTCGCCGCTGCGACAATATGCCGCGCATGTTACCGCCAAAGCAAGCCGAAACGGCTTGACCTAGATCAAATGTTGCCACGCATCAATGCACCGTATGAAGCCATAATGCGCCACGGAGAAATTCGGCCTTGAAATTCAGCAAATCCCATCTCCTGAATCTGGCGATGATCGCCGCCCTGGTTGCCACAGCCATCATCGGCCACCAGTTGTCGCCGCTGTTGCTGCCCAAGGCGGACATAACGGGTGTCGTTGAGCCGGGATGCGACTTGCAACGTCGCGCATGCACGGCAACCCTGCCGCAAGGGCGCATGGAGTTTTCCATCACGCCGCGGCCGATACCCTTCCTGCAGCCTTTGCGCGTAGAAGTGATCGTCAGCGGAGTCAAGCCGAGAAAAGTCGAAGTGGACTTTGCCGGCGAGAGCATGAACATGGGCTACAACCGGAGCGAACTCCCCGCCACCGATCCGGGACGCCATGTCGGGGAAGTCTCGCTGCCGGTATGCGTTTCCGGCGGCATGACCTGGGTGGCAACGGTCATTGTCGAAACCGACCGGCAACGGATTGCCGTGCCCTACCGGTTCGACGTGGGGCACTGATGATGCCCCTGCGGAGTGGTCTAAGCCCGCAAACGACGCGGGCAAAGCCACTCCGGATGACGCGGCATCGGCGTTACTGGTTACTGCTTTGCCGGCCGCTTCAGCAGCTTGCGCTGCAAGGTGCGCCGATGCATGTTGAGCGCCCGCGCGGTGGCCGATATGTTGCCTTTCTGCTCGCGCAGGACACGCTGGATGTGCTCCCATTCCATGCGATCGACCGACATGGGCGTTGACGGGACGCCTGAAGCCGTGCCGGCTTCGGACGAACGTTCATCGTTCTCCAGCGAGTGACCGAAGGCGCGCAGCAGCGTGTCGACATCCACCGGTTTGGCCAGGTACTGCACGGCACCCAGCTTGATCGCATCGACCGCCGTGGTGATGCTGGCGTAGCCGGTCAGAACCACGATGCGGCAGGCGGGGTTGATTTCCAGCAGGCGCGGAATCAAGCCGAGGCCGGATGATCCGTCGAGATTGAGATCCAGCACCACCTTGTCCGGCGCGGCCGCCTGCGCCATGCCGACCGCCGCCGCCGCCGAGCGCGCGGCCTCCGCCGCGTAGCCGCGCCGCTTCAGCGCGCGCAGCAGCGTGGCGCTGAATGTGTCATCGTCTTCTATGATCAGCATGGTCTCGTTCATGTCGCTTCCGGTGCCTTCCTCAAATCTCGGTTTTGCGCTATCGGCAGTTCGATGCTGGCCCGCCCGCCCCCGCCGGGCGCATTGTCCAGCATGATCCTGCCTCCCAGTCGTTCAATTGCGGAAAACGCCAGCAGCAAGCCGATGCCCGCCCCGCCACCGCGTGCCGGCAGGGGTGCGCGGCCGGCCTGACGCAGCACCTCGTCCGCAAACCCGGGGCCGCCATCCGTTATCACGATCCTCAGCATTGCTGCGTCCCAGCCAAGCCCGATGTCGATTTCCGCATCGCAGGCGTCGGCTGCATTGTTGAGCAGGTTCACCACGGCTTGTTCCAACCTGGCGTCGGTCGCGATCCACGGTATCGACGCGGCGTCTTCTTGGTACCGCAACCGGCTGCCCGCCCGCGGCCGCATGGCGTGCCAGCGGGCACGCACACCCTGCAGCCAGGCCCCTGCATCCTGCAGTTCGAGCTGCTCCGGCCGCTGCGCGCCGGCCCGTGCCGCCATGCTGCTGATAATGCCCTTGCAGATGTCCACCTGTTCCTTCACCAGCGCCAGGTCGGCGTGTACTTCGGCATTCTGGAAAGTCTCCCGCTCCAGTTCGCCGACCACCACGGCAATGGTCGCCAGCGGCGTTCCCAGTTCATGCGCGGCACCGGCGGCCAGGGCTCCCAGCGCCACCACCCGCTCGTCCCGCAACGCCTGCTCATGGGCCGCGGCCAGACGGCGATCGCGATCTCGGATCGAAGCCGTCATGCGCGCCACGAACCAGGCAATCATGGTTGCCGAGACCACGAAAGTCAGCCACATGCCGGCCAGATGCAGGCGCGCCGCGCGCTCGGCATCGCCGACAAACAGCGGCAGGAAAGCCCACATCAGCAGCGAATAGAGCCCGACCGCCAGCACGGCAACCGCGGCGGCGTGCCTGCCCGGCAACGACAGCGCGGCCACGGCGACTGGCACCAGCAGCAGGGAAATCAGCGGATTCGCCGCCCCGCCCGACAGATACAGCAGGATTGCCAGCGCCGCCAGGTCGACGCACAGCTGGCCGAACAATTCGCCGCCCCCCACCGGTTCGTCCGCGCGCGTGCTCCACTGCACATAGGCATTGAAGCCGGCCATCAGCCCGACCACGGCGAACATCGGCAACTGCGGCAAGGCGATGCCCAGCAGAGTCGGCGCTGACGATACGGCGACCACCACGGCCGCCAGCAGCCACCAGCGCAGGATCACCGTGCGGCGCAGGTCAAGCCGCAGATTGGAACCGTCCTCGGGAGTAGTAAAATTTGGCATCGGCGGATTATCCGACACTGGTCAAGGAAAAGCGCGTCCCGCGACTGCGACAATGCGTCGCATCACTGGAGCAAGGAATATCAAGATGAAATTCAAGTTTCTGGTTTTGTTGTTTTCGCTGGGCATCGGCAATCCGGGAAATGCCCAGAACCTCGAAAAGGGCAAGGAGATCAACAGTACCTGCGCCGGCTGCCACGGCGAACTCGGACAAGGTGGCTCGCGCGGAGAGTATCCGCGCCTCGCGGGCCAGCAAGTCAAGTACCTGGAGTCCCAGCTCAAGGCATTCCGCGCCCGGACGCGGGTGAACATCCCGATGTACCCCTACACCCAGGAACGCGAGTTGCCGGACGAAGACATCAAGGATGTCGCGGCATATCTGGCCTCGATAGAACTTCCCACCAAGTGGCCGGTGTTCAAGGACAGCGATGACGCGCTGACGCGCCTGACCCTGACCGAACGCGTCATGATCATCCCGCGCGCACCAGGCAACCTGGCCAACGGCGAAGCGATCTACCAGAAGAAGTGCGTCACCTGCCACGGCAAGACCGGCATGGGACGCGGCATGTTCCCGATGCTGGTCGGCCAGTACACCAGCTACCTGATGCGGCAGATGGAAAAATACATCAAGGGCGAGCGCCCGCACGACGAGGAAGCCGTCGGCGGCCTGCTCAATACGCTGAAGGAAGAAGACCTGCAGGACATCCTCGCCTATGTGACGTCCATGCAGGAGCGCCAGTAGGGACAGCCATTATCCGGCGATGCGCAGCCCGGTCTTCTTGAGGATCGCGGTGCTGTAGAGGATGTCGTGCGCCCGGCAGGCATCGCCCAGCAGCACGGCGATTTCCGCCACACGGGCGGCGACCTCTTCCCGGTTCTGGCTGTGCACCATGGCGAACAGGTTGTAGGGCCAGTCCGGCAGGCGGCGCGGGCGCCGGTAGCAGTGCGTGACGAACTCGAGTGCGCCGACCTCGATACCCAGCCTGTCGATGTGTTTGTCATCGACGTCCCACACCGACATGCCGTTGGCGGTGTAGCCGATGGCATAGTGGTTGGGTACCGCGCCAATGCGCCGGATCACGCCGCGATCGAGCATGCGCTGCAGGCGCTGCAAGACCTCGCCGGCGGTGATGTTCAACTCGCCCGCCAATGCGTCGTAAGGTCGCGATACGCGCGGCAAGCCGCCTTGCGTGGCGACGATCAGGCGCCGGTCGGTGGCGTCGAGTTCGATGTCCGGGTTCGCCTCACGCACGCAACTTCATCTCCACGAAATACTCCCGTTCCTTCGGAAAAGCGAACACCGGCAAGCCGGTGGCAGCCTCGATCGCCGCGGTCGTTTCGGCAATGCCCTGCGGCGTGGCGGTGGCCAGAACGAACCACATGTTCAGCGCATGCTCGCGGCGATAGTTGTGCGCCACTTCGGGGAAGGCATTCACCTGCGCCGCGACGCGCTCGAATTCGGCTTCCGGCACCCGCATCGCCGCCAGGACAAAGGCACCGCCGGCGCGCTCGATCTGGAACATGGGACCGAAGCGCGTCAGCACGCGGCGTTCAAGCAGCGCGTCAAGGCGGCGCAGCAGTTCTTCCTCGCCCAGGCCGAGCGTTGCGGCAACCTGCCGATAGGGCTCGGGCACCAGGGGAAAGTCGCCCTGCAGCGCGTTGATCAGCTTTCGGTCGATCTCGTCCAGCGTTCCCCCGGACGCCGTCCCGGAAGCGCTTTCAGTCATTGCACAAGCCGCTTGCCGTCGCCTGCGCCGTGCGGGTTTCAACGAAATAACGCGCACCGCACTGTTTGAAACGGCGCGTCGAGAACAGTGCCTGCGCGGGCAAGCCCGTCAGTCGACCGAGACGTTCGATGATCGGCTGCGCTTCTTCGCGCGAACGGCCATGCACCATGCAGAAAAGGTTGTAGGGCCAGTGGGGAAGGCTGCGGGTGCGCCGATAGCACAAGGTGATGCCGGGTTCCGCGGCCAGTTGCCGGCCGATCCGGTCGACGTCGGCATCGGGCACATCGAAAACCACCATCGCATTGGATCGGTAACCCAGTTCGTGATGTCGCACGACCACCCCGAAGCGCTTGATCAGGCCTTCCTCCAGCCAGCCCGCGAGCCGCTTCAGCACGTCGCCCTCGCTCATGCCCACCCGCTCGCCGAGGCGGGCGAACGGCCGCGCCACCAGTTCAAGCCCGGGCTGAAGCGCCGCAATCAATTGCTTCTCCGCGGCATCCGGCTCGCGCGCCGGGGTGTCGGGAATCCAGGCGTGGTGCTTGTGCGCCGAGTTCAGGTCGAAGCCGAGGTCAATGTGATATTCCTGCTCCAGCGGCAGGGAGAGCACGGCGCAGCCAGTCTCCTGCTCGATGGCCGCCAGCGTTTGTGCCAGGGTTGCATTGTCGGCGGCAGTGACGACGAACCAGAGGTTGTACTGGTGTTCGCGCTGATAGTTGTGATTCACTTCGGGTCGCGCACTGACCATCGCCGCAATCTCTTCCAGCCGCCCGGCCGGGGCAGCCAGCGCCGCCAGCGTCGACGCACCTACCCGCCGCGGCGCGAACACCGCGCCGACACGGCTGATGGCGCCCCGCGCCTGCAGTCGCCTGAGTGTCTCGAGAACCGCCGTCTCGCCATCCGCTACGGCGAGGAGAGCGTCTTTTGCTCGACCGCCTTGTAGCGCAGGAGTTTCATCAGCGCCGACTGCTCCGCCGATTGCCTCGAACGGCTGCGCAACGATCGGAAAATCGCGCTGCCATCCGTTGAGCAAGGCGAATTCAAGCGGGGTATAGGGAGCGTCCACTTTCAAAATCCGATGCGTGCTGCGCGGCTGGTGAAAAAGATGCCTGACGGCGCGTCGGCCGCAAAGCTGCCGAGATTCCTGAAGCTCTTCGTGTCATGGATGACGACCCGGTTGTCGTCGCGCGCGGACAGCCAGACCGCCTCGCCGCGTGGCGTGAACTCCATGTGCAACACCGCCTTGCCCGGCTGCAGGGTCTGCACCACCTGGCCCGACAGCGTATCGATCACCTGCACCCAGCCGTTGTCCGGGAAAGCGAAATTGACCCATATCTGGCGGCCATCGGGACTGGCCATGACGAACACCGGCTGGCCCTTGACGGCCACGCGGCCGGTTTCCTTCCAGGTTGCGGCATCGGCCACCAGCACCTCGTGGCGGCCGATTGCCGGCAGCCAGGCGCGGCCGGCGGCCACCGACCAGCCACGCAAATGCGGCATCTTGAACACCGGCAGCTTTTCCTCGCCGCGGCCGTATTTTTCGAGAATCTTGCGTGCGCCCTTTTCCGGTTGCCACAAATCGAGGAGCGCGACACCATCTTCGCCGAACAGGCCTGCAAGATAGTGACGCCCATCGGGCGTAACCAGTCCGTCATAGGGTTGCAGGCCGGCCGGATAACGCTTCGTGACGGGCTTCTTCGGCTCCGAAAAATCGCTGACCCAGATTTCGCCGCCATCGAACAGCGCGTAGGCGAACTTGTTGCCCGGCACGTCGGCCAGGCCGACCACTTTGGAGAAACGCCCCGGCGCATACTCGGCGGGAACTTCGGAGAGCAGTTCAAGCGTTTCCGCATCGAATGCCTTGATTCCGCCCGGCGTGTAATTCTGCGCGACGACGATGCGGCCGTCCTGCGAGATCGAACCGCCAATGGCGTTGCCCGACTGCATCACCCGCTTGACGATGCGCGCTTCGAGCAGATCGATCTTGGTCAGGCCGCCATCGCGACCGAAGACGAAGGCGTAACGGGCATCACGCGAATAGACGACGGAAGCATGCGAAAGATCGCCGAGACCGCCAATGCGCGCATAGGGCTGCCGGCTGCTGGTATTCACCAGCGTGACATGGCCGCTGGCGCGCTCGATGACAAGGCCGAGATCTCCGGTACCGCGCAGCGGGATGCCGCCGCAGGCACCCAGCAGAATGGAGAAAAGTCCAAGCAAAACCAGTCGCATTGTTTGTTTCATTCAGGAAACCCGGCCATCAATTTCGCAACGATCCATTTTGCTTCATCCTCTGTCAGGAAGCGGTGCCACGGCGGCATCGGCGTACCGAGCCGGCCGCCGATGATGGTTGCCACCAATCCCTCAACGGGCTTGTCGGCGAGGGTTGCCGGCAACAGCGGCGGTCCCAGCCCGCCTTGCAAAGTCAGGCCGTGACAGGAACCGCAATCCTGGCGCACCAGATGCACCAGTTCCTTCTGCCTGGCCATTGACGGCTCTGCCAGCAATGGGGTGGCGATGCCGCCCGCCAGGATTACCAGCAGCACCTTGAAAAATTCGCACCCGCGCCTACTCGACAACGACGATTCCCTTCATTTCCTCATGCGGGCCGCAGCGATAACTGTAGCTGCCGGCTTGCATGAACTTTCGCTGCCAGCTCTCATCCGGGAATATCCGTTCCGATTCGAGCCCGTTTTCAGCCGGAAAGAGCACCGAATGGCTGGTGCGTTTCTCGCGGTTGATCCACTTCACCGTATCGCCTGCCTTGATGCGAACTTCCTGTGGAGAAAATCGATATTCCCGAATCGTCACGTCCACCGTCTGCTCAGCCGCGGCACTCCAAGAAAAAACGAGTGCCAGCAATGCCGGCACTCGTCTCCATGGGTTGCCGCCGGTGAACATCTCCGGAGCGAAAGCCGGTTTACTGCTTCGTCACCTTGATATCGCCATCGGCGCCGATGCCCAGGGCATAGCCCATGGACACATGGTGGAAGCGGCCGCTGGCATGGTCGGCGTGAATCGCGAAGCCGAAGGGCACGGTCTTGCCTTCGCCCGGATTCTTGCGCGTGAAGGTCAGCGTGTAGGTGTCGCCGCTTTTGCCGCCCTCGACCTTGGCGCCGGTCGAGCCGCCGCTCATCTTGCGCTCGGTAGTGATGCTGCCGTCGGACACCTTGTTGCCCTTGCTCGCCCACTGCACCAGTTCATAGGCGCCTTCCTTGGTGTATTTGGTCTTCTTGTCGTCGGCGCCGGGCATGGTCCTGGCATCGGCATGGCATGTCTGCCAGCAACCGACCTGGGCACCCTGCGGTACCTTGGCGTCGCCGAACAGGAGCGTGGCCTTGACGTCGTTGTCCTTGTCGCCCTTGTCCGCGCCGCCGGCCGGAGCCTTGAAGCTCAGGCGGATGTAGAGGTTGGCGGCATCATAGGCAGCTTGCACGCCGACCGGGAAGTTCAAGGTCTTCGGCGCGCCCTTGGGCTCCAGCTCCTTGGCGTCGGCAAGACGCTTCATGTTGAAGTTCAGTCCGCCCTTCTCCTCGTGGCAACCGACGCAGGACTCGCCCTTGCGCAGGCCGGCAGTACCGCTGTGGTCGGACTTCTTGGTGATCCACTCGATGGGCGTGACGCCCGGGTGGAAGACCTGGATATCGCGCTTGGGCACCTTGCTCCAGTCGGGTGCGGCCATGGCCGCCTGTGAACCGATCGCGAGCAGAACGCCGGCAACCGCGGTGGAAATGATGGACTTGCTCATTTGATGCTCCTCTCGAATATTGAATGCTACTTTGGGGATTGAACCGGGCAGTGACAATTACTCGTCGTCATCTTCCTTCATGCCCTTGGGCTTGTTGTGGGCGATACCCTTGTGGCAGTCGATACAGGTCTTCTTCTCGGCAATGCCGATCTTGTGCATCTTGGCGCCGCGCAATTTCTGCTTTTCGGTGTCCATGCCGTCGAAGCTGTGGCAGTTGCGGCATTCGCGCGAATCGCTGGCCTTCATCCGCGCCCATTCGTTTTCGGCCAGTTGCAGGCGGTGCGCCTCGAATTTCTCGGGCGTGTCGATGATGCCGGTGATCTTGCCCCAGACTTCCTTGCTCGCCTGGATCTTGCGCATCATCTTGTGCGTCCAGTCCTTGGGCACGTGACAATCGGAACACACGGCGCGCACACCCGTACGATTGGAATAGTGGATGGTCTTTTTGTATTCCTGATAGACATTGTCACGCATCTCGTGGCAGCCAATACAGAACTCCAGGGTATTGGTCGCTTCCATGGCGGTATTGAAGCCGCCCCAGAAGAAGATGCCGGAGAAGAATCCGACTACCAGCAGGCTAAGCAGCGAGTATTTCGCGCTCGGCCGGCGGATCATCGCCAGAAACCCGGATTTGTCGTTGTCTGCCATGAAACTATCCCCTAAATCAGCAATTCATTAAGGCCTACATGATAAAGGGGCTTACGCCCCCTTATCCTTGCTACCGATCAATTTTTCATCACGTCCGCCGCGGCCAACACCGAAAACCCGGCCCGCGGCGGAGGTTTGCCGCTCGATCAGTAAATGTCGTGCTGCGTGTTGTAGACGTTGAACTTGCCGGTCGGAGTGATCATCTTCGGATCGGTGATCACCTTCTTCACTGCAAGGGTCTTGTCGTCATACACCACGATGGCGGACTGGTCGGTCTTGCCGCCCCACAGGGAGATCCACACCTCGCCGCCATCCGCACTGTACTCTGGATGCACTGCGCGACGGGTTGCCTTGGTCACCGGCAGGCCGGAATCCTTGGCGACGTTGATGATCTTCTTCGGCTTCGACAGGTCGGCCATATCCCATACCGCCACGGATTCGGCGAGTTCCTTGTCCGGATTCTGCGGCGCATCGGCCCAGAAATGCTTGGACTTCGGATGGGTCTTGACGAACAGGTTGCCCGGAACGTGCTTCATTTCCTGAACGACCTTCCAGTTGAACTCCTTGAACTTGGCATGCTCCTTCTTGTCCGACGGAGTGCTGATCAAGGTCACGACATCGGCGCCAAGGTGACCCGTCGCCCAGACCGGACCGAACTTCGGATGCATGAAATTGGCGCCGCGACCCGGGTGCGGAATCTTGGCGGTATCGATCAGCGCAGCCAGCTTGCCGAGCTTGGTATCAACCGCGGCAATCTTGTTCGACGCATTGGCTGCAACCAGGAAGTAGCGCTTGGAAGCGTCCCAGCCGCCGTCATGCAGGAACTTGGCCGACTCGATCGTGGTCGTCTTCAGGTTCTTGATGTCGGAGTAATCCACCAGCAGGATCTGGCCGGTTTCCTTGATGTTCACCACCCACTCGGGCTTGATTTCGGAAGAAACAATCGATGCCACGCGCGGCTCGGGGTGATACTCGCCATCCACCGTCATGCCGCGGGTCGAAACCACCTTCAGCGGCTTCAGCGTGTCGCCGTCCATGATCACGTACTGGGGCGGCCAGTAGGAACCGGCAATCGCGTACTTGTCGTCATAGCCCTTGAACTTCGAGGTATCCACCGAACGGGCGTCGAAACCGATCTTCAGTTCTGCCACTACCGCGGGCTTCTCCATCCACAAGTCGATCAGCGACAGGCGACCGTCGCGGCCGATCACGTACACATAGCGGCCGGACTTCGACAGGCGCGAGATATGCACCGCGTAACCCGTCTTGACGATGCTGCGGATGTCCTTGGTGTCGCCGTCGATCAGCGCCACTTCGCCGGTGTCGCGCAGGGTCACCGAGAACATGTTCTTCAGGTTGAACTTGTTCATCTGCTTGGTCGGACGATCCTTGACCGGCACGATGACCTTCCAGGAATCCATGGTTTCCTTGAAGCTGTACTCCGGCGGCACATCCGGCGTGTTCTGGATGTACTTGGACATCAGGGTGATTTCGTCCTTGGTCAGGATGTCGTCGAAGTTCACCATGCCGCCGTCGGTACCGTAGCCAATGATCTTTTCGAGACGCGACTGGCCCAGCTTGAGCGTGCCGCCTTCGGTCTTGCTGCCATCCTTGGCCGTCTTGGTCCAGTGCGGCTCAAGGTTCTTGCCGGTGGCGCCCTTGCGCAGCACACCATGGCAACCCGCGCAACGCTCGAAGTAAATCTTCTTGGCCGTTTCCTTTTCCGCAGCGGTCATCGTGGGCGCAGCTTCCTGCGCAAAGGCACTGCCCATGGCGCCTGCCATTGCAGAAACGGCAAAAAACCCGAGTAACGTTTTCTTCATCTACCTCTCCTTTTAATGATCCCTTGAATGACTGTCTCGAAAAAACGGCAAAGTCTCTACACCCGTTGACAAGAATGCACCCGTACATTGCCGCAGCCCTTGACTAATATCAAGCAGCTCCCTCAATCGGGTGAAGTTTTAAGATTAAATTTGTGCTAGATCAAGAATCGGACTTTACTCCAGAGCCGCCGAAAGGAACATATCCGCAGCGAAACAACAGCACTTTGCTATACTTCGACCCCTGTTCGTGGTGCCCGTGCATGGTTTTCCGTGCCGGGTGAAACGGGAAGCCGGTGAGAGCCAAGCCACAAAAGGCTCGATTCCGGCGCTGCCCCCGCAACGGTAAGGAAGTGCGAGTTCATCAATGCGCCACTGGGTTCAACCCGGGAAGGCGATGAGCTAAAACTTCCAAGCCCGGAGACCGGCCAAGGACAAACCAGCGAATGCGTTGCGGGGTTGCGGCGTGCCGGGGGTTTGTCGGGTTTCCAACCCTACCCCGTCCATCACTCCCCTTCCAGGCATTCAATCGCCACCTACCGGCTGCGGGGACGCTCGCCGGCGTCGGGAGTCTTTTCATGTATCAGCGTTTCATCATCGTCGCATCCGCGGCAAACCTGCTTTTCCCTTCCGGTTCTTTCGCTGCCGATCAACTCGCGGCCGTCGTCGTTACCGCCACCCGCCAGGAAACGCGGGCCAATGAGGTGATTGCCGATGTCACCGTGATCGACCGCGAGGCGATCGAGCAGGCCGGCCCCACGACCTTGCCCGAGCTGCTTTCGCGCCAGCCTGGACTGCATGTGGTCAACAATGGCGGTCAAGGCAAGTCCTCCAGCGTCTTCCTGCGCGGTACCGGCTCGGGCCATACGCTGCTGCTGGTCGATGGCGTGCCCTTCGGCTCCGCAACCACGGGGGGGCCCACGCTGCAAAATCTGCCGCTGTCGCAGATCGAACGCATCGAGATCCTGCGCGGCCCGGCTTCCAGCCTCTACGGTTCCGACGCCATCGGCGGCGTGATCCAGGTCTTCACCCGTCGCGGCGAGGGTCCGGCGCGTGTTAACGCCTACGCCGGCATCGGCTCCGACAACACCCGCGAAGCGCAGGCGGGTGTCTCCGGCAGCAGCGGCCCCTTGTCCTACAGCTTCGGCGCATCGCGCCTGACCACCGACGGATTCAGCGTCGCCGCCGATCCCGTCCGCTACCTGGCCGCGAACTTCTCGGTCCCCAATGCCGATCGCGACGGATATCGCAACACCTCCTATTCCGGACGGGTCGTGTACAAGCTTGCCGACGGTCAGGAAGTCGGCGCAACGCTTCTGGAAGCGACAAGCCGCAACATGTTCGACAGGGGCGGAGTGCTGGTCGACGCCTACAACAACGACAAGACACGCGTCTTTGGCGCGCACCTGCGCAACCGCATCAACGCCCGATGGACCTCGACCCTGCGCTGGGGCCTCTCCGAAGACAACAGCAGCAGCTTCGATCCGGCGCACAGCCAGTTCGCCACCACCCAGACACAATGGACCTGGCAGAACGATGTGCGCCTGTCCGTGGGCAGCCTGATGCTGGCCGCCGAGAATCTGGACCAGTCCGTCACCAGCACCACCAACTATGCGATCAAGAAACGCACGGTGCGTTCCCTGATTGCCGGCTATCAGGGCAGCATCGGTGCCCACAGCTGGCAGACCGCCCTGCGCCGCGACGAAAATTCCCAGTTCGGCGGCCACACCACCAGCTCGCTGGGTTACGGCTATCGCTTCGCCGCCGAATGGCAGGCACACATCGCCAGCGGCACGGCCTTCAAGGCGCCCAGCTTCAACCAGCTCTACTACCCCGGCTTCGGCAACGTGAATCTGAAACCCGAGGAAGCCCGCAACCTCGAAGCGGGCCTCAACTGGGAACGCGACGGACACCGCGTGTCGCTGACCTGGTTCGACAATCGCATCACCAACCTGATTGCCGGCTCGCCGGCGGTCAACATCGGCAAGGCGCGCATCACCGGCAGCAGCCTGGCCTACGGCATTGTGCGCAGGGCCTGGATCGCCGATGCCGGCCTCGACCTGATGCGCCCGGTCGACGACACGAACGGCAACCGGCTGCAACGCCGGCCGGCCGAAATGCTCAAGCTGGCCCTGACCTACACGCCGGGCATCTGGAAGACCGGTGGCGAGATCACGGCGATCGGCCGTCGCTACGACACGACAACACAGGGTCGCGCAATGGGCGGCTATGCCGTCGCCAATCTGTTCGCGGCATGGGAATTCGACAAAAGCTGGATGCTGGAAGGACGCATCAACAATCTCTTCGACCGCGTCTACGAAAATGCGTGGTCCTACGCCGTTCCGGACCGGCAGGTTTTTGTCGGCCTTCGCTACGCGCCGAAATAAGCGTCCACAATAGCGACCCATGCCCACCCGCCGCCGAGCCCTCTTCGTCATCGCCGTGTTGTTCGCGGCGGCCTTGCTGAGCCTGGCCGGCGCCCTGCTGGCGGGCTCGTATCCGATCGCGCCGGCAGAGGTCTGGGCGCGGCTGGCGGGCAACGGCAGCGGCACCGGCGGCGACATCGTGCTCGGCCTGCGCCTGCCGCGCGCGCTGGCCGCCTTCGCCTGCGGCGCGCTGCTGGCGCTGGCCGGCGCCTTGATGCAGGTTCTGCTGAGGAACCCCCTGGCCGACCCCTACGTGCTCGGCGTTTCCGGCGGCGCGGCGGTCGGCGCGCTGTCGGCGATGCTGTTCAGCCTGCCGCTGATCTTCGTCCATGGCGGCGCCTTCGCCGGGGCGCTCGCGGCCATGCTGACGGTATTCGGCCTGGCGCGCGGCGACGGCAGCTGGACCCAGAGCCGCCTGCTGCTGACCGGCGTCATCGTCGCCGCCGGCTGCGGCGCCGGCGTCGCGCTGATCCTTTCGCTGGCGCCGGAACAGAAGCTGCACAGCATGCTGTTCTGGCTGATGGGCGATCTCTCGCACGCCGGCTCGCCCTGGCCGGCGCTGGCCGTGGCGGCGATCGGCCTCGCGCTGGTGATGCCCATCGCGCGCGACCTCAACCTGCTCTCGCGCGGCGACCTCGTCGCCAGCACGCTGGGCGTCAAGGTGCGCAGCCTGCGCGCCGCCGTCTATGCCCTGGGCTCGCTGCTCACCGCGGTGGCCGTGACCACCACCGGCAGCGTCGGCTTCATCGGCCTCGTCGTGCCGCACCTGGTCCGCCTGGCGATCGGCAACGACCAGCGCGTGCTGCTGCCCGCCGCGACGCTGGCCGGCGGCGCCCTGCTGGTGGTCGCCGATACCCTGGCGCGCACCGCGATCGCCCCGCAGCAACTGCCGGTCGGCGTGCTCACCGCCCTGCTCGGCGTGCCGGTATTCCTCTACCTGCTCTCGCGCCAGCCGAAGGGGGGGCGCGAATGAGCGCTTTGCTGGAAGCGCGCGACCTCGCCGCCGCCATCGGCGGGCGCACCTTGGTCAGTTGCCTCGACCTGCGGCTCGATGCCGGCGAACGCCTGGCGATACTTGGCCGCAACGGCGCCGGCAAAACCACGCTGCTGCACACCCTGGCCGGCCTGCGCCAGCCCCTGGCCGGCGACATTCGCCTGTGCGGCGAGGCAATGTCGGCGCTGGCGCCACGGCGCATCGCGCAGCTGCGCGGCGTGCTGCTGCAACAGCAGATCGACGCCTTCCCCGCCAGCGTGCTGGAAACCGCCCTGATCGGACGCCATCCCTGGCTGGACCGCTGGGCCTGGGAAAGCGCGGCCGACGCGCGCGCGGCGCGCCAGGCGCTGGCGGCCGTGGGCCTCGCGGAACTGGAACAGCGCGACGTGCATACGCTTTCCGGCGGCGAGCGCCAGCGCCTCGCGGTGGCCACGCTGCTGACCCAGGCACCGCAACTCGCGCTGCTCGACGAGCCGCTCTCCCACCTCGACCTCAACCACCAGATTGCCGTACTGGAACTGCTGGCCAGCCGCGCCCGCGACAGCGGCATGGGGCTGGTCATGGTGATGCACGACGTCAATCTCGCGCGCCGCTATGCCGACCGCGCCCTGTTGCTGTTCGGCGACGGCAGCGTGCGCTGCGGGCCGGTCGCCGAGGTGCTCGACGCGCCGACGCTGTCGCGCCTCTACGGCCATCCGCTGCGCCGCATCGATGCCGGCGGCAGCGACTATTTCATCCCGGAGTGACCATGGACAACGATACGCAAGGCAAGGAAGAGCGCCACGTCGCTCGCATGCAACGCAAGAAGGAAATCGTCGACCAGAAGGTCGCCGCCGCAGACCAGGAACGTGGCGTGCTGCTGGTCAACACCGGCAACGGCAAGGGCAAGTCCTCGGCCGCCTTCGGCGTCGCCGCGCGCGCGCTGGGCCACGGCCTGCAAGTGGCCGTGGTGCAGTTCGTCAAGAGCCGCACCGACACCGGCGAGGAAGCCGTGCTCGGGCGCGTGCCGGGCATCCGTTGGCATGTCATGGGCGAGGGCTTCACCTGGGAAACCCAGGATCCCGACCGCGATGCGGCCGCCGCGCGTGCCGCCTGGGAGACCGCGCTGGGCTACCTGCGCGACCCAGGCGTAGGCCTCGTCGTCCTCGACGAAATGACCTACGCCTTCAAGTACCGGTGGTTGCCGCTGGACGAAGTGCTGGCCGCCTTCGCCGCGCGCCCGGCGATGCAGCATGTGATCGTCACCGGCCGCGCCGCACCCGAGGAATTGATCGCGGCGGCGGATACCGTGACCGAAATGAACCTGGTCAAGCATGCCTTCAAGGTGGGCGTGAAAGCCATGCCCGGCATGGAGTTCTGACGTGCCGCACTGCCCCGCGATGCTCATTGCCGCCCCGGCCTCGGGCCAGGGCAAGACCACGGTCACGGCGGCGCTGGCACGGCATCACGTCAATCAGGGCCGGCGCGTGCGCGTCTTCAAGTGCGGCCCCGATTTCCTCGACCCGCAGATCCTTGCCGTCGCCAGCGGCGCCCCCGTGTACAACCTCGACCTCGGCATGTGCGGCGCGGATGACGCCGCGCGCCGGCTTGCCGCCGCTGCCGCCGCGGCCGACCTGATCCTGGTCGAAGGCGTCATGGGCCTCCATGACGGTACCCCGTCGGCCGCCGACATCGCCTGCCGTTTCGGCATCCCGGTGCTCGGCCTGATCGACGCCTCCGCCATGGCCCAGACCTTCGGCGCCGTCGCCCACGGCCTCGCCACCTATCGCCCCGGATTGCCCTTTGCCGGCGCGCTCGCCAACCGGGTAGGCAGCGCCCACCACGCCGGACTGCTCAAGGCCAGCCTGCCGCCCGGCATGGGCTGGTTCGGCGCCCTGCCGCGCGATGCCGAAGCCACGCTGCCCGAACGCCACCTCGGCTTGTTGCAGGCCGCCGAGATCGCCGACCTGGAACAGCGCCTCGACCGACTCGCCGGCCACATTGCCGCCAGCGCGGCGGCGGACCTGCCGCCGCCCGTCGACTTCGCCGTACCGCCAACGCCGACTCTCGACCGCCTGCTCGCCGGCCGCCGCATCGCCATTGCCCGCGACGCTGCCTTCGGCTTCATCTACCCGGCCAACCTCGACACACTCGCCGAACTCGGCGCCGAGCTGGCCTTCTTTTCACCGCTGGCCGGCGAGGCGCTGCCCGAGTGCGATGCCGCCTGGCTCCCCGGCGGCTACCCCGAGCTCCACGCTGCCCGGCTGGGCGCGGGCGATCTGTGGCCGCGCCTGCGCGCGCACGTCGCCGACGGCAAGCCGCTGCTCGCCGAATGCGGCGGCATGATGTGCCTCTTCGAACAACTGATCGACAAGGAAGGCGCCAGCCACGCCATGGCCAGCCTGCTGCCCGGCATCACGCGCATGCAGCCGCGCCTCGCCGCCCTGGGCATGCAGGAAACCGCGCTGCCCGAAGGCGACCTGCGCGGGCACACCTACCACCACTCGCGCAGCGAAACCTCCCTCGCGCCGCTGGCGCGCGCCCGCACGCCCGATGGCCGCGAAGGCGAAGCCGTGTATCGCACGGGCCGCCTCACCGCCTCCTACGTGCATTTCTACTTTCCGTCCAACCCGCAGGCGACGGCGCGGCTGTTCCTGCCTTGAAAAGTCGGCGCTGGAGATACGGCGCCGACATGCTAACGCCGCTTGCGCGCCGTCTCCAGATGCTCGCAGAGTCGCTCGGTGCCGTCGAGCAGTCGCGGCGTGTGGCGCTGGATGATGGACGGCGGAACGAAGAACAGGTTGCCGCGCGCGACCGCCGTGACTTGCGTCCAGCGCCGCCAGTCGTCCAGCCATTCGGGGCGCTCCTCGCCCATGCCGCTGGCGACGATGGCTTCAGGGTTTGACGCCAGCACGGCCTCGACGCTGACATTGGGCGCGAGGCCGACGAGATCGCCAAAGACATTCTTGCCGCCGCACAGGCGAATGGCGTCGCTGATGATCTGCTTGTCGCTCACGGTGGTCAGCGGGCTTCTCCAGACCTGGTAGAAGATGCGCACCGGCGAGCGGCCGCCGTAACGCGCGCGCAGCTGCGCCAGCCGCGCGCGGAAGCCCTGCGCCACGGCGTCGGCGACGGCGCCGCTGCCGGCAAGGCGGCCGTAGTGCTCGATGCTGCGGGCGATGTCCTCGATGCGATCCGGCTGCGTCACGTAGATCGGCATGCCCAGGCTCCTGAGCTTTTCGAGGTGGGCGCCGGCGTTGCCGCTGCGCCAGCCGATGATCAGGTCGGGCTTGAGAGCCGCCACCGCTTCCAGGTCGAGCTTCGAATAGCCGCCGACGCGGCGGATGGCCTTCGCCGCATCCGGGTAGTCGCTGTACTCGACCGTGCCGACGATGCGCTCGCCGGCGCCGGCGGCGAACAGGGCCTCGGTGATGTGCGGCGCCAGGCTGACGATGCGTGTCGCGGGCGCGGCGAGGCGAACGGTGGCGCCGGTATCGTCGGTGACGATGATCTCGGCGTGCGCCGCCACGGCACGCGCAACGAGCAGCAGGAAAACCGGGAGGCGGATCATGGGCGACATCAAAATGCGGCACGCGGACGAAGGAACAGGCGTAATTTTACCGGTCGCCGCGGACGCCCATGGAAATTCCCCTGACGTCCGGCAAGTCTTTCGATAGAGTAGCGAGTATCGGTCATCCGCGACCGAGCCAAGAACCGGAAAACAACGCCATGCCCACCCCTGCAAAAACACTGACCGAGAAAGCCCTGCTGGCGATGCCGGCGAGCGCCTACATGAACGCGGCGCAACTCGGTTTCTTTCGCGATCTCCTGCGCAAGCAGCGCCAGGACCTGCTCGACAACGCCACCATGACCATCGATCACCTGCGCGACGGCGAGGCCGAAGCCGACCCCAACGACCGGGCCACGATCGAGGAGGAAAATTCCATCGAGTTGCGCATTCGCGACCGCGAGCGAAAAATGCTGCCGCGCGTCGAGGCGGCATTGAAACGCATCGAAGACGGCCAATACGGCTTCTGCGAGGAAACCGGCGATCCGATCGGCCTGCGACGGCTTCTGGCGCGCCCGACCACCGTATTTTCGATCGAAGCGCAGGAACGCCACGAATCGCGCCAGCGCATCCAGGGAAAATAGCCGGACCGGCATTGCCCGTGCAAAGGAGAGCTCATGGTTGGCGCCACAACTCCCAAACGCAAACCGCCGCCCGCAAGGCGCGTACCGGCAAAACGCACAGCCAAGGCGCCGCCGGCCGAGCAGGCCGAATCCGGCCTGGTGGACCAGATGCGCGCCATGGCCGGCAAGGTGCTCGACATGGGCGCCGCCACGGTCGGCGCCACCGCAACCCTGCACACCGCGGCCGGCATTGCCAAAGCGCTGCTGCCGGGCCTGGCCGAACCCGGTGTCTGGACCAAAACCGGGGCGACGCTGCGCCGCCTGCGCAAGGCCGCCGGCCTGACCATCACCGAAGTCGGCACGGCCATCAACCTCAAGGATCCGTCGCTGATCGAAGCCTGGGAGAATGGCCGCATCGCGGTTCCGTTCGAGCTGATCCTGCGCCTGGCGGCGGTCCTCGGCCGCAACGACCCGGTCGGTTTCGTCATGAAGTTCACCCGCGGCTCCAACCCCGACCTGTGGCGCAGCCTGGAAACGCTTGGTGTCGGCAAGCTGCTGATCCAGTCGGCGCGCGAGCGCGAATTCGCCAATATCTACCGTGGCGACGACGAGGCGCGCAGCCTCACCGACAAGGAATTCGCTGAAGTGCTGGCCTTCACCCGCGCCGCATTCGAGATGGCCATGGAGTTTCGCGGGCGAAGCGCCAAACGCGGCGACTGACCGGGGCCGACAGCAAAACCGGCGCACGCCGTTTCAGCGACGTCTCCATTGTTCGAGCGCCAGCGCCAGCCGCTGCCATTCGGCAGTCGTCGCCGGCAGGCCGAAACGCACCGCGGCAGGACGGGCGAAATGCCTCAGCAGGATGCCCTGCCGCGCGAAGAACCCGTGCAGCGCCAGCGCATCGTCGCAGGCGAGGTAGCGGAACAGCGCGGTGCCGCTCGACTCGCCCAGTCCTGCTGCCGCCAACAGCTCATGCAAGCGGGCGCCATCGCGCTGCAAGCGTTGGCGCTGCGCGCACTGCCAGTCGGAGTCCGCCAGTGCCGCACCTGCGGCCAGGCGCGAAGGATGCGCGATCGCCCACGGACCGATCGCCTCTGCCAGGGAATCCAGGATGGCCTCGCCGGCAATCGCAAAGCCGACGCGAGCGCCGGCCAGGCCGAAGAATTTGCCGAGCGAGCGCAGCACCACGACATTTGGGGCCGCCGCACTGCCGGCCACGTCGACCAGCGATTCGGATTTTTCTTCGGCATCGGCGAAGGCTTCATCAACCACCAGCCAGCCCTGACGTTGCTCAAGCTGACGCGCCATGTCCAGCAACTGCTTGCGCAGAAAGCGCTGCCCGGCGGGATTGTTCGGACTGCCGATGACCACAGCATCGACTGCGGCCGCCATCAGCGGCAACTCGCCGGAGGAACAAGGCCGGACTTCATGCCCCGCCGCGCGCCAGGCGGCCGCATGTTCCTCGTAGCTCGGCTCCAGCACGGCGACCACGCCCGCCGGCCGCAGGCGCGGCAGCCACTGGATCGCGGCCTGCGAGCCGGGCAGCGCCAGCACTCGCGGCGTGCCGTAGTAACGGCAGGCGGCTTCGCTCAGGCCGTCTTCATCTTCGGGCAATCGCTGCCATACCGCAGACGGAATCGGCGGCACCGGGTAAGCCTCGGGGGCGATGCCGGTGGACAAATCCAGCCAGTCTTCCAGCGCGATGCCGTAACGCGCGGCGGCGGCGCGCAAACGGCCGCCATGCTCAAGCATGCGACACCGCCACCGCCAGCAGGCCGGCGCAGGCCAGCCAGAGCCACAGGCCGCGTTCCACCAGCGCCAGCGCGGCACGGATATGCGCCGCATTCGCCGTGTCGCCAGCGCCGACTCTTGGCCGCTGCTCCAGTTGCCCGTGATACATCGCCGCGCCGCCGAGCTGCACCGAAAGCGCACCGGCGCCGGCGGCGATCACCGGGCCGGCGTTGGGACTGCTCCAGGCCGCGGCCTGCTGCCGCCAGCAGGCAAGCGCGTTGCGGGTGTTGCCGAGCACAGCAAAGGTCAGGGCGGTGAGGCGCGCCGGGATCAGGTTCAGCACATCGTCGATGCGCGCCGCCGCCCAGCCGAAGTACACGCGCCGCGGATCGCGGTAGCCCCACATCGCATCCAGGGTATTGGCCAGCCGGTACAGCACCGCGCCGGCGCCGCCGGCGACGAGGAACCAGAACAGGGCGCCGAACACCGCGTCGTTGCCGTTCTCCAGAACCGATTCGACCGCCGCGCGCGCAACGCCCTCCTCGTCCAGCGTCGAGGTGTCGCGCGACACGATCCAGCCGACATGGGTGCGCGCGGCATCCAGATCGCCGGCTGCCAGATCGCCGGCGATCTGCTCCCCGTGTTGCCGCAGGCTGCGCGCACCGAGCGCGAGATAGAGCAACACCGCGTCGGCGGCCCAGCCCCAGGCCTGACGCCCCAGCCAGGCGGCCGTCAGCACGGCGGGAAGCACCAGCAGCAGCCAGCCGAGCAATCCACGCAGGCGATTGAAGAAGGGATGACCCGGCGCCCCATTTCGCGTGGCCTGCTCGACCCGATCGGCGCAGCGGCCGAAGCCCACCAGCGGGTGAAAACGGCGCGGCTCGCCGAGCAGCCGATCGAGGAAAACACCCGCCAGCGCGGAGGCAACCAGCGGCAGCGGAGGCAGCAAGGGGGGCATGGGATAATCGACCGATGAAAGACGACATTCTAACGACCCGCCGCGCCGCTCGCGCCCCTGCCCGCGCCCTGATGGTGCAGGGCTGCACCTCGGACGCCGGCAAGACCACGCTGGTCGCCGCGCTGTGCCGCATCCTCAAGCGCCGGGGCATCAATGTCGCGCCGTTCAAGCCGCAGAACATGGCGCTGAATTCGGCGGTCACCGCCGACGGCGGCGAGATCGGCCGCGCCCAGGCGCTGCAGGCGCTGGCGGCGGGTCTCGCGCCGCGCATCGACTTCAATCCGGTGCTGCTCAAACCCACCACCGACCAGCGCGCGCAGGTCATCATCCACGGCAAGGCGCTGCATACGCTGAATGCCCGCGACTACCACGAGTACAAGCGCGTCGCGATGCAGGCGGTGATGGAAAGCTGGCGGCGGCTGACGGCGGAGTTCGACTGCGTACTGGTGGAAGGCGCCGGCAGCCCGGCGGAAATCAACCTGCGCGAGCGCGACATCGCCAACATGGGCTTCGCCGAAGCCGCCGACGTGCCGGTGATCCTGGTCGCCGACATCGATCGCGGCGGCGTCTTCGCCCACCTGACCGGCACGCTTGACCTGCTCTCGGAGAGCGAACAGGCGCGCGTCAAGGGCTTCGTCATCAACCGCTTTCGCGGCGACATCGGCCTGCTCGAAAACGGGCTGGAATGGCTGGAGCAGCGCACCGGCAAGCCGGTGCTGGGCGTGCTGCCCTACCTGCACGGCCTGATGCTCGATGCCGAGGACGCCGTCGCCACCGAAGCCATCGCCAAGACCGCGACCCGGCTCAAGGTGGTGGCCGTGGTCTATCCGCGCTGCTCGAACCACAACGACCTCGATCCGCTGCGCCTGCATCCCGAAGTCGATTTCGACTGGGTCGGCCCGGGCCAGGCGATTCCGCCCTGCGACCTGATCGTGCTGCCCGGCTCGAAAGCGGTGCAGGCCGACCTGCACTGGCTGCGCGAACAGGGATATGACGTTGCGATCCAGCGCCACCTGCGCTACGGCGGCAAGCTGGTCGGCATCTGCGGCGGCTTCCAGATGCTCGGTCGCCAGTTGCACGACCCGCTCGGCCTCGAAGGCGCGCCGGGCAGCCAGGCCGGGCTCGGCCTGCTCGATTGCGAAACCTCGCTGGAGCCGGAAAAGCAGTTGCGCAATGTCGGCGGTCATCTGCAACTGCCGGGCGAGCCCGCCTTCACCGGCTACGAAATCCACATGGGCACCACGCACGGCGCGGCCCTGCACAAACCCGCAGCGACATTCGCCGACGGCCGCAGCGACGGCGCGCAGTCGGCCGACGGGCAGATCATCGCCAGCTACTGCCACGGCCTGTTCGACCATCCCGAGGCGCTGGCCGCCCTGCTCGCGTGGGCAGGCATGGCCTCGCCCCTGGCCGTGGACTTCGCGCAGCGCCGCGAAGCGGACATCGAGCGCCTGGCGGACGCCACCGAAGCCGCACTCGACTGGAAAGTGCTCGGCGGCCTGATCGGCACCGCGGCATGAACAAGAAGGCCCGCAGCCGCTCGGGCGACATCCGCGGCCTCAGCCGCCTCGCCGTCGACGCCACGCTCGGCCTGACGCGCCTGGTCGAGACCATGCACCACAACATCCTGCGCACGCCGGGAATAGCCGGCAAGCATACCGAGGCGCCGACAACGGGCATCACCGGCCTGGTCTATCGCACCATCCAGGGCACGACACGACTGGTCGGCAGCGGTATCGACGCACTGCTGGCGCAACTGGCGCCGCTGCTCGACACGCAGCCGGCGGCATCGTCGAGCACGCGCGAAGCGGTCCTCGCCGCGCTCAACGGCGTCCTCGGCGACCATCTCGCGGCAACCGAAAATCCCCTGGCCATCCCGATGCAGCTGCGCCGCGATGGGCAGCCGCTGGTCCTGACCGCGGAAGCCCTGGCGGCAAGCATTCCGCAGGCGGGCGGCAAGATTCTGGTACTGGTGCACGGGCTGTGCATGAACGACCTGCAATGGTGCCGCAACGGCCACGACCATGGCGCGGCACTGGCGCGAGACGCCGGCTTCACGCCGATCTATCTGCACTACAACAGCGGCGAGCATGTGTCACGCAACGGCCACGCCTTCGCCGCCATGCTGGAAACCCTGCTGCACGCCTGGCCGGTGCCTGTCGAGCAACTGACCATCATCGGCCACAGCATGGGCGGGCTGGTGGCGCGCAGCGCCTGCCACTACGGAGGGCTTGCCGGACAGGATTGGCTCAGGCATCTGCGCCGGATGGTATTTCTCGGCACGCCTCACCACGGCGCCCCGCTGGAACGCGGCGGCAACTGGATCAACGTCGTTCTCGAAGTCAGCCCTTATACGGCCGCGCTGGCCCGCCTGGCGAAGATCCGCAGCGCCGGAATCACCGACCTGCGCCATGGCAGCATCCTCGACGAGGACTGGCAGCACGGCGACCGCTTCGCCCATGGCCGGAAGCCGAAGCTGGTGCCGCTGCCCGCGGGCGTGCAGTGCCATGCCGTCGCGGCAACGATCGCCAAGGCGCCCGGCAGCGCGCGCGAAGCGCTGATGGGCGACGGGCTGGTGCCCCTGCACAGCGCGCTCGGCCGGAACAAGGGCAAGACCGGCAGCCTGGATTTTCCGGAGTCGCGGCAGTGGGTCGGCCATGGCATGCATCACCTGGACCTGCTCGACAACACGGCGGTGTACGAGCGGCTGGGGAGCTGGCTGGCCTGAAATCCGGAACTCCGCCGCCCCGCCAAACCCCGGCTTGCATTGTGATTACAATGCAAAAACTGTCCGCAGGAGGGAACCATGGAAAAAATCTGGCTCAAGCACTATCCGGCAGGCGTACCCGCCGAAATCGATATCAACGAATTCCGCTCGATTGGAGACCTGTTCGACAAGAGCGTAAAGCTCTACGGGCCGCGCAAGGCCTACATCAACATGGACAAGGCGATCACCTACGCCGAGCTGGAACGGCTCTCGGCGGCCTTCGGTTCCTACTGCCAGTCGGTGCTGAAGCTGCCGAAGGGCGCGCGCATCGCGCTGATGATGCCCAACCTGCTGCAGTACCCGGTCTGCCTCTATGGCGCGCTGCGCGCGGGCTACACGGTGGTGAACTGCAACCCGCTCTACACCGAGCGCGAGCTGGAGCATCAATTGAAGGACTCGGGCGCCGAGGCGATCGTCATCGTCGAGAACTTCGCCAGGGTTTTGGAGAACGTGGTCGCCCGCACCCCGGTCAAGCACGTGCTGGTGACGCAGTTGGGCGACATGCTCGACTTCCCCAAGCGCATGATCGTCAACATCGTGGTCAAGCACGTCAAGAAGATGGTGCCGCCATGGCACATCGCCCATGCCGTCGAGCTGCGCGACGCCCTGATCGAGGGCGGCCGCTTTCCGCTGCAGCCGGTCGAGGTCGGCCACGAGGACATCGCCTTCCTGCAATACACGGGCGGCACCACCGGCGTTTCGAAAGGCGCGATGCTGACCCACCGCAACATCATCGCCAACCTGCAGCAGGCCCACGCCTGGATCAAGCCTTTCATCCGCGATGAAGAGATCATCATCACCGCCCTGCCGCTGTACCACATCTTCGCGCTGACGGCGAACTGCCTGACCTTCTTCAAGATCGGCGCCACCAACGTGCTGATCACCAACCCGCGCGACATTCCAGGCTTCGTCAAGGAAATCGGCAAGTACCCGTTCACCACCATCACCGGCGTGAACACCCTGTTCAACGCCATGGTGAACAACCCGGACTTCGCCAACATCGACCTCTCCCAGCTGCGACTGACGCTGGGCGGCGGCATGGCGGTGCAGCGCGCGGTGGCCGAGCGCTGGAAGGAGATCACCGGCGTCACCCTGATCGAGGCCTACGGCCTGACCGAAACCTCGCCGGCGGCGACCATGAACCCGGTGGACATGGAGGAATACAACGGCAGCATCGGCCTGCCGATCTCCTCGACCGAAGTCGTCATCCGCGACGACGACGGCAAGGACCTGAAGCTCGGCGAGGCCGGCGAGCTGTGCGTGCGTGGCCCGCAGGTGATGAAGGGCTACTGGAACCGCCCCGAGGAAACCGCCAAGGTGATCATGGCCGACGGCTTCCTGCGCACCGGTGACGTCGCGGTGATGGACGACAGCGGCTACATCAAGATCGTCGATCGCAAGAAGGACATGATCCTGGTCTCCGGCTTCAACGTCTATCCCAACGAGATCGAGGACGTGCTGGCCCTGCATCCGGGCGTACTCGAATCGGCGGCGGTCGGCGTGCCCGATCCGAAGACCGGCGAGGCGGTGAAGATCTACGTGGTGAAGAAGGACCCGGAGCTGACGGAAGCCTCGCTGCTGGAACACTGCCGCGCCAACCTGACGGCCTACAAGGTGCCGCGCCACATTGCCTTCCGCAACGAACTGCCGAAGACCAACGTCGGCAAGATCCTGCGCCGCCAGTTGCGCGACGAAAAGGCCTGACGCCGTCGCGCGGGACGAGGAGGGGAGCATGAGCGAAATAAGAGTCTGCCGCGCACACGGCACCACGCTCAAGAACGCCCGCAAGGGCGCCGAGCACATCGCCGAGGAACTCGGCGAGGAATTCGGCCTCGACCACGCCTGGGAAGGCAATACCCTGCGCTTCCAGCGCATGGGTGTCTCGGGACACATCGAGGTGGGGAAAAAGGAAGTCGAGGTCTACGTCAAGCTCGGCTTCCTGCTCATGGCGCTGGGCCCGCGCATCGAACACGAAATCAAACGCTTCTGCGACGAGAACTTCGGGCCTGAATGAGCCCGCCATCCGCCATGGCCGGGCAGACCCCGGACTCCGCGCCGCAGGAGCAACAGGACCTCGATCGCCTGGCGCGCGAGATCGGCATTCCGCCCTGCCCCGCGATCCTGGGCCGCTTCTCCGCCGAAATGCACCGGCCGGAACCCGACATGCGCAAGCTGGCGGACCTGATCGCCACGGATATCGCCCTGTCGGCCGCGCTGCTGAAACTCGTCAATTCGCCTTTTTACGGTTTGCGCACCAAGGCGACCAACCCGCAGCAGGCGCTCTCGATCATCGGACTGCGCGCCGCCGCCAACCTCGTCACCGGCCTGATCCTGCGCCATGCATTCCCGGCGAGCGGCAGCGCACTGATGGAGCGTTTCTGGGAGCAGTCCGCGCGCATCGCGGCCGCCGCGCTCGTCACGGCACGGCGCATCCGCGGCATAGATCTCGATGAAGCGCACACCTATGCGCTGTTCCGCGACTGCGGCATGCCGGTCATGATCAGCAAGTTCGGCGACTATGGCCATGTCATTGACCGGCTTGAGCATGTGCCGGGGGTCCAGGTCATGGCCGTCGAGCAGACGGACTACCAATACAGCCATGCACGGGTCGGTTACGCGCTGGCGCGCGGGTGGCTTCTGCCCGAACCGTTCTGCCGGGCGATCCTGTACCACCACGACTTCGAAAAAGTCGCCACGGGGCGCCGCGAGGTCGAACCCGCCAACCGCAAGCTGGTTGCCTTCGGCCTGCTGATGGAACAGATTGCGGCCTTCCGTTCCGGCGGGGGCGTCTGCCCGGACTGGGAATCCGGCGAAAAATTCGTCCTCGAAACCCTGGCCATCACACCCGAAGAAATCATCGCAATCGCACAGGAACCCGAGCTCGAAGCGGGATAGACTGTTGCTTCCGACGCAGTTCGTGAAGACGGGGCACCGGACTTTGGGAGTGAAGCTGGCATGAACCGGAATTTTTCCCCGTGGCGCTCGCTCAAGACCAGGGTGGCTCTACTCACGCTGGTCATTTCCCTGATCAGCGTCTGGTCGCTGGCGTTCTATGCCAGCCGGATGCTGCGCGAGGACATGCAGCACGTGCTCGGCACCCAGCAGTTCTCGGCAACATCGTCCATCGCCGCGGACATAAACCAGCAACTGGACGAAAGGCTGCGGGCGCTGGAAGCCGTTGCCGCCAGGATGGGGCCGGCCACGCGAAGCAACCCCACGGCCATGCAGGCCTTCCTCGACCAGATGCTGAATTTTGCGAATCTCTTCAACGGCGGTATTTTCGTCACCGACGTCGATGGCACGGCGATCGTCGACGTTCCGCGCTCGACAGGGCGGATCGGCACCAACTACCTGGACAGGTCTTCCGTGGCCGGCCCGCTCAAGGATGGCAAGTCGATGATCGGGCGGCCGGCCATGGACACGGTGCTGAAGGCGCCGGCCCTCAGCATGGCTGCCCCGCTTCGTGATGCACAGGGCAGGATCATCGGCACCCTGGTGGGAACAATCAACCTGGACAAGCCCAATTTCCTCGACCGGATCGCGCAACAACGCTACGGCAGAACCGGCGGCTATCTCCTCATTGCGCCGCAGCACAATCTGTTTGTCACCTCCTCGGACAAGACCCGCGTCGTGCAGCCGCTTCCCGCCAGGGGCGTCAACCCGATGCACGACCGATACATGGGCGGCTACGAGGGCTACGGCATCGCCGTAAGTTCCCGTGGCGTGGAAGAGCTGTCAGCGGCCAGGGGAATACCGGCAGCCGGCTGGTTCGTGGTGACTGTGTTGCCGACCGCGGAAGCCTTTGCCCCGATTGGGGCCATGCAGCAGCGGATGCTCGTCGCCACAATCCTGCTGACCCTGCTGACCGGCGCCGTGGCCTGGTGGGTGACTTCCTGGATGCTGCGGCGCCAGCTCTCACCCATGCTTTCCGCCGCGCGAACACTCGCCGTGCAATCCGGAAATGGCGGTCCCCACCAGCCCTTGCCGATCACCAGGCCGGACGAGATCGGCGAGCTGATCGGCAGCTTCAATCGACTGCTGGGCACACTGGCCCAGCGGGAAGACGATCTCAGGGAAAGTGAATCCCGCCAGCGGGCCATCATCGAAAACGAGCCGGAGTGCATCAAGATATCCGATGCGCAGGGACGCCTGATTCTGATGAATCCGGCCGGCCTGGCGATGATCGAGGCGGACTCGCTGGAGCAGATCGCCGGGAAGACGTTGCTCGATTTCATCGCGCCAGAGTACCGTCAGGCGTATGCCGCCGTGCACCAGCGAGTGCTTGCCGGCGAGTCGGTGAAAATGGAATTCGAAATGATCGGGCTCAAGGGCAGGCGGCGCTGGATGGAGACCCACGCCGTGCCGATGAATGACCACGGCAAGGTGGTGCACCTCGCCCTCACGCGCGATGTCACCGCGCGCAAGCGGGCGGAGAACGATCTGCGCGAAAGCGAAGCGCTGTTCCGGGCGGTGTCCGAATCGGCCCATGACGCAATCATTACCGCCGATAGCCTGGGAACGATAATCAAATGGAACAAGGGCGCCGAGCGATTGTTCGGCTACACCGAGGCCGAGATCATCGGACATCCGCTGACGCGGCTGATGCCGCAGCGTTTTCGCAACCAGCACAGCGCGGGGATGCATCGGGTGCGGGTTGGTGGCGAGCCGAAGATCATGGGCAAACCCATCGAATTGATCGGCCTGCGCAATAACGGGAACGAGTTTCCGCTGGAACTTTCATTGGCCCAATGGCAGATTGCGGAAGACCGCTTCTTTACCGGCGTCATCCGTGACATCACCGAGCGCAAGCTTGGCGACGAACAACTGCGAAAATTGTCGCTGGCCATCGAGCAGAGCCCGGCAAGCATCGTCATCACCAACATCGACGCCAAAATCGAATACGTGAACGAGGCCTTCCTCCTGGCGACCGGCTACAGCCGCGAGGAAGTGATCGGACAAAATCCGCGCATGCTTCATTCGGGCGAAACGCCACCCGGAGCCTATGTCGAACTGTGGGATTCGATAAGCCACGGCCGCCCATGGAAGGGCGAGTTCAACAACCGCAGGAAGGATGGCAGCAAGTATGTCGAACTGGCCGTCATCGCGCCGCTGCGCGAAGCCGATGGAACGATCAGCCACTACGTGGCGGTGAAGGAAGACATCACCGAAAAGAAGCGCCTCGCCATCGAGCTGGACAACCACAGATACCACCTGGAGTCACTGGTCGCGCAGCGCACGGCGGAACTCGTGGCCGCACGAAAACTGGCTGAAGCAGCCAGCCAGGCCAAGAGCACCTTCCTCGCCAACATGAGCCATGAAATCCGCACGCCGATGAACGGCATCCTCGGCATGGCAAACCTCCTGCGACGCGGCGGCGTGACACCGCAGCAGGCAGAGCGCCTCGACACTATCGACAAATCGGCCCAGCACCTGCTCTCGGTCATCAACGACATCCTCGACATTTCCAAGATCGAAGCCGGCAAGTTCCTGCTGGAAGAAGGGCCGGTGGATGTCGACAGCCTGCTGGCCAATGCCGGTTCGATCCTGTCCGAGCGCACCCGGGCCAAGAACATCCGTCTGGTGATCGAGGCCGAGTCGCTGCCGCCCAATCTGGTCGGAGATTCCGTAAGGCTGCAACAGGCCTTGCTCAACTACGCCACCAACGCCGTCAAATTCACCGACACGGGAAGCGTCACGCTGCGCTGCGTCAAGCTTCACGAAAACCCGGATACGGTGCTGGTTCGCTTCGAGGTCGAGGATACCGGCATCGGCATTCCCTCCGAAACGCTGGGCCGGCTCTTCAATGCCTTCGAGCAGGCCGACAATTCGATTACCCGCAAATATGGCGGCACCGGCCTGGGCCTGGCCATTACCCGCCGCCTCGCCGAAATGATGGGGGGCGGAGCCGGCGTCGAAAGCCTGCCGGGACAGGGCAGTGTCTTCTGGTTTTCAGCGCGGCTGAAGAAAGGCGACCCGGCCGCCGCAGCCAGTACCGCTACAGGTAACGATACGGAAGCGCTGATCCGGCAGCGCCATGCCGGCAGCAGGATTCTGGTGGTGGACGACGAACCGCTCAACCGGGAGATCGCCCAGACGCTGCTCGAAGACGTCGGCATGGTGGTCGATACCGCGGATGACGGCGAAATGGCGGTGGCGATGGCGCGGCAGATCGCCTACGCCGCGATCCTGATGGACATGCAGATGCCCAAGGTCAACGGACTCGAGGCAACGCGGCAAATACGCGAGCTCCCCGACTATCGCGATACGCCCATCATCGCCATGACAGCCAATGCGTTTGCCGAGGACAAGGCCCGCTGCCTGGAAGCGGGGATGAACGATTTTCTGGTCAAGCCCTTCAATCCCTCGCTGCTGTTCGCGACCATGTTGCAGTCGTTAAGCCGGCGCGACGCCTAGCGGCAATCCGCGCCGGTTCGGGCGACAATGCGGGACATCAACCAGCCGCCGGGCGCCGTCCCGCCAGCGCCGACTTTCACCCGATCCGCACCGCCTTCCCGAAAAATACGGGAAGGCTGGAAACGGGCTTTCGATCAGCCTTTCAGCGATTCCACCAGTTCGATGTAGCGCGTCATCGCGTCGTCGTTCGTGGTGCCCTTGATCGCGGCCCAGGCATCGTACTTGGCGCGGCCAACCATATCGGTAAAGCCAGGGCGTTTACCCTCGACGTCACCGTCGGTGGCCTGCTTGTAAAGCGCGTAGAGTTGCAGCAGCACGTCGTTCGAGGGCCGTTCCGGCAGTTTCTTGGAATCGGCCACCGCTGCTTCGAATGTCTTGTTGAGTTTGCTCATATCGCCTTTCGTAGCACTAAATGTGGTCGCCAGGATTTGGCTTGAACTATTATATGTCTCTGCTGGAAGCAGAGACGGTATCCTCGCGATATGTCTCAGCGGGACGGTATCCCGGCAATATGCCGTCAACTTAGAGGACACGCGCGATGCCCCAACGTGAACGAATGTCACCCGTCGATACGGCGTGGCTGCGAATGGACCGTCCGACCAACCTGATGATGATCGTCGGGGTTCTGGTGTTCAAGCAGCGAATGGACTTCGAGCGGCTGCGCAATACGATCGAAGCTCGCCTGGCAGGCCGTTACCGCCGCTTTCGCCAATGCGCGGTGGAAGAGGTAGCCGGCGCATGGTGGCAGGACGATCCCGATTTCGATATCGACGCACACCTGAAGCGCCGCGCCCTGCCGTCCGGCGCCGGCAAGAAGGAACTGCAAAAACTGGCCGGCGAACTGGCCGTGCAACCCCTCAACCCCGGCAAGCCGCTGTGGCGCTTCGACCTGATCGAGGACTACGAAGGCGGTTCAGCAATGGTCGTGCGCATCCATCACAGCATTGCCGACGGCATCGCGCTGGTGGGCGTCATCCTCTCTCTCACCGATCTTTCGCCGCAGGCTCCCGCGCAAAAGCATGTCACTCCGGAACCGGAAGACACGGATGCCGACGATGTTCCTGTCGGACTGCTGGAGACCCTGGCCGACACACTCACTTCAGCGCTCGACGCTGGCAGCGATCTGGGCAGCAAGGCCTACGACCTGGCGTCGGACCGCGACCGCCTTGCCACCTACGGCCGACACGGCATCGGCCTGCTCACCGAGCTCGCCAAACTGCTGGCGATGCCGCCGGATTCGGCCACCAGCCTCAAGGGCAAGACCAGTACGACCAAGCGCGTGGCATGGTCCGATCCGATCCCGCTTGGCGAAGTCAAGGCGCTGGGCAAGGCGCTCGGCTGCTCGGTCAATGACATTCTCCTGTCGGCGGTCGCCGGTGCATTGCGCGCCTATTTCCAGCAGAAGGGCGAAACCGTGCACGAGGTCGAGGTGCGCGCCATGATCCCGGTCAACCTGCGCACGGCCAGGGACGAAGGTACGCTGGGCAACCGCTTCGGCCTGGGAACGCTGTCCCTGCCGCTGCACGAAGGCAATCCGTTCGCACGATTGTTCCTGGTGCGAAGCCGCATGAACGAACTCAAGAACTCGTATCAGCCACCGCTGACGCTCGGCATCCTGGCCGCGGTCGGCATCGCCCCGAAAATCATCCAGCAGCAGTTCCTCGATATCCTTGCCGCCAAGGCCAGCACCGTAATGACCAACGTGCCCGGACCGAAGCAGCCCCTCTACCTCGCCGGCTCACGCCTCGATCAGTGCATGTTCTGGGTGCCTCAATCCGGCGATATCGGCATCGGCGTTTCGATCCTGAGTTACAACGACAACGTTCAGTTCAGCCTCATCACCGATCGCCATTTCGTCCCCGATCCGGAAACCATCACGCCGCTGTTTGCCGCCGAATTCGACAAGATGATGCTGGCACTGCTGATGCTGGAATGGGACAAACCCGTCGATCCGGCGCTGGCCGAACAGCTGTTGTTCGGCACGCAGATGCCGTCGCCACTCGCGGCGGGAAAAACCAGAAACCGCAAGCCGGCGGCCACGGCGGCGCGCAACACGGCAAAACCCCGCAAACCACCCAGTAAAGCCTAGTCTTCGAGTTCCGCCTTGGCCAGTTCCACGTCGAGGCATTCCATGGCTTCGACGGGTGTCGCCGCCGCGGCTTTTTCGTAGAGCTTGACCGCCTGATCCATCTTGCCCTGGCCGAACAGCATGACCAATGCATTGGCATACTCGATGCGGGCGATCGCTGAATCCGGTACCAGCTTCAGCGCCGTCTCGAAGTGCTTCACGGCCGACTCCCTGTTCGCACCGTAGGTCAGCTTGCCAATCAGCGCGCCGACCTTGTCCACTACCTCGGCATGGTAGGCGCCCAGAGCGGTATGGGCCTCGGCGTGCTTCGGTGCCAGCTTCAGGGCTGCATCCAGCGCCGCCTTGATCCTGCCACCCAACCCCTGCGTCAGGGCGTTGAGCACCGAGATGCCCTGGCTGTAACGACCCAGTGCATACGCCTGGAAGTACCAGGCGTTGGCGTTCTTCGGTTGCGCCTGCTGCAATTCCTCACAGCGCGCGGAAATGGACTGGAACAGTTCCAGCTTGCGCTGATCATCGTCTTCGAGGTAGGTGGCGTAAATCATCGCGGCCTTGTTGGCGGCGTTATAACCATCGACGCCGGCAGCGAGGCCTGCCTCAAAGGCCTTGCCGAATTCGCCCTGATGATAGAGGCGCCATGCCTCCTGTACGGCGGCATCCGCGGGAAACGGTTCGCAATCGCCGGAATGCAGGCGCTCCCAGTTTTTCTTCAGTGCGGCGCCCGCGTAAACGAATGCCTTGTCCGCATGCGGAAACTTCTTCCAGGCCGGTTTTGCCATGATGGCTCGCTTCCCGTTCTCAGTCAGTCAGGTAATTTTTCGATACTTCCTCGAACAGCTTGCGCGAGCGCCCCACCAGGTAGGGCGCCGCAAGCGCCATGACCTGGAACGCGCCGCGCGACAGGCTGTCCCCGTCAATCTTCTTCCGCGGATCGCTGACAAACTCGAACGACAGCCAGTAGGTTGCAACCACGGTCATGTTGACGGCCAGCGCCTGTATCTCGGCGGGTGTCGCCTTCATGTCGCCGGTTGCCACCAGTCCCTTGCAGATCAGGTTCGCGGTATGGATTTTGTGCGCGACGATGCGCTTGAAATGCGTTTCGAGTATCCGGTTGCGTGACAGAAGTTCGTTGATGTCACGGTAGAGAAAGCGAAACTTCCAGATGTTCTCGAACAGAAGATGCAGAAACAGCCAGATGTCCTCTACGTTGGGCGGGCGCCGTACGGGAGCCGTCAGGGTCTCGTCTATGCCGCGCTCGAAATCGGCAAACAGGGACTCGATGATCTCGTCCTTGTTGTGGAAATGGTAGTAAAGATTGCCCGGACTGATGCCCATCTCGTCCGAGATCAACTGCGTGGTGACATTCGGTTCGCCGAAGTCATTGAACAGCACCAGTGCGGTTTCCAGAATGCGCTCGCGCGTGCGGCGCTTCGGTTTTCTTTCCATCAATTCCCTGACTCCACTATTCGGTCGAGGATAGCAGAAACATTCAACTCTCCTGCGATCGAATAGTCAGCGAGCCGTGCCGACCTGCATCTCGCCAACGCCATGCAGGGCTGCCGGTCGGTTCATGTCAAACCGCTTCACCGGCAGCCATCAGGCCTTGTCAAGTCGCCCTTGCGTCAGGCCGCTGTTTTGGAAGCCGCCTTGGCCTTCGGAGCCGCACGTCGCACCGGCTTGGCTGCCGCACTCTTCGGTTTGGCCGCCTTGGGCGCGCCAGCGTTGAGCTTGTCCACCGCTGCCTTCAGTTCCGCAACACGCTTGCCGAGCGTTGCGACATCATCCTTGGTGGGTACGCCCAGGCTATGCAGCGAACGCGCCACCCGATTCTCGAACACCTGCTCCAGCTTGTCCCACGTACCCGTGGCCTTGGCTGCCATTTCGGTGACCTTGTCCTCGGTGACCTTGCGGGTCTTCTTCTGGATCGCCTCGCCCTCGCGGATCAGCGCGTCGTACACCTTGTTGCCTTCCTCGCTGTGCCTTGGCGAAGGCGCCGAGTCCGGCCAGCCAGATTTGCTGGGCCGATTCGCGAATGGTGGCGGAAAGCTGACTGTCTTCGCTGATGGCCTTCAGTTTCTTTACCACGAGTTTCTTTACCATAACAATCTCCTGATTGAAGTAATCCCGGTGGCCTCGATTCAAGGCCGGGCAGACGCTTCGCCTGCCACACAAAGAAGTCTATCGACTCGGATTAGAGAGGTCACACTAATGAGCCGGGGAAAATCCTCCGGCGTCACGCGCTCCGCCAACCTCGGACCGCGATGCCGCTGTCAGGAGCCGGCAGCACCTGCGAAACTATGCCGCCGTCTTCTTCTTCACGATCGTCCTGCCTGCCGACTTTTTCGCCGGCGCCTGTTTTGAAACGGGCTTCTTTGGCGCAACCACGGCTTTTGCGGGAGCCTTCTTCGCAGCTTTCTTGACCGGGGCCTTCTTGACCGGGGCCTTCTTGACCGGAGCCTTCTTCACCGGAGCCTTCGCCGTCGAACCGGAGCTCGAACCCTTCCAGGTCAAACGCGCCTTTTTTGCGAGAGACACTACCTTGGCAATATCTTCGTCCGTGTACACGCCCTTGACACCCGATATGGCCGCCAGCTTCATGCCGTGCTTGATCCCGAGCTTGTAGATCTCCTTGACCTTTTCCCACTCGGTGTCGCGCCCGATGGTGAATACCTCGAATCGACCTTCAAGCGCCAGCACGATGGTCTCAGCCAGACAGGCGTAGATCACGTTCTTCGGCAGGCCGATGGACTTCATGCCCTTGACCGGGGTTGGCAGTTCTATTTCACCTGATTCGATCACCAGCACATCCGGACGCTTGGCAACCTCCGAGGGGGGTAGGTCGAGCGGGCGCGCTACGTCGGTGATCACGCAACCCGGCTTGACCCTGGTGATGTCCAGGATCTTCTTGCCGGCCCCCGAGGTCGAGGTGACGATCATGTCCATCTCGCCCAGCAGGCTGTCGTAATCCGTCGATGAGATAACCTTGGCATCCGGCGTGTCCTGCAGAATCGAATCCCGCAGCTCATTGAGCTTTTTCATGTCGCGACCGGCGATCACGACTTCGTCAAAGGCCATGGCCAGCAGGCGTGCGCTGACCGAGCCGATGGAGCCCGTGGCGCCGATCACCATGGTTTTCGCCGGCACCTTTTTGGAATCCTTGTCCACCTTGACCAGCCCCATGCGCCGCATGGCGTCCGCCGCCGCCCACAGCGCACCGGATGCGGAGTAGCTGTTGCCGGTGGTGATCGGAATGCTGGCGCGTCGCGCCACGGTAATCCCGGCATCACCGACGACCTTGGTGAAAGCGCCGAGCCCCATGATCTGCGCCCCCAGGCCTTCCGCGATCTTCGCCGCATGGAGCAGGCGCCGATAGGTGAACTCGGGGCTGTGCGAAAGCATTTCCTTCGGCGTGCCGCCCACCGAAATCAGCCAGCCTTCGGCCTCGGCACCGGAGGGCGAGACGATGTTGCTCATCTTGCAATACACCATCGGTGGCATGTAGGCGGCGAGCGTCTCCACCTTGTCCATGATGAACTTGGGCGTGCCCTTGGGCAGCGGGAAGCCCTTCTTGATGTATTCCTGGCTCAGCGGATGGACAACGAAGGCGAAGCGGCGGATGTTGCGGAAATGCCCGGTGGGGTGCAGCAGGCGCGGCTTGATGTCGAGCTCGTTGATGATTTCCTCGAAATCGTGGTCCGAGACTTCCGATTCCGGCTTGTCCATCGACGCAAGAATCATGGCGGTGATGGTGCTGATGCCCACCACCCTGTCGAAGAGCTTCGGCGAAACATCCACCACCAGATTGACTTTGTGCTTGGTGAAAAATGCCAGTGCTTCGTCATCGATGGCCGAGGTGATCAGCGTCTTGCCTTCCAGGTTGCCGCCAGCGGCCACCGCCTGGATTTCCCGGAAAGTGCCGACGATGACGTGGGACCTGGCCACGGCATTGGCGACGATCTTGTTCTTCACGGTTTTCAACACGGATTTCAGGAATTCCCCGGGCACGATGTCGGGGATGAGTTCCTTGCCCTTGGCGTAAATCTCAAGCTGCTCCAGCGAAGTTAGCAAGAGAGGAGAACCGGCATGGAAAACCGGATCGGCAAAGCTGAGATTCCTGGTGTACTCGGACAGGGCGACCGCCATGTCGTAGTTGCGCATTCCGGACAGGAACAGGACCAGGTTGTTGTTGAAGTAATGGCCCAGCTCCTTCTGCACATGGCGCACGGCGCGCACCTGCAGCAGCCGGCGCAAGCTGGCGCCCGTGGTGACCGGTACCCGCGTGACGACCTGCATCAGGCGCTGCGATTCCTTGTTGACCACCGTGCGCAATCCGACGTGATAGTGGTCGACCGTATCGCTCAAGGCAATGGCATCCGCATTGGCCTGCTGGCGCCGCATCAACTCCCATGCCTTGCTGCTGTCCCGGTCGGCACCCAGGCGCTGGACCGAAAATTCCTGACCCAGGAACCTGGTCTTGAATTCAAAATCCTTCTTGGACGATCCCAATGTCACGGTAATGACTTTTTTCATCAGCTCCACCCTCGTCTCTTTGATTGAACGTCAACCCGAATCCGCATCGGGATGACGAGCACTAAGCGGCCTTCTTTGTGCGCCGGGCCGGCTTCTTTGCCGAAGCGGCCGGCGGCAACACCTGGCGAATGATGTCTTCGCAAACGGCTTGCGTCATGTAGCGCGGCACCGGATAGCCGGTGCGGGCCTCATGGCACGCGGCTTCGGCCAGCTGGGGAATGTCGGACTCCTTCAGCACCGCGAGGAAAGCCGGTATGCCGAGGTCGAGATTGAGCTGTTCCACCGCATCGATGAACTTCTGCGCCAGTACATCCTCGGGTTCGTTCTTCTGGCCGAGTTTGGCGCGCACCGCCAGCAAGGCCAGCCGGTCGGTGATGGCAGGGAGCGAGAACTTCAGAACCCGCGGCAGCATGATGGCATTGGCCAGGCCGTGGGGGGTATGGTATTTCCCGCCGAACTGATGCGCGATGGCATGCACATAGCCTACATTGGCGCGGGTGAAGGCCAATCCCGCGTAGGTCGCCGCCAGGGCCATTTTCTCCCGTGCTTCGAGATTCTTTCCGTCGCTGTAGGCCACCCGCAGGTTGTCGAATATCAGCCCGACCGCCGACAAGGCCATGTCGTCGGTGTAGGGATTGGCCCACTTGCCGACAAAGGCTTCAATGGCGTGCGTCAACGCGTCAATGCCGGTCGCCGCGGTGATATGGGGCGGCAGCCCGGTCATCAGGCAGGGATCGAGTGCCGCCATCTTCGGCACCAGGCGCGTATCGACGATTACCAGCTTGGTCTGGGTCTCCGGATCCGAGATGACGGCGGCAACGGTCACTTCCGAGCCGGTGCCGGCGGTGGTGGGAACGGCGTAAATCTTGACCGGCGTTTGCAGGCCCTTGAAATAGCCGGCCAGTTCGCGCAGCGTCTTGCCGGGATTGGAGACTGCGGCTGCAATGGCTTTGGAAGCATCCATCGAGGACCCGCCACCGAATGCCACGATGGCATCGCAGCCGTGTTCCCAATAGAAATCGATGCCCTCTTCGATCAGGGGGATCGGTGCGTCAGGCGTGATGGCATCGAATACCACATACTCGGCGCCCCCCGCCGTCAGGGCATTGGTCAGGTCGTCGAGCAAGCCGAGCCTGGAGATGATGCTGTCGGTGACGATGAGCAGCTTGCCGTGGCCAAACCCGGCAATGGTTTGTCCCAGCCGGCCGCTGGCGCCCGGCCCGACCAGGAGCACAGGCTGCGGTATGGGCAGGAAGCGCACGGCCAGCCCGGCGCCCTTCATGGCTGCGCTCAGTGCCGTGGTGCGAAATGACTCGCTCAGCAATTCGGATATCAAAAGAATTCTCCTCTATAACCACAGCCCGCCGCGACTGGCCCTCGCAATCCTAACTGTATCACCCAACATCGGTCCGTATCATCTCGGCGGCCTTTTCGCCGATCATCAGGGTCGGCGCGGTGGTGTTGCCGCCGATCAGCGTCGGCATGATCGAGGCATCGACCACGCGCAGGCCTTCAAGGCCATGCACGCGCAGCCTCGCGTCGACCACCGCCATCGCATCGCTGCCCATCTTGCAGGTGCCGACCGGATGATAGATGGTGTCGGATCGATTCTTGAGTTCCTCGCGAATCGCATCGTCGGAATGGATCCCCGCGGTGTACACCTCGCCGGTGCGGATGCCCGCGAGAACGGGCGCATCCATGATTTTCCGGGTGAGCTTGAAGCCATCGACCATGGCGTCGAGGTCGTCGGGATGGTCGAAAAACTTCGGATCGATACTGGGCGCCGCATGGGGATCGGCGCTGGCGAGACCGAGCGTGCCGATGCTCTTCGGCCGCAACAGGCAGATGTGGCAGGAATAGCCGTGGCCCATGTGCAGCTTGCGGGCATGGCTGTCGATCATGCCAACCACGAAGTGCAGCTGGAATTCCGGCGCCGGCGAATCCGGGTAGCGCCGCAGGAAGCCGCCGCCCTCGGCACCGTTCGAGGTCATCATGCCGGTGCGCTCGCGCCGGTAGCGGCCGATCTCCTTCATCATTTGCAGCGAGCCGCCCAATGAAATGCCGAGCAGGTCGAGGGACTTGGCGCGGTAGTTGAAGACATAGTCCGGATGGTCCTGCAGGTTCTTGCCCACGCCGGGCAGGTCGTGGATCACGGGGATGCCGAACTGCTGCAACTCGGCGCCGGCGCCGACACCCGAAAGCATCAACAGCTGGGGCGATTGCAGCGCACCGGCGGCCAGGATCACCTCGCGCTTCGCCTGGAAGGCCTGGACTGCGCCGCCTTGCAGGAATTCCACTGCGCTGGCGCGTTTGCCGGTGAACAGGACGCGTCGCGCCCGCGCCTGCGTGATCACCGTCAGGTTGGGGCGGCTGGCCAGATGCGGGGTCACATAGGCGCGCGCCGCATTCCAGCGTTCGCCGTTCTTCTGCATGACCTGATAGATGCCGATGCCTTCCTGGTCGGCGCCGTTGAAGTCGTCGATCAGCTTGAAGCCGGTCTGCCGGGCCGCCTCGCGATAGATTTCCTGGAAGGGATTCATCGAGCGCAGGTTTGCAACATTCAATGGCCCGCCCTGCCCGTGGTATTCGCCATCAAAATTTTCGTTGTGCTCGGATTTCCGGAAATAGGGCAACACATCCTTCCAGGACCAGCCTTCGTTGCCCAGCGCCGCCCAGTGGTCGTAATCCCAGGGATGGCCGCGCGTATAGACCATCGCATTGATCGACGTCGAGCCGCCCATGGCCTTGCCGCGCGGCACATAGCCACGGCGCCCGTTGAGGCCCGGCTGCGGAACGGTTTCGAAGGCCCAGTTGTTGATCGGCGTCGGCAGCATCAGCGCGGTGCAGAAGGGCACCTTGATCAGCAGCTGGTCGTCGCCCTTGCCCGCTTCCAGCAGGCAGACGCTGACCGCGGGGTCCTCGGAAAGCCGCCCTGCCACGGCGCAACCCCCTGCGCCGCCACCCACCACGATGTAATCGAATTCCTTCATGTCATTTCCGATCTTTCAATTTCAAACGGAGGGTTCGAGCGCTGCCATCAAATGGTCAAGCACCCGGGGCGAAAAGGCCATGCCCAGATGGCTGACGCCACCGATGGCGACGTTCGCCGCCCCTTCCAGGGTCGAACAGGCCTGCTGCGGAAACACGTAGTTGTCGTGGCAACTGTAGATCGACACCGCGGCCGGCGGCAGCGGCGCGACCAGCGCCTTGAGCCACGGGCTGTCGGTGCGCATCTGGCGCGCATTCGGGCCGAGGCCCATGGGCGCCAGCAGGGTGCCGTGATGCGGCGAGCCCAGCGTAATCAGGCGCGCCACCTTTTCCGTGCCATGGCGGCGCAGATAGGCGCGGCACGCCAGGCCGCCCATGCTGTGCCCGACCAGGATCACCTGCGGCGCACCCGTCGCGGCCAACACCTCGTCAATGCGCCGGGCGATCCCCGCCGCATAGGCATCGATGTCGGCAAATACCGGCTCCAGGCTGTGCGTTGCCACGGTCCAGCCGGCGGCTTCCAGCTTCGAGCGCAGCCAGAACCAGAAGCCGCGATTGCACTGGTAGCCGTGGATCAGCAGCAGCGGCGTGGGCCGCGTCGCGCAGTGCGCCAACCGGTCCGGCCCCAGCCAGAAGGATTCAAAGGGCTGGATCAATGAGAACAACACGACAAAGCCGAGGTATTCCTCCAGCACCATGCGCAGCGTGCCGAAGAAGCCGATGCGCAGTTCGGGCGGCACGGGGCCGCGACCCTGCAGCATCAGAATGAAGGTCAGTCCCACGATGAACAATCGCCCGCCGAAGAAGCCTGCCAAAGCGAGGCCGGCCGCCTGCCCCGGTGTCCAGCCGGCCTGCCCGACCAGCCAGTAGCCGAGCCACGCATAGCCCAGCAACTCACCGAACAACAGCCAGCGGAATTGCCGTGCCGCCATCGCCGACTTTCAGCGAATCAGGAATTTCGTCAGGCGCTCGAACAGCGCGCCATACGGCGGATTGAACAGCGACATGCCGTTCAGCCACGACTGGTAGAACACCGCCTTCTGCTTGGTGAAGGTCTTGAAGCCCTCGTAGCCGTGGTAATGCCCCATGCCGCTGGGGCCGACGCCGCCGAAGGGCAGCTCTTCCTGCGCGATGTGCAGGATGGTGTCGTTGATGGTCACGCCGCCGGCCACGGTTTCGTTCAGCACGCGATCGCGGCGGCCCGTATCGTTCTCGAAGCAGTACAGCGCCAGCGGGCGCGGATGCTGGTTCACGTAGGAAATCGCGGCATCGAGGTTTGCGTAGGGCAGCACCGGCAGCAGCGGGCCGAAAATTTCGTCCTGCATCACGCGCATGTCGTCATCGACATTCAGCAGCGCCAGCGGCGGCAGCCTGCGTCGCGCGTCATCCGGCATCGTGGTCGACAGCGGCTCGACCTTCGCGCCGCGCGCCTCCGCGTCGGCGACATAGCCCTGCAACCGCTGGTAGTGGCGGTCATTGACGATGGCCGTGTAGTCCGGCGTGCTCGCCAGGGCCGGGAAGCACTTGGCCACCACGGCACGCGCCGCGTCGATGAAGGCCTGCTCCTGGCCGGCCGGGACCAGCACGTAGTCGGGCGCGATGCAGGTCTGCCCGGCGTTGAGCAGCTTGCCGATCATGATGCGCTCGGCGGCCTTGGCCATTGGATAGTCGGGCCCGACGATCGCCGGCGACTTGCCGCCGAGTTCCAGCGTCACCGGCGTCAGGTTGTCCGCCGCCATGCGCATGATGTCGTGGCCGACCTTGGTCGAGCCGGTGAACAGCAGGTGGTCGAAAGGCAGTCGGGCGAAATCGGCGCCGACCGTCGCGTCGCCCAGCACCACCGAAACATCGTCGGCGGCGAAGTACTTCGCCGCCAGCTCGGCCAGCAACTCGCCGGTGCGCGGGGTGAATTCCGACATCTTGATCATCACCCGGTTGCCCGCCGCCAGCGCCGCCGCCAGCGGCGACACGGCGAGGAACAGCGGGTAGTTCCACGGCACGATGATGCCGACCACGCCCAGCGGCTGCGGGATGATGCGCGCCCGCCCGGGGCGGAACCAGATCGACGCCGACTTGCGCTGCGGCTTCATCCAGCCGCCGAAATGCGAACGGGTGTGGCGAATCGATTCGAGGCTGGGGAAGAGTTCCAGCAGCCGGGTTTCATGCGCCGAGCGATGGCCGAAGTCGGCCGAGATCGCCGTGACGAAACGCTCGGCGTTGTCGTGCACCAAGGCCACCAGCGCATCGAGCCGCGCCTTTCGGGCGCTGCGCTCCACCTGCGCGTTGCGCCGGGTGGCGGCGTGCATGGCTTCGAATACCCGCTTGAAAACTGTGGCATCTGCTACCGGGTCGATCGCGTTCATTCCAAGGCTCCTCCTGGATGGGCACAGCGTATTTTGTCAGTTTATGCGCCGCGAGTCCGTGCAATTAGGCAAGGCACTCTAACGAGCCCACGCGGGCAGGACGGATAATCCGCCCCATGGACGAGGAACTCGACAAGGAAGCCATCGGCAAGGAACTGGCGGCCTGCATCGCCGAGGCGCGCGAACTGCGTGCCGCATGCGCGGCCGATCCGAATCCCGAAGACTTTCCCCGCCTCAAGGAGTGGCAGGCCGCGCGGCTGGCCCGCAGCTACGGCGACCTGCTGGCCAGCAAACGCTACAAGCCGGCGGCCGAATTCTTCTTGAGCGACCTCTACGGCCCCAAGGACTTCCGCACCCGCGACGAGGAGCTGGCGCGCGTCGTGCCCGTCATGGTGCACATGCTGCCGGCCAAGGCGTTGCTGACGCTGCTCGAAGCCGTGAAGATGGACACGCTTTCCGAATCGCTCGACAGCGACATGGTGCTGACCCTGCGCAAGGCCGGCAAGGTCAGGAAGATCGACTGGCCCGCCTACGTCGCCGCCTACCGCACGTGCGACAGAAAGAAGGACCGCGAAATGCAGATCGCCCTGATCGACAAGATCGGCAAGACCCTCGACCGCCTGACGCGCATGCGGCTGATCCACGTCTCGCTCAAACTGATGAACGGCCCCGCGCACCTGGCCGGGCTCGGCGCCCTGCACTCCTTCCTGCAGCGCGGTTTCGACGCCTTCAGCGAGATGAAGGGCGCCGACGAATTCCTGGCGATCGTCATCGAACGCGAGACGGCGCTGATGAAGGAATTGTTCGCGAATCCGAATGCGTGCCGTCCCGGCTAGGGATCGCAGCTCAAAGCGTGAAATGCGTCAGCCGGGAGTCGGCGCTGGCGGTACGGCGAGGAACAGCCCCAACAACAATCAATCCGTCAGTGCGGCCTGCCGGATGGCTTCGGTAGCCCATTGGTTCAGGCTCAGACCGTGGGCGGCGGCAGCGATGGCGGCGGCCTCGTGGGTCGCGGGATCGACGCGCAGCGAAAACTTGCCCGAGAAGTGCTTGCGCGGTTCGATGCCGCGACGTGCGCAGGCTTCCAGGAAAACGCGCAGGGAAGCCTCGCCCTCTTTCTTCAAGCCTTTCACGTCGGCCGCATGGAAATCGGCGCCGCCGTTCAGGCCGACGAATTCACCCCGGAACATCTGAATGTCCGGGTCGAAGGCGATGACCGCCTGATAGCCTTTGATCGTCATGGTGTTCATGGTTTGACCCCGTTCTCTTCCAGTTACCAGATATCCACTGACACCGCGCCGACGATATGGTGGAAAAGTCGGCGCTGGCGACACGGCGATTCATACTGCCTGAGAAGCGGGCACCTCGACAAGGGCCTGCTGCGCGATGGCGTAGAACTTCTTGCGCTCGTCCATGCCATTGTAGCCGCCGTTGATGGTGATGCCGATGTACTCCACCGGCGAGACGTCGATGATCTGGCGCCGGTACTTCTTCTTCAGCACGTCGCTGTCGGCGTGGTTGGCGACGTCGTTGAGGCCGCGCGTCTGCCAGAACTCGCAGGCGCTCCACACCGCAAACTCCGGCTGTTCGAGCAGTTCCGGGTTGTTGATGAAGAGGTCGCGCCGCCCCTTCTTGATACCCAGCTGCAGGTAGTTGGCACGCCCGGTGGTCTGGAAAATGCCGCGCCCCTTGAAGCGCACCCCGTCGCCCGCCTGTGTGTTGCCGAGGTCGGCGCGCCCCTCGTAGGCGCGGCCCGAGGCATATTCACGCAGCGTCTTGAAATGGTCCGTCTCGTGGCAGGCCTGGGCCAGGAAGTGGCAGTACTCCTGCGGCGTGTCGATCTCGTAGAGCGGACAGGTGGCGTTCAACCACTCGGCCAGGCCAGGCATGAGCCGCGTGGGTTTCCCGGCGATGGCGGCGAGGTGTTCGGGAGTGATGAGGTAGGGCATGCTCGCTCCAGGATAGCTACTTGAAAGTCGGCGCTGGCGAGACGGCGAATGAGTGCTCAGAAAACTAAATCAAGCTGACCCCAGATGGTTAGTTCCGGTGGAATGATGGGTTGGAGATCATTCCATCAACCGGAACCAATCACGAACCGTGAGTTGCAATCTAAGTTGCTCGTCCTCCGCCAAGGGACTGCAATGCGCGATCGGATTGCGCAACGCATTCAAACTTGCCATTACTCTCTCCACGGCCTTCTTGCTGTTGAACAACGCGCCAAAAATATCCCAGTTTGTGCTGATAATTACGGAGAGCTCACCAAAGGTCGTGTAGTCAAGTTCGTCCAGAGAACGCCGCGTGATCCCTGCGTCAAGCTCCTTCTGGATTCTTGACGAGACTTCTGACTGAATGTTCGGCGGAACCCTCGGCGAAGTCCACCAATCCGGCGTCCTATCTGCTGCTTCGATAGTCTCTGAGACAAGCGCCCGAATCGACTTCTCTAATGAGTAGAAGATTTCGTAGTGTCTCGCCATTTGAGCGGCTTCGGCACGAACTGCAGCGTCGAATTGCGGATAGTAAACGTCGTCTACATTTTGCGTCGGCGTTGGAAGGTGGCCCAAGTCGACTCCATGTATTCTTGCAATGCGCGATAGCTCTTCGGCAACAATTTGGTTTGTCATGCCGAATGCTTTGATTTGCTTAAGCACAGACTTATTCATTGCCGGATAGGATGTGTTCTTTCAGGCTGCGAAAAATAGCGTTGAATACCGCTTGGTCGGATGTTGCTGGCAAGTTCAAATTGATTGTGTATGAAAGATTGAGTCCCACTCCACCCGATGTGGGCGGACTTTGGGGTCTTGGGACGTATGGCGGTTGCGCGCTTTCGACAGTGGGCGAGGCGACGGGAGGCGATTCTGATTGCACTGCGGCTGAATCAAAATCTGCGAATGTCTTGAGATTTTTTAGCGTTGAAAATACGAGCGCCGTAACTCGGCTATCAGCTTCCGCACCAGTGACTTGCGTAATTAGCGCTTGAAGTTCCCTATCGCTAAGCAGATGAAAAAATTCATTTGCTTGCAGAAGATCTCTGTAGCCAATTCGAATTGCATCAGCTACTGCTGCGCCACCTGTGGCTGGATTGCGGAATCGCTTGTATAAGTCTGTCGGTGCTCCATCAGAGCCTACAAAACCAATTCTCTTAAGGTAAGGCGGAATAATTCCTCCTGTACCCCCCTTGATTTGGAGCACCGTTGAAACAAAATCCTTAGTTACCCGCTCTGGGGTGGCGGCAGAACGAATCTTTTCCAAGGCCGTCTTGATTGCGCCAGGAGCAGAAAGGTAGGGAAGAGATGCGGCCATCAAGTTCTCCTTGGTGTAATTGGTGATCTCCAACGTTATGTGTGGCACCTAATTGACGGAATGCTTTCCGTCATGACGCAAAACATCCCGTCACTTGGGATGAATGCAACGCAGTTCATCAATCGCTTGCTGAATTCCATCACGGCCTCAATCGAATTTGGCGAATCCTGCAACGGCTGCTTTTGCGCCCATTGAAAGTCGGCGCTGGCGATACGGCGAACGGAACGGTCTGGAGCGGAACGCTTCCCGGCTGGCAAGTTTCCTGCCGGATCAAGCTACCCAATCGGAATTAGACGCCTCATTCCGACTTATGACAAGTGCTATGCGCCCTTGAGTTCCAGCGGCAAGCCCGCCGCGACGAAAGTCACGCGTTGTGCGATGCGGGCGATGGACTGGTTCAGGCGGCCGGCGTCGTCGACATAGAGGCGCGTGGCGGCGCCGAGCGGCACGATGCCGAGGCCCACTTCGTTGCTGACCAGGATGATTCGGCCGGGGAGATGCGGCAGGCAGTCGAGCAGGGCCGAGGTTTCGAAGGCCAGCAGCGGGCAACTCACTTCTTCGCCGGCTTCGGCCTGGCGCGCGGCGTTGCCGGCGTAGAGCAGGTTGGTCAGCCACAGCGTCAGGCATTCCACCAGCAGGCAGCGATCGGGCGCGGCGTGGGTGCTCAGCGCGGTGGCAAGGTGCAGCGGCTCTTCCACCAGACCCCAGTGCTGCGCCCGGCGCGACTGGTGGTGGGCGATGCGTCGCGCCATTTCCGCGTCGCCGGCCTGCGCGGTGGCGATGTAGGTGACGGCGAGGCCGGAGTCGGCCGCGCGCTGTTCCGCCAGTGCGCTCTTGCCCGAACGGGCGCCGCCGAGTATGAGTTCGATCATGGAGTGTCGCCGCTCAGGCCACCGCCACCCGGTCATCGAAACGGCAGACGTCGATATCCACCGTGAGCCGGTGGATCGCGACTTCCGGCACCTTGGCTTTGCCGGTGCCGGGCTTCAATCGCACGAAGCCGCCGGCGACCAGCCTGCTCAGGGTGCGGCTGACGTTCGACTCGGCGCGGCCAACCAGCCGTGCGAGGTCGGCAACCGATGCCGGCTTGCTGTTCTCGATCACGGCGAGCAGTTGCCGGTTGTCCGGAGTCAGCAAGCGCATCACCGCGTCGACGGAATCGAATGACATCTGCGCGGCATCGGCGGGAGGCTGGTGTTTGCCCTTGGCGACGGCCAGCATTTCCGCCTTGAGTTGTTTCATCGACTGAATCTTGAGTCCCATGTTCAATCCTCCTGATCGTCCACAATTTCGAAGGCCACGCCCTGCTCGTTCAAGATGCGCTCGGCCTCCCTGAAAAAATCCTCCAGCAGTTTCTCGACCGAAATGAAGTCGTAGGGGCGCCCTTCGTCCGTCGCCGTGCGGTGCCAGTGATCCGCTTCGAGTTTCGGCTTCACGTAGCGACCGCCCCGATGCGGCACCGGATGCGCGTTGTCGAAGCCGAGCAGCCGCGTTCCGCCGGGTGAGTGCAGGGTCAGCGAATACGCTATGCCGTGAGGCGTCCTGACCGCCATCTCGATCAGCCGCACTTCGAATCTCAGCGTGTGCCCGCTGGCGAAAAAGTGCACCCGGCCGTCGTAGGCAAGTAGCAACTCAAGCGCGTATTCCGGCAATTTCATCGACGCATCCTATCATCACTCGATATGATGCGCAATGAGTGGCGCGGCATTGGCTGAGCCGACGAATCGGCGACGGATGATTGCAGACTCGCCCGCGAGACCGCATAATTCGCCCCGATTCGGTGGAGGCGCGTTCGGCAGCACGGCCTCCAGGGAACACGGTGCGGGGCAACCCAATTCCGTGGCGGGCCCGCCGCTGTAACCGGGGACAACGCTTGCACGAAGCCACTGGGGTAATGCCCGGGAAGGCGCAAGCGAAGGACGATCCGGAAGCCAGAAGACCGACCGATGATTTTCAACAGCCCGTGGCGCGGGCTTGTTTCGCGTTTGGACGCGCGAGGCAAGGCCGCGTTGCGCTTGAGAGGATGAATCGGATGCATTCCCCGCAAAGCAATTCCCGCTTTGAAATTTCCGCGCTGGATCGCGGCATGGCCGTCGACTTGCAGCGCAAGATCGACCAGAAGACCAAGCCGCTGGGCGCGCTCGGCCGCCTCGAAAGCCTCGCGCTGCAGCTCGGCCTGATCCAGCGCAGCCTCGCACCGCGCGTCGTCAATCCGCACGTGCTGGTTTGCGCCGGCGACCACGGCGCGGCGAAAGCCGGCGTCTCGGCCTTTCCGCAGGAAGTCACCTGGCAGATGGTGGAGAACTTCCTCGCCGGCGGCGCGGCGATCAACGTGCTGGCGAAGCAGGCCGGCATGAGGCTGGTGGTGGCCGATGCCGGCGTGGCGCATGAATTCGGCCCGCGCGAAGGCTTGGCAAACATGAAAGTCGGCGCTGGCGGTACGGCGAATTATCTTGAAGGCGCGGCCATGAGCGATGCCGAATGCGCCACCGCAATGGCGAACGGCGCAACGCTGGCGCGCGACTTCGCCGCCGCCGGCTGCAACGTGCTCGGCTTTGGCGAGATGGGCATCGGCAACACGGCGTCGGCCTCGCTGATCACCCACTGCATCACCGGCCTGCCGCTAGCGGACTGCGTCGGGCGCGGCACCGGGCTCGACGACGCCGGGCTGGCGCGCAAGCGCGTGCTGCTGGCGCAGGCCTTGTCCGCTTGGCCGGAACGGCCACCGATCAATCGCCTCCCCCTCGCGGAGGGGGAGGTCGGGAGGGGGAGCCCACATTTGGGCAAAGCCGAAGCGGGTCAAGACGCCTTGCGCGTCTTGACCCGCTTCGGCGGCTTCGAGATCGCCATGCTGGCCGGCGCGATGCTGGCCGCTGCCGAAGCGCGCATGACGCTGCTGATCGACGGCTTCATCGTCACCAGCGCGCTGCTGGTGGCGGCGCAGGTATCGCCGGCGATCCTCGACTACTGCGTGTATGCGCACTGCTCGAACGAAGCCGGCCACCGCCGGCAGCTCGACTGGCTCAAGGGCCGGCCGCTGCTCGACCTCGGCCTGCGCCTGGGCGAAGGCACCGGCGCGGCACTGGCGCTGCCGCTGCTCAACGCCGCCTGCGCCTTCATGAACGAGATGGCGAGCTTCGAGTCGGCCGGGGTCAGCGAGAAGACCGGATGAAGCGCGAGCTGGAATATTTCTTCGCCGCGCTGCGCTTCTTCACGCGGCTGCCGGTGCCGCGCTGGGTGGGGCACACGCAGGACCAGCTCGACCACGCGGCGCGCTACTTCCCGCTGATCGGCATCCTCATCGGCGCGATCGGCGCCGGCGTGACGGAACTCGCGGCGCTGGCGCTGCCGATCGGCGCGGCGGTGCTGCTCGGCATGGCGGCGACGATACTCGCCACCGGCGCCTTCCACGAGGACGGCTTCGCCGATTCCTGCGACGGCTTCGGCGGCGGCTGGGACAAGGCGCAGGTGCTGGCGATCATGAAGGATTCGCGCGTCGGCAGCTATGCGACGCTGGGTGTCGGCCTGATGCTGCTGGCCAAGTGGAACGGGCTGGTGGAACTCGATGCGGCCTTCGGTCCGCCGCTGCTGGCCATCGCGCTGGTCGCCGGGCATGCGGTGTCGCGGCTGGCGTCGACGCTGCTGATCTTTTTCCTTGAGTATGCGCGCGACGACGACAGCTCGAAGTCGAAGCCGCTGGCGCAGCGCATGGCGGGCGGCGAACTGGCCATCGCCGCAACGATCGGCCTCGCGCCCTGCCTGCTGCTGCCGCCGATCGACGCGCTGGTGGCGCTGGCCGCCGTCGCGCTGGCCGCCCTGCTCGCCGCGCGCTATTTCGTGCGCCGCATCGGCGGCTATACCGGCGACTGCCTCGGCGCCGTGCAGCAGGTGTGCGAGCTGGCGTTCTACCTGGGGCTGCTGTGCAGCTTTACCTGATCCGCCACCCGACGCCGCAGGTGGCCATGGGCATCTGCTACGGCCGCACCGACCTGGCGCTGGCCGGGGATGTTGCCGCCGCCGCGGCGCGCATCGCTCCGCAACTGCCAACGCAGGCGCCGCTGTTCACCAGCCCGCTGCAACGCTGCCGGCAACTGGCCGACGCCCTGCACCCGGCGCCTCGGAGCGACCCGCGCCTGCGGGAGATGAATTTCGGCGCCTGGGAAATGCGGCCGTGGAACCAGATCCAGCGTGAGGCGCTGGATGGCTGGGCCGCCGACCCGCTGGGCTATGCGCCGCCCGGGGGCGAATCGGTCGCGCAGTTGCAGGCGCGGGTGCAGGATTTCGTCATGGAGCTGCGGCGCGAAGGCCTGGAGCACGCCGCGCTGGTGACGCACGCCGGCGTGCTGAAAGTCATCGTCGGCCATTCGCGGCAACTGCCGGCAAGGGAATGGATGGCGCTGAAGTTCGAGTACGAGAGCGTGATTTGCGTAAGCATCCAATGAGCCGCGGCTGACCGTCTGTCGGGCCGGCGGGCGGCGGATGAGTTGAATCCCCGTTTGGCATACACTAGTCGCCATGATTCCAGCCCGCCATAGCCGGTTTGGCATTCCGCCGCTCGTCGCACTGCTGCTCGCGGTGCTCTGGGCAACCGCCGGCTACCGTGCCTTTGCGGAACGGGAACGCGTGATCGCGGCCAAGGAAGTCGAGCTGACCAAGCTGGTCGTGGCGGTGGAGGAGCAGACGCAGCGACTGCTGCGCCTGACCGAGGCGACACTGGTCGTGACCAGTCGCTGGATAGAGGAGCATCCGGGTGTTTATCCCGGACAGAACCTGGCCTTCATCGATCTGGTTGGAAATTTGCGGCGCCTGTCGGATGATGCCCTCGAAATACGCATCCTGGACGCCAAGGGTGGCGCCCACGTCGTTCCGGCACCCACCCGTGCGGCAGTAGCCAATGTCGCCGAGCGCGAGGCCTTTCGGGTGCAGCAGGATCCGCGAACCCGGGGATTGTTTGTCGGCGAACCGGTACTGAGCCTCGTCAATTCCCGCTGGGTGATACCCGTCTCCTATCCGGTACTCGGCCCCGACCCGCAGTTCTCCGCCGTTGCAGCTCCCATCCAGATCGACCGCATCACCCGTCCCTTCGAAGAGCAGCGCCTGAAGCCGAACGGCTCGGTGACGCTGATCAAAACCAATGGCGCCACCTTGTTTCGCACCCCCGCCATCGAGGGATCGATCGGCAAGAACATTTCCCAGGCGCCGGATTTCATCAAGCACCTGAATGCCAGGGAGCGCGGCGTGTACCGCGTCAAGGGCGCCTTCGATGGCATCGAACGCATGGTCGGGCACGCGCGGCTGGCGAGTTATCCGGTCATCATCGCAGTCACCGCCAGCGTCGATGACGCCCTGCTGCCGTGGCGGCGCGACCTGTATCAGTTGCTGCTCTTCGTTTTCGCCGTGTCGGGCTTCGCGCTGTTTTTCAGCCATCGCTCGGTGCGCGGCGCCCGCCTGGCCCAGGAGAAGCTGGCCGACAGCGAGCAGCGCTTCCGCACCCTGATCGAGCACGCGCCGGATGCGATCCTGGTCTTCGACGTCGATGAGGGGCGGATAGTCGAAGCCAATCCGATGGCCGAGAGGCTGTTCGAACGCACCCGCGGCGAATTGCTTAGCGGCGGCGTGGAACGCTTCTACGCTCCGATCCAGCCCGGCGGCCTCTCCGCAATCGAGAGTATCCGGGAAGTGCAGGAGCGCTGCTTCAAGGGCGAGTCGGTGCTGGTCGAACGGCGCATCCTGAGTTCGTCGGGCAGCGAAAAGACCGTTGAAGTGCGCGTCGACAACATGTCCTCAGGCGGCCGCCGACTGGCGCGCGGCAGCTTCATCGACATTACGGAACGCAAGGCGGCGGAAACCGCGCTGCGTGAGAGCGAGGCGCGCCTGCGGGTGCTGATGGAAACTTCCCCGCTGCCGATGCTGATCGCCACCCCGCCGCCGGAGGGCAGGACGCTGATGCTGAACCATCGCTTCATCGAAGTGATCGGCTACACCCTCGTGGACATCCCCAACCTCGACGCGTGGTGGCGGCGCGCCTACCCCGATGCGGGCTACCGCATGGAGATGCAACGCCGCTGGAGCGAAGCCGTGCAGCGAATGATCGACTCGGGGCAGCACTCGCTGCTGGAGCCCTTCGCCGCCGAAATCGCCTGCCAGGACGGCTCACACCGTTTCGTCGACATCCACATGTCGGTGTATGGCGATCGCTGCCTGGTGGTGTTCAACGACCTCACCCAGCGCCACGCCGACGAGGTGGAACTGGCGCGCATCGCCAACTACGACATCCTCACCAACCTGCCCAACCGCCGCCTGCTCACCGACCGCATGGAACAGGCCATCGCCCGCACCCGGCGCAAGGGCCGGATGCTGGCGGTGTGCTACCTCGATCTCGACCAGTTCAAGCCGGTCAATGATCGTTACGGGCATGAGGCGGGCGACAAGGTGCTGGTCGAATCGGCGCGGCGCATGAGCGAGGCGATCCGCGCCGAGGACACTGCCGCCCGCCTGGGCGGCGACGAATTCGTGCTGCTGCTGGCTGACCTGGAACACGTCGATGAATGCAACGGGGTGCTGGCGCGGGTGATTTCTTCCCTGGCCGCGCCCTTCGTGCTCGGCGAGAACACCAGCGTTTCGCTTTCGGCCAGCATCGGCGTCGCACTGTACCCCGACGGCGGCGAGACGCCGGACGAACTGATGCGCAACGCCGATCAGGCGATGTATGCGGCGAAGCACGCCGGCCGCAACCGCATCAGCTTTTTCGAACCGGTCCAGGGGAAGAAGGCCGGCCGCTGACGCCGGGTTGAATCGAATGGCGATCCGCTGCCGGCTATGGGAGGGCCGGCGGATTCATCGACTGGCCTCGATAGCGAACCACGGTGACCGCGGCCGGCGACGTCACTCGCGAAAATGCATCCAGCATCAGCGCCAGGGCATCCGCCTGCCGATATCCGCCCGTGCCGGCGCCGATGACGGGGAATGCCACCGAGCCGAAGCCGTGTCGATTCACGAGATCCATGGCCGAGGCCACCGAGCCCTGAATCGATTCCCTGGACGAACGCCACAGCATGCTGATCCCGGCGACGTGAATGATGGCTTTGCAGGGCAGCCGGCCCGCCGAGGTCATGACCGCTCCGCCGAGCGGGATCGGCCCCAGCCGGCCCAGCTCGATGAAGGGCCGGTAGCCGCCGCGCTTCTTGATGGCGCCGGAAACGCCTTGCGGGACCAGCAGCCACCAGGGGATGATGTTGCGGTTCCAGGCATTGACGATGACCTCCACGGGCTGATCAAGCAGGTTTCCGTCGATGACGTTCGGCGAAACCATGGCCGTCAGCCTCTATCAGACACGCGGGTTACCCTCACTCGCGCAGCGTCTGACGGTCATGTCGGCCGGCCTGGCTTTTTCTGCTGGCGACATTCCCGATCCAGATTGCCGCGGCGGCGACAAGCAGGGTTTCGGCGAGCCAGATCGACAGCCAGTGCCACCACGCCAGATCGAGCGGCAGCGTCGTCTTGTCGAGCAGCGAAAGCCCGAGCATGGTCAGCAGCGGCACCTGGATGGCAGCCGCGGCCACGCACGGCACCTGCCCCTGGCTGCCGCCTTGCGTCACATAGCTTGTGCGCATGTAAAAGACGAACGCTCCCGCGGCGATCACGAGGCACAGAACACCCAGCACCTGCAGCATCATCGTCATCCTGAGTCCCCGGGTTGCGGCCCGGCGGCCTTTCGCCATGATTCGAGCCGAATTGCGCTATCGTAAGCCAAACTTTTCCGAGATCATGCATCAATCATCCCATGCGCGCATTCATTAGGGAAACACTGAATAAGGTACAAACACTGTGAACGATCTCATCGTCATTGGGTCAGACAAAGAGTGTTGATCACAAGGGATAGAACGATGAAACAAATGACGCTGGCGGCGACACGAGGATTCGAGAAGCACAACCGTGCGACGCGCAAGGCGGAGTTTCTGGCGCGGATGGATCGCCTGATGCCGTGGGCCGAGTTCTGCGCCGTGATTGAACCGCATTACCCGAAGGCCGGGAATGGCCGGCCACCGGTGGGACTGGAGCGCATGCTGCGGATGTACTGCGTCGCCAACTGGTTCAACCTGGCCGACGAAGCCTGTGAAGACGCCCTCTACGATGTCCCCGTGTTTCGTGAGTTCTGCCGCATCGACCTGGGCCGGGAACGGGTGCCAGACGCCACGACCCTGCTGCACTTTCGGCATCTTCTGGAACGTCACGATCTGGGAGCCGCCATGTTCGCCAAGATCGGCGAATTGCTGCTGGCCAACGGCATGAAGCTCTCCGGCGGCACGATTGTCGATGCCACCCTGATTGCCGCGCCGCCCTCGACCAAGAACCAGGAGAAGAGCCGCGACCCGGAGATGCACCAGACCAAGAAGGGCAACGAGTGGCACTTCGGCATGAAGCTGCACATCGGCACGGACAGCCAGAGCGGACTGGTCCATAGCGCCAGCGTCACGGCCGCCAACGTTCATGACAGCCACCAAGTGCCGAACCTGCTGCATGGTGCGGAAACTCGCTTCTACGGCGACAGCGCCTATCGGGGCCAAGAGCAGCGTAAGCGGCTGAAGGTCATCGCGCCGAAGGCGAAGGACTTCACCAACAAGCGCGCCTATCGGAACAACCCGCTGACGGACGCCGACAAGGAAACCAACCGCCGCAAGTCCAGCGTGCGATCCAAGGTCGAGCACCCGTTCCTGACCGTGAAGCGCCTGTGGGGCTTTGCCAAGGTTCGCTATCGCGGTCTGGCAAAGAACGCCAATCGCGCCTTTGCCATGCTGGCGATGCTCAACGTCAGCATGTGGGCACGACCATTGACGGGAGAGGTGCGTCCGGCATGAGCAAGACAAGGGAGAATTCCCCCTTATCCGCTCCCGAATGGGCCAAGCACCCCATGAATATGGCATTTCCGTCACAGTTTCGTCTCTATTTCAGCCCGTCGCCGTTTTTTGCGGTGGCTTGTTCAGCATTTCCTTAGCGAATACCTCCGCCCCTGGAAGCTGGCAAGCTTCGCCACCGGCTTCGGATTGCTGCTGGCCGGGGCCGACTATTACCGTGCGCCTGATTGGGATTATGCGATCAGCTTCATCATGGCCACGCTGACCTATCTGACCGCGCCGTGGTCGGTACGCGTGCTGAAGGATCGGCGCTGGCGCTGGGCGCCCCTTGCCCTGTTCTGGTACTACTTCACGGTGGATGGCTGCTACTGGCTGTATTGGCGGAGCGTCAAGCCGGAGGCGCTCGACATGCGCGAGGCGAATTTCTATGCGTCGTCGTGCCTGTATTGGCTTTGCGGATTCATCTGGCTGCATCGCGGCCCGCTGCGAAAATTGTTGCGCCGGCAGGAAGACGATGCCGCCGGGCAGGATGAGCTTACCGTGCGGCAAATGGCAGCCAGAGTCCTCGTCACGATAGCGCTGTTCTGGATGGCATTCTTCATCTACTCGACCACAACGGGCAAGGAGCGGGTGACCGGGTTATGCCGACAAATCGCGCCGGGGATGGATGTCGGTCAATTGACGGCGTTTGCCGAGGATCATGGCCTCGGCCCCTGGCGACATCTGAATTCCGGGACAAAACTGGCCTACCTTGCGGAGGCGAGAACGGCGGGCCGGCATGCCTGCCGCATCGAATTCGAGGGAGGCAAAGTGCGAAATGCCACCTACAGCCACGCTGACTGACCGGGAATCATGAATGCCCGGCAACGCAGAAGAAACAAAAAAGCCACCCTTGCGGGTGGCTTCTTTGTTTTTGTGGCGTCCCCACGGCGAGCCGAGCAAATCCCCGCCTGTCAAAACCTCGCTATCCGGGTGATTCAATCCCTGAAGCTGGCCGCCTAGACTGGGGCGGTTCCGGCATAGCCGACCGGTAGCGCCCTCCCCTGCCCACTGTTCATCGTTTGCCGCCGTTGCCTTCCGGGGCTATCATCTCGCCTGTATCTACTGGGACGGGGAAAATCATGGCCGTAGTCATGAAAAAAGCGAAAGCAGGGGCCAAGGTCGCAAAGCAGGCCCCCGCGCCGAAAGCCGGCAAGGTCATCAGCGAAGTCGACCTGTTGATCGCTCGACTGAAGCGATTCAGGAAAGGACAGCGCGCCGGCTTTGATCTGCGCGAAGCCATCGAAGACGGCAGGGACTGATGCCCTTCGTCGTCGACAATTCTGTCGTTTCCGGCTGGTATCTCGCCAAACAGGCAACGCCCTACACCGATGCCGTGCTCGACAAGCTGCGGCACGATACCGCCATCGTTCCGCCCTTGTGGGAACTGGAGCTGGTCAACGTGGGCAGGACGGCTGTAAAACGAAGCACCCTGACCGACGACGAGGCCCGCCTTGCCGTTTCTTTCGTGTTGGGGCTACCGATCACCGTCGACCGTGCCATCGTGCCGCCTGAGCGTGTCCTGTCGCTGTCCCTGACCTACGATCTGACCGCCTACGACGCCGCCTATCTGGAACTGGCCATGCGCCTAAAGCTGCCGATCGCCTCAAAGGATGGGCCGCTGAAGGTCGCCGCTCAAAAGTCCGGTGTCGGAGTTGTTGCAGCATGACGGCAACTGCCGGATCACCAGCAACCACGCGGGAGTTGAGGTGGTTGAACTAATGGTTGCCAAGAAGAAAACCCAAGCTGACCAGGCGGCGCAAACCTTGGTTGTAGCTGAGCCTATCGACGCCATTGCCGCAGAACTGCGAAAGGCCCGAGAGGCTAGTGGCGCGAGTTTTTCCGACCTCCATCGGGTAACGGGGCTGTCTCGCACCACTTTGCACCAGTATGAGGCTGGAACAAGAAAGCCAGGTGCCCGCGAAATACGATTGCTCTGTGACGCCCTAAACACGACTCCCAATCGATTGATCTACGGAACGGAAGAGCCTTTCAAGGGGAAAAGTCGCCTGCACGCTATGCTCGATCTGTCCAGCGAGGATCTCCGAACAGCTCGCCTCGCGATGCTCCTTATGATGCTCAGCAAGGATGAACGTGACGCTTGGATCACTCTGTTGGGTGAGTCCATAAAAGCCCGCACGGGTGGTGGCGAGAAGCTGGACGCTACGCTGGATGCCATCGAGGCGGCGACAGAAGTCATGGCCTCCGGAATGGCTGAGGCAATTGAAGCAGCGTTGCCGGCCCAAAAAATCGCGGAGCTTGGTCAAAGCATTGAAGCTGAAATAGCGGCGAGAACCGAGTCCAAAGCCAAGAATCGACGAAAAGCACAGAAGTAGTAGCCGCGTGGCTAGGAGAGCCCGGCATATTTGGCCGGGCTTTTTGTTGACTACTACAACCTCGTTTATGAACAGTTGCACTCAGTTGAATTTTGTGGTTCAATTCATTTGTGTTCAACTGTACCCATTCGAGGAAATATATGAATATCCCGCAAAACCTACCCATCACACCCCTTCAATCGAAGGCGGCCCGTTACCAACTCGGCCTGACGCAGGCGAACGTAATCCAAGAATCCAGCCTGCCCGGTCACAAGCTCAAGGGCTTCGAGACCGGCCGCCTGATCCCGGACATGAAGTTTCTTGAAGGCTTGGCAAATTTCTACCAGGCCAAAGGCATCGAGCTTTCTGACCTCACGGAAGGCGAAGGCTTGACGCCGGTGAATGCCGCCGCGGTGAAGCCGATGTCCGACAAGCTGCAATCTGTCTCTGGCATGGCCTTCCGCATCGCCGTTCCATTCGACCAGGTGGATACCCTGTTGGAGCGGATGGAGGCCAACGACGAGCGCATTGACGAAATTCTTGCCCAACCGGCGAAGGCGGGATTCCTGTCTGACTATGACGAGTCCACCGAAGCGCTACAGCGCGAACTCTTCGGCCTGATGTCCGCGAACTATCTTCTCTTCCGTGCCCTGCAAGGCAGGTCCCTCACAGCCCGCACCGTGAAGACAGGCGACAAGAGGATTCAGCTCGATCTGCTCAATGCCTGGATGAGTACCGCCGAACTTACTTCCCTCTTGGACTCGGCAAGCACTCCAACTGCCGACGCCTCAGATGACGAAGGGGATGAAGAATGAATATCGCCGCCCCTGTTGCAATGCTCATCGGCCGAGGCAGTGTCCCTGCCTTACTGGTCGCCGGCCTGATCGTCGCCGCGTGGCTGGCCCAGCAACCGAAAATCCAGCAGCCCCCGACCCGCTGACCGGGGGCCACATGGCTTGCCACACACCTGAAGCGGCGGCGGGTTCATCCGCCCCGCACTATCGCGTCTATGACCCATTGCGGGCTGAATGGGCGGCGCCCCATCCCGCCGCTCATCCCATGACGTCAAACCGGCCTGAAGCGGCCCTACACGCTTCAGAGCCGGTCGCTGTCATGCATGGCCGGCAACTGATTGGCCCGTCCCGGCCGTGGCTGGTTGTGCAGCCTGTGTGTCCAATCTGCGAGGACGCTGAATAGCCATGGGACGGATATCGAATTTGGCTGTCGCCGTCCGCAACGGCTATGACCCGTTCGAGGCTCAGCAACGAGATTGGCTTGAAGACACCACGGCGAAATGGCCAGCACGCTGGAAGCGCGATGCCATCACCAGACACAGCCAGTTGTGCACAACGAAAAGTCATGTTGCCGCAAACGAATGGCTGCTCGGTATCGCCGACCAGGTCGCGGCCTGCAAGATCGCGCCGAATGCCTCGGATTCAGACATCACCGACATCGCTTCAAAGCTGGCGAAGCGCGCAAACAGTCGTGCCGCCAGGTGGTCGACCTTGGGCCTCGCCGAAGCCCGCCGGGAAATCGACAAGCTCTGCATAGCCTCAGGTATCCAGCCCCCGACCCCCGACATCCCCGACAGTGGGGCAGTCGCCCGCATGACAGATGCCCTTTGGTGGCGGCGCAAACTGCGCCGCGAACAGGGCCGCGAGCGCGAAGCCATCGCCATCGCCCTGGGCTACGTCCACAAGAAACGAGACATCTACATCAGCGCCGAATCCTTCGCAGCCGAGCAACACAAGGTGCGACGTAATGCCGACATCCTCAAGGGAACCGAGGCCATCAGCGAGGATGGAGAAATCGTCACTCTCTCCGATCTGGCGGAGCACAGCCTGTCGAACCCCACCCTGCGCCGGGGTGAAATGATGGTCCGCATCAAAGGCTATGAGGATGTGTCGCGAGAGCGGGGCCATGCCGGGCTTTTCGTTACTCTGACCTGTCCCAGTCGCATGCATGCACGGCTCGCCAGCACAGGCGCATCGAACCCGGCCTACGACAGCACCACGCCAAGGCAGGCGCAGGCCTATCTCTGCAACCTGTGGGAAGACATCCGCTCCAACTTCAAAAATCGCTACGTCGACGTCTACGGCCTGCGCATTGCCGAGGCCCATCACGATGGCACGCCCCATTGGCATCTGTTGCTGTTTGTCTCGCCTCTGCATGTGGATGCCGTCAGGAACACCATCCGCCGCTATGCGCTGGCCGACTCGCCCGACGAAGCGGGCGCGCAGCAGTACCGCGTCAAGTTCGAGAACATCGATCCACTGAAGGGCAGCGCGGTGCAGTACGTTGCCAAATACATCGGCAAGAACGTCGACGGCACCGGTATCGACCTGGACGAAAACGGTGTGCTCGCCGCCGAATCGCTCGCCCGCGTCACGGCCTGGGCGCGCCTGCATGGCATTCGTCAGTTTCAATTCATCGGCGGCCCGCCGGTGGGCTTGTGGCGCGAAATACGCCGCATCAAGGCGCCAGTGATTGCCGACGCACCCGAAGCCATCGGCAGCGCGTGGCGCGCCGCGCAGAAGGCCGAGGACCGCCAAGCCGACTATGCCGGCCTTATCCGTGCTGTGGGCGGCCCGACCGTCAAGCGTGCAGAACAAGCCATCCAGTTGGCGACGGCCAGCGACGAGCGGCCCGGCCGTTACGGCTGGCAAACCATGGTCAAGCCGGTCGGCGTGTTCCACCTGGACAAGCCGCGACGGGTTTATGCCTCCGAGCGCAAAGTCTGGCAAATCCGCATGCGAGCCGGCGAATTTGGACGGCGTTTTGCTGGTGATCCGGCCGCCGCTCATCGCCCTTGGACTCGTGTCAATAACTGTGCGGGCCGCGCCGCACAAGGCTTTTCAGGCGATCAATTGCGCCCGATGGTGGGTAACGTCATTCCGTTTCCGGGGCTTGGGCCGGCAAGGCCGCCAGGGCAGACCGAAACACCGAATTTCAGCCTGGGGCCACCGTGAAAACGACCAATACGACACTGATAAAAGACGCTACGCACAAGCGGCAGGCGCCTACTCGGGTGTGGGTTCTCGAAGAAATGCCATCGAAATCTTGGGGCGAGATGAACCGGTACATCAGGAAGAACAGCGATGCAATGCACTTGCCGCCCTGGATGGAGCAGGCGGATGAGTGGCCGGAAATCACGCCGGAAAGATTTATTGAGTTGCGCAAGTTCATGCTTCAACTTAAGGCTGTCCAATGCGCGGCGCTGCTTCGCGTGAATCCGAGCACCGTTTGGCGCTGGGAAAATGGTTCGATCCCGATCCCGTTTGCCGCTTACATGGCGCTGCGCCTTTTGCTCGATGTGCGCTTTCTGCCCCACCAAGTGAAGGAGTGGGAAGGGTGGCAGATCATCAATGCCGGACCTGACGTCGGCATGCTCTACGACTCCAAACGCTCGGGAACCATGGTTTCCCCTGGCGACATCCGCGCCGCTCGCTATGCGAAAGGCGAGCGCGATGCCTGGCAGCGCAGGGCTGAGAAAGCTGAAACCAAAGCCGCCGAACTCGAAGCTGAAAACACCCGCCTGCGCCAGTTATTCAACGCCCAAGGCGTCACCAAAGAACTGCGCCAGATGCAGGAAAAGCTGTCCGCCATGCTTGACGACATCGGCACAGCGGAAATCATCGACTACCGGCCCGCCGCAGCGAGTCACCACCAGGAGAAAGCCGCATGACGAAAAACGCACGCCACTGCAAATCGCAGAAGGCCGTTACCGCCAAGGTAATCAACCTGGTCCGGCCAATGCCTACCGTCGCCAAAACCAGCGACTCCGTGTCCGCGGTGGCCACCGATCCCCGCCGCAACCACTTCGCCAACTCGAACGGCTCCCGCTGGGGCCGCACCTTCAGGAGTAATTGACTATGCGCTCACACCAGTTCGATCTCAACCCGACTCTATTCCCTCTCGAAATCGTTGTGCAGCGCTTGCGCTCGTATTGCCGCAACCGCTTTGGCCACAAGGCGCTGACGAAGAAAGGTGGCTGGGCGCGAGCCAGAGCCTTCCGCCTCCTGACCTGCAAGCCGTGGAAGCGTCGTTCCTGATACTCCGCATCGATCCTCGCCGCCGTCGTGTCCGCCCCCATCATCACCATGTTGCCGTCTATCGGGTTGCCAAGCCCGAAGGTCGCGGCTAGGCTGGTGGCACCGGTACTACTTTCTCTTTGGGAGCATCATGGACAGCGCAGCCCTCTACCTGAGATCGAGCAAGGATCGCCACGATGTGAGCCTCGACGCGCAGCGCCGGGAACTGATTGCACTGGCGAAGGCCCGCAACCTCACCATCGTTGAAACCTTCCAGGACGCGGTTGAATCCGGCAAGGATGACCAGCGCCCCGGCTTCCAGACACTGCTGCGGCGAATGAAGGACAAGGATCGCTCCTGGACCTTCCTGCTCGCGCTCGATACCTCGCGCATCGCCCGTAATCAATACCTCGCGCACGCGCTGCATTTCGAGTGTGAGAAACGCGGAATCAAGGTGCTCTATGCCAAGGTGCCGGAAACCAACACCGTGATGGATGTGGTGATTCGCGCCGTCATGCAGTCGTTCGACGAACTGCATAGCCTGATGAGCAAGGAGAAAGGGCTGGGAGGCATGGCGGAGAATGTGCGCCAAGGCTGGCGTGCTGGCGGCAGGGCACCGCTGGGTTACCGCCTGGAGCATATCGCCACGGGAGCGATGCGCGACGGCGCAGCAGTCACCAAATCACGTTTGGTGCGCTCCCCCGAGGCGCATAAGGTGGGGGCGTACATGACGGCCCGAGCAGCCGGCGCAAGCCGCGCCCAGGCAGCAAGTGCGGCGGGCCTGCGCGATATTTCGGATTCATCGCTGATCGGGATGGAATGGAACGCCCTCACCTATGCCGGGCACACGGTCTGGAACGTTCATACCGAGCGGCTGTCGGGCGGAGGCTACAAAGGTGGGACCAAACGCCGGCCGCGTGCCGACTGGGTGATTCAGTACGACACCCACGATCGACTGATAGGCACCGAAGAAGCCGAGGCTATCCTCGCGCGCCTCGAAAAAGGCCGCCCGAAGAGCTACCGGACAAAGGCTGATTACCTGCTCTCAGGCCTGCTGCTGACACCTGAAGGTAAAGCCTGGCACGACGACGGAGACGGCAGCTATCGCCTTGCCGGAAAAGGCCGGCGCATCAGCCAGCAGGCGATTGAGACCGCTGTGGTCGCCAAGTTGCAGGCGGACATGATTTCCGATGCCTTCGTTGCTGAACTGCTGACGGAAGCCAGGCGCATGAGTGCAGCGCCGCCAGATGAACGGCTCAAGCCGCTGCGGACTGAAGTCACCGCAATGACGGTCAAGATCGGGAAGCTAGCCGGCTTCGCCGCCGAGTCGGAGTCTCCGCGCCCTTTCCTCGAAAAAATCGCGGAGCTTGAGCGTCAGCGCGGGCAGATCGCCGACGAGCTGCGCACATTGGAAGATCAGCAGAACGCCGCTGACGTGCTCCGTGCCATCAGCGAGAAAGACATCCGCACGCTGCTGGCCGGTCTGGCCGATCATCTGCATGAAGTCGACCGCGAAGCTCTGAAGGAAATGATCGGCGGAATGGTTGAGCGCGTCGAGCTATGCTCGACTTCGCTCAACGCCCGGCTGCACTACAACTTTGCAGCCGGGGATTTTGTGGCGTCCCCACGGGGATTCGAACCCCGGTTCATACCGTGAAAGGGTATTGTCCTAGGCCTCTAGACGATAGGGACTTATCGTTTGGTGGAGGTACGCGGGATCGAACCGCGGACCTCTTGCATGCCATGCAAGCGCTCTCCCAGCTGAGCTATACCCCCACAAGAGAGCGCGCATTATAGGGAGGCGGGGTCGGCATGTAAAGCCCCCGCGCCGACTTTCGACAAGAGTTTTCCGGGATTCATCAAACCACGCGGATCCAGGGCCTGTTTTACCGCCCGCATCAGGTCCATCTCGGTCTGGCTCTTGTAGCGCAGCACCTCTTCCCGCTTCAATTGCCCCAAGCCATGTTCGGCGGAAATCGAACCGCCGAGCCCATGTACCAGGTCATGCACGATGCGATTGACCGCCCCGGTCTGCGCAATGAATTCGTCGTTCGACTGCGCATCGGACCTGGACTGGTTGTAGTGCAGGTTGCCATCGCCGATGTGGCCGAAGCAGACGATGCGCACCTCGGGGAAGGCGGCCCGCAAGGCCGCATCGGCGCGGGCGATGAATTCGGCGATGCACGAGACAGGCACCGCGATGTCGTGCTTGATCGAGATGCCCTCGATCTTCTGCGCCTCGGAAACGTTTTCGCGCAAGGCCCACAACGCGGCCGTCTGCGCCTCGCTGGTGGCCAGCACGGCATCGTTCACGATGCCGTCTTCGGCGGCCGCCTCCAGCGCCCGTTCCAGCGTTGCCGACAAATCGCCGCCCATGTCACTCGATCCGCCGAGTTCGATCAGCACCTGCCAGGCAGGTTTGCCGAGCAGCGGATCGCGCGCGTTCGGAATGTGTCGCAGCACGAGTTCGAGGGCCGGGCGGCCGACGATCTCAAAGGCCGTCACGTTGTCGCCGGCCGCGTCGCGCAGGCGTCCGAGCAGGCGCACCGCCGATGCGGGATCGGGCACGGCGACCCAGGCGGTGGCATGCGTTCGCGGTCGCGGAAACAGCTTCAGCGTCGCCGCCGTGATCAGGCCCAGCGTGCCTTCGGCGCCGATGAACAGATGTTTGAGGTCGTAGCCGGTGTTGTCCTTTCGCAGGGCGCGCAGGCCGTTCCAGATGCGGCCGTCGGCCAGCACCACTTCGAGGCCCAGCGTCAGTTCGCGGGCATTGCCGTAGCGCAGCACCTGCACGCCGCCGGCGTTGGTGGACAGGTTGCCGCCGATCGTGGCACTGCCCTCGGCCGCCAGCGACAGCGGGAACAGGCGATCCGCCTCGCGCGCGGCCTCCTGCACCGCATGCAGCGTGCAGCCCGCCTCGACCGTGATCGAATTGTTGTCGGCATCGACGGCGCGGATGCGGTTCATGCGTCGCAGGCTGACCACCACTTCGCCGCCCGTCGGCGTTGCGCCGCCGCACAAGCCGGTGTTGCCGCCCTGCGGCACGACGGCCACGCCGGCAGCGACACAGGCGCGCACCACGGCGGCAACTTCTTCCGTGCTGCCGGGCAGCGCCACGCACAAGGCGTTGCCCGAATAGCGGCCGCGCCAGTCGGTGCAGAAGGGCGCGACATCGTCGGCGGCGACGAGCACGCGCGACGCGCCGATGATGAGCCCCAGTTCGCGATGAAAGTCGGCGCTCACGATACGGCGACCGTGGCACTCAGCTGGGCATAAAGGTCGTGCACGTCGCAGTCGATGACATTGACCTCGGCAAACTCGCCGATTTCGAGGTCGTGGCCGTCAGTGATGTACACGAGGCCATCGACATCCGGCGCGTCGCCCTCCGAGCGGGCGATGGCGCCCTCTTCGTCGATGTCGTCGACCAGCACCTTGATGCGGCGGCCGATCTTGCGTTCGAGGCGTTGCGTGGAAATGTCTTCCTGATGCCGCAGCAGGCGCGCCTTGCGCTCCTCGCGGACTTCCTCGGGCAAGGCGCCGGGCAAGTCGTTGGCCGCGGCGCCTGCGACGGGCGAATAGGAGAAGGCGCCGACGCGATCGAGCTGGGCCTCGTCGAGGAAATCCAGCAACTCGTTGAACTCGGCCTCGGTCTCGCCGGGAAAGCCGGTGATGAAGGTGGAGCGGATCGCCAGGTCGGGCACTTCCCTGCGCCAGGCGGCGATGCGGTCGAGCACCTTCTCGGCGGACGCCGGGCGCTTCATCAGCTTGAGGATGCGCGAGCTGGCATGCTGGAAGGGGGCATCGAGGTAAGGCAGGATTTTGCCTTCGGCCATCAGCGGAATCAGGTCGTCGACGCTGGGATAGGGATAGACGTAATGCAGGCGCACCCAGATGCCCAGCTTGCCGAGTTCGCTGCACAGCTCGAACAGCCGCGTCTTGACCGGCTTGCCACCCCAGAAGCCGGTGCGGTATTTCACATCGACGCCGTAGGCGCTGGTGTCCTGCGAGATCACCAGCAGTTCCTTGACGCCGGACTCGGCCAGCACTTCGGCTTCGCGCAGCACCTCGCCGATCGGCCGTGAGACGAGGTCGCCGCGCAGCGAGGGAATGATGCAGAAGCTGCAGCGATGGTTGCAGCCTTCGGAAATCTTGAGGTAAGCGTAGTGGTCGGGCGTCAGGCGGATGCCCTGTGGCGGCACCAGATCGACGAAGGGATCATGCAGCGGCGGCAGATGCTGGTGCACGGCCGCCATGACTTCGGGCATCGCATGCGGCCCGGTGACGGCCAGCACTTTCGGATGCACGGCGCGCACGATGTCCTTGCCTGCCGCATCCTTCTTCGCGCCGAGGCAGCCGGTGACGATCACCTTGCCGTTTTCGGCCAGGGCCTCGCCGATGGCATCGAGCGATTCCTCGACGGCCGCATCGATGAAGCCGCAGGTATTGACCACCACGAGATCGGCGCCGTCATGGCTGCCGGAGATTTCGTAACCCTCGGCGCGCAGCCGGGTGAGGATCTGTTCCGCGTCGGACGCCGCCTTGGGACAGCCCAGTGACACAAAGCCGACTGTCGGCGTCTTGGCTTTGCGTCGCGTCACTTCTTTTCGGACTTTTCTTCCGGCTTGGGGTAAATGCCCGGGAATATCTTGCGCGTCTGTTCCTGCATGGTGTCCTGCATCTGCTGGAACATCTTCTGGCTCTGTTCGACGTAGGTGCCCATCATGTGCTGCATGGCGGGTCCCTGGAACTTGAGGAACTGCGCCCACAGGTCCTGGCTGTCGCCGGCATTTTCGCCGTACATCGAGGCGGCCTGCTCCTTGAGCTTGGCCTGCACCTCGGTGAAGGACCTGATGTTGTTCTCGATGTAGCTGCCCATCATGCCCTGCATCGCATTGCCGTAGAAACGGATCATCTGCGACAGCAGTTCCGAGGAGAACATCGGCGCGCCGCCGGCTTCTTCTTCAAGAATGACCTGCAACAGGATGGCCCGCGTCAAATCGTCGCCGGACTTGGCGTCGACGACCTGAAAGGACTCGTGCGCCAGCACCAGCTGCTTGATATCGGCCAGCGTGATGTAGGTACTGGTCCGCGTGTCATACAGGCGGCGATTCGGATATTTCTTGATCAATCGGCTCTGTCCGGCCATTGTGTTCCCCTCCGAAAAAACCATTTTAATACAAGGGCAGGCAATCCCAAACTGCAACGACCCCCGCCGCAGCGGGAGCCGTTCATGCCTGTATCAGCAGTAATGCAAGCCGCCGTTGATGTTCAGCGTCGCGCCCGTCATGTAACCGGCGAGGTCGGACACCAGATAGGCGCACAGCGCGCCGATTTCTTCCGGCTTGCCCAGGCGGCCGACAGGAATGGTCGCCACGATCGAGTCGCGCACTTCCTGCTTGATCGCCATGACCATGTCCGTGCCGATGTAGCCGGGGGCGATGGCGTTGACGGTGACACCCTTCTTCGCCACTTCGGCGGCGATGGCGCGCGTGAAGCCGAGGATGCCGGCCTTGGCGGCCGAATAGTTGGCCTGGCCGAACTGGCCCTTGATGCCATTCACCGACGACATGTTGATGACGCGGCCCCAGCCGCGGTCGGCCATGCCGGCCAGCACCTGGTGGGTGACGTTGAACACGGAATCGAGGTTGGTGGACAACACGGCATCCCACTGGCCCTTGTCCATTTTCTTGAACACGGAGTCGCGGGTAATGCCGGCGTTGTTCACCAGCACGTCGATCGGACCGACTTCCGCTTCGATCTTCTTCACCATCGCGGCGCAACCTTCGTAGTCGGTGACATCCGCCTCGGCGACGATGAAATTGAAACCTTCCGCCTTCATGTTCGCCAGCCATTCGTCCTTCGGCGGAAAGTTCGGCAGGCAGTTCGCCACCACCGTCATGCCGCTCTGCGACAGCGCCTTGCAGATCGCCGTGCCCAGGCCGCCCATCGCGCCCGTTACCAATGCAATTCTCTTTGTCATTTCTTGTACTCCCTTTGATACGTAAAAAAAACCTTGCGCGGGCGCAGGGCGGGCTGCAAGCCCCGCCCTGCGCCCGGTGACGATCAGTACATGTGCTGACCGCCGTTGATCGAAATATTGGCGCCGGTGACAAACGCGGCTTCTTCGGATGACAGGTAGGCCACCAGGCCGGCGACTTCTTCCGGCTTGCCCAGGCGCGACTGCGGAATCTGCGGCAGGATCTTGCTTTCCAGAACTTCCTGCGGGATCGCCATGACCATCTTGGTGCCGATGTAGCCCGGCGAAATGGTATTCACGGTGACGCCCTTTTTCGCCACTTCGAGGGCCAGCGCCTTGGTGAAACCGTGCATGCCGGCCTTGGCCGCCGAATAGTTGGTCTGGCCAAACGCGCCCTTCTGGCCGTTCACCGAGGAGATGTTGATGACCCGGCCCCAGCCGCGTTCCATCATGCCGTCCATGACCTGCTTGGTCATGTTGAAGCAGGAGTCGAGGTTGGTGTGGATCACCGCGTCCCAGTCGGCCTTGGTCATCTTCTTGAAGGTCATGTCGCGCGTGATGCCGGCATTGTTCACCAGCACTTCCACCGCGCCGACGTCCTTGCTCACCTGCTCGACGCAGGCCTTGCAGGAGTCGAAGTCGCCCACGTCGCAGGGGTAGGCCTTGAAGCCGTAGCCCATGTCGTTCATGGTGCGCAGCCATTCGTGCGCCTTGGTGTTGCTGGGGCTGTATGTCGTCACCACCTTGTAGCCGAGCGCCGCCAGCTTGATACAGATCGCCTCGCCCAGACCGCCCATTCCGCCAGTTACCAGTGCAACTCGTAGCATTTTGCTTCTCCTCTCACTTTATTGTCGGGATGGGGCTTGCATTGCCAGACCGGAAGCGGCGCCCCGCGCCGACATCCGTTTTTGATTATGCCTTTTCCTTCACGTAACGCCCGGGAGCCGGCTCGCCGGGCGGACAGGCCTTGCTGCCGAGCTTTCCACGCGCCGGGACTTCCTTGCCGCCGTGGCTCTTGAGCCACTTCGCCCACACCGGCCACCAGCTGCCGGGCTGCTCGGTCGCGGTCTCGAACCATTCATCGGCATTGGCGGTCTTGCTGTCGTTGACCCAGTAGTTGCGCTTGTTCTTGGTCGCCGGATTGATGACGCCGGCAATGTGTCCCGAAGCACCGAGGACAAAGGTGGTTTCGCCGCCGAGCAGGCTGCGCGTCTGGTAGGAGGTCTTCCACGGCACGATGTGGTCTTCGCGGCTGGCGTAGAGGAAGGCGGGCATGTCCACCCGTCCGAGGTCTGCCTTGACGCCGCACATCTCCAGCTTGCCGGGTACCCGCAGGTTGTTTTCGAGATACAGGTTGCGCAGATACCAGGCGAGGAAGGGGCCGGGCAGGTTGGTCGCGTCGGCGTTCCAGTAGAGCAGGTCGAAAGCCGGCGGCGTGTTGCCCTTGAGGTAATTGCCGACCACGTACTGCCAGATCAGGTCGTTGGCGCGCAGCGCCGAAAACACCGTGGCGAGTTCGCTGCCGCGCAACAGGCCGCCCTTGCCGATGGTGGCTTCGCGCGCCTGCACCGCTTTCTCGTCGACGAAATAGCCGATCTCGCCGGTGTCGGAAAAATCCAGCAGCGTGGTCAGCAGCGTGAGCGACGCGACCGGGTTTTCGCCGCGTATGCGCGCCACGGATAGCGCGGCGCCGAGGATGGTGCCGCCGACGCAGAAGCCCAGCGCGTTGATCTGCTTCACCTTGCAGATGTCCTGCACGGTCTTGATCGCGGTCAGCGCGCCCTTCTCGATGTAGTCGTCCCAGGTCAGGTGCCCGCAATCGGCCTGCACGTTGCGCCAGGAAACCAGGAACACCGTGTTGCCCTGCTCCACCGCATAGCGCACCAGCGAATTTTCGGGTTGCAGGTCGAGGATGTAGTACTTGTTGATGCAGGGCGGCACCATCAGGAAGGGCCGCTCCGAAACCTTTTCGGTCGTCGGCGAATACTGGATCAGCTGCATCAGCTCGTTTTCGAACACCACCGCGCCGGGCGTAACGGCCAGATTGCGGCCGACTTCGAAGGCGCTGTCGTCGGTCATCGAGATGCGGCCCTTGTCGAGGTCGCCGAGCAGGTTCTGGATGCCCTTCTGGATGCTTTCGCCCTTGGTTTCAAGAGCCTTCTTGACGAACTCCGGATTGGTGGCGAGGAAATTGGACGGCGCCATCGCGTCCACCATCTGCCGCGTCATGAAGCGCATGCGGTTCTTCGCCTGGCCGTCGGTCACGGGGGCCGCTTCGGCCATGCGCTTCATGTACTCGGCGTTGATCAGGTAGGCCTGGCGCAGGTAGTCATAGACCGGGCTCTCGGCCCAGGCCGGATGATCGAAGCGCTTGTCGCCGGGTGCGGGGCTCGCGACCTGGGGGGCCGGCTGGTCGGGTGCCTTGCCCAGCATGCCTTGCCAGAGCTTGGCGTGACGCTCCATCCACTCCTGCTGCAAGGCCTTCATCGCTTCCGACTCGGCGGCCCACGCCGCTGGATTGGTACCGGCGGGCGCCGCCGCGGACAGCTGCTGTTGCTGCTCGGCGAGGAACTTGTTGAATCCTTGCGCCATGGCACCGCCAGCCTGAAACATGGCTTGCAGCGCGGCATTCTGATCGGGGGTTGAGGGCATCCGGAGCTCCTGGAAACGGATTCGATTTTGCACTGCACAATTTGCGGTGTCAAGCAAGGCAAACGCCTTCCTTGTCCGTAGAATCGGCCCATGTATGTAATCGCAATCGGGTGGCTCTACGTCACCCTGCTGATGGCGGCCACGGAAGAGAATCTTACCGCCGGCGTGTTGACGTTTGTCTTCTACGGCCTTGCGCCGCTGGCCCTGCTGCTCTGGCTGTTCGGCACGCCGCAGCGCAGGCGCAAGCGCCTAGCCCGCGAGATGGTCGACGACGTGGTGGGTCAGGACGATGGTGCCGATGCCCGCCGCGATCAATAGCACCTGCTGCACCGTGGCGCGGATTTCTGTGCGCTTGTGCAGGCCCGGAATCAGATCGGCCACGGCGACGTAGATCATGCTCGCCGCCGCCAGCGCCAGCAGCACCGGCACGGCGCTCTGCACCTGGCCCAGCGCCACATAGGCCAGCAGCGCGCCGACCAGCGTCGCCAGGCTCGACAGGAGGTTGAAGGCCAGGGCACGGCCCCTCGAATAACCCGAATGCAGCAGGATCACGAAGTCGCCCACTTCCTGCGGAATCTCGTGGGCGATCATCGCCAGCGCGGTGACAATGCCCAGGCGCACGTCTTCCATGAAGGCCGCCGCGATCAACACGCCATCGACAAAGTTGTGGAAGGTGTCGCCGACCAGGATCATCAGTCCGCTGCGGCCGTGGTCGTGGGCATCGTGATGCCCGTGGCCGTGCACATGCACCACCGGTTCGTGCCCTTCGCAGGCCTCGATGTGGCAATGGCGCCAGAGCACCAGCTTTTCCAGGACAAAGAAGGCCAGGATGCCGCCCAGCACCGTCGCCGTGGTGGTCGCCGCATCGCCGCTGGCGGTAATGGCATGCGGCAGCACTTCGAGGAAAGACGCGCCGAGCAGTGCGCCGATGGCATAGCTGATCAGCAGCGACACCCACTGCACCCGCGCCGTCAGCGCGAATGCCGCGGCGGCGAGAACGCTGAGCGCGCCGCCGACCAGCGACATGAGAATGATCCAGGAAAGTACCGACATGGGCCGGGGATTATAGGTGCTATTCCAGCCAGATCAGGCTGGCCATGCGCCCGGTAACGCCGTCGCGGCGATAGGAAAAGAATTGCTCTGCGCTACCCACGGTACATAAGTCGGCGCTGGCGGTACGGCGAATCCCCAGCGCATTGAGTCGCTGCCGCGCCAATTGGCAAATGTCGCACAGCCACTTTCCTTCGGTAGCCGGCTTGAACGCACTCACCGCCTGCGCATCGTGAGCGATGAACTGATCGCGAACCTCGCCGCCGACTTCGAAGGCCTGCGGCCCGATCGCGGGGCCGAGCCACGCCATCAAACGCTCACCCGGCTCGCCCATCGCGGCCACCGTCGCTTCAATCACGCCGGCCGCGAGTCCGCGCCAGCCGGCGTGCGCGATGCCGACCACGCTCGCCTGATCGTCGCAGAGCAGCACCGGCAGGCAATCGGCGGTGAGCACGGCGCAGACCACGCCGCGCTCCCGGGTGAAGCTGGCATCGGCTTCGACGCCGGGCGCAGCCGTTGCCGCATCGACGCAGCGCGTGCCATGCACCTGGGTCAGCCACAACGGCTCGGCGGGCAATTCGCGGCGCAGCAGCGCGCGGTTCGCCGCCACGGCGGCGGGGTCGTCGCCGACATGGTCGCCGAGATTGAAACCGTGCCACGGCGCGCCGCTCATGCCGCCATTGCGCGTCGTCGCCAGCGCGCGCACGCCTTGCGGCGCGGGCCACTCGGGAAGAATGAAGCTAGCCACGCCGCAACTCATCCAGAAGCTGCGAAAAATCGGCCGGCAGCGGCGATTCCCAGGCCATTTCCGCGCCGGTTGCCGGATGCACCAGGGCCAGCCGCCAGGCATGCAGCGCCTGACGCGGAAACGCATCGAGCCGCGCATCGCCGCTCTTCGTTTTGCCATACGTGGCATCGCCGGCCAGGGGATGCTTGATCGACGCCAGATGGACGCGGATCTGGTGTGTGCGCCCGGTCTCCAGCCGGCATTCGAGCAGCGTCGCTTTGGCGAAGCGTTCGAGCACCGCATAGTGCGTGCGCGCCTCCTTGCCGCCGGCGCGCACGATGGCCATCTTGGTGCGCTGCACGGCATGGCGCCCGAGAGGCGCATCGACGGTGCCGTCGCGCTCGACCGTGCCCAGCGCCAGGGCGAGGTAATGCCGCTTCACCGAACGCGCCTGCATCTGGCGCACCAGGTCGGTCTGCGCAGTCAGTGTCTTCGCCACCACCAGCAGGCCGCTGGTGTCCTTGTCGAGCCGATGCACGATGCCGGCGCGGGGGATGCCGGCGAGTTGCGGCGCGTGGTGCAACAGCGCGTTCATCATGGTGCCCGAGGCGTTGCCGTTGCCCGGGTGCACCACCAGGCCGGCCGGCTTGTCGATCACGATCAGGTGTTCGTCCTCGAACACCACGACGAGCCCGATGTCCTCGGCGGCGTTGGCAAGAGTTATGTGTCCGGCGAAGCCGGACACGGTATCCCCTGCGGACGGCGCTGGCGCGACGGCAATGTCGGCATCGAAATCGATGCGCTCGCCGCCATACACCTTGCGTTTCCCCTCCGCCGCGCCGCCGTCGAGGCGGATCAGCCCGGCCTTGAGCCAGCCTTGCAGGCGGCTGCGCGAGTGTTCGGGAAAGAGTGTGGCCAGCGTCGCGTCGAGGCGCCAGCCGGCGCAGTCCGCGGGGACCTGGACCGTCCGGGGCGGGCAGGGGCTTCGGCTATAATCGACCGGATGTTCATGCGAGGTTTTCACCATGCGTAGTTTAGCGGCATTCCTGCGGGCGCTCGCCCCCATTCTGGTCATCGGTGCCAGCCTCGGCACGACCCTGCTTGGCGGTTGCGGCCTGCTGCCCGACGAGATCGACGAAACCTCCGGCTGGTCGCCCAACAGGCTCTACAGCGAGGCCAAAAGCTCCATGGCCGACGGCGCCTACGACAAGGCCATCAAGTATTTCGAAAAGCTCGAAGCGCGCTTCCCCTACGGCCGCTATGCGCAGCAGGCGCAGCTCGAAGTTGCCTACGCCTATTTCCGCCAGCAGGAACCGGCCTCCGCCATTGCCGCCTGCGACCGCTTCATCCGCCTGCATCCGAACCATCCCAACGTCGACTACGCCTACTACCTGAAGGGCCTCGCCAACTTCAACGAAGACCTCGGCCTGCTCGGCTACGTCAGCATGCAGGACCTCACCGAGCGCGACCCCAAGGCGGCGCGCGATTCCTTCGATGCCTTCAAGGTGCTGGTCAACAAATACCCCGAGAGCAAATACACGCCCGACGCCACGGCGCGCATGAAGTACCTGGTCAATGCGCTGGCTTCGCACGAAGTGCATGTCGCCCGCTACTACATGAAGCGCGAAGCCTATGTCGCCGCGGTGAATCGCGCGCAGACCGCGATCAAGACCTACCCCGACGCGCCGGCCAACGAGGAGGCGCTGTTCATCATGATCAAGGCCTACGACAAGCTGGGCATGAACGACCTGCGCGACGATACCGAACGCGTCATGCGCAAGAATTTCCCCAAGAGCGAGTACTACGCACGCGGCCTCAACCGCGCCGAGCCGTGGTGGAAGGCTCTGGTAGGTCGCTGAGCGGCCCTCCCGGCCCGGCCGGCATCGCAGCCACGCCGGGCGCATCAACTCCCAGGAGAACTCGTCATGCCCGTCGACATCCAGTCGCCTTCCCTGTGCATCGGCATCGTCGGCACCGGCGCCATGGGCCGCGGCATTGCCCAGATCGCTGCGCAGGCCGGCATCCGCGTGCTGCTGTTCGACGCGCTGCACGGCGCGGCGACCAGCGCGCGCGAAACGGTGATCGCCACGCTGGGCAAGCTCGCCGAAAAGGGCAAGATCTCCGCCGAGGCGCTCGCCGCCGCATCGGCCAAACTTGAAGTCGTGCCCAAACTGGACGCCATGGCGTCGGCGCAGGTCGTCGTCGAGGCCATCGTCGAAAACCTCGACGTCAAGAAAGCCCTGTTCCAGCAGCTGGAAGACATCATCGCCGCGGACTGCATACTCGCCACCAATACCTCGTCGCTCTCGGTGACTTCGATTGCCGCCGCCTGCAAACGCCCCGAGCGCGTCGGCGGCTTCCACTTCTTCAACCCCGTGCCGCTGATGAAAATCGTCGAGGTCATCGACGGCCTGGTCACCGCGCCCTGGGTGTCGGAAGCACTGCTGGCGCTGGGTCGCCGCATGGGCCACACCGCGGTCGGCGCCCGCGACACGCCGGGCTTCATCGTCAATCATGCCGGGCGCGGCTTCGTCACCGAAGCGCTGCGCGTCCTCGGCGAAAGCGTCGCCGAATTCCACGAAATCGACCGCATCATGCGCGAGGCCGCCGGCTTCCGCATGGGACCCTTCGAACTGCTTGACCTCACCGGGCTCGACGTCTCGCAGCCGGTCATGGAATCGATCTACAACCAGTACTACCAGGAACCGCGCTACCGGCCCTCGGCAATCGCCGCGCAACGGCTGGCGGGTGGACTGCTGGGGCGCAAGACCGGGCGCGGCTTTTATGCCTACGCCAACGGCACCGCCGCGGCGATGCCCGTGGCATCGGTGCCGGCCGGTAAACCCGCCAGCGTCTGGATCAGCCAGACCCATCCGGAATGGGCCGAGGTTCTGCGCGACATCGTGGCCGCCGCCGGCGTAACGGTCGAGATCGACCACGATCCCGGCCCCGAGGCCCTATGCATCGTCACCCCGCTGGGCGGCGACGCCACCACCAGCTGCCTGATGCAGGGGCTCGACCCGCAACGCACGGTGGCCATCGACGGCCTGTTCGGACTCGCCGCCGGCACAACGAAACGGCGCACCCTGATGACCACGCCGCTGACCACGGCCGCCATGCGCGATGCCGCGCACGCCCTGTTTGCCGTCGACGGCACCGCCGTCAGCGTGATCCGCGACAGTGCCGGCTTCGTCGCCCAGCGCATCGTCGCCTGCATCGTCAACATCGGTTGCGACATCGCCCAGCAGCGCGTCGCCAGCCCGGCCGACATCGACCGCGCGGTGAGCCTCGGCCTGGGCTATCCCAGGGGGCCGCTGGCATTCGGCGACGCATTGGGCGCGAGGAACGTGCTGGCCGTGCTGGAAAACATGCAGCAGTTCTACGGCGACCCGCGTTACCGCCCCAGTCCCTGGCTCAAGCGCCGCGCCCTGCTCGGCGTGTCGCTGCTCACCGAGGAGACCTGAAGATGCACGCACCGTCCGAACTCGCCGCCTTCCGCCTGCGCCACACCCTGCGCGTGCGCTGGGCCGAAGTCGATCCGCAGAACATCGTCTTCAACGGCCACTACCTGAGCTACTTCGACATCGGCATCACCGAATACTGGCGCGCCATCGGCCTGCCCTACCCGGAAGGCATTGCCGGCACCGGCGGCGACCTGTTCGCGGTGCGCAGCGTGATCAACTACCACGCCTCGGCGCGCTACGACGAGTTCATCGACATCTGCGCGCGCGCCGCCAAGCTGGGCAACTCCAGCATGACCTTCGAAATGGCCATCTTCCGCGACGGCGAACGCCTGGTCAGCGGCGAGATGGTCTATGTCAATGCCGATCCGGAAACAAAAAAATCGCGCCCGCTGCCGGAGAAGCTGCGCAAGGCGATCGAGGCCTGGGAAGCGGGTAAAGCTGTCGCCTGAGTTTCGTCGCATCCCGAAAGTCGGCGCTGATGAAACAACTGCGCTACAAGGCGGCCGAGCAAAAGACGCTCTGATCAAGCCCCTGCGCAGCAGGGCGGTCGAGCAAAATGCGCTCTCCTCGCCGCTGCGGATCCTCGCCGTAGCGGATGGCGGGACGGCGCCGCAATTCGCTTGCTCGCCGGTTGATCTGAATCAGTTCCGCAGTGCATCAATCTGGATATCCTGTTAATTTGGGCGGTCTTCAACGGCGACCGTGGAGCAAGGCGCGCGCCATCGGGATTCAATCCGGTAGCTTCAATCCAAACCGTGGAGCAATTTGTCATGACAGGCCGATCCCGTTTCAGAGCCCTCATCCTTTTCGTAATCTTTATCGCCGCGCGTGCCACGGCGTTCGCGGCGGGAAATATCAAGATTGCGATCGACGCCGAATTCGGCATCCCCCACAGCACGTCAGCCCAGGCGGTTCGCACTGGTGCTCAAGTGGCCGTCAATGAGATCAATTCCGCGGGCGGTGTGCTGGGACGCAAGCTGGAAATAATCGAGCGGGATAACCGTGCGGTTCCTGCGCGCTCTCTGAACAATATCCGGGAGCTTGCGGCCGACCCTGATGTCGTCGCCGTAATGTGCGGCCGCTACAGTCCGGTCGTGGTCGAATTGCTGCCTGAGATCCACCGCCTCAAAATGCCGATGCTGGACCCATGGGCGGCTGCCGATCCGATTACCGAGAACGACTATTCGCCCAACTATGTGTTTCGCCTGTCGCTGAGGGATTCATGGGCTCTACAGGTAATGATGCGTCACGCCCTCAAGATGGGGATTCGCAAGGTCGGCATTCTTCTGCCCAATACGGAGTGGGGACGCAGCAGTCTGAAGGCTGCCGAAAAAACGGCGACCACGGACACGCACCAGGAAATTGCAGCCACTCAATGGTACAACTGGGGGGACTCGGGAACAATCATGGCTGAACGCTATGACGCGGTGCGCAAAACGGGGGCGGAAGCGCTCATATTCGTCGCCAACGACCGGGAAGCCGTAATTCTGACCAGGGAAATGTCCAGGATGCCGAAGGAACAACGCTTGCCGATCATCGCGCACTGGGGCCTGACGGGGGGGCAGTTCTTCGAGCAATCCGGGACGGCCTTGAAGGCCATTGACCTGACGGTCGTGCAAACCTACTCCTTCCTGGGCAAGTCCGATCCGATCGCAAGGCGCGTCCTGACCGGCTTGAAATCAGTCACCGGAAGCGACGATCCTCGCAAGGTGGTTTCACCGGTGGGTGTCGCGCATGCCTACGATTTGGTGCATCTGCTGGCCAGGGCCATCAAACAGGCCAGGAGTACGGATCGACAGGCAGTACGCAACGCCATGGAAAATCTCGGTCCATACCAGGGGCTCGTGCGGCAACTCGACAAGCCATTTACCGCAAAGCGCCACGATGCGCTCACCGTCAATGAAGCATTCATGGCGCGGTTCGCCGATGATGGCGCCATCGAGCCCGTCATCAAGATCAGGCACTGAACGGCTCTTCCGTGAACCTCAAGGCATTGCGGCAATGGAACGATCGCAGTCTTGCAAATTCGTTTGCGCTGCGTGCGGGGCTGATTGCCATTGGCAGCAGCCTGGTGGTCGCACTGATTTCACTGATTGTGATCTTCTCGGTCGAACACGCCACGCTCCGGTCAAGCCTCCAGGAAAAAGCCTGGCGACTGGCGGAGCGCGTTGAAGGAACGATCAATACGGTCGAGAGTGCCGTGATCGATCTTTCAAGGAATCCGATGTTCACCACGGCCCTCCTCGATTCAAAGGGGCGCGACACCTACGTCGTCCCTTTTCTTGAGAACTACAGGTTTCCCGTCTCCGCGAGCAGCGGATTGGCCCTGTGTGACATCAATGGCCAGCGCCTGGCTGGAATGCGGACCGCACTATCAGACTGCCGCGCAAGTTCGCCATTATTCAAAGAGGTCATCGCCACCGGAAGGACTCAGAGGGAATTGGTGACGCACGAGAATGGACATCTTTCATGGACTATCTATCAAGGGGTCGTCTTCACTTACACCAGTACCGTTGAAGGTGTCGTGGTAACCCAGCTTGATCTGAATGAGGTCTTGCGCGATGTTCCGAGAGACTTCGAGCTTGACGGAGTCGCGCTGCTGCGGACCGGTGATTTGGCCAACCTCGTTGACATAAATGTTAATGAAACACCCGGTGATGGTTCCGACACGGCGCGAACACGACTGTTCAAGAACAGGCCGGATGCCGTCCCATTTCCGATCGAGGTGGCGACCTATAAGCATCTATCCCCTTTTCAGGACAAGCTGATTCCTCTCGTCCTCGGCTATGGTTTGGGCAGTTTGTTGCTGGTGCTCCTGGTCGCGTTCTGGGCACGCCGGGTCTCGCAACAATTGATCGCGCCGTTGGCAAAATTGACGGATGCAGCACACGTCATCGCCGATTCGGGAGATCTGAGTATCGAAGTCCCGAGCGTTGAAACGGGCGAGGTGGGCCACCTCGCCAGCGCCTTCAATTTCATGATCAGGACGCTCCAGGCTTCCGAAGCAACGCTTGAGCGCAAAGTTGCGGAACGTACCGAGGCATTGAAAGAATCGCAGGCCGCGGCCGAAGCTGCCAATATTGCCAAGAGCCGCTTCCTGGCGACGATGAGCCACGAGATCCGCACCCCGATGAACGGAATTCTCGGCATGGCGCAACTGCTGCTGGCGCCGAAGCTCACGGATGCTGAACGCCTCGACTATGCGCGGACCGTCCTCGGTTCAGGGCAAACGCTGCTTGCCCTGCTCAACGACATTCTCGACCTGTCGAAAGTGGAAGCGGGCAAGATCGAGCTGGAGACAACGGCCTTCGATCCCGCGCAGATCATCCAGGAAACCATGGCCTTGTTCGTCCAGGCAGCGGACAACAAGGCGCTGCGACTCGAAAGCGACGGGTTCGATGCCAACGGCCAACGCTACCAGGGCGACCCGCAGCGCCTGCGCCAGATGTTGTCCAATCTGGTGGGTAATGCCATCAAGTTCACGGCGCGGGGTCATGTTCGCATCCGCGCACGCGAGGTTGATCGCAACATTCAGGGAGCGGTGCTCGAATTCAGTGTCGCCGACACCGGAATTGGCATAGCGGCAGACAAACAGGAGCTTCTGTTCAAGCCTTTCTCGCAAACCGACAGTTCAACCACGCGCCAATTCGGCGGTACGGGACTCGGTCTGTCGATCGTGTATGGCCTGGCCCGGTTGATGGGGGGTGACGTCGGCGTCGAGAGCGAAGCCGGACAAGGCTCGCGATTCTGGTTCCGCGTTCGTGTCCGTCCGGTGGTCGCAGGATCGGAAGCCATCGGCGAGCCGAAGGCGCAGGGCCACGAGCCACGCCACGTGGATTCACCCCCGCAATATTCAGGTCGGGTACTCGTCGTCGAAGATAACCTGACCAACCGCAAGGTCATCGAGGCCCTGCTGAAAAGGCTGGGCCTGGCCGTGGTTATAGCCGAAGACGGTCAGCGGGGTGTGGATGTGGTGACCAGCGGCGAGGCAATCGACCTGATCCTGATGGACCTGCAGATGCCGGTCATGAACGGCTATGTCGCGACCACGCGGATCAGGCAATGGGAGGCCGCGAAGGACCGACCACACCATGCGATCATTGCCCTGACGGCCGATGCCTTCGACGAAGATCGCCAGCGTTGCCTGGCGGCGGGTATGGATGACTTCCTTCCGAAGCCGATCGCATTCGATATGCTGATCGAAACGCTGGGCAAGTGGTTGCCTGCCAAACGGGAGGAACCGCTATTGATTCCCTCGTCCGCGCCGACGCGAAAAGCGGTTGATGTTGCCGACATCGTCGCCTTGTGGCGGGAACTTGAACCCTTGCTGGTCGAGAACAAGTTTGATGCGGTGAACCGGTTCAGAGCCCTGCAGCACGCCGTTGCGGAAACCGATGCAGCCGCCGAGATCGACGAGGTGGCGCGGCTGCTGGAGGAATTCCGTTTTGACGCCGCACATCAGCGCATGTGCAGCATAGTGACAGCCCACGGCTGGGAAGAAAAGGCATCATGAGCGACCCACGCCCCAAAATCCTGGTTATCGACGACACGCCGGCGAATCTGGGCACGCTCGGAGCGGCACTGGAATCCGACTTCGAATTGCAGATTGCGACTTCGGGCTCCATGGGACTCGCTCTGGCCCGGAAAACACTCCCCGATCTGATTCTGCTCGATGTGATGATGCCGGAGATGGATGGTTACGAAACCTGCCGGCGGATCATGGCCGACCCACATCTGCACATGATCCCGGTGATCTTTGTCACCGCACTGACGGACGATGAGGCCGAGAGTGCCGGGCTTGCCCGGGGTGCGGCGGACTACCTGACCAAGCCGATCAAGGTGAGCACCGCACGGCAGCGCATCCGCAACCTGCTGGAACGCGAGCGACTGCGCAAAGAAGTCGAGCAGCACCGCCATCATCTTGAGGAGCTCGTCCTCGCCCGCACTGCTGAACTTGTCACCGCCCGTGACGCCGCCGAAGCCGCCAACCGGGCCAAGACGATTTTCCTTGCGAACATGAGCCATGAACTGCGAACCCCCATGAACGGCATCATGGGCATGACCGATCTGGCGTTGCGCCGAATTACCGATCCCAGGGCAATCGATCAGCTTGGCAAGGCCAGGCAATCTGCCCAGCACCTGCTCTCCATCATCAACAATGTCCTTGACATCGCTTCGCTCGAAGCCGAGCAGCTGACGCTGGAGCCGGCCAACTTCACTCCAGGCAGTGTTCTCGCGAACATCCGGAGCCTGTTCGGCGAGGACGCAAAGGCAAAGGGGTTGGCGCTCATCATGGAGCTATCGCCGGAGCTGGACGATAAAACCGTTCGGGGCGATCCCGCAAGACTGGAACAGATACTTCAGAATCTGGTGGAGAATGCGATCAAATTCACCGCCCAGGGCAGTGTCAATGTCCGCATGTCGGCCGTATCGGAGACCCCGACAGACATTCTGCTTCGCTTCGAGGTTGCGGATACCGGCATCGGAATTTCACCCGAGGACAAGAATGGAATTTTCGAGGCTTTCGCGCAGGCAGACGGCTCCTCGACGCGAAAATATGGCGGAACGGGACTCGGACTGGTCATAAGCAGGCACCTGTCCGTACTGATGGGTGGTGCGATTGGCGTCGAGAGCCAGGCCGGCGCCGGAAGCTGTTTCTGGTTTACCGCGCTGTTGCACAAACCCGTCGGCCTGCCTGTTTAGCCGCAGGGTCCGCCGCTCTCGATGCCAGATGCGCGGACCTGCGACGGCGCCAGCCGCATGAGCACTTTCCAGCTTTTGAACGCCGTGCCGCCAGCGCCGACTTTCCCGACGGCGCGCAAGACTCACCTGCCCCGCTGCCGCCTTGCCTCGAACAGACAAATCCCGGCGGACACGGAAACGTTGAGGCTTTCGACGCTGCCGTGCATCGGAATCTTCGCCAGTTCGTCGCAGGTCTCGCGCGTCAGGCGGCGCATGCCGGCGCCTTCGGCGCCAAGCACCCAGGCGCAGGGGCCTTTCTGGTCGATGGCATAGAGTTCCTTGTCGGCCTCGCCCGCCGCCCCGATGACCCAGATGCCGCGTTCCTGCATCTCGCGCAAGGACCGCGCCAGGTTGGTGACGACGATATAGGGCACGGTGTCGGCGGCGCCGCTGGCAACCTTGATCACGGTCGCATTGAGGCCGCAGGCCTTGTCCTTGGGCGTCACCACCGCGTGCGCGCCGGCGGCATCCGCCACGCGCAGGCAGGCGCCGAGATTGTGCGGATCGGTGACGCCATCCAGCACCAGCAACAGGGGCGGTTCGGTAAGGCCGTCGAGCACGTCGTCCAGCGTCACATGCTTCGCCTGTGCGGCGACCTTCGCCACCACGCCCTGGTGCTGCGTGCCGCCGGCGAGGCCATCGAGCCGCTTGGCGTCGGAGAGGATGACGCGCACGCCGTGGGCTTCGGCCAGCTTCAGCAGCTCGCGCATGCGGCCGTCCTGGCGGCCCTCGGCGACGGTGATTTCCTTGACGTCGTCGGCGGCGTGGCGCAGCTTGGCGGTGATGGCATGGAAGCCGTGGATCAAGCGGGTGTCAGTCATTGCTGTGCTCCACCAAGAATTCGAATTTCGCGTTGCGGGAAGGGAATTGCGATACCGGCCTGCTTGAATTCGCGCCAGATGGCGAGATTGATGTCCGAGCGCAGGCCGCCGACGCCTTTCTCCTGGTCTTCGACCCAGAAACCTAGTTCGAGATTGATGCCCGAATCAGCGAATTCCCTGAGCAATACCGCCGGTTCCGGGTCGGCCAGCACGCGTGGCTGGGCGCGTGCCGCCGCCACCATGATGGCCATGGCGCGCTCCAGGTCGCTTTCGTAGCCGACCTGCACCGGCAGCGCGATGCGCACCCGCGGGCTGCTGTAGGACTGGTTCTGCACCACCGAGCCGACCAGCAGTTCGTTGGGCACCAGCGCCTCGACGCCGTCGAGGTTCTTCAGCACCGTGTAGCGCGTGGTGATGCGCGTCACTTCACCGCGGTCGTTGCCGACGGCGATGACATTGCCGATGCGGATGGAATCATCGAGCAGGATGATGAAGCCCGAGACATAGTTGCTGGCGATCTTTTGCAGGCCGAAACCGAGGCCGACACCGAGCGCGCCGCCGAACACGGAAAGCGTGGTGAGGTCGATGCCGACCATCGGCAGGCCGATCAGCACCGCCAGCAAGATCAGCAGCGCCTTGGACAGCCGGACGAAGACCGCCCGCAGGTTGTTGTCGAGCCCGGCGGCGGCGTTCAGCCGTGCCTCGATCATGCTCGACAGCCAGAGCGCGACCAGCAGCGTCGCCAGCACCGCGACGACGCCCTGCAGCACGTTCCACAGCGTCAGCTTCTGCTTGCCGGCGCTGAATTTGACCGACTCCAGCACCTCGATTGCCTCGGGCAGCAGGCCGGTGATGTGCAAGGCGACGATGCCCCACACCAGCCCGGCGAAGATGCGCTCGAACTGGCCGAGCCAGGTGGCGCCGATGAAGCTGACGCGCAGCACATAGAACACCACGCGAATCACCGCCAGCGACGACAGCAGCGGCAGCGCGAGCGACAACAGGCTGACGTGCACCCACTGCTGTGCAACGGGGCGCGCCAGCAGCACCAGCACCAGCGCCAGCAGCGGAAAGGCGATCCGTTTCAGTCCGCCATGGCCGAGCTCCCATGCCCGCCCGGCGGCGACGTGGCGGGCGCGCACCAGGCGCTCGCCCAGCTTGGCCAGCAGCAGGCAGCCCGCCAGCACCAGCAGTTGCCAGACCAGGTCGGGCTGGCGCAGATCGGCAAGAACGCCGCGCCAGAGGCTGGCCAGTTCGTGTTCGCTCATCTCAGTTCGTTCCGCTCATTTTTTCGGCCTGCTCGCGATGTCGTTGCCAGTTGTCCAGATAGCGCCGCACCAGCGCCGGATTGTCGCGCAGGATCAGCAGGTTCTCGGCATTGCGCGCCTGCGCCGACCAGGTGAAATTGTAGCTGCCGGTGATGACGAATCCGTTTGCGGCGAGCGCGTCGATCAGCAGCACCTTGTTGTGCGCCGAGGCATAGCGGGTTTCCAGCCAGACCGGAATGCCACCCTCGCGCAGCAGCGGCAGCAGGGACTTGTCGCTCTTTTCCAGCATCTCGCGGTCGGCGAGGATTTCCACCGCCACGCCACGCGCCTTCGCCTCCTGCAGCGCCCTGGCGATCGAGCGGCTGGTGAGCAGGTAGGCCTGCACATGGATGCTCTTTCGCGCTTCGCCCAGCGCGCGCACGATGGCGCCCTCGGCATCGTCCCAGGGCGTGAACAGCACTTCGACCGTGCCCGTCGCCGGCAGCGGCGCGGCGCCGGCGCTGGCGCTGAAAGGCAGCGCCAGCGCCAGCGCAATTAACAACGACCATCCCCCCAGCCCCCTTCCCGTGGAAGGGGGGGGCCTCGGTTCGCGGCCTGCGGCCGCTCCGTGTTGCACGATCACTTGGCGCGTTCCAGCACTGCCGCATAGAAGGCATCCGTGCCGTGCTGCTGCGGCGACAGGCGCATGTCTTCGCCGCAATCGATGACGATGCCCTGCGCCGCGAGAATCTCCTGCGCCGAGAGGCGATGGAAATCGGCATGCGCGGCGAGGAAGGCATCGACAATGGCTTCGTTCTCTTCGGCGAGGATGCTGCAGGTGGCATACACCAGCCGGCCGCCGGGCCGCAGCAGCTTCGCCGCGGCGGCGAGGATGGCGGCCTGCTTGGCGCTCAGTTCATCGACGCTCTGCGGCGACTGCCGCCACTTGAGGTCGGGGTTGCGGCGCAGCGTGCCCAGCCCCGAGCATGGCGCATCGACCAGCACGCGGTCGACCTTGCCCTGCAGCCGCTTCACCCGCGTGTCGTTCTCGCCGGAAAGGCAGGCCGGATGCACGTTCGACAGCCCCGCTCGCGCTGCGCGCGGCTTGAGTTTCGCCAGCCGCTTGTCGGATACGTCAAACGCATACAGCCGCCCGGTGGAACGCATCAGCGCACCGAGGATCAGTGTCTTGCCGCCAGCGCCGGCGCAGAAATCCACCACCATTTCGCTGCGCTTGGGCGCCAGCAGCAAGCCGAGCAGCTGCGAGCCCTCGTCCTGCACTTCGATGCTGCCGTCGAGGTAGGCCGGATGCTTTGCCAGGTAGGGCTTGGTCTTGAGGCGCAGCCCCAGCGGCGAATACGGGCAGGGCGTGGCGGCAATGTTGTCGGCGGCGAGGCGCTTGATCACGTCTTCGCGCTCGGCCTTCAGCGTATTCACGCGCAGGTCGAGCGGCGCCGGCGTGTTCAGCGCGCGGGCCAGCGCCAACAGTTCCTCGGCCGGCATGCGCGGCGCCAGGCGCTCGACCAGCCAGTCGGGAAAATCCAGTTGTTCGGCCAGCGTCAGTTCCGGTTCCGGCTGGCGCCGGATCTCCGCCAACCACTCGGCTTCGCCGGGCATCAGGGCGTTTTCGAGCTGGCGCTGCGACATGCCGCGCACACGCGACAGCGACAGCAGCACCAGCTCGCGAGGAGAAATGCGACGCGCGCCGGGGGTCTTCGGCGCACGCTTCGGCGTCGCACCTGGCGCGAGAAACGAGGGCTCGAGGTTTGGCCCGCAGGCGGCCAACCGTTCCAGCAAACGCTTCCTGCGCAGCACCGCATAGGCGGTTTCGGCGATGAAGGCGCGGTCCTTCGCGCCGCTCTTGCGCGCGCGGAAGAAGGCCGAGAGCGCGGCATCGGCCGGCTGGTTGAAGGTGAGCAATTGCGCGGTGGCGGCCACCGCGGCGTTCAGCAGGTCGGCGGCAAGGCCGTCCGCCGTCGGTGCTTCGCTGCCGGCCGGCTTCTGCCCCCGGTCGTCTGTTCTCTGTCTTCTGGCAATCATTGGGTCTCCCGTGGGTCGATGTCTTGCGCGAGCTGATCGAAGATTTCGCCCTTGCGGTCTGTGAAACGGATTTTCAGCGGCAGGCCGCGCATGTCGGCGGCTATCCACAGTTCAATGGTGTCATTTCCGCTGCGCGTCCTCAAGCGCATTGCCCGGCGCTCGCCCGACGGCAACGCGACGGCTTCCTCGCCGAGGACTTCGAAGCGGTAGTTCTCCAGTTTGCGCCCGGTGGCGATGGGCATCTCCAGCGCGCCGCCCTTCGGCGCCAGCAGCACCAACTGGTAATACATCGAGAGCATGTCCTGCGCGCCGGCGGCGATCGCGTCTTCGCGTCCGGCATAGGCGACCACGCGGCGCGTCCAGTCGAAGCTCGCGGTATCCAGTCCATTGACGCGCTCATGGCGGAACTCGCGCGGTGTCAGGCCGTCCGCCGTCACGTCGCCCTGGCTGCTCTGGACCACGCGCGCCGGCTTGAACACGGCGGCCAGCCCGGTGGTCTCGGTTACGCTTTGCAGCTTGTAGGTGAGACCGTCGTGTTCCCACGTGTGGGTGGCTTGGCCGACGACGAAGCCGCCTTCGCCGCGCGTGATGGTGTAGCGTACCCGCCCCTTGCCCGGCAGCGCGATGCTGGCCGGAGTCGGCGCTGGCGGGACGGCGACTGGTGGCGGAGCCTCGACCGGCAGCACCGCCTGGGGCGCTGGCTGGGGCACCCCAGCGGCGGGCGCATCGGCCACGACCGGGGATGTCGCCGCGGGCTGCCGGCGCGGCTTTTCCGTCGGCGGCTTTGGTGCCGGCCTGGCGACGGCTACAGCCTCCTGCGGGAGCGGCGGCCTGGCCAGCACCGCTTCGATGGTCGGCGGCGGCTCATTGTCGTGGGTGCCGGGCAACGCCCAGCCCGGCCCCAGCAGCGCGGCGGCATGGATCAGGGCTGAGGCGGCGAGCGCCAGGACGAAGGGCATGTCAAGCCGGCGTCTCAATCGATTCGCGGCACATGCAGCGAACCGCTCACCGTCGCCTCGCCGGCCAAGCGCGCGCGGCCATCGACCAGATGCAATCGGCCTTCGAGAAACCAGCGTGCAACGCGCGGATAGATCAGGTGTTCCTCGACCAGCACGCGCTGCCCCAGCGTCGCCTCGTCGTCGTCGGCCCGCACCGGCACCGCCGCCTGCGCGATGATCGGCCCGCCGTCCAGCGCCGGCGTCACGAAATGCACGCTGCAGCCGTGCAGCCTGACGCCGGCCGCCAGCGCCTGCGCATGCGTCTTGACGCCGGGGAAAGCCGGCAGCAGCGAGGGATGGATGTTCAGCAGGCGGCCTTCGAAGCGCCGCACGAAACCGTCGGTGAGGATGCGCATGAAACCGGCGAGCAGCACCAGATCCGGCGCGTGACGTTCGATCTCCGCCGCCAGCGCGGCGTCGAATTCCTCGCGCGAAGCGAAGCCACGATGATCGATGGCGATGGCGGGGATGCCGCGACCGGCGGCATACGCGAGGCCTGCGGCATCGGGGCGGTTGCTGATGACCGCGGCACAGGTGCCGGGCAGCGCGGCGCCGAGCAGCGCCTCCATGTTGCTGCCGCGCCCCGAAATGAGGATGACGTAGCGCTTCATCGCAGGGCCGCCACTGGAAGGAACATCGCCGTGGCGACGCTTTGCGCCACCCGGGCGATGGTGCGATGCCCCTTGTCGGCGATCAGCGTGGACAGCAGGTCGAGGTTGGCGATCATCTTGCCGAATTCGCGCTCGAAGCTGAGGTTGGCCGGTTGCGGCGCCACCGCCATCTCGTTGGAGAGCAGCAGCAGGGCCCCGCTCGCATCGCGCGCGGTGGCCAGCTTCCAGGCGGCGATTTCAAGGTTGCGCGCGCTGTTGTACAGCATTTGCGGATCGAGTTCGTCGAGCATGAAGAATTCCGTCTTTTCGGCGAAGGCGAGGTTCAGCATGCCGCCCAGGCCGGCGATGAAGGCCGCCACCCGGTCGCCGGCGAAATCCTCGCGCAGGGCCAGCAGGATCGCGTCGGTGCCGCGCCGGCCGGCGGTTTCGGGCAGTCGCCAGCCCGTGCGCGGATCGAGCAGGCGGTCCAGCGCCGCCTCGACGCTGGCGTGGCCACCCTTTTTCCACTCGCGCGGATTGCGTCGATAGAGCTTTTCGGCCAGCACCCGCACGCTGGCGAATATTTCGCGCCGATGGATGTCGGCGATGCGGTCGACATCGCTCTTGCCGATCTGCTTCGGGTCGAATGTCGCCACCGAGTTGCCAACTGATTCACTGGCGGTGCGTCCCTTGTTACCGGGTTGCGCACCGGTTTGCGCGCAGCCGGCCAGCAACAGAAACAGGCAGGCGGTTGCCGCGCCGCGCATGCTCAGGAAGCCTTCGGCGCCAGACGGTGGCGCAGCCAGGCCAGAACCAGCGGCGCCAGCGACAGGCCGATGGTGCCGAAGATGATCAGCGACAGGTTGGCCTTGACCCACGGAATGTTGCCGAACCAGTAACCGGCGAGGCACAGCGAAAACACCCAGAGCACGGCGCCGGCGAGGTCGAAGGCAAAGTAGCGCGGATAGCTCATGTTGCCGACGCCGGCGACGAAGGGCGCGAAGGTGCGCACGAAGGGCATGAAGCGCGCCACCAGCATGGTCTTGCCGCCGTGCGACTCGTAGTAGGCGTGCGTCAGGTCGAAGGCCTTGCGGTTGAAATAACGCGAATGCTCGCCCCAGGCCAGGATGCGCTTGCCGGCCCAGCGCCCGATCCAGTAGTTGGTGTTGTCGCCGAGGATCGCGGCGGCGAGCAGCACGGCGATCACGATGTTGATGTCGAAGCTGCCGCCACTGGTGGCGGCCAGCGCGCCGGCAACGAACAGCAGCGAATCGCCGGGCAGGAAGGGCGTCACCACCAGGCCGGTCTCGCAGAACACGATGAGAAACAGGATCGCGTAGATCCAGATGCCATACTGCGCCAGCAGCATGGCCAGATACTTGTCCACGTGCAGGATGATGTCGATGAATTGGGCGAGAAGTTCCACGGGGCGGCGCGGTCGAAGGAAAGGCGCGATTTTACCGGAAGCCATATGTCCCCGAACCTGTGGTGCGGGGACGGTATCCCGGCGATAATTCGGACCCCATGGGAATCATCAAGCCGCTGCCTGACCTCCTGATCAGCCAGATCGCCGCCGGCGAGGTGGTCGAACGTCCCGCCTCGGTGCTCAAGGAACTGCTGGAAAACAGTCTCGACGCCGGCGCCACGCGGATCGACGTACAGCTCGAAGAAGGCGGCGTGCGCCTGATCCGCGTCGTCGACGACGGTGGCGGCATCGCCCCCGACGACCTGCCGCTGGCGCTGGCGCGCCACGCCACCAGCAAGATCGCCAGCCTCGCCGACCTGGAACAGGTCGGCAGTTATGGTTTTCGCGGCGAGGCGCTGGCCTCGATCGCTTCCGTCGCGCGAGTTTCAATCACCAGCCGCCATGCCTCGCAATCCCACGCCCATCGCCTGCGCAGCGATGCCGACAAGGCGGAACCGGCGGCATTGGCCGGCGGCACGGTGATCGAAGTCGCCGACCTGTATTTCAACACCCCGGCACGGCGCAAGTTCCTCAAGACCGAGGCCACCGAGTTCGCGCATTGCGACGAAGTCATGCGGCGCATGGCGCTGGCGCGGCCCGATGTCGCCTTCACGCTCGCCCACAACGGCAGCGCGAAACGCCGTCTCGCCAGCGCCGACTTTTCGCGGCGCGCAAGGGACATCATCGGCGAAGATTTCTTCCCGCATGCGCGCCCGCTCGACGCCACGGCTGGACCGCTACGCCTTTCCGGCCTCGCCGCCCTGCCCGCCTATTCGCGCTCGGGACGCGACGAGCAATACTTCTTCGTCAACGGCCGCTTCGTCCGCGACAAGCTGCTGACCCACGCCGCGCGCCAGGCCTGGGCCGACATCCTGCACGGCGCGCGGCACCCGGCCTACGTGCTGTTCCTCGAACTCGACCCGGCCGGCGTCGATGTGAATGTGCATCCGGCCAAGACCGAAGTGCGCTTCCGCGATGCGCGCGGCATCCACCAGTTCGTGTTCCACGCGCTGCAACGCACGCTGGCGACGCCGCTGAGCAGTGCGGAAAGCCGGGAAGAGGCAGCGCCAGCCGCATCGGCATACACACCCTCCGCGTTCTCCTACGCCCGCCAGTCGGGCCTCGGTGTCGGCGAGCCGGCGGCGCGGCCCTATCTGGAATTCGCCCGCGCGGCTTTCTCCGACAGTGGAATCGCCGTCCCGCCAGCACCGACTCCCGTTGCAACGGATGGTGCGGCCCCGCTGCTCGGCTACGCCATCGCCCAACTGCATGGCGTGTATATCCTGGCCCAGAATGACGCCGGCCTCGTGCTGGTGGACATGCACGCGGCGCACGAACGCATCCTCTACGAAAAGCTCAAGCAGAGCCTCGATGCCGGACCGCCGGCGACGCAAGCGCTGCTGGTGCCGCTGCTGATCTCGGCCAGCGAAGCCGAGATGGCGACCGCCAGCGAACAGAACGAAGCACTGGGCCAGCTCGGCTTCGCCATCGCCGCCGCCGGCCCGCGCGAGCTAGCGGTGCGCGCCCTGCCGGCGCTGCTGGCCGGCGGCAACGCGGTGGACCTGGTGCGCTCGCTGCTCCGCGACCTGGCCGAGCATCCCGCCAGCCGCGTGGTGGAAACCCGGCGCAACGAACTGCTGGCGACCATGGCCTGCCACGGCGCGGTGCGCGCGCATCGGCTGCTGAGCCTGCCGGAAATGAACGCGCTGCTGCGCCAGATGGAAGCCACCGAACGCGCCGACCAGTGCAACCACGGCCGGCCGACCTGGGTTCAGTTGTCGATGGCGGAGCTCGACCGGCTGTTCATGCGCGGTCGCTGAGCGAAACACGCAAGGGACTCGTCCTCCAACATTTCCAGCGGAATCGCCATGAATCGAAACACGCGACGCGCCCATCCCGTTCGTTCACCGGCCGCCCTGGCCGCCATGCTCGCGGCGCTGTTCCTGGGCAGCGGGGCACGGGCCGAGGAAGTCGCCTTCGCCACTGAAACCGGCCCGCTGAAAATCGAGCGCGGCGAGATTCCGCAGATGTACAAGGACGAAGTGCTGAACAACGAATACCTGGGCTTTCTGGCCCGGGCGTTTCCCGCCGGGATCCCGAAGGACCCCGTCCCCGTCGAGCGCCAGCCCTTCCTGTACCGCTACTGCGCGGCGCTGTTCGAACAGCGCGATTTCGGCCAGGCGCTGCGTTGCCTCGATGCCGTGCGCGACTCCGTGGCCGCGCACGGCGACCCCCGGCCGATAGGGGTAAAGGCCTTCTCCTGGGCGCTCGCGGCATTGGGCATGAAGACGCAGGCGCCCGGCGCCGAATATCCACTCGCGGTTCGCGAGCCCATGCTGCGCGCCGAGATTCACATGGAACTCGGCGAGATTTCGCAGTCGGCGAAATTTGCCGGGCTGGCGATCCAGCGATGGAAGGCCATCGATGCCTCCAAGCTGCCGCCGCCGATGAGCATGGCCGGCGAAATTCCCGTGCTGCCCCGTACCCTGTGCGAATCGAGCGCGGTTTGGGGGCCGTTTTCCTGCGGCCAGCGCCTGGGCGGCGATATCGACATGACGGCCTTCGCCGCTGTCGCCTTCATCCTGAACGACGACGCCAAGCAGGCCGAGGAACTGGTGGCCTACCTGGAAAAGGCGGCCGACTCCTTCATCCTCAAGCTCGCCAGCAAGCAGTTCTGGGCCAGGACGCGCGCCGCGCTGGTGCGCATCCACATGGCGCGCAAGGACTACGCCAGCGCCCTGAAGATCGCCGACGACGAAAGCCATTTCCTGGTCGACGTGGTCAACATCGGCTGGTTCCTGTTTACCTTTTCCAAGGGCAGTACCTCCGGCGGCGACATGCTTTTCCGCACCTTGCAGAGCCAGCACACCTTGCTGACCCGCTTCCAGGTCGCCCATGCGCGCATCGAAGTGGGGCGGCTGGCCGACGCCAAGGCCTATCTCGACGAGATTCTCGGCAAGGAAGAGCTCAAGGCGCTCGCCGGAATCTACTGGGCGGCGCTCTACGACCGGGGCCGCATCGCCGAAGGGGAAGACAAGGCCGACGAGGCCATCGCCCTGTACCAGACCGCCGTCGACGAAATCGAGCGCCAGCGATCCACCATCAACACCGAGAACGCCAAGATCGGCTTCTTCGGCGACAAGCAGGCCGTCTATCAGGCGCTGGTCCGCCTGTTGTTCCAGTCCGGGCGCCACGAAGATGCCTTCCTGGTCGGCGAGCGCTCCAAGTCGCGCGCCCTGGTCGACATGCTGGCCGGCAAGCAGGATTTCCACCTCGGCAGCAGCCAGACCGACAAGGTCCGTCTGCTGCTGGCGAAAGCCCAGGCCACCGAGGTGGCGCTGGCGCGCGATACGACGGTGGACGGCGAAGTCGTCGAGCGCATCCGGCGCGCTCTGCCGGACACGGCCGGGAGCCAACCCGGCGACGCCGGCAAAATCCTGGCCGAGGCACGCAACTTCAAGCTGGAAGCCCGCGTGGCACTGGCCGACCAGGCGCCCGAACTTTCCTCGCTGGTGACCGTGTCGAAAATCGCCCTGGCCGAAATCCAGGGCGCCTTGCCGGCGGACCAGGCCCTCGTCAGCTATTACCACGACGCCGCGCAGCTCTATGCGTTCATCATCGACGCCGATGGACTGCAAGCGGTGAAGCTGCGGCGCGAGGGGCTCGAAGAGGAAATCCAGGCGTTTCGCCAGGCCATCGCCGGGCGCAACGAAGGCTACGCCGTGGCGGCGAAGTCGCTCCACTTGCGCCTGATCGCTCCGCTGGCCGGTGCCATCCGCCACCAGAGGCTGTTGATCGCCGGCCACGGCGCGCTGCACTACCTGCCCTTCGCCGCCCTGCACGACGGCGAGCACTTTTTGCTCGACCGTTACGAATTGTCCTTCCTGCCCAGCGCCTCGACCCTGAAGTTCATCGGCCGGATCGACGCCTCGGGCAAGCCGGGAACGGTGCTCGCCTTCGGCAATCCCGATCTTGGCGACCCCCGCTACGACCTGGCGTTCGCGGAGCGCGAAGCGCGGGAAGTCTCCGCGCTGTTCCCCGACTCGGCGCTGTTCGTCCGCCGCGACGCCAGCAAGCGCAGCCTGCTTGAGTTCGGCACCGGGTTCCGCTACCTGCACTTCGCCACCCACGGCAAGTTCGATGCCGCCAACCCGCTCGGCTCGGCGCTGCTGCTGGCCACCGACTCGGCCGGCAACGAACGGGACCGGCTCACCATCGGCGAGCTGTATTCGATGCGGCTCGACGCCGACCTCGTCACGCTGAGCGCCTGCGAGACCGGGCTGGGCAAGGTGGCGAACGGCGACGACGTGGTTGGGCTGGTACGCGGTTTCCTTTACGCCGGGGCGAACCAGATCGTCTCGACGCTGTGGGAAATCGACGACGAAGCCACGTCGTCCCTGATGACCGACTTCTACGCAAAACTCAAGGCCGGAACGAACAAGACCCGGGCGCTGCGCGAGGCCCAGCTTGCGGCGCGCGCGAAGTATCCTCACCCGGCGTACTGGGCGGCGTTCCAGATCACCGGGGAGCCGGCGCGGAGAGCCGCGACGCCGGCGCCCGGCGCGAAACGGAGGACGAATTGAACTGGGTTCAGTTGTCGATGGCGGAGCTCGACCGGCTCTTCATGCGCGGCCGCTGAGCAGCGGCCGTTTCATCCCCCAAATCGCCATCGGCAAGAAACCGATGGGTTGAGAGCCGCGCGGACTTCTGAGATACTGGGTCTTTGTAACTTGCGACTGTGACGGAAGGCGACGACCATGGCGAATGCAGCGTATTCGAGGTTTCCAGCCAGCAGTCGGGCCGACGCTCCGGACTGCGGCCCCTTCGATGCTGAAGGCATCGAGGAGGTGATCGGCATGCTGAAGTCAATGGCCGAAGGAACCGGTGAGGCCTGCGCCAAGGGCGAGTTGAATCGTCTGGCATCGAGTCAGCTGCATCGTTTGGAATGGATACTATGCCAGCGGACAGGCCACGCTTGTGCAAGGGCAACCGAGTTGCGAGCCCGATGCGCCAAGAGGCAGCAGTGCTTGCGGAACGAAACGAGCATCCCCAGGCGCGGATCGAGCGCAAGGGGCGAACCGATTACTGATTGACCGGTTTTAGGTCGCCACGCCGGTGGCGGCAAAACGGGGGCCCTACCGCCCCGGATCGCCGTACAGCGCATACGGCGCCCAGAACGCGGGATGCGCGTATGAGAATTCCGCCTTGCCGCGGCCGTCCAGCGACACACCCTTGTCGATGACTTCCAGCATGGCCTGCTGCAGCGCCTTGGCGCGGGTCAGCTTGCCGTCTTTGGCGTAGTGCTGGAACACATGCGTCACCAGCTCCCGCGCCGAAACGGTTTCCACCGGCCAGTGGGTGGCCAGCACGGCGCGGGCACCGGCATAGAAGAATCCGCGACCCAAACCGGAGACGGCTTCGGCACCGCTGCCATCCGCTGCCGCCGTGTTGCAGGCGGAGAGCACCACCAGGTCGGCGCTCAGCGATAGCTTGAGAATGTCCTCCAGCTTCAGCAGGCCGTCATGGATGTCTCGACCGGGCTGGGGTGCCAGCGCCAGCGCCGGCTGATCGAGGCCCGGCAGATCGCCGGCGATCAGGCCGTGGGTAGCGAAGGCGACCACGCGATGTTTCTGCATATCCGCCCGCAGCGCGTTCGCGCGGCTGGCCTGGGCGCCGAAGAAGGTGTGCGTGGGGATGTCGGCGCCCAGTGCGGTGCCGATGGCAAGAATTTCGTCGCGCGTGTCCGGCAGCGGCGTCAGCATTGGCGTTCCGGGCTGGGCCGGAGGCGCCGGCGGAATCGCGTCGGCGCTGGTGAGGTTCTCGTCCCATACCGGGGCGTGGCTGATCTTGAGGTTACGGGTGCCGCGCGCCACTTCTCCGGCGCCGCGATTTCCTCCGGGACCCGACGCCGCCTTTTCGGCACTCGCGCCGAAGTCCGGATCGCCGAAGCCGATGAAGGGGTCGCGCTGTCCCATGATCGCGGGCAGCGAACGCAATGTCACCAGCGCACTGATCGAGGGCGCGTAGGCGATGGCGACCTTGCGCGCCAGCCAGGGTGTCTGGCGGAACTGCGCCAGCGGCGGTCCGGCCGGCGCCGCGCCCGGCGCGACGTTTGCCGTCGGCAAGAGAGAAAATGGAATCTGGCCCAGGGATTCATTGGCCACTACCAGCAGCGTGTCGGCCTTGCCCCACGCCGCCTGAACCGGGGCCAGCAGTTCCTGGTACAGCGCCGATGCGGCTTCCAGGTCGAAGCGCATCTGCTCCGGCCCGACGCCGCCGAGCTCGACCGACGCGCGCAGGCGTTTGACCATGCCGCCCACCCAGTCCGCCGTCCTCGGGCTGAAGTGGAAATGCAGGGCGCCGTCCTTGCCCGTCGCCCAGACATAGCTGCCGCCCGGCGTGACATAGACCGACAGCAGCGCTTCATTGGGCCGCAGCGCCTTGCGCGCTGTAGCCATATCTGCCGGACGCGGGTTGACCAGTGCGTCGTACTGCGGAAACTGGCGGCGAATCTCGGCCAGATCGCTTTGCTGTTCCTTTTGCAGGGTGGCAATGCGGGACTCCATGGTCGCGATCACCGCGGGCAGTTGCCGGTCCGGCGGCGCCGAGCGCTGGCTGATCAGATTCTTGTAGACCGCTTCGAGTTCATCGTCGGCATCCTGGACCTTCTTGATCCGCGCACCGAGTTCGGAACTGCCGGCCGCCGCGCGCAGAGCCGACCCGGTGACTGCCTTCTGCACGCTCTGCCAGCGCGCCACGTCGGCGACGCGGAAGGCTTCCGCGATGTCTTTCTGGTTATTCGTGCCCTTCTTGCCGACCAGTACATTGAGATATTCGTTGAGAATCACACGCAAGCGTCGTGCGCGCGCGGCGCTGGTCTGCTGCTTGCCGACCAGCTTCGCCGGATCGACCAGCACGCCCACGGCACGCTCGAATTCGCGTCGAGCGTCGCCGAGGCGACCATTGCGGTGCAAAGCCATGGCTCGGAAAGCGCGCGCCTCCGCCGTGAAGTAATGGTCCGCGCCGTAATACCGGATACCATTCTGCAACAGCTTGTCGCCGTCACGCAGTGCTTCGGCATTGCGCCCGACGGTGATATAGGCGCGCAACGAGTTCAGCGTGGCGACGGTGTAGCCCTCTTCCAGCCGGCTGTCATCGCTCACCACCTTGCGCACTTCGTCGAATAGCGCCACCGCCTCGGCGCTGCGCCCATTCACCGCCAGCATGTTGGCCTGCAGGATTCGGGCATGCAAACGCTCCTGACTGACACGAGCCAGCCCTGCCTCGGCCAGGGATTGATCCGCCCAACCGGCCAGCACCAAGGCCTCGGCAAAGCGGCCGCGCTGGATGAAAGTGGCACACAGCCCGGAAAGGGCATCGCCAGTTACGCGCGAGTTGCGGCCGTTGCGCTTGAGTGAGGCCTTGAGCACTTCCCGCTGCAGGAGTTCGGCCTCGTCCAGCCGCTGCTGATCGAGATAAACCTTCGCCAGGGCCAGTCGAGCCAATTCCACCATGTTCTCGACACGCTCGACAGGCATGGCCCACATGCCCTGGGTGCGACGCGCCTCGTTGTTCTTTACCTCGGCCTCGACCTGGCGGATAGCCGCCGTATAGGCGCGCTCGGCCTCGTCGAGGCGCCCCTGACGCCGCAGCCATTGTCCTCGAGCACGCTCAATGAACTGCGACCAGTTGGAGAAAAGCAGCGAAAGGCGCCGTCGGCTGCGCAGCGTGCGAAACACATTCTCCGCGTTGTCGATGGCCGTCTTGGCGCGATCGAGATCTCCCATCAGCGTGTACATCGTGGCGATATGGAAGTTCACCCCGATCATCCTGCCGTTTGGAATCCCCTTCTCCTCTTCCAGTATCTTTTCGAAAGCATTCAGCGAGGCGCCGATGCCGCGCCCGCTGCGCAAGGCGAATGCATGGTCTTGACGCATGCGCCGATAGGAGCCGACCTCGTTGCCGCTGCCGGACGAATCCAACGGCTTGGCATACTCAAGTCCCTTTTCCAGCGATGCCATCCAGGCTTCGGTCTCGCCCAATTCTTCAGCGGCTATCGCCCGCCGGTGCCAGGCCAGAGCCAGTTCCGCCGGGGCGGCCGAGTCGGGAATCGGCCTCTCCAGCTCGGTGCGCAGTTCCTGCACCTTTGCTGGATCGGGCTTGTAGCTTTGCAGCAGCAACACGAGGTCGGCAATGGTGGCGGGGGGCGGCTTCGATGCATCGACTATCGGACCGGTGGACAGTGGAGCGGTCGCCGGCTCTTCATCGGCCGCCGGCGCCTTGTCCGCCTTGAGATTTCGGACCTGGGCCGACGACGTGACGACCGTGAGTCCCAGCAATACAGCAAATAGTTGCTTCCGCATTTCGCCTCCCCTGTTCGCAATGGCGCCGACGCAACGTATCATTCGAAGCCGTAAGTCTATCGCGCCGCTCCCTTGCCTTCCAGTTCGATGCAACTGCCCCCCGCTATCCTCCTGATCGGCCCCACCGCCAGCGGCAAGACCGCGCTGGCCTTCGAACTGGCGACGCGCCTGCCCTGCGACATCGTCAGCGTCGATTCGGCGCAGGTTTTCCGCGACATGGACATCGGTACCGCCAAGCCCGACGCGGCGACGCTGGCGCGCTTTCCGCACCGGCTGATCGACCTGATCACGCCTGAGGAGCGCTACTCGGCGGCGGCTTTCCGCAGCGACGCGTTGCGCGAAATGGCGGCCATCACGGCGGCCGGGCGCATTCCGCTGCTGGTTGGCGGCACCATGCTCTATGTCAAGGCCTTGCGCGAGGGGCTGGCCGACCTGCCGCAGGCCGACGCAACGCTGCGCGCCACCATCGATGCGGAAGCCGCCGAGCACGGCTGGCCGGCCCTGCATGAAGAGCTGGCGCGGTTCGATCCGGAAACCGCGGCACGACTCAAGCCCAATGATGCCCAGCGCATCCAGCGCGCCGTCGAAGTGCTGCGCCTTTCCGGCCGCACCCTGGGCAGTTTCTTTGCCGAACAGAAGACCGCCGCGCCGCCCTTTCGCATCCTGACCCTGGCGCTGGTGCCGGGCGATCGCGGCGTGCTGCACCAGCGCATCGGCGAACGCTTCGACGCGATGCTGGCCGCCGGTCTGGTCGATGAAGTGAAGATGCTGCGCGGGAAGTACCGGCTCGATGCCGGCCTGCCGTCGATGCGCTGCGTCGGCTATCGCCAGGCGTGGGAAATGCTTGAGGGGCGGATTCCGCTTGCCGAACTGCGCGATCGCGGCGTGTTCGCCACGCGCCAGTTCGCCAAGCGGCAACTGACCTGGCTGAAGGACATGGATGACTTGCAGATCATCGATCCGCTGGCGACAGACCCCATGGCTGCGGTATTCGCAGCGGTTGACACCCACCTCGCGCCCTGAAAAGTCGGCGCTGGCGCTACGGCGATCAGACCACCACGGTCTGCGCCTGCCCTTCGCCGCGCGCCTCGATCCGTCCGATGTGATGCACGGTCTCGCCCGCCGCGGCGAGCAACTGCATCGCCACGCCGGCATCGGCCTCGGCGACGATCACCACCATGCCGATGCCGCAGTTGAAGACGCGATGCATTTCGGCGTCGGCCACCTGGCCTTCCTGTTGCAGCCACCGGAACAACGGCGGCAGGGTCCAGTGCTTGCGCTCGATGATCGCGGTCAGGTGATCGCCCAGCACGCGCGGAATGTTCTCGGTCAGCCCGCCGCCGGTGATATGCGCCATGCCCTTGACATGGATCGCCTGCATCAGTGCCAGCAGCGGCTTGACGTAAATTCGTGTCGGCGCCATCACGGCGTCGGCCAGTGGCACGCCGCCCATGTCCATCGTCAGGTCGGGTTTGGCGCGCTCGATGATCTTGCGAATCAGCGAATAGCCGTTGGAGTGCGCGCCGGACGAGGCCAGGCCGAGCACCACGTCGCCCGGCCGGATCGATTTGCCGTCGATGATCGCCGACTTTTCCACGGCGCCGACGGCGAAGCCGGCGAGGTCGTATTCGCCGTCCGGATACATGCTGGGCATTTCCGCCGTCTCGCCGCCGATCAGCGCGCAGCCGGCGAGTTCGCACCCCTTGGCGATGCCTTCGACCACCGTCGCCGCCGTATTCACGTCGAGCCGGCCGCAGGCGAAGTAGTCGAGGAAGAACAGCGGTTCGGCGCCCTGCACCAGGATGTCATTGACGCTCATCGCAACGAGGTCCTGGCCGACCGTGTCGTGGCGGTTCCACTGGAAGGCCAGCTTGAGCTTGGTGCCGACGCCGTCGGTGCCGGACACCAGCACCGGCTCGCGGTACTTCTTCGAAATCTCGAACAGTGCGCCGAAGCCGCCGATGCCGGCCAGCACTTCCGGGCGCATGGTGCGCTTCGCCGCCGGCTTGATGCGCTCGACCAGGGCATCGCCGGCATCGATATCGACTCCCGCATCGCGGTAGGTGAGCGGGGACGGAGAGGCGGTAGAAGCAGTCAAGATGAAGTCCTTGAAAACGCAGACGGAATGAATGGCGGAAGCACGGTTTGCTGCCGGATCGGCGATAATCCGCGCTGCCCGCCACAGCGAACCCGCGAATTTTACCGGAAATGACCGCACCTCCCGAAGCCGACCACAGCGACCCCAGCGACCGCTTGCAGACCACCCTGTGGATCGCGGCCGGGCTGGCTGTGCTCGCGCTGTTCTATGCCCTGTCGCCGATTCTCACGCCCTTCCTGCTGGCCGCGATCCTCGCCTATGTCTGCAACCCGGTAACCGACCGCCTCACGCGCTGGGGTCTGCCACGCATGCTGGCAGTGGTGCTCGTCATGCTGGCGCTGGCCGCGCTGGGGGCCGGCCTGATGCTGATCGTCCTGCCGCTGCTCTATGAAGAGGCGGCCGTCATCAGCGCAAAAATGCCCGAGGCGATGACCCTGGCCAACGAAAAACTGGCGCCCTGGCTGCGGCAGCACTTCGGCATCCGGCTGCGCTTCGATTCCGCCTCGCTGCAGAAACTCGCCGCCGGCAACTGGGACACCGTGCAGCTCGTTCTGGAGCGAATCTACAGCTCGCTCAAGATCGGCGGCGTGGCGCTGGTCGGGCTTGCCGTCAACCTGATGCTGGCCCCGGTGGTGATGTTCTACCTGCTGCTCGACTGGCAGGACATGATGGCGCGCCTCTCCGCCATCGTTCCGCGCCCCTGGCATGACAAGCTGGTCAGCGTGGCCAGCGACATCGATGTCGTGCTCTCGCAATACCTGCGCGGCCAGATCCTGGTCATGGCGATCCTCGCCGCTTACTACTGCGTCGCGCTGTGGCTGGCCGACATCCCTTCCGCGCTGTCGATCGGCGTCGTCACCGGCCTCTTGATCTTCATCCCCTATCTCGGGTTTGCCACCGGCCTGATCCTCGCGCTGCTGGTCGCCACGCTGCAGTTCGCCGGCTGGGGGCCGATCGTCGCCGTGCTGATCGTGTATGGCATCGGCCAGTTGCTGGAAGGCTTTCTGCTCACGCCATTTCTGGTCGGCGAACGCATCGGCCTGCACCCGCTGGCGGTGATTTTTGCCCTGATGGCCTTCGGCCAGCTGTTCGGCTTCTTCGGCGTCCTCGCCGCGCTGCCGGCCTCGGCGGCGCTGCTGGTCGGCCTGCGCGAAGTGCGCGCGCTGTACCTCTCCAGCCGCTTTTATCGGGGCAATGCTTGAAAATGCGTTTGAAAACGCGATGAACACGCCCCAGCAACAAATGCTGCTCGACCTCAAGCCCGAGCAGCCGCCGACGCTGGAAAATTTTGTCGTCGGCGCCAACGCCGAGCTGGTGGCGCGCCTGCGCGGCCTGCGCGAAACCAGCAGCTACGAAGCGATCTACGTCTGGGGCGCGCCAGGCGGCGGCAAGAGCCACCTGCTGGCCGCCGCCGCCGAGGCCGCGCGTGGCAGGCGGCCCACGACATTCCTGCGCGGCGCGGAAGTCGGCGCCGAGCTGACGCCGACTTCCGGCAGCCTGCTGGTGATCGACGACGTGCAAGGACTCGGGGCCGAAGCGCAGATCGCCCTGTTCCGCGCCTTCAACGCCGCGCGCTTCCTCGGCCTCGCCCTGCTGCTCGCCGGCAACGAGCCACCGCTGCGGCTGGACCTGCGCGAAGACCTGCGCACCCGCATCGGCCAGACCCTGATCTACGAAATCCAGTCGCTGTCAGACGACGAAAAAGCCGCGGCCCTGCGCCGCCATGCCATCGAGCGCGGCATGCTGATGGATCCCGGCGTGGTGCACTACCTGCTGCGCCACGGCCGCCGCGACCTGCCCTCGCTGATGGCGGTGCTCAACCACCTCGACCGCGCCTCGCTGGAACAAAAGCGCCCGCCCACCCTGCCCCTGCTGCGCGAACTGATGCAGACCTCACTTGACCTGGACAAAGAATGAAACTCGCCCTCTTCGACCTCGACAACACGCTCCTCTCCGGCGACTCGGATTTCGAGTGGGCGCAATTCCTGATCGGCAAGGGCGTGCTCGACCGTGAAGTGCACGAAGCCCGCAACATCGAATTCTTCGAACAGTACAAGGCCGGCACGCTGGACATCCACGCCTTCCTCGATTTCCAGCTCGCCCCGCTGTCGCGCCACTCGCGCAGCGAACTCGACACCTGGCACGGGGAATTCCTCGCCACCCGCATCCGGCCGCTGATCAGCACCGCCGCCCGCGAACTGGTGGCTAAGCACGCGGCCAATGGCGACCTGCTCGCCATCGTCACCGCCACCAACAGCTTCGTCACCGGGCCGATCGCGCGGGAATTCAACATCCCGCACCTGATCGCCACCATCCCGGCCCAGGAAAACGGCCGCTTCACCGGCCAGCCGCGCGGCACGCCATCGTTTCGCGAAGGCAAGATCGTTCGCGTCGACGCCTGGCTCGAATCGCTCGGCCTGTGGCTCGGCGGCTTCGAGCAAAGCTGGTTCTACAGCGATTCGCACAACGACCTGCCGCTGCTGGAAAAAGTCACCAATCCCGTCGCGGTCGATGCCGATGCCACGCTGGCCGAAGCCGCCGCCCGGCGCGGCTGGCCGCATATCAGCCTGCGCGCCTGAAGCGGGCTCACGCCGCCGCCGATTCGGGTATACTCCGCCCCCTGCAAACAGCGGCGGGCTTCATGTTCAACGCTGTTTTCGGAGACGTGGCCGAGTGGTCGAAGGCACACCCCTGCTAAGGGTGCATCTGGGCAAAACCTGGATCCAGGGTTCGAATCCCTGCGTCTCCGCCAGTGAATCAGACAGGACGCCCCTTTCGGGGCGTTTTGTTTTTCTACCCACTGGCCAACCCATCAAATCGCCGTACCGCCATCCGCTACGGATTCGGGTCGGCGCCCAGATATTGCTCAGGTCTGACCATCGTGCTGCGCACCTTCCCGGTCGTGGCATCGAACAGGACGATCATGCGCCAGGGCTCGCTGGAGATGCCGCGATAGCGCCAATCCCAGGCCAACTCGTCGCGGGCCTTGAAATAGGCGGTGGCGTTGGCGTCCGACGGGCCGAGAATGCGCAGCACCTCCTCCTTGCTCATGCCGGGGCGGACAGTGGCGAGATGCGCTTCGTCGAGCACATTCTCTATCGTATGCAGCTTCCCGTTCGAATCCAGCCGCACCATGAAGGTGTCGAAGCCGGCCGGACCCCGCGGGTAGGCCAGTTGCCGGGAGCCATCCGGATTCTGCCACTGCATCGCCGGCGGACCCATCGTCGCCTGCACATCCTCAAGGCGCGCCTCTCCCGGCTTGAGACTGCTGCCGCTATAGGAAGCGCAAGCCGCAACGATCAACGAAGACCATAAAAGCAGCAGTCGTTGCCACATGATGGATTCCGGTTCTGGATATGGACGAATCAGGATAGCACTTCGATTCGAAAGTTCAGGTCGCGACAAGGCACGGGGTGCGATACGTTATAGTCTTTGCTGAAGATTAAAGTATCGGCCATTCCAACTTCCCCTCGATACCAGCATGGCAATCTGGCACACCACCTTCCCCCTCGACGAAGCCAACCGGCGCGGCCAGGACTGCGCGAACGGCCATCTCGGCATCGAATTGATCGAGGCCGGCGAGGACTACCTCAAGGGGCGCATGCCCGTTGACCAGCGCACCCGGCAGCCGGCGGGCGTCCTGCACGGAGGCGTTTCGATGGTGCTGGCGGAAACGCTGAGTTCATGGGCCGCGGCGTATGTCGTCGATCCCGAAAAGTTCCACTGCGTCGGACAGGAAATCAATGCCAACCATGTTCGCGCGGTGAAAAGCGGCTGGGTCCATGGAGTGGCCAGGCCCCTGCACCTGGGACGCACCAGCCATGTCTGGGATGTGCGCATTCAAGACGAGTCGGAGCGGCTGATTTGCGTATCGCGCGTTACGATGGCCGTTCTCTCAACCCCGAATCGCTACTGACGAAGATCGCCAGCGAGGATTCCCATGGAACGCATCACCCTCACCGCCAGGGACGGCCACAAGCTTGCCGCCTACCGTTTCGACCCGGATGGCCCGGCCCGGGGCCACGTCATCATTGCCGCGGCGATGGCCGTGCCGCAATCCTTTTACGCGGCCTTCGCCCGGCATCTCGCCACGCGCGGCTACACCGCATGGACTTTCGATTACCGCGGCATCGGCGAATCGCGGACCGGCTCGATGCGCCGCGTCAAGGCGGACCTCAGCGACTGGCTGAACAAGGACTACGACGCGCTGGTGCAGGAGGTCGGCGAGATGTCGCCGAAGTTGCCGGTGTTCGTCGTCGGCCACAGCTTCGGCGGCCAGGTCGCGCCGCTGCTGCCTTCGCGCGAGTGCCTCGCGGGCCTGGTCAATATCGCCGTCGGCAGCGGCTCGTTGCGCCACAATACGCCACGCATCCGTCGTTCGGCGCCGCTGATGTGGCACGTGCTGGCGCCGGTGTTCTGCCCGATTTTCGGCTACTTCCCCGGCGAACGCCTCGGCGTCATCGGCGATCTGCCCACCGGCGCAATGTTCCAGTGGCGGCGCTGGTGCCTGACGCCGGACTATCTGCTGAGCGGCGAACCCGGCGCGCGCGAAGCCTATGCCAGCGCCGATTATCCGGTGCTCGCGCTCACCTTCGCCGACGACGAATTGCTGCTCGAAGACGGCTCGCGCCTGATTCACGGCGCCTACCGCAAGCGGCCGGTCGACTACCGCCTGGTCGACCCCGCGCATCACGACCTGCCGCGCATCGGCCACTTCGGCTTTTTCAAGCCGCAAAGCGAAGCGGCGTTGTGGCCGCTGGTCACCGACTGGCTGGACAGTACAAGCTGACGCTGCCGGTCCGAACCATTCATTCACTCATCATGGAGCATGGCATGCTGACTCTCGAAGACGCACAGCGCATTTCCCTGGCGGCCCGCAATGCCGCCGCCGAAAACAACTGGAACGTGGTGATTGCCGTGGTCGACGACGGCGGTCACCTGGTTTCGCTGGAACGCATGGATGGAACCCAGAAGGGCTCCGTGCGCATCGCCGAACAAAAGGCCAGAACCGCCATCATGTTCAAGCGCCCCACCAAGGCCTTCGAGGAAGCGGTGTTGCAGGGACGCCCGGTGTTCATGACCATGCCCGACGTGATCTGCCTGGAGGGCGGCGTGCCCCTGATCCGCGACGGGGTTTACGTCGGCGCGATCGGCGTTTCCGGCGTCAAGTCATCCGAGGATGGAATCGTCGCGGCGCAAGGGGCGGCCGCATTAGGCGCATAGACGACCATAATTTATTTTGCGCGCCGGAATAAACGCAGGCATCTCCCCGTTCATGCAATGGCAACACCCCCAACCCCAACGGAGATGAACATGAAAAAACTCGCACTCGCCCTGCTTGCATCCGCTTCGCTCGCCGCCCATGCCGCCGCGCCGGCCATGGTGTCCAAGGGCATGCTCACCGGCAGCAACGGCATGACGCTCTACACCTTCGACAAGGACGCCGGCGGCAAGAGCGCCTGCAACGGCCCCTGCGCCGCCAACTGGCCGCCGCTGCTTGCAATGGACGGCGATACCGCCAGCGGCGACTACAGCATCGTCACCCGCGACGACGGCAAGAAGCAGTGGGCGCTGAAGGGCAAGCCGCTGTACTACTGGGTCAAGGACCAGAAGCCGGGTGACGCAACCGGTGACGGCTTCAACGGCGTCTGGCACGCTGCCAAACCCTGACGCAGAGTGGACAGCAGCGCGATCCTGGCCGAGATTCCCCGCCTGCGCCGTTACGCGCGGGCGCTGGTCGGCGATCGCGCGGCGGCGGACGACCTCGTGCAGGACACCCTGGAACGCGCCTGGACGCGCCAGCATCAGTGGCGGGAAGGTAGCAACCTGCGCGCCTGGCTGTTCGGCATCATGCACAACCTGCGGGTCGATCAATTGCGCCGGCCGCGGCTGGCGACACACTCCTTCGACGACAACGACTACGAGATGCCGACACGCCCCACCCAGGCCGATGCGCTGGAACTGAGGGATCTCGAATCCGCGCTGAACCACCTCGCCGACGAACAGCGCGAAGTCCTGCTGCTGGTTGGGCTGGAAGAAATGAGTTATGCGGATATCGCGGCGACGCTGCGCATTCCCGTCGGAACCGTCATGTCGCGGCTTTCCCGCGGACGGGAAAGGCTGCGCCTGATCATGGATGGCCAGACGCCAACCGCCAGATTGAAAGTCGTGCGATGAACGCTCTTCCGATCACCGAAGCCGATCTGCAGGCCTACGTCGATGCCGCCCTGCCCGAAGCGCGGCGTGCCGAAGTGGAGGCCTATCTGGCCGCCGATCCGGCCGAAGCCGAACGCCTGCGTAGTTACCAGACGCAGACGCAGGCCTTGCGGGGCTTGTACAACCCGGTACTCGACGAGCCCGTGCCGGAGAGCTTGCTCGCGCTGGCGTCACGGCCACCTGCCGGCGGCGGCAGCGACAAGGCCTTGCTCGCCCGCTGGTCGCTGCAACGCATCGCGGCGGGCTTCGTCATCGCGCTGGTCAGCGGCCTGGCCGGCTGGATGATCCATGACCGCTACCCGCCGGCGGAAAGCCTGGCCCGTGCGCAACCGGCCTCGCTGTCGCATCAGGCGGCGGTGGCCCACGCGGTGTTCAGCCCCGACGTGCGGCGCCCGGTCGAAGTCGCGGCGCAGCAGGAAGACCAGCTGGTCGCCTGGCTCAGCAAGCGCCTGGGCACGCCGGTGCGCCCGCCAAAACTCGGTGCCCAGGGGTTCGAGCTGATCGGCGGCCGCCTGTTGCCGGGGAACAGCGGCCCCGTGGCCCAGTTCATGTACCAGGATGCCAGCGGCCAGCGCCTGACGCTCTATGTCTCGACCGAGAACACCGCCAACCGCGATACGGCCTTCCGCTTCGCGCAGGAGGGCTCGGTCAACGTCTTCTACTGGATCGACGGCAAGTTCGGCTACGCGCTCTCGGCGGGGATGGACAAAGGCAAACTGGCCGCCGTGGCGACGGCGGTGTACGACCAGATCGAACGCAGGTAACGCCTTCCCCGACAAATACGGGCTTCAGCGGCCCGGCGCAGCCGTGACGCTGCCGCTGCTCATTTATCCCTGGCTGCGGCAGTTGCCTGCCTGGCAGCCGCTTCGGCTTCCCGTCGCTTCAGGAGATCGGCATATTGCCGTTCCCGCTCATCGATTTTTTTCACGAGCTCGGCATGTTGCCGCTTCCGTTCCGCGGCTTTCCTGGCGTTCTCCGGCGCTTTTTCCGCTCGCTCCGCATCTTCCTTGCGCCGCTCGGCAATCCTCTGCTGCTGGGCGGCCCGCTCTGCTGTCGCCTTGCTGCGGCGGGTCTCAAGGCTGTTCGCCGCGTCGGCCCGGTTCCGTTCGCGCTCGGCCGCCCGAAGGGACTCCTTCTCGCGATGGCGTTCGACATCCGCCTGCTCCTTCGCTTCGCGGGCCGGCGCCTCGGCTTCGCGTTTCGCGGTCTTGGCCTCGCGTTCGTTGCGGCGGATTTCACGTTCGGCCTTGCGCCCGCCCTGCTCCAGCGCCGTGGCTTCCTTCACTGCCGCGGAATGCCGTTCTTTCGCCGAACTCAGGCAATTGAAGGCGATAAGCTTGCTTTGACAAATCGCCTTGTCTTCCGTGTATCGGGCTTCCGCCTCGCTTTTCAGCGCCTTGCCCCGAACCTGTCGGGCACGTGCTTCATCGAGCGAGGGCGCAGGCGGCGCCTCCGCCGTTTGCGCCGCGGCCCATGTCTGGGCAAGCACGAGGCCGACGGCCGCCAAATTTCTGATCCGCATCATCTCTCCTTTGCGGAAAGGAGCTTAGCCGGTTCTCCCGGCGTTTGCCATGTTCCGCTCTCCTGCCAACTTGCACCCACGCCGCCGTCCCGCCAGCGCCGACTCTTGAGCGATGCCTACCAGCGCCCACCCATCGACATGATTCGGAGGGGAATGATTTCAAGCTAAACTTCCATGACAATAAAAGGAGGAGCGACAGTGAGCGAAGTCATCGTCATCGGCGGCGGCATTGCGGGCATCTGTGCCGCGCTGGAGCTTCTCGACGCCGGGCGCCGGGTGCTGATGCTGGAGCGCGACTGCGCGGAAAAATTCGGCGGACTGGCGAAGGAAAGCTTCGGCGGCATCTTTCTGGTCGGCACGCCCGAACAGCGGCGCGCCGGCATTCGCGACACCCCCGAACTGGCGCTGGCCGACTGGAAGGCCTTCGGTGAACTCGACCCGAACGACCGCTGGCCCCTGGCCTGGGCCGAAGCCTATGTGCAGCGCTGCCACGACGACGTCGGCCTCTGGCTGCGCAAGCGCGGCGTCGGCTTCCTGCCGGCGCCGCACTGGATCGAACGCGGCCTGTTCACTCCCGGCAACTCCGTTCCGCGCTTTCATATCGTCTGGGGCACCGGCCACGAGCTGGCGCTGCGCCTGATCGACCGGCTTGAAAACCACCCGCAACGCGAACGGCTCGACATCAGGTTCGACCACCGGGTCGAGAATCTCTTGTCATCGAATGGCGCAATTACAGGATGCAGCGGCGTCACCGAAAGCGAGCAGCGGCCCTTCGAGCTGCATGCCGGCAGCGTGATCGTCGCAGCCGGAGGGTTCAACGGCAACATCGAACGGGTGCGGCAGCATTGGCATCGCGACTGGGGAACGCCCCCGCCGGTGATCCTCAACGGCTCCCACCGCTATGCCGACGGTCGGCTGCACGACGCCGTAAGCGCTGCGGGCGGCCGGCTGACCCATCTCGATTCGATGTGGAACTACGCCGCCGGGGTGCATCATCCGCGGCCGCGCAAACCGGGGCATGGCCTCTCGCTGGTGCCGCCGCGCTCCGCCCTGTGGCTTGACTGGCGCGGCCGGCGCATCGGCCCGATGCCGCTGGTGACGGGCTTCGACACGCGCGACCTGGTGGCGCAGGTGTGCGCGCAGGAACGGCAGTATTCCTGGCAACTGATGAACCGGCGCATTGCGCTGAAGGAGCTTGCGGTCTCGGGCGCGGAGCACAACCCGTCGATCCGCGACAAGAAGAAGTTCGCCTTCCTGCGCGACCTGATCTTCGGCAACCAGTGGCTCTATGACGAAATGACAGGCAACTGCGAGGATTTCGTGGTCGGCCGCGACCTGCCGGAACTGGTGGCGAAGATGAACGCGCTGCAGGGCGACGACGCAGTGAGCCTCGACGAGATCCGGCTGGCCGCCGAAAGCTACGACGCACAGATCGACCGCGGCCAGACTTTCCACAACGACGAGCAGTTGCGCCGCATCGCCTACGTGCGGCACTGGAAGGGCGACCGCATCCGCACCTGCAAGTTCCAGAAAATCCTCGACCCGAAGGCCGGGCCGCTGATTGCCGTGCGCGAATTCATCATCAGCCGCAAGAGCCTCGGCGGCATCCAGACCGATCTGCAAAGCCGCGTGCTCGATGGCGCCGGCCAGCCGATCCCCGGCCTATTTGCGGCGGGCGAAGCCGCCGGCTTCGGCGGCGGCGGCATGCACGGCTTGCGGGCGCTGGAGGGCAGTTTCCTCGGCGGCTGCATCCTCAGCGGACGCATCGCCGGCCAGGCTGCCGCGTCGATTACCTGAACACTTTCCGGAGGAAACCGGCATGAAACGAACTGGCGCCTGGCTCGCGGTACGAGCCCTCGAAGCCCTCGGCATCAAATACACCTTCGGCATTCCCGGCGTGCACAACACCGAGCTGTACGACGAACTCAACAGTTCGGATCTGATCACGCCGATACTGGTGACCCACGAAGGCGGCGCCTCGTTCATGGCCGACGGCGTCAGCCGCACCTCGGGGCAGACCGGCACGCTGGTGATCGTCCCCGCCGCCGGCGCCACCCATGCCGCCAGCGGCATCGGCGAAGCCTTTCTCGATGGCGTGCCGATGCTGGTGATCTGCGGTGGCATCCGCACCGATCTGGACAAGCGCTACCAGTTGCACCAGATGGATCAGCACGCCTTCCTCAAGCCCCTGACCAAGGCCACCTTTCTCGTCACCGCTCACGCCGACATCGTGCCGACGCTGTTCAAGGCCTGGGAAATTGCCCACTCCGGCGAGCCGGGCCCGGTCTTCGTCGAGATTCCGGTGAACCTGCAAATGTTTCCCGGCGAAGCAGGCGACATTCCGGCGCCGCCTGCAATCGCCAGGCCGCAGCCGACGGTTGCGACAGACATCCGGCGCGCGGCGGAAATGCTGCTGGCTGCAAAGCATCCGGCAATGTTCGTCGGCTGGGGGGCCCGCGATGCGCATGAGCAAACGCGGGCCATCGCCGAATTCCTCCAGGCGCCGGTGGCCACCACCCTGCAAGGCCTGTCGGTGTTCTCCGCTGCCCACCCGCTGCACACCGGGTTCAGCTTCGGCGCCTCGGCCGTGCCGGCGGCGCGCAACGCATTCGCCGACTGCGACTGCCTGCTGGCGGTCGGCACCCGCTTTGCCGAAATCGCCACGGGCAGCTTCGGCGTCACGGTGCCGCCGAACCTGATCCACGCCGACATCAATCCGGCGGTGTTCAGTGCCAACTATCCGGCGGCCGTGGCGCTGGAAGGCGACGCGGCCGCGGTACTGACCGCGCTGCTGGAGGAACTGCGAAGAGTCGGCGCTGGCGCCACGGCGAATGTGGAGCTGCAGCAGCGCATCGCCCGCGACAAGGCGGCCTACAACGAGGAATGGCTGCGCCACGACAGCGGCGGCAAGGTCAATCCGGCGGTGTTCTTCAACGCGCTGCGCGCGGCGGTGCCCGACGATGCGATCGCCGTGGTCGATGACGGCAACCACACCTACCTGACGGCGGAGCTGTTCCCGGTTCGGCAACCCAAGGCGCTGATCGTGCCGACCGATTTCAACAGCATGGGCTACGCGGTGCCGGCCGCCATCGGCGCCAAGCTGGCCAACCCCGGCCGTGAAGTGTTCGCCATCATCGGCGACGGCGCCTTCACCATGACCTGCATGGAAATCGTTTCCGCCACGCGCATCGGCCTCGGCCTGGTGTTCTACGTGTTCCACGACGGCGAACTGTCGCAGATTGCCCAGGCCCAGGAGATTCCGTTCAATCGCAAGCCCTGCACGGCGCTGGGCGCCATCGACTTCAGCGGTGTCGCCATCGCCACCGGCGCCGAGTACCTGCCGGTGCCGTCAAACGATGGCGTAGCGGCTGCGATCGCACGAGCGCGCGAACTGGCCGCCGCCGGGCGGCCGGTAATCGTCGACCTGATCATGGACTATTCGAAGCGCACGACCTTCACCCTCGGCGCGGTCAAGACCAACTTCAGGCGTTTCCCCCTCGCCCAGCGCCTGCGCATGGTGACCCGCGCGATCAAGCGCAAGATTACCGGCTGAGCGGGCAACGCGGATTCTCCCTATCATGAACGCGGATTCTTGACCGGACATTCTTCTTGAAATTTGCTGTCGCGGTGCTAGATTCCTATTTCCGCACCCACCCCACGGAGGTCACACATGAAGAGAATCGCCGCCCTCATGCTTGTCGTGTTTTCCCTTGCGGCCACGTCGGCCTGGGCTTGCCCGGGCGACAAGGCCAAGGATGACGGCAAGCAGTCGACGCCGAAGAAGCCCACGACATCGCTCACGATCGACTGAGTTCTTCGCCTGTTTCAAACCACAAGAGCCGCCGCACCGAAATGCGGCGGCTCTTGTTTTGCGCGGTGAACGATCAGTGGTCTTGGGCCGGTTCTAAGAAATGCAACGCGTTGCGACCGGCCGCCTTGGCCCGGTACATCGCCAAATCCGCCTGCTTCAAAATTTCGTCAACGGTTTTCTGGTGGCCGAAAAACAGCGTGCCGCCGATACTGGGCGTACTGCGGTACTCATGCTCCCCCAGCATGTAGGTCTTGTTGAGCGCGGCAAGAATCTTCCTGCCGGCCAATTCGGCCTGGGTGGCGGCTTCAAGCCGGTTGTCGCTCAAGCCTTCGAATATCACCACGAACTCGTCGCCGCCAAGGCGCGCCACCGTATCATCCTCGCGAACGCAGGAAACGAGGCGGCGCGCCACCTGTTGCAGCAGGAGGTCGCCCATGTCGTGGCCGAGCGTGTCATTGAGGGTCTTGAAATTGTCCAGGTCGAGGAACAGCAGCGCACCCTCCCGACCGCTGCGCGCGCTGCACGCCATGGCGTGCTGCAAACGGTCCAGCAGGAGTCGCCGATTGGCCAGCTGGGTGAGTGAATCGTGATAGGCCATCCGCTCGATTTCGATCTCGGCTTCCTTGCGCTCGGTGATGTCGACCTGCGTGCCAACATAGTGGGTGACCGTGCCGTCGTCCCGTTTCACTGCGGTAATGGTCAGCCACTGCGGATAAATCTCCCCATTCTTGCGCCGGTTCCAGATTTCGCCCTGCCATGAGCCGTTTGTGGCGATGGTTTGCCACATAGATTCGTAGAACTCCTTGCCGTGGCGCCCGGAACTCAGCATGCTGGTCCTCTGCCCCACGACCTCCCCGGCGGCGTAGCCGGTGATCTCGGAAAATGCCTTGTTGCTCCGCAGAATCACTCCATTGGCGTCGGTGATGACCATGCCCTCCTGCGATTCGAAGGCGATGGCGGCGATGCGCTGCTCCTGCTCGGCGCGCTTGCGCTCGCTGACATCCCTCACCAGCGCCAGAAAGCCGCTCGCATATTTTCCCGAGCCGGACAATTGGCTCATCGTGACATGGAAGAAATGCTCCTGGTCGTTTATGCGAAGCTGGAATTCGTGAGTACGGGTTTGCGCATCGGAAAAAATTCCAACCATGGCCTCGGCGATGAAATCGGATAGCGGCTGCGGCAGCGACTCGGCGAAGTAGTGGCCGAGCGCGGCTTCGGCGTCGACGGGAAAACCAAAGGATGCGGGCAGGTGATACTCGGTGACCTTTCCCTCGGTATCCACCACCAGGACCAGTTCCTGCAGCGAGCCGATGAGGTTGGCAAGCCGCGCTTCACGGGCCTTGAGCGCCGCCTCGTTGTGCTTGCGCTCCGAGATGTCGAGGACGGTGCCGACCATGCGCAGCGCCCGGCCATCGTCGCCGCGCTCCACGACCTTGCCGCGGGCGAGTATCCACACCCAGTGGTCGTCCTTGTGGCGCATGCGCTGTTCCGCCTCGTAGCTCGGCGTTTCGCCCTTGAAGTGGGCCGCGAGTGCCTTGCGCACCTGAGCGCGATCGGCCGGGTGAATCAGCCAGTCGTATGCTTGGGCGTCGATCTGGAACTCGTCCTTTGCAAAACCCAGCATTTCGAGAAAGCGCTCGTTCTGCACAAAGCGCCCGCTGGCAATATCCCAATCCAGCAAGCCCAGATCTGCGCCTGCCAGCGCCAACTCCATGCGCTGCTGGCTCTCTGCAAGCTTCTCCGCGGCCTGCTTACGTTCGGTGATATCCGTGGCGACGCCGAGGTAGCCTGTAACGCCTCCATCCGAGTCCGCCAGGGCAGTCACCGACAACAGAACCGGCACACGCCGCCCATCCTTGCAAATGTAGGTCCATTCGTTTTCGTCCGGCAGCCGGGTGTCGCGCGTCCTCATGACAAACACGTCGAATCCCGGCGCCACGATCCCGCCGGCTTCCTGCGACAGCAGGCCGGCGTGAGCCGCCACCTCCGCCGCATCGTGGAACAGCGCTGGCGTCTGCGTGCCGATCAATTCGTCGGCCCGATAACCGAGCAACGCCTCCGCACGCGGATTGAACACCGTGATGATGCCCTGCGGATCCGTGGCGATGATTGCGTAGGCCGCGTGCGTCAACACCGATGTCTTCAGCGCTTCGCTTTCCAATCGAGCCCGTTCGGCGACCTTGCGCTTGGTCACGTCGCGGAAGGTCCATACGCGACCGGTCACCCGGCCATCCATGCGCTGGGGCCGGGAGTACCTTTCAAAAACGCGACCATCCTTGAACTGCAGCGTGTCCGCGGAGGACGCTTCGGGTTGCCCATAGAGTTCGTTCACCTTATTGATGAACTGTTGCGGGTCCTGCAGCTGGTCGAGGACGAACTCCATCAAGGCCTTGTCGTCGCTTGCAGCAAGGAGCTCGGCAGAAATGCGCCACAGACTGGCAAACTGGGCGTTATAGGTGACGACCCGCCGCTTGTTGCTGATCACCAGTATCCCGTCGGACGCGGCTTCCAGGGTCGCACGTTGCAGCGACAGCGCCATCCGCATCTTGCGTATCAGGGTCGGTATGGGCAATAGCACCAGCCAGATGGCCAGGGCGCCGATGAACCACAAGACCAGCGGCTTGCCGACGAAATAAGGCGGCGGCGCGATATCGAGCATGCCCAACACGATGTGGATGAGCCAGGCCAGCATGAACGTGCCGCTGTAGATAACCCCGGCCCGAATGCTGACGACCACGGAAAGCATGACGGCGATGGCCAGCATGGTTGCAGTGGTGATCGGCGGCAAGCCGCCGAAGATCAGCCCGACCAGGATCAGCCACATCCCGGTGGCGAAGAATTTCAGGGATTTTTGCGGCTGGCCTTTCCGGCTCATCCGCCAGGCAATCGCCACCAGCCCGATCAGGATCAGGCAGGCGGCAGCGGACACCGCCTTGCGGAAAAAAATGAAGGGCACGCCCACGACGAGGAAGGTGATCCCCACAGCGAGGAATGTGCCGTAGAAGCGATCCAGCAACTTTATGTTGGCTGTCTGATCGGTGTCTGAGCCGGAGGGCATGGCAAATAGTGCGGCATGGGGAACGAAGTGCCATCTTACGGCACTCTATGTCCTTATGCATACCGGCAGGGCTTGCCATCAAACGTGTCCCGCCTTGGAGCGGGGCGGAGCTTCCTAGTCGGTAACCGCCTCGGTATCGGCCCTGCCCGAGAGCATGGTGGCGAACAGGCCACTGGCGACAATCAGCGCCACCCCTGCCCACCCAAACCACGACAGGGTCTCACCCCACAACAGCGCGCCAAAAATACTGGAGAAGACCACCGTGGAATAGGCGAGGCTGGCGGAGACCAGGGTCTTGCCGCGCTTGTAGGCAGCCGTCATGCAGAGCTGGGCCAGCACGCCGAAGCCTCCTACGCCGACCAATAGCAGCCAGCCGCGCAGATCGATGGCATGGAACGGGTTGGCGGCCAGCAACCAGGGCAAGCCGCCCAGCGCCGACACGACCGAGAAATAGAATACCGTGCGCCATTCCGGCTCGCCCAGTTCGCCCAGGCGGCGCACGTTGAGATAGGCAATGCTGGAAATGATGCCCGAGCCCAGGCCGAAAACCGCACCCAGCCATTCGTCTTGGGCAAACACGGGTTGCAGCAGGAATACAACGCCGATGAAACCCGCCGCCAGCGCCGCGTAAAAGCCGCGGCGCACCGGCTCTCTAAGCCAAAGGGCCAGCAGCAGCGCCAGAAAGATCGGGGAGGTGTAATTCAAGGTCACTGCCGCCGCCAGCGGAATCAGGCTGATGGCGTAGAAATACATCACCAGCGAAACGAAGCCCGCCAGGCCGCGCACGGCGTGGGTTCGCGCATGCGGCGTTGCCAGCGGCAGCCGGCGCACCATGACGTAGGAGCCGATAATCAGCGTGGCGATGAAGCCACGCCAGAACACCAGTTCGGCTGCCGGGAATTGCGCCGAGCCGAGCTTTACGCAAACGCCCATGCAGGCGAACAGCAGGCTTGCCGCGATCATCCAGAGAGATGCCGCCGTACCGCCAACGCCGACTTTTGCAGCCGACAAATGCTTCGCCAATCAGATGTGCCCGGCCATCACGCGCCGATAGAACTCATGAAAGTGCTGCATGCCGTCTTCCATGGGCGACTGATAGGGACCGACTTCGCTGCGGCCCTGCTTCATCAGGGCGCGACGGCCGCGATCCATGCGCTCGCCGATGTCGTCGTCCTCGATCGCGGTTTCCATATACGCGGCCTGCTCGGCCTTGATGAACTCCGGCTCGAACAGGGCGATATCCTCCGGATAGTAGAACTCGACCACATTCAGGGTCTTGTCCACATCCTGCGGAATCAGGGTCGACACCACCAGCACATGGGGATACCACTCGACCATGATATTGGGATAGTAGGTGAGCCAGATCGCGCCATGCCGTGGCAACTTGCCGTTGTAATACTCCAGCACGGCCTTGTGCCAGCGCTGATACGCGGCGGAACCCGGCTTTGCCAGCGAAGTGACGCCGACACGCTGTACCGAATACCAGTCGCCGAACTGCCAGGTCAGGTCGTCGCAGGTAACAAAACCGCCGAGTCCGGGATGATAGGGAACGACGTGGTAGTCCTCGAGATACACCTCGATGAAGGTCTTCCAGTTGTAGTTGCACTGATGCAGCTCGACATGATCGAGTTTGTAGCCTTCGAAGCTGAGCTCGCCCGCCACCTTCATGCCGGACAGGTCGGCGTTGGCCGAACGCGGCCCCCTGAACAACAGGCCCTGCCAGTTCTCCAGCTTCTGCTTGGCCAGATTGAGACAGGGATTGGCCGGAAAATGCGGCGCGCCGATCAGCTCGCCGCGGGCATCGTAGGTCCAGCGGTGGATCGGGCAGACGATGTTCTTTGCATTGCCGGAACCTTGCAGCATGATCGCCTGCCGATGGCGGCAAACGTTGGACATTTCGTAGAATCCGTCCGGCTGATGGACGACCATGCGCGCGTGGTCATGCCATTCCTGGGAGCGATAGTCGTGCACTTCGGGAACCATCAACTGGTGGCCGACATAGCCCGGGCCGGCATCGAAGATCAGCTGCTTCTCCAGTTCGAAGAGCTTTTCGTCAAAGTACCACTCTACCGGGAACTGCGAAACGCCCGGAGAGAGAAGTGCGCGGGCGCCTACATCGGACATGATTCCCAACCTCCAAGAGGGTTTTCCCGAAAACCGGAAATGGACGGAAAACGAAGTTTCAGAGCAGGCTAATGTCTGCGTCAGCGGACGTTACGCCGAAACTTAAGACCCGTCAGGACTGACTTGCGGGTACAAACCCAACTGTATAATTGTAGCCAATTTGACCAAGCGACGCAGCTTGGGCTATTTTTATACTTTTAACCTGCCCGCTGGTCAGCGCTTCCGGCCAAGGCTTCACTCATGGCCACACTTCCGAACACTGCTACCAACATCGACTCGGCAACCGCCAACGCTCCTTCGTTTGAAAGTGCGCTCGCCGAACTCGAGGGCATCGTCGCCGCGATGGAAGCAGGTCAAATGCCGCTGCAGGATGCGCTGGATGCCTACAAACGCGGCGTGGCGCTGTTGCGCCACTGCCAGGAAACCCTGACCGTCGCGGAGCAGCAGATACGCATCCTCGACGCGGATGGACTTCGCGACTTCGACCCCGAGGCCAGCGGAGAACCGGAAAGCTGAAGCAACCATGAGTTTCCCGATCTGGATGTCCGGCATCCAGCAACGTACCGAATCCGCCCTGGAGGCCGCCCTGCCCGCTCCCGGCCTGGCTCCCGCGCGCCTGCATCAAGCGATGCGCTACTCCGTCCTCGGCGGTGGCAAGCGTGTCCGCCCCCTGTTGTGCCACGCGGCCGGCTCCCTGTTCGAGGCCGATTCCAGCGTGCTGGATGCCCCGTCGATTGCGGTCGAACTGATCCATGCCTATTCGCTGGTGCATGACGACCTGCCCTGCATGGACGACGATGTCCTGCGTCGCGGCAAGCCGACCTGCCATGTCGAGTATGACGAAGCCACTGCGCTGCTGGTCGGCGATGCCCTGCAAACCCACGCTTTCCAGGTGCTTTCCAGTCGCCTTCCCGGCATTGCCGCCGCCCGTCAACTCGACATGCTGCATTTGCTCGCCGTCGCCTCGGGATCACGTGGAATGGCGGGGGGGCAGGCCATCGACCTCGCTGCCGTAGGTGAACAACTGACGATCAGCGAACTGGAGTTCATGCACATACGCAAGACCGGCGCGCTGATTCGCGCCGCAGTACTGCTGGGTGCCCATTGCGGCGAGGCCGCGCCGGATGCGCTGGAAAGCCTCGGCCACTTCGCCAACCGCATCGGGCTGCTGTTCCAGGTGGTCGACGATATCCTCGACGCAGAAGCAAGCACCGCGACACTGGGCAAAACCGCAGGCAAGGATGCCGCGCAGAACAAGCCTACCTATGTCAACATCCTCGGCGTGAGCGAAGCCAAAGCGATGGCAGGCAAACTGAGACAGGAGGCGCACGATGCACTGGCTCCATTCGGCCAGTCCGCCTTGCGACTGCACGAACTTACCGACTTCATCGTCGAGCGAAACTTTTGATGACCTACCCCTTACTCGACAAGATTGATTCCCCGGCGAATCTGCGCGCGCTGGAGCGCGACCAGCTGTCCCAGGTTGCGGATGAGTTGCGCGCCTTTTTGCTCGAATCGGTATCCCAGACCGGAGGACACCTGTCCTCCAATCTCGGCACCGTCGAATTGACGATCGCATTGCACTACGTATTCGACACCCCCGAAGACCGCCTGGTGTGGGACGTGGGCCATCAAACCTATCCGCACAAAGCGCTGACCGGCAGACGCGCCGGCATGGCGCGCCTGCGCATGAAGGATGGCGTCTCTGGCTTCCCGCGCCGCATCGAAAGCGAGTACGACACCTTCGGCGTCGGCCATTCATCGACCTCGATCTCCGCCGCGCTGGGCATGGCCGTCGCCGCGCGCAACAAGGGCGAGGAACGGCGCGTGGCGGCCATCATCGGTGACGGTGCGATGTCCGCCGGCCAGGCTTTCGAGGCGCTGAACAACGCCGGGGTGATCGATGCCAACCTGCTGGTCATCCTCAACGACAACGACATGTCGATCTCGCCACCGGTCGGCGCGCTCAACAAATATCTGGCGCGCCTGCTGTCGGGCGGCACCTTCAATGCCGCGCGACGTGCCGGCGAGAAGGTGCTGGCATCGATGCCGAATGTCCTGCAGTTCGCCAATCGCGTCGAGGAACACGTCAAGGGCATGATCTCGCCGGGTACCCTGTTCGAAGAACTCGGCTTCAACTATCTCGGCCCCATCGATGGCCACGACCTCGATGCGCTGATCCCCACGCTGCAAAATCTGCGCAAGCTGAAGGGGCCGCAGTTTCTCCATGTCATCACCAGAAAAGGTCAGGGTTACAAGCGTGCCGAAGCCGATCCGATCCTCTACCACGGCGTCGGCAAGTTCGATGCCGCGAATGGCATAGAGCAGGGCAAGGCCCCCGGCCGGCCGACCTACACCCAGGTGTTCGGCGACTGGTTGTGCGACCAGGCGCAGGCCGATCCCCGCCTGATGGGCATCACGCCCGCCATGCGCGAGGGTTCCGGCATGGTGCGTTTCGCCCAGGAGTTTCCCGCGCGCTATTTCGATGTCGGCATTGCCGAACAGCACGCGGTAACCTTTGCCGGCGGACTGGCCTGCGAGGGCATTAAGCCGGTCGTTGCCATCTATTCGACCTTTCTGCAACGCGCCTACGATCAATTGATTCATGACATCGCCCTGCAGAATCTGCCCGTGGTGTTCGCCATTGACCGTGGTGGATTGGTGGGCGCTGACGGCGCGACGCACAACGGCGCCTTTGATCTTTCCTACCTCACCTGCATCCCCAATATGGTGGTGATGACCCCGAGCGACGAGAACGAGTGTCGCAAGATGCTCAGCACCGCCTTCGCCATCAACGGTCCCACCGCCGTGCGCTATCCGCGCGGCAGCGGACCGGGAACTGCGATTGAACCAGGACTTCAGATGCTTCCGGTCGGTCGCGGCGAGTTGCGGCGAACCGGCAAGCGGGTGGCTCTCCTGGCCTTCGGCGCCATGCTTGCACCCGCGCTCAAGGCGGCGGAAACACTCGACGCCACGGTCGCCAACATGCGCTTCGTCAAGCCGCTGGACGTCGAACTGGTCCGCCAGCTTGCCGCCGACCACGAACTGCTGGTGACGATCGAGGAAAACGCCCTGATCGGCGGCGCAGGCGCCGAAGTGGCGCGCGCTCTGGAGGAGTCGGGGCTGACTACGCCGCTGCTGCGCCTTGGCCTGCCGGACAGGTTCATCGACCACGGTGATTCCGGGTTGCTGCTGGCCGAAGCCGGCCTCGACGATGCGGGCATCGTGCGCAGCGTCACCGCAAGACTTGTGGTGGGTAATAATAGTTGAGTAAAACCGTCGGATAATGATATAGTTCGCTCTCGACATAAAACCGAGAAGCGACATGAATTGCAGGGACCCCATGGCTCCACCCGAAAAATCAGTGATTGCAGACGTTCAGAGCAGCGAGGATTCACGCCAGTTGCCGATCAACAAGGTCGGCATCAAGGACATACGTCATCCCTTCAAGGTTCTGGACAAGAGTGGCGGCGTGCGCCACACCATCGCCACGTTCAACATGTATGTCGGACTGCCCCACAACTTCAAGGGCACCCACATGTCTCGCTTCGTCGAGATTCTCAACGCCCACGAAGATGAAATCTCGGTCGAGAGCTTCGAGACCATGTTGCGTGAAATGGTGACCCGGCTGGAGGCCGCCACCGGCCATCTCGAAATGAGCTTCCCCTATTTCATCAACAAGGTCGCACCGGTCTCCGGCGTAAAGAGCCTGATGGATTACGAGGTCACCTTCATCGGCGAAATCATCGAAGGCGGCCGCTACCGGCAGACCATCAAGGTCGTGGTTCCGGTCACCAGCCTCTGTCCCTGCTCGAAGAAGATATCGGAACGTGGCGCGCACAACCAGCGTTCCCATGTAACGATTTCAGCCACGACCAACCAGCTGGTGTGGATCGAGGATATCGTGCGCATGGCCGAAACCCAGGCCTCATGCGAACTCTACGGCCTGCTGAAGCGCCCCGACGAGAAGTACGTCACGGAACGCGCCTACGACAATCCCAAGTTTGTCGAAGACCTGGTGCGCGACGTTGCCGGCGCCCTGAATGCCGACCCGCGCATCGATGCCTACGTGGTCGAAAGCGAGAACTTCGAGTCCATCCACAACCACTCGGCCTACGCGCTGATCGAGAGCAACAAGAAGCGCTACTGATCTTCGCGCCCCCCAACGAAAACGGGCCGCCCGGCATGCCGGGCGGCCCGTTTGCATTTGCACGGCGTCGAATCAGGCCTTGCGGGTCAGCTTCTCCTTGATGCGAGCCGACTTGCCGGAACGATCGCGCAGGTAGTACAGCTTGGCGCGACGCACGTCGCCGCGGCGCTTGAGCTCGATGCTCGCAATCAGCGGCGAGTAAGTCTGGAAGGTGCGCTCGACGCCCTCGCCGGACGAGATCTTGCGCACGATGAAATTGGAATTGAGGCCGCGATTGCGCTTGGAGATCACGACGCCCTCGAATGCCTGGACGCGCTTGCGATCGCCTTCGACCACATTCACGTTGACGATCACGGTGTCGCCCGGTGCGAACTCGGGAATGGTCTTGCCGACGCGCTGGATTTCTTCGTTTTCAAGTTGCTGAATCAGGTTCATGCTTGGCTCCATCAATTATGGCTGCGGATACCACCCGCCAACCTTGCGCCCAGAGCAGGACGACATGTCCTGTTGTGCGCCGTTTCTAATTGCATTCCCGCTTGAATTCCGCCAGCAGGTCCGCTTCTTCCCTACTCAACGCCCTGACCTCGAGAAGCTCAGGGCGCCTTTGCCACGTCCGTCCCAGCGCCTGTTTCAGGCGCCAGCGCCGGATTCTTTCGTGGTTGCCGGACAACAGCACATCCGGCACCGCACATCCTTCGTACACCTCTGGCCGCGTGTAGTGCGGGCAGTCCAGCAAGCCGGCGGCGAATGAATCCTCGACCGCCGATGCCTCGTCATTCAACGCCCCCGGCAATTGCCTGATGCACGCATCCATCAAGGCCATCGCCGCCAGTTCGCCGCCGGAAAGAACAAAATCGCCCAGCGACAGCTCTTCATCGACGCAGCGCTCGATCAACCGCTCATCGACTCCTTCGTAGCGGCCACAGAGCAGGATCGCACCTTCGCTTGCCGCCAGTTCCACCACGCGCTGCTGATTGATCCGCGCACCTTGCGGCGAAAGATAAATCACTTTCGCCGTACCGCCAGCGCCGACTCCCGCCGCCGCCGTTGCTGCCTTTTTCGCCGCCGCTACCGCCTGCTCCAGCGGCGACGCCATCATCACCATCCCGGGACCGCCGCCATACGGCCGGTCATCCACCGTCCGATGCACATCCTGCGTCCACTGCCGGGGATTCCAGCACTCCATCTGCCACAGTCCCCGATCCAGCGCGCGCCGGGTAATTCCCGAGGCCGTGAGCGCCGCAAACATCTCGGGGAACAGCGTGATGACATCGAAGCGCAAGCTCACCAGTCGCTATCCCAATCGGCGCGAATCGTTCCGCCGGGAACATCCACCGCCTTTACTACATGTTCGACAAACGGCAGCAATCTTTCACGCTCGCCGTCCACTACCACCAGCACTTCATTCGCACCGGTCTCGATCAAGGACTTGACGCGGCCCAAAAGCTGGTCCTGCATATTCACGACTGCCAGACCGATCAAGTCGTTCCAGTAGTACTCGCCTGGCGCCGGCGCCGGCAGTGCCTCGCGCGGTGCGCCGAAATAACAATTGCCCAGCGCTTCCGATGCATCCCGATCATCAATGCCGGCAAGCTTGGCGACGACACCATCGCCGTGGATCTTGACGGCTTCCAGACCACACGCCTTCCAGCCTTCGTCCGGAGCATCAACGTCAGCGGAAAGCCACCACTGCGGCATCTTCCGCCACGCCTCGGGATCATCGCCGAAGGGATGCACCCGCAACCAGCCTTGAACCCCGAACGGGGCGACAATCCGCCCCAAAACGATCATGCGGCTCAGGCGGCCTTTGTCGCCGTTGCCTGCTTGACCAGGCGTGCAGCCGTGGGCGACAACTGCGCGCCATGCCCTTGCCAGTAGGCCAAGCGTTCGGCATTGATCACCAGGCCGTTTTCGTTGGCGGCGGCGACAGGATTGTAATAACCGATGCGCTCAATGAAGCGGCCATCGCGGCGGTTGCGCGAATCGGCAACCACCATGTTGAAGAAGGGGCGCTTCTTGGCACCGCTGCGGGCGAGACGAATAACAACCATGGTGTTCTCTTGAAAAGCGGGAAAGCCGGCGATTTTATTTCAAAAACCCGGAGAAAACAAGGCGTAGCGTTCGACTATCGGACTCTGGCCCTCCAAACCAGCCCGCTCCTCACTGGCCAGGCAGGGAGAACACCTCGCGGATGGTCTGCTGTATGCCGAGCGCTGCCTGGCGGGGATTCGCGGCCTGGCGTATGGGCCGGCCGACCACGATGTAGTCGGCGCCGTTCCTGAAAGCCTGCGCAACATCGACCGTGCGCTTCTGGTCATCCACCGGCTTGTTTTCCACGGGCCGAATTCCAGGTGTGACCACCATCAGCCTTTCGCCCAGTTCGCGCCGAATCATTGGCGCCTCGAGTCCCGATGAAACAATGCCGTCAACCCCGGCGGCCAGTGCCCGACGCGCGCGGGAAAGCACAAGCTTCTCCACCTCGCAGGAAAATCCGAGATCGTCCAGATCGCCGCGATCGAGACTGGTCAGCACGGTGACGGCCAGGATCTTGAGGTCGCCCTTATCCTTCACCGCCGCTTCCATGATGGCCTGATTGCCGTGAATCGTGGCAAATGTCGCACCGCTGCTTGCCAGGGCCCGAACCGCCGAACGCACGGTTTCCGGGACGTCGAAAAACTTCAGGTCCACAAAAACCTTCTTGCCCTGACTGACAAGCCATTGCAGCAGATCGAAGTAACCCGCTGTCATGAATAGTTCCAGGCCGATCTTGTAGAAGACCACTACATCGCCCAACTCGGTTACCAGGGCGCGCGCCGCTGCAGCATCCGGTACATCAAGAGCAACGATCAATCGGTCATGGGGCGCGATGGGCTTGGCTGAGAGCAAGCTGGTCATTTCGGGTTCCTCGCAATGCAACAAAAGAAAACGCGTCCGGATTCTACTAGAATCACCCATCGTCCCAGGCCATTCTGCCCACCATGCGCCGCAAGAAGACCTCTCCGCCGCCGCCGATGCAGTTACAGCAGGCACTGGACTGGCTCGCCGAGCCGAAGCAGGACGATCCGCTGCTCGACCTGGTGCCCCTGCGCAATCATATCGCCGCAGTCGGTTCGCTGGGACTCCCGGTTCTGCACCGCCTCAAGATCGATGAACTGCTTCAGCAACGGGCCGAACGCATCGACGAAGCACTGACGCCCCTGTTGCTCGACGTCAAGCTGCCCTTGCCAATTCATCTCGGCACGGTTGCCCAAGGCTTGATTGGCCTGCGTGCCGAACTGGGCGAGACCTGGTTGCAGGTGGCAGATGACGCCGACCCGCAAGAACTTGCCCGCATTCATCGCAGCAGAACGCAAATCTGCCTGCAGGGAATCTTCAACCTGTCGCGGCAATTCGTCGCCACGTTGCTGATTTCAATCCCCTCGCCGATCAACTTCTGGCGTAACGCCCAGGCGCTCTATCATCGTGCCCACGACTCGGTCGACCCGACGTCGACGCTACCCGCTGAAATGGGTGCGATCGATGCCCGCTTCAAGGCCATGCTGGCGCTCACCGCGGCGCAACCCGAAGGCCTCGCCCCGCGTGAGATCGCCTTTCTTGCCGACTACCTCGAAACGCACGCAGCGGCAACCCGCATTGACCTGATTCGCCCAGAGACAGCCGGAGACTGGTTCTGGCTGGATGCGAATCTTGACCAGCCACCGGTTGCACTTGCGCGTCTTCAGCCAGGCAACGGATCATGTCTTTACTTCCGTTTTGGCGAACTCGCCGATCTGGCCGCGCATCATCTCGATCAACTGAACGATGGCGTACCGCCACTATCACTCGGGCTGCCGATTCAAGCCGCCGGCGCCGACTATCGCAACGCGCTCGAACGGGCTCGCCAATGCTGGGCCGCGCCACGCCGACGCAGCTTCAACCGCCGGCCGCAAGCCTTGCGGGTGGAGGTATGCACGCAACTGAGCACCTTGTGGACCGCCCTCGAAAACGAGGTCCAGCAGGAACCCAAATCCACCGACTGCGAACTGACCTACAGCGACTGGACGATGCTCAACGAAAGCCCGTCGGGCTATGCGATCGTGCATGTCGTTGGCGAAGTCACCGGAATCGTGCCCGGCTGTGCGGTGGGATTGCGCACAGGTGTCGGCGCGGCCTGGCAAATATGTCTCGTCCGCTGGGCTCGCAGCAAGAGCAGCACCCATGTCGAATTGGGACTGGAAGTTCTGGCACCATCGGCAAGCCCGGTGCGGATACAAGCCCTGAGCACTCGCAATCCGGAACCTCCGATACCCGCCCTGCTGCTGCCCGCCCTGCCGGGACTAAACCGCAGCGAAGCGATCCTGGCCGTGCGCGGCGACTACAACGTTCGTCCGTTCACATTGCTGCAAGAACAGGAAACCCGCCTGCGGGTCGTCGAATGCATGCCGCATCGCAGTCTCATCGAAACCTCAAGTGTCGAAGTATTCGAGTTCATCCGCAACGCGATGGCGGACTAGGCACGAACGGACTGGGGCAGTTCGGCGACAAGCAGGGCGCCAATCAGAATTACGCTCCATGATGCATAGAGCCAGACCAGAAACACCGGGATTGCAGAGAAAGCGCCATAGACAACCGCGTTGACCGTGAATCCGGCAGCAAGATAAAGCGTAAACAGCTTCTGCAAGGCAACGAAGCCAAGCGCCGCCATGGCCCCGCCGAACGCCGCATGCCAGACTTTGACCGGCTTGTTGGGCACTCCCCAATACAACAGGCCGAAGAGAGCTGACATGAAGGCAAAAGGCAAAAGACCCCTGATTACGAAATTCGTCACCCAATAGGGCTCATCGACCAAGCCAAGCGACACCCCGGCAACAAACGAGATTGCCGCCAGGCTGGCCCCGAATACCAACGGCCCCAGCAGCAGCGCGAGACCATGAATGGCAAGGCGACGCAGCAGCGGCCTGCCGGATTTGACCCGCCATATGTGGTTGAACGCCCGCTCTATGGTCAACATCTGCATCAAAGCGGTCGCCGCCAGCACCGCTATTCCGAAAAAGGTAACCCTTCCGGCGCGGGATGCGAACTGTCCGACATATTTTGCGATGATGACGCCGGCCTTGTCAGGCAGCAGATTGGCAAGTAGGAACTTTTCCAGCGCAGTCCCAAGACCGGCACCGACCGGCAGCAGCGAGATGAAGGCAAACGCCGCTGCAATCATTGGCACCAGGCCAATCAAGGTGGCAAAGGAAAGCGCCGCAGCGGTCTGCACGCAATGCTCGTCATGAAAACGACGCGCCGTACGAACGATCAACCGAAAGGGTGCCAGGAGCCACATATAATCGGATTCTACTGGAGGCCGGAAAATGCAGAAGGCAGGCGCAACTCGGGAAATCCTTGTTCTTTACTACAGCCACCACGGCTCGGTGCGCGAACTGGCGCGCCACATTGCCCGTGGCATCGAACAGACACCCGGTGTCGTTGCGCGCCTACGCACCGTACCGAAGGTATCGGCTGTCTGCGAAGCAACGGAAGCTGCGATCCCGGATGAGGGTGCGCCCTATGTCGAAGCCCGCGATCTTGAGGAATGCATCGGCCTTGCGCTCGGCAGCCCGACCCGCTTTGGCAACATGGCTGCGCCGCTGAAATACTTCCTCGACTCAACCAGCGGGCTGTGGCTCAAAGGAGCATTGGCGGGCAAGCCTGCGGTGGTGTTTACATCTACAACAACCATGCATGGCGGCCAGGAGTCCACTTTGCTTTCCATGATGCTGCCTCTGCTGCATCATGGAATGATGATCCTCGGCATCCCCTACACCGAGGCGGCCCTGTCCGAAACACGCGAGGGCGGCACGCCTTATGGGGCGAGTCACGTCAGTGGCAGCGGCGGCAATACGGCTGCCAGCCAACATGAAAAATTGCTCGCCGTCGCTCTCGGGCGTCGCCTGGCCGAAACCGCGATTAAGCTCGCCCAGTGAATCCCTGGTTCAACCGGCTGACATCAGGCAGCCTTGTCGGCCTGCTGTTTCTCTGCCTTGCCTGGGAGCTCTGGCTGGCGCCGCTGCGTCCCGGCGGCTCCATGCTGGCACTGAAAGCCCTGCCCCTGCTGCTGCCCCTGTTCGGCATCCTGCGCGGCAAGCGCTATACACACCAATGGACGTCCATGCTGGCACTCGCCTATGTCAGCGAAGGACTGGTGCGTGCGGTCTCCGACCAGGGCGCGAGCCAAGCCCTGGCGATGGCCGAAACCATCCTGGCGATGCTGCTGTTCGCCGGGTGCCTCGGCTACGCCCGTGCAACCGCTCCATCAAGAACCGTCAAAGCTGTGGATTGAGTTTCTCCTGCCCGGAGCACAGCTTGTTCAGCGCATTGATGTAGGCCTTGGCCGACGCCACCACGATATCCGTATCCGCACCCTGGCCATTCACGATCCGCCCGTCTTTCGACAAGCGCACCGTCACTTCGCCCTGTGCATCCGTGCCGGTGGTGATGGCATTGACTGAGTACAGCAGCAGTTCGGAACCGCTGGCGGCAACACTTTCGATCGCCTTGAAGGTTGCGTCGACCGGGCCACTGCCACTCGATGCAGCGTGCTGCTCGGTGCCTCCGGCGGAAAGTGTCAGCTTCGCCTGCGGCGCCTCGCCCGTTTCCGAGTGGAACATCGAGGATACCAGCTTGTAATGCTCGTCATCTGGCGGGACCATCTCGTCGCTCATCAACGCATGCAAATCCTCATCAAAAATCTCGTGCTTCTTGTCGGCGAGTTCCTTGAAATGCGTGAATGCCACATTCAGGACCTGCTCGCTTTCCACTTCTATGCCGAGCTCCTTCAGGCGCGCCTTGAACGCCGTGCGTCCGGAGTGCTTGCCGAGCACAAGCTTGTTGGCGTTCCAGCCCACATCTTCGGCACGCATGATCTCGTAGGTTTCGCGGTGCTTCAGCACCCCATCCTGATGAATGCCCGATTCATGAGCGAATGCATTGGCACCGACAATCGCCTTGTTCGGCTGCACCGGGAATCCGGTAATGCTGGACACCATCTTCGATGCGGCGACGATCTGCGTCGTGTCGATCCGGGTGATGCAGGGAAACACATCCTGCCGCGTATGTACCGCCATGACGATCTCCTCCAGCGCGGCATTGCCGGCTCGCTCGCCAAGACCGTTGATGGTGCATTCAACCTGGCGCGCACCAGCCATCACTGCAGCAAGACTGTTGGCCACAGCCAAGCCGAGATCGTTATGGCAATGCACCGACCAGACCACCTTGTCGGAGTTGGGAATGCGCTCACGCAACTGTCGAATGCGTTCCGCATACTGTTCCGGCACGTTGTAACCCACGGTGTCAGGGATATTGATGGTCGAGGCGCCCTCCTTGATCACCGCCTCGATGATGCGGCAAAGGAAATCAAGGTCGGAACGACCGGCATCCTCGCATGAGAATTCGACGTCACCGATTCCGTTGCGCGCGAAACGCACCGCATGCTGCGCGGCGACCAGCACGTCATCCGGCGACATGCGCAACTTCTTTTCCATATGGATCGGACTGGTGGCGATAAAGGTGTGGATCCGTCCCGATTTGGCCGGCTTTACCGCCTCCAGCGCCCGCGCGATGTCCTTGTCAAAAGCACGGCACAGACCAGCAACGGTTGAGTCCTTGATGGTTTCGGCCACCGCCCTGACCGCCTCGAAATCGCCATTGGACGCAGCCGGAAAACCGGCTTCAATCACATCCACCCGCATCCGCTCGAGCTGACGGGCAATCCGCAGCTTTTCCTCCTTGGTCATGGAGGCGCCCGGGCTCTGCTCGCCGTCGCGCAATGTGGTATCGAAAATAATCAACTGTTCCTTGGACATGGTTATCTCCTGGGGAAACCAAAAAATGGCACGCCGCCCCAGCCGAGGCGGGCATTATGAACAACCGGATTGTGGGGTGGGTGTATTTAGCGCGCGCGGCGCAGCAGCGGAAGCAGCTTCGCGCGCAGCGGCAGACGCGCGATCAGCGCGCCTGAGAAGGCAAGGAATAGTGCGGAAAAGATAAGTTTCGCAGCCATAAAAATAACTATAAAGTGTTTATTCCATACGTGCAACAGATTTTGTTGTTATAGCTGCACGGCTTGGCGCCCACTTCCACAAGATGCACTTGCACTGTCATCGGCCGAGGCAAGGCATACTTAGCCACCGTTCGCACCTTGCTTCCGCCGACTGCGCCAATTCGACACAGCCATTACATAGCCCGACAGGGCGTAGGCAAGAAACAAGGCGAACAGCACTCCCGGCGGATACGACGACACCAGCACATAGCCAAGAACAATGGCAGGAAGTACCATGAACGGTACACTCCGGCGCAGGTTGATGTCCTTGCCGCTCCAGTAGGGCAGCGTACTGACCATGGTGACTCCCGCAAACAGAGTCAACGCAAACGCATACCAGCGAACCTCTTCACCGGGGATATTGAGATCGTTGATGATCCAGACGAATCCGGCCACCAGTGCAGCCGCAGCCGGGCTCGGCAGTCCCTGAAAATAGCGCTTGTCGACCACGCCGATATTGGTATTGAACCGGGCCAGGCGCAGTGCGGCGCCTGCGCAGTAAACAAATGCGGCGATCCAGCCCCACTTGCCCATCCCCTTCATGGCCCATTCGAATGCAATCAAGGCAGGAGCCGCGCCGAAGGAGACCATGTCGGACAGCGAATCGTATTCCGCGCCGAAAGCACTCTGGGTTCGCGTCATGCGTGCCACGCGCCCGTCAAGGCCATCGAATACCATGGCGATGAAAATGGCCACTGCCGCATTCTCGAAACGGCCGGTCATGGCCTGAACAATGGCATAAAAGCCAGCGAATAAAGCAGCCGTCGTCAGCAGATTGGGCAGCACATAAATGCCGCGCCGACGCAGTTCGGGGTTCATCAACGTCTTGCGGGGCGGGATCACCGGCATGATTTTGGACGAGTGGGAGACAAACCTTATTCTACCGGGTCAGCAAACCCAAGCGGCAAGTGTTCCGGCCGCCTTTGCGCCGGCATGCGTCGTGAACTCCTCGCGCAAGAATGAAAGCTGATGGAAAAAGGGCACAGCGATGCTGTGCCCTTCGTAACTTCCGCACTGAAATCAATTCTTGGTCTGGTCGACCAGTTTGTTCTTCTTGATCCACGGCATCATTGCCCGCAACTGCTCGCCGACCTGCTCGATCGGATGGGCAGCCGTCAAGCGACGACGCGCGGTCATTTCCGGATAGTTGGTACGGCCCTCGAGAATGAACTTCTTCGCATACTCGCCTTCCTGAATCGCCTTCAGGGCATCCTTCATTGCGGCGCGGGCTTCGGCACCGATCACTTTCGGGCCGGTCACGTACTCGCCATACTCGGCATTGTTGGAGATGGAGTAGTTCATGTTGGCGATGCCGCCTTCGAAAATCAGATCGACGATCAGCTTGACCTCATGCAGGCACTCGAAATACGCCATCTCAGGCGCATAGCCGGCCTCGGTCAGTGTCTCGTAGCCGGCCTTGATCAATTCAACCAGACCGCCGCAAAGGACCGCCTGTTCCCCGAACAGATCGGTCTCGGTTTCTTCGCGGAAGTTGGTCTCGATCACGCCACCCTTGGTGCCGCCGTTGGCTGCTGCATAGGACAAAGCAATATCCTTGGCCTTGCCCGACTTGTCCTGATGAATGGCGATCAGCGAGGGAACGCCGCCGCCACGAAGATACTCGGAACGCACGGTATGGCCGGGGCCTTTCGGAGCGACCATGATCACATCGACGTCGGTACGCGGGACCACCTGGTTGTAATGAACATTGAAGCCATGGGCGAAAGCCAGGGCTGCGCCCTTCTTCATGTTGGATTCGACCTCGCCGTAATAAACCGAGGGAATTGTCTCGTCAGGCAACAGCATCATCACGACGTCTGCATCCTTCACCGCTTTGGCAACTTCCTCGACCTTGAGACCGGCTTTCTTGGCCTTGTCCCACGAAGCGCCGCCCTTGCGCAAACCGACGGTTACCTTGACGCCCGAATCCTTGAGGTTCTGGGCATGAGCATGGCCTTGCGAGCCGTAGCCGACGATGGTGACTTTCCTACCCTTGATGAGGGACAGATCTGCGTCCTTGTCGTAATAAACTTTCATTGTTTTTCCTTGATTTCAGAGTTCAGACTTTGAGAATGCGATCGCCGCGTCCGATGCCGGACACGCCAGTGCGAACGGTTTCGAGGATCAGCGCGCGATCGATGGCTTCGAGGAAGGCATCCAGCTTGGAGCCATTACCCGTCAGTTCGATGACGTAGGTCGAATCGGTGACATCGATGATGCGGCCGCGGAATATATCGGCGATGCGCTTCATCTCCTCACGATCCTTGCCGGCGGCTCGCACCTTGACCAGCATCAGCTCGCGCTCGATGTGCGCGGCCTCGGACAGATCCACTACCTTGACGACATCTATCAGCTTGTTGAGCTGCTTGGTGATCTGTTCGATGACTTCGTCAGAACCCGTGCTGACAATGGTCATGCGGGAAAGTGAAGCATCTTCCGTCGGTGCTACCGTCAGCGACTCGATGTTGAAAGCGCGGGCAGAAAACAGTCCCGAAACACGGGAAAGTGCGCCAGCCTCGTTTTCAATAAGAATGGAAATAATGTGTCGCATGCTTACAGCTCCTCGGCCAGGATCATTTCCGACAATCCCTTGCCGGCGGCCACCATCGGGTAGACATTCGCCGTCTGGTCAGTGAGGAAGTCCATGAAAACAAGATCATTCTTGTGCTTGGTGAATGCCTCGCGCAAAGCCGGTTCCACATCGGCGGGACGCTCGATTTTCATACCGACATGCCCGTACGACTCTGCCAGCTTCACGAAATCGGGCAGGGCATCGACATAGGATTCCGAATAGCGGTTGCCATGAAACATCTGCTGCCACTGCCGCACCATGCCGAGATAGCGATTGTTGAGGTTGATGATCTTGATCGGCAGGCGGAACTGCTTGGCTGTCGACAACTCCTGAATGTTCATCTGGATCGAGGCCTCTCCGGTGACGCATGCCACCGTCGCCTTCGGGTTGGCGAAACGCACACCCATCGCATAGGGCAAACCAACGCCCATTGTGCCCAAACCGCCAGAGTTGATCCAGCGCCGTGGCTTGTCGAACTTGTAGTACTGCGCCGCCCACATCTGGTGCTGCCCAACGTCGGAGGTGATGAAGGCCTCGCCGCCCGTAACCTCGTAGAGTTTTTCCACGACGTACTGGGGCATGATGACTTCCTTGCCCTGCTTGTACTTGAGCGACTTCTTGCCGCGCCATTCGTCGATCTGCTTCCACCAGACCGCCAATGCCTTCGAATCAGGCACGCCGGCAGAAGCTTCGAGAAGTTTCTGCAGTTCATCCAGGACATCCGGAAGATTGCCGACGATGGGGACATCGACCTTGACGCGCTTGGAAATCGAGGAAGGGTCTATGTCAATGTGGATGATCTTGCGCGGGATCTCGGCGAAATGCACCGGATTGCCAATCACCCGATCGTCGAACCGCGCACCGACGGCAATCAGCACATCGCAGTTCTGCATGGCCATGTTGGCCTCGTAGGTGCCGTGCATGCCCAGCATGCCGAGTGACTGCTTGTCGGTTGCGGGATAACCGCCCAAACCCATCAGGGTGTTGGTTACCGGATACCCGAGTGTGCGGGCAAGCTTAGCGAGCTTTTCCGCGGCATCTGAGAGAATCACCCCGCCGCCCGCATAGATCATCGGCCGCTTGGCCTCCAGCAGCATCTGCACCGCCTTCTTGATCTGCCCGCTGTGACCCTTGACCACCGGGTTGTAGGAACGCATGGCAATCGTCTTGGGATAGTCGAACTCGCACTTCTGGTTGGTGATGTCCTTCGGAATATCGACCAGCACGGGACCGGGGCGGCCGGTCTTGGCAATGTAGAAGGCCTTTTTCAAGGTGATCGCCAGATCCCTGACATCCTTGACCAAAAAATTGTGCTTGACGCAAGGTCGGGTAATCCCCACCGTGTCGCACTCTTGGAAAGCATCCTGGCCGATATAGGCTGTCGGTACCTGGCCGCTGATGATGACCATTGGCACCGAGTCCATATGCGCTGTCGCAATTCCCGTTACCGCGTTGGTGACGCCCGGACCCGAGGTGACCATGCAGACCCCGATCTTGTTGGAAGATCGCGAATAAGCATCCGCAGCATGGACGGCCGCCTGCTCATGGCGAACCAGAACATGCTTGAATTTGTCCTGCTTGAAGAGTTCGTCGTAAATAAAGAGTACTGAGCCGCCGGGATAGCCGAATACGTACTCGACCTTTTCCTCCTGCAAGCACCTGATTACAATTTCTGCGCCGGTTAGCTGCATTGGTTACACCTGTTACACTTTTCGAGTGAAACGTATAACCTTACTGACTCGCCCGCAAATGGTCAAGATTTATGTCTGTGGTGCTCGCACCGCAGACGGTATCCCTTGCAGATATAGCCAGTCCCGCGTAATGAAAAACTGCTGAATCCCGGCAGGAGTCCCCTCTGAGTTCCCGAACCGAACTTTCAACTTTCCTTGCCAGCGTAGAGCGACGAGCCTTCAAACAGGCGATGTTCGCCATTCGGAACGAGGAGACCGCGCTGGACATTGTCCAGGATGCGATGATGAAACTCGCGGAGAAATACGGTGACCGGCCGGTGACGGAATGGCCGATGCTGTTTCAGCGAATCCTGCAAAATGCCATCCGCGACAATTACCGGCGATCAAAGGTCCGCTCCCTGTGGACAACCCTGCTGTCTTCCCTTTCCCCAAGCGATGACGAGGATGCCGATCCGCTTGAAACTTTTGCAGCTGAAAACGAGTCAGATGGACTGACCACACCACACCGGCAACTGGAACGATCGCAACTCCTTGGTGCAATTGAAAAAGAAATCGAAAAGCTGCCTCCACGTCAACGTGAAGCCTTCCTGATGCGTTATTGGGAAGAAATGGATATTGCCGAAACTGCGGAGGCAATGGGGTGTTCGGAGGGCAGCGTAAAGACGCATTGTTCGCGCGCCACCCATACTCTGGCCGAAGCACTCAAGGCGAAGGGCATCGAGTTATGAACGAAGATACTGAATTCGGTTACAAAACAAGGCAAATTCTCAATCAGGGCTTGGACACGCTTGACAAGAAGGTGACTGGTCGCCTCCATGAAGCCCGTCAGACAGCGTTGAGTAGTCAGCGGGTTGCAGTAAGGGGCTTGCGCTTGGCCGGAATCGGGCACAACATTGAAATGCTAGTATTTCCAAGCGCGCGTAGCTTGCTTGCCGTGATGGCTCTGAGTGTCGGCATCATGGGTACGTATTACTGGAATGCCTTTCAGCAATCTCAGGAATTCGAGGAAATCGACAGCGCCCTGCTTGCCGACGAACTGCCCCCGTCCGCCTACCTTGATCGAGGCTTCCACGTATGGCTCGAGCGCGCTTCGGACTCATCCTCGCAGTAGCGCTCTGGCTGGCCTCTCCACTCGGCCATGCAGTCATCGTCCCGCCCCTGCCTCAGCCATCATGGGCTGAATTGACCGGGGAGCAAAAGCGCATCCTTGCCCCGCTGTCCCCTGAGTGGGACAAAATGGAAGGGTTTCGCCGCAAAAAGTGGATTGGTATCGCCCAACGCTACTCATCCCTCAGCGCCGACGAGCAGGCCCGCATGCAGCGCCGGATGACCGACTGGGCCAAGCTCACGCCTGATGAGCGCAAGCATGCCAGAGAACAATACAAATCACTGCTGAAGGCCTCTCCAGAAAAGAAGGAGGCCGTCAAGCTGAAATGGCAGGAATACAAGGAACTGCCCGAAAGCGAGAAAACTCGCCTCAAGGCCGAAGCTGCCCGTAAGCCGACGCCACGCCCGCCTCCGTCGAAGCAGGCAACTGTCCCTGTACCATCGTCCGCGCCGACCCCAGCGCCAGCAAGTACCCCGGCCGGCCAAGCTGCAGTTCGCTGATCCACCCCGATGCCAGATTCTGCCGCCATAGCCCTGGCGCCATTGCCCAGCCTGCGGCGTCGCCTTGCCAGCATGGCCTACGAAAGCCTGCTGCTGCTGGGGCTGCTCTCAGTGGCTTTCCTGCTTCCGCATCTCAGCCTCGGCATGGGCTTCGGGATCGCGCTGCCTGGCTGGGCATTGATCCTCCATGTTTTCGTGGTGCTAGGCGCCTACTTCATATGGTGCTGGCATCGCGGAGGACAGACCCTCGCGATGCAGACCTGGAAAATTGCGCTGTCTACTCCGAGCGGAGAGCAGCCATCCCTGGCTCGCCTTGCATTGCGCTATGCCTTGGCCTGGCCGAGCGTAATCTACCTGGGAGCAGGGCTATTGTGGGCGTTGTTTGACCGCGACCGCCAGTTCCTTCACGACCGGCTGGCGGGTACCCGAATAGTGTTCAAGCGCGTCTGACCAGACAGGCACTCAAGTCGATCAGCGCCGCTCGACCCACCAGAGCATCCCGGCAGCAGTCACCAGGAAAAGCACACTGGGGGTTATTGCGGAAAAGAAGGGCGGCCAGCTGTTGATCACGCCCAGACTGGAAAACAATCCATTCAGCATATGAAACCCGATGCCCAGCATGATGCCGGCAAATACCCGGATGCTGACGGCACCCATGCGATCCTGCATATAGGCAAACGGCAGCGCCAGTGCCATCATTACCAGTGCTGCCAAGGGATAAATCAGCTTTTTCCACATCGCGATGACGTAGCGATCGGTCTTCTGCTGGTTTCCGCTCAGATGCCGTATATAGAGATACAGATTGACCAGCGACATGCGCTCCGGAACCACCAGGAGCACGGCCAACAGATCCGGATTGAGGGCGGATTTCCATTTGAGCTCGCCGTACCGCTCGACGCTTGCAGAGTCGCCGGAAAATACCGTGCGAACCACTCCCTCAAGCGACCAATTCCCCGAGGAAAGATAGCGCCCGCGCTCTGCCTGGCTGATCGACAGCAATTGGAACCGGTCATCGAATTCAAATACGCGAACATTTTGCAAAGAGGCATCCGGCAGCACTTCGCGAACATTGACAAACGCGCGCTCGTCCCTCACCCACAAACCGGAGCGAAATTCCTGGGCCACCAAAGAGCCCATGGCCTTGAGCCTTAGCTGCTGGGCGGCCCGTTCAGCCGGCGGCGCAACAAATTCGCCAACGAGAAGGGTCAGCGCGGCGAACATCAGTCCTATTTTTGCCAGGGTGATCAGCAGATCTCGCGTCGAGAGCCCTGCCGCGCGGAGCACGGTGATCTCTGAATGACGAGCAAGAACCGTAAGTGCATACAGAGTGCCGATCAAAACCCCGATCGGAAACAGTTCATACAATCGGCCGGGCAACGTCAGCGTCACATAGCCGAGTGCATGCTGCAGTTGATATCCCCCCTTGCCTATGCTTTCAAGTTGATGGATCAGGTCGAAGAAGGCGAACAACATCAGAAACGCTGCCAGGACCAGAGTCGTGGAAGCGTAGATTTCCCGCGCCAGATGGCGCTCGTATATCTTCAGCGCCGCCACCGCGCTTTGCCCCAGGCAAGCGGATTCTGCCGGCGATAGAACAGCACAATGAGCAGCAGGAACATGCCGACGTGCACTGCCCAGACACCTATTTCGAAGCGTAATTTCCCCTGTGCAACCCACGCCTGGCTGACACTGAGCAAATTGCTGTAGATCATGTAGGTGAGCAGCGCGAAAATCAGGTTGTTGGTCCGCCCGGCGCGCGGATTGACGAAGGACAACGGAATGGCCAGAACGGCGAGATTCAGGGCTGCCAGCGGCAGACCGAGGCGCCAGAGCAGCTCAGCCAGATTGGCGGGTTGTGGATCGCGCAGCAGATCCCACAAGGGCTTGGTGCGCGGTGACTCCTCAAACCCGCGAGCCTCCTTGGTTTCGATACGCAAGGCGTAACGGTCAAACTCCATCACGCGATATTCGGCGGTTCCGGCAGTGCCTTCATAGCGCCGCCCGCGATCAAGAACAAGAAAGCGATCACCATTGGGCATGGTTTCCGTATGCCCCTGTGCCGTGGCCATCACACCCAGCCGACCTTGCTGGATGGAACTGATGAAGACGTTCTTCACCTTCCCTTCCTCGCCCGCTATGCTCTCGACAAAAAACACACGATCAGCCGCGCCCGACTCATTGAACGCCCCGGGCGAAACGCGCGCAACATCATCACGCTGATCCATGCTCTGACGGTATGCCTCGCTCTTCTGCGTTGCCCAAGGCGCCAGCAACAGGGATAGAACGGCAATCACCACCACGGGGGGGGCGACAAACTTCAGCACGGGCTTGATCCATGCGGTCAGCGGTATGCCTGATGCCAGCCAGACGACCATTTCCGAATCGCGGTACCAGCGCGACAGGGTCATCAATACTGCGACAAACAATGTCAGGGAAAGCAGCACTGGCAGGTAGCTGATGGCGCGGAAGCCCAAGAGTGCGATGACAGCTTCGGAAGCAAGTTTGCCACCTGCCGCATCGCCCAGCAGACGAATCAGCTGCGTGGTCATCAGGATCGCGAATAGCGCGACAAAGACCCCTGCCGCCGTATGGGTGAACTCCCGAATTGCGGCGCGCTGGAAAATCATCGTGTAGCGGACAGCCTGCTTTGACTTTTAGTGAAAACTTGGGGAATAATCGAGGCACCAGCGGAAATCACGCGAAACATGAAGATTTCTCCGATTTCCCTCATTCCCCGAGGAGAGTGTTTTGGAATTTAGCATAAAAAGCGGAAGCCCGGAAAAGCAGCGCAGTGCCTGCGTTGTCGTTGGCGTCTTCGAACCGAGAAAACTTTCCGCGCCAGCGGAGATTGTCGATAGCGCAGCGGACCAGTTTCTCAGCGACATCCTCCGTCGCGGCGACATGGAAGGCAAAGCAGGCTCCAGCCTGCTGCTGCACGGCGTACCCGGTGTCGAAGCGGATCGTGTCCTGCTGGTAGGCCTCGGCAAGGAAAGGGAATTCCGCGAAAAGGAATATCGTGCCGCACTGGCGACTGCAGTACGTCAGCTCAATGAAACCGGAGGCTTCGACGGCACCCTCTATCTGACGGAGCTCGATGTAAGGAAGCGGGATGTGACCTGGAAGATTCGGCAGGCTGCACTCGTGGTGCAGGAAACCGTCTACCGGTTCGATCGCCTCAAATCGAAAAAGGACGAAGTGCGCCGTCCGCTGCGCAAACTGACGTTCTGCGTCACCCGCCGCAACGAGCTTGCCATCGCCGAAGCGGCCCTGGCCGAAGGCTTGGCGATTGCCGCAGGCGTCGAACTGGCCAAGGATCTTGGCAACCTTCCGGGCAACATCTGCACCCCGACCTACCTCGCCGATCAGGCGAAGCAACTCGCAAAATCGCATGGCCTCGGCGTCGACATTCTCGATCGCGCCGACATGGAAAAGCTGGGCATGAACACCCTGCTTTCCGTCGCACGGGGATCGCACGAGCCACCCAAGTTCATCGTCCTGCGCCATGCCGGCGGTGCCGCCGGAGCAAAGCCGGTAGTGCTGGTCGGCAAGGGCATCACCTTCGATTCCGGCGGCATTTCGCTCAAGCCGGGACCGGAAATGGATGAAATGAAGTACGACATGTGCGGTGCCGCCAGCGTACTCGGAACGCTCAAGGCCGCAGCCATGATGAAGCTGCCGCTCAACGTCATCGGCGTCATCCCGTCCACGGAGAACATGCCGGGAGGCGCCGCGACCAAGCCGGGAGACGTGATCACTTCGATGTCCGGTCAGTCCGTCGAGATTCTGAACACGGATGCCGAGGGCCGGCTGATACTGTGCGATGCGCTGACATATGTCGAGCGCTTCGATCCCGAGTGCGTGGTGGACATCGCCACGCTCACGGGCGCCTGCGTCATCGCTCTGGGGCACGTGGCCACCGGTTTGCTGGGCAACCATGACAGCCTGGCGCGCGACCTGCTCGATGCCGGGCACGACTCCTACGACCGGGCCTGGCAGTTGCCCCTGTGGGATGATTATCAGGAGCAACTGAAAAGCAACTTTGCCGACATGGCGAATATCGGCGGTCGCCCGGCGGGCACCATCACCGCCGCATGCTTCCTGGCCCGCTTCACGGAAAAATACAACTGGGCGCACCTCGACATCGCGGGTACGGCTTGGCGTTCCGGCAAGGAAAAGGGTGCTACCGGCCGGCCGGTCCCCCTGCTCACCCACTTTCTGATGGATCGCGCGGCCCACGCTCCCAAGCCAACCGGCAAGCGCAAGCGGAGATGACGCAAATCACCTTTCTACACGGCGCGCTCGACAGGCTTCAGGCAGTTGCCGCCTGGCTTGCGCAGGCCGGCCGGGAAGGCAAGCAGGTACTCGTCTATGTGCCCGCTACCGAACGCAGCGAGCACTTGGATCGCCTGTTATGGACACACTCCGCGACAGGATTTACCCCCCATTGCAGAGCAGGCGACAAACTGGCCGCCGAAACACCGATCATTCTTGCGTCCGACCTCGACCATCCGCTGCATGATGAATGTCTCTTGAATCTGTCTGACGAGGTTCCTCCCGGTTTCAGCCGCTTTCAGCAGTTGATAGAGATCGTCAGTGCCGAGAATGACGACAAATTGCCGGGCCGCGAGCGCTTCCGCTTCTATCGGGAGCGCGGCTACCCACTGGAAGCCAACGATATCTCGGGGGGTATTTAGACCATGGCTGACGACAATACCGCGGATCTCCTGCGCAAAGCTGACGCGCTGATTCGCCGCACCCGGGTATATGTCGCCGGTGCTTCTGTGCCAGCAGAACAAGTGACGCAGGCCGATGAGGACTTGCCGACCCTGACCGATGTCGTCACGGAACATGAAGCTGCGCTTGCCACGGCACCGCCACACATGCAGCAGCACCTCGACGCGCTGCGCGAGGAGTTGTCGCGCTGGTTGGATCAGGAGCTACCGCACGCGGTGCTCAAGGTGACGGATGGATTGGCGGACCAGTTGATGGGAGAACTTACCCATCAAGCCGAAAAAAAGCTCTTGCCGCGCCTGATTGCCCGACTCGACGGCACGGCGACGCAGTCGCAAGAAGAGAAAAACGGAACGCAGCAATCGTAAATACTAGCCCGGTGGCGGCGCGGTTTCCACGAACGCGGGACGCTGCATCAGCTTCTCGTAAAGGTGGGCCAGGTTGGGGTACTGCTCGTTCCAGCGAATGTCGCCGAGCCGAAAGGAGACATAGCCCAGCGCGCAGCCCACGGCGATATCCGCCAGCGACATGCTGTTGCCATGGCACCATGGCTGTTCCCCCAACTCACCGGACATCACCTGCAAGGTCTGGTTGATCTTCCCGCGCTGCCGTTCAATCCACGACGGACTGCGTTCGCCATCGGGACGCCGCGATTCGAGAAAAGCAGCCACGGCGGCATCAAGAACGCCATCCGCCATCGCTTCCCAGCGCTTGACGCTGATCCGCTCCCTTCCCGAAGCGGGAATCAGGCGATTGTTTGGCGCCACTGCATCCAGATACTCGGCAATTACGCGGGAATCGAAAAGAGTGGATTCATCATCCAGCACCAGCACCGGAACCTTGCCCAGCGGATTGAGCACTGCTACCCGGTTCCCCTGCTCCCACGGCGAATCGAGCACCAGGTCGTAATCGATCTTCTTTTCCGCCAGCACGATGCGAATCTTGCGGACATAGGGACTGGTAAGGGATGCAATCAGTTTCATTTGGTCAAATCGGAGATTTTTTGGGCGAGGAAACTATAACACGCGCCCCGCTGGCGACAGCAGGCGCGCAACCAGGCTGCTGAAACCTGCATGTTAAAATTCCGCGCTCCCCCGGCGCTTGCCGCGCGTCATCCTTTCCTCGCCAACAACATGACACTCACCGCACTCACCGCACTTTCACCGCTCGATGGGCGCTACGCCGCGAAGGTCGAGAACCTGCGCATCCATTTCTCCGAGTACGGTCTCATCCGCAATCGCGTCCGGGTCGAAATCGAATGGCTCAAGGCACTTGCAGCCGCCGGTGAAATCGCCGAATGCCCCGCATTTTCAAATGCCACCATCACCCGTCTCGGCCGCGTCATTGCCGATTTCTCGGTCGCCGATGCGGATGCCATCAAGACCATCGAAGCCCGCACCAATCATGACGTCAAAGCCATGGAGTACTGGCTCAAGGAATGTCTGGCCGACAACGCCGAGGTGATGCGTGTCAGCGAATTCATACATTTCGGCTGCACCTCCGAAGACATCAACAACGTGTCGCACGCGCTGATGCTGAAGGATGCCATTGCCGATAACCTGTTGCCAGAACTCGACCGCGTGATCGCACGCCTGCGCGAACTGGCGCACCAACTGGCGGACCTGCCGATGCTGGCCCGGACTCACGGACAACCCGCCACGCCGACAACACTGGGCAAGGAAATGGCCAACATCGCGGCGCGCCTGATCCGTACTCGCCGCCAGATTGCCGCCGTGTCGCTCACCGCCAAGTTCAACGGCGCCGTCGGCAACTACAACGCGCATCTCTCTGCCTATCCGGATGTCGACTGGGAGAGTTTCAATCGCCGCTTCATCGAGTCGCTCGGGCTGGAGTTCAACCCCTACACCATCCAGATCGAGCCGCACGATGCGATGGCGGAACTGTTCGATGCCATGGCGCGCGCCAACACGATCCTGATCGATGCCGACCGCGACATCTGGCAATACATTTCGCTGGGCTATTTCAAGCAGAAACTCAAGGCAGGCGAAATCGGCTCGTCGACCATGCCGCACAAGGTCAACCCGATCGACTTTGAAAACTCCGAAGGCAATCTGGGCCTCGCCAACGCGGTGTTGCGGCACCTCGCGGAAAAACTGCCGATCTCCCGCCTGCAGCGCGACCTGACCGACTCAACCGTGCTGCGCAACATGGGCGTCGCCTTCGGCTATACGCTGCTCGCTTTCGATTCGACCCTGCGCGGCCTGAACAAGCTCGAAGCCAATCCGCAGCGCCTTGCGGAAGACCTCGACGAAGCCTGGGAAGTGCTGGCCGAGCCGGTGCAGACCGTGATGCGCCGCTTTGGCGTGCCCAACCCCTACGAACAACTCAAGGAACTCACGCGCGGCAAGGGCATCGAGAAGGAAGCGCTGCGCCAGTTCATTGCCAGGCTGCCGCTGCCGGAAGCCGACCGCCAGCGACTGCTCGACATGACCCCCGCCTCCTACATCGGCAAGGCGGCGGAATTGGCGAAGAAGATCTGACATGGCTTTCGCCGACAACCTCAAGCAGCTTCCCCGCATCTCGCATCTGGCGGCAATTCAGTTGCTCGACGGCGATGGCACAGTGGCTGCCACGATAGAGAACAAGCCGGGACAGACCGGCTCGCTGGCGGTGTACAACCATCTCGGTCAGATCTACGGTGCCATCACCGCAGAGGCCGCTCGCAAAGGGCTGGAGCTGTATGCCGAACACACCGAGGACGCCAGGCAGAATCCCGGCAAGCATCCCAACATCGACCGCCTGTTGGCACTGACGGATGGCAAGGACCTTCTGCGCGTGAAGCACGTCTTCGCCACGGCCATTGAATGATTCCCCGGCGGGAATCCTGGTACCCGCCCTGCCTTGCCGATGTATGGAATAATTCCCCGGCGTCATGCGTATACCGTTTGCAGGTAGATGCTGAAAATTCCCCTCGACAGAACAAGGAGCTCTCATGAAATTCAAGAACATCGTTGCTGCAACCCTGATGCTGGGCCTATCCACCGCGGCGCTGGCCCAATCCATTGGCAAGCCCGAAGACCAGATTCGCTGGCGCCAGTCGGCCTATCACACCATGGCCTGGAACATGGGCCGCATCAAGGCCAACATCGAGGGCACCTACAACAAGGATCAGGTCGTTCAGGCCGCCAACATGATCCAGGCCATCGCCAACTCGGGCATGGGCGTCCTGTTCCAGCCGGGTACCGACAAGGGCAAGGGCTGGAAGGAAACCCGCGTCAAGGCTGAACTGTTTTCCGACAAGGAAGGCGTCGGCAAGGTGGCCAAACCTTACATGGAAGCCGCCAACGAAATGGCCAGGGTTGCCGCCAGCGGAGACCTTGCCGCAATCAAGACCCAGTTCGGCAAGCTTGGCGAGACCTGCAAGGGTTGCCACGACAAGTTCCGCAAGGAAGACTGAAGCCCCTTCGGGGCGCACGGCGACAAGGCCGCTCGTCGAGCGGCCTTGTTGTTTTGAAGAAGCGAAGCGGTTCTAGAATGCCGGCGCGCTGCCTGCCGCGGCGGGCGGCGCGGTGGGCTCTTCAGGCAACCAGGCACCGCTGGCGCCATACGCCGCAGCCAGGGCAATCACCAGAGCGACGCAGAAGGCGATCGCACCCCCGCCTTTCGCCGTCTCGCCAGCGCCGACTCTCCAACCGGTAACCATCGGCCGGACCAGGCTTTCCTTCTTCACCCGAACGTAATAGAAGATGGCGCCCAGATGCGCCAGCACCAGCAGGATGATTGCTGGCTCGATCAGACGGTGGAGGCCGACCAGCCGATCCGAGAATTCCTTGCCGACCAGCGCATAGAGAGGGCCCTCGAACGCGATGTCGTCGTTGGCGAACAAGCCCGTCGCCACCAGCAGCATCAACGTTGCCAGCATCGCCAGCACCGAAAGCGCGCCCAGCGGGTTGTGTCCCGCGCCCTGCCACTGCCCGCGCAGGTAGGCCCTGATCGCGCTCGGCCCCCGCACGAACTGGGAAAAACGTGCATAGGTCGAGCCGGAAAAACCCCATACCAGCCGGAATACCAGCAAACCGACCACCGTCACGCCGATGCGTCCATGCCAGACCATGGCGTTGCCGCCGATCTTCGCGGTGACGAACGAGCCGACGACACAGAATGCCAAAGTCCAGTGAAATATCCGGGTCGGCAGGTCCCAGACGCGGAAGCGTTGCATCAGACCACGGCTTCCTGCTTTTCGACCTTGACCTGGATGAACTGCTCGCGGGAAACGCCCATCCACATCACCAGCGGGCTGGCCACAAGAACGGAGGAGTAGATGCCGAACAGGATGCCGATGGTCAGCGCCAGCGCAAAGTAATGCAGGGCCGGGCCGCCGAAGATCAGCATGGAGGTGACCATCATCTGCGTGCAGCCGTGGGTGATGATGGTGCGCGAGATGGTGCTGGTGATGGCGTGATCGAGCACCTCCGGTGTCGTCATGCCGCGCTTCTTCTTGAAGGTTTCGCGCACCCGGTCGAACACCACCACCGACTCGTTTACCGAATAGCCGAGCACCGCCAATACGGCCGCCAGCACCGGCAGGGAGAACTCCCACTGGAACAGCGCGAAGAAGCCGAGAATGATCACCACGTCGTGCAGGTTGGCGATGATGGCCGAGACGGCAAAGCGCCATTCGAATCGCATCGCCAGATACAGCACGATGCCGCAGACGACGAGCAGCAGTGCCAGCGCACCGTCGGATGCGAGTTCCTTGCCGACTTGCGGGCCGACGAATTCGACGCGCTTGAGCGTCGGCGCGGCATCGGCCTGATTGCCCGCCGTACCGCCAGCGCCGACTTTCATCAGCGAGGCCATGACGCGCTCGCCCACCTTGGAGGTCTCCGCGTCCTTCGACAGCGGCACCCGGATCAGCACATCGCGCGACGAACCGAAGTTCTGTATCTGCGTATCGGTGAACCCGTCCGCTTCCATCTGTTTGCGCAGTTTGTCGAGATCGGGCGCCTGCGCGTAATTCACTTCGAGCAAGGTGCCGCCGGTGAACTCGATCGAGAAGTGCAGTCCCTTGTTGACCAGGAAGAACACCGCCAGCAGGAAGGTGACCAACGAGATGACGTTGAACACCAGCGCATGGCGCATGAAGGGGATATCTTTTCTGATGCGGAAGAATTCCATGGCGATGTCCTTACTTGGTGCCGAGGCCGGGCTTCCAGACCTGGCCGATGCTCAAGGCTTCCAGCTTGCGACGGCGACCGTAGATCAGGTTCACCATGGCCCGCGAAACGACCACGGAACTGAAAATCGAAGTGAGGATGCCGAGGCAATGCACGACGGCAAAGCCGCGCACCGGCCCCGAGCCGAAGATCAGCAAGGCCACGCCGGCGATCAGCGTCGTCACGTTGGAATCGAGAATCGTCGCCCAGGCCCGCTCGTAGCCCGCCATGATGGCGGCCTGCGGCGTGCTGCCGTTGCGCAGTTCCTCGCGCACGCGCTCGTTGATCAGCACGTTGGCGTCGATGGCCATGCCCAGCGTCAGGGCGATGGCGGCGATGCCGGGCAGGGTCAGCGTCGCCTGCAAGAGGGACAGCAGCGCGACCAGGAACAGCAGGTTGGCCGAGAGCGCCACCACCGACACCATGCCGAACAGCAGGTAGTAGGCGATCATGAAGGCCGAGATCGCGGAGAAGCCCCACAGGGTCGAGTTGAAGCCCTTGGCGATGTTGTCGGCACCGAGGCTGGGGCCGATGGTGCGTTCCTCGATGATTTCCATCGGCGCCGCCAGGCTGCCGGCGCGCAGCAGCAGCGCCACATCGTTGGCTTCCATGGTGCTCATGCGACCGGAAATCTGCACGCGGCCGCCGCCGATCTCGGTGCGGATGACCGGCGCGGTGACGACCTCGCCCTTGCCCTTTTCGATCAGCAGGATGGCCATGCGCTTGCCCACGCTCTCGCGCGTCACGTCCTTGAAGATTCGCGCGCCGGCCGAGTCGAGGGACAGGTGCACCGCGGCCTCGTGGGTCTGGTTGTCGAAGCCGGGCTGGGCATCGGTCAGCCGCTCACCCGTCAGCACCACCTGCTTCTTGACCAGCAGGCCGCGCCCGCCGCGCTCGACGTAGTATTCGGTGCCTGCCGGCGGCTGGCCGCGCGCCGCCAGTTCCATGACGCTCGGGTTGGCACTGGCTTCGTCATCGACCATGCGCACTTCCAGCGTCGCCGTGCGGCCGAGAATGTCCTTGGCCTTGGCGGTGTCCTGCACGCCCGGCAATTGCACCACGATGCGATCCGCGCCCTGCTGCTGGATCACCGGCTCGGCGACGCCGAGTTCGTTGATGCGGTTGTGCAGGGTGGTGATGTTCTGCTTGACCGCGAATTCCTGGATGCGCTTCTGCGCTTCCGGCTTGAGCGTCGCCACCAGCTTGAGATCCGCCCCATCCTGGCCGTCGGCCAGTTGCAGATCGGGCTGGTTATCCGTCAGCGCAGCACGCGCCTTTTCGCGTGTTTCCGCCTCGCGGAAACGGATCGCCACGCTCTGCCCTTCGCGGCTGATGCCGCCATGGCGAATGTTCTTGTCGCGCATCAGGCTGCGCAAATCGGCACCGATCGAGTCGAGACGCTTGGTCAGCGCGCCCTTCATGTCCACCTGCAACAGAAAATGCACGCCGCCGCGCAGGTCGAGGCCGAGGTACATCGGCAGGGCATGAATGCCGGTCAGCCAGTTGGGAGAATTCGACACCAGATTCAGCGCCACGCTGTAGGTCGCATCCGCCGCCACCGGATTGAGCGCTTTCTCGATGACGTCCCTGGCCTTGAGTTGCGTATCCGTATCGGCCAGCCGCACGCGAACACTGTTAAGGTCGAGGACGACCCCCTGCGGTGCGACCGACGCTGCCTTGAGCGCTTCCTGCACCTGGGCCATGAGTTTGGCATCGACCTTGTGCGTCGACTTGACGCTGGCCACCTGCACGGCCGGCGCCTCGCCGAAAAAGTTGGGCAGGGTGTAGAGCAGTCCGAGCACCAGGGCGATCAGCACCGTGGCGTTCTTCCAGAGCGGGTAGCGATTCATGGCGTGGTGGCCGGCCTGCGTTTTCGCAGCCGGCCCTCAGAAAATTACAGGTTTTTCAGCGTGCCCTTGGGCAGCAATGCGCCCACGGCGTTCTTCTGCACGGTGATCACCACCGGGCCATCCTTGCCTTCGGCCACTTCCAGGCTCAGGTAGTTCTCGCCCACCTTGGCAATGCGGCCGGCGATTCCGCCCTGGGTGATCACTTCATCGCCCTTGGCCAGTTCGCTGACCATTTTCTGTTGTTCCTTGGCCTTCTTCATTTGCGGCCGGATCATGACGAACCAGAGCACGATGAACATCAGCAGGATGGGCAGCATGCCCATCAGGCCACCGGTCGGATCGGCGGCGGCGCCGGCCGCTTGCGCGTAAGCATTTGAAATCAGCACTGTCAGTCTCCAAGAGTATCGGAAATAAGGGGCGGATTATACCTGCTCGCCCGCCCGTCCCCGCTTAAAACGGAGGCAGAAGGCGGCAAAGTCGCCCTGCTCGATGGCGGCACGCATTTCGGCCATCAGTGTCTGGTAATAGAACAGGTTGTGGATGGTATTCAGCCGTGCACCGAGAATCTCGCCGACCCGATGCAGATGGTGCAGGTAGGCGCGGGTGAAATTGCGGCAGGTATGGCAGTCGCAGCTTTCATCCAGCGGCCGCGTGTCGGCCTTGTACTGGGCGTTCTTGATCTTGACGTCGCCATGGCGGGTAAACAGCCAGCCGTTCCTGGCATTGCGCGTCGGCATCACGCAGTCGAACATGTCGATGCCCTGCCCCACCGCATACACCAGGTCCTCCGGGGTGCCGACGCCCATCAGGTAACGCGGCTTGTCGGCCGGCAAGCGCGGCGCCGTGTGGGCGAGGATGCGCGACATTTCCTCCTTGGGCTCGCCCACCGAGAGGCCGCCGATGGCGAAACCGTCGAAGCCGATGTCGACCAGCGCCGCCAGCGATTCGTCGCGCAGCGCTTCGTGCATGCCGCCCTGGACGATGCCGAACAGGGCATTGGTGTTTTGCAGGCGATCGTGTTCGTCGCGCGAGCGTTGCGCCCAGCGCAGGCTGAGGCGCATCGACTCGGCGGCGGTCGACAGGTCCGCCGGGTAAGGCGTACATTCGTCAAAGATCATCACCACGTCGGAATTCAGCACATGCTGGATGCGCATCGACTCTTCCGGCGTCAGGAACAACCGGTCGCCGTTGATCGGCGAGGCGAACTTCACGCCTTCCTCGGTGATCTTGCGCAAGTCGCCCAGCGAGAACACCTGGAAGCCGCCCGAGTCGGTCAGGATAGGACCGTTCCAGCCCATGAAGCGATGCAGCCCGCCGTGTGCCGCGACCACTTCCAGCCCGGGCCGCAGCCAGAGATGAAAGGTGTTGCCGAGCACAATGGAGGCGCCGATGCCGACCAGTTCATCCGGCGACATCGCCTTGACCGTGCCATAGGTGCCGACCGGCATGAAAGTCGGCGTTGGCGCCACGCCGTGCGCCAGTGTCAGCGTTCCGCGCCGCGCCGCACCGTCGGTGGCGATCAGTTCGAAGTTCATGTCGACTTGCGATGCAGCAGCATGGCATCCCCGTAACTGAAAAAACGATAGCGCGCCGCAATCGCGTGGCGATAGGCGTCGCGGATTTCTTCCAGCCCGCCGAAGGCCGACACCAGCATCAGCAGGGTGGACTTGGAAAGATGGAAATTGGTGATCAGCAAATCCACCACACGAAACTTGAAACCGGGCGTGACGAACAGCGCCGTCTCGCCAGCGCCGACTTTCAGTTTCCCGTCCAGCGCGGCCGATTCCAGCACGCGCAAGGACGTGGTGCCGACCGCCACAATCCGTCCGCCGCGCGCCCTGGTCGCCGCAATCGCATCCGCCGTGGATTGCGGCAGCAGGTAGCGCTCGGTATGCATGCGATGCTCCGCCAGGTTCTCCACTCGCACCGGCTGGAAGGTTCCCGCGCCGACATGGAGCGTGACATACGCGACCTCGACCTGCTTTTCGCGCAGCTTTGCGAGCAAATCGTGATCGAAGTGCAGGCCGGCGGTGGGCGCCGCCACCGAGCCGGTCTCGCGCGCATACACCGTCTGGTAACGCAGTTCATCGGGAGCCTCTGCGGTGCGCTCGATATAGGGCGGCAACGGCAAGCGGCCATGCTGCTCGATCAATTCCGCGGCATCGCCCGCAAAGCGCAGTCGGTAGAACTCGCCTTCCCGTCCCAGCACTTCGACATCGAGAACATCCTCAAGCCGCAGGCGGCTGCCCGGCTGCGGCGACTTGCTGGCCCGCACCTGGGCCAGGACCACATCCGGCTCCAGCAGGCGCTCGACCAGGACCTCGACCTGCCCTCCGCTCTCCTTGCGTCCCAGCAGGCGGGCATGCAGCACCCGGCTGTCGTTCATCACCAGCAGATCGCCGGCACGCAGCCACTGCGGCAAATCGACAAACTGGCTGTCGGTGCGGCGCTCGCCGTCGACCACCAGCAAACGACTCGCCGAACGCTGCGGCAAGGGTGCCTGCGCAACCAGTTCCGGCGGCAGCGCGTAGTCGAAGTCGGCGAGGGTCAAGGGCATCGGGATGGCAGGAAGGATTTTGCGAATTGTTTGCTGCGAGTGGCGCGGCAAACGACAGCCGACTCGGCGAGCGGCGCGAATAGTAGCAGAGCCCTATCCCCGATCCGCCGCCCGGAACATTGCGACTCAGTTCGTCGCGGCGGCATCCCCATGCCGTCTGAACACCGCCAGATCGACCAGGATCAACTGGCCATCCGCCTCCTGGATCAGTCCCTGGGCCGTAAGATCGCGCATGACGCGACTGACCATCTCGCGCGAAGCGCCGATCATCTTGGCGATGTCCTGCTTGCTCATCTTGTGCATCACGACCAGGCGTCCATCCACGGTCTCCGCCGCTTCAAGCAACAGACGCGCAACGCGCCCATAGACGTCGAGCAGGGCCAGGCTCTCGATATTGCGGTCGGCCAGACGCAGGCGCTTGGTCAGATTGCGCATGATGAACAGCGACACGTCGGGATTTTCCACCAGGCACTGCTTGAAATCGGCCTTGCCGATCACCACGACTTCGCTGGCTTCGACCGCCAATACGGTCGCCGAACGTGGATGATCGTCGAGCACGCCCATTTCGCCGAACAGTTCCCCCGGCCCGAGCATGGAGAGGATGACCTCGCGCCCTTCGTCGTCGCTGATCTGCACCTTCAGGGCGCCCGACAGAACGAAGTAGATGTTGTCGGTACGATCGCCGGCGTGCAGCACCGCCGTATGCCGCGGAATGCTCCGCAGCGTGGCGACCCGGGTCAGGGGCTTGAGGCAGGCGTCATCGAGCATCTCGAAAATCGGCAGCGCCCGCAGGATCGTCAATGAAACTCCAGCATTCGGCGAAATCACAAAATACCCTCCGTGAGGACAGACATTGCGCACTGGGAGCCAAGTGTAATCCGGAATGCGGCGATTTCCCTGCCGCAGGCCGCGCCTGCTGCCTGTCCCATGCGGGTTGAGGGTGTTCTTGGTGCCGGGGGGGGAAGTCGAATCCCCATGCCTTGCGGCGGCGGTGTTTGAGACCGCTACGTCTACCGATTCCGTCACCCCGGCCAGGGATGTGGCAGCATTGGAGTGCGTGCTGCGCGAGGCGCGCATTATCCGACAAACTTGGCCGTCCCACAATCTCCCAGGCCAAGTCGGCTCACCGGCTTGCAACAATCCCGGCAGGGAATTCCCCCGTTTGCTCCGGACTACTTCCCGGGATGGTCTGCAAGACACTTTCCCAAGGCATGCGCCACTATGACTAAAGTTAGCCGATGGCAACATGCCGCGCCATTACCATTGGGTCTATAATCAATTTATGGTGCATAGCAACAATACCGTAGGTCCGTCAAAATCCAGCCTCGCCGCGATCTCCGTGGCGGCGATGGGCGTGGTTTATGGCGACATCGGCACCAGCCCGTTGTACACAATGAAGGAGGTTTTCAACGGCCCGCATGCCGTAGCGGTGTCGCCGGATAATCTTCTGGGCATTCTGTCGCTGATTTTCTGGGCACTGACCATCACGGTATCGCTCAAGTATGTAATGTTCATCACCCGCGCCGACAACCGCGGCGAAGGTGGCATCATGGCGCTGACTTCGCTTGCGATGCGCACCCGCGGCGCAGGCCCGGGCATGCTGTGGCTGATGTCGGTTCTGGGCATATTCGGCGCCGGGTTGTTTTACGGCGATGCCGTGATCACGCCCGCCATGTCGGTGCTCTCCGCGGTCGAGGGCCTCGAAGTCGCCACACCGATGTTCAAGCCGTACGTGGTGCCGATCACCATCGCGGTGCTCTGTGGCCTGTTCATCTTCCAGCCGCGAGGCACCGCAAGTGTGGGCGCCCTGTTTGGTCCCATCATGCTGTTCTGGTTCGGCACGCTGGGCGTGCTCGGCCTGTGGAACATCCTCAAGCACCCCGCTGTCATAGCCGCCATCAACCCCTGGTATGCAGTGCACTTTTTCCTGGAGAACCGTTCCCATGCGTATCTTGCGCTGGGTGCCGTGGTGCTGGCGATTACCGGAGGCGAAGCCCTGTATGCCGACATGGGCCATTTCGGCCGACGATCGATCAAGTGGGCCTGGCTCGGATATGTATTCCCCTGCCTTTACCTGAATTACCTCGGACAGGGTGCGTTGATTCTCGACAACCCGGCCGCCGTGAAAAACCCGTTCTTCATGCTGGTGCCGAATGAATTGCTTTATCCCATGGTCGGCCTGGCGACAGCCGCCACCGTCATCGCTTCGCAGGCAGTGATCTCGGGCGCATTCTCGCTCACCAGCCAGGCCATGCAGCTCGGCTATTGCCCGCGCGTCCAGGTCAAGTTCACTTCAGAACGCGAGAAAGGGCAGATCTACATCCCCAACATCAACTGGCTGCTGCTGCTGGCCGTGATCGTGCTGGTGCTCGGTTTCAAGTCGTCCTCGAATCTCGCCTCCGCGTATGGCATAGCGGTTACCCTGACCATGATGATCGATACCCTGCTGGCCTTCGTCGTGGTGCGTGCCCTGTGGAACTGGAACTGGCTGCAGGCCGGCCTCTTCCTGGCACTGTTCCTCGTCGTCGACTTTGCGTTCTTCTCCGCCAACCTGGTCAAAATCCTGGATGGCGGCTGGTTCCCGCTGGCCCTCGGCCTTGGCGTATTCACCCTGCTGGCAACCTGGAAGCGAGGCCGCACCCTGCTCTACGAAAGGCTTCAACAGGATTCCATCCCGCTCGACAGCTTCATCACCAGCTTGCAGTACGGCGGCCCGCATCGGGTGGAAGGCACCGGGATTTTCATGACCACGCGCCCCGACGGCGTGCCGCGGGCGATGCTGCACAATCTGCTGCACAACAAGGTGCTGCACCAGCGGGTCATCCTGCTCAACGTCAACATGGAGGACATTCCCCATGTTGACGACGCCGAGAGAATCGGTGTCGAACAACTCAGGGAAGGTTTTTATCGGGTCATCGTGAACTACGGCTTCAAGGACGATCCCAATGTTCCGCTGGCACTGGAGCAGTGCAGCAAGCATGGCATGGCGCCGATCGAGATGATGGAAACCTCCTTCTTCCTCGGTCGCGAAACCATTGTTCCCAACCGGGTGCCCGCCATGCCCTTGTGGCGACAGATCCTCTTCATGTGGATGTTCCGCAACGCGGGCACGGCCACCGACTTCTTCAAGCTGCCGACCAATCGTGTCGTTGAACTCGGCACGCAAGTCGAGCTCTGATCCGATCCCGGACTTGAATCAGGTCGGCTGATTTATGTATCACCTGAGATGATTTGCCAAGTGACACAAAGCACGGAACAATGCGCTATGCTTGCCTGCAATATATTCAGGCTTAAAGAGTAATCACGCGAAGACGAGAGGAGATTCACCCATGAACACAACCCGCAGAACGGTTCTCAAAGGCGCCACCGCCAGCAGCATACTGGCCGGTCTGATCGCCGCCGGCGCCCTGCGTCCGACACAAGTGCTGGCCGCCGAGTGGAACAAGGCGGCTTTTGAAGCAAAGGACACCGCAGGAGCGCTCAAGGGCATCGGTGCCGGCGCCGCGGCGGACAACAAGAATCTGATCCTCAAGGTTCCGGACATCGCCGAAAACGGAGCCGTGGTCCCGGTAGACGTTGTCAGCAATATTCCGAACACCACTTCGATCTCGATTCTGGTCGAGAAGAATCCGCAACCGCTTTCCGGCCACTTTGACTTTGCCAATGGCGCCTTGCCGGAAGTTTCGGCACGCCTCAAGATGGGTCAGACATCCCTGGTCAAGGCTGTCGCCAAAGCCGATGGCAAGTTCTATACAACCCAAAAAGAAGTCAAGGTCACTGCCGGCGGTTGCGGCGGCTGACAATACCAGAGAGAAAAGGAGCACACCATGGCAGATCCGATGAAGATTCGCGCGCAGTTGAAGGGCGATGTCGCAGAAATTCGTATCCTGATGAGCCACGCGATGGAAACCGGCCAGCGCAAAGATGCCGCCGGCAATACCGTGCCCGCTCATTTCATCCAGTCGATGACGGTTGCAGTCGGTGGCAAGATCGTCGTCGATGGTCAACTGGGCACTTCGATATCGCGCAACCCGGTCTTCGGATTCAAGATGAAGGGCGCCAAGGCTGGCGACAAGGTCGTCGTCAACTGGGTCGACAACAAAGGCGACAAGAGGACTGACGAAGCCGCCGTAGCCTGATCCGTCAATCACCACAAACCGGCAACCAAGACCGGTCGCGCGTACCCTGGAGGAGAGATCATGAAATATCGCATCGCACTGATGGCCGCGCTGGCCCTCGCCATGCTGCCGGCTTGGGCCCAGAGCAAGAAAGCCGCCGCCAAACCGCCTGCCGCAAAGGCAGCGCAGGCGCCAGCCGCGGAAGTGAAAGACGCGGCCACCCTTGAATTCGAGAAGTTTCGCGCCGAGATGGAGGACAGCAATCCGGCCGAGCTTTTTGAAATGAAGGGCGAGGAACAGTGGAAGAGCAAGCGCGGCCCGAAGAATGTGTCGCTGGCAGAAAGCTGCGACCTCGGCCTGGGCATCGGCAAGATCGAAGGCGCATACGTAAGGATGCCGCGCTACTTCGCCGACGCCGATGCCGTCATGGACGCCGAGCGCCGCATCGTCTGGTGCATGGTCGAAAAGCAGGGCTTCAAGTTCGACGACATCGCCAGCAAGCCGTTCGCCAATGCCAACTTCACGCCCGACATCACCAATCTGGTCACGTATGTCGCCGGCCATTCGCGCAACATGAAGCTCGATGTGCCGCTCAAGGACCCGAAGGTGCGCGAGGCTTACGAAATCGGCAAGGAGATTGCGGCCTACCGCGCCGGACCCTACGACTTTTCCTGCAACACCTGTCATGGCTCGGATGGCAAGCGCATCCGCATGCAGAACCTGCCCAACCTCAGCACCCCACAGGGCGCCTTGAAAGGCGTGCAGGGCTGGCCGGGCTACCGCATGACCGGCGGCGTGATGCTCACCCATCAGTGGCGCATGGGCGACTGCTTCCGCCAGCAACGCTTCCCCCAGCCGAAATATGCCTCCGACGCGGTGGCCTATCTGCTGACCTACATGATCGGCAACGCCAATGGCCAGGTTTACAAAGGCCCGGGCATCAAGCGCTAACAGGGAGACAGATATGACCAAGAAAATTCTTCTGGCCTTGCTGGCCGCCCCGCTACTCACCGCCGCCCTGCCGGCCTCCGCAGACGGCGACTATCGCACCAAGGCAATCGCGACCCTCAGGAAGGATTTCCAGCCCCGGGGCCAGGCTTCGCTCGACCGGCTTGCCGAGGATGGCTTGCAGACCGTGTGCAACCGCACCGGCAACAAGCCGCCCGAATATCTCGCCAAGCAGATGGAGGCGGACCAGTTGGCCGGTGTCAAGTTTCCGGCCGACGGCCAGCTGATGGGCGACTGGAAGGAAGGCGAGAAGCTGGCCCAGAGCGGCCGCGGTTTCACCTGGACCGACAACCCCGGCCTGCCGGTGGGCGGCAACTGCTACAACTGCCACCAGATCGCGCCGAAGGAAACCTCCTTCGGCACGGTCGGACCGAGCCTTTTCCGCTTCGGCAAGCTGCGCGGCAATACGCCGGACATGCAGAAATACGCCTATTCGAAAATCTACAATGCCAAGGCGTTCAACCTCTGCTCGGAAATGCCGCGCTTCGGCCATGCTGGCGCACTGGGCGAGAAGCAGATCAAGGATCTGGTCGCGTTGCTGCTCGATCCCGAATCGCCGGTTAACAAGTAACTCGCCCACCCCCGAAAGCCTGGCCCCGGCCAGGCTTTCTTTCTTGTGTCTCCGCTGCAAGCCGAGACGGTGCTTTGCACGCCGGGGTTTCCGCTTCGCGGCCCGGCGTCCCCTGATGGAATCATCTTGAGGAACCTGTCATGTCGTCGATGAATCGCCGCGAATTCCTGCAAATCCTGGCCGCGGCTTCCGCCGCCGGGTTTGCCCTCGATGCACGCTCGGTATGGGCCGCCGGCAAGGGCGACAGCCTTTACGAACTGAAGAAATTCGGCAATGTCCATCTGCTGCATTTCACCGATTGCCACGCCCAGCTGTTGCCCATCCATTTCCGCGAACCGAGCGTCAACCTCGGTATCGGCGGCGCACTGGGCAAGACTCCCCACCTGGTCGGAGAGCATCTGCTCAAAGCCTTCGGCATCAAGCCCGGCAGCATCGAAGCCCATGCCTTCACCTACCTGAACTTCGAAAATGCCGCAAAGACTTACGGCAAGGTTGGCGGCTTTGCGCATCTCGCCACGCTGGTCAAGCGCCTGCGCGCCGAACGTCCGAATGCGCTGCTGCTCGATGGCGGCGATACCTGGCAGGGTTCCGCGACCGCCTTGTGGACCAATGGCCAGGACATGGTCGACGCCTGCAAGCTGCTCGGCGTGGATGTCATGGCCGGCCACTGGGAGTTCACGCTGGGTCACAAGCGGGTACTGGAGATCGTTGAAAAGGATTTCAAGGGAAAGGTCGATTTCGTCGCGCAGAATATCAAGACCAGCGACTTCGGCGACCCGGTGTTCGCCCCGTACAGCATGCGCGACATGAACGGTGTCAAAGTTGCCGTGATCGGCCAGGCCTTTCCCTACACGCCCATCGCCAACCCGCGCTGGATGATGCCGGACTGGACCTTCGGCATCCAGGACGACAACATGCAGAAGACGGTCGACGAGGCCCGCGCCAAGGGCGCGCAGGTCGTCGTCGTGCTCTCGCACAACGGCATGGATGTGGACCTCAAGATGGCCAGCCGTGTCACCGGCATTGACGCCATCATGGGCGGCCATACCCATGACGGCGTGCCGCAGCCCGTGATCGTGAGGAACAATAGCGGGCAGACCCTGGTCACCAACGCCGGCTCGAACGGCAAGTTCCTCGGCGTGCTCGATTTCGATGTCAGGAACGGAAAAATTTCCGATTTCCGCTACAAGCTGCTGCCGGTGTTTTCCAAGCTGCTGCCGGCCGACGCGGAGATGGCTGCGCTGATCGACAAGGTCCGTGCCCCATACCGGGACAAGCTGGGCGAGAAACTGGCCGTCTCCGAAGGCCTGCTTTACCGGCGCGGCAACTTCAACGGCAGTTGGGACCAGCTGATTCTCGACGCCATCATGGAAGTGCAGGGCGCCGACATCGGCTTCTCGCCCGGCTTCCGCTGGGGCACCACCATTCTGCCGGGCCAGGCGATCACCTTCGAACACCTGATGGACCAGACCGCGATCACCTACCCGAGCGCGACGCTGACAGAAATGAGCGGCGAACAGATCAAGACCATTCTCGAAGATGTCGGCGACAACCTGTTCAATCCCGATCCCTATTACCAGCAGGGCGGCGACATGGTGCGCGTCGGCGGACTGCAATACACCTGCGCCCCCGACGCAAAAATGGGCAGCCGCATCACCGACATGCGCCTGAATGGCAAGCCGCTCGACGCAGGCAGGAAATACAAGGTCGCCGGCTGGGCCCCGGTGGCGGAGGGCGCCAAGGGCGAGCCGGTGTGGGATGTCGTGGCGCGCTACCTGCGCGACAAGAAGACCATCACGCCGCGCAAACTGAACCAGCCCAGGCTGACGGGGATGAAGGACAATCCCGGCATCGCGTAACACCCGGTTACAAGCCTCATGGAAGGGATCGTCTAGAATTACTTCCATGAAAACGTCCTCCCGCCTCGGGCTGGCTTTGCTGGCCCTGATCATTCTTGCCGCCGGTGGCTACGCGGCCTGGCGCAATTTCGGTACCGCCGGCGACGCGCCGAAGTTCAAGCTGGCCAAGGCCGAAAGCGGCCCGCTTACCGCCGTCGTTTCCGCCACCGGCACCCTGAACCCCGTGGTATCGGTGCAGGTCGGGTCGCAGGTCTCGGGGCAGATCAAGGAAATCCTGGTCGACTTCAACTCGCCGGTGAAGTCCGGCCAATTGATCGCGCGACTCGACCCGGAAACCTATCAGCACCGTGTGCGGCAGGCGGAAGCCGACGTAGATGCGGCACGCGCCGGTCAGGGCGTGCAGCAGGCGGAAGTGTCCCGCGCCCGCGCCAATTTATCCAACGCCCAGCGCGACTACGAGCGCAAGAAGACACTGGTGGAAAAAAACTTCATCTCCCCGGCCGAACGCGACACCGCGCAAAACACCCTGGATGCCGCACGCGCCGCCCTCGCCTCGGCCGAAGCGCAGGTACGCAACGGCGAAGCCGTCGTGCGCCAGCGCGAAGCCCAATTGGCAGCCGCCCGCGTCGATCTGCAACGCACGTCGATCACCGCGCCGGTAGACGGCATCGTGGTCAAGCGCAGCATCGAGCCGGGACAAACGGTGGCCGCAAGCCTGCAGGCGCCGGAACTGTTCGTCATTGCCAAGAACCTCACCGACATGCAGGTCGAAACCTCGATCGACGAGGCGGACGTAGGCCGGGTCAGGCTCGGACAAAAGGCCAGCTTCACGGTGGACGCCTTCGCCGGCCGCCATTTCGAGGGCGAGGTGCGGCAGGTGCGCAAGGCTGCAACCGTGGTGTCGAATGTCGTCACTTATACCGTGGTCATCTCGGCGGCAAACCCCGATCTCACCTTGCTGCCGGGGATGACGGCCAATGTGCGCATCATCACCGCGCAGAAGGACAAGACGCTGAAGGTACCCAACGCGGCGCTGCGTTTCCGTCCCGCCGGCACCGGCGACGAGAAAAAACCGGCCGCGACGACGCCGGCCGCCGTGTCCCCAGCGCCGACTTCCGGCAGCGGCTCGGGCGGTGGCGGCTTCAGCCAGTTGCGCGAGCGGCTGGTTGCCGAACTCAAGCTCGATGCCGACCAGCAGGGCAAGGTCGACGCCATCTTTGCCGGCATGCGCGACAAGTTCCGGGCGACACGCGACCTGCCGGAAGCAGAAAAATCCAGGGCCCAGGAACGCAATCGCGCCGAGATTCGCGAGAAGATTTCGGCAATCCTCACGCCGGAACAGAAGAAGCGCTACGACGAGCTGGCCAGCGAGGCCCAGGCCACGCGCTCCGGGCTCGGCGGCGGCAGCGGGAAGGTATGGATCATCGGTGAGGACGGCAAGGCGAAGGGCGTCGATGTGCGCCTCGGCCTCACCGACGGCAGCATGACCGAAATTGTTTCCGGCGACATCAAGGATGGCCAGGATGTCATCGTCGGACAGCAGGCCGTGGCGAAGGCTTCCGGCATGCCCGGTCCGCGCCTGTTCTAGGGGAATCATCGCCGTGAGCGAGCCGCTGATCCGGGTCGAGGGACTGGCCAAGGATTACATCATGGGCAGCAATGTGGTTGCCGCCCTGCGCGGCGTAACGCTCGACATCGCGGCCGGCGAGTTTGTCGCCGTCATGGGACCCTCGGGGTCCGGCAAATCCACCTTCATGAACCTGCTCGGCTGCCTCGATCATCCGAGCGCAGGCAGCTACTGGCTCGGCGGCCAGGAAGTCTCGGCGCTGTCGGGCGACGAACTGGCGGCGGTACGCAATCGCAGGCTCGGCTTCGTCTTCCAGCATTTCAACCTGCTGGCGCGCACCACGGCGCTCGACAACGTGGCGCTGCCGCTGCTCTATGGCGAGGTGCCGGCATCCGAGCGCTACCCGCGAGCGGAACGCCGCCTGACCCAGATCGGGCTGGCGGAACGCATGGACCATCATCCCTCGCAGTTGTCCGGCGGCCAGCAGCAGCGCGTCGCCATCGCCCGCGCGCTGGTGAATGACCCGCAACTGGTACTCGCGGACGAACCCACCGGCGCGCTGGATTCGCGCACCAGCATCGAGATCATGGCGCTGTTGCAGCAGCTCAACCGCGAGGGCATCACCATCGTGCTGGTGACCCACGAACACGACATCGCCGATTTCGCCGGGCGCATCATTTCCTTTCGCGACGGCAAGGTGGTCGAGGACCGCGCCAACGCGCCCAAGGACGCGGCGGCGGCACTATGAACTTCGCCGCCACCCTGCGCATCGCCCTGCTCGCCCTGCGCATCAACAAGCTGCGCTCGGCGCTGACCATGCTCGGCATCATCATCGGCGTCGCCGCCGTGATCGTCATGATCGCCGTCGGCAATGGCGCCCAGGCACGCGTGGAAGACCAGATCCGCAGCCTCGGCTCGAACATCATCATGGTGCTCTCCGGCTCGATGACGTCGGGCGGCGCCCGTGGCGGCAGCGGTTCGCAGCCGACCATCACCGAGGACGACGCCTATGCGCTGAACCGCGAGATCGACGAGATTCAGGCCGCCGCACCGTCGCTGCGCGGTACCGGACAGGTGGTGGTAAGCAACACCAACTGGTCGACGGTCTTCTATGGCACCTCACCCGAGTACCTGGAGGTACGCGAATGGGCAGTGGTCGAAGGCCGCAGGTTCGAGCAGGCGGAAATCAACGGCGCCGGCAAGGTGGCCCTGCTCGGCCAGACGGTGGCGAAGAACCTGTTCGGCGAAGCCAGCCCGATCGACCAGGTGGTGCGCATCAACAAGGTGCCGCTGACGATCATCGGCCTGCTCGATCGCAAGGGCCAGAACATGATGGGCCAGGACCAGGATGACATCATCCTGATGCCGATCAGCACCGCCAGGAAGCGCGTGCTCGGCTCCAGTCGTTTTGCCGCAGGCCGCAACGTGGGGTCGATCATGGTCAAGGTGAAGGATGGCGCCAACATGACTGAAGCCGAAGCGCGCATGCGCGAGCTGCTGCGCCAGCGCCATCGCCTGCAAAGCGGCCAGGACGACGACTTTTATGTGCGCAACCTGTCGGAGATCCTCCAGGCGCAGGAAGCCTCGTCGAAAGTGATGTCGCTGCTGCTGGCGGCAGTTGCTTCGGTATCCCTGCTGGTCGGCGGCATCGGCATCATGAACATCATGCTGGTCTCGGTCACCGAGCGCACGCGGGAAATCGGCCTGCGCATGGCCGTCGGTGCCCGTTCCCGCGACATCCTGACCCAGTTTCTGGTCGAGGCGGTCACGCTGTCCCTGATCGGCGGCGCCGTCGGCATCCTGCTCGGCGTCGGCGGGGCAACGGCGATTGCCGAACTTGCCGGCTGGCGCACCGAACTATCCGGCAGCTCGATCGTGCTTGCCGCCGGCTTCGCCGGTGCGATAGGCATATTTTTCGGATACTACCCGGCAAAGAAAGCATCGCGCCTGCTGCCCATCGAGGCGCTGCGCTACGAGTGACAAAGAGCAGGTATCTGTAATAAAAACCGGAGCGATGTACCGGTATAGTCCGATTCCTGATCCCTGATCCCTGACCCCTGAAAATGGCTGAAGAAGTCGAGCTCAAGCTGGCGCTCGCGGAAGACCATCAGGCCCGCTTCCTGCGCCATCCGCTGCTGAAGCAGGCCTTGGCGCGTCATGTCGACACGCTGGACAACATCTACTACGACACGGCCGACCTCTCGCTGCGACAGCGCGGCATCGCACTGCGCCTGCGCCGCAAGGGACGCGACTGGCTGCAGACCGTCAAGCTTGCCGGAAGCTCGGCGGGCGGCCTGAGCAGCCGACCGGAATGGGAAACCCCTTACAGCGGCCATTTCGATTTCTCGGCCATCGATGCGGTTTCCGTGCGCGAATGGCTGCAACGCCCCAAGCTGCTGGCACGCATCATTCCCATCTGCGAAACACGCTTTCGTCGCATCAGCTGGCGCTTTTCGGCAGATCACGGGGCCGTTCTGCTCACCCTCGACCGCGGCTGGATCATCGCCAACGGGCGTCGCGAAGCCATCTCCGAAGTGGAACTGGAGCTGGCGGGTGCGCCAGTGCATGCGATCTTCGGTCTGGCCACCCAGCTCGCCGAGCGGATAGCCCTGACACCATCGGTATTGTCCAAGGCAGAGCGCGGCTACCGGCTGCATCTCGGGACGCCGCCGACGCCGTGCAAAGCCGAAACCGTGGCGTTGCCGGCCGCCATCGAGCCGCTGGATGCCTTTCGCCGCATTGCGATGTCCTGCCTCGAACATCTGCAGCGGAATCATCCCGGTGCCCTGGCCAGCGACGATCCCGAGTACATCCACCAGATGCGCGTCGCCACGCGAAGGCTGCGCGCTGCCTTGCGCCTTTTCCACCCGGTGCTGCCCGGGGGTGTCGCCGAATCCCTGCGCGAACCGCTGTGGTCCTTGATGAAACAGCTGGGCCGTGCGCGCGACCTCGATGTATTACTCACCGAAATTGCCAATCCGGTTCTGGCCGCCCTGCCCAATGAGCCGCGCCTGCCTGCGCTGGCGAGCGACATCACCAACCGCCGCTATGCGGCGCGTGCGGAAGCGATTGCCATGCTCGCCGCGCCAGGCTATGGGCGCATGCTACTGACCGCGCTAGAGTCGCTGCACGCCGGGCCGGCTGATGGCCCGACACGACGCACCCTGCAAGACTTCGCCTTCAGGCGACTGAAACGCCTGCACAGGAAGATGCGACGACTGGCCCTGGCAGCAAGTATTGGCGATCCTGCGTCGCTGCACGCCCTGCGAATCGGCGTCAAGCGCCTGCGCTATGCGCTGGAATTCTTTTCGCCGCTGATGCGAGGGACCGCCGTAAACAATGAACTGAAGGAACTCTCAGCCCTGCAGGACACACTGGGCCAGTTGAACGACCTGACCAATGCCGGCGCCCTGCTCATGGACTGCGCCGGCGACGACCCCCGGCTGCGCGAAGCGGTGACGCTGATCGGCGGCTGGCATGGCCCCCATTACGCCAGCCTGCTCGCCAGCGTATCGCACGAACTGATCCGCCTGCCGCAACTGCGGCTGCCGAAACTCAGCCACAAGCCGGCGTAATGGCGATGTCACACCCCCGACTTAGCCTTGCCTCCCCCTCCCACAAAGGTGCAGCGAACATGGACTTGATACTCTGGCGCCACGCCGAGGCCGAAGAGGGCGAAGGCACGATGCCCGACCACAAGCGCCGCCTGACAGCGCGCGGCGAGAAGCAGGCAAAACAGGTCGCCCGCTGGTTGCGCGAACATTTGCCGCGCAAACGGAAGATTCTCGTCAGCCCCGCCGACCGTACCCAACAGACAGCCCACGCCCTGGAACTGCCCTACGAGATCGAGCCGAAACTGGGCATCGGCGCCTCGGTATCGGAGGTGCTGACGGTCGCCGGCTGGCCTCACCAGGGCGGCGCGGTGCTGATCATCGGACACCAGCCGACGCTGGGGCGCGTTGCAGCCTTGCTGCTCGGCGGCGATGAGGCTGACTGGTCGATCAAGAAAGGCGGCGTCTGGTGGTTTTCCAGCCGCGTGCGCAACGACGAGACGCAAACCGTGTTGCGAGCAGTCCTGAATCCCGATTTCGCCTGAATTCGGCGTACTTTTCGAAGACATGACCAAGTCATACTTGTTGCGGAAATCGCCTATTTTTGATACTTTAGGCATCGATTATTCCACTGGCCTTCACAAACCCGAGCCTCACCCACATGTCCAAGAAATCCGTTCCTGCCGCTTCCGACACCGAAACACGCGCCACGTCCGAACATGCACCCGACCTCCGACTGTGGCTCCGCACCCTGGCTTGTACCAACCTGATCGAGAACCACATCCGTTCGCGCCTGCGCGCCGAGTTCGACATCACCCTGCCGCGCTTCGATCTGATGGCCCAGCTTGAGCGCTCGCCGCAGGGCCTCAAGATGGGCGAGCTGTCCAAGCGCATGATGGTTACCGGTGGCAACGTGACCGGGATTACCGATCAACTGGTTGCCGAAGGGCTGGTGATCCGCGAAGACAGCCCGCGAGACAGACGTGCCTATATCGTGAAGCTCACCCCGGAGGGCCGTCGCAGCTTCCGCAAAATGGCCGAAGCCCACGAAAAATGGATAGTTGAGCTCTTCGGCGGAATGGACGAGAAACAGCGCAACCAGCTCTATGACTTGCTCGCCATCCTGAAAACAAGCGCCTCAAGGGTTTCCGGGAAAAAATAGGCGGCGCCAAGTCACTCAAGATTCAGGGAAGTTCTGCCGTACAATCTGTTCCGCATTCATCGCCCACCATGAATATGAAACTAAGCTACGGTCTGATCCTGATTCTTCTGGCGCCCTTCCTCGCCGGCTGTGAACAGCTCGGCTTCGAAGACCCGGCCGCGGAGAAAGCCCGCGAAGAAGCCGAGGGCAAGGCCATTGGCGGAGGTTGCCGGCAGACCGGTCGCGCCCTGGAAGACTGCTACCAGATCAATCGCAGATTTCCGAAAGCAGCCATTTATGCCGGCTGGCGGGACATGGATGGCTACATGCGCGAAAACAAGATCGAGGAAATCAAACCGGATTTCCCGATGAAGCCACCTCCCGGAACAGGTCGACCACTGGAATCCGCCGAGGGCGCCGCCGAATCCGCACGGCCGGCGACTGGCGGCGAAGCCGCCAAGCCGGCCCAGGAAGCAAAGACGGCGGAAACCGCAGCCGCGCAAAATACCCGACCGGCGCCTGCTCGATAGAACCTCCTGATCCTGCGGCAGCCCGGAGATCAGGGTGCGGGATTGAAGTACCGCAAGTGCAGTGCTTCGATCTCGTTCACGACCTCCTCAGGCAAGGTGCCGGTACAGCCGTCGATATCCTCGTGCAATTGCTCCATCGTGGTGGCGCCGATGATCGTGCTGTCGACAAAGGGCCGTGAAGCGACGAAGGCAAGGGCAAGGCGCGTCAAGCTGATTCCGTGCCGCCGTGCCAGATCGGCATATGCCGCCACCGCCGGCAGCACATTGATCTTCGAGTAGCGCTGACCAAATCCCGGAAACAGGGTCACGCGTCCGCTTGTCTGAGCGTCCGCAAGATATTTTCCCGACAGCAAACCGAAGGCCAGCGGCGAATATGCGAGCAGGCCGACATTCTCCCGAAAGCCGATTTCCGCCAGACCCGTTTCCCAGGTCCGGTTGAGCAGGCTGTACGCGTTCTGCACCGACACCACACGCGGCAGATTGCGTTCCTCCGCCAACCGCACGAATTGCATCACACCCCACGGCGTCTCGTTGGACAAGCCGATGCAGCGCACCCGGCCTTCCTTGACCAGTTCCGCCAAAGCCTCCAGCGTTTCGGCCAGGGGCACGAAGTCGCGTTCCTTTTCCGGATCGAACTGGTACTGCCCGAAAAGTGGCGTATTGCGATCCGGCCAATGCAACTGGTACAGGTCCACATAGTCGGTTTGCAGGCGCCGGAGCGAGCCTTCGATCGCGGCGCGGATGTTCTTGCGATTGAACGCCAGTTCACCGTTCCTGATCCACTTCATGCCGCGCCCGGGGCCGCTGATCTTGGTGGCGAGAACGATCCTGTCGCGCGCCTGACGTTTCAGCCAGGTGCCGATATAGGTTTCCGTCTTGCCGTAGCTTTCGGCATTGGGTGGCACCGAATACATCTCGGCGGTATCGATGAAATTGACGTCCCGCGCAAGCGCGAAATCGAGTTGCCGATGGGCATCGGCCTCGCTGTTCTGGGTACCGAACGTCATGGTACCGAGGCAGACGCGCGAAACCTTGAGATCGCTCCGGCCGAGCGTCGCATATTGCATGGCCGCTGTTCCTTCCTGTTCCTGATGGCGCTATTCTATGGTGGCCGGAATGGATCGAACAAGACTGACCTGAGCCCAGTGCATGCTTACCCCCGAACAACTTGACCGGGAATACAACGCCCGCGCTGCAATACCCGAGCATCCGCGGATATTCGAGCGGTGGCGTGCCGAGTCGCGCGCTGCCCGCGATCAACTGCGTTGCGAGACCGACTATCATTTCGGTCCATCGCCGGCCGAATCCCTCGACCTCTACCCCGCCGCCGCCCGCAACGCGCCACTGCTGGTGTTTATCCATGGCGGCTACTGGCGCTCCCTCGACAAGCAGGATTTCTCCTTTCTCGCGCCGGCCTTCGTGCGCGCAGGCGTTGCCGTGGCGATGCCCAACTACGACCTGGCCCCTGCCGCGTCGATCGAAAGCATGGTGCAGCAGATGCTGCGTGCCATGGCGTGGTTGTATCGCACGGTGCCGCAACTAGGCATTGATGCGCAACGCATCGTGGTCGCCGGGCATTCCGCCGGAGCCCATCTCGCCGCCATGATGCTGGCCGCCGACTGGCCGGCGTGGGCGCGTGACCTTCCGCCAGACCTGCTGAGCGGCGCGGTCTGCATATCCGGCATCTATGACCTGCAACCGCTGGTACGCGCCCCCTTCCTGCGGGCTGATCTCAAGCTCGACGACGAAACCGCGCAACGGGTCAGTCCCGTTCGTTACCAACCCGGACTCGCCACTCCCTTGATCACCGCCGTCGGCGGCGACGAGAGCGGCGAGTTCCGGCGCCAGAACCGACTGATCCGTCAAGCCTGGCCACAGTGCTTCCACCGCGACCTGCCCCTCCCAGGCCGTCATCATCTGGCCAGTGTCGAGGCGCTGGGCGAGCCCGACCATCCATTGTTCCAAGCCACGCTGCACCTTCTAGGGAAAACACCATGAAAAAGCTTGCCGCCGTTCTGCTGGTTCTCGCCGTCATCGTCGCTGCCGGAGTGTTCTGGCTTTCCGGCAACATCGACGGCCTGATTAAAGCCGCGATAGCCAGCTACGGCAGTGCGATGACGCAAGCAACGGTCAGCGTCGACGCGGTAAGGATTGCCCCCGCCGACGGCAAGGGCACGATCAGCAACATCCAGATCGGCAATCCGGCAGGCTTCAAGACGGCCTACGCAATGAAGGTGGGCCAGATCGACGTCGACATCGACATCGCTTCGGTTGCCCGAGATGTCGTCGTGATCCGTCGTATTGCCATCAACGCGCCCGATGTGATTTACGAAAAGGGCGATGCGATGACCAACTTCGATGCGATCCAGAAGAACATTGCAAGCTACCTCGGCCCCACCGACGGCAAGAAGGACGACAAAGGCAAGAAACTCATTGTCGAAGAACTCACCATCCGCGACGCCAGGGCCCAGGCCAGTGCGGCCTTCATGAACGGCAAGACGGTCAACGTGCCCTTGCCTGACATCACCCTGAAGAATCTCGGCAAGGCCAAGGGCGGCATCACCGCCGGCGAACTGGGGCAGGAAGTGGCCGGTGCGCTGAAAGCCAAACTGACGGGCGCGGTAAGCTTCGACCGGCTGATGAAATCGACGGGCGAGGCCCTCGACAAGGCAGGCGCTGCCGTCAAGGGCCTGTTCAAGTAAGCCGCGCGCCCTGCTATCCCGGACAGCGCTACCGCACGGTCAGGCAGCCATGCGGGACAGATAGGCTCCCGCATCGGCCGCTGGCAGAGGTTTGCTGAACAAGTAGCCCTGGGCGTCCTCGCAACCGAGGCCGGCGAGGAATTCGAGATGCTGAAGCGTCTCGACACCCTCGGCAATGACAATCATGTCGAAGCTGTGGGCCATCGCCACCACGGCGCGCGTGATCGCCGCGTCGCCCGAGTCGGTGGTTATGTTGCGCACGAAAGACTGGTCCACCTTCAAGGCATCGAGCGGAAAGCGCTTGAGATAGGACAGCGAGGAATAACCGGTACCGAAATCGTCCATGGCCAATGCGATGCCGAGCTTCTTCAGCGCGGTCAACATCGTCACGGTGCGCTCAAGACCCTGCATGGCGATGCTCTCCGTGATCTCCAGCTCGAGCGATCCCGGAGGCAATCCGGACTCGGCGAGCGCCGCATTCACCGTATCGAGAAGTTGGTCGTCGGCAAACTGGCGCGCCGAAAGATTGACCGCCATGCGCAAGGGGCCGTGGCCGGCGTCCCGCCATGCCTTCGCCTGATGGCAGGCTTCCCGCAGCGCCCAGGCGCCCATGTCCACAATGACTCCGCTCTCCTCGGCAATGGGAATGAATTCCACCGGCGAGACGAATCCAAGCTCGGGGTGCTGCCAGCGCATCAGCGCCTCGAAGCCGATGACACGACGGCTGGCAATATCGACTTGCGCCTGATAGTGCAGACTGAGTTCCCCGCGCTCCAGTACCTTGTGCAGTTCGTTGTGCAGGCGCAGGCGCCGAGTCGCGCGATCGTTCATTTCGGCTGAAAAGAAACTCAGGCTTCCCGGTCCGCCCTCCTGTGCCTGGTGCAGGGCCGCATCGGCATTGCGCAGCAGGTCCTCGGGCGCACTGCCGGGCTCGAACAGCGCGACACCGGCACAGGCCTTGAGAAACAGCTGGTGCTCTTCGGTCTGGTATGGGCGTTCCACCGTCTCCAGCAGCTCGCGGCATAGCGCATCGAGGTAGGCATCGTCGCCAAAGCCTTCCAGCAGTATCGCGAACTGGTCGCCGGAGACGCGCCCGACGCCGTCGAATTCACTGACAAACACGGCCTGATTGACCTTGCGAAACAGCCGATCGGCAACCTGACGCAATACCGCGTCGCCGATTTCATGGCCGAGCGAATCATTGACCTGGCTGAGCCCGTCGAGACCAAGCATGATCAGCGCCAGACGCGAATTGCTGCGCTGCGCCTGATGGCTGGCGGCCCGCACGCGCTCGAGCATCAGCCTGCGATTCGGCAGGTTGGTCAGCGCATCGAAATGGACCAGGCGCTGCGCCTCGGCCTGCAGCCGCTGCGCCGCCTGGCCTTCCGTGGCACGCCTCGCCAGGCGGGCATGCACGGCGGCGAGCAGTTCATCGCGCTGGAAAGGCTTGACCAGATAATCGTCGGCACCGAGGTTCATGCCCTTGCGCAAATCGCTGCGATCCGCCCGTGCGGTGAGGAACACGAAAGGAATCGAAGACGTCAGCGGATCGTCGCGCACTGCCTGCAGCAGGCCGTGGCCATCCAGCACCGGCATCATCACATCCGACAGGATCAGTGCCGGCAAATGCTCCCGTACCAGTGCCAGTGCCTCCTTGCCATTGGCTGCGGCAGCGACATCGAAGCCTTCTATCTTGAGCATCCGCGCCAGGTTCTCGCGAATTGCATCCTCGTCTTCGGCAATGACTATTCTCACTCGTTCGGCGCTCACGATCTCATCCCTGTCCCTTGCCCGCCGCCAGCTTCTGCTCGACGATGGCGCCCAGCACCGCCAGACTGAAAGGCTTGGTGACGTATTCGTTGGCGCCCAGCAGAAAACCGACACGCGCGTCTTCCATGTCGGCGCTGGCGGTAAGGAATACCAGGGGCACGCCTGCCGTCGCGGGCTCGGCGCGCAGCCGGGCGAGAACGCCGAAACCGTCAATGCCCGGCATCATCAGGTCGCACAGGACCAGGTCGGGCGGCGAGCGCAATGCAGCCTGTATTCCGCTCTCGCCATCTTCCGCCTCGCTCGGCAGGTAGCCCTCGAGCTTCAGGAAGCGCACGACGTTCTCACGCACGGCGGCCTCATCATCGATTACCAGAATCCGGTAGCGTCGCTGGGTCATTTCGGGTCTCCCAAACGGCGGCGAATCAGCGCCGCCAGCAGTGGCAAATTGAAAAAACTGGTGACTCGTCGGCATCCTGTCGGCGACCGTGCCGACCGTTTTCCACCTCAATCACCGCATACCCCTCCAGGCGAAGGAGGCGATACGGCGTGTCGCGAATCGGGCTTCACCCTCGATGACCGGGATGTTTGCCATTTCAAACCTCCACACGCGGCAGGCGCACGGAAAACCGCGTTCCCTCGCCGACCATGCTCTCGACTTCCATGGTTCCGCCATGCAATTCCACCGCCCGCTTGACGATCGCCAAGCCAAGCCCGGTCCCGGAAATATTCCTCACATTCCCCGCGCGATGGAAGGTCTCGAACAATCGCGGCATGTCTTCGGCCGGAATGCCGATGCCCCGGTCGGCAACGATGAGCACAATATCCCCGCCATCGCCGAAAACCTCAAGGCAGACCCGGCCATCCGCCGGCGAGTATTTGAATGCGTTGCCAATCAGGTTGCCCAGAATGTGCCGCAACAGTTTCTCATCCAGCATCAGCTCCATCTCGGCGGGCGAGAATCGCGTATCAAGACGCTGAGCCGCTGAACCATCGGCATTCGCCGCCCGCGCCGCTTCGGTGGCCAGCGCAAGGCATAGCGCATTAAGTTTGCAAGGGACTGGCGCGAACTCGAGATTGCCGGAATCGGCACGGCCGATCATGAGGACCGCATCCAGCATCTTCGTCATGCGTGCCACCGCGCTCTCGATACCGCCGAGCATTTCGAGCTTTTCCTCGGCGGGCAAGCGCTCACTGTAGTAACGCAACAGTTGCGCGGAGGAAAGGATGGTGGCCAGCGGTGTACGGAATTCATGCGAGGTCATTGAAACGAACTGATTCTTCAGCTCACTTAGTTCCACCTGCTGCGCCAGGGCACGACGGATGTCTTCTTCCGCCTGGCGCCGCTTCGTCACATCGACGAACGTCCAGATGGTGCCGCGCGCCATGTCCCTGACGTCAACTGTCGTGCCGAACAGCTGGATCCAGATCAGTCCGCCGTCCTTGCGCCGCATCTGGCACTCGGTGGCATAGGATTCGCCGCGCGCCAGCACCGGGTAGGCTTCCGCGCCGACTTTCTTCCAGGAAGCTTCGTCGGGAAAATGGATGCGGCTCGACACCCCGAGCAGTTCCTTGTCGCTGAAACCCATCATCTCGGCAAAGGTGCGATTGACCCACTGATGATGTCGATCGACCGACAGGGTAATGCCGATCTGGGTGCTCTGCAGAATCGCATCCTGCTCGGCGGTTTTGCTGCGCAGCGCGGCCTCAAGCTTCTTGCGCCGATTGATATCGAGCACCACCCAGACCGTACCCTGTCCCATATCGTGCTGATTGACAGCGCGACCGGACAGGTGAACCCAGAACAACGCACCATCGGCTCTGCGCATCTGCAATTCGCCGTCAAAGGCCCGTCCGTCGCGGACCGCGGCAGAAACCTCGGCGCCGATGCGCAGATACTCCTCGCGTGACGGGTAATACGCTTCCAGCGACTCTCCGATTGGCAATTCCCGATCCAGCGCAAATATCTGCTGCATGGCGCTGTTTGCCCAGCGGACGCGCCCTTTCGGGTCGAGAAAGGCAATACCCATCACCGACGTCTCAAGTATCGTCTCGCGCTCTGCAAGCGCGCGCTGCAAATTGCCCTCGAGTTGTCGCTGCCGGGTGATGTCATGGATGAAGGCCAGCGTCGCCGGCAATCCTTCCCACTCCACCCGCACCGTACTGCCTTCGACCCAGACTGTTTCGCTGCTCTTGTTGCGCAGGCGGAAGCTCACCACCTGCTGCGAGCCGGACCCCATCTGCACATGCCGGCGCGCGACACCTGCCATCAACTCTCGATCAGCCGGCTCCACGCATTCGAGGAAGCTCGGCAAAGTCAGCATTTCCTCGCGACTGAAGCCCACCATATCGAGGATACGCGGATTGGCCAGGCAGACGCGATTGCTGCGGACGATGACGATGCCCACCGGAGCGCCTTCAATCAGGCTGCGGTAGCGCGCCTCGGAGCGGCGCAGTGCTTCCTCCGCCTCCTTGCGCCGGGTGATGTCGGACACGAAGGACAGGGTGGCCGGCGCACCATCCCAGGCAATGAGCACGGCCGCCAGTTCCACCCAAACCATCCTTCCGCCGGGTGTAACGATGCGAAATTCGTAGCGTGGCTCGATTTCCTCTCCACGTTGCCGACGCTGGTGACGGTCAAGCACCTTGGCGCGATCGGCTTCGTGTATCAGCGGCACGAACTCCAGGCCGACAATCTCATCGGGCCGAAAGCCGGTAATTTCCAGCGCCGCCGGATTGGCGAAACGAAACCGGCCGTCCTGCACCACGATGATGCCAATGCTCACGTTCTCGATCACCTGCCGGTAGCGTTCCTCCGAACGCCGCAGTGCCTGATCGGTGCGATCGAACTCGGCCATCTGCTGATATTGTCTGGCAATGCGCGCCTCGATGTCGGTAAAGGTCAGCAGCGCACAACGACTGCCATTGCCAGGGGAAATGACCCTGGCGTCGACCTGGACCATCACGAACCCACCGTTCTTGCAGCCCAGGCGCCACTCGCCGACTTCTTGCGGCGTACCGGAAAGGACCGCGGTCAGGAATTCTTCAGGTTGCTCCGCGATCTCGGGCGGAGCGGCCAGTTGCCAGGGCTGGTCCTGCAACTCCGGCGCCGTTCGGCCGAGCATGCGGCAGAATGCCGAATTGAACCGCAGCAGGCGTCCATCCGCGGCAATGATGCAGGCGCCAATGCCCATCGCTTCAAATGCCGCGCCCAGCAGTTCATCAGCGTTGCCCATGGTTGCCCCGGTCAAATCGTCAGCCGCACACCGCCAGCGATTCTATCAGCATATTCAGACAGTGAATCCACCACGCCCGTCTCGGCAAGGACCGGGTGTAATACAATACGGCCCACGCGCGCCCTGCCGGTTGGCGCCCGATCCGGCATTTCGCCGCACATTCCTCAAGCGCTTCGCCGCCTGAACCGGTTCCCCGCGAGGGGCAGGCCGATTCAGGAGTTCATTTGAACGCGACTACACAGAGCACGACCCCTTCCGCCGTCGACGACCAGGACGCCAGCCCGGCCGCCGTCCCGCCAGCGCCGACCTTCGACGACCTCGGGCTGCTGCCCGAGTTGCTGCGTGCCGTGAAGGACAACGGCTACACGCACCCGACCCCGATCCAGACCCAGGCCATCCCCATCATCATGGCCGGCAAGGATGTCATGGGCGGCGCCCAGACCGGTACCGGCAAGACGGCCGGCTTCACCCTGCCGCTGCTGCAACGGCTGGCGCGCCATGCCAGCAGTTCGCCCTCGCCTGCGCGCCATCCGGTGCGCGCGCTGATCCTGGCGCCGACGCGCGAACTGGCCATGCAGGTGCATGAAAGCGTGGTCACCTACAGCAAGTACGTGCCGTTGCGCTCGGTCTGCATTTACGGCGGCGTGGATATCAAGCCGCAGATCGCCGAACTGCGCGAAGGCCGCGAGATCGTGGTCGCCACGCCGGGCCGCCTGCTCGACCACGTGCAGCAAAAGAGCGTGTCCTTCGCCGCGGTCGAGGTGCTGGTGCTCGACGAGGCCGACCGCATGCTGGACATGGGCTTCATCCCCGACATCAAGCGCATCCTCGCAATGCTGCCGAAAGAGCGCCAGAGCCTGCTGTTCTCGGCCACCTTCTCCAACGAGATCAAGAATCTCGCCGACAGCATGCTCAAGGCACCGCAACTGATCGAAGTCGCGCGCCGCAATGCCGTCAGCGAGACCATCACCCATCGCGTTTATCCCGTGGCCTCCGACCTCAAGCGCAGCCTGCTGGTGCACCTCCTGACCCACGACGAGGAGAAGGCCAAGCAGGTGCTGGTCTTCGTCGGCACCAAGTTCGGCGCCAGCCGGCTGGCCGTGTACCTCGAACGCCAGGGCATCGCCGCCGACGCCATCCACGGCGACAAAAGCCAGCAGCAGCGCACCGAAGCGCTCGAAGGCTTCAAGTCGGGCAGGATCCGCGTGCTGGTCGCCACCGATGTCGCCGCGCGCGGCCTCGACATCGACGACCTGCCGCATGTCATCAACTACGAATTGCCACACACCGCCGAGGACTACGTGCATCGCATCGGCCGCACCGGTCGCGCCGGCAAGCAGGGCGACGCCACTTCCCTGTTCGCCCCCGAGGAAAAGCAGCGGCTGGCCGACATCGAAAAGCTGATCAAGCGCCAGATCGAGCGCGTCGAGATCAGCGGCTTCGCCGAGCTGGCTTCCGCGCCGCCCGAGCGTGCGCCGAGCAATCGCGGCCACAAGCGCGAGCACCTCGAGCGCGCCCGCGAGAAAGCGCGCGAGCGCGATCGCGCGCTGACGCTGGACGGCAACCGGCCGGCCGGGCGCGAACTGCCCACCCCCGCCGCCCACGTGCCGCGACTCGACCCGCGCCTGCCCAAGCTCGACTTCGATCCGACCAAGCCCTATGTCAACAAACCTGGCGGTGCCGAAATCGCTCCCGAGAAACCGTCGCCGACGCGCCCGCAGCGGCCGGTCGCCGCACTGCTCGGCGGCCTGGGGAAAAAGTAGGTGAAGCTGGTCCGCTTCGGCTCCCGTGGCCGCGAAAAGCCCGGCCTGATTGCCGCCGACGGCAGCCTGCGCGACCTTTCCGGGTACGTCGCCGACATCGGCTGGAACGAGCTTTCACCCGCCGGACAAAAACGCCTGCGCGCCCTCGATGCGCGCGCCTTGCCCAAAGTGCGCGGCACGCCGCGATTCGGCGTGCCCTTCACCGGCATTTCGAAAATCGTCGGCATCGGCCTCAATTACCGCGCCCACGCCCTCGAAGCGAAGATGCCGATTCCCACCGAACCGGTGGTGTTCATGAAGGCCACCACCTGCATTACCGGCCCCTTCGATCCGATCCTGAAACCCGTCGACAGCACCAAGCTCGACTGGGAGGTCGAGCTTGGGCTAGTCATCGGCCGCGAGACCCGCCAGGTCAGCGAGGCCAGGGCGCTCGATCACGTCGCAGGCTACTGCGCGTTCCACGATGTCTCGGAGCGCGCCTTCCAGCTTGAGCGCGGCGGCCAGTGGGACAAGGGCAAGGGCTGCGACAGCTTCGGCCCGATCGGCCCCTGGCTGGTAACGAAGGACGAGGTCGCCGACCCGCAAGCCTTGCGCCTGTGGCTCGACGTCAATGGCGAGCGCATGCAGGATTCCTCCACCGCCGACATGATCTTTTCCTGCGCCGAAATCGTCAGCTACCTCTCGCGCTTCATGACGCTCTTGCCCGGCGACGTGATCTGCACCGGCACGCCGCAGGGCGTCGGCATCGGGCGCGGACGCTTCCTTCAGGTCGGCGACCGGGTCAGGCTCGGTGTCGAGGGCCTGGGCGAACAGGAACAGACTGTCATCGCAACTCGCCAGGCCGGAAGTCGGCGCTGATGAAACCCCTGCGCAGCAAGGCGGTCGAGCAAAGTACGCTCTCCTCGCCGCTGCGGATAACGACACGGCGATTTACCGCTCGTCCGTCGCCGGCCCTAATTCAGATAATCCAGCCGCAAGCGCTGCTGCAAGGTTCGCGCTTCGCGCAGGGCCTCCTTGAGGATCAGCCGATCGAGCTTGTGCAGGCGATCCGGATTGAGCCGGTTGGCCGCATCGGGAAACTCTCCGGAAACCTGATTCTGCAGACGCAGGCGCTGTATCTGATAGAAGGAGGCAGCCATCGCGGCGACCTCCTCGACCGGCATCCCCAGGGCCGGCCGCACACCGCGCAGACGTTCGACGGTATTGGTCTGGGCGACTCCGTAAGCCAGGGCAAAAATCCGCGCCGCATCGACAAACAGGCGGATCCCCTGCCCTTTGAGGTCGAGCGTGCGAGGAAAGTCGGGGCCGCCGCCAAGCCGGAAATCACGCCACCAGCTCAACGGCGGCGCCTGCTCCAGCGCATTGCCCGCCATCGCCCGCAGGAAGGCGGTGTTTCCCTTGACTCGCTGCAACAGCCATTCCTGCAGCTCGGCGACCAGCTCTTCGCGGCCATAGAGTGGACGGAAATCGAAAAAAATGGTGGCATTGAGCAAGGCCTCGGGCTCCGGCACCGCGATCCAGCCGCCAAACCGCTGCTTCCACTCATCGAGGGAAAGGCACCAGGTCGGGTTGCCGGCCATGATCTGTCCCGAGCACAACGGAAACCCGCAGGCATCGAGCGCCGCATTGACGGCCTGGGCGAAGGGCAGGAATTTCCGGCGCAGCTCCCCGGCTTCCTCCGCCGAGGCCGCCTCGAACACGATGCCGTTGTCCTGGTCGGTGACCAGGGTCTGTTCCAGCCTGCCCTCCGATCCGAAAACCAGCCAGCACCATGGCACATAGGGAAGCTCGAACTGGCCCTCCACCAGATCGATCGCCTGCAGGGCGATCAGGTCGTTGAGGGCCGCAATCCACTCGCACAATACCTCCGCCCCGCTTCCCTCGATCAGGCGGCGGGAGGCAAAACGCCTCACGGCAACAGTCTGCACCGAAAGCTCGGCAATACTCCGGGTTGCCAGAATGGCGTTGGCCAGGCTCGCCGAATCCGCGGCCTGCATGCCATACAGATCGCCCTGCGAGACGACATTGAAGAGGCGTCCATCGGGCCCGGTCAGGATCAGGTGGCGCATGCCGCGACGGAACATGAGAACGGTCGCCTGATGTACCGTCGCCTCCGCCGGCAGGGTGGCGAGGCCTCCGGTCATGACGCCGGCCACCGGTCCGGCAAGATCACATTCGCCATCGATGATGGAACGCAGCGCATCGCGCAGGCTGACAATGCCCAGCGGCACCGAGCTCGTCTTGTCGACGACTACCGCCGCCTCGGCAGCGCGGGAATCGATGGCCCGCAGGGTGTCGCGCACCGATGTTGCCGGATCGACCACGACGGGCGGCGCCAGCGGCAGATTGCGCAGCGCCGTGTTGAGGTTCACCGGCGCCGCGGCGAAGGCGTCAGGCCTGCCGGCGGATTCCTGCATGGCGGATGCGCCCGGTAGGGTTGCTCCCGCACAGCGGGCGATTCATGGCTTTCATGCGCGGTCCATCAGCGCCTTGACCTTGGCGACCAGCTCCCTGGTCGAAAATGGCTTGGTCATATAGACGTCGGCACCGAGTGCAAGTCCCTTGGACACCTCCGTATCGCGCCCCTTGGCGGTCAGCATCATGATTCTCAAGTCCTTGAATTCAGGATCCTGGCGCAGATCCTGACAGACTTCGAAGCCATTGCGCAGCGGCATCATGACGTCGAGAATCGCCAGATCGGGCCGCTCGGCGCGGACCTTAGCCAGCGCTTCGGCGCCATTCTGCGCGACGATCACGTCGTAGCCTTCGCGCTTCAGCAGAAACTCGATTGAAATGACGATATTCGGCTCGTCGTCGGCTATCAGTATTCTCTTCGCCATGCGTCCCCCGTCTTTCAGGTCTGGTGTGCTTCCTGTCGGAAGAATACACCGCGCCTCGCCACGGACATAAAAAAGCCCACCGCTAGGGTGGGCTTTTCATGCAGCGGCCGGAAAATCAGGCGGCGGCTTGCGCCGGAATCTGCCGGCTGTGGTGGGTAATGCGGTTTCTGGCATCGACATACACCAGATCGGGCTCGAAATTCTGCAGCTCGATCTCGTTCATCATGGCGTAGGTGGCGATGATCAGCAGGTCGCCGGTGGCGGCCTTGCGCGCGGCGGCGCCATTCACGGAAATGGTGCCGGTGCCGCGTTCGGCGCGAATGGCGTAGGTGGTGAAGCGCTCGCCGTTGTTGACGTTGTAGATGTCGATCTGCTGGTATTCCTTGATGTCCGCCGCTTCGAGCAGGTTTTCATCGATCGCGCAGGAACCCTCGTAGTGCAGTTCGGCGTGTGTCACCGTCACGCGGTGAAGTTTCGACTTGAGCATCATGCGTTGCATTGTCAGACCTTTCTCATGCAAAGGCGGCAATCAATCGGGAACGGCCCCTAAGGAGCACTGTTCCCGCCTCGTTCGCTTCTGGCACACCACCGGCATGAGCGCATCGCAGTGGCCTAAACTTCCAGATTGTCGATGAGGCGCGTGCTTCCGAGACGCGCCGCCGCCAACACCACCAATCCGGAATCGTGAGCGGATGGCAATTGTAGATCAAGTTTTTTACGCAATGCAACATAATCCGTAATCCAGCCACTGGCCTGCAACTCCGATATTGCCCCTTGTTCAAGCAAGGTCAAATTTCGTCCCCCGGCACGTACCGCCTCTACTACTTTGGTCAGTACCCGGAACAAATGCGGCGCTTCCGCCCTTTCCGCGGCGGACAGGTAGCCGTTGCGCGAGGACAGGGCCAGGCCGTCGGCCGCGCGCACCGTCTCGCCGCCGATGATGTCGATGGGCAGGTTGAACTCGCGCACCATGTTGCGAATTACCATCAGTTGCTGGTAATCCTTCTTGCCAAACAAGGCCACGTCGGGCTGGGCGATCTGGAACAGCTTCATCACCACCGTGGCGACGCCGCGAAAATGCCCGGGGCGGAACTCGCCATCGAGGATGCCGGCCTGCTCGGGTGGCGGCTCGACCTGGTAGGTCTGCGGCTGCGGGTACATTTCCGCTTCCTGCGGGGCGAACAGGTCATCGACCCCCGCCGCCGCGAGGCGCTCGCAATCCGCCACGAAGGTGCGCGGGTATTTTTCGAAATCCTCGCCGGGACGGAACTGCAGACGATTGACGAAAATGGTCGCAATCACCTGATCGGCGTTGTCGCGCGCCTGCGTCATCAGCGCAATGTGGCCGTCGTGCAGGTTGCCCATGGTGGGCACCAGCGCCACGCGACCGTCCCTGCGCCGCGCCGCCCGCAGCGACGCGATGGTTTCGTGGATGCGCATCAGTAACAGTGCTCCGGGCCGGGGAACGAGCCGTCCTTCACCGCCCTGACGTAGGCCTGTACGGCACCGTCGATGCTCTGCGCCTCGGCCATGAAGTCCTTGACGAAGCGCCCCTTCTTGCCCGGATAGACGCCGAGCATGTCGTGCAGTACCAGCACCTGGCCGTCGCACTCCTTGCCGGCGCCGATGCCGATGGTGGCGCAGACCTTGAGCAATTGCGTGATTTCACTGGCGAGCTGGGCGGGCACCATTTCCAGCACCATCATCGCGGCGCCGGCCTGTTCCAGCGCCAAGGCTTCGCGCTTCATGCGCGCCGCGCCCTCCTCGCCGCGCCCCTGCACCCGGTAGCCGCCCAGCGCATGCACTGACTGCGGCGTAAGGCCGATGTGGGCGCAGACCGGCACGCCGCGTTCAACCAGGAAATGCACGGTCTCGGCCATCACCTCGCCGCCCTCCAGCTTGACCATCTCGGCGCCGGCGGCCAGCAGCTTTCCGGCATTGCGGATCGCCTGCTCCTTCGACTCGTGGTAGGCGCCGAAGGGCATGTCGGCGACCAGCATCGGCCGCGACGGCAGCGCCGCGACGCAGGCCGTGTGATAGACCATGTGCTCCATGGTCACCGGCAAGGTCGAGGTCTTGCCCTGGATCACGTTGCCCAGCGAATCGCCGACCAGCATCACATCGACGCCGCAGCGGTCCTCCAGCGCGGCGAAGCTGGCGTCATAACAGGTGAGCATGGCGATCTTCTCGCCTTCGCGCTTCATGCGGCCCAGTTCCGGCAAGGTAATCGGCTTGTTGCTGGCGAGGTAGGTCATGGCGATCTGAAAATGAAATAAACGGCGCCTAGGATACACAAACCCGCCCACAGAAAATCCAGCTTGAGCGGCTGCTTCATGTAGAACAGGGCAAACGGAACGAATACCGTGAGAGTGATCACTTCCTGCAGGATCTTGAGCTGGCCCAACGACATCTCGGAGTGGCCGATGCGATTGGCCGGCACCTGCAACAGGTACTCGAACAAGGCAATGCCCCACGAGGCCAGCGCGGCGATCCACCACGGCCGGTCGTTGAGGTTCTTCAAATGCGCATACCAGGCGAAGGTCATGAAGACATTCGAAGCCGTGAGCAACAGCGTGGTCTGCCAGACAACCGGGATATGCGGCAGTGACGACATGGTTCAGGCAGCTGGCGACAGCATCTTCTCGATCTGCTGATCGGCGCAGCGCAGCAGCAGATCGCCTACGTTGCCGTGGCCCGGAATGCGCAACAGCGGTGCGATTTCGGCCAGCGGCGCCAGCACGAAGGCACGCTCGTGCAGGCGCGGATGCGGCAGGGTCAGTTGCGGGTCGTCGCTGAGCAGGTTGCCGTAGAGCAGCAGGTCGAGATCCAGCGTGCGCGGCGCGTTCTTCACGCTGCGCTGGCGACCGAAGTCCGCTTCGATCGCAAACAGGGATTGCATGAGAGTCGGCGCCGGCGACACGGCGACCAGCTCGACCACGGCGTTGATGAAGTCGGGCTGGTGCTTGAGTCCGACCGGCGCCGTGCGATACAGCGAAGATGCAGCGATGAATTCGGTCTGCGGCATTTTGCGCAAGGCGAGGATGGCCGCCTTCACCGTCGCCGCCGGGTCCCCCAGATTGGCGCCCAGCGCGATGAAGCAACGCTGCCCCACGTCAGCTTTCGCTGCTGACCGGACTGGCGGAATCCCCCTCGCCCGACGCCTTCTTGCCGCGCACGCGACGCCGCTTCTTCTTTGGTCCGCTGTCGGGGATCAGCAGGGCTTCGCGGCCTTCGTGATCGGCATTCTGGAAGGCATCCCACCAATCGGCGATGTCCATGCCGATTTCGCCGCTTTCGGCGCGCAAGACGAGGAAATCATAGCCGGCGCGAAAACGCGGCAGCTCGATCAGGCGATAGGGCGACTTTCCGGCGCGCTTCTCGAAGCGTGGCTGCAAGGACCAGATGTCCTTGATGTCGCCTACGATGCGGCGCGTGATGGCGAGCTTTTCGCCCTGCGCATCGAGCACCTCGTCCATCGCTTCGTAGAGCGCGGGAATCGGCACTTCGCCGCGGGCTTTGCGGATCTCCCAGTTGGCCAGCACTTCGTGCCAGAGCAGCGTGGCGAACAGGTAGCCGGGCGACAGGGACTTGCCGGCCTTGACCCGCGCATCGGTATTGGCCAGCGAGAGCATGACGAACTTCTCGCCCAGCGGCTGTTCCAGGATCACATCCAGCATCGGCAGCAGGCCATGATGCAGGCCGTCGTCGCGCAGGCGTTTGAGGCATTCGACCGAGTGCCCGGAAAACAGCAGCTTCAGCATCTCGTCGAAGAGGCGCGCCGCGGGTACGTTTTCCATCAGCTCGGCCATTTCGCGGATCGGCGCACGCACCGCCGGATCGAGCGTCAGGCCCAGCTTTGCGGACAGACGCACGGCGCGCAGCATGCGCACCGGGTCTTCGCGATAGCGCAGCTTCGGCTCGCCGATCATGCGCAGGGTCTTCTGCTGCAGGTCGGCCACGCCGTGGTGGTAGTCGATCACCGTCTCCGAGGATGGATCGTAGTAAAGCGCGTTGACCGTGAAGTCGCGGCGCGCGGCGTCTTCCGCGATCGAGCCGAAGACGTTGTCGCGCAGCACGCGGCCGTGTTCGTCCTTGACGGTATGGGCATCGTGCGCGGCGCGGAAGGTGGACACTTCGAGCGTCTCGCCGCCCTGCATCACATGCACGATCTGGAAGCGGCGGCCGATGATGCGGGCGCGGCGGAACAGGGCGCGCACCTGCTCCGGTTCGGCATCGGTGGCAATGTCGTAATCCTTGGGATCGATGCCCGCGATCAGGTCGCGCACCGCGCCGCCGACGATATAGGCCTTGTAGCCCGCCTGCTGCAGCGTCTCGCAGGTACGGCGGGCGCCCAGCGACACATGGTCGCGGCGAATGCCATGGCGCGCCACGGGAATCATGGCCGGCGCATGGGATGACGGGGAATCGCCGCGACGGAACACGCGGCGCAACAGCTTGCGGATCATGGGATTGGAACGAAAAGGAGGGCGCAATGATAGCTGATATTGCCGCCCCGGAATTGCACGGAGGGGCGCCGGCTTCCGTTAAAATTGCCGGTTTCTGTCCCTCGCACGACCTATGGAACTCGCCAAGAGCTTCGAACCCGCCGAAATCGAGCGGCGCTGGTACCCGATCTGGGAGTCGCGCGGCTATTTCGCCGCCGGGCTCGACACCGCAAAAACAGACAATTTCTGCATCCTGCTGCCGCCGCCGAACGTCACCGGCACGCTGCACATGGGCCACGGCTTCAACCAGGCGATCATGGATTCGCTGACGCGCTACCACCGCATGCGCGGCGACAATACGCTGTGGCAGCCGGGCACCGACCACGCCGGCATCGCGACGCAAATCGTGGTCGAGCGCCAGCTCGACGCGCAGGGCATTTCCCGCCACGATCTCGGGCGCGAATCCTTCCTGGAAAAAGTCTGGGAGTGGAAGGAGTACTCGGGCAACACCATCACCCGGCAGATGCGCCGCCTGGGCACCAGCCCGGACTGGTCGCGCGAACGCTTCACCATGGACGCCGGCTTGTCGAAGATCGTCACCGAGACCTTCGTCCGGCTCTACAACGAGGGCTTGATCTATCGCGGCAAGCGGCTGGTGAATTGGGATCCGAAGCTGCTTACCGCCGTGTCCGACCTCGAAGTCGTGAGCGAGGAGGAGGACGGCTTCATGTGGGAGATCCGCTATCCGTTTGTGGATGGCGAAGGCGTGGGCGAACTGATCGTCGCCACCACGCGGCCGGAAACACTGCTGGGCGACGTAGCCGTGGCGGTGAATCCGGAGGACGAACGTTACGCGCATCTGGTCGGCAAACATGTGCATCTGCCGCTGTGCGGCCGCGAGATTCCGATCATTGCCGACAGCTATGTGGACAAGGAATTCGGCACCGGCTGCGTCAAGATCACGCCGGCACATGATTTCAACGACTGGCAGGTAGGCCATCGCCACGGCCTGGCGCCGATCTCGATCCTGACGCTGGACGCTCGCATCAACGAGCACGGACCCGAGAAATACCGGGGCATGGACCGCTACGAAGCGCGCAAGGCCGTGGTTGCCGACCTCGAAGCGCAAGGCCTGCTGGTCAGCACCAAGCCGCACAAGCTGATGGTGCCGCGCGGTGACCGCACCGGCGTGGTGATCGAGCCGATGCTCACCGACCAGTGGTTCGTCGCCATGACCAGGCCCGGGACCGATGGCAGCAGCATCGCCGGCAAGGCACTGGAATGCGTGGCCTCGGGCGAGATCCGCTTCGTCCCCGAGAACTGGGTCAATACCTACAACCAGTGGCTCAACAACATCCAGGACTGGTGCATTTCGCGCCAGCTCTGGTGGGGCCACCAGATTCCCGCCTGGTATGCGGACGACGGCCGCTTCTATGTCGCCCACGACGAAGCCGAGGCCTACGCACAAGCAAGGCGCGACGGCTACACGGGCGGTCTCGAACGCGATCCCGACGTGCTCGACACCTGGTACTCGTCGGCGCTGTGGCCCTTCTCGACGCTGGACTGGACGCCCGAATGGCCGGCCAAATCGAACACCGCGCTCGACCTCTACCTTCCTTCGACGGTGCTCGTCACCGGCTTCGACATCATCTTCTTCTGGGTGGCGCGCATGGTGATGATGACGAAACACATCACCGGAAAGATCCCCTTCCGCGACGTCTATGTGCACGGCCTGATCCGCGACGCGGAAGGCCAAAAGATGTCGAAATCCAAGGGCAACGTGCTCGATCCGATCGACCTGATCGACGGCATCACGCTCGAAGAACTGGTGGCGAAGCGCACCACGGGGCTGATGAACCCCAGAGATGCGGCCAAGATCGAGAAGCGCACCCGCCGCGAATATCCGAACGGCATCCCCGGCTTCGGCACCGACGCGCTGCGCTTCACCTTCCTGTCGCTGGCGTCGCCCGGCCGCGACATCAAGTTCGACATGCAGCGCTGCGAGGGCTATCGCAACTTCTGCAACAAGCTGTGGAACGCCTCGCGCTTCGTGCTGATGAACTGCGAAGGACAGGATTGCGGCCTCGCGCCGCACGGCTCGGACGCCTGCAACGCCACCTACCTCGACTTCTCCCAGGCCGATCGCTGGATTGTCAGCCGCCTGCAGAAGGTCGAGCACGAAGTCGAGCAGCACTATGCCGACTATCGCTTCGACCTGCTGGCCCGCGCGATTTACGAGTTTGTCTGGGACGAATACTGCGACTGGTATCTGGAGCTGGCCAAGGTGCAGGTGCAGCAGGGAAGCGGAGCGCAGCAGCGCGCCACGCGGCGCACCCTGGTGCGCGTGCTGGAAACCGTTCTGCGCCTCGCGCATCCGCTGATTCCCTTCATCACCGAGGAACTCTGGCAGACCGTCGCGCCGATTGCCGGTCGCGCCGACGGCAGCGACATATCGCGTTCGATCATGTTGCAGCCCTACCCGAAAGCCGAACTCGAACGCTGCGATGCCGACGCCGAAGCCTGGGTGGCGCGGCTCAAGGACATGATCAACGCCTGCCGCAGCCTGCGCGGCGAAATGAACATCTCCCCGGCGCAGAAAGTGCCGTTAGTCGGCGCTGGCGACACGGCGATTCTGAACGCCTACGCGCCTTACCTCGCAGCGCTGGCCAAGCTTTCCGAGGTCACCACGGCCGACGCGCTGCCCGATTCCGACGCACCGGTGCAGATCGTCGGCGACTTCCGCCTGATGCTGAAGATCGAGATCGACGTCGCCGCCGAGAAGGAGCGCATCGCCAGGGAAATCGCCCGCATCGAAGGCGAAATCGTCAAGGCGGAAAAGAAACTCGGCACTGAAAGCTTTGTCTCCCGCGCGCCCGCACAGGTGGTTGCGCAGGAGCGTGAACGGCTGCAAGGCTTTTCCTCGCTGCTGGAAAAACTTCAGGCGCAGTTCGCGCGATTGGGATGACGGAAACAAACAGTCCGGCTCATGGCCGGACTGTTTGCATGGCAAACCGCGCTACGCAGTGATCAGCGCGCGTCTTTCTTGCCGCCGACCGTCATGGCCAGTGCCTCGCGGATGGCCTCGGGCGACTTCATGATGTTCATGAAGCTGTTGGCGCCCATCATTGACAGATCGGGAAAGCTGACCGCAATGCGGAAACGGGCGTACTGGCCGTAAACCTTGTTGTCCGACACAAGGATGTCGTAGGGCAGGTGTGCGGCCGACTTCACGTCCTTGAAGTCGATTTCGCTCATCAGGTAGGCGTCGTCCATCATCTTGCTGTCACCCGTACCCTTCATCGCCACGCCGAACAGGACTTCCTTCTTGCCAGCGACATCGACGCGATAAACCTTGGTCACGCCCTGCTTGCCAGCGGCCAGGCCGGCCTCGACAGCCTTGACCGCCTCTTCGTGGCTGCCGTACTGGACGAACTCATTGAGCTCGTTGAAGTATTCCATGCCGAAGGCGTAGTGATACTTGCGCAACTGCGCCGCCGTCAGGCCCTTGGCGCCGAATTCCTCCACCTTGCCCAGCGCCGCCTGCAGTTTTGCCGCCGTGTCCTTGAGTTCGCCCGTCATGCGGTAGGCATTGGCCCAGTAGGGCGGATTGGTGTAGGACACCTGAACGTCGTTGCCGACCTTGACCACCGCCACGCGCATCGCCGCACCGAAGCCGCCATGCTCCGACTTGGCAGCGGTAGCGCGCAATTCGTCGTTGGTGACGCCGATAACGGTGGTGTTCGCGTAGGGCGAATAGCTGCCGGCCACGGTGAAGCCCGCCTTGCCCAGCGCGGCTCTGGTCGCTTCGACCTTCTGCGCCAAGTCGCCGGCGCCCTTTGAAGCCAGCACGAAAGGTTTCAGCACGGCATCCTGCGCGAACGCCACGGTGGTGCTCAACGCCAGGGCCAGCACACTCAGGATTTTGCGAATTTTGGACATATCTCTCCCCCTCGGGACAATTTGCGTTTTTGGAATTTGGATGAAACAAGGGCTGAAAGCGTTGCCGCTTTCAGCCCTTTTCGTTGATTACGTCATTCGACGCGATCAGCCGATCAGAACTTCATGCCGTAGGCGATGCCCAGCGCGTTCTGATGCATTTTCAGGTCGACGGGGTGGCCGCTCACCGCAACTGCTCCACCGCAACCAAACGCGACTACGCACCCGCCATTACCGGTACCGACACCCGTAACCTTCTTTTCGAAGGCATGCATGTAAGACAAGGACAGTTCCGACTTGTCGGCCAGCGTCCAAGTAGCGCCCAGAGTCAGGTGATCTTCAACCGTGGCCGGCGCCAGGATGTTGAAGAAAGTCTGGGTTGAACCGAGCGGCGTCTTGGCATGGTTATAACCGGCACGCAGCAGCAGGTTAGGCGCATATTGATAGCTCATGCCCAACTTGTACACTGTCTGGTTGCCCCAGCCAAAACCAGACCCATTCTCGGAGCCCAAGAGGGTGCCAGCAACGCCCGGGAACTTGTCACCATTGTTGGCAATGGACTTGACTGCCCCATAGTTGATCTGGACCACATCGGCCGCGACGGTAAGTTTGTCATTGGCCTTGTAGGCAATACCCAAGCCATAGGTCTCAGGAATGTCAAACTTTCCCTGCTGGGCGAAGAGTCCTTTGTACTTGTCGAACCTGGACATACTGGTCTTCGGCTGGTAGGTGGCACCGAGCGTGACCGCAGGCGAAATCTGCCCGGTCCAGCCTAACTTCAGTCCAAGTCCTGTCGAGTAGTCCTTGCCGCGATTCGTAACGCTTTCAGGAGCGCTGCTTTGTGTAGCAACGGCAAACGACTCCAAGCCACGCGCTTCAAAGTTTTGAAATACCAGATTCAGGCTGACGCCGATCGTGTGGTTCTTGTTGATCTTCCAGGCAAACGTCGGCGCAATGAACATTTGCTCAAGATTGCTGTAAGTATTGGTCGCTGCTCCGGAAATCACGACTTTGCCGTAATCGGTATTCATGCCGCCATTGCCGTAGACGTTGATGCCAACCGCCATGTCCCAGCCGAGCATCTTGTTGTAGCCGAGCTCCGGCACGGCAAAGAGGTTCCTGCCGCTCTTGGAATCCTCAAGGGGGCGGTTATACGCACCATTGGTGGCCGTCCATGTCGCCGTGCGGATCGGTGCAAACAGATCCAGACCTACATCAAGGCGATCGCCCACCATCGCCATGCCCGCCGGGTTCGACGCAGCCGCAAGCGAGTCCTGGGGCAGGGCGATGCCGACACCGCCCATGCTCTTGGCCTTGATGCCGAAGCCGTGCGAGAAATAGCCGTTGGTGGCGAAGGCCGAGCCGGAAGCAGCGGCAATAGCCAGAAGTGCTGCAATTTTTTTCATTTTCATCATTTCATCTCCCTGCGGGTTTTAAGTTGTTTGAAGCGGAATCACATGAACAGCGAAACATCGGCCTTCTGCGCCATCGGCAGGAAGGTCGCGGCGCCGACATAGTCGAGCCCGGGAATGAAGTCGTCGTGGCTGAAGCCGAACAGCTCGACCGTCATCTGGCAGGCGCTGAACTTGACGTCGGCTTCCTGCGCCAGCCCACGCAATTCTTCGATCGTGGCGACGCCGTTGTTCTTGATGGTCTGCTGCATCAGCATCGTGGCGACGGTCTCGAAACCGGGTACACCAGCCTGGATGATGTTGGGAATGTTCCAGTTGATGCCCTTGAACCAGTCCGGACCGAAGGGCATTTTCATCGGCATGCCGGGATTGCCGAGCGGGCTGACTTTCAGGTCGGAGACATCCTTCTTCAGCAGGTTGAGGCCGTAGAAGGTGAAGAAGATCGACACATCCCAGCCCAGCGCCGCGGCCGTGGAACCGAGAATGAAGGGCGGGTAGGCCCAGTCCAGAGTGCCGCGGGTGGCGATGATGGCCATTGACGGCGTTTTTGATTCTTCGCGCTGGCGCAGGGCTTCTTCGAGCTTCTGCGGCAGCAGTTCTTCCAGGCGGCGATTGACGAGTTCGTCGATGTTGGCGATTTCGGGGGTGGCGCCCATGTGTATTCTCCTGGTCAGAATGACCGACAAGTTTGATGATTAAACAAATCGCAGTGCAGCAACCAGTCGATTTTTTCTATGTCCCTATAGCAAACGATGATTCGACCGGTTGCGCAAGTCGGCGCTCGCGACACGGCGTCCCGCCCCGACGTGCACAAACTAAAACGGCCCGCCCGAAGGCCGGCCGTTTATGCGGAGCGTAGCGACTTACTTGCGCTTCATGAAGAATTCGAATTCCTTGTCCTTCTGCGCACTGGCCAGCAGCTCATTGCCCGTCTGCTTGGCAAACGCGGCGAAATCCTTAACCGAACCGGGATCGGTGGCGATGATGCGCAACACCTGACCCGGCTGCAGCTCGGCCAGCGACTTCTTGGCGCGCAGGATGGGAAGCGGGCAATTGAGGCCGCGGGCGTCGAGTTCCTTGTCGAAGTTCATGTTGTTTCCTCTCTCGTGACTTGTAATGGTGATACGGATTAGTTATTTAGCGTTCGATAATATATCCAAAGACCCTGGGCGACAACCGGGTTTAACTGATGGACTGATAATACAAATTTTGCGGATGGTTGGCTTGGGCGAAGAAGAACCAGCGCTCGGCCAGCAGCCCGGCATACTGCACCACAAAGGCGGCCACCAGAGCGGCCATGCCATCTTGCATCCCCGCCAGCAACAACAGGAGCGGCACGGGGAATGCAGCCAGCAGGAAGAACCATTTCACTCCGCGCAACACGGCAACCGGCCGACCGTGAAAAAATTCGCGCGTGTTGAAGCTGCCGCCCATGAAGCCCTGCGTCTTCTGCACGATCCGCGGATGCTTGATGCCGATGGCGGTCTGCAGCGTCGATTTCGGCTTGAGCCGCGCATTGCGGTAGAGCGAGGCAATGCGGCCGATCAGCCCGAGCACCGTAATGATCGCGGCCCAGCCGGCGAGGAAGCTCACCAGCTCAGGCGCCGTCGCCGCAGCGAACGCAGCAGCCAGAGTGAAGCCGGAGGCACCACCGAGCAGGACGTAGTTAATGACCGTCAGCGGCGAATGCCACTCGGCAAGAAACTTCAGGCAGGCGTAGATCATCCCGGTGCAGATGAACAGGGCAAATGCGAGGACGGTGCCAGCCACGCCAAGAATGGCGGTCGGATCGACCGGCAAGCCGCCGGGCAGGGTCATCAGCACCGGGTGCCATTCGAGCCAGTGCGCCAGTCCATACAGAAAGACCACGCCCATGAAGGCCGGCAGCACGATCACTTCGCGTGACAGCCAGGATGTACGCCACATGGCGGCGGAACGCCAGGCACGCTCCGGATGCCCCAGATGGAAGAATGAGGCGACCAGGCCGGCGACCAGCAGCGCCAAGGCCAACAGGCTGCCCTGCCCGTAGAAACCGTGGGCATCGGGTTGCGGCAGCAGCTTGAAGGCGGCGTAGGACTGCGCGGTGAACAACGCGAGGAACAGCCCCTGGGCGGCACCGATCAGGGTAGTCAGGAAGATGACTGAGAACGCGGGATGCATGTCGGTTAGGAATCCAGTTACCAGGTCGTGACGTCGTCGAGGGTCGGTTCGTCCATGGCCGGCTTGGGCAACTGGCGATCGACCTTGAGCGGATTGTCGGCGCGCTCGAGTTCGTCCTCGTGGATCTTGATGCGGGTCTTGCGCCGCGGCAGGTAATGGTTGGCCGGATGCGTGCCCCACTCCGGCATCAGCGCATAGCCGCCGCTTTCGCGGATCGCCACGGATACGGCCGACTCGGGATCGTGAACGTCGCCGAACAGGCGAGCCGAGGTCGGACAGGCCTTGACGCAGGACGGCTTGCGATCGGCTTCAGCCATTGTCATGTCGTAGATGCGATCGACGCACAGCGTGCATTTCTTCATCACCTGCTGCTGCTCGTCGAGTTCGCGCGCGCCGTAGGGGCAGGCCCAGGAGCAGTACTTGCAGCCGATGCACTTGTCGTAATTGACGAGGACGATGCCGTCCTCCTTGCGCTTGTAGGAGGCCCCTGTCGGGCACACCGGCACGCAGGGCGGGTCTTCGCAATGCAGGCAGGATTTGGGGAAGTGCACCGTTTCGGTAGTGGGGAACTCGCCGACCTCGAAGGTCTGTACGCGATTGAAAAAAGTCCCGGTCGGATCGGCGCCGTAGGGATTCTGGTCGCCCATCGGACCGGCGCTGCCGGAGGTATTCCATTCCTTGCAGGAGGTCACGCAGGCCTGGCAGCCGACGCAGACGTTGAGGTCGATGACCAATGCCAGTTGAGTCATTTCGGCTTGACTCCGAGGAAGGCGAGGATGGCGCTGCGCGTCTTCATCCCCGGATAAGGCTTCATGGTCTCGAACTGGGGCGAAGTGATCGCCGTCTCGCCAGCGCCGACTTTATAAATCCTGACCCGCACGTCGTACCACGCCGCCTGGCCGGTGATCGGGTCGGAATTCGATATCCGCCTGCCGGCCTCCGGCAGTTCTTCCGAAATCAGGTGGTTGAGCAGGAAGCCCTTTTGCGATTCATTGGCATCGGGCGTCAGGTTCCAGGCCCCCGCCGCCTTGCCGATGGCATTCCAGGTCCACACCGTTCCCGGTTCGACCGCCTCGGAATGGCGCGCCATGCACTTGACCTTGCCCCATTGCGACTCGACCCAGATCCAGTCGCCGTCGTCAATGCCCTGCTGACGCGCGGTCAGTGCATTGACGAAGAGATAGTTGTGGGTGTGGATCTGCCGCAGCCAGGCGTTCTGCGAATCCCAGGAGTGGTACATCGCCATCGGCCGCTGCGTCACCGCCGCCAACGGATACTTCTGCTTGTCGGTCGCCAGGGCTTCGAGGGTGTCGTAGTAGAAGGGCAGCGGATCGAAATAGGTGTCGATGCGCTTTTTCAAATGCTCCGGCGGTTTGCGCGTCAGGCCCTTGCCCTGAGCGGCCGAGCGGAAGCGTTGCAGCACTTCGGAATAGATGTGGATCAGGATGGGTTCGGCATAACGCGTGATGCGGTTGCGCTGCGACCATTCGAGGTAGCCCTTGTTCCAGTTGCGCATGTACTGGTAGGACTTGGGCAGTTCGTAGTGGAAGACACAGTTGTTCTTCTTGTACATCTCCCACTGGTTCGGGTTCGGCTCGCCACGCAGCGACTTCTCGCCGCCCTTGCCGCGCCAGCCGGCGAGGAAACCGATGCCGGAGCCCGGCTCGGATTCCCAATTGACGACAAAATCCGGGTAGTCGCGGAACTTGCGCGCGCCTTCCTTGGTCACGAAGGCGGGCAGCTTGAGCCGCGTGCCGAGTTCGATCAGCACTTCCTGGAAGGGTTTGCAGTCGCCCGACACGGGTACCACCGGGATGCGCACGGAATCCACCGGACCGTCGAACTCCGAAATCGGCCGGTCGAGCATGGACATCACGTCATGCCGTTCGAGGTAGGTCGTGTCCGGCAGGATCAGGTCGGCGAAGGCCGTCATTTCCGAATGGAAGGCATCGCAGACGACGAGGAAGGGAATCTTGTACTCCCCGCTCTCATCCTTGTCGTTCAGCATCTTGCGCACCTCGACCGCATTCATGGTCGAGTTCCAGGCCATGTTGGCCATGAAGATCAGCAGGGTGTCGATGCGGTAGGGATCGCCGCGCCAGGCATTGGTGATGGCGTTGTGCATCAGGCCGTGCACCGACAGCGGATATTCCCAGGAGAAGGCCTTGTCGATGCGCACCGGGCTGCCGTCGTCATTGACGAACAGGTCGTCCGGATCGGACGGCCAGCCCAGCGCCATGCCGTCCAGAGGCCGGTTGGGCTGCACCGCGCGCGGATCGTTGGGCGTCCGGGCGCAGGGCGGAATCGGCCGCGGGAATGGCGCCTTGTGGCGGAAGCCGCCGGGACGATCGATGGTGCCCAGGAGCGACATCAGGATCGCCATGGCGCGGATGGTCTGGAAGCCGTTGCTGTGCGCCGCGAGGCCGCGCATGGCGTGGAAGGCCACCGGGTTGCCGGTCACCGTGTCGTGTTCATTGCCCCAGGAATCGGTCCAGGCGATCGGCAGTTCGATCTTCTGGTCGCGCGCGGTGACGCCCATTTCGTGCGCCAGGCGGCGGATCACGTCGGCGGGAATGCCGGTGATCTGGCTCGCCCAGTCCGGCGTGTAGTCCTTGACGCGCTCCTGCAGCAACTGGAAGGCCGGTTTTACCGGCGTGCCGTCGGACAGCTTGAACTCGCCCAGCAGGTAGGGATCGGCGCCGGGCTTGTGGGTCACCACCGGCCGGTCGGTGGTGCGGTCCCACCACAGCTTGTCCTGCGGTTCGTAGCAGGCCTCTTCGGTCGGCACTTCGGTACGAACGAAGAAGCCGAACTCGTCGTTGGTCTCGTCGGCATTGATCAATTGCCCGGCGTTGCTGTACTGGACCAGGAAGTCGCGGTCGTACAAGCCGGTGGCGATGATCTCGTGGATGATCGCCAGCAGCAGCGCGCCATCGGTGCCGGGACGGATCGGCACCCATTCGTCGGCAATCGCCGAATAGCCGGTACGCACCGGATTGATCGAAATGAAGCGGCCGCCGTCGCGCTTGAATTTCGACAGCGCGATTTTCATCGGGTTCGAATGGTGGTCCTCGGCGGTGCCGATCATGACGAACAGCTTGGCACGATCGAGGTCCGGCCCGCCGAATTCCCAGAACGAACCGCCGATGGTGTAGATCATGCCGGCGGCCATGTTCACCGAACAGAAGCCGCCGTGCGCCGCGTAGTTGGGCGTGCCGAACTGGCGCGCGAACATGCCGGTCAGCGCCTGCATCTGGTCGCGGCCGGTGAACAGGGCGAACTTCTTCGGATCGGTGGCGCGGATTTTCCCGAGGCGTTCGGCCAGGGTGGCAAAAGCCTCGTCCCACTCGATCTCTTCGAACTCGCCGGCCCCGCGCTCAGCCCCCGCCTTGCGTTTGAGCGGCTTCAAGAGGCGCGCCGGGGAATACTGCTTCATGATGCCCGACGAACCCTTGGCACAGATCACGCCCTTGTTCAGCGGATGGTCCGGATTGCCGTCGATGTAGCGCACCACACCGTCGCGCAGATGGACGCGGATGCCGCAGCGGCAGGCGCACATGTAGCATGTGGTGTTCTTGACTTCCTGAACCGGAGGAAGGGATGCGGTGGCCGCTTGCATTGGGGAATAAGAAGTCGGAGGCGATATATTAGAAAGTCTCAATATTCTGACTTTAAGCAATGTCCGCGCACAAGGGGATAATTTCTATTTTTGGATAAGCAACAGTGATTGCCCGAATTCAGCCGGCCGCTGTAGAGTGGCCGCCCCATGCAAGAACAGCCTCGCATGAAAGAAAGCGAATACCCATGAGCATTCCCGACTTTACCGCCAGCGAATTCCAACTGGCCAACCAGATCCTTCTCGAACGCTACGGCCGCCTGGTCCCCCTGCAAGCAGCGGAGGTCGAACTCCTGCTCGACCCCGAAGACAAGGAACCGACCCCCTGTCCCGCGCTCTACTGGAACGAGCTGGGCGCGGAATTCATCGTCGCCAAGGTCGGCGAGCAGCGTTTCCACTGCCAGTTCTTCTATTCGGAGAACGAGATCTTCGGCACCGGCCGCGATGTTTATGACAATCTCGGCGACTGCGTGACCATCCTGCTGCAAGTCCAGGCCGACCACCACGGCACGCGCTCCGCCGCCGTGACCGAAACCATCGGCAACAAGGCCCCGGCGCAGGACGACGACTATCACGGTCCGCTCATCATATGACCCTGGAAAAAGCCCGCCAGCTGCTGGGCACCCAGGTGAGCTTCGGCGGCGGCTACAACCGCAACGGCGCGCGGCTGATCCTCGCCGACGTGGCGAAGGAACATGGCCAGGCGGCAGCCGATGCGCTGATCCGCGAATTTCGCCTCGACGAAATATTTGGCTTCGGCAAGGACAAGGAACAATGAAAATCTGCATCCTCTCCGACAGCCACGACCGCGGCCCGATGATGGCGACGGCGGTGGCCACGGCCAAGGCCGAGGGCGCCGAGGCCGTGATCCATTGCGGCGACATCATCGGCGGCAACACACTCAAGGCCTCGCTCAAGCTTGGGCTGCCGATCCACGCCGTGCACGGCAACAACCTCGGCGACCCGGTATCGATTGCGCGCATCGCCTGCCACTCCGACGAGCAACTGCACTATTACGGCCAGGACGCGACGCTGACGCTGGGCGGCCGGCGCATCTTCCTCACCCACTATCCGCACCTCGGCCATGGCATGGCCTGCACTGGTGATTACGACCTGGTCTGCTGCGGTCACAGCCACGAAACGGAAATCCGGCAGCAGCCCAATATCCATGGCGGGTTCACCTGGCTGGTCAATCCGGGCACCGTCGCCGGGCTTGGCGCGCCGGCCGCCACCTGGATACTCGCCGACCTGGAAACCCTGCAATTCGAGATCCGGACCCTGCCCGACGCGCGCACGACAGGTGCATAAGCCGATTCAGGCCTTGCCCTGATCTTCGCGCACTATGCGATAGCAGTTCCGCCCCGCGGTCTTGGCTTCGTACATCGCCAGATCCGCGACCCGCAGCAGTTCTTCGGCAGTGCGTCCGGCATCCGGATAAACCGCGACACCTATGCTGCCGCCGATGCGGGCGGCCTCGGCACCGATCATGAACGGCAGCGCAAGCTCGGCCAGTATCTTGGCGGCCACGGCCTCCGCGGATTCGAGCGACTTGACGCCCTCGATCACCACGACGAACTCGTCGCCGCCGCAGCGGGCGACCGTATCGGCGGAGCGTACCGACGCTTCGAGCCGCTTCGCAACCTGGCACAGAAGCTGGTCGCCGGCACCATGCCCCAGCGTGTCATTGACCTCCTTGAAGTGATCAAGGTCGATCACCATCACGGCGGCCGACGTCTGCGTCCGCGCCGCGCGCTCCACCATGTGAGCCAGTCGGTCATCGAGGAACAGTCGATTGGCGAGGCCGGTCAGCGCATCATGCATCGCCCGGTCGCGCAGCTCGGAAACCGCCTGCTCGCGCCGGGTCACGTCATACATCAGGCCGTACCAGCCGACGACGCACTCGCCCTCCGCTGCGTGCCGGGGCACCAGGGTAACGTCGAAATTGCGCCATACGCCCTCCGCAGACCGCTTGCGCGCAAGGAATTCCACCACCTCCCCGCGCAGCACGGCTTCCTGATACGGCGCAAAACCTCCCGCCGCATCGAGCTCGATCAGCTTGCTGATGTGCATTCCTGGCGCACCGTCGATCGGTATCGCAAAAAACTTCTCGAAGCCGCGGTTGGCAAACAAACAGCGGCCTTCCCGATCGCCTTCGAATACCAGGCAGGGAATATGTTCGGCCACCAGGCGCAAGTCCGACTCGCGCTTTTCGGCGGCTTGCAGATGCAGCCTGACCTCCCCGTTCAAGCGTCTTTCTTCGGCGTAGCGCTCGCCAAACAGGCGCAGCAGGTAAAGCGTCATCATCGCGCTGATCGACAACACGACCAGATACGCAACCGCCACGATGCCCGGCGGTACCTGTGCGGCGATCCCAAGCGCGCCCGCATGCTGGCCGATGGCCAGGAAAATCACCGCCACGCAACTGACAATGAACAAGCCGATGCAGTAGCGGGCACCGAGCATCCATCCCGAGAACACCAGCATGATCGGATACGCGATGAGGATCGGCGTGCGCACCCCTTCGGCAATGAATCCAGCATAGGTTGCAATCACCCAGGCGCCCAGTATCAGCAGGCGCACCGCCGCGACCGAGCCACGCCAGCGCAGCACGACAAGCGATGCGGCGGCGAGCACAATGAGGCCGATGACCGAATAAATCCGCGGCGCATACTCCCCGGTCATCACAAGCAGCGACGCCATGAACAGCGCCGAACCGATCAGGACTACCCAGATCGTTCCCCTCAACAGGGCAACATGCGCGTCAAGAATCAGTCCGGGATAATCGTCGATCGGTGATTGCAATCGGGAAAATCGGGTTCTTTCGGGAGTTTCCATGTCAGCCTTTCCTGCCCGCAGGTTCATGGTCCTTCCGAAGTCGAATGCGTTTCTTGATATGCGTCAAGACAGGGAGTTTCATTTTCCGCCGAGCCAGTATTTGCGCGGTCCGACGCCCACCGACACAGCATTCAGCTTTTCTATTTGAACATTGGAAGATTGCACCGCTGGAAACCGTGCAACCGCTAAAATCGCGGATACGCAAGATCATTTTTAGTTCCGGCATAACGCCCGCTCACGCGAGCATTAGCCTTTCGCAACAGGAACGTGTTTTAGCTCCGGCACAACGCCCGCTCACGCGGGCGAGCCTACTCTGAAACACTTCGTACCATGTTTTCCGGGAGCTCGATGTGACGGCTTCAATAGCAACCAACCAGACCATACTGGTAGTAGGCGGCGGCATCAGCGGCATGACGGCGGCGCTCGAAGCCGCGGAATGCGGCAAGCAGGTGATCCTGGTCGAAAAGACCCCCGTCCTTGGCGGCCGCACCGCGCGGCTCTACCGCTACTTTCCCAAGATGTGCCATCCGACCTGCGGGCTGGAGATCAACCTGCGGCGCATCAAGCAGAACCGCAACATCCGCCTGATGACCATGACCGAGGTCACCGCCGTTTCCGGCAGTCGCGGCAACTACAGCGTGACGCTGAAAGTCGCGCCGCGCTTCGTCAATGAAAACTGTACCGCCTGCGGCAAATGCGGCGAAGCCGTTACGGCCGAAGTGTCGAACCCGTGGAATTACGGGCTGGACAAAATGAAGGCGGCCTACCTGCCGCACAACATGGCCTATCCGCAGCGCTATGTGATCGATCCGTCCATCGTCGGCACGCCCGAGGGCGAGAAGGCCAAGGCGGCCTGCCCGGTGGGCGCCGTCGATCTGGACATGAAGGAAGAGTCGGTCTCCTTGCAAGTCGGCGCCGTGATCTATGCCACCGGCTGGCGTCCCTACGATGCCGCCAAGATCCAGCCCTACGGCTACGATCGTTTCCCCAACGTCATCACCAGCCTCGAATTCGAGCGCCTGGCCGATCCGCAAGGCCCCACCGGCGGCAAGATCCTGCGTCCGGGCGACGGCAAGGAAGCGAAGAACGTCGCCTTCATCCAATGCGCCGGCTCGCGCGACGAAAACCACCTGCGCCACTGCTCGCGCATCTGCTGCATGGCCTCGCTGAAGCAGACGCAGTACGTGCGCGAAGCCTTTGGCGAAACCGGCAAGTCGACGATCTACTACATCGACATCCGCGCCATCGACCGCTTCGAGGATTTCTACCAGATGGTGCAGAAGGACGCGACCGTCAGTTTCGTCAAGAGCAAGGTCGCCAAGATCGTCGAGAACAAGGAAAACGGCAACCCGATCCTGCACGGCGTCGACACCGAGGGCTACCACCGCTACGCCACCGAGCACGACCTGGTCGTGCTGGCGGTCGGCATGGAACCCGAGATCACCGGGGTGAAACTGCCCGACGACGTGATCCTCGATTCCTCGAACTTCATCGAAGGCAGCAAGGACGGCGGCATGTTCGGCGCCGGCGCGGCATCCAGCCCGCTCGACGTCAATCGCTCGGTGCAAAGTGCCACGGCCGCATCGCTGCACGCAATACAGGTCATTCATAAAACCGCTTCAACGGAGGCCGCGTAATGACAGCCTTCCCCCTGTCCCCCTTCCCACGGAAGGGGGTAACCACAGTTCGCGGGCTGCGCCCGCTCCAATGCAATGACTCGCTGCCCCCTTGGGGCGGCCCTGCGGAGGCCGCACATGGCTGACAACAAATTCGCCGCGTACATCTGCTCCGGCTGTGGCATCGGCGATGCCATGAAGGTGCCGCAGCTCGAAGCCATCGCCAAGAAGGAAGGCAAGATGGCGATCGTCAAGAGCCATCCCTTCCTGTGCAACGCCGAGGGCGTGCAGACGATCAAGGACGACATCGCCAACGAGGCCGTCACCCATGTCTGCATCGCCGCCTGCTCGCGCCGCGCCAAAACCGAGGCCTTCCAGTTCGACGGTGTCGCCATGTCGCGCGCCAACCTGCGCGAAGGCGTGCTGTGGGTGGTCGCCGCCGGCAAGGACCACGACGAAGTGCGCCAGGAAATGGCGGCCGACTACGTCCGCATGGGCTGCGCCGAACTCAAGAAAATGACCCAGCCCGCCGGCAACGTCAAGGAAAGCTCCTCCAAGCGCATCCTCGTCGTCGGTGGCGGCATGTCGGGAATGACCGCCGCGCTGGAAATCGCCGCAACGGGCTACGAAGCCGTACTGGTCGAGAAGACCGGCGCGCTGGGCGGCATGGCGGCGAAGCTGTGGAAGCGCCAGCCGTTCAAGACGCCGTATTCGGCGGCGCAGGAAGTCGGCGCTGACGACACGGCGGCGAGGGTCGCCGCCAATCCGAAGATCAAGCTGCACCTGAACTCGACGATTGCCGAAACCTCCGGCGCTCCGGGCCGCTTCGTCATCAAGGTGGCGCAGGAATCGGGCGCCGTGACCGAGGAAACCGTCGGCGCCATCGTCCAGGCCACGGGCTTCACGACTTACGACATGGCCAAGCTGCCGGAACTCGGCGGTGGCCAGGCCAACGTGGTGGACCAGGCCGGGCTCGAAGCACTCGCCAGGCAAGCCAACGGCGGCGCCATCAAGCGCGCCGACGGCAAGGACATCAAGTCGGTGGTCTTCGTCCAGTGCGCCGGCCAGCGCGATGATACGGGCACGCATCTGTCCTACTGCTCCGGTCACTGCTGCGGCACCAGCATCAAGCAGGCGACCTACTTCAAGGACCAGAACCCCGACATCGACACCGTGGTCGTGTATCAGGACCTGCGGATGCCGGGCATGGGCGAGGATTTCTACCGCAGCGCCCAGGAACGTGGCGTGATCTTCACCAAGGGCAAGGCGAGCAAGGTCACCGGCGGCGACAGCTGTGCTGTCACCTTCAAGGACCTGATCCTCGACGAAGAGAACACCATTGCCGCCGACCTCGTGGTGCTGGCCACCGGCCAGGTGCCGAACGCCGGCGTCGACCTCGACGCCTGGAACCCGGTGGTGACCGCCGCCGAAGGGGGCGACGAGGCGGCCAAGGTGCGGCGCGACGAGATGAAGACGATTTCGATCCTCAATCTCAACTATCGCCAGGGTCCGGACATGCCGCAGTTCAAGCATGGCTTCGCCGACTCGCATTTCATCTGCTTTCCCTACGAGACGCGCCGCACCGGCATCTACGCCGCCGGCCCGGTACGCCGTCCGATGGACATCCTGCAGGCCACCGACGACGCCACCGGCGCCGCGCTGAAGGCGATCCAGGCGGTGGAAGCCGTCGCCGTCGGCCGTGCCGCGCATCCGCGCTCGGGCGACCTGTCCTTCCCCACCGCGCGCCTCGAAGGCTGTACCCAGTGCAAGCGCTGCACCGTCGAGTGCCCCTTCGGCGCCATCGACGAAGACGAAAAGCGCTTTCCGGTGTTCAACGAGGAGCGCTGCCGTCGCTGCGGCACCTGCATGGGCGCCTGCCCGGTGCGCGTGATCTCCTTCGAGAACTATTCCTGCGACACCGTCGGCAGCCAGGTCAAGGCCATCGAGGTGCCCGAGGAAGACGAGGAGAAGCCGCGCATCCTGGTGCTGGCCTGCGAGAACGACGCCTACCCGGCGCTCGACATGGCCGGCCTGGCGCGCCTCAACTACTCGGCTTTCGTCCGCATCATCCCGGTGCGCTGCCTCGGTTCGGTGAATACCATCTGGATCACCGACGCGCTCAACGCCGGCTATGACGGCGTGATGATGATGGGCTGCAAGAAGGGCGACGACTACCAGTGCCACTTCGTCAAGGGCTCGGAACTCGCGCATTACCGCATGAGCAAGATCGGCGACACGCTGAAGCAGCTCGGCCTGGAACCCGAACGGGTGCAGACCCAGGAAGTGGCGATCACCGACAACGTCCGCGTGGTCAAGCTGATCAACGACTACGTCGCCGAACTCGACAAGCTCGGCCCCTCGCCCATGAAGGGCTTCGGCTAAGGAGATGCGAGAGATGACTACTGCAAATCAATCCGCGAATCTGGGTGCGCTGGAACGTTACCGCAACAACTTCCTCAGGGAGGTTGAAGCCAACGTCGAAGAAGGCCACATGGTCAAGATGTGCATGCAGTGCGGCGTCTGCGCCGGCTCCTGCCCGCTGGGTCCGGCCTGGCAGCACTCGCCGCAGAAGATCTTCATGATGATCCGCGCCGGCAAGCGCGACGAAGTGCTGGGTTCCGACTCGATGTTCATGTGCACCTCCTGCTACAACTGCATGGTGCGCTGCCCGCGCCAGCTGCCGATCACGCACATCATGCACGGCCTGGCCAATTATGCGCATCGCCTCGGCCTCGCCCCCAAGGGCCAGCCGACGCGCGATTTCGCCACGCTGTTCTGGAACAACCTGATCAAGAAGGGACGCGTCAATGAACTGACGCTGACGCTTCGTCACTACTTCCGGGGGGGCCTGGTATCCGGCATCAAGGAGGCGCTTTCGATGCAGGGCATCGGCCTCGGCCTGCTGCTCGCCAAGCGCCTCAATCCCATGGAAATATTCGGCGGCCACGGCGTCAAGGATCTCAAGGGCTTCCACGCCATCATCGCCAAGGCGAAGGAAATCGAGGATCGCAAGAAGGGCTTCAGCGCCTGACGGAGAGAAAGAAAATGTCCAAGAAAGAATACGCGTTCTATCCCGGTTGCTCTTCCCAGCTCAAGGCCTCGGCCTCGAACTACCTGGTGTCGACCAACTCGATGTGCACGGCGCTCGACATCAAACTGACCGAGATTCCGGACTGGAACTGCTGCGGCGCCTCGATCGGCTATTGCGAAGGCGGCGAGTTGCCGCGCATCGCCATCAATGCGCGCAACTTCGCCCAGGCCGAAACCCACCTGCCGGGACAGGACATCGTCGCCACCTGTGCCGCCTGCTGGCTCGGCGCGCGCGAAAGCAAGGAACGCCTCGACGCCTCGGCCGTGCTGATGAAGGAAACCAACGAGGCGCTGGCCGCGGCCGGCCTGCACTACAAGGGCGAGGTCGAAGTGCGCCACATGGTCGAAGTGCTGATCGAGGACTTCGGCTACGAGGGCCTCAAGGCGCCGATGAAGAAGTCGCTGGAAGGCCTCAAGATCGCCGGCTATGTGGGCTGCCAGACCAACCGCCCCTTCGGCATCGTCGGCGAATCCTTCGAGAACCCGCTCTACCTCGACAAGATGGTCGAGACCTTTGGCGGCGAGGCACTGACCAAGTACGAGCAGAAGGTCACCTGCTGTGGCGGCGCGCTGGCCTTCTCCGAGCCGGAGAAAAGCCAGAAGCAGATCCGCGACATCGTCGAATCGGCCTACGACCACGGCGCCGAGATGATCGTCACTCCCTGCCCGCTGTGCCAGGCCAACGTCGAGGTCTACCAGTCCGAGATCAACAAGAAGCAGGGCACCAAGTTCAACATGCCCGTGGTGTATTACTCGCAGCTGATGACCGTCGCCTACGGCGGCTCGGCCAAGGACGCGGCGCTCGACGGCCAGCTGATCCGCGCCGAAAAGCTGGAAAAGATCGCCGGCAAGTAAGCCGGCGGGTGTAACAAAGAGTCGGCGCTGGCGGTACGGCGATATTCGCCGTACCGCCAGCGCCGACTCTCATTTACGTTCAGTCGAAGCCTTCGTCGCTTTCGGATTCGGATTCAAGCGCCCGTTTCTTCGCCGCCTCGCGCTCCTCGACCAGACGCTTTTCCTGCACCTTGGCGAGGCGCTCCTGAGCCGCTTCGGCATTGAGCGCAATGCTCTCTTCGCCGAACAGCACCTGGCGCAGGAAGCGGAAGGCGAATTGCAGCAGCGCGACGTCGTCAGCCATCAGCGCTTCCTTCTCCGCCTGCGGCAGGTCGAACAGCTTGGTGAAGGATTCGGCGCTGACGAATTCGCGGAAGCGGTCGATGTCGTAGCAAGCCATGAAAAACAGCTGGCGGCTGCGCAAGGATGGCTTGCCGATGGTCGGGCCGGAGGATTTCTTCTTCAACACCAGCTGGCGCCAGCCGCGCGCCAGTTCGTCGTACTGTTCGAGTCCCTGTTCCTTGCGATAGTCGGCGATGGTGATACGGCGATTCACCTCGTGGCCCTTGCAGTGGTCTTCCTTGACGAGGGCGTAGGAGTCGCGATCGACGTATTCGTCCTGCTTCCTCATCGACAGCAGGGCCACCGGGTAGTAGCGGCAGGCCGTGGGCCGGTCGCTGTAAATGTCGCAGCCCTCCGGCTTCATGAAACGGCAGGCAGTCCCACCTTCCACGGGGCGAAACTTGATCCCGGCGATGCTGTCCTTGTCGAATTCATAGGGCACCGTATAGTCCTTGAGGAACTCGGTGGAGCTGATCCCCAGCCGCGTCTTGATACGCAGCACGTCGTAGGGCGTCAGCGAAATGTCGATGTTGGAACAGCAGGCGTTCCAGCAACCGATGCCCTTGTGGCAGGAGAATTCTATTTCGTGGGTCTCCGCCAGCATGGTGGGGAGGACGGGACTTTGCGGAAAGGGAATATCGGGCTGGGACATGAGAAGCCTCTTTGCAGCTAGGGATTACGGTTTCAACATCCCACTAGGGGATACCGTCCGCGCCCACAGGGACGCAGACATAAAGAAAACAGGCCGAAAGCCTTGCGGCTTCCGGCCTGAATTTTACAGCCTGGACCGCGCTTAGTGCGGAGCGGCAGCCTTGAACAGCTTCGACTTGTCCACCAGGTCGATGTGCTTGCGCTTGAAGCAGGTCCACTTCTTGGTGTGCTTGTCGTAGATCGAATTCACGAAGCAATGCCAGTTCTTCTCGTCGACGAAGTTCTTGTCGGTGCGATAGTAGAAGCCCGGGTAGCGGCTCTCTTCGCGGAACTGGATGTGCTTCATGTGGGCTTCGGCGGTCAGGATGCGATGGTAGTTTTCCCAGGCGCGCAGCAGTTCGTGCAGGTCCTTGGCGCGCAGCTTGAGCGAATCTTCCTTCAGCATTTCCAGCTTCTCTTCCGCAACGGCCAACATCTTGTCGTTGGTGTTGTAGTAGGTGGCGACACCGGCAACGTACTCGTCCATGATCTTCTGCAGACGCATCTGCAGCATCTTCGGCGTGATGTAGTTGGGGTTGACGTCGATCGCCGTGGTGTAGTCCTTGTGCGTCAGGAAGGTCTTGACCGGCCTCCAGATCGTTTCGGCGATCTGTTCGTTGGTCTCGTCGAACTCGAGCTTGTAGTCGGGATTGTCGAGGCAGTACTTGATCATCGACTTGGCGGCCAGGCGGCCTTCGGTGTGCGAACCGGAGGAGAACTTGTGGCCCGAGGCGCCCACGCCGTCGCCGGCGGTGAACAGACCCTTGACCGTGGTCATCGAACGGTAGCCCCAGTTCCAGCCCTTCGGCAGGTGCGCGGGAACGCCGTCATACTCTTCCGTGGTCGGCGCGCCGACGTCGGTCGGGCCGGACACCCAGATGCCGCAGCAGCCGGAGTGCGAACCCAGCAGGTAGGGCTCGGTCGGCATCAGTTCGGAGTTCTTCTCGCGCGGATCGACGTTCTCGCCGACCCAGATGCCGCACTGGCCGATACACATGTCGAGGAAGTCTTCCCAGGCCTCGGCTTCGAGGTGCTTGACTTCCTTCGGCGTCAGGGTCTCGGCCAGCTTGGCCAGGGCGGTGACGGTGTCCATGTAGATCGGGCCGCGACCTTCCTTCATTTCCTTCAGCATCAGGTGGTTGCGCAGGCAGGAGGCGGGAACGGCGGCCTGCCCGTAGGGCGGGTAGTCGTTCAGCATTTCCTTGTTCTTGACCATGTAGTCTTCGCCGTAGGCGTTGGTGGCCTTGGCCTTGAACAACAGGAACCAGGCACCGACCGGGCCGTAACCGTCCTTGAAGCGGGCGGGCACGAAACGGTTTTCCATCATGGTCATCTCGGCGCCGGCTTCGGCGGCCATGGCGTAGGTCGAACCGGCATTCCACACCGGGTACCAGGCGCGGCCCGAGCCCTCGCCCACGGAACGCGGACGGAACAGGTTGACGCAACCGCCGGCGGCCAGCATCACGGCCTTGGCCTTGTAGATGTAGATCTTGTTCTCGCGCACCGAGAAACCGGCGGCGCCGGCGATGCGGGTCGGATCGTTCTTGTCGTTGATCAGATGCACGATGAACACGCGCTCCTGGATGCGGTCGAGGCCGAGCGCCTTCTTGGCGGCTTCGGCAACGATCCACTTGTAGGATTCGCCGTTGATCATGATCTGCCACTTGCCCGAACGCACCGGCTGGCCGCCATCCTTCAGGGCCGGCAGGCCTTCCTTCTGCGCTTCGGCGCCGTCGTGGCGGACGCCTTCGGCGTCGGTCTTCCAGATCGGCAGGCCCCACTCTTCGAACAGATGCACGGAGTCGTCAACGTTGCGGCCCACGTCATAGGCCAGGTCGTCGCGGGTGATGCCCATCAGGTCGTTGGAGACCATGCGCGCGTAGTCGGCGGGATCCTGCTTGTCGCCGATGTAGGTGTTGATCGCGGACAGGCCCTGCGCCACGGCGCCGGAGCGGTCCATGGCGGCCTTGTCCACCAGCTTGATCTTGAGTTCCTTGCCGGTCTCGGCCTTGAGGGCCTCGGCCCAGCGCATCATTTCATATGCCGTGCCGCAGCAGGCCATGCCGCCGCCGACGAGCAGAATGTCCAGCTCTTCGTAGACGACTTCAGGTGCTTCAAATGTTCCAGCCATTTTTGGTTCCTCGATTGGTCAATTACTTGCGGATCAGTTCGGCGGGGTTGCCGGCGCGGAAGCCGCCCATGACAGCCCGGGTGTACACGCCGTCGGCGGTGATCTCCGACATCTTCGGCATCGGCTTGCCGCCGTAGCAGTCGATCGAGCCTTCGGCCGTGGTGCGGATCGGGAACTTGAAACGCTTCAGCGTGCCGTTGCGGAACTTGATGGTCCACATGATGGAGTCGGATCCGCGCAGCGGCTGCACCGAACCGCCCAGCGGCACGATGTCGGCGTAGTGGCGGCATTCGATGGCGCCCTGCGGGCAGATCTTGACGCAGGAGTAGCACTCCCAGCACTGCTCCGGTTCCTGGTTGAACGCCTTCATGGCATGGCCGGTTTCGGAACCGTCCTTGTCCAGCTTCATCAGGTTGTGCGGGCAGATGTACATGCAGGCGGTCTTGTCCTGCCCCTTGCAGCCATCGCACTTCTCGGTACGAACAAAGGTTGGCATTTGGTTTCTACTCCTAGGTTACGGTGTTGATCATCAAAAAATGCACTTGGAAAAGCTGGGGTTCTGATTTATCAGCGGGCCGAATGTCCGGACAACTTGACCTCGACCTTCTCGTCTTCGGCCAGGCTGGCGTAGTAGGCGCGCAGCACCTCCAGCACCTCCGGCCGGGAAAACTCGGCGGGCACGTCGCCGCCTTCGGACAACATCTTGCGCAGCTTGGTACCCGACAGCAGCAGGCGGTCGGCCTCGCCGTGCGGGCAGGTACGCGCCGAGGCCATGCCGCCGCACTTGTAGCACCAGAAGGTCCAGTCGATCTTCAGCGGCTGGGTCTCCAGCGAGCCCTTGGGAATCTGGTCGAAAATGTGGTGGGCGTCGAAAGGACCGTAGTAGCTGCCGACACCGGCGTGGTCGCGGCCGACGATCAGATCCGAGCAGCCATAGTTCTGGCGGAACAGCGCATGCAGCAGCGCCTCGCGCGGGCCGGCATAGCGCATGTCGAGCGGGTAGCCCGCCTGCAGCACGGTGTTCTTGACGAAATAGTGCTCGGCCAGTGTGGAGATCGCCTCGGAACGAACATCAGCGGGAATGTCGCCCGGCTTCAGATTGCCCAGCAGCGAGTGGATCAGCACGCCGTCGCAGGTCTCGATGGCGATCTTCGCCAGATACTCGTGCGAACGGTGCATCGGGTTGCGGGTCTGGAAGGCGGCAACGCGGCTCCAGCCCATGGCCTCGAACTTGGCGCGGGTTTCCTTCGGCGACATGAAAAGATCGCCGTACTTCTCCGGGAAATCGCCCTGCGAGAGAACCTTGATCGGGCCGGCGAGGTTGATGTCGCCCTGCTCCATGACCATCTTGACGCCGGGATGCTCGATGTCGGTGGTCTTGAACACCGTGGCGCACTCGTGCGCCTTGTCGATCTTGAACTTCTCGGTCACCTTCATGGTGGCGAGGATTTCGCCGCTTGCGCCATCCACCAGCGCGATGTCGCTGCCGGTCTTGATGCCGTCGGCGATGACTTCGTCCGTCGAGAGGGTGATCGGGATCGGCCAGAACAGGCCGTTGGCCATCTTCATGCCATCGCAGACGCCCTGCCAGTCGGTATGGGTCATGAAGCCCTCGAGCGGCGTAAAACCGCCGATGCCGAGCATGATGATGTCGCCGGCTTCACGCGAACTGACCTTGACTTTCGGCAAGGACTGGGCACGTGCAAGCTCTACCTTCAGAGCCTGGCCTTCGAGCAACAAGGGTCGCAGACTGCCGCCGCCGTGCGGATTGACCAACGCCATGCCGAACCTCCTAAAATAGGGACTATTTCTTGAAGTTCGAAGGCTAACAATTTCCCCTTCCGGCGCCAATGCGATTATTTCTATTTGAGGATAAGGGGATTGTTTATGGGCCGTGCAAGGGCGCGGATCGGCGCCTCTGCTAACATTTGTCCGATTTCGATCCTGACCGACAATTGACCAGAAAATGAAAGCAGTAATTCTTGCCGGCGGCCTCGGTACGCGTCTCGCCGAAGAAACCGTACTGCGACCCAAACCGATGGTGGAAATCGGCGGCAAGCCGATTCTCTGGCACATCATGAAAGGCTATGCCCACTTCGGCATCACCGATTTCGTGATCTGCCTCGGCTACAAGGGCTATATGGTGAAGGAATACTTTGCCAACCTGGCCCTGCACACATCCGACGTGACCATCGACCTGGCGAAAAACCGCGTCGACCTGCATCAGAACCAGTCCGAGCCCTGGAACATCACATTGGTGGACACCGGAGAAAACACGCAGACGGGGGGGCGCCTGCGCCGAATTCGCGGCTTCGTCGACGGCGAAGACTTCTGCATGACCTATGGCGATGGCGTGGCCGATGTGGATATCAGCGCGCTGCTTGCCTTTCATCGCAACGAGCAATGCCTGGCGACGGTCACCGCGGTCCGACCGCCGGGGCGCTTCGGCCGCCTCGATCTCGACGGCAAGCGCGCGCGCGGGTTTCAGGAAAAGCCGCGCGGCGATGGCGACTGGATCAATGGCGGGTTTTTCGTGATCTCCCCCGCCGCACTCGACCGCATCGACAGCGAATCCACCCTGTGGGAACAGGAGCCCTTGCAGCATCTGGCGGCAAACGGGCAACTGGCCGCGTTTCGCCATGACGGTTTCTGGCAACCCATGGACACGTTGCGCGACAAGAACCATCTGGAGCAACTCTGGGCCGCCGGCAATGCTCCGTGGAAGCTGTGGCAGTGAATCCCGATTTCTGGAAAGGCCGCAAGGTATTCATTACCGGCCATACCGGTTTCAAGGGTGCCTGGCTGGCCTTGTGGCTGCAGAAAGTCGGCGCTGGCGTTACGGCGTTTTCGCTGGCGCCGCCGACGCAGCCAAGCTTGTTCGAAGCGGCGCAGGTGGCTCAGGGCATCACTTCGATCCATGGCGACATCCGCGACTACGCTGCACTCGGCACGGCGCTGCACGACAGCGGCGCCAGCATCGTGTTCCACCTTGCGGCACAAGCCACGGTGGCGGATGGCTACCGCTTCGCGCGCGACACCTTCGCCACCAACGTCACCGGCACCCTGAACTTGCTGGACGCGATACGCGAATGTCCGGCGGTAGAGGCTGCAATCGTCGTCACCAGCGACAAATGCTACGTCCCATCGCCTGCCGGCGTGCCGCTGCGTGAAGGCGACCCGCTGGGCGGCAAAGACCCCTACAGCGCCAGCAAGAGCTGTGCCGAAATTGCCACGACGTCGTGGCGCGAATCCTTCTTCAATGCCGACGACTCGCCGCGCATCGCCACCGCACGCGCCGGCAACGTCATCGGTGGCGGCGACTGGGCGGCGCACCGCCTGCTGCCGGACATCGTCCGCGCCTTTCATGCCGGGAATGTCCTTTCCCTGCGCATGCCCGAGGCCATCCGGCCATGGCAGCACGTACTCGAAGCGCTCGCCGGCTACCTGCTGCTGGCGGAACATCTGTGCGGCAAGGACGGTGCCCGCCATGCACAAGCCTGGAACTTCGGCCCGGCTGAATCGGATCAACTCACCGTGGGCGAAGTCGCCGAACGCTGCGCCAGGATCTGGGGCGGAAATGCCCGCGTTGACGTCGCCAAGACCAACTTCCAGAAGGAAACCGAAACCCTGCGCCTCGATGCCACCCATGCCCGCACGGCTCTTGGCTGGAACCCGCGCTGGAACGCCGACCAGGCTTTGCACCAGACACTGGACTGGTACCGGGCCTGGTATGCCGGCAGCAGCGATAGCGCCGGCATTCGCGCCCTGACCCTGGCCCAGATCGACCACTACACGGCAACGACATGACACTCGACGAACAACGAAAACAGATTCTTGCCCGGGTGCGCGACTATGCCGCACAACAGGAGTTGCGCGCCCCCTTCGCGGCGGGAAATAGTGCCGTGCCGGTCTCCGGACGGGTGCTCGATGCGGAAGCCTACGTTGCCCTGGTGGACGCCGCGCTTGATGGCTGGCTCACCACCGGGCGCTTCAACGACGAGTTCGAAAAACAGATCGCGGCCCGCATCGGCGTGGCCCGCGCACTCACCGTCAATTCAGGGTCGTCGGCCAACCTGCTGGCGCTTTCCGCGCTGACGTCGCCCCTGCTGGGCGAACGCGCCCTGAAACCCGGCGACGAGGTCATCACCGCCGCCGCGGGCTTCCCCACCACCATCAATCCGATCCTGCAAAACGGCCTGGTTCCGGTTTTCGTCGATTCGGAACTGCCCACCTACAACCCCGGCGCGGCAAGCATCGCCGCCGCCATCGGCCCGCGCACCCGCGCCATCATGCTGGCCCATGCCCTGGGCAATCCGTTCGATGCCGCAGCGCTGCGCGCGCTGGCCGACCAGCACGGACTGTGGCTGATCGAGGATTGCTGCGACGCCTTCGGCGCCACCCATGATGGCCGCAGCGTCGGCACCTTCGGCCATATCGGCACGCTGAGCTTCTACCCCGCGCACCACATCACCACCGGCGAAGGCGGCGCGGTGTTCACCAGCGATCCTGTACTGGCAAGAGCCATCGAGTCCTTCCGCGACTGGGGCCGGGATTGCTACTGCGCCCCCGGCAAGGACAACACCTGCGGCAAGCGCTTCGACTGGCAACTGGGCAAGCTGCCCTGCGGCTATGACCACAAATACACTTACTCGCACGCCGGCTACAACCTCAAGATCACCGACATGCAGGCCGCGCTCGGGGTCGCCCAAATGGGCCGCCTGGATGAATTCATCGCCGCGCGGAGAAGCAACTTTGCCCACCTGAAGACGCGTCTGAAAGCGTGCGAAGAATTCCTGATGCTGCCGGAGGCCACGCCGAACAGTGACCCATCGTGGTTCGGCTTTCTGCTGACCCTGCGCGAGAACGCCCCCTGCAACCGGGTTGACCTGCTGCGCTACCTCGACCAGCACAAGATCGGCACGCGACTGCTGTTCGCCGGCAATGTCACCCGCCAGCCGTATATGCAGGGCCGCGACTATCGCGTCGCCGGAACACTGGCCAACGCCGACATCATCACCGAGCGCAGTTTCTGGATCGGCGTGTATCCGGGGCTCACCACAGAGATGCTCGATTACGCCGCCGACAGGATCAGCGAGTTTCTCGGCGTCGGATCTGCATGGTGAGCATTAGCCGCGCCGCCAACTTTGACCAAGCCCTCGCTCGATGGCGGTGGGACAATCCAGCAATGCATCCCATCCATCAAGAGCAACGTACCGGAGTCTGTGCCCCATGAAGCCCCTTGTCATTTTCGAGATGGCCAACAATCACATGGGCGACATCGCCCATGGCATGACCATCATCAAGGCCTTTGCCGACACCGTGGCACCCTACCGCACGACATTCAACTTCGCCTTCAAGCTGCAGTATCGCGACCTCGATACCTTCATCCGTCCCGACTACAGGGGGCGCAGCGACATCAAGTATGTCAAGCGTTTCGAGGAAACCCGCCTGTCCGACGCGGACTTCCGGCGGCTCATCGCAACCATGCGGGAACATGGCTTTCTGACCGTGTGCACGCCCTTCGATGAAGTGTCGGTCGGCCGCATCGAAGCGCACGGAATCGACATCATCAAGATCGCCTCGTGCGCACTGACCGACTGGCCGCTGCTGGAACGCATTGCGCTTGCCAAACTGCCGATCATTGCCTCTACGGCCGCCTCCGGTGTCGAGGACATCGACGCCGTGGTCAGCTTCTTCCAGCACCGACAGAAGCAGCTCACCCTGATGCATTGCGTCGGCGAATACCCGACCCCGGACGAACGCCTGGCGATCAGGCAGATCGAACTGCTGCGCCAGCGCTATCCCGATGTGCGCATCGGCTTCTCGACGCACGAGCAGCCGGACAACACGGTGGCGATCATGCTGGCGCTGGCAAATGGTGCGACAGTGTTCGAAAAGCATGTTGGCCTGCCCAGCGAACGCTATGCCAACAATGCCTACTCGGCCTCGCCGGAACAGATCGCGGCATGGCTGGCCGCTGGCCGCCGCGCGCTGGACATGCTGGGGCCCACCGAGCGCTACGAACCAACCGAGGCCGAGCGCGAGGGTCTGACGGCGCTCAAGCGCGGTGTCTTTGCCCGCCGCGACTTGCCCGCCGGCACGATACTCTCTGCCAGCGATGTCTTCTTTGCCTTCCCCCCCGATCCAGGGCAGGTGACGGCCAACGACTGGTCGAAATATGTCAGTCATACGCTCAACCAGCCCGTCGTCGCGAACGCGCCGATCAAGAAGCAGCAGACCACCGCACAACATCATCGACAGCATGTAATGGCCGCGGTCAAGGCCGTGCGCACATTGCTCAGGGAGGGAAATGTCATCCTGCCGGGCCTCAGCGAACTGGAAATTTCCCACCACTACGGGCTTGAGAACTTCCACCGCTTCGGCCTGACCATGATCACCATCGTCAACCGCGAGTACTGCAAGAAGGTCCTGGTCATGCTGCCCGGGCAGACCCACCCCGAGCAATACCACCAGCAGAAAGAGGAAACCTTCGTCGTCCTCCACGGCACCATGATCCTGAAGCTCGACGGCGCGGCGCAGAAGGTCAAGCCGGGCGACGTGGTCACCGTGGAAAGGGGCGTGCGCCACGAGTTCCATACGGAATCCGGCGTCGTCTTCGAGGAAATTTCCTCGACCCACATCAGGGACGATTCCTTCTACACCGACCCGGCGATCGCCGCCAACGCGCAGCGCAAGACCCACCTGGCCTACTGGATGTAATCCCGATGCGCGTCGCCGACTACCTGATGTCCCACCTTGCCGGCCTCGGCATCGACCATGTTTTCGTCTTGCCCGGCGGCGGGGCCATGCACCTCAACGACGGGCTCGCCTGCGAACCGCGCATCACCGCGATTCCCTGCCATCACGAGCAAGCCTGCGGCATCGCCGCCGAAGCATGGGGGCGAGTCGCCGGAAAATTCGGCGTCGCCATGGTGACCACCGGCCCAGGCGCGACCAATGTGGTTACCCCGGTGACCGGTGCCTGGATCGAGTCGGTGCCGATGCTGGTCATTTCCGGGCAGGTGAAACGCCCGGACCTCCTGCGGGACCGACCCTTGCGACAGGGAGGCGTTCAGGAAGTCGACATCGTTCCGATTGTGCGATCGATCACCAAGTATGCGGTGACGGTGCAGGATCCCGCCACCATCCGCTATCACCTCGAACGTGCGCTCCACCAGATGCAGGACGGCCGGGCCGGGCCGGTCTGGCTGGATATCCCGCTCGACGTCCAGGCTGCGCAGATCGTTCCCGCCGAGCTCACCGGCTACATCCCCGAGGCGGAAGTGCAGCCCGGGCTGGACGAGCCGATCCAGCAAACCCTCGAACTCATCGCCGCCGCCGAACGTCCGCTGATCCTCGCCGGACACGGCGTGCGCCTGGCGGGAGCGGCAAAGCGCTTTCTGGCACTGGCCGAGAAGCTCGACATTCCGGTAGTGACGACCTGGAATGCGCTCGACCTGATCCCCTGGGCACATCCGCTATGCGTCGGGCGGCCTGGTGTCGTCGCCCTGCGGGCCGCGAACTTTGCGGTACAGAACTGCGACCTGCTGATATCGATCGGCTGCCGACTCGACAACATCATCACGGCCTACAATCCACGGGGTTTTGCCCGCACCGCGCGCAAGATCGTGGTCGACGTCGATCCGGAAGAAATCGCCAAGCTCGACATGGACATCGACCTGCGCTTGCCCGTCGATGCCGGCAGCTTCATCGATGCGCTGGCTGCGCACACCGGGTCGTCGAGCCTGCCTGACCGACCCGCCTGGCGCCAGCGCTGCAGCGACTGGAAGCGACGCTATGCCGTGGGCGAGGGAAAGCCATTCCATACCGACGGGCCGATCAGCCACTATCATTTCGTCTCGGCTCTGTCCGATGCCGCGCCGCCTGAAACCCTGGTATCCACGGGCAGTTCCGGGCTCGGCGTCGAAGCGTTCTACACGGTGTTTCGCAACAAGCCCGGTCAGCGCGTGTTCCTGACTTCCGGCCTCGGCGCCATGGGCTACGGGCTTCCAGCTGCCATCGGCGCCTGCCTCGCCGGAAACCGGCGACCCGCAATCGCGATCGAGAGCGACGGCAGCCTGCAACTCAATCTCCAGGAACTGGCGACGGTGAAAGCGCAGAAGCTACCGATCTGCCTGGTGATCATGGACAACGGCGGCTACTGTTCGATCCGCAACACCCAGCGCAATTATTTCCAGGAGCGCTATCTCGGCATCGATCCTGCATCCGGGCTCTGGCTGCCCGACCTGGAGAAAATTGCTGCTGCTTACGGCCTGCCCTTTCTGCGGATCGACGATCCCGGAAACATCGATGCAGCCCTGAAAGAAGCCCTGGCGTTGCCCAGGCCCTGTTTGATCGACGTGCGCCTGATGAAGGACGAGACACTGGCACCGAAATCTGCCGCAGTTCCCCAGCCAGACGGTTCAATGATTTCTATGCCTCTGGAAGACATGTCGCCGCTGCTGCCGCTTGATCAGCTGCGAGCGGAAATGCTGATTCCGTTGATGCCCCAATCACTGGGAACGATTCGCTAATGCCGCGAATGCAAAACCCGAGGCCTGCCCATCGCAGAAAGAGCCCATCATGAGCAAGCTTTCCTACTACTTCGATATGGCAAGGAAGATTCGCCCATTCAAGGCCGCGCCCAAGGTATTGAATTATCTGAAATACAGGACAAGTCCCCGACTGGCGCAGACGTCGGTCACGAAATACTCTCCGCAAATCGCCGGACTGCTGCTAACCAAACGCTGCAACATGAGTTGCAGCTTTTGCAATGTCGCCACCTTCATGCATGACAAGAGCACGGCATGGCGGACACTGGAAGGCGATCTGGAAAAAGTAAAGAAGATTTTCGCGACCCCCTTGTTCTCGAATGCCCTGCTAGTGGACATCCTGGGCGGCGAACCCTTGCTGGTCAAGGAACTCCCCGCTATCGTCGCTTTTCTTTCCCAGCGCGGCCACCTCACCAACATCACCACGAACGGCATTCTGCTTGCTGATCGCGTTCAGGAACTAAAAGATGCGGGAATTTCGCGCATCAACATTTCGGTATACGAAGACAATCGAAAAGTCCTGGAGCGGGACCTGGAACGTATCAATCGCGTTTTCCCCGTACACACGAACATGGTCATTTTCCGCAAGGAGATCGTCCATTCTCCCGAAAATGTCATCGAAACAGTCCGCTTTCTCAAGCAGTCCGGATGCATCGATCTAAGATTCTGGATCTACAGGCCCATTGGCGAACACATCGAAGAGGACGAAATTCTCTACGAAGACGACCCGCTTCTGCTCGCCTTTCGGAACAGCGTTGAGAAGGCGGTCCCGGGATTCTGCTTTTGGCCGGTACCACCAGTGAAGGGCGAAGGCGTCAAAAAGCGCTGCCCTCAACTCTGGCAGCGCATCAGCTGCGACATGCAAGGCAACGTCGGCATCTGCTGCGGTACGGATTTGTTTCTTCCAGCCCCAGGGGGCAATCTCTTCGAGGGAGACCCGGATGCCGTCCATAACCACCCTACGCTGGTGAAGATGCGCAAACAACTCCTGGATCCCCTTGCCGAACCCCCAGAAATGTGCAAATCCTGCAACCTGCTGGGCGACCCGGGATGGTAGCCACCGGGCAACGAATACTCGCCAATCCGTTGGCCCCGCCTGCCATCAGGCTGGTCGAAACAGATAATTGCCGTTCTGCGGACGCGTGACATCGATGTCGACCAATGCCCCATTTTCATCAATGTAGTTTCCATGATAGCCGTGCCCGGTAAGCAACTGAATAAGGTCTTGCGGGACATATCCAAAGCGGTGGCAGTGGATATCGACTATCTCGACGAAGATGACAGGGTGGCAACGGTTTATCAATCTTTCCGTGCCACGCAGAAAGTTCAGTTCGCCGCCTTCGATATCCGCTTTGATGAAATCCACATGTTCCACTCCCTCCCGATCCAGAACATCATCAAGACGGAGCATTGAAACCTCGACCCTGTCACCCGTATCCAGGAACTGGGACGCAGCCCCGGCGCCCATATCCGTGCCGGGTAGATACATCGAGATTGTGCGAGCCTCGTTCCCCAACGCAAAGCTGAACGACTTCAGGTTATTGCATGCGTTGAGCGCCACGTTTTCCGTCAGCTCGGCATAGGTGGCGGGTATTGGCTCAAAGGCAAGCACCTTTCCGGAATCGCCCACACGCCTCGACAAATGGATCGCATGCCAGCCGAAATTGGCGCCAACGTCTATGACCGTCGAACCGGCCGCTACAACACTCGCCATGAGCCGGGTCTCCTCCGCCTCATAGCCCCCGTAGGAGAACTGCGTTCCGCTGATCGATGCCTTCGCCGCAGAGACATTGAAGGCGCAGCCATCAGGATAGTAAAAAACCGCCCTGTTGTTCGAGATCACGATCTTCTCGGTACCCAGTTGCCCGGCCATCTCCATAAACTTCCGCCACAAGGCAGCTCTGAACTTGGCCCGCAAATCGCCAATGCTCAGATAAGTCTGGAGATTGAAGAGCCGCATTGTGAATCTGGCACAGACCGCCACGAACCAGCCATGCATCAGCGGGTTGCGACTGATGGCGTCCCGTACTCTAGCCTTTACACTCATGCCTGCCGCCTTCCCTGAAAAGCCGGATTGTAAGTTACCTCGGCTGCGCCGGCGCCCTGTCAGACCCAAAATGACACGCAGATCAGCCGTATCTGTCACTACGAAATCCCGGCATTGCCCCGCACCAATCACCAGCCTGAGATACTGCAAAATTCGCCTGCATGCTTTCAAAAAGTGGCATGCGACAATTACAATGTCGCCACTGTCAAACGACTATCTCTCCCGTTACGAACTGTTTCCCCCGTTACGAAGAGCAAGGTCATAAATCCCATGATCTGTCCATGTTGCGCACGCCCGCATGAAAACCAGGGTCTTGATTCGGCGGAACCCTTTCACTGCAAGGGATGCGGACACCACTGGTATTCCCCAGCCACACGAGCATCAACCGATTATGGCAAGCTTGGCGGACGCAATGCCGTCAAGGGCTCCTCCCATGTCCGCAAGATGCAGGACAGAATGGCCGACATTGCACCACTGCTTCGCCACGGAATGCGAGTGCTTGAAATCGGCTGCGCCGAAGGATCACTTGGCACAATGGTTCGCCAATCACTCCCCGTGCACTACACCGGAATCGAATTGTCCGAAGATGCTGCCATCGCGGCCCGGGTTCTTGACCGCGTGGTCAGAACCCCCGTCGCTACGCTGGTCAACGAGAAGTTTGATCTCCTGCTGTCCTTTCACGTTCTAGAGCACGTGGCAGACGTCACCGCGGAAATACGCCACTGGCGAAAACTGCTCGACGATGACGGCAGGCTGATCATCGAGGTTCCCAACCAAGCCGGTCACCGCTTGCTTGACCTGGATCCGAACCCGGAGCACCTGCACCAGTTTTCCGTGGCCTCCATCGCCGCGCTGCTGATCCATGAAGATTTCGAGGTCGATCGCATCGAGTCGGGTCATTGGGAATCCTCCGTCTATTCAAACAGCCTGAGAGTATTTGCCCGACCGGCGCTCACCGGACATCAACGCAGAGCGCTGCTGTTGCAGCGCTTCCAGAGTCATCTTCCTGATCAATTTGCGGCATGGGGAATCGGAGGAGATTTTCGTGCTTACGTCGAGCCTCTGCTCGATTCATTGCCCGTGGCAGCGTTGATCGACAGTGCCGAGCAACGGCAAGGTGAACGCCATGGTCACCTCACCGTCGAGACCTATGACGAGCGACGGCACGGGGCGCTGCCCATCCTGGTGTGCAGCGTCCGCTATCGCGATGACATTCTGCGCAACATCGATGCACTTGGCATTCCGTCCTCCCGAATCGTGAGCCTGGACGATGTCTTCGGACCTTCCCGGCCATGACCCACAACATACGGCACTGCCCGATCTGTGGATTCAACCGAACCGTACCGTTGCACATGAATGCCCTGGTCGCGCTGGACGGCCTGGACATGAGCTATCGCGTCGCCCGCTGCCCGGCGTGCGGCTTCGTCTTCGCCGACCGCTTGCCGTCGCCAGCAACCTACGCCGCTTATTACCGTTCGCTTTCCAAATACGATATCGCTCCGGACAATACCGGTCCGTCGCCCACCGATCGCTTGCGTTGCGATGCCGCCGTGGCCCTTCTGCGCCCCCATGCCCGACCCGACGCCAGGATCGCCGACCTGGGCTGCGGATCCGGCTTGCTGCTTGGCGCGCTTCGTATAGCGGGGTGGTCCCGCCTGGCCGGGATCGATCCCGCGCCCGGCGCGCCGCAACAGGCTCGCCGGCAGTTCGGGCTCGACTGTATCCGCTGCGGAACGCTCGAACAGGCCCCCGCGCTTCTCGATCTGTCGGCCATGGACGTGGTCTGCCTGACCGGTGTGCTCGAACACCTGCCGCGACTGCGCGAAGACCTTGAAGCCTTGACTGCGGCCATCGGACCTCAAACGAAAATCCTTGTCGAAGTGCCCGCGCTGGAACGTTTCGCGCACAGCCCTTTCGAGCCATACGGCGAACTCTCCCTCGAGCACATCCAGTACTTTTCCACCGCAAGCCTGACGGCGCTTTTTGGCGCTCTTGGCTTCACCGCACTTTCGTCGGCTCTCGTCGACCTGCCTCCCGGATATTGCGACAGCCTCTTCGGGCTCTTCATCCGCAGTCCTGTCCCCGGGCCACTCTCCACTTCGACCGCGGTAAGCGATGACATCGAAGACTACCTTGCGCAATCGGAAGCCATGACCCGGGCCGCCCTCGGGCGCATCGCCGCCTGCCCGGCGAAGACGCTGGCGATCTACGGTGCCGGGAGCCACACGGCACGCCTGATACCGCGCCTTCTGGAAGCCGGAGAGAAGCGCCTCGTCCAATTGGTCGACGGCAACCCGAATCTGCACGGGAAAATGATGGGGCCACTGCTCATCGAGGCTCCCGAAACACTCGACCGCCATCCAGAAGCCACGGTGGTCGTGTCATCGTTCCGGACGCAACAGGCGATCAGCGACGTCTTGCGCACATCCCGCCCCAATCCCGTGCTGACCCTCTACTGAGGCCTGACGACAAGTGCAGCAAGGCCGCCACGCCACTTTCGCAACTGCCTGCAGCGACCTTGAGGTCCTGCTTGACAGGCAACCCTTACCCGAGCTGGCCGGAATCCGCTTGTTCGCCACCGGCTGTACGGGATTTTTCGGCTATTGGCTGCTGACAGCGCTGGAATGTCTGAACCGGCAAGGCCGCCCCGTCGAAGTAGTCGCCCTGTCGCGCGATCCGCAGGCCTTTCTCGCCCGTCATCCCGAGTTCCACCACCAGCCATGGCTCTCCTTCATTCAAGGCGACATTGCCAACTTTGCCATGCCGGGCGGTCGCTTCGAAGCAGTCATCCATGGCGCCACCGACTCCTCGCTGCAAGCCGCCGCCAACCCGTCATTGCTGCTGGCCAGCATGATCGATGGTACGCGACGGGTACTCGACGTCCTCGCCGACGTCGGATGCGAAAAATTCCTCCTGCTGAGTTCGGGCGCAGTGTACGGCGACCAGCCTGCCTCGCTGCCGGCCCTTGGGGAAGACTCCCATCTGGCGGGCGATTCCCTGGACAGAGCCAACGTTTATGGCGAAGGCAAGCGGATCATGGAAATGCTTTGCGCCTGCCGGGTCGGCAACGGGCTGCCTGCACCCGTGGTCGCTCGCTGCTTTGCCTTTCTCGGCGCTCATCTTCCCGGCCATCTCGCACCCGCCCAGTTCCTGCGCGACGCGCTTGCCGGTGGGCCGATCGTCGTGCGCGGCGACGGCTCTCCGCTACGCAGCTACCTCTATGCCGCCGATTTGGCTGTATGGCTGCTTGTGCTGCTTGCCCGCGGGAACCCCGGCCGAGCCTATAACGTCGGCGGCGACCAGGCGATCAGCCTCGTGGAACTCGTGCGAGTCATCCGCGATACCGTTGCACCGGGCGCTGCAATCGACATTCTCGGCATCGATAGTGGTGCACCGCGACATCGCTATCTGCCGGATACCCACCGCGCCCGAAAGGAGCTGGGGCTTGAGGCATGGACGTCACTACCCCAGGCCATTGCCCGCATGGCCAGCGCAATTGACCCTGCATCACGATGAATCATCGGAAGAACCGGACTTTCGATGCACCCCGCCGACTGTGGCAGGACAGCCGTAAACTTCGCTTTCTCATCGTTGGCGGCTGGAACACCCTTTTCGGTTACCTGTGTTTCTATGTTCTCTACTTGCTGGCAGCCGACTATCTGCACTACCTTTTCATTGCGGTGCTTGCGCATGTCATCAACGTCATTCAGGCATATGTCATGCAACGACGGCTGGTTTTCCGTTCCGAGGCGCAAATCATCAATGAATTCCTCCGGTTCAACGCAAGCCTTGTTGCCACCTTTCTGTTCAATCTGCTTGCCATGTACGTGCTGGTCGAAACTACGTCTCTGTCGCCCTTGATTGCCCAGGCAATAGTCATCCTTGCAAGCTTGATCCTTACCTATGTGCTGCACAGTCGCGTTTCATTCCGTCGGGTTTCGGATCGACAAGGGCGGCCCAGATGATTCATGCACCCAGGGAGTTCGACGAACGCCCTTCCTTCGCCCCGCCAGATCGCCTGACCCGGCTCGCACTGGGTTATCTTGCACTGCCGCTGTTTCTGTATTTCCCCGGATGGTTCCAACCGGCGCCAGCCCTGATCCTCTCCCTGCTGCTGGGCTACGCCTGCTGGCGTGCATTATCTGCACATACGCTGGCTGCGACTCCCTGGCCGTCGAAACGGCTTATCGCCATGGCACTGCTGATTGCCATCCTCTGGTCGATATTCGGCGGCGCCGGACATTTCTTCTATGCCAACGCCCGCGACTGGGTCATCCGCGACGCCGTACTGCACGACCTGGTGGCAGGATCCTGGCCCCCCACCTACGCAGCCGGCGGAGACGACTTTTACATACTGCGCGCGCCGGTGGCGTACTTTCTGCCAGCCGCTGCCATTGCCAAGCTGACGGGGCTGGCGACCGCGGACAAACTGCTGTGGCTATGGACGGTAGCCGGCATCACGCTGTTCTTTCTCCTGCTTCCCCTGCGGCATGCCTCACTGGCACGTTCGACGGCGGCCCTGTTGATTGTGGTGCTGTTCAGCGGAATGGACATCCTCGGTTTCATGTTTCCGGATTTCCACTGGGGCAATGTTCCGCTGCCGGGCGCATTCATCGACTGGTGGATCAAGCCGCCGCCCATGGTCAGCTACTGGTCGAATACCTCCAACCTGTTCTGGAATCCCAACCACAGCCTGCCGGGATGGATTTCAATCGTCCTGTTCTATCGCCACTGGCGCCACCCGCGATTCCTTTCCATTACGCCGCTGCTCGTTGCGGTGCTGCCCCTCTGGTCCCCCTTTGCCCTGATCGGCATGGCGCCCTTCCTCGCCATGCAGGCCCTCCGCTGGTGGCAGCAACGTTCGCGCCACGCTCTTGACATACCGCTCATTGCCGCCTGCTTCGCCGTGTTCGGTGTTGTTTTCGTCACGCTGACGATCCCCTTCAACGGTATTCAGCTCGGCATGTCTCTCACTACGGAACCGGCAGGCGGGTGGCGTTACCTGAATAACTTCGGCCATGTAGTCACTTACATGGAAAACTACACGCTGTTCGTGATCTTCGAATTCGCGGTGGTCTCCCTGCTGGTAGCCCGCGCGGTCGACCGCTGGCTTTTCGTAACGGCAGTGCTCACCCTGCTCGCGCTTCCCCTGTTCAGCTTTGGGCCGGGTAACGATCTCGCCATGCGTAGCTCCATCCCCTCTCTCGGCATACTCTGCATCGCCTCCATCAACGTGTTTGCGCATCCGGCACCCCTCATCGGAGTGTTTCGCCGCTGGTTGCTCGGACTGGTGCTGGTCATCGGAGCGGTCACTCCGTACTATGAATTCTCTCGTGCCATCGGGCGTACGCCCTGGGCGCCCAATCTGGACTTCACACTGATCGACGCCGACAATGGCCAAATTGCCCCCCATTACCTGATCCCGCGACGCCGGTCGCCTGCGGAGGCGGCGCTGAATATCTCGGCACCGCTGCCCAATGCGGTGGACTGGCTGTATTTCTGCGACAGTGTCCATCCTCGCAACAAAGCCAACAAACCATATGTGGCCTTTGCCTGGCGCAGCAATCGCAACGACGACGAAGTCCGCGCCGAGCGGGAACAGAGAAGGATGAGTAAAGTAGACTGCCAATCCGGCATACAGGCGGATGACCACGCGGCGAGTTCAGAAAGCAATCCACAATGCCCCTGATTTCGATCATCACTCCGTGCTTCAACGAAGCAGAAAATGTCGAGGAACTTCACCGCCGCATTGCCGCTCAGTTCTCCGGCATTCCCGATTGCGACTACGAACACATCTTCATCGACAACGCCTCGACCGACGGCACCGTAGAGGCAATTCGCCGTATCGCCAGCGCCGACTCTCACGTCAAGGCCATCGTCAACTCGCGCAACTTCGGCCATATCCGTTCGCCGATGCACGCCCTGCTGCAGGCCAGAGGCGATGCGGTGATCACCATGGCATCCGACCTGCAGGATCCGCCGGAACTCATCCCGGCATTCATCGCCAAATGGCGCGAGGGCTTTCGGGTCGTGGTCGGCGTCAAGCCACAGTCTCTCGAAACACCCCTGATGTCCTTCGTGCGCCGCAGCTACTACCGCACGATCGGCAGAATCGCCGATGTCAGGCTGATTCCGAACTTTACCGGCTTCGGCCTCTATGACCGCAGCGTAGTGGAGATTGCCCGGCGCTACGACGACCCGTATCCCTATTTCCGCGGCATGGTCTCCGACATTGGCTTCCCGCATGCGGAAATCCCCTATGAAAAACCGCTGCGTCTGCGGGGCATCACCAAGAACAACTTCTATACCTTGTACGACCTGGCGATGCTGGGCATCACCAGCCATTCGAAGCTGCCGCTTCGCCTGGCGACCATGGCCGGGTTTTCCCTGTCATTGATCAGCCTGCTGATCGCCCTGGTGTATCTGGTACTCAAGCTCGTGTATTGGGATCGTTTCGGCATGGGAACGGCTCCGGTACTGATCGGCATGTTTTTTCTCGCCTCGGTCCAGCTCTTCTTCATCGGGATTCTGGGCGAGTACATCGCCTCGATTCATACGCAGGTGCAGAAGCGCCCCCTTGTCGTAGAGCGCGAGCGGATCAATTTCGACCCGGCGCCGCCGCGTGACTGAAAGACCCGCAATGCAGCGGCTTCTGGCGATCGACGAGGCCAACTCGGCCCGCGCGCCGGATGGACTCACCGCCGCGACCCTGCTCTACCTTGCGCTGCCCCACCTGATTTTCCTCGCCGGCTGGTTGCGCCCCGCCGCCGCAATTCCCATGTTGGCGCTGACGCTACTCGCAGTGGCCCAGTTCCTGCGCCGCGACGACATGCGCTGGAGCATGCCGCAATCGGCAGGTACGAGCGTGATGATCATCGTGCTCGGCTTCGCATGGGCCAGCCTGGGCGGCGCCGGCCATTTCTTCCATGCCAATCCCGACTGGGTAATGCGCGACAAGGTGCTCGGCGACCTGACCTTCTCCGACTGGCCGCCGGCCTACAACGTAATCGATGGGCAACCGCACATACTCCGCTCGGCAATCGGCTTCTTCCTTCCGGCCGCCATCGTCGGCAAACTGGCCGGCATCGGCAGCGTCGATCTCGCCCTGTATCTTTACACGGCGCTCGGATGCAGTTTGTTCCTGCTGCTGCTGCCGCTGCCGACCCGACCCAGTCGCCTGCTTCTCGGCCTGTTGCTGGTGGCGGTATTTTTCAGCGGCATGGATTATCTCGGAGCCGTGATGAGTTCCGGTTCCGCGCCCATTTTCCCACTGCGACTCGAATGGTGGGTACCGTTCTGCTATCCATCGTTCACCGGCCAGATGTATTGGGCGCCCAACCACGCCATTCCAATCTGGCTGGTGGCAACACTGTTCTACAGGCACTGGGGCCATCGCGCGTGGCCGGCACTGTTCCTCATCCTGCTGCCGTTGACAGTCATCTGGACTCCCTTCGTGGTGATTGGCATCCTGCCCTTTCTGGCACTGGCCACGCTGCGCTGGTTCGCGCAGGGGTTGTGTTTCGCCGACAGCCGCATCACGTTGTGGCAGATCGTCGCGGCGGTACTCACGACCTGGCTCACCGTGCGCCTGATGACGCTCGACATCGCCGCCATTCCAAGCGCTCCGACCACTGCGGTGGCGCCAAAGCCGGACAACCTGATCCTCGATTACCTGCTGTTCATCCTCATGGAGTTCGCCATTCTCGCGTTGCTGCTGGCGCGGAACCTGAGACATTCCTACGGATTGTTCTGGCTTGCCTGCGCGATCCTGACCCTGCTGCCTTTATACAATTACGGCCCGAGCAACGACATGCTGCTGCGGCTATCGACCCCATGCCTGGTCTTTCTGCTGCTGCTCACGCTCGATCAAATTCAGCACTGGGTATCGCGACGCAGTTTTCCGCGCTCCGCCTGGGCGATCGGCATTGTGCTTCTGATCGGCGCCAACACCCCGTTCAACGAAATGTGGCGCGCCTTGTTCTTCAAGCGAGTGGCGCCCAACTATGGGCGCAGCCTGGTGGAGGAAAACCGGAATGTCGAGCCGCCCCATTATGTCGGACGGCTGGACCGGCCCGATCTGCTCGCCGTACTGCGAACGCCGACTCTGGTGCCGAAGGCTGCGGAGCGTAATCCTCAGGCCTTGGGTGGCGCTGCGCCCTCACCCAAACCCGAATAGCGCAGGAAGGCGCTCTCCAGCGTCAGCGTCGGCTTGACTTCGATCAGCGTGTGACCGGCCTTGTCGATCTCCTGCAGGGTCGACCACAAGGCCGAGCGGCGCACCTCGACGAACCAGCGCCCACCGCTCTCCGCCGTCATGCCGGCGACCTGACCCTCGCCAACCGAGCGCACGGTGACCAGTTCCTGATCGCCGACCAATTCATTGGGTGACTGAATTGTCTTGAGTTCGCCCTTGTGGATCATGCCGAAACGATCGGCCAGACGCTCGACGTCGTGCAGCACATGCGAGGTCAGGAAAATGGTGCCGCCCTGCCGGTGATATTCGGAGAGAATCTCGACCACGTCGCGACGCCCGATCGGATCGAGGCCGGACAGCGGCTCATCCAGAATCAATAACCGCGGCTCGACCACCATCGCATGGGCCAGCGCCGTGCGTTGCGCCATGCCTTTGGAAAAGCCGCGCACCAACTTGTTGGCCGCCTCGCCCAGGCTGAACCGTTCCAGCCAGCGCATGCAATGGGCATCCGGCGCGGCGGGCTTGCGGCCATGCAGGGCGAGGCCCATGGACAGGATTTCCATCGGCGTCAGATAGTCGGGCAGGCTGGGGTTTTCCGGCACGTAGCCCAGCCCGCGGCGCGCCTCGGGGCGAGTCACGTCGACGCCGAACAAGGTCGCCGAGCCATCCGTGGGCAACATCACGCCGGTGAGAATCTTGATCGCGGTACTCTTCCCGGCGCCGTTCGGTCCGATGAAGCCGAACACTTCGCCCTGTTCGACGGTCAGCGAAATTCCCTTGAGCGCCTCGAAGGGAGGTGCCGCCCAGTTGCGCGGATAAGTCTTGCGCAGATCGCGAAGTTCAATGGCATTGGTCATGATCGGGGAGATGAAGTACGCAACACGATTTCGCCCTGCGGGTCGAAGCCGAAGCCGAAGCCGAACGGGTCTTGCGGCAGGGCCGGGAGAATGCCGGAATCAACCAGTTCCTGCAAGTTGGACAAAGGCCGGCCGAAGCGCTCGCGGTAAGTCACCGCCGCCGTCCGCAATTGATGCAACTGGCGCAAACGCACCACGCGTGTTTCCAGATAGACACGAAAATCCCTGCGCCTGGCCTCCTTGGCCAGGGCCTCGACCACGCGGATCGCCAGCTCGGTATCCTGCGCCGTGTCCATCCAGCGTGCCGCCATGTTCTGCATGGTCAGGCGCTGGTCGGGATCGGGCAGCTTTTCCGCTGCTTCGCGCATCCAGGCAGCGGCCCCCACCGGATCGCGTTTGTAATACCACTGATTGAAGCCGTAGAAGAACGTCGGCTGGTAATCGAAGAAGCGCATCCGGCTGGCCCGGGCCAGAATTCTTTGCGCCGCATCCAGTTCACCGTACTGGGCCAGAACCGCGAAGGCAATGTAGTAGTTGTCCTCGTGACCCGGATTCAGCCATGACACGTCTTCCTGCACCTTGGCCAGGATTTTGAATTCGTCGGGCTGCATTTTGTCGGTGGCCACCACCAGTGCACGAATCGAGGCCAGATTGGCGGCCAGGTGGCGGTCGCCCATGGCCATGAACACCTGCACGAACAGGGGTAATGCAACCTGCATTTCGACGGATACGGATTGCCGCGGCACGGACTTGAGGCGTTGGGAGGTTGCAACAAAAACCGTCGCCGCCAGCAGTATCGCCAAGCAGGGCCTCCAGTTCCGCGTGAGCTTCATCGCCGTATCGCCACTAGTGCCAGCCTTTGCCGTCATGGTAACGCCGACTATTCAAAGTCCCGGCGGGTGAAGGTCATCACCGCCAGGGTCAACAACAGCGCCGCATAGCACGCCGCGAGCACCAACCCCAGAGCGACGGCCTGGCCATCCGGCGTCAGACCGTACATCGGCCAGTTGCGCCAGTCCAGCCGCGACAGGTCGGGCAGCACCCATTGGATGGCATCGATGATCGGCGCAAAGCGCATCAGATCCTTGTCGCCTTCGGCTCCCTTGGCCAGATAGTCGGCTACCGCACCCAGGCTCTTACCGGCAATGGCGAAAGCAAGGCCCAGCGCCAATGGCAGCATCGGTACCGTGGAAAAAGTGGCCACCCACAATGCAAAAGCCGTCACTACGGCGGCATCGACCCATAACCCGGCCACGGTGGACCAGTAGGGGAAGCCGGGGGCGATCGCAAAGCCCTGCGCATAACTCTTGCTCAAGCTCAGCACCACGGCCCAGAGCAGCATGCCGAGCAACGCTGCGGCCAGGGCAATCAGGCCGAGTACGCCCAGATAGCGCCCGACAATATAGTGGCCGCGTGCCACCGGATAGGTCAGCGCAAACAGGACGGTGCGGCGCTCGATTTCGCGCGCGACCAGTTCCTGCACCCAGAACAGGGAAAAAAGGATCAGCGTGATGCGCAGGCCGGACAAGCCGACATCAAGGGCGACGGTCTGCGGCTGACGGGGAGAAAACGAGGCGGCAAGATAGGCCACACCGACCAGCAAGGCGCCGAGGATCAGGATCGCCTGGATGCTCCTGCTGCGAAGACCGGCACGCCCGGCTGAAAGCATGAACTGCCACATTGCACCACCTTAACAAAAAGAGCGCACCCTTGGGTGCGCTCTTTTGTGCAGCAAAAAACTTAGTTCGATCCGGCTGCAGTTACCGCATTGCCCAATGCGGTCGAAACGTTTGCACCGGTGCAGGCATCATTGGTGCCGGAGCACTTTGCCGCCGCCGTTACCGCGCCGCCATTGCTCGTACCAGCGACCGACTGATTGCCTTTCCTCGATCCCCCGCCCACGGCGAACAGATTTCCGGAAACCTCGTTATAGCTGACGACCGTGTTGGCAGAACACTGAACGTCAAAACCGGTCTTGGCGAAAACCGGGGTCAACAACACAGTACCAGAGCCACCATTGACGGTGTTCTTGAACGCCGTGCCGCCATCACACACGCAATATTCGCCAGCCGTCGATGCGGTCGTCGCATTCCCGGTGCCGGCCGCTGCCGCTTGGGCACCCGCAGCAGCAGTAGCTGTACAAGCAGCCGCAAACGCGCCTGCCGAAAACACGCTGGAAACAATACCAACCACAAGTAGCTTTTTCATTTGGGTATCCTTTGTATTAGTTGGCGTTGGCGATCGCGGAGGTCAGCACATTCTTCGCATCCGACTGAGCAGCCTTGTTCTCGGCCTTCTTGGTGTACTCGGTGAACTGCGGAATGGCGATGGCGGCCAGAATGCCGATGATCGCAACGACAATCATCAACTCGATCAGGGTGAAGCCTTTTTGCAACTTGCTCATATGAATTCTCCTGGAGAAAGCGCGACGGGCGTCGCTGTGGAATAGGGACGCACAAGTCGTGCCAACAGAAAAGCCCATCAGTTCATGCTTTCGGGGAAGCGAGAATGAAGGTTGTGACAAAAAACGTCACCCTCCTGCCTACTCGCGTCACGTTGTCAATCTTTGGGGATTCCCAAAATCCTCACTCATACACCCAGTCCGCCTCCTTCCAAACCATGACACGCACGCCATGCCAGGCCATGCCCCCTTCGCCGCCAAAAACAAGCGCCAGGTTGTGGCTGTCCTCACCAGCGAATTCGCCAAAGCGGTAGAGGCCGCGAAAGAAATCGCTGTTGAGGGTTGCCCCCGATTTGATGTCCATGGGGATGAAACGCAGACCATCCTCGATCAGCAGATCGACTTCATTGCCGGTGCTGTCGCGCCAGAAATGCAAAGCCTCGGTGCATCCGACGTTCATCGCCGCCTTCCAGTACTCGGCAACGATCATGTTCTCGAACAGATGGCCGCGCAGGGGGGCATCGAGCTGTTCCGGCGCGGCGATTCCGAGCAGATGTGCGGCAATGTCGGTATCGAGGAAATACAGCCTGGGCGTCTTGATCAATCGCTTGCCGAAGTTGCGGTGATGGGGGCGCAGCAGGAAGACCAGATAGCCGGCTACGAGAATGGCGATCCAGTGCTTCACGGTAATCAGCGCCACGCCGCAGTCGTTGGCGAGGCTTGCCAGATTGAGGAGTTGCCCGCATCGCGCGGCCGCCTTGATACGGTTTATGGTCCTTGGCCAATGTGCATTTATTTTGCAGAATTGCAAAATAAATGCCTACCGTTGAAAGACAGGTGCCGCAGTCAGGATCGGCTGCCTGATGCCTGGATAATTACGCCGTCAGCACAGCCTCATCCACCGCATCGATCTGCTGCGGATCGAGGAACTGCTGCGCGTATTTGAGATAGACCTTGCCCTTGACGAAGACGTCGAACAGGTCGGGGTCGATGTGGCCGTTCCGCTTGAAATTGGCCATGATGCCCATCGCCTGCGAGAGCTTCATGCCCGGCTTGTAGGGGCGGTCGCGGGCGGTGAGCGCCTCGAAGATGTCGGCAACGCCCATCATGCGCGCCTGCCATGACATCTGCTCGCGGGTGAGGCCCTTCGGGTAGCCCTTGCCGTCCATGCGCTCGTGATGGCCGCCGGCGTATTCGGGCACATTGGTCAGGTGCTTCGGCCAGGGCAGTTGTTCCAGCATCTTGATGGTGGCGACGATGTGGTAATTGATGACGTCGCGCTCCTTCAGCGTCAGCGTGCCGGCACGGATGGTCAGGTTGTCGAGCTCGTCGGCGGTGAGGAACTCGGTCTCGACCGCATCGACATTGCGCCACTTGCGGTGGCTGCCGATGTCGCGCACGCGCTGCAGGTCGGCATCCTTCATGGCTTCGCCGCCGACATTGGTCTTGCGCAGGAATTCCCTGTCTTCATCCAGCACGCGGACTTCGTCGTGATAGTCCTGCCAGATTGCCGCATCCGCGGCGCCGTCCGCTTCCTTGCGCAGTTCCAGCTGCCGGCGCAGCGCGTGAATCTCGGCGTCGCGCTTGAGTACCTCGAAGCGCGTGTCGATCAGATGGATGCGATCAAACAGGGTTTGCAGCTTGGTCGCCTTGTCCACGATATGCACCGGCGTGGTGACCTTGCCACAATCGTGCAGCAGGCCGGCAATCTTCAGCTCGTAGCGATCGCGGTCGTCCATCCTGAAGGCCGCCAGCGGTCCTTCGTTGGCTTCGTCGGCGGCCTCGGCCAGCATCATGGTCAAGGCCGGCACGCGCTGGCAATGGCCGCCGGTGTAGGGCGACTTTTCGTCAATCGCCAGGTTGATCAGGTTGATCAGGGACTCGAACAGTTCTTCAAGCTGGGTGATCAGCAGGCGATTGGTCAGCGCAATGGCGGCTTGCGAAGCCAGCGATTCGGCCAGGCTCTGATCGGCCGATGAAAACGGGGTGACCTGGTGCGTCTGTGGATTCTGGGCGTTGATCAGTTGCAGCACGCCGATGATCTCGCCCTCGTGGTTCTTCATCGGCACCGTGAGGAAGGACTGCGAACGATAGCCGGTGCGCTCGTCGAAGCTGCGCGTGCCGGAAAAGTCGAAGCCCGCTTCGGTATAGGCGTCGGCGATGTTGACCGTCTTGTCGTGAATGGCGGCATAGGCGGCCACCATCGAGTCATTGTGCTCGCCCTTGTCGTTGGTCAGCGGCAGGTTCGGAAAGTTGATCGCGTTGCCGGTGGTGCCGCCCATGGCAATGTGCAGCGAGTCGGTGCGCAGAATCTCGAAGCGCAGCGCCTGGCGGTCCTCCGTCATGCGATACAGCGTGCCGCCGTCGGCGTGGGTAATGGTCTTGGCCGCAATGAGGATGGTTTCCAGCAGCCGATTGATGTCGCGCTCCTTGGAAAGCGCGGCGCCAATGGCATTCAGTTGTTCGAGACGGCGAAACAGGTCGCTGGAGCTGTCCATGGCCATCTCTTACTTAATGCAGACCGCTCGCACCTGCTTCAGATCGGTCACCCCCTGCAGGGCTTTTTCGAGACCATCCATCTTCAGGGTCAGCATGCCGTCTTCCAATGCCTGGGCAAACAACTGCACGACGCGGGCATGCTCCTGGATCAGCTTCTTCAGGGGCTCGGTGCCGATCATCAGCTCATGCAGGCCGACCCGGCCCTTGTAGCCGCTGCCGCCACACGTGTCGCAACCCTTGGCGCGGGTGAACACCAGATGCCCATCCTTGCCGTAATCCTTGATCAGCCGCGCCTCGGTTGCCGCGTAGGCCGCCTTCATGTCCTTCTTGAAGGTCTCGGTGGTTTCCAGCTCGGTGCAATACTCCTTCATGAACAACCGGACTTCATCGGCGTCGGGCGTGTAGCTTTCCTTGCATTTGCACAGCCGCTTGGCCAGGCGCTGGGCCAGAATTCCGAGCAGGGCATCGGAGAAGTTGAAGGGGTCCATGCCCATGTCGAGCAGGCGGATGATCGATTCCGGCGCGCTGTTGGTGTGCAGCGTGGCGAACACCAGGTGGCCGGTCAGCGACGCCTCGATGCCGATGCCCGTGGTTTCGGCGTCGCGCATTTCACCCACCATGATGATGTCCGGGTCGGCGCGCAGGAAGGCCTTCATCACCATCGGGAAGTCCATCACCTTCTTGTTCACCTGAACCTGGCGCAAACCTTTTTGGGTAATTTCAACCGGATCTTCGGCGGTCCAGATTTTGGTATCCACGGTGTTGAGATAACCCAGCACCGAGTGCAGCGTGGTGGTCTTGCCGGAACCGGTCGGACCGCAGACAAAGAACAGTCCGTAAGGCTTGGAGATGGTCGCCTTGAGCTTGACCAGGTTGGTCGGCAGCACGCCCAGCTTGTCGAGCGGGATCGGCTCGCCGCCGGCGAGGATGCGCATGACGACGTCTTCGACACCGCCGGTGGAGGGGATCGTCGCCACCCGCAGTTCGATGTCGAGCGGGCCGTATTTCTTGAACTTGATCTTGCCGTCCTGCGGCTTGCGGCGCTCGGCGATGTCGAGGTCGCACATGATCTTGAGCCGGGCCACCATCGCGTTGCGGTAGCTGGCTGGCACTTCGATGTACTTCTGCAGCGAGCCATCGCGGCGGAAGCGGATCAGCACCTTGTCCTTGCCCAGTCCCGGCTCGATGTGGATGTCCGAAGCGCCCATCTGATAGGCATCGACAATGATCTTGTTGACCAGCTTGACCAGCTCGTTGTCGGCTGCCGCGGAAATGTCGTCGCCACTGCCGCCCTCGCCCTCCATGTCACCTTCATCAAGGGTCGACAGCAGGTCGCCGACCGAGCTGTCATCGGTGTAGCCGGGAACGCCGACGGCACCGAACAGCAGATCCAGCGTCTGCACGAACTCGTGGTTGGTGGTCACCCGATAGACGACTTTCGCCCGCGGGAAGACGTTGTTGACGATGCGCGAACCCTTGACCTGCTCGGGGTCGAGGCAGACCACCATGACGCCTTCGGAGCTCTCCTCCACGGGGGCCCACTTGCCCTGTTCCAGGAAGTCCCGCTTGAGGTTCTTCAGCAGGTCGACCGGCTTGACGCGATCGCCCTTGAAGGACTCGTAAGGCACATTGAAGAACTTGCCCAAGGCCTCGCCCAGGGCCTGATGCTTGACCTGGAACTCGTTGACCAGGACTTCCTCGATGTCGAGATTCTTGCGCCGCGCGGTGCGCGTGGCCAGCTCCAGTTCCTGCGGCGAAATCACCGCATCGGATACCAGGAAGTCGTACTTGGTCTTGACCGCCGCCGCCGGCTTGCTGCGCTGGGTGAAGGCGATTGCCAGCGTCTCGCACAGCCCCTTGACGCCTTCCTGGGCGATCGCCGTGAATGGGGTGCCCGCCTTGTTGTTGATAATCTGGACAACACCCAGCAATTCGGTGCTCTGTGCATCGACAATCGGCGCCACCAGCATCTGCTTGGTGCGATAGCCGGTACGCTTGTCCACTTCCTGGAGGAAGCGCATCGTCGGGTTGATCGCCTTGAGCTCGGCGTCGTCATACACATCGCGGATATTGACGGTCTTCTTGGCCAGCGCGACATGGCCGGCAATGCTCTGGTCGGCGATGGGCAGGCGCAGATCCTTGAAGGAAGTCAGGCCCGTCTTGATCTTGGAAACAATCGACGCCTTGTCCTCGCCCACGGAATAGATGGTCAGGCGATCGGCATTGAACAGATTGCAGATCTCGCCGGACAGCTCCAGCATGATCTCGTCGATGTTGGAAGTGGCGTGAACCTTGTTGGTGACTACCTGAAGGTTCTTGAAAAAGGCCAGGCGGACATCCACATCGGATGCGGAGGCCTCGGCGGTTGCAGCAGGTACGGCGTTCATTCGACTGACTCCATGGCACCAGCGCGCGCCCTCATGCCGCCATCAAGCAGGACCGCATGAAACCCGCGCTGGGAAAGCAGAAATGCAGCAGCGGAACTGCGACGTCCCGTCTGGCAATAAACAATGTATTCCTTTGCCGGATCGAGTGCCGCCGAGGCCTGACGAATGTCATTGAGCGGAATGTTGATGGCACCGGGATAACCGTCGCTCTGATACTCGGCGGGAAAGCGCACATCAATCCAGATTGCGCCGGCCGCCACCCGCCGCTCGCCCTCGGCACCGGTAACCTTCTGCAGCAGAGGGGCGCGCAGCAACTCGTCGAAATCCTGCTTCGACAGGCGCAACAACATGCCATCGGTATTCATCGTCACGGTGGCGTTGCGCACCGTATCGGCTACCAAGGCATCTTCACCGAAGGCATCGCCTTCCTTGAGTTCCGCCAGTTGCACGGGAGAGCCGGCCACCAGCCGGGACACCTTGCAGCGCCCGCTTTCGATCAGGTAATAGTAATCGCCGGGGTCGCCCTGCTTGATGATGGTCTGCCCGCGCGTCGCGGGAATGCGCTGAAACTTCGCAAGCAGCGCCTGGATGTTGGCCGGAGGCAGCGAGGCAAAGCTGCCCACGGTAAGGTTATCCACGGCGAACATGCCGGACATCATGCGCCAGTCCGTTTGATCGGCTTCCTTGACGCTCTCGCTGGGCGTGGCGAGCTGGTTCCAGGTCATCACGATGTCCAGGGTATCTTCGTCCAGGCTGAGCAGTTCGACATCGGTGACGGCCTTGCTCGCCGCCGGGACCTTTCCGTCGCGCGCTACCGGTGTATCGGTAAGTTCATGGCCGCCGACCAGGACGCGCGAAGTGCCGTCCGGCATATTGACCCACAGTTGCCCGTGCATCAGGTATGCCACCTGCCCGCTCCAGTCGATGGCCCGGAACGGATCGGTTCCCCGCGCAAAACTTTGCGTGCGGCAGCGCGGCAGCAGTTCGCGCAAACCCTCGCTGCCCAGCGACATCAGGGGTTGCAGGCGGCCCAGAAGCTCAACGCTCACCGTATCGGCCATGGTCAGATCTCGAACAGCTGGTTGTTCTGCAGCATTCCGGGGCGGAATTCGCCAATGCAGTCTTCAATCTCCTGCATGGTCAACTCGATCTGTCCGGGCTTCAGATGGGTGATGAACACCTCGGCATCCCGCTGCAGGTTGGTCAGTTCTTCCAGCAACATGCTCGGACACAAATGCAGGGACGCAACGGCCAGTTTCTTTTCCCGGTCGGAGAAAGCGCACTCGATGATCAGGTAGCGCAGGTTGCGAATGTTGTTGACCTCGGCCCACAATTCGGGACAAGGCCCGGTATCGCCGGTAAACACCAGGCTGGCATGCCCGGAATCGAGCTGATAGCCGACCGCGGGTACCGTGTGGTTCGCCGGCAGCGGAACCACTTTGCGGCCATCGAGATCGATCGCCTCGCCCACGCGGATCGGGGAAAACCGCAGAAAGGGCTTCTCCGCGCTGGGGATTACGCTGAAGTCCGGCCAGATGGCCCAATTGAAGACATGGGCACGGATGATTTCGAGCGTCGCCTCGGTGGCATGGACGATCACCGGACGATTGCGCATGTCACCCACCGTATCGACGATGAACGGCAGGCAGGCCAGATGATCCAGATGCGAATGCGTGATGAAGACGTGGTCGATCTGCGCCAGCTCGGCAATCGCCAGGTCGCCGACACCCGTCCCGGCATCGATCAGGATGTCGTTGTCGACGAGTAGCGACGTGGTGCGCAGATGCCGCCCACCGATGCCGCCACTACAGCCGAGGATTCGTACCTTCATTGTTGTTATTTTGTCTCAAAAATGGTTACGCCATCCCAGTTTTCTCCGGGCGGCTCCTTGCGCAGGTGCTCAACGCGCTTGACGTACAGATCGTAAAGATAGCGCGGCTTGATCCGCTGCAGATTCATCAGCGTCAGCTCTGCCTGATCCCAGTCCTGGGCGCGGTAAGCCCGCAGGGCCTGATTCCAGAGCTTGATCTCGTCCATGTCCTCGCGCGCAACCTTGCCTTCCTCCCCGACCGGCTCATAAATGCCGACCGGATCTTCCTTGCCCTTGACGCGCACCCGGTCCAGTTCGCGGAAGACAAAGTCCTTCTTCAGCACTTCGCGAGTGGTTTCGCCAACGATGAATCCCACCCCGTACTGCTTGGTGATGCCCTCAAGACGCGAACCGAGGTTGACCGCGTCGCCCATCACCGTGTAAGACTGGCGTACCGGCGAACCCATGTCGCCGACAGTCATCGGACCGGTGTTCACGCCAACGCCGATCTTGAGTTCGGGCCAACCGCGCGCGACCAGATCCTTGTTGAGCTCATGCAGTGCCACATGCATTTCCAGGCCGGTCAGCACGGCATTCCTGGCATGCTCGGGATCATCCACCGGCGCGCCCCAGAAGGCCATGATGGCATCGCCGATGTACTTGTCGAGCGTGCCGCGATGCTTGCGCACCACCAGGGTCATGGCGCCGAGATACTGGTTCATCAGGGTCGCCAGTTCGTTCGGTTCCAGGCCTTCGGAAATCGTGGTGAATCCGCGTATGTCGGAAAACAGCACGGTAAGTTCGGCCTTGCGCCCCGCCATGCTGTAGTTTTCCGGATCCCGGCTCATCTCCTCCACCAGTTCCGGCGGCACGTACTGGCCGAACAGGCCGGTCAACTGGCGCTTGGTCCGCGACTCGACGAAGTAGCCCCACGACATGTTCATCGCATACAGCAGCGTGATTGCAATCATGCCGTTGGCCAGCGGCAGGACGACATTGGAAACATGCCAGAAGCTGAAGTTCACGCTCAGCAGCAACAGCAGGACAATGACGCCGACCACGGTGGCGCGGAACGGCGACAGCATCGGCAGGAGAAAAACCATCACGGCCCCGGCAATCAGCACCAGCAGCACGTCCGCGCCGAGAATGTAGGGCGGCTTGTGCTTGATCGCACCGTCAAGCATCCCCGCGATCAGGTTGGCGTGGATTTCGACCCCGGGATAGGCGGCTCCCACCGGAGTGGCCCGCAAGTCCATGAGTCCGGGAGCAGTGGTGCCCACCACGACTACGCGTCCGGCAAGTTTTTCCTGGGGAATGCGGTCATTGAGAACATCGGTAATCGAGATATACGGAAAACTTCCCTGGTAGCCGCGATAGGGAATCAGCGTCGCCGCATTTTCGTCTACCGGAATGCGCATCACGCCACCGCCAGCCGCTTTCAGATCCAGCCATTCCATCGCCGCATACGAGCCAGGCGAGTCTTCCGGGTAGCCGGGAGTGATCGGCGGATTGCCGAGCAGATTGCGCACCATCGCCAGCGAGAGGGATTCGTAGTACTGTCCTTTGTACTCGGCCAGCAGGGGCACCCGCCGCGATGTGCCATCCATGTCGACCAGCGGATTGAAGTGCCCCGCGCCCGCAGCCGCCTTCTGGAATTCGGGGAGGTTGGCGCCATGGCTGACCCACTGCGTGAATCCTATGCGACGACCGCTGAAGGTGCCGGCCGGAAACACCGGCTCCGGAGCGGCACCGGAACTGACGCCGCCTTCCTTGCTGGAAAAGTAGTAGCCGAGGACAACCGGCCGATTCTTCAGCGCAGCCACGAAGCGTGCATCGTGGTCGAGCTGCGGGCGCAATTCCTTCAGCGTCGACTGGAATCCCGGCACATCCTTCAGTTCCTTCCGCGCCAGGGACTCCAGCGATTTGAGTCCGGAACTCTCGTCGGGCTCGGCGAAGACCACGTCAAAGCCGACCAGCTTGACTCCGTACTGGTCAAACAGCTTGTTCATCAGGGTCGCCAGCTTGTCGCGGCCCCATGGCCAGCGTCCCTGCTCGGCAAGCGATTTCTCGTCGATGTCGAGGATCACCACGCGCTGATCAACGCTCTGCGGCATGGTCAGGCGAACCTTCACGTCATAGATCAGCGCGTCCATGTGATTGACGAACGGAATCTGGTAGACGTGCGCCGAGTGGCCGAGCAAAACCAGAAGAATCGCCAGACCGAGTATGTAGCGGAGTAGATACTGCTTCAAGAGATCTCCAGGGATTGCCTTGTCACTGGCATCAGCTCTTCAGGAAGAATTCCATCTTTACACCGGCGAGCTCGATCACATCATGGTCGGCAAGCTGATGCGCCTGGGCGTCCAGCGCCGTGCCGTTCACCACCGGAAAACTGGCGCCCTCAACATGCGTGATGAAATAGCCATGCGGGCGACGCGCGATGACAGCCACCTGGACACCGGGCTTGCCCAGCGTGGTCAGGGTCTTGGTCAATTCCATTTCCTTGCCGGCATTGCCGCCGGAGAGAATCTGGATCGCCCCCAGCGGCAGCGCCGGAGCCGCCGCGGGTTTTGCCGCGGGCGGCTGCGGAGCCATGCCCGGAGAGGTCGACGTGTGAGTGGCCGGGGGCGCGCTTGCGGCGGCAGGAGGAGTCGGCGCGGGCGCGACGGCGGCAACCGGAGCAGCAGGCGTTGCGGGGGAGGCTGCCGCCGACTCGGTTGCCGGCTTGTGTGCCGCTCCTGGACGCAGGATCATGGTCTTCTCGAAATCCGCGTTTGCAGTCTGTTGCGGAACTTCGCTGACAAACTTCAGGCGATACTTGCCGAGTTCTATGGTGTCGCCGTTCTGCAGAAAGTGCTTCTTGACCGACTGGCCATTGACGAAAGTACCGTTGGTGCTCCCCAAATCCTCAAGAAAGGAATCATTGAGGATGGTGATCACCACTGCATGCTCCCCGGAAATCGCCAGATTGTCGATCTGGATGTCGTTATGCGGCTTGCGGCCGATCGTAGTGCGCTCCTTGGTCAAGGGAATTTCCTTGAGCATTGTGGTTTCCATGCTGAGTATGAGCTTAGCCATTGTTTTCGTCCTTCGAGGTCACTGAGCGCTGCATTACTTGAACCAGGCCATGAGTCGGGCCCACCAGCCGCGCGCGGCCGGATATTCGCCCTTCACCTTGACCAGGATTACCGAAACATTGTCGCGGCCGCCGTTGTCGTTGGCCATCTGGATCAACTGCATTGCGCACAACTCCAGATTGGCCGAAAGAGCCCCCAGAGTCATCGCGATTTCCTCGTCCTCGACCATGTCGTTGAGGCCGTCGGAACAAAACAGGTAGACATCGCCGGGCAATACCTCGTGATCATGTATCTCCGCCTCGACCTCGGGATCGATGCCGACGGCGCGGGTAACCAGGTTCTTGTTCTGCGAATGGCGCGCCTGCTCGGGAGTAATCAGGCCGCTGTCGATCTGCTCCTGGAGCAGCGAATGATCGCGTGTGACCTGCTGGAAATCCTCGCCGCGCAAACGGTACAAACGGGAATCGCCAATGTGGGCGACAGTCACCTTGTTGTCATGGAACACGCCGACCACCAGCGTCGTGCCCATTCCGGCATATTGCGGCTGGCTTTGTGCCGCCTGGTAGATGGCGCCATTGACACGGGCCATCTCGGCCCTGAGGGTAACGCGTGCCCAGGACTGGCCGGAAGCGTCTTCGCTGCTCGGCTCGCGCGCGACAAAGGCCTTTTCCAGCTCGGTGCCAAGCAGGGCAGTGGCCATGCCGCTGGCCACCTCGCCCGCGTTGTAGCCGCCCATGCCATCGGCCAGCACGGCAAATCCGCGCTGCGGATTTGCCATCACGGCGTCTTCATTGTTCGAGCGCACCATGCCCGGATCACTGCGGGTGACAATCTGGAGAACAGCATTCATGTCCATGGCTCGACCTTCTAAATGCTGATATCAACGCCGGAATCACCGGCGCCGGCTGCGCCGGTCATGGTTGCGCAGGTGCGAATGTCCTTCGCGAATTCCGCACCGGTCTGGTAACGCACGTCCGGGTCCTTGGTTAGTGCCTTGTCGATGATCGCCAGCAGACAGTCCGGCAGATCCGGGTTGATGGCGCGAATGTCCGGATGCGGCTCATTGGCGATGCGGAACATCAGTTGTGCCATCGAATCGCCCTCGAAGGGCAGCTTGCCACACGACATTTGATAGAGCATGACGCCCAGCGAGAACAGGTCGGAACGGCCGTCGATCTTCTTCCCCGCGAGCTGCTCGGGCGACATGTAGCTCGGCGTGCCCAGCACCATGCCGGTCTTGGTCTTCGACGAATCGGTGATGCGCGCGATGCCGAAGTCGGTCACCTTGACCTGGTCGGACTCGGGCTCGTACATGATGTTGGCCGGCTTGATGTCGCGATGCACGACGTTGTTCTCGTGCGCGTAGGACAGCGCATCGGCCACCCGCGCGACAATGCTCATGACCCGCGGCAAGGGCATCAGGTTGCCCTGCTTGGAGTAGGGCACCAGGTCCTTGCCCTTGAGGAACTCCATCGCGATGTAGGCCAGGTCGTGCTCCTCGCCGGCGTCGAACATGGTGACGATGTTGGGATGGTTCAGGCGCCCGGCGGTTTCGGCTTCGCGGAAGAAACGCTCCTTGACCTCGACCAGTTCGTCGGCTTCGAACTCCTGCGACAGCGCCATGGTCTTGATCGCCACGATACGGTTGATCTTCGGATCGCGCCCCAGATAAACCACACCCATCGCCCCCTTGCCGAGCTCCTTCTCGATCTCGTAGCGGCCCAGCATCGGCTTTTCGACATTGCCGGCGGTATCGATCAGGCTGGCATTGCTGCGCCCGCCTCCACCGCCGCCGAGAATCACGGTTTCCGAGAGCTGTTTGGCGCGATTGACGCGGGATTCGATGTCGCGGAACTTCGGGTTGTAGTCGAAGATGTAGCGGAAGGCCGCCTCGGCCTTGTTGAACTGGCGCTTGCGTTCGAAATCGAGCGCCAGGTTGTACATGTTCTCCATCAGCGCGTCGTCCATCGGGCACTTGCGGAACTTGTCGAAGGCCATGTCGAGCTGCCCCTGGCCCTGGAAAGCCAGGCCCAGCATGCGGTTCGACTCGGCCGAATCGGCATCCGATTTTTCCTTGCCGCGTTCGGTCACCACGAAGCGCTTGACCGTCAGCAGCAGGTGGCCGACCAGCAGCAGGGTCGCCGGGATCATCAGTTGCAGCCACATCAGCTGGGTCGTCATCAAGGCGAAATGAATGCCGACCAGGGCGACCAGCAGGCCCGCGGTGATGCCGGCCGCCATGCCGGCCTTGATTCTGGGCAAGAGCCCGATGATATAGGCGGCGATCAGCAGGAACACCAGCTTCTCGACCCAGAAGCCCCAGGTCGGCGCGACGAAGAAGTGTTCCGAGAGCAGGCTGGATACGGCGTGCGCCTGCATCAGCACGGAAGGCATGGCCGGGCTGATCGGGGTGACGAACACGCTGCCCACCGACGACGAAGTCGGGCCGATCAGGACGATCTTGTCGCGATACTTTTCGTAGGGAATCTTGCCGCTCTTGACGTCGAAGAAGGAATCGACCTGGAAGGCCGGAAGACCGCCCTCGCGATCCTTGTAGTAGAAGGTCAGCATCCGCGTATCGGGGTCGGTGCCGATCTTGAGCTTGCCCAGCTTGACGGAGTTGCCGGCGGTGACCTGAATGTCGGCTACCGTGAGGTTGTGACTTTTCGCAGCGACCAGCAGGGACAGCGAGGGATAGGCCTGATCGAACCAGGACAGCACCAGCGGCTCGGTACGAATCGCGCCATCCACATCGGCAATCACGTTCAGGTGCCCGATGGCGGTCACCACCTTGCCCAGCGGCTCGATCACCCCGGCATCGACGCCAAGGGTCGGATAGGGCGGCGCCTCTGCCGCGCCGGCCAGCTTCACCCCGTTCTTCTTGACGTAGTCCGGCAAATCCTTGTCGGGACGTCCACGCGGCTCACCCAATACAAACAGCATGGGCAGCGCCACATTGCCCGCCTTGGCGAAGGCATCTGCCAGACGGCGGTCGGTATTCAGTTTCTGGTCCGCCTCGATCAGTATCGATTCGATCTGCGGGCAGGAGGAAGGCGCAATCACCGGGGCCGGAGCAGGCGCGGCGGCGGGTAGCGCAGCGGCATCGGCCGCCACCGGAGTCGGCGCCACGGCTACGGCGGGCGCCGCCGCCACGGCTACGGCGGGCGCCGCCGCCACGGCCACCACGGAAGGCAAGGTCACGCCGCAGGTCTCGATCAGCTTGTTGATGTACGCGAGGCCCTGGTCGCGTTGCGGCTCGGAGTAGAACACCGTGGTGGCGATCACCTTGGCTTTGGCGGCGGCGAGTTTATCCACCATGTCGGCCATGATCTCGCGCGACCAGGGCCAGCGGCCGATGTTGTCGAGACTGGGCTTGTCGATCGCAATGACGGCGACCTTGTCCGATGGCGCGCGCGAGGCGGCGGCGACGCCCATGTCATAGGCCTTGCGCTCCAGGCCCTGCAACAGATCGCCATTACCCAGAATCAGCACGACAACGCTGACCACGACACCGAAGAACCAGTCACTCTTCCAGAAGTCTGCCTTCTTCATCGGTCACTACCCTGTGTGAGAGCCCTCATTAAAACAGGACAATAAATTCAATTCTTACAGTCCTGTATCAACTCCGTCAATCAATTTATGTCCCCGAAGCCTTCGTAGGGGACGGTATCCCCTTGTGGGATATGTCCCCGGAGCCTTCGTAGGGGACGGTATCCCCCTGCGGGATCATGACATTGGCCCGTGGTCAGCGCGGGCACACTTGGATTCTATGCGCAAAAAAGCCGCCCCGGCTTGCACCGGTGCGGCTTTTTGGCGTATCGCCGGCGCCGACTTTGCTACTTCAGCAGGCCTTTGAGCAGCTTGGCCATTTCCGACGGATTGCGGGTCACGGTAAAACCGCACTCTTCCATGATCGCCAGCTTGGCATCCGCCGTATCGGCGCCGCCTGAAATCAGGGCGCCGGCGTGGCCCATGCGCTTGCCGGCCGGCGCGGTGACGCCGGCGATGAAGCCGACGATGGGCTTCTTCATGTTGGCCTTGCACCACACGGCGGCTTCGGCCTCGTCCGGACCGCCGATCTCGCCGATCATGATCACCGCATCGGTGTCTGGATCGTCGTTGAAGGCGCGCATGATGTCGATGTGCTTCAAGCCGTTGATCGGGTCGCCGCCAATGCCGACCGCTGTCGACTGGCCAAGACCGATCTCCGTGAGTTGCGCCACGGCTTCATAGGTCAGCGTCCCGGAACGCGACACCACGCCGATGCGGCCCTTGCGGTGGATGTGGCCAGGCATGATGCCGATCTTGATTTCCTCGGGCGTGATGAGGCCGGGGCAATTGGGCCCGAGCAGCAGGGTCTTCTTGCCGCCGCCGGCTTCCTTGGCCTTCATCTTGTTGCGCACGATCAGCATGTCGCGCACCGGGATGCCTTCGGTGATGCAGATCGCCAGGTCGAGGTCGGCTTCGCAGGCTTCCCAGATCGCGTCGGCGGCGCCGGCGGGCGGCACGTAGATCACCGACACCGTGGCGCCGGTCTGCGCTTTGGCTTCCTTGACCGAGGCGAAGATCGGGATGTCGAAAATCTTCTCGCCGGCCTTCTTCGGATTCACGCCGGCGACGAAGCAGTTCTTGCCGTTGGCGTATTCCTGGCACTTCTCGGTGTGGAACTGGCCGGTCTTGCCGGTGATGCCCTGGGTGATGACTTTAGTGTCTTTATTGATCAGGATGGACATAGCGCTTCCTTATTTGACGGCGGCGACGATCTTCGTCGCGGCGTCGGCCATGGTGTCGGCAGAAATGATCGGCAGGCCGGATTCCTTGAGAATCTTCTTGCCGAGGTCCTCGTTGGTGCCCTTCATGCGCACCACCAGCGGCACGGACAGATGGGTTTCCTTGGCCGCGGCGACGACGCCTTCGGCGATCGTGTCGCATTTCATGATGCCGCCGAAAATATTCACCAGAATGCCCTTGACCTTGGGGTTCTTCAGCATGATCTTGAAGGCCTCGGTGACCTTCTCGGTGGTGGCGCCGCCGCCGACGTCGAGGAAGTTGGCCGGCTCGGCGCCGAACAGCTTGATCGTATCCATGGTCGCCATCGCGAGGCCCGCGCCATTCACCAGGCAGCCGATGTTGCCGTCGAGCGAAATGTAGGCCAGATCGAACTTGGAGGCTTCGATTTCGTCGGCGTCCTCTTCATCCAGATCGCGATAGGCCACGATCTCGGGATGACGATACAGCGCGTTGGAATCGAAGTTGAACTTGGCGTCCAGTGCCTTGATGTTGCCGTTGCCTTCCAGGATCAGCGGATTGATTTCGGCCAGGCTGGCATCGGTTTCCATGTAGCAGGTGTAGAGCTTCTTCAGGGTATCCACGGCCTGGGCCAGCGAGCCTTCCGGCACGCCGATGCCTTTCGCCAGTTCATTGGCCTGCGCGTCGGTGAGGCCAGCGGCCGGATCGACGAAAACCTTGATGATCTTCTCGGGCGTCTTGTGCGCGACTTCCTCGATGTCCATGCCGCCCTCGGAGGACGCCATCATGGCGACCTTCTGCGTGGCGCGGTCGGTCAGCGCGGCGACGTAGTATTCCTTCTTGATGTCGGCGCCTTCCTCGATCAGCAGGCGGCGCACCTTCTGCCCTTCGGGGCCGGTCTGGTGCGTCTTGAGTTGCATGCCGAGGATGGCTTTTGCGTAAATGCGGACCTCGTCCGGATTCTTGGCGACTTTCACGCCGCCGCCCTTGCCGCGTCCACCGGCGTGAATCTGGGCCTTGACCACCCAAACCTTGCCGCCGAGAGTCTCCGCTGCCTTCACCGCCTCGTCGACGGAAAAGCAGGGAATGCCGCGCGGGGTCGTCACGCCGAATTTTTTCAGGATTTCCTTGCCCTGATATTCGTGGATCTTCATGCGTCTTCCTTGTTGTATGTAGAGCGTTGATGGAGGCCGACATTGAGCCGCGAATCCAGCTGCCGGTCTTGTTGCTGCGAAGTCAGCGCAGAAAATGCTGCCGACTGCCTCCGAAGTTGCCGCAGGCGGAAAATCATCAAAAGCGGCGATATTGTTGCGGCGCGAAATACTAACATAAGCGTACTTAATGGAGGCTTACAAACGGAGCCTCCCGCCGCTGTCGCCCGGTTTCCCGCCGCCCCCGGCGATCGGCCGCATAATGGCGGGCACCCCGCACCCGGTGTGCGCGCACCCGTTTCCCTGCAGGAGCTTTCCGATGAACCGCCCCCGCTTTCTGTTGGCCCTGGATCAAGGCACCTCCAGCTCGCGCAGCATCCTGTTCGACACGCAGGGCCGGGTGGTGGCGATGGCACAACGGGAATTCCGCCAGATATTTCCGCAACCCGGCTGGGTCGAACACGATCCGCGGGAAATCTGGAACAGCCAGCTGGCAACCGCGCAGGAAGCCCTGGGCAAGGCAGGAGTCGGCGCGGCCGACGTGGCCGCGCTGGGAATCACCAACCAGCGCGAAACCACACTGGTCTGGAACCGCGGCACCGGCGAACCACTCTGCAATGCCATCGTCTGGCAGGACCGGCGCACCGAGCCGGCCTGCGCCGCATTGCGCGCGCGCGGCTTCGAGGCAATGGTGCGGGAAAGGACAGGGCTGGTCATCGATGCCTATTTTTCCGGCACCAAACTCAAGTGGATCCTCGACAACGTCCCCGGCGCGCGCGATGCGGCGAAGCGTGGCGAACTGGCCTTCGGCACCGTGGATTGCTGGCTGGCCTGGCAACTCACTGGCGGTGCCGCGCATGCCACGGATGTCAGCAACGCGTCGCGCACCCTGTTGTTCGACATCCATCGCAACCAATGGGACGACGAGTTGCTGGCGATGCTGGATATCCCGCATGAAGTTCTGCCCGAAGTGCATGCTTCGAGCCATCTTTATGGCCATACCCAAGCCGGACTGTTCGGCGCGCCGATCGCCATCGGCGGCATGGCCGGCGACCAGCAAAGCGCGCTGTTCGGTCAGGCGTGCTTCTCGGCGGGCCTCGCCAAGAACACCTACGGCACCGGCTGCTTCATGCTCATGCATACGGGAGAAGAGTGCCGCGCCAGCAGCAACGGCCTGATCACCACCAGCGCCGCACAAATCAATGCAACGCCTGAATACGCACTGGAAGGCAGCGTGTTCATCGGCGGCGCCGTGGTGCAATGGCTGCGCGACGGCTTGCATGCGATCAAGGGCAGCGAGGCCGTGCAGAATCTGGCCGAAAGCGTGCCCGACAGCGGCGGCGTGATGTTCGTGCCGGCCTTCACCGGGCTGGGCGCGCCCTACTGGAAACCCGATGCACGCGGTGCCATCCTCGGATTGAGCCGCGGCACCACCGTCGCGCACATTGCCCGCGCCGCGCTGGAAAGCATTGCCTTCCAGAGCGCGGCGCTATTGCAGGCCATGAGCCGCGACCTGGCGGGCAGCGGCGGCGTCACCGAGCTGCGCGTCGACGGCGGCGCTTGCGTGAACAACCTTCTGATGCAGTTCCAGGCCGACCTGCTGGGGATTCCCGTGGTGCGGCCAAAGGTCATCGAGACCACCGCGCTGGGTGCCGCCTATCTGGCCGGCCTGTCCTGTGGCGTCTATGCCAGCCTCGACGAACTGGCTGCGCACTGGCAGGCCGAGCGGGTGTTCCATCCGACGATGTCGCGCCAGCGCGCCGGCGAGCTGATGCAGAACTGGGAACACGCGGTGGCTCAGACCGTGCTCTAGCGTCGCCGTCCCGCCGGCGCCGACTCCCTAGGCTTTGGCGCGGCGGGTTTCCTTCAGGGTCTTGAGCTCAGGCAGCTTGAGCCGCTTGCGATCCGGCTCGACCGCCGTCAGGGCCTCGACTTCGCGCAAGGTGCCGTGGCAGCGCCGGACCAGATCGTGATAGACGCCGGTACCTTCCACCTTCCAGGCCATTTCCAGCTCGGTCAGTTCACGCATCACCTTGGCCGGCACGCCGCCGGCCAGCATGCGCGGCGGAATATCCATGCCGGCCTTGACGAAGCTCTGCGCCGCGACAATGGCCGATTCGCCGACCACCGCGTTGTCCATCACCACCGCGTTCATGCCCACCATGCCGTTCCTGCGCACGATGCAGCCGTGCAGGATCGCGCCATGGCCAATGTGGCCGTTCTCCTCGACGATGGTGTCGCTGCCGGGAAAACCGTGCATCACGCAGCAATCCTGCACATTGGCGCCGGCATTGATGAAAAGGCGGCCGAAGTCGCCGCGCAGGCTGGCGCAAGGGCCGATGTAGGCGCCGGGTCCGATGACGACGTCGCCGATCAGCACCGCCGACGGATGCACATAAGCCGTCGGATCGACCACCGGCGCAATGCCGTCAATCTCATAAACCTTCATTCGATTCTCTCCGTTTTGCCCGTGACCGCCGGACATTACAGCATGGTGACCCATTCCTGCGCCCAGTTCAGCGCTTCCTCGTCGGGCAGCGGCTGGGTGCAGGCATCGATCTCGAGTCGTTCGCCCACCTTGCGCGCGCCGCAGCGGGCAAACAAGGCATCCATTTCCTTGCCGGCCTTGCAGAAAGTCGCCTGGTAGGTCTGATCGCCCAGCGCGATCACGCCATAGCGCAGGTGGGAAAGATCCGGTGCCTGCTCGCGCAGTCGCTCGGCCAGCGGAATGATGTTGTCGGGCAATTCGCCGTCGCCATGCGTCGAGGTGCACACCAGCACCGCATCGCGACCTTCGAGATCGACGTTGCCGGCATCGGCGTCACCCGCCACCTCGACTGCATGGCCGAGGCCGGGCAGATTGTCCGACAGATGATCGGCGCACATCTGGGCATTGCCCGACTCGGTGCCGACGATGATCAGTATGTTGGCCATGATGCCGTTTCCTTGAGCTTTCCTGTCACCGGCAAATGGTGACGTGATACATTTTGATTGTACCTGTCAAGCGCAGTTTGTGTCATAATTAATTTGATACTGTTTGAATATTTCAGGTTGATAATATTGTATCCCTTCGCCACCCGCCGCGAAATGCTTCTATAGTCCGGGCGCAGGGTACGGGCACACATTGTGGAGCGAGACATGCAGAAACAGGATACGAATTTTCTCCAGCGCATCGCCGCAGGCAACAAGATTGAAGCCCCCAAAGGTGGCTCTCTGGGTGACTCCCTGCGCTGCGCCGGCGAAGCGGTGCCGACCGGCTACCGCAACGAGTTGATGCGCCTGGTGGTGGTCTTCGCCGATTCCGAACTGGCCGGTGCGGCCGGCTTCTGCCCCTTCATCAACCGCGGGCCGGGGGTGCGCGAGCGCATCGTCGCGGCGAAAATCGTCACGGAGAAATACGTCCATGCCGAGATGGCGCTCACGCTGCTGGAACCCTTCGGCGTGAACCCGATGCTCTATGTCCGCTCCCACGCCTGGGATTCGCGCCTCGATCGCCATATCGACCTCGGCACGCGGCGCATCGGCGGCGACAAGCGGCTGAACGTCTTCCACTATCCGCTGGAAGGCTGGGAGGACGCCGTCGTCTTCAACATGCTGATGGGGGCCGCCACCGCGATCCAGCTCGCCGAAATGGCGCAAAGCTCCTACGCACCGCTCGCCGCGGCGATCGCGCAGATCCTGCCGCGTGAACGGGAACATGCACAACTGGGCGAAAGCGGCGTCCGGCAGGCCATCGAACAAAGCGGCAGCAAGGTCGCCGCACAGGCGGCGGTCAACTACTGGCATCCCCGCGTCGCCGCCACTTTTGGCCGAGTCGATTCCGACCATGCCGCGACCTACATCCAGTACGGCCTGCGTCGCCGCAACAGCGCGGAAATGCTGGGCGACTGGAAAGCGCAATCCGCCGCCGCGCTCAAGCGCCTCGGCCTGACCATCCCCGACTGACCACCACCCCGGAATCCTGCCCATGGACTATCAGAACATCATCTTTTCGCTCGAAGCCGGCATCGCACGCGTCACCTTCAACCGTCCCGACCGGCTCAACAGCTTCAACGCCGAAATGCATCTGGAACTGCGCGATGCGCTGGCCCGCACCCGCGACGGACATGCCCGCGTGCTGTTGCTGACCGGCGCCGGCCGCGGCTTCTGCGCCGGACAGGACCTCGCCGACCGCAACGTATCGGCAGGCAGCGAACCGGTCGATCTCGGCTACACCATCGAGACCTACTACACACCCTTGATCCTCGGCCTGCGCGCCCTCGAAATGCCGGTGATCTGCGCCGTGAATGGCGTCGCCGCCGGGGCCGGCGCCAGCATCGCGCTGGCTTGCGACATCGTGCTGGCGGCGCGCTCGGCCTCCTTCATCCAGGCTTTCTGCAAGCTCGGGCTGGTGCCCGATGCCGGCGGCACCTGGGCCCTGCCGCGCCTGGTGGGAACGGCGCGCGCGATGGGGCTGGCCATGCTCGGCGACAAGCTTTCCGCCGAACAGGCCGAGTCCTGGGGGCTGATCTGGAAATGCGTCGATGACGACAAACTGATGGCCGAGGCCGACAAGCTCGCCGTTCATTTCAGCACCGCGCCAACCCGGGGGCTGGCCCGCACCAAGCAGGCGATTTACGCCAGCAGCGGCAACAGCCTCGAACAGCAGCTCGAACTGGAGCGTTCCCTGCAGCAACAATTGGGATTCGGCCACGACTACCGCGAGGGCGTCGCCGCCTTCATGGAAAAACGCAGCCCCAACTTCAAGGGCGAATGATGGCCATGACACCGCAGGAAATTGCCGACCGCTGCACCGCGGTCATGTGGCCCGACGACCACGCCGCGCGCGGGCTTGGCATCACCGTCACCAGTACCACGCCCGGCGGCGCCACGGTAACCATGAAGGTGCGCCAGGACATGGTAAACGGGCACGGCATCTGCCACGGCGGCTTCATTTTCGCGCTGGCCGACACCAACTTCGCCTACGCCTGCAACAGCTTCAACCACCGCGCAGTGGCGGCGGGCGTCGACATCAACTTCATCGCTCCCGCCCATCTTGGCGATACACTGACGGCCACCGGCGGCGCCAGGCATCAAGGCGGCCGCAGCGGCATCTACGACATCGAGGTCACCAACCAGGACGGCAAGACCATCGCCCTGTTTCGTGGCCGCTCCACCCGCATCAAGGGACATTTCTTCGAAGAAGGCGAAACGGCATGACCGAACAGGCATTCATCTGCGACGCAGTACGTACTCCCATTGGCCGCTACGGCGGCACGCTGTCGGGCATCCGCACCGACGATCTGGGCGCGCTGCCGATCAGGGCGCTGATGGCGCGCAACGGCAAGGTCGACTGGGAGCGCGTGGACGAGGTCATTTACGGCTGCGCCAATCAGGCGGGCGAAGACAACCGCAACGTGGCGCGCATGGCCGGCCTGCTGGCCGGCCTGCCGGTCGCCGTCGCCGGGGCCACCATCAACCGCCTGTGCGGTTCCGGCATGGACGCCGTCGGCACGGCCGCACGTGCGATCAAGACCGGCGAGACCGCGCTGATGATCGCCGGCGGCGTCGAAAGCATGAGCCGCGCGCCCTTCGTCATGCCCAAGGCCGACAGCGCCTTTTCGCGCAGCAACGCCGTGTATGACACCACCATCGGCTGGCGTTTCGTGAACAAGCTGATGAAGCAGCAATACGGCGTCGACTCGATGCCGGAGACCGCCGACAACGTCGCCGCCGATTTCTGTATCGGCCGCGCCGAGCAGGATGCGTTTGCCCTGCGTTCGCAACAGCGCTGGGCGGCGGCTCAGGCAAAGGGTTTATTCAAGGATGAAATCGCTCCGGTCGAGATCGCGCAGAAAAAGGGCGAGTCGAAGATCTTCGACACCGACGAGCATCCGCGCCCTGACACCACGCTGGAGCAGCTGGCGAAACTGAAAGGCATCAACGGTCCCGATCTCACGGTCACGGCGGGCAACGCCTCCGGCGTCAACGACGGCGCCTGCGCCCTGCTCCTCGCTTCCGAAGCCGCCGCGAAGGCCCACGGCCTGACGCCGCGCGCCCGCGTTGTGGCGATGGCCACCGCCGGCGTGGCGCCGCGCATCATGGGCTTCGGCCCGGCGCCGGCGGTGAAGAAACTGCTGGCGCTGACCGGGCTGCGACTCGAGCAGATGGATGTCATCGAACTCAACGAGGCCTTCGCCGCGCAGGGCCTCGCGGTCACCCGCGACCTCGGCCTGGCGGATGACGATGCGCGGGTGAATCCCTACGGCGGTGCGATTGCGATCGGCCATCCGCTGGGCATGAGCGGCGCGCGCCTGGTCACCACGGCGATGTACCAGCTGCATCGCACGGGTGGCCGCTACGCGCTGTGCACCATGTGCATCGGCGTCGGCCAGGGCATCGCCATGGTCATCGAGCGGGTCTGAGCTTTCGAATGTCCTGACCGGAAGTTTCGTCGCCTGCGATCCAAGCCTCTGTGGCCAGGGCCGCAAGCTCCGAGCAGGCGTGTTACGATGTAATACACCTGCTCGGAGCGAAACCCATCATGGCCACCCTGACAATGCGCATCGACCCACGGATGGAAGCGGAACTGGCTCGCCTGTCCGCCGCCACGCACCGCACAAAGAGCGAACTTGCCCGCGAAATGTTGCGCCGGCAACTCGCCATTCGCCGTTTTCATGCCTTGCGCGCCGAAGCGCTGCCCTACGCGGAATCAGCCGGCTATCTCACGGATGATGACGTCTTTCGGGACGTGTCTTGAGGGTATTCCTCGATACCAATGTACTGGCAAGCGCCATCGCTACGCGCGGCCTTTGCGCAGAGCTGTTCGAAGCCGTCCTTGCGGAACACGAACTGATCATCAGCCAGAACCTGCTGACGGAACTCGACAGGATTCTTGCCCTCAAGTTCGGGATTCCCGAATCCGTCAGGACGGACTTTGCAAGCCTGATCGCCGAAATGGCGATCCAGATGGCGGCGCCAGGCAATGTGCCGGAAGGCATTCCGGATGCCGACGATGCACCGTTGATTGCCGCCGCCCTCAGCGGCGGCGCGGCATGTTTCATCACCGGCGACAAAGCGCTGCTCGCCTTGGAGCAGATTGCTGGCATGGCAATGCTTTCTCCCAGGCAGTTCTGGGAAAGAACGCGCGTGCCGAGATAATCGCGCTCTCGTCGCTCGACTCCCCATGAACCCTGCCGATCATTTCTCCGGCCACGCCGCCAACTACGCGAAAGCCCGGCCCGGCTATCCGCCCGAGCTGTTCGCCTGGCTGGCGCGGCAATGTCCGGCGCTCGACCTGGCCTGGGATTGCGGCACCGGCAACGGGCAGGCGGCGCAAGCCCTGGCCGAGCACTTCCGGCGCGTACATGCCACCGACCTCTCCGCCGAACAGGTGGCGCAAGCGAAGCCGCATCCGCGCATCGACTACCGTGCCGCCCCGGCCGAAGCCAGCGGCCTGGCCGACCGCAGTTGCGATCTGGTCGCCGTCGCACAGGCCCTGCACTGGTTCTGTAACGAACGCTTCTATGCCGAAGTCCGGCGCGTCCTCAAACCGGGCGGCCTGTTCGCCGCGTGGACTTACACGCTGCTGCGCGGCGAACCGGAACTCAACGCGATCGTCGGCGATTTCTACACCAATGTCGTCGGGCCGTATTGGCCACCGGAACGCCGCTGGGTCGACCTCGGCTACCGCGACATGCCCTTTCCCTTTGCCGACATTGCCGCCCCTGCATTCGAAATACGGCTGGAATGGACCCTCGCCGACGTGCTCGCCTATCTGCGCACCTGGTCGGCGACCCAGCGCTGCATCAAGGAGACTGGAGCCGACCCGTGCACGGCCCTGAACGAACGGCTGCGAGGCGTGTGGCCCGACCCGGAAGTCAGAAAGACCATCATCTGGCCCATTGCCCTGCGCTGCGGGAGGCTTGAATGAGCAAGGAACACGCAAGCGAAATCGCCACCGAAGTTGCAACACTGGGCGGCGGCTGTTTCTGGTGCCTCGAAGCCGCCTTCGTGCAGCTCGCCGGTGTCGAATCGGTGGTCTCCGGCTATGCCGGCGGCCGGATGCAGAATCCCGATTACCGCAGCGTGTGCGGCGGCAACACCGGACATGCCGAGGTGGTAGAAGTGCGCTTCGATCCCGCCGTGATCGACTACCGCACACTGCTGCAGGCCTTCTTCGCCATCCACGACCCGACCACGCCCGACCGGCAGGGCAACGATGTCGGCAGCCAGTACCGCTCGGTGATATTCACCCACGACGCCGGGCAGGAGAGGGTCGCCCGCAGCCTGATCGAAGAGCTTGCCGCGGCGAAGACATGGCCCGACCCGATCGTCACCGCCGTGTCGCCAGCGCCGACTTTCTGGCCGGCCGAAGATCATCACCAGAACTACTTCGCCAACAATCCGTACCAGGGATATTGCCAGGCCATCGTGGCGCCGAAAGCCGCAAAGCTGCGCAAGCTGTTTGTCGGCAAGTTAAAAAACTGATGAAGCCCCTGCGTAGCGAGCGGGCCAGCAAAAGACGCTGACCTCGTCGCTACGGATGACTATTCCGCATCCGGCTGCAGCGCCGGCACCGACCTGGCAAAGGCCGGCAGCGTCAGGCAATGTTCGTGGATGCGCATCACCGTCGGCACGTGATCGAGCCTCGCATTGAAACGCTGTGCGTTGAATATCTGCGGCACCAGGCAGATGTCCGCCAGCGTCGGCATGTCGCCATGGCAGCAGCTACCGGTGCGCGGATCTCCCGCCAGCATGGCTTCCACCGTGGCCAACCCGGTTTCCACCCAGTGGCGATACCAGGCGCTTTTCTCTTCCTCGGAAACGCCCAGCGTCTTGCTCAGATAGCCCAGCACGCGCAGGTTGTTGAGGGGGTGAATCTCGCAGGCAATGGCCAGCGCGATCGCTCTCGCCCGCGCCCGACCGGCGGCATCGGCGGGCAGCAGCGGCGGCTGTGGCCGCGTCTCGTCGAGGTATTCGATGATCGCCAGGGATTGCGTCAGCACGGTGCCGTCGTCATCCAGCACCGGCACCAGTGCCGCCGGGTTCATCGCCTTGAATTCCGCCGCGAACTGCTGGCCGCCTCCCTTCACCAGATGCACCGACGCATAGTCGTAGTCGAGGCCCTTCAGCGCCAGCGCAATCCTTACGCGAAAGCTGGCGGAACTGCGAAAGTAGTTGTAGAGCTTCATGAGCATCCTGCGAAGTAAGCAATTGGAGGGATTGCCGGCCCCTGCTCAAGCAAAGGAGACCGTCGCCGCCACGACTAGAATGACAGCACTATAGCGTTGTCCAATTCGATGTCAAAACTCGCGGCCATCATCGTTTCGAGTCGCCGAATCAAGCGTGGCGCGGTATCCGCCGCCTTGTTGTGGCTGGCGCTGCTTGTCCCAGCCGGATCGCCTGCCGCTGCCGCCGATCCGGCATTGCGACCAAGCGAACAACTTGATATCCGCCGGCTTGGCAAGGTATCCGATGACGAGCGCTCGGTACTGCGTGTCGAGTGGCGCGCCGCCGTGACGGGCGCGGAAGAGGCACGCGCTGTCGAGGACATGCTGGACAGCCTGCGGCGGATGCAGGGCACCATGGGCGAGATCAGCCGATTGATCCGCACGATTCCGGCGCAGACACCCGCTGTCGAGCCGGCCGCCGTGGAGCCCCCCGAATCGGGTTTGAGCGACAAGACGCTGGCGCTGGCCGGCAGCGCGGTGGTTGGCTTGCTGGCCATCTGGCTGACGCGCCGCCGCGAGCCTGCCCCGGATGCGGCTGCAACGGCGGCCCCGGTCGCGGGCGTGGAGGCCGTGCCGGCCGCAGCAGCGCTCGCCGTGCCGTCCGTCCCGCCCCTCGCAACCGATGCTCCGCCCGTCGAGTTTTCGCTGGAAGAAGCCGATCCGGAAGCGATTGCGCGCGCCAACGCCAGATTGCAGAAATTGCAGGACAAACGCTCCGCCCGGACGTCGGGCAGCTCCCAGGAAAGCAATGTCGAGCCCGCCTTGCAGTTGGCCGAGATCATGCTGTCGCTGGGGCTTGAGGAAGGTGCCGCACAAACCCTGGTCGAATACACGGAAACCCACCCGCGCCAGGCCCTTCACCATTGGCTCAAGCTGCTCGACATCTATCACGACAGCGGCCACCAGGAGGATTTCAGGGAGGCCGCCGAGAAACTGCGCCGGAACTTCAACATCCAGGCCGCGGACTGGGCGAAGGCAAGCGAGGAAGATGCGCCGACGCTGGAAAACTATTCGCGCCTGTCGGAACACGTCCAGCAAACCTGGATGCAGCCGGAGGTGTGCGTCGCCTACCTGCGCAATCTGCTGGAAGACAACCGCGAAGGTGCGCGGGCCGGATTCCCGCGGCCGGTGGCCGAAGAAATCCTGCTGCTGATCGACGTCCTCAAGGAGACGTCAGGCGCCGGTCAAACGGCCGGAGTGTAGCGCTCCACCATCTGATCGATGGCGCCGAAGATGCTGGCGCCGTTGCCGTCCCGCATCTCGATCCTGATGCGGTCGCCGAAGCGCATGAAGGGCGTCTTCGGCTTCCCCTCTTCGATGGCCTCGTACATGCGGACTTCGGCGATGCAGCAGTAACCCACGCCGCCGTTGGCCACCGAGGAGCCGAACAGGCCGCCCTGCTTGTTCGACACCGTGCCCGAGCCGACAATCGAGCCGGCTTCGAGTTCGCGCGTCTTCGCCACATGGGCAATCAGTTGGGCGAAATTGAAGGTCATGTCCACACCTGCATCAGGCTTGCCGAAAGGCGCGCCGTTCAACTCGACTTCAAGCGGCAAGTGTAATTTCTCGTCTCTCCATGCCGTACCGAGTTCGTCGGGCGTGACCGCCACCGGCGAAAAGGCCGAGGCCGGCTTGGACTGGAGAAAGCCAAAGCCCTTGGCCAGTTCGGCCGGGATCAGGTTGCGCAGGCTGACGTCATTCACCAGCATCAGCAGGCGAATCTGCGGCGCACATTGTTCCGCCGTCGCGCCCATTGGCACATCGCCGGTAACCACCGCCACCTCGGCTTCGAAATCGATGCCCCAAGCTTCGTCGCAGGCCAGCACCGGATCGCAGGGGCCGACAAAACTGTCGGAGCCGCCCTGGTACATCAGAGGATCGACATGGAATTCCGGAGGCAGCTCCGCGCCGCGCGCCTTGCGCACCAGCTCGACATGATTGATGTAGGCCGAACCGTCGGCCCACTGGTAGGCGCGCGGCAGGGGGCTGTGGCAGTGCTGCGGCTCGAAGGGAATGGCGTGGCGCGCATGGCCGTTGTTGAGCATGTTGTACACCAGTTCGAGCGCGGCGACTACTTCGTCCCAGTTGTCCAGCGCCTGCTGCAGCGTTGGCGCAATATCCGCCACCGTCTGGCAGCGCGTGAGGTCGCGGCTGACCACCACCAGCGTGCCGTCGCGGCCGCCATGCTTCAGCGTCGCGAGCTTCACGACCGGCCCCAGTGCTTGTAGCTGCCGTCGTGCATCCAGCGCGCGTGCTGCGGCGCCTTGCGGGTGACGGCCCACTCGTTGATCATGTCCCACTTCACTTCGTCGAGCCGCTTCAACATCTCCGGCGTGCCGGTATTGAACGCTAGTTCGAGGCGATGGCCGCTGGGATCGAAGAAGTAGATCGACTGGAACAGCGCATGGTCGGTCGGCCCGACCACCTCGATGCCGTCGGCCTCCAGCCGGGCCTTGGTCGCCAGCATTTCCTCCATGCTGCCCACTTCCAGCGCGAGATGCTGGGTCCAGGCCGGGGTATTCGGATCGCGGCCCATTTCAGGCCGGGTCGGCAGTTCGAAGAAGGCGAGGATGTTGCCACCGCCGGCATCGAGGAAGACATGCATGTAGGGATCGGCCTCGCCGGTGGAAGGCACCGCGTCCTCGGCGATCGCCAGGATGAAATCCATCTTGAGGTACTTGCCATACCACTCGACGGTCTGCTTCGCGTCCTTGCAACGGTAGGCGACGTGGTGCACTTTCCGGATCAGGTTTCCCGCCATGTTCAGACTCCTTCGCGTGCGGCGTTGAGGGCTTCGCGCAGCGTGCCGATGTCGCCGATGTGATTGGCGAGCAGCAGGATCAGCCGCGCGTTGAGCAGTTCGGATTGCTCGTCGGACAAGTCGCGATGCGTGTTGATGAGCATTTCGTAGAAATCGTCGCCGGGCGAATAGGCGCTGAAGTAGCGCTTGCCGGTTTCGGAAAAATTCGGGTTCAGGTTGAGTGCCATGATCTCGGTTCCTTTCAGGCGTTGCAGGTGGCGCGGGCAACCGCCGCCTTGACCTTGCTTGCATCGAGCGTGCGCCAGCGCGCCGCGACATGCTGGTCGGGACGCAGCAGATAAACCGTGCCGGGCCTCGCGTCGTAGCGCTGGGCGGCGATGCCGCGCGGATCTTCGAGAACCGGAATGTCACCGGCACGACCCGGCCTGGCGGAAATCACCAGCGGCTGGACGGCGATTCCGTCGCGGGAGAGCCCTGCCAGCGCGGCAAGAGTCGGCGCCGGCAACACGGCGGCATCGTCGGTAAAGTAGAGCGCGAAGAACCGGTTGCCAACTTTTTCCAGCAGCCAGCCTTCATCGCCGTTGTCGCGCAGCGGCGCGTCGTCCATCGGCGCGCCGGGCAGCATGCGTCCGGCGAATGCGGAACCCGCCTCGTCCGGGGTGTTGAGGCTGGAGCCGGTGAGGAAAGCCGGCACCGAGAGCCGCCCCGAATTCACCAGGGCACGACCGAAGGCATGATCTTTTGCCAGGCCCAGCACGGCATTGCGGAAGGTCCGGCTGACCTTGCTCTTGGGCGTGATGAAATCGGTGGAGCGCGTCGAATTCATCAGGTTCTCGTCGGCGGCGAAGACGCGCTCCTCGGTGTAGCTGTCGAGCAGCTTCTCCGGCGCCTTGCCATCGATGACGAGTTTCAATTTCCAGCCCAGGTTGTCGGCGTCCTGCAGGCCCGAATTGGCGCCGCGTGCGCCGAAGGGCGAGACCTGATGCGCGGCGTCGCCGACGAACAGCACGCGGCCATGGTTGAAGCGGCTCATGCGTCGACACTGGAAGGTGTAGACGCTGACCCATTCCAGCTCGAACTCTCTTTCATCGCCCAGCATCGCCTTGATGCGCGGCAGCACGTTCTCCGGCTTCTTTTCCTCCTCCGGATCGGCGTCCCAGCCCAACTGGAAATCGATGCGGAACACGCTGTCGGCCTGCTTGTGCAGCAGCACCGATTGCCCCGGATGGAACGGCGGATCGAACCAGAACCAGCGTTCGGCCGGAAAATCGGCCTTCATCACCACGTCGGCAATGAGGAAGCGGTCCATAAAAATCTTGCCCTCGACTTCGAGGCCCAGCATGCGGCGAATCGGGCTGCGTGCGCCGTCGGCGGCGATCAACCAGTCGGTTTCGACGGTATAGAAACCATCGTCGGTCTCGACTTTCAACGTGACTGTCTTGCCGGTCTGGGTGACCGAGACCACCTTGTTCTTCCAGCGCAGTTCCACGTTCGGTCGCGAGGCGGCTCGCGTGGCCATGTATTCTTCGAGGTAGTACTGCTGCAGGTTCACCATGCCGGGGCGATGGTGATCCGGTTCCGGCACCAGGTTGAAGTTGTAGACTTCCTGGTCGCGAAAAAAGGTGCGCCCGACGTTCCACGACACGCCCTTGTCGCAGACCGCCTCGCCGACGCCGTAGCGATCGAGGATTTCCAGCGCGCGCTTGGCGTAGCAGACGCCGCGCGATCCGATCGAAACCGTGTCGTCTTCGTCCAGCAGCAGTACCGGAATGTCATGCAGTTGCAGGTCGAGCGCGGCGCCCAGACCGACGGGGCCGGCGCCAACCACCACCACCGGCACTTTCAGCGTCTTGCCGGTGGCGATTTCCGGCGGTGTTCTGTACTCGAACCTGGGATAGTTGTAGGTCTTCAGCATCGATCAGTCTCCCGCTACGGTGCTGCCGTCACACGGCCTGCAGCGCATGCCACATTTCCTGGTCGCGCTGCGCGGTCCAGATGCGCGGATCGCGAATACCGGAAGCTTCGTCGTGCGCCCGCGTCACATCGAAGGGCAGGCAATGCTCGTAGATGAACACGCTGGCGAATTTCGGGTCCATGTTCTTGCGCGTGTGCGCCATGCAGGCGGCGAGGTTCATGCCCTGGGCCACGGCTTCCTGAGCGCTGCGATACAGCGTCGACACGAAGTCGCGGGTGTAGGCGAGGCCTTGCTGCACGCGCTGCGGATTCATCAATGCGGGGCCGCGGCCCGGAATCATCTTCTCGGGCTTCAATGCGGCCAGCGCGTCCAGCGTCGCCGGCCAGTCGGCCAGGTAGGCGTCGCCCGTATAGCAGGCGGCATCGGCCTCGACCAAGTCGCCGGAGAACAGGATCTTCTGCTGCGGCAGCCAGACCACCGTGTCACCCTTGGTGTGGCCGCGACCGAGGTGCATGATCTTCACTTCGAGATCGCCCATCCACAGCGTCAGTTCCTTGTCGAACACCACCGTCGGCCAGGTCAGGCCGGGCACGCTCTCGACGGCGTTGAACAGGCGCGGGAAGCGGCCGATCTCGGAATCCATGTCCTGCTGGCCGCGCTCGACGATCAGTTCGCGCGTCTGCTTCGACGCAATGATGTCCTGCAGGCCTTCCGCCTTGTAGCCGGAGGCACCGAGCACGCGCACCGCATGGTAATGGGTCAGGGTCACATACTTGATCGGCTTGTCGGTGATCTGGCGCACGTAGCGGATCACGTCCTGCGCCATGACCGGCGTCGCCGTGGCGTCGATGATCATCACCGCGTCGTCGCCGATGATCACGCCGGTGTTCGGATCGCCCTCGGCAGTGTAGGCATAGGCGTTGTCCGACAGTTTCTCGAAGCTGACCTTCTTTTCTTCGAGATCGGCATGGGACGCGAATTTTTTCTCACTCATGGGGCGGGCTCCTTGGCGGCAATCGATGATTTACTTATTCGTAACCTGTTTTTCCTTATCGTAATGCACAACAGCTTTAACTGTCAATTGTTGGATGGCTGGCCATACCCCGAACTCAGGGGTGTATCGGCGAATAGGAGGGCAACGGGGGAGACGCGGGGCGGGGCGTGGGGGTGGGAGCGGAGACCGGCGCACGCAGGGCGGCGGCGGCCTGGCGATAGGCTTGCAGCGCCTCCTTGCGGCGGCCCGCCGCCTCGAACTCGCGGGCGCGGCGCAACCAGTCGTCGGCGATGTCCGCCTGCGCGGCAGCGGCGCCAGCCGCCGTGTCGCCAGCGCCAGCGCGGTGCGTCCCTTCGGGAACTTTCGTGGAATCGATCCCGGCCGCCGGCGTGGCGTAGTTCAGCGCGGCGGTCTGCGCGCCGGGTTTGCCGCGCTGCGCGCTGATCACCATCCCGGTGGCGGCGCGAACCGGAGCGGACTTGTTCTGTGCTCCCGCATCGGCCTGGCGGATCGCTGCCAGCGCCGCGCGATAGAGCTTCAGTGCGTCGTTGCGCCGTCCCGCCGCTTCCATCTTTCGCGCCTGGGCCAGCAGCAGGTCGGCCCGATCGGGCACGGCTTGCGAGCGCACGGGCCGTCCCCAGAAGGCTCGCGGCTGTGTCGCGGCTTCGGCAAAGGTCTCGTTGCCGGCGATTTCGCGCGCGATCTGCAAGTGATTGTAGCGCATCGCCCAGCGCATGGCGTCGTCGCCGCGCTCATTGACGATATCGCGCCGCGCGCCGGCCTTCAGCAGAACTTTCGCAATGCCTTCCTGTCCCTCGCGCGCGGCCATCATCAGCGGCGTCGAGCCGTTGGTGGAAAGTGCGTTGACGTCGGCGCCGCGCTCAAGCAGATAGTCCACGATCCCACCGTGGCCGGCGAACGTCGCGTAGTGCAAAGCCGCCCATTCCCTGCCCTCGCGGTTCAGGCGCGCGCCATGGTCCACCAGCCAGCGCACCGCCTCCAGCCGCCCCTTCCACGCTGCGTGCAGCAGGGCCTGCTCGCCGAAGGCATTGACCTTGTTGATGTCGGCGCCCCGCGATAGAAACAGTTCCATCATCGGAATGTTCCCTTCCCAGGCGCCGATCATCAACCCGGTGCCGATCATCCTGCCCTCGAAATCCGCCGGAAGCCCCGTGTCGAGCCACTCGCGCGCCTGCTTCAGGTCGCCGCGTTCGATGGCGACCGAAAAGCTCACCGGATCCGGCAGGTCGGCGGCCCGCACGGGCGTTGCCGTGACCAGCACGAAAAAAATCACGAAAAGAATTCTCATGGCGCGCAGTATAGAGAATCGGAATGACGGCCAAACCCCTAGAATTCCCCGGATGCGGCTTTACCTCGCCCTGCTGTCAAGCCTCGCCCTGCACACCGCCCTGATCGTCGCCCCGACCTGGCTGGCGGCAAAGCAGCGACCACCCGCCACGACCAGCATCGAAGCGCGGCTGCTTCCTCCCGAGAAACCGGTGGCAATGGCGGAAGCGGTCAGCACGGAGGCAGCCAGCATCGATCCGGCCGAAATTCGCCCACGCCTCGCCGCCCCGTCCGCCTTGCAGGGCAGTTCCCTGCGCCGCGCGCAAAGCGCCTTGTCGGAACACCTGTTCTATCCGCCCGACGCCGTGGCGCGCGGGCTGGAAGGCGAAGTCGTCCTGCTGCTGGTGCTCGCCGACAACGGCCGCCTGATTTCCGCCGACATCGCCCGCAGCTCGGGCCATGCCCTGCTCGACCAGGCCGCCCTCGACGCCGCCCGGCGCATCGGCGCCCTGCCCGGCAACCCGCGCCAGACGCTGTTCCCGGTGAGCTTCCGTTTGCGGTAGGTCGAGCATACGTCGAGCGACCCGAATCAACACCCGCCGCAACTCATATTTCTTTCCCTGTTGAACGGTTTTTTTTCGGATAATCGGCCGATGCGGCCGCCTTTGTCTTCCACGAATTCCGATTCATCGATCCGCCTTGAACGGGTCAGCACTTTGTTGACCCATCGCGGGGAAACGCAGCGCAAGTTCTTGCTGGCGAGGCCCGCGTCGTCGAAGCGTGCGTGCCACTTTGCCGGCTGGCCGCGGCAGACTCGCGGCCAAGATTGATACCGGATGAACAAAGCATCAGGTCCCCGCCGGCACGATACGCCTCCGTCGACGGAAAGCCCATTGCCCGAGGGGCGGCGTGGAATCGACTATCTGGAAGGATCACCGGCCCAGAGTCGCTTCATAAGGCGTCTGCAATGGGCGATGTTGCTTGTTTGCGCCCTCGCTGCCTTGGGAGTTCTGCTGAAACCCCAGACCGAGTTGCTCAGACTATCGGGGGTGGCAGGCTTCGTCGCCGTCATTCTTGCAACCCGCTGGGCGTTGCGCTACGGAGCGGAGCCGGCCATCAAGTTTCTTTCGCTGGGGCTGTGGTCCCTCAATTCCTTGTTCATATACATGTATGCGGGAATTCATAGCGCCAACGTGACCATCTATCCGTTTCTGGTCGCGCTTGCCGGGTGGGCGCTCGGAATACGCTGGCTGCTCGGAATGACCGCCGCCACAGTCGGTTTCCTGATGGGTCTCGGCCTGGCGGAGTTCTCAGGCATGTACCAACCGACACCGCGCGCCGGACCGATACTTGTCGCCCTGGTCCCCACCGGCGTACTTATTGCCGGCGCCTATCTCGTCTATACGATCTTCATCAACTTTGCCAATGGCAGGGACCGCCTCATCGCGACGGGCAGACAACTAGAGGAACGCAACGCGGAGTTGCTCGAAAATAACGCGGCCCTTACCGAAAGCAGAACGCTGATCGAACACGTCGCCAACCACGACGCGCTGACGAACCTGCCGAACCGCCGCCTTCTGACGAATCAATTGCAGCAGGTACTGGCCTCGGGCGCGGGTCGTCGTGGAGGAGCGCTTCTTTTCATCGATCTGGATGACTTCAAGACGCTCAACGATACCCTCGGCCACGATATTGGCGACCGGCTCTTGAAAGAAGTGGCGGCGCGGCTCGGTTCATGCGTCAGCGAGCGCGATATCGTGGCTCGTTTTGGCGGCGACGAGTTTGTTGTAATGCTCACCAAGCTCGGCGAAAACGGCATTGAATCTGCCGCACAAGCGGAAGCCATCGGCCGCAGCATCCTCGCCAGACTCAATCAGCCCTATCAACTCTCCTATCACGATCATTACAGCACGCCCAGCATTGGTATTGTCCTTTTTGGCAATAGCGGAGACACCATCGAATCGATCGATGAATTGTTCAAGCAAGGTGACTTGGCCATGTATCAGGCCAAGGCCGCTGGTCGCAATACCCTGCGCTTCTTTGAACCGAATATGCAGGCGCTGGTCATGGCGCGCGCTGAGCTGGAGGCCGGTTTGCGAGAAGCCGTCACCAAGGAGCAATTTTGTCTCTACTATCAGGCTCAGGTCGATGGCGAGGGCCGACTGACAGGTGCTGAGGCGTTGATACGCTGGCAGCACCCCGAGCGTGGCGTCGTTTCTCCGGCCGAGTTCATCCCGCTGGCGGAAGAAACCGGCGTGATCCTTCCCTTGGGACACTGGGTGCTGCAAACCGCCTGCCGCCAATTGGCAAAATGGGCTGCCAAGCCTGACATGGCCCATCTGACTATTGCGGTGAATATCAGCGCCCGACAATTCAGGCTGCCAAACTTCGTTGAAGAGGCGCTGGCCATACTTGACCACCATGGAGCCAATCCTCAACGCCTCAAGATGGAACTCACTGAGAGCGTGATGGTGGAGGATGTGGAGGATATTGTTGCCAAGATGACTGCGCTGAAAGCTCGGGGCGTCGGTTTCTCACTGGATGATTTCGGCACCGGATACTCGTCGCTCTCTTACCTCAAGCGACTGCCTCTGCATCAACTGAAGATCGATCAAAGCTTTGTCAGAGACATACTATCGGACCCCAACGACGCGGCCATTGCGAAGATGGTGGTCGTTCTGGCAGCGAGTCTGGGGCTGGCCGTTATCGCCGAGGGGGTGGAAACCGAAGCGCAGCGGGACTTTCTCGCGCGCCAGGGCTGCCATGCCTGCCAGGGCTATCTGTTTAGCCGCCCGTTACCGCTGGAAGAGTTCGAGGCACTCCGGCTGCCGAGATGATCAGACCGGGTTGTCGATATCGACGAACTCGCACTCGATGCCGAACTTCTCCGCCAGGTGCGCACCCAGCGCCTGCACGCCATAGCGCTCGGTGGCGTGATGGCCCGCGGCGATGAAGGCCATGCCGGTTTCGCGCGCGAGATGCACGGTCTGCTCGGATATCTCGCCCGAGACGAAGACGTCGGCGCCGATTGCCAGCGCGGCTTCGAAGTAATCCTGGGCGCCGCCGCTGCACCAGGCGATGCGCGCCACCTTGCGCGCCGGATCACCGATCAGCAGCGGCGCGCGGCCGAGGACCCGCTCCATGTGCGTTGCCAACTCACCCGCAAGAGTCGGCGCTGGCGGCACGCCGACGAAGCCGATGTCCTGTTCGGCGAAGCGCCCGTTGACCGTCCAGCCGAGGCGCTGTGCCAGTTGCGCGTTGTTACCCAGGACGGGATGGGCATCCAGCGGCAGGTGGTAGGCGAACAGGTTGATGTCATGCGCCAGCAGGCGCGCCATGCGCTGCCTGCGAAAGCCCGTGACGCGGCCGTCTTCGGACTTCCAGAACCAGCCGTGATGCACCAGCAGCGCATCGGCCCCGCGCTGGATGGCGGCCTCGATCAGGGCATGGCTGGCGGTCACGCCGCAGACGATGCGCCCGATCCGTTCGCGTCCTTCCACTTGCAGGCCGTTTGGGCAATAATCGCGGAAACGTGCGGCTTCCAGCAGAGCGTCCAGATAGGCGCGAAGGTCTTCACGTAACAGTGCATCGCTTGGCATCACTTACGCCCCGGAAAAATTCAAATTATGCGCCGCCTTTGGCTGATTTTTGTCCAGACCGTCACGGTTTGCGTTGCCGTCCTGTTTGTCGTCAAGACGCTCAAGCCGGAGTGGCTGGCCCACCTTCCCAGTTCCGGTGCGATGGTGTCCGATGTGGCGACGGTGATCGAAGCGCCGGCCAGCACCGAATCGCATCGTCCCGGCTCCTACGCCGACGCGGCGAAAAAGGCGATTCCGGCGGTGGTGCATATCTTCACCAGCCAGGAGGTGAAAGGGCCGCGCCACCCCTTCATCAACGATCCGATTTTCCGGCACTTCTTCGGCGACCGCTTCGGCGAGCAATCCCAGCGCCGTTCGGGCCTGGGCAGCGGCGTGGTGGTCTCGCCCGAGGGCTACATCCTGACCAATTTCCATGTGGTCGACGGCGCCGACGAGATCGAGGTCGCACACAACGACGGCCGCAAGTACAAGGCGCGCGTGGTCGGTTCGGACCCCGAGTCCGACCTGGCGGTGCTGCGCATTCCGGCCGACCACAAATTGCCGGTGATTGCCTTCGGCAGCAGCGACAGCCTGCGTGTCGGCGATGTGGTGCTGGCCATCGGCAACCCCTTCGGCGTCGGCCAGACGGTCACTTCCGGCATCGTTTCGGCACTGGGCCGCTCGCATCTGGGAATCAATACCTTCGAGAATTTCATCCAGACCGATGCGGCGATCAATCCGGGAAATTCGGGCGGCGCGCTGGTGGATTCCAGCGGCAACCTGGTGGGCATCAATACCGCCATCTATTCGCAAAGCGGCGGCTCGATGGGCATCGGTTTCGCCATCCCCGTCTCGCTGGCGAAGAACGTGATGGAACAGATCGTCAGGAACGGCAGCGTCACGCGCGGCTGGGTCGGAATCGAGGTGCAGGAGATCACGCCGGAACTCGCGGAATCCTTCAAGCTTTCAGGTGTCCAGGGCGCGCTGATCGCCGGCGTGATGCGCGGCAGCCCGGCGGACAAGGCCGGCATCCGGCCCGGCGACGTGCTGACCCAGGTAACGGGCAAGAAGGTCAAGGACGCCCAGGTGATGCTGGAACTGATCGCCGCGCTGGAGCCGGGCAAGACCGCCCGCTTCGACCTGAAGCGCGACGGACGCGATGTCGGCGTCGACGTCACCATCGGCAGACGACCCAAGCCGCCCAGGGAATAGCGGCAGCTCCGTTTCGAAGCGCCCGCCTGCCGATTACCTCAACGAAGCGTTGAGCGCCTCCAGCGCCTTGCTGCCGGGGCACAGATAGGCATCGCGGAGCTGGTTCAGCGGCTTCTCCACGGTATTCAGATAGCGATGCAGTTCCTCGGCGCTGCTATCGACATACAGCAGACCGGTGACGATCTCGCCGAGGGCATGCCTTTCCTGCAGATGGTTCATGGCGCCGACGCGATCCGACGGATCGTAGTCCGTCGCCAGCTTGCGCAGATGCAGGATCGAGCCGTCGTGCTGCACGACGCGGCGCAGCGAGCCGGGCGGATAGGCGGTGTTGATCTGGTCGCGCGGCAGGATGAAATCGAGGCGATTGACCGCCTCGTTGTGTTCGCGCACATAGTCGTAGCTCTTGGTCGAGCCGGCATGGTTGTTGAACGTCACGCAGGGACTGATGACATCGATGAAGGCCGGACCGCGATGGCGCAGGGCGCCCTTGATCAGCGGAATCAGCTGCTCCTTGTCTCCGGAAAAACTGCGCGCAACGTAGCTGGCGCCCAGTTGCAGGGCGAGGGCGACCAGATCGATCGGCGTGTCGTTGTTCACCACGCCGCGCTTGTTCTTCGAGCCCTTGTCGGCGGTGGCCGAGAACTGTCCCTTGGTGAGGCCATAGACGCCGTTGTTTTCGACGATGTAGGTCATGTTCACGCCGCGCCGCATGGCGTGGGCAAACTGGCCGATGCCGATCGAAGCCGAATCGCCGTCGCCGGAAACCCCAAGGTAGGTCAGGTCGCGGTTGGCCAGCGCGGCGCCGGTCAGCACCGAGGGCATGCGGCCATGCGTAGTGTTGAAGCCGTGCGAGGCGCCGAGGAAGTAATCCGGCGTCTTCGACGAACAACCGATGCCGGAGAGCTTGGCCACCTTGTGCGGCTCGATGTCGAGATCGAAACAGGCCTGCACCACGGCGGCGCTGATCGAATCGTGGCCGCATCCGGCGCACAGCGTCGAGATGGCGCCCTCATAGTCGCGCCGGGTGTAGCCGAGGGTATTCCGCGGCGCATCGGCGCGCAGCAGCTTGGGTTTGGCGAGATAGGTCATGAGGCCACCTGTTTGCGAATGGGAGTCACCTTGTGGTCCGAAAGTGCGGCGGCGATCCTGCCGGAAATGAAGCGAGCCGTGATCGGCGTGCCATCGTAGTGCAGCACGCGGATCAGGCGCTTCGGATCGACTTCGCCTTCGTTCATCAGCAGCATGCGCAACTGCCCGCTCTCGTTCTGCTCGACGACGAAAACATGGTCATGCTCATTGATGAACTCGATCACTTCGTCGGCAAACGGGAAACCGCGCACCCGCATGATATCGACATGGATTCCCTGGGCTTCGAGCAGCGCGTAAGCCTCGGCCATGGCCGGGCTGGTCGAGCCGTAGTAGATCGCGCCAAAGCGGGTGGCTTGCGATGCGCGCTGTACCATGGGCGCCGGCACCAGCTTCTTCGCGGTTTCGAACTTGCGCCGCAGGCGTTCCATGTTGTAGACGTAATCGGTGCCCGCTTCGCTGTACTTGGCATAGGCGTTGCGCGTGGTGCCGCGACTGAAAAAGGCGCCCTTGCTCGGGTGCGTGCCGGGAATCGTCCGCCAGGGAATGCCGTCGCCGTCCACATCGAGGTAGCGTCCGAAGTTCTTGCCGGCTTCGAGCTCTTCGGCGGTCATCACCTTGCCGCGATCGTAGCGGCGCTGGTCGTCCCAGTCGAAAGGCTGGCACAGCCGGTCGTTCATGCCGATGTCCAGATCGAGCATGACGAATACCGGTGTCTGCAGCCGCTCCGCAAGATCAAATGCCTGGGCCCCGAGCGTGAAGCATTCGTAAGGGTCTTCCGGAAACAGCAGCACGTGCTTGGTGTCGCCGTGCGAGGCATAGGCGCAGGCGATCAGGTCGGATTGCTGGGTGCGGGTCGGCATGCCGGTGGACGGGCCGCCGCGCTGCACATTGAAAACCACGACCGGCACTTCGGCAAAATAGGCCAGCCCGAAGAATTCCTGCATCAGGGAAATGCCGGGGCCGGAAGTGGCGGTAAAGGCCCGCGCGCCATTCCACGCCGCGCCAATCACCATGCCGATCGAAGCCAGCTCATCCTCGGCCTGGACGATCGCATAGCGCGCCATGCCGTTGTCGGGATCGGTACGGTACTTGCGGCAATAACTGCCGAAGGCTTCGATCACCGAAGTGGACGGGGTGATCGGATACCAGCCGGCGACCGTGGCTCCGCCGTAAACCGCGCCCAGCCCGCAGGCGTCGTTGCCGTTGATGAAGATCTTTTCGCCGACGCCATCGGAGCGTTCGACGCGCAGGCCGATCGGGCAGGAAACGTTCTCCCTGGCGTAGTCATATCCCAGCTTGAGGGCATTGACGTTGGCGCCGATCAGCTTGTCCTTGCCGCGGTACTGGTCGGCAATCAGCTTCTCGACGACGGTGAAATCCATGCCCAGCAGCGCCGTGAGCGCGCCGACATACATGATGTTCTTGAACAGCTGCCGCTGCCGCGGATCGGTGTATTCGCGATTGCAGATTTCGGTGAGCGGAATGCCGAGCACCGTGATGTCGTCGCGGAACCTCGAACGGGGCAAGGCCTTGGTCGAGTCGTAGACCAGATAGCCGCCGGCTTCGATCTCGGCAATATCGCGATCCCAGGTCTGCGGATTCATCGCCACCATCAGATCGCAACCGCCGCGCCGGCCAAGCCAGCCCGCCGCCGAAACGCGCATTTCATACCAGGTGGGCATGCCCTGGATGTTCGACGGGAAGATATTGCGCGGAGCAACCGGAACGCCCATGCGCATGATCGAGCGCGCAAACAGTTCGTTGGCCGACGCGGAGCCGGAGCCGTTAACGTTGGCGAACTTGATAACGAAGTCGTTGCAACTCTGGATTGGCTTCGTGGCACTCATGTCTTTCTCACCTCCGTTCCGGCTTCGGCGCATTGCAGGAAGAACTTTTGCATGTCCCAGGCGCCGGTCGGACACCGCTCGGCGCACATGCCGCAATGCAGGCAGATGTTTTCATCCTTGACCATGACGCGCCCCGTCTTCAGCACGTCGGAAACGTAGAGCGCCTGGTCGCGGTTCTTCGCCGGTGCTTTCAGGCGGCCGCGCAAGTCGTCCTCTTCGCCGTTGCCGGTGAAGGTGATGCACTCCGTCGGGCAGATATCGACGCAGGCATCGCACTCGATGCAGGTCTTGACGGTGAACACCGTCTCGATGTCGCAGTTGAGGCAGCGCTCGGCCTCGGCGCAGGCCATGAAAGGATCGAAACCCAGTTCGAGTTCGAGCTTGATGTCCTTGAGGGTCTTTTCCAGCGCCTTCACCGGCACCTTCTTGCGCTCTTCCTCGGAGACCTGGTTGTCGTAGCTCCACTCGTGGATGCCCATCTTCTGGCTCACCAGATTGACCATGGGCGGCGGACGCTCCAGCAGGTTCTTGCCGCGACAGAACAGGTCGATGGAGATCGCCGCCTCATGGCCCTGGGCAGCGGCGGTGATGATGTTCTTCGGTCCGAGCGCCGCATCGCCGCCGAAGAATACCTTCGGCAAGGTCGATTGCAGCGTGGCCTGGTTCAACACCGGCATGTCCCATTTGTCGAATTCGAGGCCGATGTCCTTTTCGATCCAGGGGAAGGCATTTTCCTGCCCGATGGCCACCAGCACCTCGTCGCATTCCATGAGCACGTCCGGCTCGCCGGTCGGGATCAGGCTGCGTCGACCCTTGGCATCGTATTCGGCGCGGACTTTCTCGAACAGCACGCCCCTTAGCTTGCCATTGTCATGAACAAACTCTTTCGGCACCAGCATGTTGAGGATCGGAATGCCCTCGTGAATCGCCTCCTCCTTCTCCCAGGGTGAAGCCTTCATTTCCTCGAAGCCGCTGCGTACCACGACCTTGACGTCCTCGCCGCCCAGTCGGCGCGCCGAACGGCAGCAGTCCATGGCGGTATTGCCGCCGCCGAGCACGATGACGCGCTTCGAAATTTTCGTCGTGTGGCCGAAGGCGACATTGGCCAGCCAGTCGATGCCGATCTGGATGTGCGCCGCCGCTTCCTTGCGGCCGGGAATGTCGGCATCGCGTCCGCGCGGTGCGCCGGTGCCGACGAATACGGCGTCCCAGCCGTCGTCCAGCACCTCGCGCAGGCTTTTGACCCAGTGGTTGAAATGCGCCTCGACACCCAGGTCGAGGATGTAGCCGCACTCCTCGTCGATCACGCTGTCGGGCAGGCGAAACTTCGGAATCTGGCTGCGCACCATGCCGCCCGGGGTTGCCCCGCTGTCGAACACGGTGACCTGGTAACCGATGACCGCCAGATCGCGGGCCACCGTCAGCGAAGCCGGGCCGGCGCCGATGCAGGCGATGCGCTTGCCGTTCTTAGTGGCCGGCGCCTGCGGCAGGCGGCCGTGGATGTCATCCTTGAGATCGGCGGCGACGCGCTTCAGGCGACAGATCGCCACGGGTTCCTTCTCCACCCGGCCGCGCCGGCAGGCGGGTTCACAGGGGCGGTCGCAGACCCGTCCCAAAATTCCCGGGAAGACATTCGAACGCCAGTTGATCATGTAGGCATCCGAGTAGCGTCCGGCGGCAATCAGGCGGATGTACTCGGGAACGGGGGTATGGGCCGGACAGGCCCACTGACAATCCACGACCTTGTGAAAATAGTCGTGAGATCCGATATTCGTCGGTTTCACGTGCGCGGAATCTCCAGTCAACGTGTGCTGCGCCAGGGGCATTAGCGAAACGCCTACGCCCATTCGTGCACTTTATCATCGCTGCGGCCCGGAAAAACCGGGACGGCGCATTGCTGTGAAAAATTTGGGGGTGCGGGTTTTCCCGCAAGCCCGAAAATCGGCTAGTCTTTGTACTTCATTTCCTGTCCGACGGTGACTCATCATGGCCCTGCGCGCGCTCATTTTCGACGTCGACGGCACCCTTGCCAACACGGAGCGGGACGGCCATCGCCCCGCGTTCAATGCGGCCTTTGCGGAAGTAGGGCTACCCTGGCACTGGGACGAAGCCTATTACGGTACCTTGCTGGATGTCGCGGGAGGCCTGGAAAGGATTCGCTACTACGCCGAAAACTTCGATCAGGCAACGCGCGCGCGACCCGATTTCGACGATCTGCTGCACCGCATCCACGACATCAAGACGCGCAACTACCAGCGCCTGCTCGCCGCCGGGGCGATTCCCCTGCGCGCCGACATTGGCCAGTTGATCTGCGACGCGCGCACCGACGGCGTGCGCCTGGCAATCGCATCGAGCTCCAAGCTGGAAAACGTCGTCGGACTGCTGCGCGCGAACCTGGGTCCGAATGCCGATACCTGGTTTGATGCGATCGCATCCGGCAGCGTTGCGGCGGCGAAGAAACCGTCGCCCGAAATCTACCTGTGGACCCTGAAGCAGCTCAATCTCCCGCCGCGCGATTGCCTGGCGGTCGAGGATTCGTCGCACGGGCTGGCAGCCAGCCTGGCGGCAGGCATACCAACCGTGATCACGGTCAGCGACTACACCATCAACGAAAATTTCGATGGCGCACGCATGGTCCTGCCCGAGACTGAACGTGTTTCCCTGGAGAAGTTGCGGCTATGGCATGCCACGGCAAGCACCTCCTGATCGCTGCAACGCGATCCGGGGCACGACACAAAACGGGCCTGAATCCAAACCGAATTCGGAGTAAGCTTCGGGCTCGCGATTCCGGGGAGCGGGTGCTTGTTTGCCTGCCATCAGGTCGTGTTTGCTGATTGATCCTGTAGACGCGAAAATTCCATTTTTTGCCCAGACAATAGCGCATCCGTATGGAACTCCGGGAAATCCCTGTCGAAGAACTGTCCTTCGGGACCTTCATCTCCAAGCTCGACAGACCATGGACGGAAACACCTTTCATGTTTCAGGGCTTCGTCCTGAAGACCGACCGGCAACTTGAGGTCCTGAAGAAATACTGCAAGCACGTCTTCGTCGATCCTGAAAAGGAGGAGCGGCAGGAGGTTGTCCGCAAAGTCACCGCCGAAGAAGTGGCGAAGGTGCGCGGCACCACGGTTTACAAGGATGTCGCGAGCGTCGAAGTCGAATTGCCGAAAGCCCAGAATGCCTTTACGCAAACCAGAACGGTCGTAAAGGAGCTTTCACGGGCACTGGAGATCGGGAACGCGATCGACAGTTCCCGCTCGCATGAAGCGGCCGTCCAGATTACCGAAAGCGTCGTCCGCAATCCGGATGCGATGGCCCTGCTGACGAAGTTGCAGGAAAAGAGTGGCGAAACGCTCAGCCGGGCAGTGGGAATTTCCGTCCTGATGACCATCTTCGGGCGCTTCCTGCAGCTGCCGCAAGACCGCATCATGATCCTCGGCATGCTCGGACTGCTGCAGGACGTGGGCAAGCTCAAGCTGCCGACCGAACTCGCCGCGCGCGGACCGACCAACGAAGCCGAAACCGAGCTCTACCGGACGCATGTCAGTCACTCGGTCCGGATTCTCAGCGAAACGCCGGGCCTTCCTCCGGAACTGCCCGGGCTTGCCTCGCTGCACCATGAGCGCTTCGACGGCAGCGGCTACCCGCGCGGACTGCGCGGCGACGCCATCGCCATTGCCGGCCTGATCGCCGGCATCGTGGATACCTTCGACACGCTCACGGCGCCTAAGCCCTGGGGCGAAAACATGTCTCCTTCGAATGCACTGAGCGTCATCTACAAGGGACGGGGGAAGCAGTTCCATCCGGCGCTGGTCGAACAGTTCATCCAGTGCATGGGCGTGTACCCCGTGGGCAGCGTGGTCGAACTGAACAGCGGCGAGGTGGCGATCGTGATCGCCCAGAACATGGTGCGCCGCATGGCGCCGCGCATCATGGTCGTCAAGGACGCCAAGGGAATCAAGATGATTCCCTACAAGATGCTTGACCTGTTGAAGGAGCCCAAGGTCAGGCCGGACGAGCCCTATCGGATCCTGCGCTCCCTCGAATACGACGCCGTGGAAATCGATCCGCGAGAACTCTTCCTGTGAGTGATCCGGCGGCCGAGTCGGGCGCTGCCTCTGCCGCGGACGCCACTTCACTGCGGGAAGCGCTGGACCGGGCGATCGAGGCTAGGCGCGCAGACGGCGGAAATTTGGCCGTGCTGCTCATCGAATGCGGAGTCATCAGCCGCATCGATGCCGTGTGGGGCTACCAGGTCGGCAATGCGGTGCGCGACCGCGTGACGGCAATGCTGCGCGCCGACGTGCTGCGCGAGGGCGATGTTGTAAACGAGATGGGGCGGGATGATTTCGCCTGCCTGCTGTCGACCGTCGACGGTCCGGCCGTGACGCTGCTGGCGGCGCAGAAATCGCTGCGCGTGCTGAGTACGCCGTTCTGGATCGGCGAAGAGGAAATCTACGCCAATCCGGCGATCGGCATCGCGATGTACCCGGCACACGGGGATCAGGCGGAAACCCTGCTGCAGCGGGCCAAGAGCGCCTGCACCCGCGCCCACGACCTGACCGGCCGCATTGCCGACTATGCGGAGGAACGGGACAACTCGGGAGCAGCGAAGCTCCTGTATGAGAACCGACTGCGGACCGCTGTTTCCGAGGACGCACTGGAACTGGTGTTCCAGCCGCAGTACGATCTGCGCCGGGGCCAGGTCATGGGCGCCGAAGGCTTGCTGCGCTGGCCCGACCCCGCATTGGGCATGGTTCGCGCCGAAGATGCATTCGCCGCCGCGGAGCTGGCGGACCGGGTTCCCGATCTGGTGTCGTCAATCCTGAATCGCGCGCTGCGCAACGTCTCGGAATTCCGCTACAGCGCGGGACTGGACTTGCGCATTGGCATCAAGCTTCCGGCACGCGCGCTGCGGCATGCCGATCTGGTCGATGTCGTCCAGCGCGCGCTGGGCACCTGGAGCCGACGGCCGGGGACGCTCATCATGGAGATCGGGGAGACTTCGGTGCTGGGCGCGGAGCCCGTGACCAGGGAAACTCTGGGCAAGCTGAAGGAGGCCGGCATCAAACTGTCGATCGACGATCCGGATCTGGCCGTTTCATCGCTGTTCTGGCTGGCGACCATGCCGTTCCAGGAAATCAAGATCGATGTGTCGGCCATGGGCGACCTGGCCGGCACGCCGAAGCCCGCGCGCATCCTCCAGTCGTTCATCGAACTCGCCCACCACCTGAAACTCGACGTCGTCGCCACGGGTGCGGCCGACGAAGCCACCGAGGCCAAGCTCAAGGAACTCGGCTGCGACTACATGCAGGCCGATTTCAAGGGCCCGGCGCTGGACCCGCTTAATTTTGTCGAACGGTACGGGTTCAACGAAGACTGAAATCAGGCGGCCCAACCCGCCTGCGGATCGGGCTCAGCTTTTCTGGTCTTGCGATGCCTGCTCGGCGCGATCGAGTTCCCGGTTCATTTCCTCGTCGGACGGCGGCCGGTAGTCGGACACGCCGACGGCCTCGGGCGTCGGTCGCACGATGACGCTTGCCAGCACGATGCCAAGTTCATAGAGCAGCCACAGCGGCACCGCCATCATGAACTGCGAGATCACGTCGGGCGGGGTGAACACCGCGCCCACCACAAAGGCACCGACGATCACGTAAGGCCGCCACTCGCGCAGCTTGACCACATCGACCACGCCGATCTTGACCAGCACGATGACGATCACCGGCACCTCGAAAGTGACGCCGAAGGCCAGGAACATGGTGAGCACGAAGGAGAAATACTTTTCGATATCGGTCATCCACGCCACGCCCTCGGGCGCGAACTGGGACATGAAGCCGAACACCATCGGGAAGAAGGCGAAATAGGCGAATGCCATGCCGATGAAAAACAGGATCACCGATGCGGCCAGCAACGGCATCGCGAGCTTCTTTTCATGGGCATACAGCCCCGGCGCGACAAAGGCCCAGACCTGATACAGCACATAGGGCAGGACGATCAAAAACGCGACTGTCAGCGCCACTTTCATCGGCACCAGGAATACGCCGACCACATCCGTGGCGATCATCTGGCCGCCGGCGGGCAGGGTCGCCAGCAAGGGAGCGGCAAGCAGCGAATACAACTCGCGGGCATAAAAGGCCAGCGGCACGAAAGCAATGCCGATGGCAATCAGCACCCGGATCAGGCGATCGCGCAGCTCGACCAGGTGGGAGAGGAATGTTTCCTGTTCGTCGGCCATCAGGACTTCTGCACTTCGACGGCGGCAGGGGAATCGACCGTCGGGGCCGCCACAAGCTCCGTCGCCGATGCAGCCTCGGGAGTCGGCGCTGGCGAGACGGCGAGTTCCGTCAGCGGGGCGACGGCGGTGTTGACGGAAGATTCCACTTCGCGCATTTCGTGTGTCACCGAGGCTTCGAGGCCTTTCACCTGATCGGTTACCTGCTGCTGCATCTTCTTCAGTTCATCGAGCTGAATCTCGCGATTGATGTCGGACTTGACGTCGCTGACATAGCGCTGCAAACGGCCGAGCAGGAGACCCGCCGTGCGTGCCACCTTGGGCAGGCGCTCGGGGCCGATGACGACCAGCGCCACGACGGCGATCACCATCAACTCGGAAAGGCCGACGTCGAACATGGGTTCGTTGGGGAAATCAGGAAAAAGTTGGCGGCGGAGTGGCTGGCGACTGCTGAAGAAACCGGCAGCCCGCCCTTCCGCCAGGATTCAGGATTTGGTCTGTTCGCGACGCGCTTCGACGTCGATGGTCTGTCCCGTGACCTGCTGCGGATCCACCGGCTTGTCGGCGGGTTTGTCAGCGCTGGCCTCCTTCATGCCGTCCTTGAAGCCCTTGACCGCGCCGCCGAGGTCGGACCCCATGTTGCGCAGCTTCTTGGTGCCGAATACCAGCATGACAATCACCAGCACAATCAGCCAGTGCCAGATACTGAAAGATCCCATTGTATTTTCTCCTCGCGCTCAGTGAGAGTTCTCAAGGCGCCTTGCGCTTAAGCATTGACCCCAGGGGCTCGGGGCCGCCCAGAATATGAACGTGGAGATGATACACCTCCTGATGACCGATCCGCCCGGTGTTGATGATGGTGCGGAAGCCCTCGGTGAGTCCCTGGCTGCGGGCCAGTTCGTTGGCCTTGGCCAGAATCCGCCCGAGCACCATCTGGTGGCTCATGTCGGCGTCCATCAGCGACGCGATGTGCTGTTTCGGCACGATCATGAAATGCACCGGCGCGATCGGGTTGATGTCGTTGAAGGCGAAGATTTCTTCGTCTTCGTAAACCTTCTTCGACGGAATTTCGCCGCGCGCGATCTTGCAGAAGATGCAGTCGCTCATGGTTGGGGATTCCGGCTGTTCTTCTCGTCGATGCCGGAAATGCCTTCCCGGCGGCGGAACTCGACCATCACATCATCGACGCCGATGCCGAACTGGGTTAGCAGGATCATGCTGTGAAACCACAGATCGGTCACTTCGCGCACCAGATGCAGGCGATCACCGTCCTTGGCCGCCATGATGGTTTCGGCGGCTTCCTCCGCCACCTTCTTGCAGATCGCGTCGGTGCCCTTGGCATACAGGCTGGCGACGTAGGATGAATCGGGGGCCGCGCCCTTGCGTTCGAGCAGCGTCGCCTGGACACGATGAATAACTTCGAGATCAATCACTTGTATATCTCCTTCGGATCCTTGAGGACCGGCTCGACATCCTGCCAGCCCGAGGTTTCGAGCCGGTTAAAGAAGCAACTGCGGCGCCCGGTGTGGCAGGCGATGCCGCCCACCTGCTCGATCTTCAGCAGCACTACGTCCTGGTCGCAATCGACGCGCAGTTCAAGTACCCGCTGCGTGTGGCCGGATTCTTCTCCCTTGTGCCACAGGCGGCCGCGCGAACGCGACCAATACACGGCGTGACCCGTTTCGGCGGTCAGCGCCAGCGCCTCGCGATTCATCCAGGCGAACATCAGCACTTCGCCCGTCTTCGCGTCCTGCGCGATGGCGGGAATGAGGCCCTGCTCGTCCCAAAGCACTTCGTCCAGCCATTGACTGTTTGCCGGTGCGCTCACAGGACCGCCCTCCCCCCAGCCCCCTGCCCAAGGCAGGGGGTGACAGAGGTTCGCCGCTGCGCGACTCCATCGCCTGGCTGCGCGCCCCTTGGGACGGCCCGGCGGGGCGCGCTCACAGCCGCACCTCGATGCCGCGACTGCGCATGAATTCCTTGGCCTGGCGCACCGTGTATTCGCCATAGTGGAAAATGCTCGCCGCCAGTACGGCATCGGCGCGACCTTCCGTCACGCCATCGGCCAGATGCTGCAAGGTGCCCACGCCGCCGCTGGCTATCACCGGAATGCCCACTGCATCGGCGACCGCGCGCGTGAGTGGCAGGTCGAAACCGGCCTTGGTGCCGTCGCGATCCATGCTGGTCAGCAGAATCTCTCCCGCACCCAGGCTCTCGACCTTGCGCGCCCATTCGATGGCATCGAGTCCCGTGTTCTTGCGCCCGCCGTGAGTGAAGACCTCCCATTTTCCCGGTGACGTCTGCTTGGCGTCGATGGCGACGACGATGCACTGGCTGCCGACCTTGCCGGAAGCGTCGGCCACCAGTTGCGGATTATTCACCGCCGCCGTGTTCATGCTGACCTTGTCGGCGCCGGCATTCAGCAGGCGCCGCACGTCCTCGACCTGGCGCACGCCGCCGCCCACGGTCAGGGGAATGAACACTTGCGAAGCAACCGCCTCGACGATGTGCAGGATGATGTCACGGTCGTCGGAACTGGCCGTAATGTCGAGAAAGGTGATCTCGTCGGCGCCCTGCTCGTCGTAGCGCCGCGCGATCTCGACCGGATCGCCGGCATCGCGCAGTTCGACGAAGTTCACGCCCTTGACCACGCGGCCGGCGCTGACGTCGAGGCAGGGAATGATGCGCTTGGCGAGCATGGGCCGGCCGCTCAGGCCGCTGGCGCCTTGCTGAGCTTGTCGGCCTCGGCCTGGGCCTTCTTGAAGTCGAGCTTGCCCTCGTAAATCGCGCGGCCGGTGATGGCGCCCGAAATGCCCTCGCCCTGCACCGCGCAGAGTGCCTTGACATCCTTCACGCTGGCGATGCCGCCGCTGGCGATCACCGGGATGCGCAAGGCCTGGGCCAGCTTCACCGTGGCCTCGATGTTCACCCCGGAAAGCATGCCGTCGCGCCCGATGTCGGTATAGATGACGGCTTCGACGCCGTAGTCCTCGAACTTCTTCGCCAGATCGACGACATCGTGCCCGGTCATCTTGGACCAGCCATCGACCGCCACCTTGCCGTCCTTGGCATCCAGCCCGACGATGATGTGTCCGGGAAAGGCCCCGCAGGCATCGTGCAGGAAGCCGGGGTTCTTCACCGCCGCAGTGCCGATGATGACGTAGGTAATGCCGTCATCGAGGCAGCGCTCGATGGTGTCCAGGTCACGAATGCCGCCGCCCAGTTGCACCGGAATCTCGTCGCCGACTTCCTTGAGGATGGCCTTGATCGCGGCTTCGTTCTTCGGCTTGCCGGCAAAGGCGCCATTGAGGTCGACCAGATGCAGACGGCGCGCGCCCTGGTCTATCCAGTGCCGGGCCATCGCCGCCGGATCTTCGGAAAACACCGTGGCGTCTTCCATGGCGCCCTGCTTCAGACGGACACAGTGACCGTCCTTGAGATCAATCGCGGGTATCAGCAGCATAGTGAAATGTGGAGATAAAGAAATGCCTGGCAGGCGTTTTGATCAGGGGTTCCAGCGCATGAAATTGCCGAGCAGACGCAAACCGGCCTGGGCGCTTTTTTCGGGATGGAATTGCACGGCGAAGATGTTAGCGCGGGCAACCGCACTGGTAAAGGGGATGCCATAGTGGGTTGAACCGGCAATCACCTCGGGACTCTGCGGCTCGACGTAATAACTATGCACGAAATAGAAGCGCGCACCATCCTCGATGCCATCCCACAGCGGATGGGCTTCAACCTGCTGCACCTGGTTCCAGCCCATGTGCGGCACCTTCAGACGCGAGCCGTCGGGCGCCGCCATGGCCTCGCCGGGAAAGCGCGGCACGCGGCCCGGCAGGATTTCGAGGCCCATGACATCGCCCTCCTCGGCATGTCCGAAGAGCATCTGCAAGCCGACGCATATTCCGAGAAAGGGCTTTTCAGCGGCGGCGCGAACGACCGCCTCGCGCAAGCCGCGCGCCGACAGCTCGCGCATGCAATCCGGCATCGCGCCCTGGCCGGGTACGACGACGCGGTCGGCAGCTGCAATCTCGGCGGCATCCGAACTGACGCGAACCTCGGCCTCGGGGGCAACGTGCTCTATGGCCTTGGCCACCGAGCGCAAATTGCCCATGCCGTAATCGACGACGACAACCGTGCTCATGGAAGGATCAGAGCGAACCCTTCGTTGACGGCACGGCGCCCGCCGCACGCGGATCGGCTTCCACCGCCATGCGCAGCGCCCGGGCAAAGGCCTTGAACACCGTCTCGGCCTGATGGTGGGAGTTGTCGCCACGCAAGGCGTCGATGTGCAGCGTGATGCCGGCGTGATTGACCAGGCCCTGGAAAAACTCGCGCACCAGGTCGACATCGAACTCGCCGATGGTGGCGCGGGTGAAGGGCACGTTGAACACCAGGCCGGGTCGACCGGACAAATCCACCACCACGCGCGACAGCGCCTCGTCGAGCGGCACGTAGGCATGGCCGTAACGGCGCAGGCCCTTCTTGTCGCCCAAGGCCTTGGCCAGCGCCTGGCCGAGGGTGATGCCGACATCCTCGATGGTGTGATGCGCGTCGATGTGCAGGTCGCCCTTGGCCTCGACGCTCAGGTCGATCAAGCCGTGGCGCGCGATCTGGTCCAGCATGTGGTCGAAGAAACCCACGCCGGTGTCGAGTTTGGAAACTCCCGTGCCGTCGAGATCGAGGGCGACGCGAATTTTTGTTTCCAGCGTGTTGCGTGTGATTTCGGCTTGCCGCATGGCAGTGGTGATCAAGCGAAGGGTCGAGGCCTGCATGATACCATCGGCCTAGTCCGCTGCACGCCCGCCACCCACCACCCAACCTGCCATTCCACCCAGCCATGAGCCGCTTCTGGAGCGATGTCGTCAAGGGCCTTACGCCCTACGTGCCGGGCGAGCAACCCAAGCTCGCCAACCTGGTGAAACTCAACACCAACGAGAACCCCTACGGGCCGTCGCCGCGTGCGCTGGAAGCGATTCGCGCCGCCACCGGGGAATCGCTCAAGCTATACCCCGATCCGAACGCCGAGCAGCTCAAGGCTGCCATTGGCAAGTACCACGGCATCGGCGCGCAAAATGTCTTCGTCGGCAACGGCTCGGATGAAGTCCTGGCGCACATCTTCCTCGGCTTGCTGAAGCAGTCGCGACCGATCCTGTTCCCCGACATCAGCTACAGCTTCTATCCGGTGTATTGCGGGCTGTACCAGGTGGACTTCGAAACCATTCCGCTCGCGAACGATTTTTCGATTCGGCTGGGCGACTACGCCAAGCCGAACGGCGGCATCATTTTCCCCAACCCCAACGCGCCGACCGGTTGCCTGGTGCCGCTGGTCGAGATCGAACGCCTGTTGCAGTCGAACCCCGATTCGGTCGTGGTAATCGACGAGGCCTATGTCGATTTCGGCGGCGAGAGCGCGATTTCGCTGACCGCTCGCTACCCCAACCTGCTGGTGGTGCAGACACTCTCCAAGTCGCGCTCGCTGGCCGGGCTGCGCGTCGGCTTCGCGGTCGGCCATGTCGATCTGATCGAGGCGCTGGAACGGGTCAAGAACAGCTTCAATTCCTATCCGCTGGACCGGCTGGCGATAGCGGGTGCGGTCGCCGCCATCGAAGACCGCGAGTATTTCGACAAGACCTGCAAAGCGGTGATCGCCACGCGCGAAAAACTGGTCGGCGACTTGAAGGCGCTGGGTTTCGAGGTGCTGCCGTCGGCGGCCAACTTCATCTTCGCCCGCCATCCACAACACGACGCGCAAGAGTCGGCGCTGGCGCTACGGCGACGCAGCATCATCGTGCGCCATTTCAAGCTGCCGCGCATCGAGCAGTTCCTGCGGATTACGGTCGGTACGGACGAACAATGCGACGCGCTGGTAGCGGCGCTGAAGGAAATCCTCGGCGCTTGAATCAGCCGAGCCCAGTTCTGTCGCGACCTTTCGGGTCGGGAATGCGCCCGGTGCCGTCATTGGGATTGACGGGGTGACCGTCAGCTATCCAGCGGGAACGGTCATTGCCGATGCCGTGAGTATGAGCCTTGAGCGGCCGCTGACAGGGTATTGCCGGTATCTGCGCATTTTCGTAACGTAGGTTCGCAGGTGTATCCTTTGCCCATGAAGTTATTGATTTTTTTCTTGGCAGTTTGGCTGGGTAACGTTACGGCGGCGGAACCACAACGCAACCTTGGTATTGCACCCGCGAGTGCCGAAAAGCGTGTCGCCCTCGTCATTGGCAACGCCACCTACAAAAGCGGCCCATTGGTCAATCCGGTCAACGACGCACGTGCCATCGCCAACCGCTTGCGCTCCCTTGGCTTCGATATCGTCCTTCGAGAGAATCTCAAGCAACGCGAGATCGGTGGCGTCTATCGGGAGTTTCGCAGCAAGATAACCCCTGGTGGCGTGGCGCTGTTCTTCTATGCCGGTCACGGAGTTCAGTTCAAGGGCCAGAATTATTTTCCGGCGACCGACGCCGACATTTCCAGCGAAGAAGACGTGCCGCTGCAAAGCCTGAATCTGGGCAACCTGCTCGACAACATGGATGAAGCCAAGGCCGGTGTCAGCCTGGTGTTCCTCGATGCCTGTCGCGACAACCCGTTCGCCCGCCGCTTTCGCAGCACCTCACGCGGACTGGCGAAAGTCGAGGCCGCCTCCGGCACCCTGATCCACTACGCCACCCGCCCCGGCAGCGTCGCCTCCGACGGCGAGGGCAAGAATGGCACATACACCGAGGCACTTCTCGGACAGATCAGCGAACCCGGTGTGCCAGTCGAGTTGATGCTGAAGCGCGTTGCCAACACCGTGGTGGCGAAGACAAAAGGAAAACAGGAGCCTTGGGTAGAGGGCAGTCTGCGTGGGGATTTCTATTTTCGCTCGGTAGCAGGTGCAGCGTCCGGCACTGAGCCCCCACTGTCTGTACCGGTTGATATGACCGCTGTGGAAATCTCGTTCTGGGAAAGCATCAAAAATAGCAGCGACGTAGAGGATTTTCAGGCCTATCTCGACAAGTATCCGAATGGGCAATTTGTTGCCCTGGCGGAGCGACGGGTAAAAAGGAAGCCTGCCAGGGTGGATGAATCAACGACAACCCGGTTGGCTCCGGCGGTAGCGGGAATGACTTTCTTGGACTGTATCGAGTGTCCGGAGATGGTTGTCATTCCGAGCGGGAGCTTCGAGATGGGTTCAAATGACTATGGAAATGAAAAGCCCATCCACAGAGTCCAAATCGGCAAACCATTCGCGCTAGGAAAGACTGAAGTAACCCAAGGTCAATGGCGGTCGCTCATGGGTAGCCATTCCAGCCAATTCTCAAGTTGCGGCGATAAGTGTCCGGTGGAGAACGTAAGCTGGGACGATGCGCAGGAGTACCTGCGCAAGTTGAGCCAGAAAACCGGAAAGACTTACCGGCTGCCGTCAGAAGCGGAGTGGGAATTCGCCTGTCGAGCTGGCGGGACAGCAACCTACTGTGGCAGCGACGCTCTGGATAGCGCAGTCTGGTACGTCTTCAACAGTAACGACACGACACGACAAGTCGCCAGCAAGCAGGCCAATGCCTGGGGGCTTTATGACATGAGCGGCAACGTCTCCGAGTGGACGCAGGATTGCTGGAACGTGAACTACAACGGAGCGCCGAGCGATGGCAGTCCCTGGATGACAGGTAATTGCGCGATGCGCGTGGTGCGCGGGGGGGCCTGGGCACTGCTTGCACTTTATGCACGTCCCACGAATCGCATGAATCTCTATACGACAAGCCGGGGGGGCCATTTCGGTTTCCGTCCTGCCAGGATGCTTCCCGATGCTGGCGTCGATGCGGCGATGACTCAACCTCTCCTTGCGCAAAGCACTTCTCCTCCCATTGCGCCCCAAGTGTTCAAGGAATGGGCAGATTCGGACAACGGCGCGGACATTAACTGGAGCGAAGCCACCCACTATTGCGCGAGCCAAGGCAGTGGCTGGGGTTTGCCGACCGTGGCCGAACTTGAGAATAGCTACAAGACTGGGCAGCCAACGCCGTGTCATAAATCGACGTGCAAAGTCTCCTCAAAGTCCCGCCTGACTGGGCTGTTGTTCTGGAGCAATGAGTCCAACGGTTCCTCCGAGGTCGAGGGTGTCTCCCTAATGACTGGCGAAAGAAGTGCTGTCAATGTGAAATACAGAATTAATGCTCGGGCTCTCTGTGTTCGGCGGCCCTGAGAATGATGCTGAGTCATATGGTGATTCGCAGTGAAGGTGAAGGGCAGCAACCCGCAGGGCGGAAGCGCATGAGGCGGCGGCCTGTCCCCGACCTGCGGGGCGCGCAAATCAAAACCTGAAAGTCGGCGCCGGCGGTACGGCGGTTAACCGTGCCGCAATCCTTCCGCCCAAAGCGTACCAGTGGAAAGCGGGTGGCATGCGCGATGCGCAGTCCTGTTTCTCAGCCCTCGCGCCGCTCCAGCCAATTCTCGACGGCCAAGCCCGGAACCCGCGAAAACTCCCGGATGTTGTCGGTCACCAGTGTGGCGTCGAGGGCCAAGGCATGGGCCGCGATCCAGATATCGTTGGCGCCGATTGGCGTGCCGTGTTGTTCGAGTTCCGCGCGGACTCGACCATAGCAACCGCTCGTTTCCGCATCGACCGCCGCCAGCGGCAAGCGCTCCGCCAGTTCGGCGAGGCGCGCTCGATTGCGCTCGGAATGGGCACTTTTTTCGGCGCCGAATTCCAGTTCTCCCAACACCAGAGGAGACAGAACCAGGTTTGCCAGCGGCGTGCTTTCAAGCCGGCCAACCACGGCGGGATGACCCTTCATGGCCGCAATCACGATGTTGGTATCCAGAAGGTAACGCATCGTTCAGTCGAGCGGAGCAACAGGTTCGGGCATGCGGTCGGAGGGCGCTTCGAGATCGATCTCACCGTCACTCCAAAACGCCCGGAAGGCGTCTGCGGCCATGCGCGGACTATCCGGTACCAGGCGAGCGACGACTTGCCCGTGACGGGTAATGGCAATCTCCTCGCCCCGCTCGACCTCGGCAAGCAGGGCGGAGAGATTGGCTTTCATTTGTACGACAGGAACAGTTCTCATGGCATCCCCACATCATTCTGACCATATAGTCAGAATAGCAGGAAATGACGTCTGCGGGGAAGCTGCCTGTGCTGCGGGAACCCGTTCTTGCGGAGCTGATCTGCCGACTAAGGCTTGATGCGCAGCTCCGCCGCGCGGGCGTGGGCCGTGAGCCCTTCGCCATGCGCCAGTGTCGCGGCGATCGGCCCCAGGGTTTGCGCGCCGGCCTGTGACACCTCGATCAGGCTGGAACGCTTCTGGAAGTCATAGACGCCCAACGGCGATGAAAAGCGTGCACTGCGCGAGGTCGGCAGCACGTGGTTGGGGCCGGCGCAGTAGTCGCCGAGCGATTCCGACGCATAGTGGCCGACGAAAATCGCGCCGGCATGGCGAATCTTTTCCGCCAGCGGCGCCGGATCGGCCACCGCCAGTTCCAGGTGTTCCGGCGCAATGCGGTTGGCCAGGGCGCAGGCTTCGTCGAAATCGGCCACATGTATCAGTGCGCCGCGTCCCTTGAGCGAGGCGGCAATCACTTCACGGCGCGGCATGGTCGGCAGCAGCTTCTCGATGCTTGCCGCGACCCGCGCGATGAAATCGGCATCCGGACTCAGCAGGATCGACTGCGCCAGTTCGTCGTGCTCGGCCTGGGCGAACAGATCGATCGCCACCCAGTCGGGATTGGCCGAGGCGTCGGCGATGATCAGCACTTCGGACGGACCCGCCACCATGTCGATGCCGACCGTGCCGAAGACGCGGCGCTTGGCTGCCGCGACATAGGCGTTGCCGGGACCGACGATCTTGTCCACCTGCGGGATGGTTTGCGTACCATAGGCCAGCGCCGCAACGGCCTGCGCACCGCCGATGGTGAAGACGCGATCGACGCCGGCGAGGCACGCGGCCGCCAGCACCAGCGCGTTCTTTTCGCCACGCGGAGTGGGCACCACCATGATCAGCTCATTGACGCCCGCCACCTTGGCCGGCAGGGCGTTCATCAATACCGAACTGGGATAGGCCGCCTTGCCGCCCGGCACGTAAAGGCCGACGCGATCCAGCGCCGTAACCTTCTGCCCGAGTCGAGTGCCGTCGGCCTCGGTGAAGCTCCACGACTCGAGCTTCTGCCGCTCGTGGTAGTCGCTGACCCGCTTCGCCGCGGCTTCAAGCGCGGAGCGCTGGGCCGCCGGCAGGCCATCCAGCGCCCGTCGCAATTCGCTTCTCGGCAGTTCGAGTTCGGCCATGGTGCCGGCATCGAGCTGGTCGAAGCGGCGCGTGAATTCGAGCACCGCCGCATCGCCTTCCGTGCGCACGCGCTTGAGAATTTCGGCCACCGTCTGTTCGATGGCGTCGTCGGTCGAATGATCGAAATGCAGCAGGGCATCGAGTGTCGCGGCAAAACCGGAGTCGGCGCTGGAGAGACGGCGAATCATCGAATGGCGCCTTCGATCGCGGCGATGACGGGCTGCAGCAGTTCGCGCTTCATCTTCAGCGCGGCCTGATTCACCACCAGACGCGAGGAAATGTTCATGATCTCCTCGACCTCGACCAGTTTGTTGGCCTTCAGCGTCGCGCCGCTTGACACCAGATCGACGATGGCCTCGGCCAAACCGGCCAGCGGGGCCAGTTCCATCGAGCCATACAGCTTGATCAGGTCGACATGCACGCCCTTGGCGGCAAAGTGTTCGCGCGCCACGGCGATGTACTTGGTGGCAATGCGCAGGCGCGCGCCGCTGCGCACCGCGGCGGCGTAGTCGAAACCGACCGGGGCCGCGACACACATGCGACATTTGGCAATGTTCAGATCCAGCGGCTGGTAGAGCCCGACGCCGCCGTGTTCCAGCAACACATCCTTGCCGGCGATGCCCAGATCGGCCGCGCCGTATTGCACATAGGTTGGCACATCCGAGGCACGCACAATCACTACGCGGACATCGGCGCGATTGGTGCCGATGATCAGCTTGCGCGACTTTTCGGGATCTTCGGCCGGCACGATGCCCGCCGCCGCCAGCAGCGGCAGGGTTTCCTCGAAGATGCGGCCCTTGGAGAGGGCGATGGTGATTCCGCTCATGAATCTATTTTACCCGTCGAATGTTGGCGCCCAAAATGGCCAGTTTCTGCTCCAGCCCCTCGTAGCCCCGGTCGAGATGATAGATGCGCTCGATCAGCGTCTCGCCCTGCGCCACCAGGCCGGCGATGACCAGGCTGGCCGAGGCGCGCAGGTCGGTGGCCATCACCGTGGCGCCGTCGAGCTTTTCGCGGCCGGTAACAAAGGCCGTATTGCCGTCGATCTTGATGTCGGCGCCAAGCCGGATCAGTTCCACGGCGTGCATGAAGCGGTTCTCGAAAATCGTTTCGCGCATCACGGCGGTGCCCTCGGCCACGGCGTTGATCGCCATGAACTGGGCCTGCATGTCGGTGGGAAAAGCCGGATAGGGCGCGGTGCGGATGCTCACCGCCGTGAGTCGGCGCGGCGCCTTGAGGCGGATCGCATCGCGCTCGGCAACGACTTCGCAGCCGGTGTCCATCAACTTGTCGATCACGGCATCGAGGCAGCTTGCCGAGGCTCCGGTGAGGCGGATGTCGCCCCCCGTAGCGGCCGCAGCACAGAGATAGGTACCCGTCTCGATGCGGTCGGGCATGATGCGATGCGTGGCGCCGTGCAGGGCATCCACGCCCTGGATGCGGATCACGTCGCCACCGGCGCCGGAAATGCGCGCGCCCATGGCGACCAGGCAATTGGCCAGGTCGACCACTTCCGGCTCGCGCGCGGCGTTCTCGATCACGGTTTCGCCCTGCGCCAGGCAGGCCGCCATCATCAGATTCTCGGTGCCGGTCACGGTCACCATGTCGGTGAACAGGCGGGCGCCCTTGAGCCGCGTGGCGCGGGCATGGACATAGCCCTGCTCGACATTGACTTCGGCACCCATCGCGGTCAGGCCCTTGATGTGCTGATCCACCGGCCGTGCGCCGATGGCGCAGCCGCCCGGCAGCGAAACCCGCGCTTCGCCGGCGCGTGCCACCAGCGGTCCCAGCACCAGGATCGAGGCACGCATGGTTTTCACCATTTCGTAGGGCGCGACTGCATTGTCGAGGCCCGAAGCGTCCAGCGTCACCGTGTCCCCAGCGCCGACTTTGCTGGCTTCGCGCGCCACCTTGACGCCCATCTGCGCCAGCAGCTTCAACATGGTGCCGATGTCGTTCAGGTGCGGCACATTGGTGAAGGTCACCGGCTCGCGGGTCAGCAGCGCAGCGCACAGCAGAGGCAGGGCGGCGTTCTTCGCCCCTGAGATGGCCACTTCACCGGAAAGCGGAATGCCTCCCGCGATCAGCAGCTTATCCATTGGCTTTCCATTCCTCCGGCGTCAGGGTCTGCATCGACAGGGCATGCAATTCGCCCGAATCGAAACGCGCCTTGAGAATGGCATTGATGCGCTGCTGCCGCTTGACGCGGTTGAGGCCGGCGAACTCGCCGCTGACGATGACGGCGGCGAAATGGTGGCCGTCGCCCTCGACGGAAAGATGCTCGCAAGGCAAGCCGGCGGAAATCCAGGTTTCGATTTGTTTTGGATCAAGCATGGTGTGACTCCTCAGGCGCGCAGCTTGTAGCCACGCTTCAGCAGATTCAGGGTGAATGTGGCCAGCAGCGCCAGGCACGCGCTGACCACGGCAAGGCTGAGCCACGGCGACGCATCGGAAACACCGAAAAAGCCATGGCGAAAGCCGTCGATCATGTAGAAAACCGGGTTCCAGTGCGACACCTGCTGCCAGAAAGTCGGCAATGAATTGACAGAGTAGAACACGCCGGAAAGAAACGTGAGCGGCATGATCAGGAAGTTCTGGAAGGCGGCGAGCTGGTCGAATTTGTCGGCCCAGATGCCGGCGATCACGCCGAGGCTGCCGAGAATGGCGCCGCCCATAAGCGCGAAGACCAGAATCCACCAGGGCTCGGCAAACGTCAGTGGCGCGAACCAGAAAGTGGCCAGCAGGACGCCCGCGCCGACGACCAGGCCCCGTACCACCGACGCCAGCACATAGGCGGCGAAGAACTCCAGGTAGGAAATCGGCGGCAGCAGGACAAAAACGATGTTGCCCGTCACCTTGGACTGGATCAGCGAGGACGAGGAATTGGCAAAGGCGTTCTGTAAAACCGACATCATCACCAGCCCCGGGATCAGGAATGCGGTGTAGGCGACGCCATGCACCTTTACGTGCCCCTCCAGCACATGGGAAAAGATCAGCAGGTAGAGCAGTGCCGTCAGCACCGGCGCGGCGACCGTCTGCGAGGCCACTTTCCAGAAGCGCAGTACTTCCTTGTACAGAAGGGTTGAAAAGCCGCCGCTCATCTCAGCTCTGTTGCCCTTGTTGCGACCCTTGCATGACCCGGACAAAAACCTCCTCCAGATCGGGCTTGCCGATTTCAAGATCGTCGATCCGGCAGCCTGCGGCGCGAATTTTCGTCAGCATCGGCTCGACTTCTTCAAAGCCGTCAAAGGGCAAGGACCACCATCCGCCATTCTGGGCGGCATCGCGAACGAGTTCGGGCGGCATCGCGCCGTCGGTGCGCAAGCGCAGGCTGTGGGCAGAGAAGCGGCGCAGCAGATTCACCGTGGTATCGAGGGCAACCACGCGGCCGGCCTTGAGCATCGCAATGCGTGTGCACAGATTCTCGGCTTCCTCAAGATAGTGCGTGGTCAGCACGATGGTGTGTCCCGCTTCGTTGAGCTGCCGGATGAAAGCCCACAAGGTCTGCCGCAACTCGACATCGACGCCGGCGGTCGGTTCGTCGAGCACGATCACCGGCGGACGATGCACCAGCGCCTGCGCCACCAGCACCCGGCGCTTCATGCCGCCGGACAGCATGCGCATGTTGGCGTTGGCCTTGGACGTAAGACCCAGTTTCTCCAGTATCTCGTCGATCCAGGCGTCGTTGTCGCCGATGCCGAAATAGCCGGACTGGATTTTCAGCGACTCGCGCACCGTGAAAAAAGGATCGAATACCAGTTCCTGCGGCACGACCCCAAGATGACGCCGCGCCACGCGATAGTCCGACTGCACGTCGTGCCCCATCACCGAAAGGCTGCCGGAATCGGCCCGAACCAGGCCGGCAAGCGCCGAGATCAGGGTGGTCTTGCCGGCGCCATTGGGGCCCAGCAGCCCGAAAAACTCGCCCTGCCGGACCTCAAGATCGACCCGGTCGAGTGCCTGGGTACTGCCAAAACACTTTGAGACCTGCTGAATGCGGATCGCAGCGGACATGAACGTGACCAACCCGAAGGCTGCGTCAGGGCTGCGGAAGGAGGTCGGCAACGCCGTAGACGGCGGCGAGGCTCAGCAGATTCTGCGGCGGGTTCAGAAGGCGCAAGGTTTTGCCGCCGGCCTTCGCTGCGCGCATCCAGCCGAAGACCACGGCAAGGCAGGAGGAGTCCATCTCGGTGACGGCGGCGAGATCGAATGCGGCGGCATTCGACGCGATCGCTGCTTCACCTTCGGCAAGCAGTGCGGCAGCGCCCGACATGGTCATCGGGCCTGACACTTCGACGTGATCACCCGTGATGCGGATCATGGTCTGCCGCCGGGCCGCCCCAAGGCGGACCTTTCAGGAGTCTGCGAGCAACGCGAGCCGAAATCACCCCTTTTCCCGGAAAAGGGGATGGGGGAAAAGTCGTTCATTTCTTTACCGAGGTCGCCTCGCCGGACTTGTTCTTTGCCTGGAGGGACTTGATCAGGCCGTCAATACCGTTGTTGCGTACTTCGGAAGCGAAGGACTCGCGGTAATTGGTGACCAGGCTGATGCCGCCAACCTCGATGTCATAGACCTTCCAGGCGGTCCCGGACTTTTCCAGGAAGTAGTCCAGTTCGATGTTCTTGCCGGCACCCGCCTGCTTGATCTCGGTGCGGACACGGACGTCGGTCTCGCCAGCCTTGAGCGTGAAGGGTTTGAAATTGACGGTCTGGTTCTTGTACTCGGTCAGCGCCTTGGAATAGGTGCGCACCAGCAGGAGGCGAAACTCGTCGGTCAGCACCTTCTGCTGCGCCGGAGTGGTCTGGCGCCAGTCCCGCGCCATCGCCAGTTGCGTCATGCGCGTGAAGTTGAAGTGCGGCAGCACCTTGGCATCAACCAGGTCGATGGCCTTTTTGGTGTTGCCGGACTGGATGTCCTTGTCCTTGCGGACAATGTCCAGCACCTCGTTGGTAACGTTCTTGACGAGCACGTCGGGGGCGACTTCCTGCGCCATCGCCGTCGTGGCGATGAGCAGGCCGCTGAAGAATGCAAACAGGGATTTCATTCTGGATTTCCTGAGATTACTGGTATTGGGCCACATGCGCCCGCGGGGATACTAATTCGCTACGGCCGGTTCCGTGCTGGCCACCAGGACGGATGCGGGCGTTGCTTCGGCCCGCGGCTCGCCGGCTTGCGCTTCGGCGCTGGCCGCCGGATCCGCCGACTCAGCATTCGCCTCCACTTCCCGCGGCGGATTGCCGTCGTGAATCAGGTTGCGGCGGCGCTGCAGATAGGCGTCGCGCATGTACGAATACTTGTCCAGCGCGGCTTCCTCGATGACCTTGTCGGCCGGCAGCAGATTGGCCCGGTCGTTCACCAGGCGCAGAGCCAGTGCGATATCGCGGGTCCGCTCCGGATTGTGGTTCGCCACCGGATCGGTCGCAACATCGAGCACCAGGCCGACGGTGTCGCGGACGGTGCGCGAGCCGAATACCGGAATCACCACATAGGCGCCATTGCCGACACCCCAGCGACCAAAGGTCTGGCCGAAATCCTCTTCATGCTTTTCGAGGCCGGCATCCGATGCGAAATCGATCACGCCCAGCAGGCCGACAGTACTGTTGATCACCACCCGGCCCAGATCGCTGAATGCCTCCGGCACCTTGCCCTGCAACAGGTTATTCACGCCGATGAAGAGGTCTTCGATGTTGCTGAAGAAATTGGTGACGCCCGTCTTGATCGGTGAAGGCAGCACGTGGTCGTAGCCCTTGGCGACCGGCTTGATGATCGCCGAATCGAGCCCTTCGTTGAAAGCGAACATGGCGCGATTGAAGCCCTCGATCGGATCCTTGGGATTTCCCGAGGTGGCGCACCCGGTCAACAAGCCAACGGCTGCAATGGCCATGGCGACGGATTTGATGCGGGCAGGGAAGGTGGTCTTCATTCTTCTCGGGTACCTGTTAACTACTTTTTGCTCTTGTCGCCATCCTCGGCGGCCTTGTTGAACATGAACTGGCTGATCAGCTTTTCCAGAACCACCGCCGACTGGGTCTTCTTGATCGTATCCCCCGGTTTCAGCATTTCCGTGTCGCCGCCCACTTCGAATCCTATGTACTGCTCGCCCAGCAAACCCGACGTGTTGATCGTCGCGAAGGTATCGCGCGGGAACTTGTAACGCGCATCGAGCTGGATGGTGACCACGCCGAGATAGGCCTCGGGATCGAAGCGAATCTCCGTCACGCGTCCCACCACGACGCCGGCGCTCTTGACCGCGCCGCGCACCTTCAGGCCGCCGATGTTATCAAATTTGGCGTGGATTGCATAAGTCTCCCCGCTGCTGGACGATGCCAGGTTGCCCACTTTGAGGGCAAGAAACAACAGTGCGCCCAATCCGACGGCGACGAAAAATCCGACCCAGAGGTCAAGTGTAGTACGGCTCATGTCATGTCCCTGTAAACATGAAGGCGGTGAGAATGAAGTCGGCGGCCAGAATGGCCAGCGACGATGTTACAACGGTACGCGTGGTCGCCCCGGAAACGCCCTCGGCGGTCGGCTCGGCATCGTAGCCTTCGAATACGGCGACCCAGCTGACGATGACACCGAAGACACAGCTTTTGATGACGCCGTTGAGGATGTCCTCGCGAAAATCGACGGATGCCTGCATCTGCGACCAGAACGAGCCCTCGTCGACGCCGATCAGTTGCACGCCGACCAGATAGCCGCCAAAGATGCCCATCGCGGAAAACAGCGCGGCCAGCAGGGGCATTGAAATCACCCCGCCCCAGAAACGCGGCGCCACGACACGGGCAATCGGATCGACGGCCATCATTTCCATGGCGGAAAGCTGCTCGGTCGCCTTCATCATGCCGATTTCGGCGGTCATTGCCGAACCGGCGCGACTGGCAAACAGCAGGGCCGCAACCACCGGACCCAGTTCACGGACCAGAGACAATGAGACCAGAACGCCCAGCGCCTCGGTAGAACCGTAGCGCGCCAGGGTGTCATAGCCCTGCAAGCCGAGCACCATGCCGACAAACAGGCCCGAGACCAGAATGATGATCAGGCTCAGGACGCCGGTGAAGTAGATTTCCCGAATGGTCAGATGGATGCGCCGCAACGACGTACCCGAATACATCAGGATGGCCAGAAAGAAGCGGCTGGCATAACCGAGCCGCCAGATGCGCCCGGTAAACTGCTGCCCCAGCCTGCGCAGGCCCCGCGCCAGACCGTTATCCACGACGCACCGCGCCTTCCATCAATTCTTCGCCATAGGGGCGGGAAGGATACTGGAAAGGCACCGGACCATCGGCCTCGCCCCAGATGAACTGATGCACATAGGGCACCGTGGAATGCTTCATCTCCTCGGCCGTGCCTTCCGCGACAATCTTTCCTTCGGAGACGAAATAGACATAATCGACGATTTTCAATGACTCCTGTACATCATGGGTGACGACGATCGAACTGGCGCCCAGCGCGTCGGTCAGCTTGCGGATCAATTCGCCGACGATGGACAGCGAAATCGGATCGAGGCCGGCAAAAGGCTCGTCGTACATGATCAGCATCGGATCCAGCGCTATCGCACGCGCCAGGGCAACCCGACGGGCCATGCCGCCGGAAAGTTCCGCCGGCATCAGGTCATGTGCGCCGCGCAAGCCCACCGCATGCAGTTTCATCATGACCAGATCGCGAATCAGGGCTTCCGGCAGGTTGGTGTGCTCACGCATCTGAAAGGCAATGTTGTCATACACCGACATGTCGGTAAACAGGGCGCCAAACTGGAACAGCATGCCCATGCGCCGACGCAGGCCGTACAAACCATCGGAACCCAGCTCGTGCACCACCTGTCCGCCGACCCTCACCTCGCCTGAAGTCGGCTTCAGCTGGCCGCCGATCAGGCGCAGGGTTGTGGTCTTGCCGCAGCCCGAACTCCCCATCACGGCCACAACCTTGCCGCGTGGAATCGTCATGTTGATTCCGGTAAGTATCGGCCGGCTGTCGTACGTGAAGTTCAGATCGCGGATTTCGACAAGAGATTCCTGAGACATGTCCACACCGGGAACCCCGGTCAAATTCACAGCGGATAATTTTAGCAGAATCGGATGGTCCGACGCTTGGCCGCAGCGGGTGAAGAACGGGGTAAACGCCATCCACAACTGAAATTGGGCGCTCCCACTTTCCGCTATGATGCCCGAATTGACTCAACCAACCCCCGCCTCGCCCCATCCTTGACCTCATCCGACAGCAAAATCGAGTTGCTGATCGTCGACGATGACCCGCTGATCGCCGACGCACTGGGCTATTTTCTCGGCCGTGACTACGCCGTAAGCACCGCATCGACGCGCAGCGAGGCGATCGAATTGCTGCGCGGCGGGAAAGCCGCCCCTGCCCTGGCATTGATCGACCTCGGCCTGCCGCCCACGCCCCATCGTCCGGATGAAGGTTTCGCCCTGATCGCCGACATCCTCGCCCATGCGCCGGAAACCCGGATCGTGGTGCTGTCCGGCCAGAGCGACGAGCTTAATGCGCGTCATGCGCGAGCGCTCGGCGCAACCGAGTTCGTGGCGAAGCCGGCGGATCCGGAATACCTGCGCAAGCTGATCCGCCGCGTGTTGTCTTTTAGAGACACGTCGCCGGAGATGGATGACGGCCTCATCGGCGACAGCGCCCCACTGCAAAAACTGCGGGCCCAGCTCAGGCAGTTCGCACGTTCGCCCTTCCCGGTGCTGATCGAAGGCGAGTCGGGCAGCGGCAAGGAACTTGCCGCCGCAGCCCTGCACCGGCTCTCCGAGCGCGCCGCGAAGCCGTATCTGGCGCTCAACTGCGCCGCGATCTCGCCCAGCCTGGTGGAAGCCACGCTGTTCGGCCACAGCAAGGGGGCATTCACCGGTGCCAGCGGCCCGCGAACGGGTTATTTCGAGGACGCGTCGGATGGAACGCTGTTTCTCGATGAAATCGGCGAACTTCCCCTCGATCTGCAGCCAAAACTCCTGCGCGTGCTTGAAAACGGCGAATTCCAGCGCATCGGCGAGACCCAGGCGCGCCACTCGGCCGCGCGCATCGTCACGGCAACCAACCGCGACCTGAAGAAAGAAGTTCGCGAAGGGCGCTTCCGCGCCGACCTGTACCACCGGCTGTCGGTATTCACGATCGCCATACCGCCGCTGCGGGATCTCGGCGACGATCGCATCCGCCTGCTCGAACACTTTCGTTCGGTCTACGCGGCACAGGCCAACCTGCCGCGTTTCTGGCTCACCACGGAAGCGACGGAACGCCTGCTGGCCTACCGGTTCCCGGGAAATGTCCGTGAATTGCGCAATATCGCGATTCGCCTGACGACCAAGTTTGCCGGCGAGGAGGTCGGCATCAAGGAGCTCGAAGCCGAACTGGATCCCGGCAATGAGACCCATGCAATCGGCGTCCCGCCAGCGCCGACTCTGATGGCCGGCGATGAACTCGTATCGATTGCCCTGAACGATATCCAGGACCACCGCGACTTCAACCTCGACGCCACCCTGCGACGCTGGGAAGAAGCCTACATCGAAGCCGCGCAGCAGGTCGCCCATGGCAATATGAGCCAGGCAGCGCGACTGCTCGGCATAAACCGCACCACGCTTTACAATCGCATCGACACGCTGGCCCGGGAAAGCGCGGCTTCTGTGAAGGCCAACGCCGGCTTGAGTGGCGTCAAGCAAAGCGGCCGCAACTGAAAGCGCGCCAACCCGCAGCAATGAGAGACCGGACTGCCTGACCGACACCATGTACCTGGACCACTTCGGACTTAGCGAGGCACCTTTCCGCATCACGCCCCATACCGACTTTTTCTTTGACGGGGCCAATCGCGGCGCGACGCTTGACGCACTGATCTATGCCGTTACCCACGACGAAGGCATCGTCAAGGTCAGCGGCGAAGTCGGCAGCGGCAAGACCATGCTCTGCCGCGTGCTGATGGAACGCCTGCCGGAAAACGTCACCATCATCTATCTGGCCAATCCGTCGCTGTCGCGTGATGACATCCTCTATGCGATTGCCGACGAACTGCGCCTCAACGTTCCCGACAACGCACGCTCTTCCGTGGTGTTGCGCGCCTTGCAGGACCACCTGATCAAGTCCTTCGGCGAAGGCCGGCAGGTCGTGGTGCTGATCGACGAAGCGCATGCCATGCCGGCGGAAACCCTGGAAGAAATCCGTCTGCTGTCGAACCTCGAGGCCAACCGCAACAAGCTGCTGCAACTGGTGCTGTTCGGCCAGCCGGAACTGAACGACATTCTTGCCCGCCCGGACATGCGGCAACTGAAGGAACGCATCACCCACAACTTCGGCCTGGAGCCGCTGGTGCGCGACGACATCGCCCACTACCTCGACTTCCGCATGCGCGCCGCGGGCTACAAGGGCCCCAGCGTGTTCTCGCCGCCGGCCTTGAAGATGATCGCGCAAAGCTCGCTCGGTCTTACCCGCCGGATCAACATCCTCGCCGACAAGAGCCTGCTTGCGGCCTTTTCCGCGGGCAGCCACCAGATTGGCACCAAGGAGATACAAGCTGCCATTCGGGACTGCGAATTCAGCGAAGCAACCTACGGCGGCAGGGGAACGAAAAAGCCGCGGACACTCTGGCTTGCCGCCCTGCTCGGCCTGGCCGCCCTGGCGGGAATCGCCTGGCTGCTGACCGCATCGCACAACGATCCAGCCATTCCCGCAACGTCCGCGATCACACCGATAGCACCGGCTGCGCCTGCGGCCGCAGTGGTCGCCTCTGCCGCGCCAGTCCCGCCACCCGCCACGATCCCGCCACCCGCACCGTCGCCCGCACCGGGCGCAACGCCTCCACCCGAGACCAAGGCAGAGCCCGCCGACGTCACGCCACCATCGCCACCATCGCCACCCCGTGCCGGACCGCTAACCCAGGCAAGGCTTGAAGCGGGACGCGCCTGGCTGGAACAACAGCCAAACGACCGCTGGTTCATTCAAGTGTTCGCCACGGACGCAAGCCGGCATGGTGAAATCGAATCCATGTTGCGAAGGCTGCCGCCCAGCAAGCCGGAAATGGACAATGTCCGTGTGTATTACTCCGAACTCAGCGGCAAGCCACGCTATGGAGTCATGTATGGAGAATATGCAACGCGGGCAGCAGCGGTCGCTGCGATAGGTGATCTGCCAAAGTCGCTGCGGGTGATAAAACCCTATCCGCGACAGGTCGTACGTCTTCGCTGAAGCATTCCGGAACGTCGAAACTGAGCCGTATCAGCCTATTAAATCATTGAGTTGCATCGTAAACATAATGTGTTATGCTAATTTCAGTTGTCAAATTACCTAATCGGGGGTTCGTTTGCGCCCACTAGTAACTCCGCCGGTCCCGGTTGCGCTGCTTGCCAGCCTAGTTTTGGCAGCGTGCGGCAGCAATCCACCGCAGCCTCCGTCTGCCGGGCACATACGTGCCGAAGCTGAAGTACCGGCGGTCAAGGACATCCCGGTACCAGTAGCCACGACAGTCACTCTTTCGCGTCCCAGGGCAGCAGCCAAGACCGAGTCCTATTCGGTTTCCGTGCGCAACATTCCGGTACAGGAACTGCTGTTCGCGCTGGCTCGCGACGCCAAGCTGAATGTCGATATCCATCCGGGCATCAGCGGCATCGTCACCGTCAACGCCATAGATCAAACCCTGCAGCAAATCCTGACGCGCATCTCGAAGCAGGTCGATATGCGCTGGGAACTGGATGGCCCCAATCTGGTCGTGATGCCGGATACGCCCTTCCTGCGCAACTACAAGGTCGACTACGTCAACATGTCGCGCGACGTGAGCGGCACCGTCTCGATCAACACCCAGATCGCATCGACCAGCACCAGTGCCACCGGTGGGACGGCAACGGGCGGCGGCGGAAACAACTCGAATACCTCGGTCAAGAGTTCGGCACAGAACAATTTCTGGCAATCGCTGGACAAGAACCTGAAGGACATCCTGCGCGAGACCGACAAGATCCTGCCCGAGGGATCGAGCGAAACAGTCATCGAACGCGCGGATCAGCAAACTACAACCGGTACCGGTGCCCAGGGCGCGCCATCGGCCTCGAACCGGTCAGGCGGTGCAACCACCAGCCTCGCGGGCAGCCCGAATCCGGCAAACTTGCAGCAGCAGGGTACCACCGTCGTCAAACGCACCACGTTCCGCGAAGCCGCCTCGATCATCATCAACCCGGAAGCCGGTGTCGTGGTTGTTCGCGCTACATCCAGGCAACATGAAAAAGTTCAGGAATATCTCGATCTGGTGCTGACCAATGCGCGGCGTCAGGTCATCATCGAAGCCACGATCGCCGAGGTCAGCCTGAGCGACAACTACCAGCAGGGCATCAACTGGCAGAGCCTGCGCACCTTGCGTCCGGGCTCGCCGGGCGCGGGATTTTCGGCGGCCCAGAATCCGACCGGAGTTCCGGTACCGAATCCGTTCACCGCCTCCTCGGGGTCATTCGCGACGGTCAGTGGCACGACCCCGGGTGCGTTTGCCTTCCTGCTCAACTACGTCGCCCCCGGGCTGGGTCTTTCCTCCACGCTCAGCCTCCTGGAAACCTTCGGCAAGGTCAAAGTCCTCTCCAGCCCGAAAATCAGCGTACTCAACAACCAGACCGCGATGCTCAAGGTCGTGGATAACGTGGTCTACTTCCTGATCAAGAACGACTCGACAACCACCACGACGGGCACCACCAACAACTTCACCTCGACACCCCAATCGGTATCGGTCGGACTGGTGATGAGCGTCACGCCGCAAATCAGCGAGAACGGCAGCATCCTGCTGAACGTGCGGCCCACCATCTCCAGCCTCAAGGGCGCCGGAAAAACCGATCCGACCCCAGGCTTGGCGGTCGCCAATGTCGTTCCCGAAATCCAGACGCGAGAAATGGAGTCCATGCTTCGCCTCTCGGACGGCGAAGTAGCCGTGATGGGCGGGCTGATGGAAGACAGGGTCAACTACAACACCAACGAAATCCCCGGCCTTGGCGGCGTTCCCGTCATCGGCAATTTCTTCCGCAACCGCAACGACACCACCACCAAGACCGAACTGGTGATCTTTCTCAAGCCCACCATCATTCGCGATCCGAGCATCAACGGCGACTATCGCAGCTTCCGCGACCAATTGCCCAGTCGGGAATTCTTCTCCGGCAAGGCGGGTTCCAATCAGAAACAAGCCGACACGCTTGGAGCAGGCGCTCGATGAGCCTGCTCATGGACGCCCTCAAGAAAGCCGAACTGGCGAAACGCCAGGGGCAAGGCGAGAATGCGGGCAGCCCGCCGGAAGCGCCGGCCCAGGGCGGATTTACGCTTGAACCCCTGCATGACTCGGGAACACGCGGGGCCGCGATACCCGAGCCGGTCGCCGAGAGTGGCTCGGGTTCCGGAAATCTGCCGCACCTGCCTTCGCATCTTGAAGAACTCGACGCCCAGTTTCTTGCCGAAGCCAAGCAGGCTGCGTCGGCACGCTTGAAGGCGCCACCACCGCCGGCACCGCCGCGCGAACCGGCCGCCGAGCCAGCGGCCGCTGTTGCCGACACCCCCGCCTTGACGGCGGCGGCGGTCAAGCCCCGGCCCGCTGCAACCAGGCAAAGTGCGCCGCAGAATCAATCGGCAGCCCAGAACCTGTTTGCCGCCAAGCAAGCCGACAAGCCGCCGGCACGGAAAAACTTTGCCATTGCCATTGGCGTGCTGACCGTGCTTTCCGTATGCGGCATCGGTGGATATTTCTGGTGGCAATTGCAGCCAAAGACACCCCTCCTCGCCAACCGGATGGCGCTGCCGCCTCCGTCCGCCACCCCGACTGCCGCTTCGAGGCCTGCCGCCGTAGCGCCAGCGCCGACTGTTGCCACGCCACCCGCTGCTGCTCCGGGTTCCGCGCCAACAGGGGCACGTCCGGCCGCGCAGCCAGCGGACGAGGAAGACGATGATACTGCCCCGGTTGCCGCCAGGGCGGCGGCCCAGCCCCGTCGCACAGCCCCCCCCGCACCGGCCGAAGCCGATGGTCCGATACGCGTCACCAGGGCGCCGCTGAAGGTCAATCCCGCCTTGATCGGCGGCTTCGATGCCTTCAATCGGGGAGACCTCGCTTTGGCGCAACGCGAATACGAACGCGCCCAGCGGGCCGACCCGCGCAACACCGATGCGCTGCACGGTCTGGCTGCCATCGCCGTACGGCAGGGCCACCTCGACCAGGCCGAGTTGCTGTATCGGCGAATCACGGAGGCCGATCCGCATGATACGGTGGCCATGTCCGCCCTGATCAACATGCGCGGGCAGATCGATCCCGGTACCGCGGAAAGCCGGCTGAAGACCCTCTCGGCCGACCAGCCCGACCTCGCCGCACCCCAGTTTTCCCTGGGCAACCTCTATGCGCGACACGGCCGCTGGAACGAGGCTCAACAGGCTTATTTCCGGGCCCACAACGCCGAGCCGGATAATCCCGACATCATTTACAACCTCGCGATCAGCCTCGAACACTTGCGCCAGAACAAGCTCGCCGCGCAGTACTACAGCCAGGCCATCGCCGCCGCGCAAACCCGGACAGCCGGTTTCGACAAGGCCCAGGCTGCTGCAAGACTGCGCTCCCTGCAGCCCTGACGCCGCCCCGCAAAGCGCCGTAATGCATGACACAGAGCTTGCCCCGGGCAGCAGATGCGGGATAATGATGCTCGTATGAATTCACCGACCAGCCGCCGCCCCATAGGCCAGATTCTCATCACGCAAGGCGTGATCAGCGAGGATCAGCTGCGCATTGCGCTGCTGGAGCAGATGAAATCCAACCAGCCGGTTGGCAAGCTGCTGGTTTCCCTGGGTTTCGTCTCCGAGGCCACGCTGCGCGACGCGCTCGGCGAATCGCTCGGGCAGAAAGCCGTCGACCTGGCCAATTCGATCATCGACGGCGATGCCTTGCGTCTGGTGCCGCGAGATCTCGCCAGGCGCCACATGCTGCTGGCGCTGAGCTACTCGCAGCCCGAGCAGAAGCTCAGGATCGCCATCGCCGATCCGAACGACATCGTCGCCCTGGACAAGCTGCGCACGCTGATCCATCCCGAACTGGTGATCGAAACGCTGCTCGCCGGCGAATCGGAAATCGCCCATGCCATCGACCAGTACTACGGTCACGAACTTTCGATCGACGGCATCCTGCACGAAATCGAAACCGGCGAGATCGACTATCGCAGCCTGTCCGCCTCGCTCGACGAATACAGCCAGCCGGTGGTTCGACTGGTGGACGCACTGCTCACCGACGCGGTAAAGCGTGACGCCTCCGACGTCCACTTCGAGCCGGAAGCCAGCTTCCTGCGCATCCGCTATCGGATCGACGGCATCCTGCGCCAGATCCGCGCCCTGCACAAATCCTACTGGGCCGCCATGGCGGTGCGCATCAAGGTCATCAGCGGCATGAACATCGCCGAGACCCGCGCCCCGCAGGACGGTCGCATATCGCTCAACATCAGCGGCCATGCCGTCGATTTCCGCGTCGCCTCGCAACCGACCATCCACGGCGAAAACATCGTCCTGCGCATCCTCGACCGGCAGAAGGGCATCGTGCCGCTCGACCGGCTGGGCCTCGACGACCACCAGATGGGGCTGATGAAGCTGATGGTGGCGCGCCCGGAAGGCATCATCCTGGTCACCGGCCCGACAGGCAGCGGCAAGACCACCACGCTCTACTCGGTGCTCAACCACATCAACGAAGAGGGCGTGAACATCATGACCCTCGAAGACCCGGTCGAGTACCCGATGGCGATGATCCGCCAGACCTCGGTGGCGGAATCCGCCAAGCTGGATTTCGCCAACGGCATCCGTTCCATGATGCGCCAGGACCCGGACATCATCCTGGTCGGCGAAATCCGCGACGCGGACACCGCCGAGATGGCCTTCCGCGCCGCCATGACCGGCCACCAGGTGTATTCGACCCTGCACACCAACTCGGCGCTGGGCGCCATCCCGCGCCTGCTCGACATCGGCGTGCTGCCCGACATCATGGCCGGCAACATCATCGGCATTCTCGCCCAGCGTCTGGTGCGCCGCCTGTGCACCCATTGCCGCAAGCCCTATCCCGCCGAGGCCCACGAGTGCAAGCTGATGGGTGTCGTCAGCGGCCAGCCCGCCCCCATTCTTTATCGTGCCGCCGGCTGCGACCATTGCGAATACCAGGGCTATCGGGGCCGCATTGCCATCATGGAAATGCTGCGCCTCGACAACGACCTCGACGACCTCATCAGTCGCCGTGCTCCGCAGCGCGAGATACGCACCCTCGCCATGGAAAAGGGCTTCCGCCCGCTGTCGGAAGATGGCTTGCGGCGCGTGCTCGACGGTTCGACCTCCATCGAAGAAGTGGGTCGCGTCATCGACCTGACGGAGCGGATGTAGCCGCCCGGCGGCACCGCGCACCCCCGCACGCAATTTCGCCCGCATCCCGATCATGGCCCTCTATGCCTACAAGGCGATGAACAGCAGCGGCAGGACCGTGACAGGCCGACTGGAAGCCATCAATCCGATCGACCTCGAAATGCGCCTGAAGCGCATGGAGCTCGACTTCATCACCGGCGACACCATCAAGCAGGGCGGCCTGATGAACCGCGCCACGATCACCCGCCAGGAACTGATCAACTTCTGCTTTCACCTGGAGCAACTCGCGCGCGCGGGCGTGTCGCTGATCGAAAGCCTCACCGACTTGCGCGACAGCCTCGAAAATCCGCGCTTTCGCGAAGTCATCGCCAGCATGGTGGAAAGCATCGAGGGCGGCAAGACGCTCTCGCAGGCGCTGGCCGAGCACCCGCACACTTTCGACGAAGTGATGGTCAGCCTGATCCGTGCCGGCGAAGACACCGGAGCCCTGCCGCAAGTACTCAACAACCTGCTTGAATCGCTCAAGTGGCAGGACGAACTCGCCGCCCACACCAAAAAGCTGATCATGTATCCGGCCTTTCTCGGCACGGTGGTGGTTGCCATCACCTTGTTCATGATGATCTACCTGGTGCCGAAGATGGCCGGCTTCATTCGCAACATGGGACAGGAACTGCCGACACAGACCAAGATCCTGATCGCCACGTCGGAGTTCTTCGTCGGCTACTGGTATGTCGTGCTTGGCCTGCCGGTCATCCTGGCCGCCATCGTCGCCTTTCTGGTCAGCACCAGCAAGGCGGCGCGTTATCGCTTTGACGACGCCAAGCTGCGCCTGCCCTATATCGGCGATATCCTGCGCAAGATCATCCTGTCCCGTTTCGCGTCGGTATTTGCCATGATGTACAGTTCCGGCATCACCATTCTCGACTCGATCAAGGCCACCGAGGACGTGGTCGGCAACCTCGTCATCAAGGAAGGCCTGGAAAAGGTCGGGAGCCTGATCGCCGAAGGCCAGAACGTTACCGCCGCCTTCCAGACCGCCGGAATGTTTCCGCCCCTGGTACTGCGCATGTTGCGCGTGGGCGAAAGTACCGGCGCACTGGATGCCGCACTGGCCAATGTCAGCTACTTCTATAATCGCGACGTGCGCGAATCCATCGAAAAAGTCCAGGCCATGATCGAACCGGTAATGACCGTGACCATCGGCCTGTTGCTGGGCTGGATCATGATGGCCGTGCTCGGTCCGATCTACGACATCATCACCAAGATGAAAACCTGATGGCCGCCAAGCGCATTCTTCTTCTCGACGGGCCCTTCCTCACCGCACACCACTGGAGTGCGGGCCGCATCAAGGTCGAGGGCGAATTCAGCCATGAACCGGCCGGCCTGGAAGCGCTTGCGGCCTATGTAAAGAAACATCAGTCCAGCCTGTTCTACGTGCTGGCGGACACTGCCGAAGAAGGTTTCCAGCTGGAAGACCTTCCCTATGTCCAGGGTGCGGACCGCGCTGCCCTCCTGCAGCGCCGCCTCAGCCAGTACTACTACAACACCCCGCTCTCGGCCGCGATCTCGCTGGGCCGCGCGAAGGACGGCCGGCGCGACGAAAAGCTGCTGTTCGCCGCGCTCACCCGCGTTGAAACCTTCGCACCCTGGCTGGAAACGCTGCGCGAAGCCGAAGCCATACTTGCCGGCGTCTACTCGGTACCGCTGATACTAGCCGGATGCGCCCCCCAACTGCTGGGTGAAAGCGGTCCGGTCCTGTTCGTCAGCCTGACCCGCGGCGGAGTGCGGCAGACCTTCTTCGACCAGGGCAAGCTGCACTTCTCCAGACTGTCGCAGCTTGCCACCCAGAGCCTGGATGAAATCGGACGCACCAGCGCCAACGACGCGGCCAAGATATTCCAGTACCTCGTCGCACAGCGACAGATACCGCGCGGCGTTGCCCTGCGCACCGTGGTCCTGGCCCACCCCGGGCAGATGCCGACATTGCAGGACTACTGCCTCAACACCAACGAGCTTCAGTTCGAATTCATTGACCTTGCGGCCAATGCACGGCAGCAAGGGCTGAAGGACATTCCTGTCGACAGCAACGCCGACAGCCTGCTCATCCATTGCCTGGCAACCAAGACACCAGCGCATCAGTTCGCCCCTGCAACCGAAAGGCGCTTCCACAAGCTCTGGCAGATCCGCTTTGCCCTCACCAGCGCAGCGTGGATCGTACTCGCCGCCTGTCTGCTGTTTGCCGGCAAGACCAGCCTCAATCTCTACGAACTCGGCGACAGCATCCAGGCCACCAAAGCGCTTACCGAGACCGACACTCAGCGCTACAACAGCATTCTCGAGGGCCTGCCCAAGATCAGCATCACCCCTGACAATCTGCGCGCGGTAATGGGTCGCCTGGAGGCCCTGCAGAGGCGCGCGCCTGCGATGGAACCCCTGCTGCTGCACCTCAGCATGGCGCTTAACGATACCCCACGGGTCGAGCTGACCCGCCTGACCTGGAAGATCAGCGACCGTCTCGAAGGCGGCCAGAAACCCGCGGAGCGGGCAAAACCGGGAGCCGGCGCGGCTCCGCCGGGAAACGCCCCCGCGGGAAACTGGGCCGTCGTTGAAATACAGGCGCAACTGCCCCTCGGCCTGGTCACCGATCAACGGGCCCAGATCGAACTGATCGAAAGTTTCGCCACGCGGCTCCGCGACCCCCAGACAGACGTCAAGGTGCTCAGCCGGCCCTTCGACATCGAGTCCGACAAGCCGCTCAAGAGTGCCGCCGGAAGAAGCGACGCGCAGCTTGCGGATGTGCCGAAGTTCTCCTTGCGCCTGGCGCGCCAAATGTGAGGGATGCGGTGAGAAACAGGGTGGGAGACGCATGAAGCTCGACGCAAAGGACTTTAAACGCCTGCAATGGGCCATTGCCTTCCTGGTCATCATGGCCCTGATTGGCGGGGGGGCCTTGTGGACGACCCATCAACTGAAAAAGAACAGCGAAAAGACGTTCAAGGAAGTCACCGCCGCACGCAGGGACATGCAGGCCAAGCTTGCCCGGGCGAGCGAGGAGCAGCAGGAACTGCGCGACAAGATTGCCCGCTTCCAGGAGCTCAAGGCCAGGGGTTATATCGGTGCGGAGCATCGCCTGGACTGGATCGAGGCCATTGCCCGCATCAAGACCGCACGCCGCATCCTCAAACTGGATTACGAGTTCTCACCACAGCGGCAAGTGGATTCCACCCTGCTGCCGGGAGGCGCACTGGCCGGCGGCTTCGAGCTCATGTCGAGCCAGATGCGACTGCAACTCGAATTGCTGCACGAAGCCGAACTTCTGGCGTTTCTTGCCGAGCTGCGCGACACCGTGCAGGCGCTGGTCAAGGTTCGTTCCTGCACCATCGAACGCATTGCAACGGGCAACACCATTCGCAGCGGCAACCTCGCCCAGCTGAAGGCCGACTGCACCCTCGAATGGATTACCCTGAAGGACGACAAATGACACGTCTCGCCAGGATAGCGTCGGCCGGTTTGGCCAATCTGGTCGGCATGGTCCTGCTCGTTCCGGCCCATGCCGCCGATGCCCCGGAACTCGGCCGCCTGTTCTTCACGCCGGAGCGGCGCGCATCGCTGGAACACCAGCGCACCTTCAACGTCCAGGAAACCCAGTCCCTGCAGGGCACCAGCATGAGCCTCGACGGCGTCGTTTATCGGTCCAGCGGCAAGGCGACCGTATGGGTCAACCGCCAGGCGCAAACCGAGAGCGAAGCGTCGCGCACCGGCGTCAATGCGGTGATCTCGCCCAAGTCGCCGGGCAGCGCGACCCTCGCCCCCGGTGAAGAAGCCCCGGCGCAGCTCAAGGTCGGCGAAGCCATGAACCGGGCCACCGGCGAGCGCAACACGCGACTGGGCAGCGGCAGCGTCATAACACCGGCCAAGAACGGTCGCTGAACGAGATCATGAGCGGGTCGCGCCGGAGCCCCTTGCCGCGCCGCGCCGGCGAAAGCGGTTTCGTGCTGATCGCGCTGATTGCGCTGCTCGCAATGGGCGGGCTGTATTTCTTCATCAGCAATCTCTCGCCGGAGCTAATGCGCGCGCGCCACCAGCAGACCACCAACGAGGCTTTGACGCAGGCGCGCGAGGCATTGATCGGCTATGCAGTGAGGTTTCGCGAAGATCAGTTGAAGACCGGCACCGCGGGTCAGGTCTATGGTTATTTGCCGCTACCCGATCTCGGCAGTTCCCGCAATCAGAATGCAACGGATGTTGATTGCTACTTGAAGGAGGGCTGCGAGGCCTACAACTTCGCCGGCAATGGGTCCAATGTCACGGTGATCGGCCGCTTCCCCTGGCGCACCCTGGGTACCGGGCCGCTCAGGGACAGTCACGGCGAATGCCTCTGGTATGCGGTATCCGGCAGCCACCAGCGCATCCAGCAGGCCAGCCCGATGAACTGGGATACCCTGAGCCAGATGGATGTCGTCGTCGCCAACGGCACCGCAGCAATGATCAGCGCCGTCGCTTCGGCCCACGATCGCCCCATTGCCGTCATCTTCTCGCCAGGACCGCCGCTGACGGGCCAGGATCGCAGCGCCTCGACGACCGACAGCGTGACCGAATGCGGAGGCAACTATGTCGTCGGCAACTACCTGGATCCTGTCGTTGCGACAAATCTGGGGGGCATCACCAACTATCTGGCCGGCTCGACCAACAATGCAAGCGGCGACACATCGGCCGCGAACAAGTCCTTGTCGGCGGGCGGCATAATCAACCGCCGCAGCGACGGGGCGCTCTGGGCCGGGAACTGCGCGTCGAACGACCCCTTGCCTTGCACACTGGTCGCCAACGATGCCGGGGCCACAGTCACCAGCGAACTGCTGTTCCGCACCCTGCGCGGATCGAGCTATTTCCGCACCGACATCAACGCCATGCTCGACCGCATGGCCACCTGCCTGCGCGACCAGGTTGCGGCAGGCACCGGTTTCACGCCCGATGCGCTGAGCGGTTTCACTGCCCCTGCCGACAAAACCGTCGGCCGCATCCCGAGCAGCACCTGCTATGACGATGCACAGAATCCGCTTGGTTACTTCAGCCACTACCGCGACCAGGTCTTCGTCGCTTCGAAGATTGCCAGCGATTTCACGGCGACTGTTGATGGAGTTGCCCAGACCTGTCCGGCGGTAGTCATGTTCGCCGGCCAGCGCGGCAGCGGCCAAGCGCGGGGAACAAGCGCCGAGCGCAATGCTCCAGCCAATTATCTCGAAGGCACCAACCTGACCGGCTTCATCACCACAGGCGCACTGAACTTCAGCGGGCCCAGCCTGCTCGCCCAGGTATCGAGCAGCCAGTCCGCAAGTCAGGACATCGTGCGTTGCATTCCAAGCGGAGCCAACCTGACCACGGTCGAGTCGCCGAACCTGAGCGCGGCACAACAACTGGTGGCTTACGACGCGGCAACCGGCACGCTGACGCTGGGCAAGGAAAATGTCACGAACTTCACCGCGGATTCGGCCGCCCTGTTCGGTTGTGCCTGGATCGCAGATGAGAAGACGCTCGGCTCGGGATTGCGCAGCTACTTCCAGTTTTCATTTGCGACACTCGGAACCAGCGTCGGCAATACCGGCTTCGTCTTTGCGTTGATAGATACGGAAAGCAACACCTCCCTGCCCTGTGGCTCTGCCGGAAGCCATCTCGGCTATTCGGGTAACAACAGTTTTACTCCCAAGCTGCGCTCCCCCAAGGTCGGTATCGAGTTCGACCAGTCACGCAATTCCGGCTTCCCAGGCTTTAGTGGCGAGACGTCGACAGCGGTCGGGCGCAATGATCCCTGCTACCTCTCCAGCTGCGGCGCCATCCCGGCGCAAACCGCCAGCTCTCACTCTGCGATTGTCTATTGGGGTCATGAAGCCGCCAATGCCACCGACGTGGTCACGCTCCCCGATGGCGATGACAACGTGCATGGCTTTCCAACTGCCGGCAGCATCGCCACGGTACGCCGCCCGCCACGCAACCCGGACACGCCGCCGGGTATCGAGTTCGTAAATTTGCGTACCGGCGGCCAGTTGTTCCACGTCCGGGTCGAGATAACACCGACGCGTGCCATCGACCCGGCGGCGGAGTTGAGCAAGACCACCCTGCAAACCAAGGTCTGGATTCTTCCCGACAGCGTCACCGTGGCGAACCAGATCACCGCCATGAAGGACACCACGCGCCCCATGAGCCTGCTCTACCCGACATTCACTGAAACGCTCGGTGATACCGCACGTGTGTTCGATGTCGGCGGATCTGCCTGCAGTTCCGGAAGCTGTCCGACCAACCAGACCTGCGGCACGGACAACATTTGCTATCGTCAAGGGCTGCGCAAGACCAGGCTTGGTTTTACAGGCTCGCAGCGCACGCAGGATCAGGAAGTACGAATCAGCAACATGTTCACTACGTGGCTGCCATGATATTCGCCGTCCCGCCACGGCTGACTTTCGAGCACAATGCCGATCTGCAGTTGAAGTGGGTCGTCGGCCCCGATCCCTCCGCGGACGCGCAAGCAATAATCGTGGAAGGCCCCTTGCCAGGCTCCCAGACTTGATTTAGGAGGAAAGTTGAAGCTGATCCATTCCCAACGTGCAGGCTCTCTACACAGAGGGGTCGTCCGACCGAAGCCGGTCTCCTCCCAGCGCGGCTTCACGCTGATCGAGCTCGCCGTCGTGATGTTCATCGTCACGCTTCTGTTGGGCGGCATGTTGCTGCCGTTGTCCGGACAGCAAGATATCCGCAACCATGGCGATACGCAGAAGACCCTCGCGGAAGCACGTGACGCCCTTCTCGGATTTGCCATGGCCAATGATCGCCTGCCCTGTCCGGCCACCGCGGCCAGCAACGGAGTGGAAAGCCCCGTCGGCGGCGGTGTATGCACCAATCCCTACGACGGCTTCTTTCCCGCGGCCACGGTGGGACTGTCACCGGTCGACGCGCAAGGCTATCTTCTCGATGGCTGGGGCGGCGAAACCATTCGACGCGTACGCTATGCGATCAGTACGGCAAACACCAGCGCTTTCACCACCCAGAACGGGATGAAAACCACCGGAATCACGGTATTGGCGCCAGACCTGAAGGTCTGCAGTACGGGCGTCGGCATGGCCACTCCGGGAACCGCGACAGCGGCCTGTGCGGCAAATACCGCGCTTTCCACCGACGCCGTTGCCGTCATCTATTCGATCGGCAAGAACGCAGGCACGGGCGGCGCCGGCACCGAGGAAAACCACAACCCCAATCCACAATCGACCCTCGCCGCCGACCCTGCCTTTGTCAACGCACCGCAAGGCACCGCGTTCGACGACCAGATGCTGTGGCTGTCCAAGAGCACGCTGTTCAACCGCATGGTCGCTGCCGGAAAATTGCCCTGATCCGGCAAAAGTCGGCGCTTGCCGGCCCGCGAAGCGGAATTCCCGGCAGACAAGGTCCGACACGGCGATCTGCTTATACCCGTCATCACATTTCCTGAATCCACCGCGCCGCGCCGCCGGTAGAATCGGCGCATCCACTTTCGGGAGTTCGCCGTGTCCAAGACCTTCAGGATCGCCCCCAGCATTCTTTCCGCCAACTTCGCCCGGCTCGGCGAGGAAGTCGACAACGTACTCGCCGCCGGCGCCGACATCGTGCACTTCGATGTCATGGACAACCACTACGTGCCCAACCTGACCATCGGCCCGCTGGTCTGCGAGGCGCTGAAGAAGCACGGCGTCACGGCGCCGATCGACGTGCACCTGATGGTCAAGCCGGTCGACCGTATCATCCCCGACTTCGCCAAGGCCGGCGCCACCTACATCACCTTCCATCCGGAAGCCTCGGAACACGTCGACCGCACCATCGCCCTGATCCGCGAATGCGGCTGCAAGCCGGGCCTGGTGTTCAACCCGGCCACCCCGCTCGACGTGCTGGAATACACGCTGGACAAGCTCGACATGGTGCTGCTGATGTCGGTCAACCCCGGCTTCGGCGGGCAGAAGTTCATCCCCTACGTGCTCGACAAGGCACGCAAGGTGCGCCAGATGATCGATGCACGCGGCCTGAACGTCAGCCTCGAAATCGACGGTGGCGTCGGCCCGGCGAACATCCTGGAAGTGGCGCAGGCCGGGGTCGATACCTTCGTCGCCGGCTCGGCCGTATTCGGCGCCGCGAAGGACAGCGACCCGCACCGCTACGACACGGTGATCGGCGCGCTGCGCGCCGAACTCGCAAAAGCCTGATCAGGCCTTGCGCGCGCGGCGTTTCGCCGCCAGGGACTTCTTGAGCTGGGTGCGAACCTCACCCAGTTCAGCGAGCATGGCCGCGATGTTGCCGAGCCGCGTCTCGAGCTCTGTCATCGTCGTATCAATGCGGCCGACCAGGTACTCGAGCTGCTTTGCGTGCCCCTCGCCATGGTCGCCATACAGCGACAGGATGTGCTCGATCTCGGCCAGTGACATGCCCACCGCCTTGCCGCGCAGGATCAGGCCCAGCCGCACCCGGTCGCGCCGCGTATAGGCCCGGCCGCCGTTGATGCGGCACGGCGCCAGCAGCCCCTTGTCCTCGTAGAAACGGATCGCGCGCAGCGAGATGCCGAATTCCCGCGCCAGTTCGGTGATGCCATGGAGTTCGCTGTCAGTCGGCGCTGGCTCGCTTTGCGTGCCCGGGATTCCGCTTCGCGGGCGGGCAACGGCGGCGCGTTGTGTCTTCGCTTTCATTGCCCCATCCTAACAAGCCGCGCTCTCGCTTTCAAGATAAATATTCCTTTATAGAGATGATGTTGACGTTAACGTAAGCACTCGGTAGCATGTACCGAAACAAGCCGGCGCATGACTGGCCACGCAAGGAGAACGACGCATGAGCAGCGCCGAAACCAAGGACGGAGAACCCTTTTCCCGCTACGCCAGCGTGCTGCGCCCCCGCCTCTTCGCCGGCGAAGTGCATTGGGTCACCGGCGGCGGCAGCGGCATCGGCCGCTGCGTCGCGCATGAGCTCGCCGCGCTCGGCGCCACGGTGATCCTCACCGGGCGCAGCGCCGACAAGCTGCAACAGGTGGCCGCGGAAATCACCGAGGACGGCGGCCGCGCCGAATTCGCCGCCTTCGACATCCGCGACGAAGACGCGGTCCGGGCATCGGTACAGGAGGCGGTGGGCCGCCATGGCCGCATCCACGGCCTGGTCAACAACGCCGGCGGGCAGTTCCCCTCGCCGCTGATGGCCATTGGCAAGAAGGGCTTCGAGACAGTGCTGGCCAACAACCTGACCGGCGGCTTCCTGATGATGCGCGAGCTCTACCTGCAATCCATGCAGACCCACGGCGGCGCCATCGTGAACATGACCGCCGACATGTGGAACGGCATGCCGGGCATGGGCCACTCGGGCGCCGCGCGCGCCGGCATGGCCAACCTGACCAAGACCGCCGCCGTCGAATGGGCCGCCAGCGGCGTGCGCGTCAATGCCGTGGCGCCCGGCTGGATCGCCTCCGCCGGGCTCGATACCTACAAGGGCCCGGTGCGCGAAATGATTCCGAAGCTGAAGAAGCACGTGCCCTTGCGTCGCCTCGGCACCGAATCCGAAGTCAGCGCCACGATCTGCTTCCTGCTGTCGCCGGGCGCGGCCTTCATCACCGGCGTCACGCTGGCCATCGACGGCGGCGCACCGCTCGACACGCCGCTGTTTCCGATCCCGGACCACAAGCGCTCGGTACCCTTCGATGGCTTCCATCGCGCCGTGATGCCGGACGTGCTGAAGGAACCCTGATGCCGCGGCTGACCTCCCTGCTCGACACGGGTTCGGCAGCCTTCGCCGCCAATGTCGCGCGCATGAGCGAGCGGCTCGCCGAGGTGCGCACACTGGAACAGAAGGTGCGCGAGGAGTCGGCATCGAAGCGCGACAAGTTCGAAAAGCGCGGCCAGTTGCTGCCGCGTGAGCGCGTCGCGCGCCTGCTCGATCGCGGCAGCGACTTCATCGAATTCGCCACGCTGGCCGGCCTCGGCATGCACGACGACGACGGCAGTACGTCGGTGCTCGGCGGCGGTTCCATCATCGGCATCGGCACCGTCAGCGGCAAGCGCTGCGTGGTGATGGCCAGCGACAGCGCGATCAAGGGCGGCACCATCCCGCCGATGGGTTTGAAGAAGAGCCTGCGCGCGCAGGAGATCGCCCGCGACAACCGCCTGCCGCTGCTCTACCTGGTCGAAAGCGGCGGCGCCAACCTGATCTACCAGTCGGAAATCTTCATCGAGGGCGGTCGCAGCTTTGCCAACCAGGCGCGGCTTTCCGCCGCCGGCATTCCGCAGATCGCCGTGGTGCACGGCGCCTCCACCGCCGGCGGCGCCTATCTGCCGGGGCTATCCGACTACGTGATCCTGGTGCGCGGGCGCTCCAGCATCTATCTGGCCGGGCCGCCGCTGGTCAAGGCAGCCATCGGTGAAGACGTGGACGAGGAGTCGTTGGGCGGCGCCGAGACCCACGCCGGCGTCACCGGCCTGGGCGAGTACCTTTGCGAGGACGATGCCCATGCGCTTGCCATGGCACGCGAAGTCATGGATAAACTCAACTGGAACGCCGTTGCCTGCCCGCGAAGCGGAATTCCAGGCACGCAGAGCGCAGCAGCGCCGACTTTTTCATCCCCGCACTTCCCTGCCGGGGAGTTGATGGGACTGGTCCCCGCCGACGAGCGCGAGCCCTACGACGTGCGCGAAGTCATCGCGCGCCTGGTCGACGCCTCCGACTTTCTCGAATTCAAGGCCACCTACGGCAGCGACACGATCTGCGGCCACGCCCGCCTGCACGGCCACACGGTCGGCATCCTCGGCAACAACGGCCCGATCCAGCCCAACGGCTCGACCAAGGCCGCGCAATTCATCCAGCTTTGTGACCAGAGCAATACGCCATTGATCTTCCTGCAGAACACCACCGGCTACATGGTCGGCTCCGTAGCCGAGCGGGCCGGGGCGATCAAGCATGGCTCGAAGATGATCCAGGCCGTGGCCAACGCCCGCGTGCCCAAGCTCACCGTCGTGCTCGGCGGCTCTTACGGCGCCGGCAACTACGGCATGTGCGGCCGCGGCTTCGATCCGCGTTTCATTTTCTCGTGGCCCTCGGCGCGCACCGCCGTCATGGGCGCGGCGCAGGCGGCAAAGGTGATGGAAATCGTCGGCCGCGCCAAGCTCGAACGCGCCGGACAACCCGCCAACGAAGCGGCGCTGGCCGCCATGAGCGAAGGCCTGCGGCTGCGGCTGGAGAAGGAATCCTCGGTGCTGTTCGGTACCGCGCGCATGTGGGACGACGGCATCATCGATCCGCGCGATACCCGCCGCGTACTCGGCTTCTGCCTCGACGTCATCGCCGAGGGCGCCGCACGCCAATTGAACCCCAACAGCTTCGGCGTCGCCCGATTCTAGAAAGGAAGCTTCATGCAATTCACCGCCGAACATCGCCAGCTTGCCGACACCGTCAGCCGCTTCGTGCGCGAGGAGATAAATCCGCATGTCACCGCATGGGAAGAAGCGGAGCAGTTTCCTTCCCATGAAGTGTTCAAGAAGCTCGGAAACCTCGGCCTGCTGGGGCTCAAGTACCCGGCCGAATACGGCGGCCAGGAACTCGACTTCTCCTACTCGATGGTCATGGCCGAGGCGCTCGGCGATTGCGCCTGCGGCGGCGTGCCGATGGCCATCGGCGTGCAGACCGACATGTGCACGCCGGCGCTGGCCCGTTTCGGTTCCGAAGCGCTGAAGCGCGAATTCCTCGCCCCGGCGATCGCCGGCGACATGGTCGGCTGTCTCGGCGTCAGCGAGCCCGGCGGCGGCTCGGACGTCGCCGCGGTGAAGACCACAGCGAGGAAGGACGGCGGCGACTACGTGATCAACGGCAGCAAGATGTGGATCACCAACGGCATGAAGGCCGACTGGTGCTGCCTGCTGGCCAACACCTCGGAAGGCGCGCCGCATAAGAACAAGTCGCTGATCATGGTGCCGATGAACGCGCCGGGCATCAACCGGCAGAAGATCATCAAGATCGGCATGGACGCCTCGGATACCGCGCAGTTGTTCTTCGACGACGTGCGCGTGCCGCAGGCGAATGTCATCGGCCAGGAAGGCATGGGCTTCACCTACCAGATGCTGCAGTTCCAGGAGGAACGTCTGTGGGGCGCCGCGAGCAGCTTGCGCATGATGGACAACATGATCGACCAGACCATTGCCTACACGCGCGAACGCCAGGCCTTCGGCAAATCCATCCTTGACAACCAGGTGGTGCACTTCCGCCTCGCCGAATTGCGCACCGAAGTCGAGGCCTTGCGCGCGCTGACCTACCGCGCCGTCGAGGACTATGTGGCGGGCAAGGACGTGACCAAGCTGGCGTCCATGGCCAAGCTCAAGACCGGCCGGCTGGACCGCGAGGTGGCGGATTCCTGCCTGCAATACTGGGGCGGCATGGGCTACACCTGGGACAACCCGGTCTCGCGCGCCTGGCGCGATGGCCGCCTGGTGTCGATCGGCGGCGGCGCCGACGAAGTCATGCTCGGCATCATCGCCAAGCTCGAAGGTACCCTGCCCAGGGGAGGATGAACATGGCCGTCGCATACCGCGCCCTCAGCATCCGCCAAGACGGTGGCGTGCTACACCTGACGCTTAACCGGCCCGAGGTACGCAACGCGATGTCGCTGGCCATGGTCGACGAGCTGCTCGCGGCACTGAATGCCGCCGAAGCCGACGGCGTCACCCGCGTCATCGTGCTGCGCGGCGCCGGCGGACATTTCTGCGCGGGCGCCGACCTCAAGGACATGGCGGCGGCGCGCGCCAGCGAGGACAGCGATCCGGTGGCCCACACCAACACGCGTTTCGGCTGGCTCTGCGCCGAATTCGCCCGCACGCCGCTGGCCGTGGTGGCGGTGGTCGAAGGCACGGTGATGGGTGGCGGCTTCGGCCTGGCTTGTGCCGCCGATGTCACGCTGGCCCATGCCTCGGCCAGCTTCCGCCTGCCGGAAACCTCGCTCGGGCTGGTGCCGGCGCAAATCGCGCCCTACCTGGTCGAGCGCCTCGGCTTTGCCGAAGCCAAACGCTTGGCGGTCACCGGCGGCAAACTCGATGCGCGAACCGCCCTCACCCTGCGCCTGGTGCATGCCGTGGCCGACGACGAAGCAGCGCTGAGCGGAGCACTGGCGAATGTGCTGAATGACATTCTCGCCTGCGCACCCGGCGCAGTCGCGGCGACCAAGCGCCTGATCGCCAAGGCCCGGCTGGCCGCGCCGGAATCGCTGATCGACGAAGCCGCCGCCGCCTTCTCGCTGGCTGCACAGGGGAGCGAAGGCATCGAGGGCACCACGGCATTCCTGCAGAAGCGCAAACCCTCCTGGGCGCCATGATGAGCTTCAGCAAGATCCTGGTCGCCAATCGCGGCGAGATCGCCTGTCGCATCATGCGCACTGCGCGCACGCTGGGCTACCGCACAGTGGCAGTGTATTCGGACGCCGATGCTAACGCGCCGCACGTAGCACTTGCCGACGAAGCCGTGCGCATCGGCCCGGCGCCCGCGGTCGACTCCTATCGCAACAGCGTCGCGCTGCTGGCCGCCGCCAGGGCAAGCGGGGCGCAGGCGCTGCATCCGGGTTACGGCTTCCTCAGCGAGAACGCCGACTTCGCCCGCGCCTGCGTCGAGGCCGGGCTGGTGTTCATCGGTCCGCCCGCCGACGCGATCAGCGCCATGGGCGACAAGGCCGGCGCCAAGCGACGCATGATCGCCGCCGGCGTGCCGACGGCGCCCGGCTACCTCGACGAAGACCAGAGCGACGAGCGGCTCATCGCGGAGGCGGAAAAACTCGGCTTCCCGCTGCTGGTGAAAGCCGTCGCCGGTGGCGGCGGCCGCGGCATGCGCCTGGCACAGAACGCGTCGGATTTTCCAGAGGCACTCGCCGGCGCCCGGCGCGAGGCGCTGGCCGCCTTCGGCGATGCGACGCTGATGCTCGAACGCCTGATTCCGCAAGGCCGCCATATTGAAATCCAGATCTTCGCCGACGCCCACGGCAATGCCGTGCATCTGGGCGAGCGCGACTGCACCACGCAGCGGCGGCGACAGAAGGTGATCGAGGAAGCGCCCTCGCCCATCGTCACTCCCGCCATGCGCGAAACCATGGGCCGTGATGCCGTGGCCGCCGCGCTGGCGGTCGGCTACCGCGGCGCCGGCACCGTCGAATTCATCGTCGACCAGGAGCTGCGCCACTACTTCCTCGAAATGAACACGCGGCTGCAGGTGGAACACCCGGTCACCGAGATGATCACCGGCCAGGATCTGGTCGAGTGGCAATTGCGCGTCGCCGCCGGTGAAGCCCTGCCGCTGCGCCAGGACGAGATTCGTTTCAGCGGGCATGCCATCGAGGCGCGGCTGTATGCCGAAGATCCCTATGCCGGCTTCGCCCCGCAGACCGGCCCGGTGCTGCATTTCCGGCCCGAAGCCGCGTTGCGCTCCGGCGTGCGGATCGATTCAGGCATCGCCGAAGGTGGCGCGGTAACGCCTTTCTACGACCCGATGGTGGCGAAAGTGATCGCTCACGGCCGCGACCGCAAGGACGCCATCCGACGCCTCATGGCGGCACTCGAAGACGCGCCGCTGCTGGGCCTGCCGACCAACGGCCGCCTGCTGCGCGACCTGGTCGACCACGGCAGTTTTCGCCGGGCCGACATGCACACGTCGTTGCTCGACGAATGGGCCGCCAACGGCGAAGCAATACTCCAGCGGCCGACGCCAACGGAAGATGACTGGCAACTGGCTGCCGCAATGTTTGCCGGCGAACCCGGCTGGCGCGCGACCAGTGCCGCCGGCTTCGACCTGATACTGGCGTGCGACGGCGAGACCCGGAAGCTGCGAATTGGCCTGGAGGGCGACAGCGTAAGAGTCGGCGCTGCTCCGCTCTGCGTACCTGGGACTCCGCTTCGCGGGCAGGTAACGGCGACCGACCTCCGCATCGAGTCCGAAGACCACGGCCGGCTGCGTTACACGATTGGCGGCGTCACGCGCCACGCCATCATTCACCGCGACGGCGACACGCTGCACCTCGCGCGCGCTGCGGCTATCTTCGTTTTCACCGAAGCATCCCCCTTCCCCGTCGTCGAAATCCTCCTCGATCCGCGCAACGCCCGCGCCGCCGTCGCCGGCACCGTGGCCCGGCTCGAAGTCGGCGCTGGCGACACGGTGATCGCCGGCCAGACCCTGGCCGTGATCGAAGCCATGAAAATGGAAATGCGCGTCACCGCCAACGCCGCCGGCACCGTCGCCGCCATTCGCGTGCTGGCCGGCCAGCAGGTGGCGGCCGGTGCCATACTTGTCGAACTGAGCATCGAGGAAGCCCCATGACCACCCATGACAAAGCCATCCTGACCTGCGCGCTGACCGGCGTGCTGACCGATCCGAAGCAGCATCCGGTGCCGGTCACGCCGAGCCAAATGGCAGCGGCCGCGCGCGAAGCCTTCGATGCCGGCGCCTCGATCATGCACGTGCATCTGCGCCGCCAGGAGCCCGGCATGGGCCATCTGCCCTCGTGGGACCCGGCAGTCGCCGCTGAGATCGTCGACGCGATCCGCGCCGCTTGCCCCGGCGTCATCATCAACCTCACCACCGGCGTCATCGGCGCCGACATTTCCGGACCTGCCGCCTGCATCCGCCGCGTCAAACCCGAAATCGCCGCCTGCAACGCCGGCACGCTGAACTACCTGAAGCTGAAGGACGACGGCCGCTGGGCCTGGCCGCCGATGGTCTTCGACAATCCCGTGGAGAAGGTGCAGGCCTTCCTCGACGTGATGGCCGAGACCGGCACCCGCCCCGAGTTCGAATGCTTCGACGTCGGCATCGTGCGTTCGGTCGGCATGTACCGGAAAGCCGCAATGTCACCACAACTCGCGAACCATGCCGAATACAACTTCGTCATGGGCGTCGCCTCGGGCATGCCGGTCGACGCCGACCTGCTGCAACTGCTGCTGCGCTGGATCCAGCCCGGCTCGTCGTGGCAGGCGACGCTGATCGGCCGCGCCGAAATCTGGCCGCTGCACCAGCGCGTCGCCGAACTCGGCGGCATGTTGCGCACCGGGCTGGAGGACAGCTTCTACCTGCCCGACGGCAGCCGCGCCGCCGGCAACGGCGCCATGATCGAAGCCCTCGCCGCATGCGCGCGCCGGGCCGGGCGCGAAGTGGCGAGTCCCGCCGAGGCGCGTGTCGCGCTGGGTCTGCCGGCCGCATAAAACCCCTCGACGAATACCGATAAATCTCCGCTATCCGGGTATCCACGGCCTTTGGCGCACGGGCCGGATGCGCATGCTATCGTCGCGCCGATGAAACCGATCCGCTCCGTCACCATCGACCTCGATGGCACCCTGCTCGACACCGTTCCCGACCTCGCCGCGGCGGCCAACGCCATGCTGCGCGAAATGGGCCGCCCGGAATTTTCCATCGAGACCATTGCCGCCTTCATCGGCCGCGGCATTCCCAAACTGGTGGCACGTTGCCTGCCCGACCTCGACGAGGCCGCGGTGGATCAGGCGCAGGTAATTTTCCGGCGTCATTACGCGATTGAAAACGGCCGTCGCTCGGCGCTGTTTCCCGGCGTGCTGGAAGGCTTGCAGGCCTTGCGCGCAGCCGGGCTGCCGCTAGCCGTGATCACCAACAAGGCCGCCGCCTTCACCGAGCCATTGCTGGTCGCGACGCAACTCGCGCCGTGGTTCCGGTTCGCCGTTTCGGGCGACACGCTGGCGCACAAGAAGCCGCACCCGGCGCAGTTGCTGCATGCCTGCGAGCGCATGGGCACCCTGCCTGCCGAGAACCTGCACATCGGCGATTCGCACCACGATGCCGTCGCGGCGCGCGCCGCCGGCTGCCCGGTGTTCATCGTGCCCTACGGCTACAACGAAGGCGAGGACGTGCAAGGAATCGACTGCGATGCTATAGTCGCGTCGCTGGCAGAGGCTGCTCGCCGTATCGCCAGCGCCGACTTTCACGACAAAATTGCCTGACCATGCTCCACCGCAACCTGCAAATGACAAGGAAACACGCCCTCGGGGCGGAGGCCTGGCCCTGGCGGGCCTGACTCTGCTGCGCCATTGAGCGCCTGATTTCCATCGCGCCGGAGCTGACCAGCCCGCGCACCTGTCCTTGCAGTACCCGTATTTGTGGAGTTTCCCCATGACCGAATCCGATTTCAACCGGCTCGCCGCCGAGGGCTATAACCGCATCCCGGTGACGCTCGAAACCTTCGCCGACCTCGACACGCCGCTGTCGATCTACCTCAAGCTGGCCAACGATCCCTACTCCTACCTGCTCGAATCGGTGCAGGGCGGCGAGCGCTTCGGCCGCTATTCCTTCATCGGGCTGGCCGCCAGCACCCGCATCGCCGTGGTCGACGGCGCGATCATGGTGCTCAGCGGCAACCGCGTCGCCGAGCGGCGCGACCATACCAACCCGATGAGTTTCATCTCCGAGTTCATGGCCCGCTTCAAGGTGCCCGACCTGCCTGGCCTGCCGCGCTTCTGCGGCGGCCTGGTGGGCGCCTTCGGCTACGACACGGTGCGCTACATCGAGACCAAACTGGCGCGCGACAAGAGCCCCGATCCGCTCGGCGTACCGGACATCCTGCTGCTGCTCTCCGAAGAAATCGCCATTGTCGACAACCTCTCCGGCAAGCTGACCCTGGTGGTGTATGCCGAACCTGGCTTCCCCGGCGCCTGGAAGCAGACCCAGGCAAGGCTGAAGGAACTGCTGGCGAAACTGCGCGCGCCGGTGGCAATTCCGCCCGAGGTGCAGGCCAGTTCGGCGCCGGCCGTTTCGGAATTCGGCGAAGAGGCTTTCAAGGCCGCGGTGCGCCGCGCCAAGCAATACATCGTCGATGGCGACGTCATGCAGGTGGTGCTGTCGCAGCGCATGAGCAAGCCCTTCGCGGCGAGCCCGCTGGCGCTTTACCGCGCGCTGCGCACGCTGAACCCCTCGCCCTACATGTTCTATTTCAACTTCGAGGATTTCCACGTCGTCGGCGCCTCGCCGGAAATCCTGGTGCGGCTCGAACACCAGAATGGCGAAAAGCGCGTCACCGTGCGGCCCATTGCCGGCACGCGCAAGCGCGGCGCCACCCTGGCCGAGGACGAAGCGCTGGCCGCCGACCTGCTGGCCGACCCGAAGGAACGCGCCGAGCACCTGATGCTGCTCGACCTCGGCCGCAACGACATCGGCCGCGTGGCCAAGACCGGCACGGTCAAGGTGACCGACCAGTTCATCATCGAGCGCTATTCGCATGTGATGCACATCGTCTCCAACGTCGAGGCGGAGCTGAAGGACGACGAAGGCGCGCTCGGCGTGCTCAAGGCCACCTTCCCCGCCGGCACCGTATCCGGCGCGCCCAAGGTGCGCGCCATGGAGATCATCGACGAACTGGAACCCTCGAAACGCGGCATCTATGCCGGCAGCGTTGGTTATCTGGGCTTCAACGGCGACATGGACCTGTGCATTGCGATCCGCACCGCCGTCGTCAAGGACGGGCAGATCCATGTCCAGGCCGGCGCCGGCATCGTCGCCGATTCGGACCCCGATTCGGAATGGCAGGAAACGCTGAACAAGGCGCGGGCGCAACTGCGCGCCGCCGAGATGGCCGAAGCCGGCCTCGACACGCGTTTTGAATAGGAGGCTGCCATGCTGCTGATGATCGACAACTACGACAGCTTCACCTACAACCTGGTGCAGTACTTCGGCGAACTGGGCGAGGACGTCAAGGTGTTCCGCAACGATGCGATCACGCTCAAGGAAATCGCCGCGATGAAGCCGGCGCGCATCGTCGTCTCGCCCGGCCCCTGCTCGCCTGCGGAGGCCGGCATTTCGGTGGCGGCGATCAAGGAGTTCGCCGGGAAAATCCCGCTGCTCGGCGTCTGCCTCGGCCACCAGAGCATCGGCGCGGCCTTCGGCGGCGAGATCGTGCATGCCAAACAACTCATGCACGGCAAGACCTCACCAGTCACTCACTCCGGCAAGGGCGTCTTCGCCGGCCTGCCGAATCCGCTCACCGTGGTGCGCTATCACTCGCTGGCGATCCGCCGCGAGACGCTGCCGGCCTGCCTTGAAATCACCGCATGGACGGAGGATGGCGAGATCATGGGCGTGCGCCACAAGGAATTTGACGTCGAAGGCGTGCAGTTCCACCCCGAGTCGATCCAGACCGAGAGCGGTCACGATTTGTTGAAGAACTTCTTGCAAGGAGCCTGAGCCATGATCACCCCCCAGGAAGCGCTCCAGCGCACCATCGAGCACCGCGAAATCTTCCACGACGAGATGCTGCACCTGATGCGGCAGATCATGAAGGGCGAGATCACGCCGCTGATGGTGGCCGCCATCCTCACCGGCCTGCGCGTGAAGAAGGAGACCATCGGCGAAATCTCCGCCGCGGCGATGGTCATGCGCGAGTTGTCGACCAAGGTCGACAGGCCGCACGATGAACAGAAGCGCGCACAGTTCGTGGACATCGTCGGCACCGGCGGCGACGGCGCGCATACTTTCAACATCTCCACCGCGTCGATGTTCGTCGCGGCGGCGGCGGGCGCGACCGTCGCCAAGCACGGCAACCGCAGCGTGTCGTCGAAGTCCGGCTCGGCCGACGTGCTGGAGGCGCTCGGGGCGAAGATCGATCTGGCGCCGCAACAGGTCGGCGAATGCATCGAGACCATCGGCTGCGGTTTCATGTTCGCGCCCAACCATCATCCGGCGATGAAGAATGTCGCTCCGGTACGGCGCGAAATGGCGGTACGCACCATTTTCAACATCCTCGGACCGCTGACCAATCCGGCCGGCGCGCCCAACACCCTGATGGGCGTGTTCCATCCCGACCTGGTCGGCATCCAGGTGCGCGTGATGCAGCAGCTCGGCGCCAATCACGTGCTGGTGGTCTGGGGCAAGGACGGCATGGACGAGATCTCGCTCGGCGCCGCCACGCTGGTGGGCGAGTTGAAGGACGGCAAAATCACCGAGTACGAAATCCATCCCGAGGACTTCGGCCTGGCCATGGTGTCCAACCGCAGCTTGCGCGTCGCCGACGCCACCGAATCGAAAGCCATGCTGATCGAAGCGCTGGAGAACACACCCGGCACGCCGCGCGAGATCGTCACGCTGAACGCCGGCGCGGCGTTGTACACCGCCAACCGGGCCGACTCGATCGGCGCCGGCATCGCCAAGGCACGTGAGGCCATCGCCAGCGGCGCGGCGCGCAAGAAGCTCGACGAATTCGTCGCCTTCACCCGCAAGTTCGCCTGATGTCCGACATTCTGAACAGGATCCTCGCCGTCAAGCGCGAGGAAGTCGCGGCGGCTTCCGCCGCGAAGCCGCTGGCCGGCATTCGTGCCGTTGCGGAAGCACTGGCGCCGACGCGAGATTTCGTCGGCGCCATGAAAGCAAGAGTCGGCGCTGGTGAGACGGCGATCATCGCCGAGATCAAGAAAGCCAGCCCGTCAAAAGGCGTGATCCGGCCTGATTTTCACCCGACGGAAATCGCGGCGGATTATGAGAAGCACGGCGCAACCTGCCTGTCGGTATTGACCGACCGACAGTTCTTTCAGGGCTCGGAAGCCTACCTGCGCGAAGCGCGCGCCGCCTGTTCGCTGCCGGTGCTGCGCAAGGATTTCCTGGTCGACAACTACCAGGTGTACGAAGCCCGCGCCATGGGCGCCGATGCCATCCTGCTGATCGTCGCCGCCTTGTCGCTGGCGCAGATGCAGGAGATGGAAGCGATCGCGCACAGCCTCGGCATGGCCGTGCTGGTCGAATCCCACGATGCCGCCGAACTGGATGTCGCCCTGCAATTGAAGACACCGCTGATCGGCATCAACAACCGCAATCTGCGCAGCTTCGAAGTGAGCCTCGACACGACCCTGTCGCAACTCGATCGCATTCCCGCCGATCGTATCGTGGTGACCGAGTCGGGCATCGTGACGCCGGACGACGTGGCGCTGTTGCGCGGTCGCGGCGTGAATGCCTTCCTCGTCGGCGAGGCCTTCATGCGCGCGCCCTCGCCGGGAGCCGAGCTGGCGCGGCTGTTCAGCCCAGAGGCCCGACCAGCATAAGCGAGACGTCGTCGTGGGGCGGGGTCTGGTCCATGTGGTGAGCCAGCGCGAGCTTGACCGACTCCAAGCGTTCGACGGCGGCGGTCGAGGCCAGCGCGGTCAATAGCCGATCGTAACCAAAGGACTCGCCTGCGGCATTTTCTGCCTCGACCAGACCGTCTGAAAACAGCACGAACTGATCGCCAGGCTCCAGCTCCAGCTTCTCGCAGGCAACCTCGCCCGCTTCAATGGTGTCGATGCCGAGCGGCAGGTTCGCCGAAGCCACTCTGCGTCGCGGCCTGCCGCCGCGGTCCAGCACCAGCAGGTCGGGGGTGCCGCCCACCCATACATCCGCCTGCTTGCCATTGGCGGCAACGCACAGCATGGTTGCCGCGACGAAGTGGCCCACCGGCAGCGTCGCTTTCAACTGACGGTTGATCTCGTGAATGATCCAGGACAGCACCACGCCGGTCTCGCCCATGCTGTAGAACACCGACAACACCGGCAGGGTGCAAATGGCCGCACCGAGGCCGTGTCCCGTCGCGTCCGCCAGCAGCACGTAAAGGTCACCCTCGGGGCCGCGCGTCGCCGCAACGATGTCGCCGCTGAAGTTCTCCGCCGAACTGAGCCAATAGCCGACACCGGGATCATTCAGGCCGTCCCGCTGCATCTGGCTGGCGACTATTCTTTGCGCCAGCGCGGTCGCCGCTTCCTGATTGTCGTGATAGCGCTGCAAACGTTCCGCGTTCTCGCGCAGCTGGGTATCCGCCGCCACCCGCTCGCTGGCGTCATGCAGCACGCCGACAAACTGGCGGTTGCCGGCAACGCGCATTTCGCTGACGCCCAGGTCGAGTGGAAAAACCTCGCCATTCTTGCGCTGGCCGAAAAGTGCGCGCTGACCAACGCCGAGAATGCGCGGTTGCCCACCCTTGACGTAGTGCGCAAGGTAGCCATCGTGTTCGCTGCGGTAGGGCTCGGGCATCAGGATGCTGACATTCTTCCCGATCATTTCACCCTGTTCGTAGCCGAATATGTTTTCCACCGCCGGATTGCACGACTGCATCAACCCCGCGTCGTTGATGGTGATGACGCCATCCAGCAGATTGTCCGAAATCGCCGCTGCGCGATCACGCTCGTCGTCCAGGCTGCGCTGCATGTGCAGTGCCCGGGCGAGCGAACGCAGCTTGGCGTCAAGCACGACAAAATTGACCGGCTTGGGCAGATAGTCGTCGCCGCCCGCATTCAGGCCGGCAACCAGGCTGTCGTCATTGTCCAGCGCCGAAAGAAACAGCACCGGTATCCAGCGCTCGCCGGCCAGGGCCTTGATGCGACGCGTCGCCTCGAAGCCATCCATCACCGGCATCATGACGTCCATGATGACGATGTCGGGCGCTTCGCTTTCGTAGGCGGCAACGCCCTTGGCGCCGTCCTCGGCCAGCACCACGTCGAGGCCGAGCTTGCGCAGAAACACCTCCAATATGTGGCGATTGGTCGCGGTGTCATCGACCACCAGAACCTTGAGCGGCTTCTGTCCGGCGGGAATTTCAGTTGTCATGCACGATCTCCGTTCAGCACGGCTGCAGGCTGTTCATGGTCATTCGCGACATTCCTGCCGCACGCACGGGATGGTTGCGACGACGCTGTTGCCATTCCCGAAATATTCGATGCTGGAGAAGCTGGTTTGCCTGGCCAGGGCGATACCGCGGCCGTTCGGGTCGAAAGCCCGATCGGGATCGAAATCGAGATAGCGCCGCCAGTCGAATCCGGCGCCCTGATCGGAAATGGTGAAGGTCAGGCGATCGCCGAGGCGGCGAAACACCACGCGCGCGCGCCGCGCCCCCAGGACCGCATCGTCCGAACGCAGCGCTACCTCGTTCTCCCAGGTGTCGTTGCGCCGCATCTCCGATTTCTCGGCATAGCCGATGCCGAGATTGCCGTGCTCGACCGCGTTGACCAGCAACTCGGACAGCCCGATTGCGGCACGAGTCGGATCGGGGCACAGGCCCGCCAGGGAGAGCGCCAGATCGGCCGCCTGCTGCAGGGTGTGAAATTCGAATTCCGCGACGTCGAGCAGCTCAAGCACCGCGAGCCGGTTGCGCACGGCATGCCGCGCCGCTTCGCGCTCTTCGACTTCCGCCAGCGCCGCGTGGACAATCGCCAGCAGGTCGCGTGGCGCATAGGGCTTGGGCAGGTAGTACCAGGCGCCGGCGGCAACGCCCTCAGCGATCTGCCGCGACGACGACGCCGCCGACTGCATGATCACCGGGATGCCGGAAAAGCGCTGGTCCGCCTTGATCCGCTTGAGCAGCTCGATACCGTCCAGCACCGGCATCATGCGATCCAGCACCACCAGATGCGGCGGCGGATCGGCTGCAAGCATGGCCTGCCAGGCAATCTCTCCGTTCGCCGCGTTGGTGACCGCATAGGCGGGATCATCGAGCACGTCGCCGATGATTTCGAGATTCAGTGGTTCGTCATCGACGACCAGGATGCGCCATTGGGCCATGGACGATCTTAGCGCGGAACCACGATTTCGAACACCGCACCGCCCCCGGGACCGTGGTGGGCAGTAATGCTGCCACGATGCGCGGCGATGATTTCGCGGCAAATGGTGAGGCCCAGTCCGGTGCCGCCCGCCCCGCTGCGTGTCTTGCTGCTCTGGACAAAGCTGTCGAACACCGCCTCCAGTTCGCCCTCGGGAATCCCGATGCCCTCATCGATCACCGAGATTCGCCATGCCGCGACGGGGGCGGCCAGATCGTCGGTACGACGGCCCAGGGTCATCTCCGATTCCTCGATCAGGACGCGAATCTCTCCCCCGTCCGGGCTGAACTTTGTCGCATTCGAGAATACATTGCGCAATACCTGGCTGAAACGCAGGGCGTCAAACCTGGCCGGCGCATGAATATCGGCGGCTGGCAAATTCCAGCGCAGCTTTCTCTCATGGGCCATGGCCTCGAATTCGGCGGCCACTTCGCGCAGGATGGGCACCAGATCGCCAGGCTGCGGATCGATCAGCATCTTGCCTGCCTCGAGCTTGGACAGGTCGAGCAGATCGCTTACCAGTTCCAGCAGGCGCTCGCCTGCTTCGACAATGCGGGAGAAGTAGCGTTGCGTCTTTTCATCGGTCTGTGCGGGGGTACGCTCCTGCCCCAGGCGGGCAAATGAAAGAATGGCATGCAAGGGCGTCCGCAGTTCGTGGGACATGTTTGCCAGGAACTCCGACTTGACCCGGTAGGCCTTCTCGGCAGCATTCTTTGCCGCCAGCAGGTCTGCCGTGCGCTCTGCCACCAGATCCGCCAGGTGATCCCGATGCCGGCTCAGTTCCTCCTCGATGGTCTTGCGCGCGGTAATGTCCTTGCCGACGCCTCGATAGCCGGCAAACCGGCCCGCCGCGTCAATGATCGGCTCGCCGCTGATTGAAACCCAGCGCGGCTCGGCCCCTGGCGGCAGCACGCGATACTGGAGGTCGAAGAATGGCTTGTGCGCGGCCAGCACGGCGCGGTGCTCCGCCCATTGCTGCTCGGTCAATTCTATCGGCAGCTCCCATCGGTGCTTGCCGACGATGTCTCCCAGGATGGTGTTGCCCGGCTCGCCGCCCGTCACCGGGCGAAAGCGCAAGTCGGCCCCCTGCTCCCAGTACCAGTCCGAAGACAGTGCCGCGAGGCGGCGAAAGCGTTCCTCGCTCGTACGCAAGCTCGCGGTTGCATCCCGGGCAAGTTTTTCGGCCCGCTGCCGCAAGGTGCCGAGGTGATACACGATCCCGGTCAGCAACAAACCGCCCAATGCGCCCACCAAACCGACCAGCAAGGAATGTCGATGCGGGATGGCGGCCATCAATTCGGGCGTGGCGGCGAAATCGAGCTGCCAGTTGCGGCCGCCCAGCGTCGCCTTGTGCCGCACGACGAAACTTGAGCCGGAATGATCGAGACCGGGGCGCGAATCGAAAATCACCTTTTCCTGTTCCAGATCGGTCACCCGCAGGGCGATGCCGCGGGTGCCATCCTGCTCGACCAAAGGCTGCAGCAGGCGCTCGGCACTGAGCACGATCAGCACCACGCCGGCAAATGCCTCGCGCCGCTGATTGATGCTGTCGGGACGGCCATGCCGATAAAAGGGCGCGAACAGAAACAGGCCCGCGCGGTCTGCGTAAGCATCGCGCCCCGGACTCAGCGCGCCCGAAAAGCTTGGCTCGCCACGATCGCGGGCAAGCATGATCGCCGAGGCAAGCACGGGTTCCGAACCAAGGTCAAATCCCACTTCCCGCTCGTTGGCCTCCGAAGCGGGCACCAGATAGGTCACCGGAAACGCGTCATCGCCCAGCGGCTGCGCCCCCGGCCGGCGAGTCCAGATGTAAAAATCCGGGCTGCCCTCCTTCCTCGCGCGGGCGACAAAACCGGGCTCCGCGGCGGGTGCGACCCGAAAGGCCACGCCCAGACCCTGGAACCCCGAACCATGACCCGTCGTCTGCAAGCCGGCAAGGTAGGACGCCCACTCTTCACGGCGGAGGAATCGGCCGGAATTCAGCAATCCCGCGCCCGTGCTCGCCAGTTGCGTCAGATTGGCCAGACGCAATTCAACGTCCCGGGCAAGGCGCCGCGAGTTCTGGCTGAAACCGGCAAACGCCTCATCCGCCTCGGCTGCCCGCATTCGGGAAATTGCGAATGCAGTGACGAGTACACAGACAAGGAACACCAGCGCCGGAAAGATCCGGGCACTCAGGATGAAGCGGGGGTCCGCAGGTTGAAGAGTCGGCGCTGGCAACACGCCGACATTATGCCCCTATGCCTAGGGTCTGTTCTCAATCAGCCGGCGGTGGCGCCGGGACCAAATTGGGATGCGATGCAAGGCGCGGCGGCGCCGCGATATTCATATCTCGCCAGGAGCCGCAACGCCGCAGCGCGCCCAATTTGACCCGGCCCTTCGGGTTGAGGCGGGACGTGGCCGCTTGTCAGGCGCAGCTGTTGCCGGTGGACTCCTTGACGCCCAGCTTCTTCAGGATCGTGTCCAGCGGACAGAATTTGGTGAAGCCACTCTGGAACAGGTTGGCGCCGACAAAAGCGGTGAACCACAGCCAGGACAGCTTGCTCATGTCGACCTGGCCGTTGAAGTGCGCCAGGGCGAGCGAGGCCATGATGAAAAATCCGGCGATGATGCGAACGAATTGATTGACGGTCATGTGAAGCTCCTTTATCGAGGTTGGGCGATGCGGTCTTTCATGACCGCGTAGTAGAGAACCGGAATCACCACCAGCGTCAGCGCGGTGGATACGAAAATGCCGAAGATCAGCGACAGCGCGAGGCCGGCGAAGATCGGGTCATCGACGATGAACAATGCGCCGAGCATCGCGGCCATCCCGGTCAGCACGATCGGCTTGGCGCGGATCGCGGCGGCCTGGATCACGGCCTCGGCGAAGTCCATGCCGTCCGCCACCTGCTCGTTGATGAAATCCACCAGCAGGATCGAATTGCGCACGATGATGCCGGCCAGCGCGATCATGCCGATCATCGAAGTCGCCGTGTACTGGGCGCCGAACAGGGCGTGGCCGGGCATCACGCCGATGATGGTGAGCGGGATCGGCGCCATGATGATCAGCGGCACCAGGTAGCTCTTGAACTGCGCCACCACCAGCAGGTAGATCAGGACCAGGCCGACGGCGTAGGCGGCGCCCATGTCGCGGAAGGTCTCGTAGGTGACCTGCCATTCGCCGTCCCATTTGAGCGAGTATTGGGCGTAGGGGTCCTTCGGCTGCTTGAAGAAGTATTCGCCGAGCGTGCCGCCCTGCGGCAGTGAAATGCCGGCCAGCTTGCTGCGGATGTCGAACATGCCATAGAGAGGTGAATCAAGTTTTCCACCCATGTCGCCGGTGACGAAGACCACGGGCAGCAGGTCCTTGTGGTAGATCACTTTCTCGCGCAGCGTGCGCTTGATCTCGACCACTTCGGAAACCGGCACCAGCGCGCCGTCGCGGGCGCGTACCTTGAGCTTGAGCAACTGGTCGATGCTGTTCTGGCGCTCGGCGGGCAGCACTATGCGCACCGGGATTTCGTACTTTGCGTCGCCGTCATGCACCGGCGTCACGTCCTCGCCGGACAGCCCCATGCGCACCACATCGACGATATCCTTTTGCGCCACGCCGAGCAGCGCCGCCTTGGCCTGGGCCACGCGCAGCACCAGCTTCTCGGCATCTTCGTCCACCGTATCGTCAACGCCGACTATGTCCTGCGTGCCTTCGAAGGCCGCGCGCACCTGCTTCGCCACGGCGATCTGGCCGGCGTAGTCGGGACCGTAGATTTCGGCCACGATCGGCGACATGACGGGCGGCCCGGGCGGCACTTCGACCACCTTGGCATTGCCGCCATGTTTCAGCGCCACCGCGACGATACGGTCGCGCACCGAAACGGCGATCTCGTGGCTCTGGCGGCTGCGATGCTTCTTGTCCACCAGATTGACCTGGATGTCGCCCATTTCCGGCGCGCTGCGCAGGTAGTACTGGCGCACCAGGCCGTTGAAATTGATCGGGCTGGCGGTTCCGGCATAGGCCTGGTAATCGGCGACCTCCTCGACCTGGGCAATCTCGGCGGAGATTTCACGCAGCACCTTGGCCGTTTCTTCCAGCGGCGTGCCGATCGGCATGTCGAGCACGATCTGGAATTCGCTCTTGTTGTCGAAGGGCAGCATTTTCAGCACGACGAGCTTGACGAAACCAAGGCTGACCGAGACGAGAATCGCCGCCAGGATGCCGATCCACAACTTGCGTCGCGCTGCCGCACCGGTAGCCGGATCAAGCAGCGGCGTCATGATGCGGCGGAAAAAACCGTCCAGCTTGGCGGCGAGCCTGTCTTCGCCATGGCCGGCAGCGCCACCGTGTGCCGCCGGCTTCATCAGCTTCAGCGCCAGCCACGGCGTGATGACGAAGGCGATGGCGAGGGAAATGAACATGCCCATCGAGGCGTTGATCGGGATCGGGCTCATGTAAGGGCCCATCAGGCCGGAGACAAAGGCCATCGGCAGCAGCGCGGCGATTACGGTGAAGGTGGCGAGGATGGTCGGGCCGCCCACTTCGTCAACGGCAGGCGGGATGATCTGCCACAGCGGCTTGTCGGGCTGCAGCAGATGCCAGCGATGGATGTTCTCCACCACAACGATCGCATCGTCGACCAGGATGCCGATCGAAAATATCAGCGCGAACAGGGACACGCGGTTAAGCGTGAAACCCCAGGCCCAGGAAGCGAACAGCGTGGCCGCCAGCGTCAGCGTCACTGCCGCGCCGACGATCACCGCTTCGCGCTTGCCCAGTGCGAAAAGTACCAGCAGGACGACGAAGGCGGTGGCAAAAACCAGCTTGCCGATCAGCTTTTGCGCCTTGTCGGTCGCCGTCGCGCCATAGTTGCGCGTCACGCTGAATTCGACACCTTCGGGAATGACCGTGCCCTTCAACGCTTCGGCACGGGCAATCACCGCTTCGGCGACATCGGCGGCATTGACGCCGGGCTTTTTCGATACCGAGAGCGTCACCGCGGGAAACTCTGCCTTGCGATCACCGTGCCAGACATAACGCAGTGGCTGGTCGGCACCATCGACCACCTGGGCGACGTCGGCCAGATACACCGGCTTCCTGTCGAAGACGCCCACCACCAGGCGCTTCACGTCGGCGGCGGATTCGATGTAGGTACCGGTTTGCACCAGGAGTTCGCGATTGCCGGTCACCAGGCTGCCGGCAGGCTGCGAAGCATTCGACACCTGCAGGGCCGCCTTCAGATCCTGCGCGGTGATGCCGTGCGCGTTCATCCGGTCGGCATCCATGACCACGCGGATCACGTGGCCGGGGCCGCCGATGGTCGCGACGTCGCGCGTGCCGGGAATGCGTTTGAGGTCGATCTCGATAGCGCGCGCCACCTGTTGCATCTCGAAGGCCGACTTCAAAGGATCGGTGCTGTGGAAGGTCAGCGTCACGATCGGCACATCGTCGATGCCCTTCGGCTTGATGATCGGCTCCATCACGCCGAGACTGGGGGAGAGCCAGTCACGATGCGAATTGACGGTGTCGTAGAGGCGCACCAGCGCCTGGATCGGATCCTCGCCAACCTGATACTGCACGGTGATCACCGCCATGCCGGGGCGCGAGACCGAATAGACGTGCTCGATGCCGGCAATGCGCGACAGCACCTGTTCTGCCGGGCGCGTCACCAGCGCTTCGACATCCCGCGCCGACGCGCCGGGAAAGGGCACGAAGACGTTGGCCATGGTGACGTTGATCTGCGGCTCCTCCTCGCGCGGCGTGACCAGCGTCGCGCCTACGCCCAGAAGCAGCGCGATCAACGCGATCAGGGGCGTCAGGGAATTCCTGAGAAAGTACTCCGCGATACGGCCTGATATTCCCACTGTCACCTCGTAATGAAAACGCCGAAATTGCTTGTCGGCACAAGGACGCAGAGAGAATCAGGGGAACACGGCTCCGTTTCTGTCGGCCTCTCCGTTTCCTTGCTCTGCGTTTCCCGATGTTCGTGTGCTGGCTGCCTGCTTACTTGTCCTTCAACTTCATGATGCCCAGCGAGTTGAGTACCATCTTCTCGAACACGTGCTCGCTGGTGCCCTTCCTGATCTTGCGCATGTAGAACTTTTCGAAGGCGACCTTGGCCAGATGCACCCACTTGCCCTGGGAAAACCAGCTCACGTTGCGCGGCGGAATCTGCGGCAGGGCGACAAAGGCGGCGCCGTTGTCGCCGAAGTCGGCCAGACATACGGCGTTCCAAGTCGCCTTGTGCGTCGGCTCCTTGCCGTCCATCACCTCCTTGATGTTGTGCACCGTGGCGCTGACCATCGACTCGATCATGTAGCCGGTCTTTGGTGCACCGGTCGGCACCGGGGTGGTTTCCACTGGGGGAATGGCAACGCAGACACCCACCGAGTAGATGTTCTGGAACTTCGGATTGCGCTGGAAAGCGTCGATCAGGATGAAGCCGCGCGGGTTGGTCAGGCCCTCGATGCCGAACACGGCGTCGATGCCCTTGAAGGCCGGCAACATCATCGAGTACTTGAACTCGAGCACATGTTCCTTTTTCGGTGTGCCGTCGTCGTTGTGTTCCGTGACGTACATCTTGCCGGCCTCCACCTTGGTGGTCTTGGCATTGCAGATCCACTTGATGTGACGGTCGCGCATGACAGATTCCATCAGACCCTTGGAGTCACCGACGCCGCCGAGACCGAGGTGTCCGATATAGGGTTCGGCCGTAACGAAGGTCATCGGCACCTTGTCGCGAAGCTTGCGGCGGCGCAGATCGGTATCCATGATCATGGCGAACTCGTAGGCCGGACCGTAACACGACGCCATTTGCACCGCGCCGACCACAATGTGGCCGGGGTTCTTGACGAATTCCTGCCAGGCCTTTTCGGCTTCGACCGCATGGTCGACGTGGCAGATCGAATGCGTGTGCCCCTCTGGCCCCAGCCCTTCGACTTCCTCGAAAGCCAGCTTCGGACCGGTCGCGATGACCAGGAAGTCGTAGTCGACGCTGCGACCGTCGTCGAGCTCGATCTGGTTCCTTTCGGGATGGACCCGCTTGGCGCCAACCGCGATGAAGTCGATTCCCTTCTTCGCCAGCAGCGGTCCGATTTCGACTTCGATTGCCTCGCGCTTGCGCCAATCGACGGCGACCCACGGATTGGATGGTGTGAAGTGATGCATCGGATTGTTCGAAATAACCGTCACCTTGTCGCCGGGACGAAGAATTTCGCGCATTTCATACGCTGCAGGCATGCCGCCGATGCCGGCGCCGAGGATTACGATGTGGGCCATGATGTCTCCTTGAATGTTTTAGTAAAAACGCAGTCGATTATCCGACCACATTTTTTGCAAGGCCATTCATCGCTTTTATGACTGAATGCTCTGGGGTAATTGCTTCAGTGCGACGCGGACGTCTTCAGCTCGATACCGGCCTTCAAGGGCACGAGGCTGATGCGCTCACCGGAGTTGATTCCCGCCAGCACTTCAAGCTCCCCGCCCGACACGGCCTCGCCGAGGCGAACCTGGCGCAGGCGGGCACCGTTCTTCGCGTCCAGGACATAAACCGCGGTGACCTCGCCCCGGCGCAGGACGGCTGCCGGCGGAACAGTAAGCTTCTGCGCCTGGCCGATGGTGAAATGGGCCCGGGCGTAACTTCCGGGGACAACACCGTCAATGTTTTCCGGCAGGTAAAGTCGTGCCGTCGCAGTGTGGCTGCGCGGATCCACCGTCGGCAGTATTTCCACCCTCGACGCATCGATCCAGCGTCCGGTTTCGGGAAACTCGATACGGGCGCGCACTGCCTTCTTCAGATCGGCCAGTTTGTACTGCGGCAAGCTGGCGATCACGCGCAGGCCCTTGGGGTCGAACACGGTAATCAACGGCCGGCCCGGCGCCGCCATCTCCCCGGGCTCGACATGGCGCTGCGCCACCAATCCGGCGATCGGCGCCGTCACGGAGCCGTGCGACAAGCCTGCGCCGGACGCAACAGCGGCACCTTGCGCCGCCTTCATGGCTGCGGCAGCCTGATCCAACGCTGCCTGACTGACGAACTTCCGGTCATGAAGATTCTTCGTGCGCTCATAGGCGGCACTGGCTTGCGCCAGGGAAGCCCGTGCGCTTGCGTCGGAGCCCGCGGCTTCACGCGCATCAAGCTGCATCAATAGCTCGCCCTGCTTCACCCGTTGCCCGGCATCGACCCGGATTTCCATCACCCGGCCTGCAATCTGCGCCGCCACCGTGGCTTGACGCACCGCTTCCACCGTAGCCTCGACCGGAAAGCCCAGATCCACCGCTCGAAGTTGCACCACGACACTGGTTTCCCCCGCATTCTGCGAGGGAACTTCCGCCGGTGCGTCAGGCATTCCACCAGGGGATACCGTCCCCGCCCAGGCGGACTCGGACATAAAAGAAACGCTCGCCGGCATCACGCCGGCGAGCACTGAAACAAGGGCCATCCGGAGGAGGAGGAGCAAGCCCTTGGGGAGGAGACGGTATTCGGTTCGTTCGTTCATGTATATAAGTATATGCTTATATTTCAAAAAATCAAGGCCTGAAAAAAGAAAGTGCCGGGGAACCGACCGAAAACACGCCCCCTGCTCGGAAAAGAATAAAAGGCATTGAAACTAAACGCTTTCTACTTAAAGAATCGCCAAGTAAATAACATTACTTTAAACGCAGGATAAGTGAAATTGAGTTGATCCTGATCAAACAGCAGGACCAAATTGTCGGGCACCCTCCGCGCTCGCAATAAGCGATTTTGATTTAAATATCAACAATATATCAGGAGGAAGTATGGGGAAAATGAGCTTCGCCGCATGGCGCAAGGCGGGTTTGACGATGTTGGCTGCCCTGCCCTTGGCCTTGGCTTTGTCCAATGCCAGTGCCCAGGACCGCGCCAAGCCTGGAGTAACAGACACTGAAATGAAGTACCAGGCCGGGGATTCGCCCATGGGCAAGGTGGAAATGCACCAGAACATCAACCCCAAGGCACCTCCCATGACCAAGGCGGAGTTCGAGCAAGCCAAGGAAATCTACTTCCAGCGCTGTGCCGGCTGTCATGGCGTGTTGCGCAAGGGCGCCACGGGCAAGCCGCTGACCACGGACAAGACCCTGGCCTCCGGCACCGAATACCTGAAGGTTTTCATCAAGTACGGCTCCCCCGCCGGCATGCCGAACTGGGGCACCTCGGGTGAACTGAACGACGCACAAGTCGACCTGATGGCACGCTATGTCCAGCAGGAGCCGCCGACCCCGCCGGAATGGGGCATGAAGGAAATGCTGGCTTCGCTGAAGGTCACCGTGCCGCCGAGCCAGCGTCCGACCAGGAAAATGAACAACCTCGACCTCGCCAACCTGTTCTCGGTCACCCTGCGTGACGCGGGCGAGATCGCCCTGATCGACGGCGCGACCAAGAAGATCGTCAAGGTCCTCAAGACCGGCTACGCCGTGCACATTTCGCGCATGTCGAAATCCGGGCGCTACCTCTACGTGATCGGACGCGATGCCCGCATCAACCTGATCGACTTGTGGATGACTGAGCCGACCAACGTCGCCGAAATCAAGGTCGGCCTCGAAGCACGCTCGGTGGAAACCTCCAAGTACAAGGGTTACGAAGACAAGTACGCGATCGCCGGTACCTACTGGCCGCCGCAGTTCGTGATCATGGAAGGCGACACGCTGAAGCCGCTCAAGATCGAATCGACCCGCGGCATGACGGTGGATACGCAGGAATACCATCCGGAACCGCGTGTGGCCGCCATTGTCGGCTCGCACTACAACCCGGAGTTCATCGTCAACGCCAAGGAAACCGGCAAGATTCTGGTGGTCAATTACAAGGATCTGAACAACCTCAAGATCACCAGCATCAACGCCGCGCGCTTCCTGCATGACGGCGGCTTCGATTCCACCGGTCGCTACTTCATGGTTGCCGCCAACGCCTCGAACAAGATCGGCGTGGTCGACACCAAGGAAGACAAGCTGGCGGCGCTGATCGACGTCGGCAAGATTCCGCACCCGGGTCGCGGCGCCAACTTCGTGCATCCGAAGTTCGGTCCGGTCTGGGCCACCAGCCACCTCGGCGACGAGACGGTCAGCCTGATCGGCACCGATCCGAAGAAGCACAAGGACCAGGCCTGGAAAGTGGTGCAGACCATCAAGGCACAGGGCGGCGGCTCGCTGTTCATCAAGACCCATCCGAAGTCGAAGAACCTGTGGGTCGATACGCCGCTCAATCCGGAAGCCAATGTCAGCCAGTCGATTGCCGTGTTCGACATCAACAACCTGGAGAAGGGTTTTGAAGTCCTGCCGATCGGCGAATGGGCCGGCATCAAGGACGACGGCGCCAAGCGCATCGTCCAGCCCGAGTACAACAAGGCTGGCGACGAAGTCTGGTTCTCGGTATGGAGCGCGAAAGACAAGACTTCCGCCCTGGTGATCGTCGATGACAAGACGCGCAAGCTGAAAGCCGTGATCAAGGACCCGAAGCTGATCACGCCGACCGGCAAGTTCAACGTGCATAACACCCAGCACGACGTGTATTGATTCACTCGCCAGCGGTTGCAAATCGGACGGGGGCGCACGCCCCCGTTTTTTTGCCGCCCGTCGGAAGGGCGACAAGGCCCGAAAAATTGGGGTATTGTCACAACATTGGGGAATGCGCTTCGAGGCGCGCCGGATCAGGTATCCATGGACCGTAACGACACCAGCCAATTGATTCGCACACTTTCCCGACGCCAATGGATCGTGTCGCTTGCGGTAGTGGCCCTCGCCCTGGGCTCGCTGTTTCTCGGCTGGAATGGCATCACCGATGACCAGCAGACCGCCGAAATCATTAATCTGGCGGGACGACAGCGCATGCTGTCGCAGCGCATGGCGATGTACCTCGTCCTCGACCAGCGCGAAGCGGATCCGGAAAGAAAGCGCGAATACCGCGATCAGGCACGCTCGGCGGCGAACGACTTCGATCAGGCTCATGCCCGGCTGGTTGCCACTGCCAGAACATTCGGTGCCGGCTCATCCATCCATTCAATGTATTTCGGTCCGACCGGAAGCCTCGATGCGGAATCCCGTCGTTACCTGTCCCTGGTACTCACAGATATCGAGGCCTCGGCTCTGGGTACGCCCGCCGCAAGCCGGAAGACCGCCACGATTGTTGCCACGGCCGGCGACACCCTGATCAGGGAACTGCACCAGGTCACTGCGCTATATCAGCAGGATGCCGAGCATAAAGTCATGCTGTTGCTGCGGTTGCTGCAGATTTCAACGCTGCTCATCGTCGGCCTGGTGGCACTTGGCATGTTCAGGGTGTTTCGTCCCGTCATCCGGCGCCTGGCCGACGATGTCGTCGCCCGCGACCAGGCACAGCGCGAGCTCAAGGATAGCGAGGAGCGCTTCAAGGCGTTTTCGGAATCCTCCTCCGACTGGTTCTGGGAAACGGACGCCCAGGACCGCTTCCGCTGGATCGAAAACGGCAAGAATGACCGCACCCCGTTGCCGGCTGAAGCGGTACTGGGCAAAGCGAGAAAGGATCTGCGCCCCGAGGTCGAGATGGCATCGGTTGAAAAATGGCGGAACTACCAGGCGAGCATCGACGCGCGCCGCCCGTTCCGCGACTTCGAATATCAGATTGGTACGGATGGGCAGACCCTGAAATGGATCTCGGTCAGCGGGCAGCCCTATTTCGACGGCAACGGCAACTTTCTGGGCTATCGCGGAACCGCCCGCCTGATACAGACGCAAAAGGATATCGAGGCTTCGAATCTGAGACTGCGGGCTGCGATCGAGCAAAGTCCGGTATCCATCGTCATCACCAATCGCGAAGGACTGATCGAGTACGTCAATCCGCGCTTTACCAGGGTTACGGGATATTCCGCCGAGGAAGCCCTCGGCCGGAATCCGCGCATTCTCCAGTCCGGGGAAACGCCACTCTCGACCTACCAGGAACTTTGGCAAACCCTTCTCGACGGCCGGGAATGGCGCGGCGTGGTGCGCAACCGGCGCAAGAATGGCGAGCTATTCTGGGAAGAAGCCTCCATCTCGCCGATTTTCGACGACAAGGGCGAGATCACGCATTTTCTTGCGGTCAAGGAAGACATCACGGAGCGCAAGCAGATCGAAGATGAACTGGAACAGCACCGGGCTCATCTGGAAGACCTGGTGGAGCAGCGCACCGCCGACCTGAGCGCCGCGCTGGAAGCCGCCAAGGTTGCCGATCAGGCCAAGGACGCCTTCCTTGCCAATGTCAGCCACGAACTGCGCACGCCACTCAATGCCGTGATCGGCCTGTCGGAACTGGCACGGCGGATCAGCACCGATCCCCGGCAGCAGAACTACCTCGACAAGGTCACCGGCGCCGGCAAGACGCTGGCCAGCATCATCAACGACCTGCTCGACCTGTCAAAGATTTCCGCAGGTCACATGGAGTTCGAGGTCATCGCCTTCAGCCTGCGTGACTTGCTGGAACGCTGCAATTCGGTCATGACCCACCGCGCGACGGAAAAAGGCCTGGAACTGGTCGTGCGGATCGACGATGCGGTGCCCGATGTGCTGCGCGGCGATCCCTTGCGGATCGAGCAGATACTGATCAACCTGCTCTCCAATGCCATCAAGTTCACCCCCGCCGGCCGGGTGGAATTGCGCATCGGACTCCATGCCCGCAGCGAGGCGCGGGTTTGCCTGAACATCGAGGTCGAGGACACCGGCATCGGCTTGTCCGAGCAAAGCATTGCGCGGCTGTTCCGGCCTTTCGCCCAGGCCGACGCGTCGATGAACCGCAAGTTCGGCGGCACCGGTCTCGGCCTTGCGCTGTGCAAACGCCTGGCGGAAATGATGAATGGCGAGATCGGCGCCACCAGCCGCGAAGGCGCCGGCGCCACCTTCGAGGTCAAAATCTGGCTCGCGCCGGGCGATGCCGCCGATATTTCGGATGTCCGGCAAGCTCCCGGCATGGCCGCGCTGCCGACGAGTTACCGGAAAGCCCAGGTGCTGGTGGTGGATGACCAGCCGCTCAACCGCGAGATAGTCGAAGCGCTGCTGGCCGAGGTCGACATCATCCCGCGCATGGCGGCCAACGGCCGGGAGGCGCTCAACATCCTCAAGGCATCCGGCCCGCAGGCCTTTGACCTGGTGCTGATGGACATCCAGATGCCGGTCATGGACGGCCTCGCCGCCACCCGCGACATTCGCACCTGGGCCGGATTCGGCGAGCTGCCTATCGTCGCGATGACAGCGCATACCATGGAACATGAAAAGGAAATCAGCATTGCCGCGGGCATGAACGATCACATCGGCAAACCCTTCGAGACCAAACATTTCTTCCAGTTGCTGGCGCGCTGGATTCCCGTGGCCAAGCATCAGGTGCCGATCGACTCGCCAGCCGTCATCCCCGCCTCCAGGGAGGTGGGTCTGGCCGCGCTGCACAGCATCGATACCCAAGCCGGTCTGGCCCGTTTCGTCGGCAACGAAACGCGCTACCGGCACTGGCTGATGGAGTTTCTTACCGAGGCGCCGGGCTATGAGGCCAGGATTCGCCAGGCACTCGACGCCGGCAATCAGGAAACCGCCCGCCAGCATGCCCACGCCATCAAGGGTCGCGTCGGCATGCTGGGCATGACCGGCTTGCATCCGATCGCCACCGCCCTTGAGGCGGCCCTGATGCAGGGTGCGCCAACCGATGACCTGCTCAGGCAGCTGCAAGCCATGGTCGAGCTCCTGTGCGCGGAAATCCGGAGCGCTTTCGGCAACTCCGAACCGGCAGCGGCTCCCTTGCCCGGGCTCGATCGGTCTCCGGCAGGACCCGTGCCGGAATCCATCGCACAGCTCATTGTCATGATAAAGTGCGCCGATGGCGACAGTGCGGAAGCGATCGAACGTTCCCTGTCAGAGCTCAAAGGCACGGATTGGGCACCACGCCTGCAACAGGCACTTGCATGCGTGCGCAACTTCGACTTCGATGCCGCCGGCAAACTGCTCGACTCGCGGGATGCGAAAAACCGGATTTGAGTGAAGGCTTGCGCCGGCCTTGATGGCGCCCAACAACTGGACTGCAACTCAGGCAGAGGCATGGCGAAGATCATTTTGCTGATTGATGATGACCCGGTGGTTCTGGAGGCCCTCAACGAGTGCCTGCGGCCTCACTACCAGACCCGTATTGCCACCTGCGGACAAAAGGGGCTGGAGCTGGCACGCATGCAACCCCAGCCCGATCTGATCCTGCTCGATGTCGAACTGCCCGACATGAAGGGCTATGACGTCTGCGCCTCGCTCAAGAGGGCTCCGCTGACGAATCCGATTCCGGTGATGTTTCTGTCGAGCCATACCGACGTAGCCGACATCACCCATGGCCTCGGACTTGGCGCCGTGGACTATGTGACCAAACCGGTGGCGCCGCCCATCCTGCTGGCACGGGTGCAGACCCATCTGCGACTGCGGGAAGCTCACGAGTGGCTGCAGGACCAGAATGCCCATCTCGAATCCCTGGTCAGCAAGCGCACCCACGATCTGGAGGCGAGGACACAGGAACTGCAGCACAGCCAGGACCTCACCATCTTTGCGCTGGGCTCCATTGCAGAAACGCGCGACAACGAAACCGGCAACCACATTTACCGCACCAGCGCCTATGTCGAAGTAATGGCGCGGAGGCTCGCGGCTCGATCATCCTGGCAGGATGCCATGGCGGCAAGCGAATGGGAGATGATCTGGAAATCGGCGCCACTCCACGACATCGGCAAGGTCGGCATCCCCGACCATATCCTGATGAAGCCCGGCAAGCTCACCGCCGAGGAATTCGAGGTGATGAAGCGCCATCCGGTGCTCGGCCGCGATGCAATCCGCTCCGCGGAAATCCGCGTCAAGTCGGACGGTTCATTCCTGCGCGTCGCCTCGGAGATTGCCTACGGCCACCACGAACGCTGGGACGGCAAGGGTTACCCGCAAGGCATCGGCGGCGATGAAATTCCGCTGTCGGCAAGGCTGATGGCACTGGCCGACGTCTACGATGCCCTGATCAGCAAGCGCATCTACAAGCCGGCCATGCCCCATGCCAAGGCGGTCGAAGTGATCCGCGAGGGACGTGGCAGCCACTTCGATCCCGAGGTTCTGGACGCATTCCTCGAACTGGCGGGCGAGTTCGATGCCATCGCCGTCCGCTTCAGTGACAACGCTTCCGAAGGAGATTGAATTGAGTGACGCTTTCAAGGTTTTTGCCATCGACGATGATCCGCTCATCCTTGAAATAATGCGCGAAATCCTGGAGCCCGACTGTACCGTGGAAACCTTCGAAAGCGTCGAAGCATGCCAGCCGCGGCTTGAAGTCGAAAAGCCGGGGATGTTACTGCTCGATGTCAGCCTGCCCGGCATGGATGGCTATGCTTTTTGCCGCGCGATCAAGGATGACGAGTCACTGCGCGACATCCCGGTCACCTTCGTTTCGAGCAACGACACCATCGAGGCCCGGATCAAAGGCTACGACGCCGGCGGCGAGGATTTCATCGTCAAGCCCTTCGAGCCGGAAGAGGTGCTGCGCAAGATCAAGGTGGCGAAGCAGATCATCCTGAGCAAGAAAGCCCTGGAAGAGCAAGCCAAGGCCGCCAACAGCTTTTCGATGATGATGATGACCAGCATGGGCGAGTCCGGCATCGTCATGCAGTTTCTCGGCAAGCTGTTCTCCTGGAACACCGAGCAGGAAGTAGCCACCGGGGTTCTCGAACTGCTGCAAAGCTACCAGCTTGAAGGGGTCGCGCAAACGCGCATCGGCCAGCGCACGCTGACGCTGAGCGCCGCGGGCGCCAATATGCCGCTGGAAGTGTCGGTGCTGAACCATGTGCGTGACCAGGGACGAATTTTCGAGTTCCGCAATCGCGGTGTTTACAACACCCACCACATCACCGTGATGGTCAACAACATGCCGGTGCATGACCCGGACCTGTGCGGCCGGTTGCGCGACCACCTCTCGCTCGTCGCCCAGGGTGCCGATTCGCGCCTGCAGGCCATCGAGGCCGAGGAAGCCAATCGGCGCAACCGCGCGGGCATCGACGAAGCGCTGCAAAGCATCCGCGAGTCAGTCAGCGCCATGCGTCAGGCGCATGGCCTGGACCGGGCCGCCAGTTCGCAGTTGCTGATCGAACTGGAGCAAAGCATGGCCAAGGCCTTCGTCCATCTCGGCCTGAGCACCGATCAGGAACACCACATGGAAGAGCTGGTCCATACCTTCATGAAGCGCATGATGGAGTTGCAGGATCGTGGTGAAGAGATCTATGAAACATTGCAGCAGCTGACCGAAAAACTGGGACAGCTGAAATAGGCTTTAGATTTCAGGCGCTGCATTGATCGCATAGTCGGCCATCGCCGCCAGCACTGGTTCGGCCTCGCCGACCGGCGCCGCAAGCGCGATCAGCAGCCCGGCATGCCGATCCATCGCGTTGGCCGCCATCTGCGGCAGGTCCTTCCTGATGTGGCTGCCGGCCGCCATGAAAATCGGAACCACCGTGATTTCGGTGGCGCCTTGGCGCACCAGGCAATCCACCGCCTCGTCGAAGCCGGGTCGCATCAGTTCCAGGAATCCCGGCTCGACCAGCGCCGCAGGCTCCCGCGCCAGGATGGCGTCGCGGATGCGATGGAAAGGCTGCGCCCATTCGGGATTGCGCGCGCCGTGACCAAACAGAAGTATGCCCTTCACTTTTCTTCCCTTGCCTTCCATACGTTGCGGCAACCCGTCTCCCTCACCAGCAGCGTCGCGAACCAGCCGGCCACAGCGGCCACGGTCAGCAGCAGCAGGCCGTTGCGCCAGTCGGTGGCCGAATAGATGCGGACGCCGGCTTCCATTCTGCCATCCCAGGTGCGTTCCATGAGCCAGCCGACCGCCGGCTGCAGAATGGCGGGGCCGAGGAAGACGCCGACATTCACCACGCTGGTGGCCATGCCCGAGAGTTGCGGCGGATTGACTTCCTTGGCGCTGGCCCATGACAGCGTGAAGCCCGCCGAGGCCAGGCCCATCACGATGCATAGCGCATAGGTGGCCGCCAGCGGCAATGCGCCAGCGGCCCGCCACGTCGCCCACAACCAGACGCCCCAGCCCAGAACGTGCAGGCCGGAGACCGCGAGTGCTACCGCCTTGCGCTTTCCCAGTGCGTCCGACACCCGCCCCCACAAGGCCGAACCGAAAGCGAAGCCGAGAAAGTAAATGCTCACATGGCTGGATGCGGTGGCGCGCGTCATGCCATGCATCTGCGTCAGGTAGGGCACCGCCCAGAGTCCGGCGAAGGCGAAGAAGGCTCCGGACAGGCCGGTATTGGCGAAGAAGCCCGGCCAGGTGGCGCGGTTTTTCAGCACCGACACCAGGCCGGTGAGCCAGGCTGTTCGATCCACCTTCCCCGCCGGAGTTTCGATGACCCAGGCGCGGCTGGCAAACGCCAGGCCGAACGACAGCAAACCGACGACGACGAACACCTGGCGCCAGCCGGCGGCCTGCGTCGCCCAGGCCAGCGGTGCGCCGGCCAGGATCGACCCCAGGTTGCCGATCAGCATGCACAGCCCGGTCAGCGTGGCGAAACGGCGTTCGTCGAAACCCAGCGCCAGCAGCTTGAGCATGGCGATGAAAGTCACCGACACGCCGAGACCGACCAGGGTGCGGCCGACGAAGGCCAGCTCGAAACTCGGCGCGAGCCCGAACAGGATGGCGCCGACCCCGGCCACCAGCCCGCCCCACCAGAGGATGCGGCGCGGGCCCAGGGTGTCGGCGAGGACCCCGGTGGGAATCTGCATCACCGTGTAGACGTAGAAGTAGGTCGCCGCCAGCGTGCCGAGCTGCGCGCCGCCGATGGCGAAGGTCGCCTGCAGGTCGCCGGAAATCGCGGCGGGTGCGACGCGGTGAAAGAAGGACAGCAGGTAGGCGGCAATCGCCACGCCGAGGCCAAGCATGACGCCGGGGCGTGCTGTGGCGTTCATCAAAACCTTACCGCAGTGGCGCAGAGGCGCAGAGAAAGGCAAAGACAGAAACAGCCCTGAGGCAGGATTTCCTCTGCGTTTCCTCTGCGCCTCTGCGGTGAAGCCTTCATCACCCCATCACTTCGGGATTGAGCAGATTGGGCGGCCGCTGACCGGAAAGGGCGGCGATCAGGTTGTCGGCGGCGCGCATCGCCATCGCCATGCGCGTGGCGCGGGACGAAGAGCCGATATGCGGAGTCAGGGCCACGTTGTCGAGTTCGAGAAAGCCCGGATTGTACTTCGGCTCGCCTTCGAACACGTCGATGCCGGCCCCCGCGAGTCGGCGCTGGCGCAACGCCGAAATCAGCGCTTCGTCATCGACAATGCCGCCGCGGGCGACGTTGATCAGGTGCGCGGTGGGCTTCATCAGTGCCAGTTCGGCGGCGCCGATGGTGTGATGGCTTTCGGGCGAATAGGGCAGCAGCAATACGAGAAAGTCGGATTCGCGCAACAACGTGTCCCGATCCACGAAGCGGGCGCGGCAGGCATCCTCCTTGTCGGCCGGCAGGCGGGTCCGGTTGTGGTAGATCACCTTCATGTCGAAGCCCAGCGCCCGCCTTGCCACCGCCTGGCCGATGCGCCCCATGCCGAGAATGCCCAGCGTGGCGTGATGCACGTCGCTGCCCAGCCACTGGATGAACTGCCAGCCTTGCCACTCGCCGTTGCGCAGCCAGCGTTCGGCGGCGGGCAGGCGTCGCGCCGTGGCCATCAGCAGCGCCCAGGCCAGGTCGGCCGTGGTGTCGTCGAGCACGCCCGGCGTGTTGGTCGCCATCACCCCCGCCCGGGAACAAGCGGCGAGGTCGATGTTGTTGTAGCCGACGGCGAAGTTGCAGATCGCCTTCAAGGCCGGCGCCGCGGCGATCACATCCGCCGTCACCGGATCGGTGGCCGCGGTCAGCGCGCCCGCCTTGTCGGCGAGCCGGACCTTGAGGCCTTCGACGCCGAGGATGGCATCGGCCTGGTTGTCATCGACCTCGAAGTGCTGGCGCAGGCGCTCCAGCACTTCGGGAAAGACTTCGCGCGCGACCAGAATTTTCTGCTTCACCATGCTTCCCCGCTCAGTTGCCGTAAAGCACGCCGGGCAGCCACATGCCGATGCCGGGGAAGATGTAGAGCAGCGCCAGCGCGAAGACCTGGATCGCCATGAAGGGCATCATGCCGGCAAAGATCTGGTTCAGCGTCACGTGCGGTGGTGAGACGCCTTTCAGGTAGAACGCCGCCATCGCCACCGGCGGCGAGAGGAAGGCTGTCTGCAGGTTCAGCGCGACCAGCAGGCCGAAGAACAGCGGATCGACCCCGAAGTGCGGCAGCAGGGGAATGAAGATCGGCATGAAGATGACGATGATCTCGGTCCATTCCAGCGGCCAGCCGAGGATGAAAATGATGAACTGGCTGAGCAGCATGAACTGCAGCGGCGTCATGTTGAGCGACAGCACCCATTTCTCGACCAAGTCCTGCCCGCCCAGCAGCGCGAAGGCCGCCGAGAAGATCGAGGAACCGACGAACAGCCAGCAGACCATGGCCGAAGTCTTGGCGGTGAGGAACACCGACTCCTTGACCACGGCGAAGTTGAGCTGCCTATAAGCGGCAGCGAGGATGAAGCCGCCGGCGGAGCCGATGGCGGCCGCCTCGGTCGGCGTGGCGAAACCGAAGACGATGCTGCCCAGCACGGCGAGGATCATCAGCGCCAGGGGGAAGAACGACCCCAGGAGCATCTTGAACACTTCCAGGCGAACGAAGGTGAAGATCGCGTAGAAGCCGATGGCGCTGGCGATGCTGACGCCAAACACGATCCAGTACCAGATCGGAATCGGCAGGCGCTCCGCTGCTTCGACAGTTATGCCTCCGGCGGAGCCGGGGGTGGTATCCCCCGCGGTCGGCGCTGGCGGCACGGCGATCGCCGCAGGTTTGACCGGCGCCGCTTCCGCCTTTGCCGCCGGTGCGTCCTTGACGGATCCCGGCAGTTCCCTGGCTGCAGGCGGCTCCTTGAGGTCGCCCTCGGCGGGTGGCTCCTTGAGATCGCCATCCTCCTCCTTGGGTTCGGCAAGGCCCTCTTCTTCCGGTTCCTGGAGCCCCCCGGGCGCAGCCTCGACCGATTCCTCGGCGATGCCGCCGCCCATCTCCATCAGCCCCGCGGTTTCGGCCTTGACCACCGGCTTGGTGGCCATGTGCCAGGTGAGGCCGAGGAACAGCACCAATGTCAGCGCCGGCAGCAGGGCGATGAACCCCTGCTTGGCGATCGTGCCGCTGCTGATGCCCAGGTTGCGCGAGCCCTTGAGTGCGCCGATCAGGCCGGGGAGTACGCGATGGCTGATCGCTTCGCGGATTTTCTCGTTGGCGGGCGGCAAGTCGATGTGCCGCTCTTCCATTGGCAGCGGTGGAGCCAGATGCGGCTTCCACTTGGCGACGATGATTACATACGCGATATAGAGGCCGGCCAGCATGATGCCCGGAAAAAACGCTCCGGCGTACAGTTGCACCACCGAGACGCCGGCCGTGGCGCCATAGACGATCAGCAGCACCGAGGGCGGAATCAGGATGCCGAGGCAGCCGCCGGCGGTGATGACCCCGGCCGACAGGCGAATGTCATAGCCGGATTTGAGCATCGCCGGAAAAGCCAGCAGCCCCATCAGCGTCACCACGGCACCGACAATGCCGGTGGCTGTCGCAAAAATCGCGCAGGTGACCAGTGTTGCCACCGCCAGCGCGCCGGGCAGGCGTGCCAGTGCCAGCTCCAGCGCACGGAACAGCTTGGCGATCAGGTTGGCGCGCTCGACCAGATAGCCCATGAAGACGAACAGCGGAATGGAAATCAGCACGTCATTCGACATCACCGAATAGGCACGCTGCACCATCAGGTCCAGGGTCTGGCGCACGGCAAGGTCCGGATTGCCGCTGCGATAGGCCAGCCATGCGAAGAACACGCCCATGCCCATCAGCGTGAAGGCGGTCGGAAAACCCAGCATGATGGCCACCACCACCAGCGACAGCATCAGCAGGCCGAGGTGGCCGTTGGTCATGTTGCTCCAAGGCATGAAGAGTACCGTGACCAGCAGGATCGCAGCCATCAGCGTGAAGCCGAACCAAAGTTCCTTCCTGATTTTCATTTGACCGCTCCCGCGTGTGCCCGGTGCTCATGCTCCTGAGCGACCACGTATTTGTCGAGGGCGGCGATGTCCGCATCCTTTACGTGTACCATTTCCTTGAGCTTTTCGACGTCAACTTCCTCGACGTCCTCGTCGCGCGACGGCCACTCGCCCTGCTTGATGCAGATCACGCAGCGGATGATCTCGACGGCGCCCTGCAGCAGCAAAAATCCGCCCGCGAGGGGAAGGACGGTCTTGAACGGATAGACCGGCGGGCCGTCTGCCGTGACGTTTGAATGTTCGTTGATGGCCCAGGCGTCGCCGGCGAAGTTGTAGCCAGCCCAGGCAAGGGCGAATACGCCCGGGATGAAAAACAGGAAGTACAGTGCCAGGTCGAGGCTGGCCTGCACGCGCGGCGAGAAAAAGCCGTAAAGTACGTCGCCGCGCACATGGCCGTTCTTGGAAAGCGTGTAGGCGCCGGCCATCATGAACACCGTGCCGTACATCATGATCATGACGTCGAAGGCCCAGGGATGCGGATTGTCGAACGCATAGCGGGAGACGACTTCCCAGGTGATCATGAAAGTCAGCGAGACGATCAGCCAGGAAAACATCTGGCCGATGAAGGTGCTGATCTTGTCGATCGTCAGCAGTAACTTCTGCATTTGCATGTTTTTGCCTGCTCAAAAAAATCAACCACCCGGACCGGGCCCGGATGGTTGATGATCATTGACGATGCGAAAACCCTCAAGCCTTCTTGGGCGCCGCCTTTTTGCCTCCGAAGAAATGGCTCACGGCCATGCGCCGGCTGACGTAGGTGTCCTGATCCCATTTCACGGCGCGCTCGGCGAATGCCCGTTGCGATTCGACGATTTCCTTGAACAGGGGATTTTCCGCCGATTTCTTTTCAAGAATCGCGTCCCACAGGGTGAGTTGCTTCTGCAGCAATGCATCGGGAGTCTTGTAGAACTTGACCTTGTCCTTGGTCTGCAACTCGATGTAGTCCTTGGAATAACGATCGATTGCCTTCCATGACATGTCGGCGGAAGCGGCTTCCACGGCATTGTTTATGATCGCCTTCATCTTCGTCGGCAGGGCATCGTACTTCGGCTTGTTGAACATGATCTCGAAGGTCTCGGCGCTCTGATGGTAGCTTTGCAGCATGCAGACCTTGGACACGTCAGGGAAGCCGAGCAGGCGGTCGGAGGTGGCGTTGTTGAACTCGGCGCCGTCAAGCAGGCCGCGGTCCATCGCCGGCACGATCTCGCCGCCGGGCAGCGCATTCACCGCCGCACCCATCGCCGTGAACAAGTCGATCGCCAGGCCGTTGGTGCGGAACTTCAACCCCTTGAAATCTTCCGGCTTGGTGATCGGTTTCTTGAACCAGCCCAAGGGCTGCGTCGCCATCGGTCCGTAGAGGAAGGACTGCACCGTGCTGATGCCGATGGAATTGTAGAGCTTGGCCAGCAGTTCCTTGCCGCCGCCATACTTGTGCCAGGACAACAGCATGTTGGCATCCATGCCGAAGGCCGGACCGGAATTCCACAGGGCCAGGGCATTCTGCTTGCCATAGTGATAGCCCAGGACGCCATGGCCGCCGTCCAGCGTGCCTTTGGCAACCGCCTCCAGCAGGCCGAAAGCCGGAACCACCGCGCCGGCGGGAAGTACCTCGATCTTGAGATCGCCGCCGGTCATGTCGTTCGCCTTCTTGGCGAAATCGAGCGCGTATTCGTGGAAGATGTCTTTCGCCGGCCAGGTCGATTGCCAGCGCATGTTGATCGGGCCGGCCTGAGCCTTGGCGATCATCGGAAAGCCAGCCGCCGCGGCACCCACGCCGCCGGTGACGGCGGCAGCGAGGAATTTGCGGCGAGACGGCTTCTGCTCGGGTTGCTTGGTGTCGGACATAGTCTCCTCCTGAGAACAATTGTTGGTTTGTGACCGCTATTGGGGCTGTCGTAACAACCTGCGGTCTCTATTTACATTCTTGGGAACTGCGCGTGACGAACCCACTTTACCAGAAACAGAATTTGTCTGACAATAGGACAACTATTAAAAGTGTACATGTCGAATACGCCCCCCCCATCCGTCGAACCCGGCACCGAGTTGAGCCGGATTGCACGACCCTTGAGGCTTTCCGAGGAGGTCTCGGGCGATCTGCAGCGCCGCATCGCCGCGGGCGAAATAAAGCCCGGCGAACGCCTGCCGACGGAAAAGGCACTCGGTGAGGCGTTTGGCGTCAGCCGCGCCGTGGTGCGCGAAGCCATCGCGCGCCTGAAGGCCGATGGCCTGATCGAAACCCGCCAGGGCTCCGGGGCCTATGTGGTCGAAACGCCGAAAACCATCAACCTGCGCCTGTGGCAGGGCGCCGGCCCGGAGTTGGTCGAATTGCGTGACATCTTCGAACTGCGCGCCATGGTCGAGGGTGCCGTGGCGGAACTCGCGGCGCAGCGACGCGACGCGACCGACCTCCGGATCATGGCGGAACACCTGCAAGCAATGGACGATGCGCTGGCCAACGGCAGCGACGGCACCGAGGCCGACGACAATTTCCATATCGCGATGGCGAGGGCCACGCGCAATTCCTATGTCAGCCGGCTGGTCGAATTCCTTGGCCGGCACTTTTCCGATTCGCGCAAGATGTCCTGGCGAGGTACTGACAGCGCGCAGGCCCTCCCACAGGAGGCCCAACGCGAGCATCGCGCGCTGTTCGAGGCCATTTCCCGCGGCAATGCCGAAAGCGCCCGCCGCTGCGCGCTCGACCACCTGCGCGGGGCGGCCGGCCGCCTCGGCATCCAGCTGGCGTTCGATCTCGACAGGAAATCCCTGCCATAGCGATTGCCCAGTGCAGGGGCTAAACTACGCGCCGCGCCGCCCTTATCGAGGTTCAACCACCCCCATGCTCGACATATCGACCGCCGCATTCTGGATCGCGGTACTGCAAATCATCCTGATCGACATCCTGCTCGGCGGCGACAACGCCGTCGTCATTGCACTGGCCTGCCGCAAGCTGCCCGCAGAGCAGCGCAAGAAGGGCATCTTCTGGGGTGTCGTGGGCGCCATCGGCCTGCGCATCGTGCTGATCTTTTTCGCCCTGCAATTGCTCGCCGTCCCCTGGCTCAAGATCGTCGGCGCCCTGCTGCTGTTCTGGATCGGCGTCAAGCTGCTGCTGCCCGAAGAAGATGCCCATGGCGACGTTGCCGCCTCGACCACGCTGGCCGGCGCGATCAAGACCATCATCGTCGCCGACGCCGTGATGAGCCTGGACAACGTCATCGCCGTGGCCGGCGCCGCCAACGGCAGCATGGTACTGGTGACCTTCGGCATCCTGGTCTCGATCCCGATCGTGGTCTGGGGCAGCCAGCTGGTGCTGAAACTGATGGACCGCTACCCCATCGTGATCACCGCCGGCGGTGCCCTGCTCGGCTGGATCGGCGGCGGCATGATCGTCACCGATCCGGCCCTGCCGGCGAACCTGCTCAGCGGGATTCCTTACGCCAAGACCCTGGCGGCCATTGGCGGCGCAGTGCTGGTGGTGCTCATCGGCAAATGGCTGGCGTTGCGCGCCGCGCCGCGCGCGGCCGTCGAACTTACCGTCAACGATTCCACGAAAGGCTCATCATGACGCAAAAATGGCTAGTGCCGATCGACGGCTCCGACATTGCGCTGCACTCGGTGGCCTGGATCGCCAGGCACGCAGCAGACTGGCGCGAACCGCCGCAAATTCTCCTGATCAACGTGCAGGCGTCGCTGCCCGGCGATATCGGGCGTTTCATCGACGCCGAGACGCTCCGCGAATTTCACCTCGAAGCCGGCATGGCCGCGCTTGCCCCGGCGCGGGACCAGCTCAAGGCGGCCGGCTTCACCGCCGAGCTGCACGTCATGGTCGGCGAAGCGGCTGCCACCATCACGGCCTTCGCCGACAGCCACGGCTGCAGCCAGATCCTGATCGGTACCCGCGGCCACAGCGGACTCGCCGGCACCCTGCTCGGCTCGGTGGCGATGAAGGTCGTGCATCTGTCCAACGTGCCGGTGCTGCTGGTCAGGTAAATCGCCGTCCCGCCAGCGCCGACTTTTCCGCTTTTCCTGAGCTGCCGCAGGCGGCCTGACTTCGTCACCCCCTTTCCATGAAAGGGGGCCGGGGGGATTGTCCATAAAATGACTTCCCACCCCCGTCGGGGGTGGGAAGTCCGCCGATAAGCCGGGTTCTGTCGTGGGCAACCATTCCTCTGGGACCGCCGTTGCCGACGGCCTCTAGCAGCCTACCCGGGAGCGACGCGAGCCACGCCATTACTCCCCTATTTGGCCTTGCCCCGAATGAGGTTTGCCATGCCGTCCGTGTTACCACGTCCGCGGTGGGCTCTTACCCCACCATTTCACCCTTACCGGCCCTTTCTTTCCTTCATCGCAGCGAGCTGCTCTTCAGAAAAGGACTTTGCCGCCTTGCGGCGTCTAAGTCGGGCTTAGGCGGTATCTTTCTGTTGCACTGTCTGTCGCCTTGGGTCTTTCGACTTATAGCGCCCGGCCGTTAGCCGGCATTCCGCTCTATGGGGCCCGGACTTTCCTCCAAGCACTTTCATGCTCAGCGGTTGCCTGGCGAACTTCCCGGGCGCATTGTACGCGCCGGACGAAACTGGCGCGTGTCGTCGTAGTAATCAGGCCGCTCGTTATCCGCCGTGGCGCCGGGAATACCGAGCAATGGCAGCGGTTGCCAGTCGCGCGGCGAAAATTGCGAATTGTCGAATAACACGGCCAGGCGCACATCGAGCGCGGCCAGCGCCGCCGCCTCGGGCAGCTCCAGCCACGCCTCATCGACGTCGACAAACATGGCTTTGCCGCACAGCCCGACAAAGGGCGCGGCCAATGCATCGTGGCTGGCGTGGCCGAAGACGATGAAGCGGGTGGTGCGCAGCAACTCTTCGCGCCGCTCGACAAAAACTTCCCGCCAGCGATGCGCGCACAAGGCCGACCAGAGATCGGGGCAGGCACCCGCCACGACCACGCCGCATTCGTCGAACTGGGTCAACGCGTCGCGCAGCGGGCCGCGCGCGGCGCTACCCTGCTTTTGCAACACCTCGAGCGCGGCAACGTGGCGTCGATTGAGTGCCGCCTTGGTCCGGGGGAAACTCAGCCAGATCAGCGCATTGAACAGATCATGCAAATTGTCGGGTCGCGTCGCAATCTCGCCGCGCAGAAACGCCCGCGCCTCGTAGCCTTCCGAGTCTTCCGGTGGCGCCACAAAGCGCAATGCCGCGCCATTCCCGGTGCGCAACCCGCGCTGCCGCGCCACTTCATTCAAGCAGGAAATATCCGGCGTTCCGGCGGCAAACCAGGGCTGAAGGAAGGCCGAGAGCGGATGAAGGCCCGCTCCGCCCACGGTCATTGTTTTGGCGCGGAAGTCGGCGCTGGCGGGACGGCGGCCGGCGCTTCCTGACTCTTGTATTCGAGTGTGCCGTCCTTGACCTGGAAACTGCCGATCACGTCACCCGGCGCCGGCGGCGCTTCCTTGAACTGCTCGAAGCGGCAGGTCCTGGTCTCGGTAACATACCAGCGCTTCCCGGAATTCAGGATGAATACGCCGGGTTCGGTGCGATACACATCGATCTTGACTTTGTCGCCCACCAGCTCCTTCAGCGGATAGCGCCGCTGGCAATCCGGGAAGCGCGCGACGACAAATTCGGTATCCCAATCGCTGCCGATAAAGGCCTGCTGCCGTGTCAGGGTCAAGGAATGCTGCCCATCGGTAATCAGGTAGGCGGCATGCTGCGTGTCGCCGCAGGCAGTCAACAAGAAAATCGAGAGCAGGGCAAAAACGTGCTTCATCGCATTACTCCAGACGCCAGGCAATGGATTCGCCCGCACGCAGCGGCACCAATCGATCGCCGCCAAGATAGTCGAGGCTCAAGGGTACGGCAAGGGCGTCGCGCCGCAAGGTGATTTTCTCGGTGTTGCGCGGCAGACCATAGTAGTCGGGGCCAAAAAAGCTGGCGAAGGCTTCCAGCCGGTCGAGTGCGCCGGCGGCCTCGAAGGCTTCGGCATACAACTCGATGCCGGCATGCGCCGTGTAGCAGCCGGCGCAACCGCAAGCCGTTTCCTTGGCGCTTTGCGCATGCGGCGCCGAATCGGTGCCGAGGAAGAATTTCGGATTGCCCGAGATCGCCGCCGCCACCAATGCCTGGCGGTGGCTCTCGCGCTTGAGCACCGGCAGGCAGTAGTGATGCGGGCGAATCCCGCCGGCAAAGATCGCGTTGCGATTGAGCAGCAGATGGTGCGCCGTCAGGGTACCGGCGACGTTGGCGCCGCCGGCCTTGACGAAGTCGATGCCGTTCCGGGTGGTGATATGTTCCAGCACCACTTTCAAGCCCGGAAAATCTCGCAGCAACGGCTTCAGCACGGTATCGATGAACACCGCTTCGCGGTCGAAGATATCCACGGCCGGATCGGTGACTTCGCCATGCACCAGCAGGGGCACGCCGAGCTTTTCCATGCGCGCCAGGGTCGCCGCGCACTTCTTGAGGTCGCTGACGCCGGCGTCGGAGTTGGTGGTCGCCCCGGCCGGATAGAGTTTGATCGCATGAACGAAGCCACTGGCCCTGACCGCATCGATTTCTGTCGGCGGCATGTTGTCGGTCAGGTACAAGGTCATCAGCGGCGTGAAGCCCATGCCCGCGGGCAGTGCCGCAAGAATCCTGTCGCGATAGGCGGCGGCCAGCGCGACGGTGGTCACCGGCGGCTTCAGGTTGGGCATGACGACGGCGCGGGCAAAGCGCCGCGCCGTGTCGGGCAGGACGGCGGCCAGCGCCTCGCCATCGCGCAGATGCAAGTGCCAGTCGTCGGGCCGGGTGATGGTGAGGGTCTGCATGGCGGCGATTATACGGCGGCGTCCTTCAGCTCCAGTGCCCGCGCATACAGCGCATTCTTCGGCTGGCCGGTGATTTCCGCCGCCAGCTTGGCGGCCTGTTTCACCGGCAGCTCGGTCAGCAGCGCGGCCAGCACGCGCTCGGTCTCGGCATCCATGCCCTCTCGCGCCGGCGGCGCGGAAACCACCAGCACGAATTCGCCGCGCTGGTGGTTGGCATCTGCCGCCAGCCAGGCCGGCGCGACAGGCAAGGGCATGCGCTCGATCTGCTCGAACAGCTTGGTCAGTTCGCGGGCGATGACGATTTCGCGTTGCGGCTGGAGCAGCGCGACAAGTTCGGCCACGGTTTCCATCACTCGATGCGGCGCTTCGTAGAACACCAGTGCCGCATCGACGGCCGCCAGTTGCGCAATCGCCGTCTTGCGGGCGCCGACTTTCGCGGGCAGGAATCCCGCGAACAGAAAGCGCTGATCGGCAAGGCCGGCCGCCGACATCGCCGCGATCGCCGCATTCGGCCCCGGCAGCGGAATCACCCGGAAACCGGCGGCGCGCACCGCCGCCACCGCACGCGCGCCCGGATCGGAGACGCCCGGCGTGCCGGCATCCGATACCAGCGCGACGCGCTTGCCCTCGCCCAGCAGGCGGATCAGCTTCTCGGCAGCCTCATTCTCGTTGTGCTGATGCAGCGCCAGCGTCGGCACCTTGATGCCGTGATGATCCAGTAAATGGCGGGCATGGCGGGTGTCCTCGCAGGCCACCAGGTCGACGCCACGCAGGGTTTCCAGCGCGCGCAGGGTGATGTCGCCGAGGTTTCCGATCGGCGTGGCGACGACATACAATGCATTTTCCATGTCCGGCATTCTTGCATGAACACGAGACAAGCCAAAGGCCAAGCCGCGGAACAAATGGCAGCTGACTATTTGCAGCGCCAGGGGCTCAAGCTGATCGAACGCAACTTCCGGGTGAAGGGCGGCGAGATCGACCTGGTCTGCCGCGACGGCAAGACCACGGTGTTCGTCGAGGTTCGCCTGAGAAGCCGCGGCGATTTCGGCGGCGCCGCGGCCAGCATCACGCCCACCAAGCAGGCCCGGCTGATCCTCGCCGCGCGGCACTGGCTGGCGCGCCACGGCGAATCGCCCTGCCGCTTCGATTGCGTGCTGTTCGACGGCGCCGAAACCCAGCACATTGAATGGTTGCGCAATGCGTTTTCTGCTGACTAGACTCCTGCTCGGCCTCGGCCTTGCCGTCAGCCTGACGGCGCTGGCCGGCGACGTCCGCATCCTGGTGCAAAGCTCGCCCCTCGCGGGTTTCCAGTACCACGCGGGGGAAACCCTGTGGCAGGAAATGCACGAGGGCGACCGCCTGCTGCTGGTGCGCGAGGCCGACAACCCCCACGACGCCAACGCGGTTCGTGTCGAATGGCGCGGACGGAAACTGGGCTACCTGCCGCGCGCCGAAAACCGCGGCGTGGCTGCCGCGATGGATGGCGGCGAGCCCGTGGATGCCCGCATCGCCAAATTGCGCCAGCACCGGAACCCCTGGCAGCGGGTGCTGATCGAAGTATTTGTCGTGCTCTAGGCCCCCTATTCCGGCCTCGGCCCGGCGCCGGGGAGGGCTATCCTCATCCGTTAAAATGTCCGCCCACCCAGCAAAGACCTGATTCATGTCACTCGCCGATCGCATTCAGCAGCAGTTCAAGGACAGCGCCGCAACCAAGACCGCGGCGCTGGCCGCCATGGCCGCGCCGATCGAAGCCGCCGCGCGGCGCATGGTGCACAGTCTCGCGGCCGGCGGCAAGGTGATGGCCTGCGGCAACGGCGGCTCGGCCGCCGATTCGCAACACTTTGCCGCCGAACTGCTCAACCGCTTCGAAAAGGAACGCCCGCCGCTGGCGGCGATTGCCCTGACCACCGACACTTCGACGCTGACCTCGATCGCCAACGACTATCGCTACGAAGACGTCTTCGCCAAGCAGATCCAGGCGCTGGGCCGGCGCGGCGACGTGCTGCTGGCGATTTCGACCTCGGGCAATTCGCCCAATGTGATCGAAGCCATCCGCGCCGCGCATGCCCATGGCGTGACGGTGGTGGCACTCACCGGCCGAGGCGGCGGCAAGATCGCCGCGCTGCTCGCTGCCGACGACATCCACCTGTGCGTGCCGGCTGAACGCACCGCCCGGATTCAGGAAGTACACCTGCTCACCATCCACTGTCTGTGCGATGGCATCGATGCCTTGATACTTGGAGAAACGCAATGACCATCCGAACCGACATCGGCAAGACCATTCGCAACCTCGCCGCGCTGGCGCTCTGCGCCCCGCTCCTCGCCGGTTGTTTCGGCACCGCCGCGGTCGGCGTCGGCACCGGCGTGCTGATGCTGACCGACCGCCGCAATCCGGAGACCTTCGTCTCCGACGAGGGCATGGAAATTCGCGCCGCGAACCGCATCACCGAGAAATACGGCGACAAGGTGCATGTCAATGTGACCAGCTACAACCGCATGGTCCTGTTGACCGGCGAAGTGCCGAACGAGGCGGCCAAGGCCGATGTCGAAAAGCTTGCCTCCGGCGTGCCCAACGTCAAGTCGATCAGCAATGAGCTGGCGATCGCCGGACCGTCCAGCTTCGGCGGACGCAGCAATGATTCCTACATCACCTCCAAGGTGAAGGCGCGCTTTGTCGATGCCAACAAGTTCTCGCCCAACCACGTCAAGGTGGTGACCGAAGCCGGCGTGGTTTTCCTGCTCGGAATGGTGACCCAGACCGAAGCCAATGCGGCGGTGGAAATCGCCCGCACCACGGGTGGCGTGCAGAAGGTGGTACGCGTGTTCGAGATCATCACCCCGGAACAGGCCAAGGCGCTGGACAATACATCGCCGCCTGCGGCATCGGCACCGGCACAGGACGCCAAGCCGACGCCCGCCAAGAAGTAGCCCAGTACAAGAGTCGGCGCCGCATGGCGTATCCGCCCCCGGCCTTCGAGGCCAAGATCGCCGCCCCGGCAGACCTCGCCGGGCGTATCGCGCTGCTGCCGCGGCCGCTGGTGTTTACCAACGGCTGCTTCGACATCCTGCATCGCGGCCATGTCACCTATCTGGCCCAGGCTCGCAACCTCGGCGCCTCGCTGATCGTTGCTGCTAATTCCGATGCTTCGGTCAAGCGCCTGGGCAAGGGCGACGACCGGCCGGTCAACCCGCTGGCCGACCGCATGGCGCTGCTGGCCGCGCTCGAATGCGTGTCGCTGGTGACCTGGTTCGACGAGGATACGCCGCTCCAGCGCATCCTCGATTGCCGGCCCGACGTGCTGGTCAAGGGCGGCGACTGGGCGGTGGAAAAAATCGTCGGCTACCGGGAAGTGATGGCCTGGGGCGGCGCGGTGCATTCCATCCCCTTCATCCACGAACGCTCGACCACGGGGCTGATGGAGAAGATACGCCGGCTTTAAGAGTCGGCGCTGGCGGTACGGCGAATTATCATCTCCCGCACCAGATCGATGTGCCCGCGCAGGGTGTAGAGCATGTCGGAAAACGTCAGCGGGGTTCGTATCCGGCTGGCATCCGTCTCGATGCCGTCGAGCTTGGCCAGCCATTCGGCGCGGCTGTGCCGGTCCGGATTTTCGTTCAGTTCGTTTTCAAGGAACTTCAATTCGCCGTAGCGCCGGTAGATGCGCGAACGCACCCGCCAGCCATAAATCTGCGGCGCGAACTTGAACAGCGGCACCAACACCGCCAGCAAAGGCACCAGCATCACCACCATGCGGTCGATCAGCGTCGCCGCCCAGAACGGCAAGTAGCGCTGCAGGAAGGGCTTGCCGGACTTGTAGTAGCGCTCCGCTTCTTTCGACAGCGGAAATTCGGTATGCCCGGCACGAGGAAATTCACCGGGTTTCTGGAACACGCCGGGCGCGCCATGCACCTCGCTCGCCGCCTGCATCAGCAGGTCGATCAGGGCCGGATGCATGCCCTCGCGCACCAGCAGCGTTGCCATCGGCGACACCAGTTGCGTATCGTGCGGCGGAATGTCCAGTGTCAGATCGATGGCCCCGCGCGGCAGCACCAGCCGGGCCAGATAAGGGAAACGCCGCGTGTAGGCATCGGCATGCGTCAGGCTCATCAGGCGCACACCCGGCGTGTACAGCAGCGCCCACACCAGCGAGGACTGCGTCGGCCCGACGACGAACACGGCATCGAGCTCGTTCCTCTGCAACCGCTCGACCAGGCCCAGGCCGCCGGCTTCGACCAGCTTCGTGTTTTTCGCATCGATGCCGTTGGCGGCCAGCAACTCCATGGCCAGATAATGCGTACCGCTGCCCGCACCGCCCACCGCCACCCGCTTGCCCTTGAGATCGAGCAGCTTGTCGCTGCCGCGCAAGGCCGCCTCGCGGTAGAAAATCCACAACGGTTCGTAATAGATGTCGCCCAGCGAAACCAGTTCATCCTCTTCACCCGGACGCGCCGTGCCACCCTGGATGAACGCCGCATCGACCTCGAATTCCGGGTTGCGCAGCCGCTCCAGGTTCTCGGTCGAGCCGGCGGAGGGCTTCTCCACCAGTGCGATGCCGTAACGCGCCAGCACATCCTTGTAGCGCGCGGCAAAGCGCTGGTAGGCGCCGCCCTCGCCGCCGGTACTGACGACCAGCCGGTCCGGTGGCGCCGGCTTGATGAACTGTGCAGCCAGCCAGAACGCACCGATCACCAGCAGCAGGGAAGGCAGCGCGACGAACACGATATCGCGCCAGGAAAGGAGTTTGAGTTTTTCGGGCATGGTCTCGTGGCCTGGCTCGGTTGGCGAACATTATCCTGAATCGGCGCCTGACGAAACACCGGTGCTACTGCAATATCTCCGTGCTGATCAGCCTTCCATCATCGTAAGTAACCTCGATTCTCATGACGGCGCCGACCTTCTGGCCGTGAAGCTCCCCCGGCTTGAAGCGCAGCGACTGGAATGCGTCGACGGCAGTGGCGGTAAAAATCTCGGGGAGGCTCGTGGATTCCACGGAAACCTTGGAGGCCAGGCCGAACGGATTGATCCACAGTGTCAGGATCACCTTGCCGGAGGCGACGATCGGTCGTAGCCGCGGGGGATCGAGATTGGCCTCGGCCAAGGGCTGGGGACGCACGGTCAGAAAGCTCGTCGGGTAATAAATGACTCCGGGCAGAGGCAGCAGATCGGCACCGTCCATGCGGCTGTCGGTTGGTTTCAACGGATCCTTCGTTACCGGTTTGGGATCCCGCTCCGACAATTCGGCGTGCGCGGCACCCTCTTTCGGCGGATGCCAATCCTCGGCTCTCAGGCTATGGAACGGCGTCAGCGTCACGGAAAAACTGGGCGGCGCTTTCTGGCCGCCCGGCGCGACAGACGGGGCAAAACTGGCGACCGTGCCAAACACGGGAGAAAACAGGACAAGCAGATGGAGCGCGCAGGAACACGCCAGCGGCAGTGCCAGGCAACGTGCACCGGAAGCGTAATGCCGGGCATCTCCGGTGGCCGGGCCAGCGGGAAGCCGCGAAGGGGGAACATCCAATCGACCGTTCATACCGGATAGTGCACCGTATGTCGGGCCGGCTGTACTAAATACCCCACAACGCTATCATGCAGATAATTGCGATACATTTTCGGGTGCTGCGGGTTCGTTGTGCCGCATCAGGGTTCTCTTCCAAGTATTGCTTACAGCCGAGGTTGCCAATGAAAACACAAAACGGATTCTCTCTGGTCGAACTGATGATCGTTGTTGTCATCATGGGCATCTTGATGGCCATCGCGCTTCCCAACTATTCGGATTATGTGATCAGGGGCAAGATTCCGGACGCAACGTCGACCCTGTCGACCAAGCGCGTGCAAATGGAGCAGTTTTTCCAGGATAACCGCACTTATGTCGCCGCACCGGCGTGTACCGCGGATACGACAAGCAGCAAGCAGTTCGACTTCTCATGCTCGGTTGCCGGTTCGGCCACCAATTTCACGCTGCAAGCCGCGGGCAAGAGCGGCATGGCGGGTTTCACCTACAGAATTGACGAGAGCGGCAACAAGTCAACCGTCATCGCCGCCCCGGCCCCAGACAGATGGCAAACAACTTCGCCCACCCCGCCTGCGACTACTGGGGGTTGCTGGGTTACCAACGTGGGGGGGTCGTGCTGAACCTGCAACATCGTCAGCACGGCATGAGCCTGGTCGAATTGGCGATCGGGCTCGTGATCATCGGGTCGCTGCTTGCCTTGGCAGCGCCCAGCTATACGGCGTGGATCCAGAATACCAAGATTCGCACCACGGCCGAGGCCATCCTGAACGGCCTCCAGTTGGCGCGCACCGAAGCTGTCCGGCGCAACGCCCAGATCCGCTTCAATCTCACCGACACGCTGACGGCAACCTGCGTGGTATCGGCAAACGGCACCAACTGGATAGTGAGTTTTGATGATCCATCCGGCCTGTGCGCCAATGGCCTGCTGAATGAAGCCCAGGATGCGGGCGACTCGGCGGTCAGCCCCGCGCCGCGCATGATCCAGGTCAGGCCGTCGAGCGAAGGCTCGACCGGCGTCGCGGTAGCAGCCGACCAGTCTTCCATTATGTTCAATGGCCTGGGACGAGTCATCCCGGTTCCCGGCGCGGCGATCAATATCAATGTTTCCAATCCGGCGGCGGGTACTTGCGCCACTATCGGCGGCGGCGGCGGCCCGGTGCGCTGCATGCGCGTGGCGGTTTCGGCAGGAGGCCAGATCCGCCTGTGCGACCCGGCCCGCGCCAATACGGATCCCGTGGGGTGCTAGCATGATTGCCCATCATCCCGCGATGTCATCCCGAAACAGCCAATCCGGAATAATGATTCTGGAAGCGCTGATTGCCATCCTGATCTTTTCCTTCGGCATTCTGGCCATCGTGGCCTTGCAGGCGGTATCGGTAAAGCTGGCGGGGGATGCCAAGTATCGCTCCGATGCCAGCATGCTGGCGGAGGAACTGCTCGCCGAAATGTGGACCAGCGATCGTGTTCCGGCCAACATGAGTGCCCTTTTTGCCACCGGTGCCGACGCCTGCACCGCGCAGACCGCCGGCGTTGCGGCAGCCGCCACCGCGTGTGCCGCATGTACCGCAGACCCCTACAGCACGGCTTGCCAGAGTTACCCAACCTATACAACGTGGTTCGGGTACCGATCCCCCCCGGCCGCCACCGATCCGCTGCCGGATCGAAGGACGGTGGCTCACTCCCTGCCCGGCACGGCGACCAATCCGCCGACCGTTGTCGTCGATACCTCGGCCGGCGCGACCTCGGGCACCGTCACCGTCACAGTGCGCTGGCAGGCGCCCAACGATGGCACGCCTCATGCCCATACGGTCACGGCGCAGATCAGGTAGGAGATGCACTTGTTAGCCACGACACCCTATTCTTTCCCTCGAAGCGAGTATCGCCGCCACAAGGGATTCAGCCTGGTCGAAGTCATGGTCGGCATGGTGATCGGCATGATCGGCATCATCGTCATGATGCAGCTGTTTTCCCTGACCGAGGGTCAGAAGCGTGCGACTACGGGCAGCGGCGATGCGCAAAGCGCGGGCGCCATTGCCCTCTACGGCTTGCAGCGCGACATCCGCCAGAGCGGGTATGGCATTACCGATATCCGGCTGCTGGGCTGCAATATTCTGCTGCGCGCCGGCGTGACCCTCAATTCCATCGCACCGGTGACGATCAACCACGCCTCCATCCCGGCCGGCGATCCGAATACCGACACGCTGCTGATCGTTTATGGCAACTCCAACAGTTCGCCGCAAGGCGAAGTCATCACGGACCAGACTTCGGCCGCCACGCCGCCCTATACCGTCGCCGCGCTTGCTTCGTTTTTGGTCAACGACCGGGTCATCGCCGCGCCGGCAACCCGGCTGACGCCCTGCAGCCTGATGCTGGATACCGTTACCGGCGTCGGCGCCAATGTGGCCGTGACCACCGGCAGCGCCGGCATGGGCCAAGGAACCCTGTTCAGTCTCGGACAGGCGCCGAAAGTGCTGGTCTACGCCGTGCATCGCGGCAACCTTACGGTCTGCGATTACATGACCAGCAACTGCGCCGCCGCCTGCACGATGACCGACGGCCCCGCCGCAACGGCAGTCGGCGGATCGTGCAACGCCTCCTGGGTGCCGATTGCCAGCAATGTCGTCAGTCTGCGCGCCGAATACGGCCGTGACACGTCCATACCGATGGATGCGATCGTTGACACCTATGACCAGACCACCCCCGCCACAGCTTGTGGCTGGTCAATGGCGGCGGCACTCAGGTTGGCATTGGTGGTGCGTAGCGGCCAGTTCGAAAAGACGGTGGTTACCGCCGGGGCTCCGGTCTGGGCGGGAACCACGAGCGCCACCCCGGTACCGATCAACCTGACAACCGAGGCCAACTGGCAGAACTATCGTTACAAGCTCTACCAGACCACGGTACCGCTGCGGAATGTCTCCTGGCTGGGAGTGCAAGCAGGATGCTGATCAAACCTCTGCCCAATCGGATGCGCCAAATCCCACCCTCGCGTCAGCGCGGCGTGGTGCTCATGATTGCCCTGATCATGCTCGTGGCCATGACGCTTGGCGGCATCGCCCTGGTGCGCTCGGTGAACATGACCAACATCATCGCCGGCAACCTGACGTTCCAGCAGGGCGCCACCAACTCCGGCGATACCGGCATCGAAGTTGCCGTCAACTGGCTCGAGACCAATAGCGGCGCCCAGCTCTACACCAGCGTCGCCGCCCAAGGTTACTCCGCCATACGGCAAGACCCGGGCGCTGGAGTGAACTGGGACACCTTCTGGCGCACGGTGCTGGTCAATCAGGCCGTCACGGTCAACCCGGCTGCCCCCGGTACTTTCATGGTCTACACGGCATCGGCGCCGAATTCCGCCGGAAATACTGTTTCCTATGCCATTCAGCGCCTGTGCGCCCAGCCCCTGCCGCCCAGCAGCGCCGGCGCCGGGTGTTCCCAGCCGCCGGCCACCATCAGCACCGGCAGCAGCAGCAAGGGCGCCGGCGTGGTAGCCCTGACTTACGGCAGCCAAGTCTATTACCGGATCACCTCGCGCATCGCGGGGCCCCGCAACACCGTCAGCTACGTTCAGGCGATCGTGGCCTTGTAGTGCATCGAAGGAAGGAAAATCATCATGAATAGCAGATTACTCAGGGGCATCGGTCAGGCGCTGCTATTTCTCGGCGCGGCGTCCGGCACCCAAGGTGCCGTGACGAGCATCTCGTCGGCCCCGCTGGTGACCTCGGGCGCCTCGGCGGTGCTGCCTAATCTGATGTTTATCCTTGACGATTCAGGTAGCATGGACTCGGATTACATGCCCGACTGGGCTAACGACAATAGCCCCGGCGTCAATCTATACAAAAACAGTCGTTTCAACGGCGTCGCCTACGACCCGGCGGTGACTTATCAGAAACCGGTCAGATATGCCACCGACGGCACCCTGGATACCACCACCTATCCCAGCCAGACCGGTACCTCGGCAACGACAGGAGCCAATACCGGGGTAGCGATGCCCAACTGGAAGGCGGTCAAGAACGATGCCTACGGCGTGCAAAGCACCAGCACCAGCGATCTGACCAGTTCGGCTTACTTCTACACCTTCCTGGCCGGCGAGTATTGCACCAATGTCAAGCAACAAACCTGCGCGGCAGGTACCGCGCCGAGCGTAACCCATCCGGTCACGGCCTACCTGCGCTGGTGCGACAGTGCAGCGCATACCAGCAATGATAAGCCCGTCGCGGCGCCCCCCAAAGGTTGCCAGGCAGTGTGGACCAATGACGCTTTCTTCTATCCACGCTATCCGGGTCTGTTCCTCGGCACGAGCGCAACCACCTCATTCACGGTATCGGCGTCTACCAACGCAATAGTGACCGGCATCACCGCCAATGGCCTGCAAATCCTGAATGCCTCGACCGCAAGTTCCAGCACCCCGAGCACGGTCGCGTCCAACATCGTTGCGGGAATCAATGCCTGCACCCTTTTTGCGAAGGGAAATTGTCAGGTTGCCGGCTATAGCGCCACTCGTAGCAGCTCCACGGTAACCATCACCGCGCCAGCGACCATTGGCACCACCAATGTCAATGCCAATGGCTACGCGGTAGTCATGTCATTCTCCAACACGCTGCAAACAACGTCGCCGGCCAAGAGCGGAGCATCGCCTTTCACGATGACGGCGTTCGCCGGTTACGATGCCACCAATGGTTATGTGCCGGGTAGCAATGTGGGCACCGAGATCGTATCCACCAACAACAGCTACCCCTATCCCGGCACCGCCACCAAGGCATCCACGCGCACCGACTGTGCCGGAACCACCTGCACCTACACCGAGGAAATGACCAATTACGCCAACTGGTATACCTACTACCGTACGCGCATGCAGATGATGAAAACCTCCACCAGCATCGCCTTTCAGCCGGTGGGCGCGACCTACCGGGTCGGGTATTTCAGCATCAACAACAATACCGGCACAGATTTTCTCAATGTGTCGGATTTCAACATGACGCAGAAGCGGGCCTGGTATGCCAAGCTGTTTGCCGCCAATCCCAACAACAGCACACCGCTGCACCCGGCCATGACCAATGCCGGACGCATCTATGCCGGCATGAAGAATGGCGACACCTTCAACGGCAGCGTGGTGGTCGACCCGATGCAGTATTCCTGTCAGCAGAATTTCACCATACTGTCGACCGACGGCTACTGGAACTCGGGCAGCGGCTACAAGCTGAATGGCACAACCACGGTTGGCCAACAGGATGGCACGGAGGTCCGGCCCTTCGTCGACTCAAGCATCGTCACCGATACGACGGTGACGCCCTGGAGCAAGGTGGATCGCAAGACCACGGTAACGCCTGTCGTTACCACCACGCCTTACACGCGCACGATCACCACCGTCGCCACCGCCACACCGACCCTCCCCACTTCGTGTTTGCTGGACAACGGAAGCAACTCGAGCGGTTCCGCCAAAACCTGGTGCATCACGACCTCCGGCAACAGCAATTCCAATCAGCGCTATGAGTGCAACCAGCTCGATGCCGGCGGCAACAAAGTCTATGCATGCCGTGGCAACAGCGCGGCGGCCACACTGCCGACTGGGGGTGCAGCGTGCAAGACCGACGTTGATGACAATTCCATCTACTGCATTTTCAACAACAGCGCTCCGGCGGGCGCCCTTTCTTGCGAGCAAGTCCGCTCGGGCAACAATTTGTACGGCTGCCGGTTCCAGTGTCCCGCCGGTCAGTCGGCGGTCAGCGTGCAGACCCAGACATCGCCCCGCACACTCACCGGGAGCATCACCTCCGAAGACGACTTCACCTCGACCTTCAACCGGACTGTCGTGATCACCAATGGCGTCGCCGCGCCGCCAACTGACAGCCTCCCCACCGTAAGCGTTGTCAACGTCACACCCGCCACGATGGATGCAGGCTCTGTCGATTCCGGGGTTCCCGACGGCAGCAACCCCGCACTGTGGACCAACAGCGGATCCGCGGTCGTCAGTTGCTCCGCCAGCCCGCCCGCCGCCGGCACCAGCCCCGGCGTTGCCGGTGCTGCGACTACCGTCAACGGCACGCCAGTCGTTACCACCACTATTGCCGGAGTCAACACGGCAGGTGCGTCCACCACGACCAGCGTAGGTAGCGGCGGCACCTCGAATACCCTGGCCGACGTGGCGGAGTATTACTACAAGACCGACCTGCGCACTGCGGCATTGACCAACTGCACCGGCGTGATAGTGCCCCCGGCAACGGCAGGCAGCGACGTTTGCAGCAACGACGTACCGGCCACAGGAGAAGATGCGGCGTCCTGGCAACACATGACCACCTTCACCCTCGGCCTCGGGGCGTCAGGCAAGATGCTGTTCTCGCCCAGCTATGCCTCCGCCACGACCACCATCGATGATTACTATGCGATCAAGAATGGCATATCCGCCGACGGCGTGGCGGGTATCTGCACCTGGCAGGCCACGGGCACACAATGCAACTGGCCGGTGCCGGTGAGCAATACGATGACCACCATCGACGACTTGTGGCACACCGCAGTCAATGGCCGTGGCACTTACTTCAGCGCCACCAACCCGGCAACACTTTCGGCCGGCCTGTCCAGCGCCTTGTCGGGCGTCAGCGCCCGCCTCGGATCTTCCGCCGCCGCCACCACCAGCAACCCCAACGTGACCTCGGGCGACAACTTCGTCTTCAGTTCGACCTTTTCCACGCAGGTCTGGGACGGCGAACTGGTGCGCCAGCAGATCGACCTGACCACCGGCGTCGTGTCGACTGCGATCGACTGGGCTGCGCAGGACCTGCTCGATCTCAGGACCCACACGGGCCGTACCATTTACACCTTTGATTCCGCCACGGCGAACAAGCTCAAGGCATTTACCTACGCCAGTTTGACCAGCACGGAACAGGCCTACTTCAATACGCCGAACATCGCCGGCCTGTCGCAATTCTGTTCAGTCGGCACCACCTGCCTGAGCTCCACCGATCAAAGCGCCGCGGCCGGGAACAACCTGGTGAACTTCCTGCGCGGCCAACGCACCAACGAAGGGGTTGCCAGCGACACCAGCAAGTACTACCGCCAGCGCAATCACCTGCTCGGTGACATCGTGACGGCTGAGGCTGTGTATGTGAAGAAATCGCTGTTCCAGTATCTGGATCGCGGCTACCTGAAGACACCCGACGGCACCACCTACACACCCTTCGTCACAGCCAACAACACGCGCCGGGGCATGGTCTATGCAGCCTCCAACGACGGCATGCTTCATGCCTTCTATGCGGCATCGGCGCCCTGCACGACGCTGCCCGTCCCATCGGCCAGCCCACCCGTCGCCGCGGTTCCCGCGGACTGCGACCCGGATATCACGACGGGCGCCACGGTAAAGGGCGGCGACGAAGCGTGGGCCTACATACCGTCCCAGATGCTGCCCAACCTCTACAAACTGGCAGACAAGAACTACTCGAACCAGCACAGCTATTTTGTGGATGGTACGCCAGTGGTTGCCGATATCTGCACGGCGAACTGCAATGCAAGCCCGACGGTGGTCGAGGACGGCCTGACCGCGAGTATTGTCATCGCTTCGGCCAGTTGGGCAGCAGGAGTGGCGACCATCACCACGGCGGAAGCGCATGGCTACTCGGTGAACACCATCGTTGTCATCAACGGCATGTCTGCCAGCGGTTACAACGGCACCTTCACCATCACCGAGGTACCAAACTCCACGACGTTCAAGTTCGCGCTGGTGGCGGACCCGGGCAGCCATCCCGATCCGGTCTGGAAGACCATACTGGTCGGCGGCTTCAACGCCGGCGGACGGGGTTATTACGCACTCGACATTACCGATCCCCTGGCGCCCAAGGCGCTGTGGGAATATACCGAGACCAACATGGGTTATACCTTCGGCAACCCGGAAATTACCAAGCTCAAGGATGGCACATGGGTCGTCCTGGTGACCTCGGGCTACAACAACCTGTCGCCGGGCGACGGCGTGGGGCGGCTGTATGTCATCAATGCAAATACCGGCACGCTGATCCGCACCATCAGTACTGGCACCGGCAGCCCTTCCGTCGACATCACGACGGCATCCTGGTCGGCGAATGTGGCGACGATCACCACCTCCGCCGCCCATGGCTTTGTCGTCGGAGACGCGGCGTCGATAACCGGCGTCACACCCAGCGGCTACAACGGCACATTCACCGTAACTGCCGTACCCAGTGCCACCCAGTTCCGGTATGCGCTGACCACCGATCCCTTCGTGACGCGTTCCGGTCGAGTGAATCCGAAGGCAGTCAGCGCTGCCTCCTGGGCTGCCGGCACGGTGACCATGGACACCACGGCTGCCCATGGCCTGACTGTCGGCACCTCGATCACCGTCACCGGATTCGACAATGCCAATACGGGGTACAACGGCACCTTCCTGGTCACTGCCGTTCCCAGCACAACGCGCTTGCAGTATGCGGTGGCGTCCGACCCCGGGGGCTGGACAGCGCTAGGAAGCGAGACCGTCAGCAGAACCGCATCCATCACCACCCCCTGGGCGGCCAATGTGGCGACCATCACCACCGCCACGGCGCATGGCTTGGCCGTCGGCAACACGGTCACCGTAGCCGGCTTTTCACCCAGCGGCTACAGCGGCACATTCACCGTGACGGCGGTGCCGACCACCACCACGTTCAGGTATACGCTGGCTACCGATCCGGGAACGGTCGGCGCGGTGGCTGGAGGTACCCCGAGCAATCTGGGTCGCATCCGTGCCTGGGTGGATAACGCCACCAACGACAACACCGCCCTGCGGGTATATGGCGGCGACATGTTCGGCAATGTGTGGCGCTTCGACATCAATGGCGACATCGGCGCAGCCGGCTACGATGCCCATCGCATGGTGACGCTATACACCGACGCCGCGGGTACCGCGAGGCAGCCCATTACCAGCCGGCCGGAACTTGGCGAGATCACGGTGGGCAACACAAAATACCCGGTGGTCTTTGTCGGCACCGGCCGCTATCTGGGCACCCCCGACCTGACGGATCTGTCGCAACAAACGATGTACGCGATCAAGGACAACCTCGACAGTACATCCCTCCCCAATCCGCATGCCGCCGGGTCGGACTTCGTCGAACAAGTGCAAACCACCACGCTCTGTCCCAGCGGCTCGCCAACCAGCATTTGCCGTGCCGGGGAATCGGTGCGCACCACCACCAACAACGCCGTCGATTTCTCCACCAAGAATGGCTGGTACGTCGACTTCCCGGATGGCGGCGAGCGCGACAACACCGACCCGGTCCTGCAACTGGGAACCCTGGTGTTCAATACCAACGTGCCCAACGTCAGCGCCTGTACGGCGGGCGGCTACAGCTACACCTGGTTCCTCGATTACCGAACCGGCGGCGCCGTATCCAGCTCGACAACGGGGGTCTCGGCCCGCAGGCTCGGCAGCGCTCTGGCTACGCGCCCGACCGTGGTGCGCCTGCCCAACAACACGGTGGTGGCACTGACCCGGTTGTCAGACGGTACGACCACGACCTCCGACGTCGCCATCGGCAGCGGCGCGGGAACCACCCGGCGCGTATCCTGGCGCGAACTGATTACCGAGTAGATCTGTATCAGCAGCCGCCTTCCGGCCGCTGCTGATTGCAGACCGCCGTCCCGCCAGCGCCGACTTTCGACCCGCATAGAAACACAGGCAACAAAAAACCCGGACAGGCTCATCGCCTGTCCGGGTTTGTTTTTCTCCAACCGCTGGAGAGGGGTCAGAACGGAATATCGTCCTCGAAATCGTTGAAGTTGCCGCCGGCGGGCGCCGCAGCGGCAGCGGGACGACTGCCACCGCCGCCGGCACCAGCACCGCCGCCGCTCTCGCGCGGCGGCGCGTCGCTCATGCCCTCGCGCGAGCCGAGCATTTTCATTTCGTTGGCGACGATCTCGGTCGTGTAGCGTTCCTGGCCTTCCTTGTCGGTCCATTTGCGGGTGCGCAGGGCACCTTCGACGTAGACCTGCCGACCCTTTTTCAGGTACTGGCCGGCAATCTCGGCCAGCTTGCCGAAGAACACCACGCGATGCCATTCGGTGGCTTCCTTCTTCTCGCCGGTGGCCTTGTCCTTCCAGGTGTCGGTGGTGGCGATGGTGACATTGGTGATCGAATCACCGTTGGGCGTGTAGCGCACTTCCGGATCGCGGCCCAGATTGCCGACGATGATGACCTTGTTGACTGACGCCATGCCTTTTCTCCTTGGATTTTGTTCAGGATTTTGTTTCAAGTATGCCATGCGCGGATGGCGCTGTCGCCATTGGCCGGCGCAGCGGGACGGGCGGCATGGTGGCTGCCGCCACCAGCCAGATTGCGGCCATCGCCGCACCGGAAAAGAACACTGCACCGGCGTCGAAATTCTTTACCAGCCAGCCGCCCAGCGCCCCGCCGAGGAACAGGCCGAGCGCCTGGGTGGTGTTGTAGACGCCCAGCGCCGCGCCCTTGGCACGCGGCGGGGCAACGCGGGAAATCAGCGAGGGCAGCATGGCTTCGAGAATGTTGAAGGCGACGAAAAAGCTCAGCAGGCCGCCCGCCATCACGGTGAAGCTTGTGCCGCCAAACCCCATCACCAGCAAGGTCGCCAGCAGCAGGGCGATGGCAAAGACAAACACCGGCTGCACCTTGTTGCGCTTCTCGGCGAGGATGATCGCCGGCACCATCAGGACGAAGGAGGCCAGCACCGCCGGCAGGTAGATCTTCCAGTGCGAGGCCAGCGGCAGGTCACCGTAGCGGATCAGCAGGCCGGGGACGACAACGAACATCGCCATCTGCACCATATGCAGGGTGAAGATGCCGAAATTCAGCCGCAGCAACTGGGTATCGAGCAGCACATCGCGAAACGGCGGCTTGGGTCCTGGCGGCAGCGGTGGCGCCGGCGGTACGACATGGGTGACGAGGCCGATGGCGGCAACGGCCAGGATTGCCGTCAGCCAGAATATCCCGCTCATGCCGATCGCGGCGTACAGCGCGGGCGCGGCGACCAGCGACAAGGCGAACACCAGCCCGATGGAGGAACCGATCATCGCCATCACCTTGGTGCGATGCTGTTCGCGCGTCAAATCGGCGGCGAGTGCCGTGACGGCTGCGGAGATCGCGCCAGCCCCCTGCAGCACGCGACCGATGATGGCCCACCAGATGTCCGTCGATAAAGCCGCGACGGCAGAGCCGAAGGCAAACAGCAGCAGGCCGATGACGATCACCCGTTTGCGGCCGAAGGTATCGGCCGCCATGCCGAAGGGAATCTGGAACATGGCCTGGGTCAGGCCATAGGCGCCGAGCGCGATGCCGACCAATGTCAGGTCGTCGCCGCCGGGAATGGTCTGAGCATGGATCGCAAACACCGGCAGGATCAGGAACAAGCCGAGCATGCGCAGCGCGAAGATGGAAGCGAGGGCGGCGCCTGCGCGCTTTTCGTCGCGGCTCATGGCGTCTGGAGTGGGGGAAAGCACGTCGGGAATGAAGCAGATGGGGGAGTCGCGTATATTAGCAGGTTGCCTGGCCACTGCCGGGCTCCTTGCCCGACTTTGCCCCAGACCAACGCCATTTACCCCATCGATTCATGGACGAAATCAAGATTCGCGGCGCGCGAACGCACAACCTCAAGAACATCAACCTCGACCTGCCGAGGAACCGGCTGACGGTCATCACCGGCCTGTCCGGCTCGGGCAAGTCCTCGCTGGCTTTCGACACGCTCTACGCGGAAGGCCAGCGCCGCTATGTCGAATCGCTTTCGGCTTACGCCCGACAGTTCCTGCAACTGATGGAAAAGCCCGACGTCGACCTGATCGAAGGCTTGAGTCCCGCGATTTCCATCGAGCAGAAGGCCACCAGCCACAACCCGCGCTCGACAGTCGGCACCGTCACCGAGATCCACGACTACCTGCGTCTGCTCTACGCCCGCGCCGGCACGCCGCACTGCCCCGACCACGACCTGCCGCTGGAAGCCAACAGCGTTTCGCAAATGGTCGACCATGTGCTGGCCCTGCCCGAGGACACCAAGCTGATGATCCTCGCGCCCGTCGTGGCCAACCGCAAGGGCGAGCAGCTCGACCTGTTCGCCGAGCTGCGCGCGCAGGGTTTCGTGCGCCTGCGGGTGGATGGCAAGGTGCACGACATCGACACATTGCCGAAACTGGCCAAGACGCACAAGCACACCATCGACATCGTGGTCGATCGCCTCAAGGTGCGGCCCGACGTGCGCCAGCGCCTGGCCGAAAGCTTCGAGACCGCGCTGATGCATGCCGAGGGCCGCGCGCTGGCCGTGGAAATGGACACCGGCAAGGAGTATTTGTTCTCGTCGAAATTCGCCTGCCCGGTCTGCAACTACGCGCTGCAGGAGCTGGAGCCGCGCCTGTTCTCCTTCAACAACCCGATGGGCGCCTGCCAGAAGTGCGACGGCCTCGGCCAGATCCAGTTCTTCGATCCGGCGCGGGTGGTCGCCTATCCGCACCTGAGCCTCGCCGCCGGCGCGATCAAGGGCTGGGACCGGCGCAACCAGTTCTATTTCCAGATGCTGGAGTCATTGGCCGCGCACTACGGCATCGACACCAATGTTCCGTTCGAAAAGCTGCCGGCAGCGACGGCCGACATCGTGCTCTACGGCTCGGGCAAGGAGCAGATCAAGTTCAAATATCTGAACGAAAAGGGCACCCGCTTCGATCGCACGCATGCCTTCGAGGGCATCATCCCCAGCCTCGAGCGCCGCTACCGCGAGACCGACTCGATGGCGGTGCGCGAAGAATTATCGAAGTACCTCAACAACAAGCCCTGCCCGGAATGCGGCGGCATGCGCCTGCGCCGCGAGGCGCGCCACGTCTTTGTCGGCGGCAAGACCATCTCCGACATCAGCCGCCTCTCGCTGATCAATTGCCGCGACTTCTTCAACCTGTTGCAACTGACCGGACAGAAGGCGCAGGTCGGCGAAAAGATACTCAAGGAAATCACGGCGCGGCTGTCCTTCCTCATAAACGTCGGGCTCGATTACCTCTCGCTCGACCGTTCGGCGGAAACGCTCTCGGGCGGCGAGGCGCAGCGCATCCGGCTGGCCTCGCAGATCGGCTCGGGTTTGACGGGCGTGATGTATGTGCTCGACGAACCCTCGATCGGCCTGCACCAGCGCGACAATGCGCGCCTGCTGGAGACACTGACGCACCTGCGCGACCTGGGCAACACGGTGATCGTGGTCGAGCACGACCTCGAAGCCATCGAATCCGCCGACTACGTGGTGGACATGGGCCCCGGCGCCGGCGAGCACGGCGGCCGCGTGGTGGCAGAAGGTACGCCGGCTCAGGTTGCGGCCAACAGCGCGTCGATGACCGGCGCCTTCCTCTCCGGCCGGCGCGAAATAGCAATTCCGGCCCAGCGCACGCCGCCCAACAAGCTGCGCGAACTGATAATCCGCAATGCCAGCGGCAACAACCTGAAGCAGGTCGACCTGCAGATTCCGGTCGGTTTGCTGACCTGCATCACCGGCGTTTCCGGTTCGGGCAAATCGACCCTGATCAACGACACGCTCTACGCCGCCGCCGCGCGCCATCTCTACGGCTCGGCGGTCGAGCCGGCAGCGCACCGCGAGATCGAAGGCCTCGAGTTCTTCGACAAGGTGATCAACGTCGACCAGTCGCCGATCGGCCGCACGCCGCGCTCCAACCCGGCCACCTACACCGGACTGCTGACGCCGATCCGCGAACTCTTCGCCGGCGTGCCGCAATCGCGCGAGCGCGGCTACAGCCCCGGACGCTTCAGCTTCAACGTCAAGGGTGGCCGCTGCGAAGCCTGCCAGGGCGACGGCATGATCAAGGTGGAAATGCATTTCCTGCCCGACATCTTCGTCCCCTGCGACGTCTGCCACGACAAGCGCTACAACCGCGAAACGCTGGAAGTACGCTACAAGGGCAAGACCATCCACGAAGTGCTGCAGATGACCGTCGAGCAGGCGCGCGAGTTCTTCGACCCGGTGCCGGTCGTCGCGCGCAAATTGCAGACGCTGGTGGATGTCGGCCTCTCCTACATCCAGCTCGGCCAGTCAGCGACCACTCTTTCGGGGGGTGAGGCGCAGCGCGTCAAACTGGCGCTGGAGCTTTCCAAGCGCGACACCGGGCGCACGCTTTACATCCTCGACGAGCCCACCACCGGCCTGCATTTCCAGGACATCGAAATGCTGCTCTCGGTGCTGCACCGCCTGCGCGACCACGGCAACACGGTGGTGGTCATCGAACACAACCTCGACGTGATCAAGACCGCCGACTGGCTGGTCGATCTGGGCCCGGAAGGCGGCGACGGCGGCGGCCGCATCATCGCCTCGGGCACGCCGGAAGACGTGGCGCAGGTCAAGGGCAGCTACACGGGGCGCTACCTTGCCCGGTTTCTGGCGAAACGGCCGATCGCGAAGAAGGCAGCTCCCACGCCAAAGGCGTCGGGGCGCAAGAAACACTCCGCGCCATGATCAAACCGGAAACCCTGCGGCAACGGGAACCATGGCAAATATTGCATCCAAGCCCACTTGCCAAAAGTAATAAACCTTGTATATAGTGCCTGCGCGCCAATCTGGCCGTGATTTCATAAACCACATACAAGGGGTATTACATGAGCAAGCTACTTTCCATTCTGATCGCCGCCGCCTTCGCCACCGTTTCCGCCGGTTCCTTCGCCGCTGACGCACCGAAGAAGGAAGAGAAGAAGATGGAAAAGAAGGAAGAGAAGAAGGAAGAGAAGAAGATGGAAAAGAAGGAAGAGAAGAAGGAAGAAAAGAAGGCCGAGAAGAAAGACGCAAAGAAGTAATCTGCGCCTCTCCGAAGAAAAAAGCGGGCTGCGGCCCGCTTTTTTTGTGCCTCACGACGGACATGCAAAGCACAAGCCGGCGTCAGCCTCGCGCGAAAACCAGGACGCGCAGACCGGCTACCCAGAACGTCGCCGCCAGGGCGCCCGTCAGAACATCGCTTGGATAATGCACCTGCAGGTAGAGGCGCGAGAAACCGACCAGCACCGCCAGCGCCGCCAGTAGCGGCATCGCCCGGCGCCGGCAACCCGGCGCGAGACGGACAACCAGCACCCCAGATGCCACGGCAAGCGCCGTCACCTGCACCGCGTGCGAACTGGGAAACGACAACGGCGACGCAACCGGGGCCAGTGCGGCAAACAGATCGGGGCGCTGACGCAAGACCAGATGCTTTGCCAGTTGCGCAAATATCGAGGCGCCAATCACGGCCGCAGCGAAGAACCCTGCCTCGCGGCGAAAACCTCCGCGCCATAACATCACTCCGCCGACCACCAACAGCGGCAGCAGCACCATCATGGATCCCAGCCTGGTCAGGATCGGAAAAACCGCGTCCAGCCAGGGGCCGCGCCAGGCATGGGCCAGGGTCAGTCCTTCGCGATCGAAGCCCGGAATGCCGTTCGCGCTGGCGCCGATCCAGACGGCCATGGCGACAGGCGTGGCGACCGCCGCGATCCACCATGCCGCCACCCGGCTCGCCTTCGATCCCGTCATGCAGATTCCCCAAGCCCGCTTCCCGCAATATCGCCGTAGCGCCAGCGCCGACTCCCGAAATGGCGTGGCGCAGGTCTCCCGCCGCAATGAACCATGATTCAACAAAAACGCCACGGCATGCCGTGGCGTTTTGTCCTGCGCTCCCGCTCCCGGGAATCAGGCGCCCTTCAGCGCCACCAGCACCTCGTCCAGCATCTTCTTGGCATCGCCGAACAGCATCCGGTTGTTCTCCTTGTAGAACAGCGGATTATCCACGCCGGCGTAGCCCGAGGCCATGCTGCGCTTCATCACGATCGAGGTCTTGGCCTTCCAGACTTCCAGCACCGGCATGCCGGCGATGGGGCTGGCCGGATCGTCCTGGGCCGCGGGATTCACGATGTCGTTGGCGCCGATGACGATCGCCACGTCCGTCGCCGGGAAGTCGTCGTTGAGTTCGTCCATCTCGAACACGATGTCGTAAGGCACCTTGGCTTCGGCCAGCAGCACGTTCATGTGGCCGGGCATGCGGCCCGCCACCGGGTGGATGCCGAAACGCACATTGACGCCCTTCTCGCGCAGATGCCTGGTGATCTCATACACCGTGTGCTGGGCCTGCGCCACCGCCATGCCGTAACCCGGTACGATGATGACGTTCTTGGCCTCGGCCAGCAGTTCCGCGGTCTCGGCGCTGAGGATAGGCGCCACTTCACCGGCCGGTTGCGCGCCCGCCGCCGCCGGCGCCCCGCTGGTGGTGCCGAAACCGCCGGCAATCACGCTGATGAAATGCCGGTTCATCGCCGCGCACATGATGTAGGAAAGGATCGCGCCGCTTGACCCGACCAGCGCACCGGTAACGATCAGCAGGTCGTTGTTCAGCATGAAGCCGGTGGCCGCCGCCGCCCAGCCGGAATAGCTGTTCAGCATCGACACCACCACCGGCATGTCGGCGCCGCCGATCGCCATCACCATGTGGATGCCGAACAGCAGCGCGATGACGGTCATCACGATCAGTGGCGTCATGCCGTCGGCCACCGAGGCCGACTTGATGAAGGCGCCGCCGAAATAAATCACGATCAGCAGGCCGGCGAGATTGAGCCAGTGCCGACCGGGCAGCAGCATCGGGTTGCCGCCGATCTTGCCCGAGAGCTTGCCGAAGGCGATGATCGAACCCGAGAAGGTGATGGCGCCGATCAGGATGCCGACATAGATCTCGATCTCGTGAATGACCTTTTCCGCGTGGCTCAGGCCGGCGGACGCCGACGGATCGATGTAGTTGGCGAAGCCGACCAGGCACGCGGCCAGGCCGACCAGGCTGTGCATCAGCGCCACCAGTTCCGGCATCTGGGTCATCTGAACGGTGCGCGCGGCGTAAAGGCCGATGCTGCCGCCGACCACCATGCCGCCGATGATCCAGGGGATGCCGGCCATGGTCACGCGCGGACCGAACACCGTCGCCAGGACCGCGATGGTCATGCCGATCATGCCGTAGAGATTGCCGCGGCGCGACGTCTCCGGGTTGGAAAGGCCCCCAAGGCTGAGGATGAAGAGGATGGTTGCTCCGATATAGGAGACGGTTGCCAGACTTTCAGACATGTCGTGTCTCCTTATTTGCGGAACATTGCCAGCATGCGCTGGGTGACGGCGAAACCGCCGAACATATTCACGGCGGTGAGCGCGATGCCGGCGACCGCCAGCCAGCGGATCCAGCCTTCCGGCCCGACCTGCACCAGCGCGCCGATCGCGATGATGCTGCTGATCGCGTTGGTCACGCTCATCAGCGGCGTATGCAGGGCCGGCGTCACGTTCCACACCACCATGTAGCCGACGAAGCAGGCCAGCACGAACACCGTGAAGTGCGCGAGGAAGGCCGCCGGGGCGTTGGCGCCGACGAACCAGAACAGCACGGCGGCGACGGCGAACATGATCGCCGTGGTGCCGGCGGATGCCGGTGCGCTGGCCTTGCCGTGACCGCCGCCCTTCTTCGCGGCGGTGGCGGCGGCGGCCGGCTTGGCGGCGGCCGGCGGGGCCGCCGAAGTCTTGGGTGGCGGAGGCGGCCAGGTGATGCTGCCTTCCTTGATGACGGTCAGGCCGCGGATGGCGTCGTCATCCATGTTGACGTCGAGGGTGCCGTCGTCCTTGACGCTTTTCGTCTTGCACAGTTCCTCGGCAAGGCGGAACAGGTTGGTGGCATACAGCGTCGAGGATTGCCTGGCCAGGCGCGAGTTCAAATCGGTGTAGCCAAGGATGGTCACGCCGTGCTTCACCACCGCCTGGCCGGGCTCGGTCAGCTCGCAGTTGCCGCCGCGCTCGGCCGCCATGTCGACGATCACGCTGCCGGGCTTCATGCTCTGCACCATCTCGGCGGTGATCAGCCGGGGCGCGGGCTTGCCGGGGATCAGCGCGGTGGTGATGATGATGTCCACCTCGCGCGCCTGCTTGGCATACATTTCGCGCTGGGCCTGCTGGAAGCCCTCGCTCATGACCTTGGCGTAGCCGCCGCCGCCGGAACCTTCCTCCTCGTAATCGACCTTGACGAATTCGCCGCCCAGCGACACGACCTGGTCGGCCACCTCGGCACGGGTATCGTTGGCGCGCACGATGGCGCCCAGGCCGGCCGCCGTGCCGATCGCCGCGAGGCCGGCGACGCCGGCGCCGGCGATGAAGACCTTGGCCGGCGGCACCTTGCCCGCGGCGGTGATCTGGCCGTTGAAGAAACGGCCGAAGGCATTGGCGGCCTCGATCACGGCGCGGTAGCCGGCAACGCCGGCCTGCGAAGTCAGGGCGTCCATCTTCTGGGCACGGGAAAGCGTGCGCGGCAGCGAGTCGATGGCCAGCACGGTGGCCTTTTTCGCGGCCAGCTGCTGCATCAGTTCCGGGTTCTGCGCCGGCCAGATGAAGCCGATCAGGGTGCCGCCCTCGCGCAGCAGGCCGACTTCCGCCGCCGTCGGTACGCATACCTTGAAAACGATGTCGGACGCCGCAAACAATTGGGCGGCGCTGTCGATGATCCGTGCGCCAGCGGCGCGATAGGTTTCATCGCTGAAATTCGCTGCATCACCGGCGCCGGATTCGACGGCCACCGAGAAGCCCAGCTTGATGAGTTTTTCAACGACTTCGGGTACCGTAGCAACCCGTTTTTCACCCGCCAGCGTTTCCCGGGGAATGCCAATTGTCAGTGCCATGATTCTCCCATTTGCATGTTCATTGAACCTGTGATGCGCGAACGTCTGTTTTTGTCCTTCTCGTTCGCACCTGAAACACGTCCGGCCGCAGATATCGTGCGCCGGCTATGATAACGCCTTTCGATCACGACATTATCTCCAGCAATGACGAATTCGAAGCCCGCTCGATCCCGCACGCGCGCCGCCAAACGTCTGTCGCAAGCCTCCAAGGTGGGCTTGGCGCCCGGCTCGCTGATCCACCTCGGCGAGCGCAAGACCGAAGAGCCGGCGATCTCGCTGATCGAGTACGGCGACTCCGAAATCGTCGAGCACCAGTTCACTTCGCTGGCGGCCGCCCAGGCCTATCAGCCGAAGCTGCCGGTACTCTGGCTCAACGTCCATGGCCTGCACGAACCCGAGGTGATGGCAGAGATAGGTCGCCGCTTCAAACTGCATCCGCTGGTGCTGGAAGACATCCTCAACACCGACCAGCGGCCAAAAGTGGATGATTACGGCGACTATCTCTTCATGGTCGCCCGCTTCTTCGAAATCGACGGCGAAAGCCGCCAGATCGGGTCCGACCAGGTCAGCCTGATCCTCGGCCCCAACTTCGTCCTGACCTTCCAGGAACGGCCCAGCGGCCGCTTCGACCCGGTGCGCGAGCGCCTGCGCCAGGATCGCGGCCAGATCCGCAAGCTGGGCGCCGACTATCTGGCCTATTCCCTGCTCGACACCATCGTCGACCGCTGCTTCACGATACTGGAGAGCATCGGCGAACGTACCGAAGAACTCGAAGACATCATGCTGGAGCGGCCCCAGCCGGGCTCGCTGGCAACCCTGCACCAGCTCAAGCGCGAGACCCTGGTGCTGCGCCGTTCGATCTGGCCCCTGCGCGAGGTCATCAACAGCCTGACCCGCGCCGACGACCGCTTCTTCCGCGCCGAAACCCGCCCCTACCTGCGCGACATCTACGACCACACGGTGCACGCCATCGAATCGCTGGAAGCCAACCGCGACGTGATCGCCGGCATGCTCGACATCTACCTGTCGGCGGTCAGCAACCGGGTCAATCAGGAGGTCCGTGCGCTGACCGTGGTGGCCATCATCTTCATGCCGGCGACGCTGATCTCGGGCATCTTCGGCATGAACTTCAAGACCATGCCGCTGCTCGACCTGCCGACAGGCTTCATCATTGCGATCGGCATGATGGCAACGGTGGCCGCCACGCTGAGCCTGGTCTTCTGGCGGCGGCGCTGGCTGGAATAGCCCGCGGCTGACTAAGGTGTTGCCGGTTTTCCGGTGGTACGAAACACGCGCCGCGCGGCCTCCACCAGCACAAAGACCTCCTGGGTCGACAAGCCGGGAAACTGCTCGTGCAGCGCACGATAGGCCAGATGCTCGTGGGTCTGCCCACCCCAGCTGTTGGCCGGATCGAAAAACGGCTGCAACACGTCGTAGGCCTGCACGAAGATCGTTCGCAACTGCGGATTGGCACGTCGGTCGGTGCCTGTAACGGGATCAGTCATGTTCTGTTTTCCTCGGCATTCGCCAGACCCATTCTATACGGCAGCCTTCGTGCGCTGTCGCAGCAGGCGTCGCTGCACCTTGCCGGTGGTGGTCATCGGCAGGGCATCGATGAACTCGATGATCTTCGGATATTCGTAAGGCGCCAGGAACTGGCGCACATGCTGCTGCAGCGACGCTTCGAGTTCGGCTGAGGGCTTTTCGCCGGCCTGCAGCACGATGAAGGCCTTGACCACCGTGCCGCGCACCGGGTCCGGTTCGCCGATCACGGCGGCATTGGCCACCGCCGGATGCTTGACCAGGCAGTTCTCGATCTCGCCCGGCCCGATGCGGTAGCCGGCACTCTTGAACATGTCGTCGCTGCGCCCCTGATACCAGAGCACGCCGTCTTCATCCATCTTCGCCAGATCGCCGGTGCGGCCCCAGGCTTGGGGATCATCCACGCCGCCGCCGATGAATTTTTCCGCGGTGGCCTCGGGATTCTTCCAGTAGCCGAGCATGAACACCGGATCCATCTCGCCGTTGCAGCTGCGCTGCACGCAGACCTCGCCCAGCTCGCCGGGCGCCACGGGATTGCCCGCGTCGTCGAGTACCGCCAACTGGTGCCCCGGATAGCCGCGGCCCATGGCGCCGGGCTTGGGCGATGTCACCGCGGCGCAGTTGCCGACGATGTAGTTGATTTCGGTCTGGCCGTACATTTCGTTCACGGTCACGCCCAGCGCCTCCTGCGCCCAGTGACAGACGGCCTCGCCGACAGTCTCGCCCGCGCTCATGATGCTGCGCAGGACGAGGTTGTACTTCTCCTTCGGCTGCGGCACCGCCTTCATCATCATCTTGAGTGCCGTGGGAAAGAGGAAGGCATTGCGTATGCCGTACTTTTCCAGCAGCCAGAAGGCCTTCTCCGGATCGAAGCGGCCGCGATAGCCGAGCAGCGGCTGGCCGAAATTCCACGTCGGCAGCAGTGCATCGAACAGCCCACCGGTCCAGGCCCAGTCGGCCGGCGACCAGAACATGTCGCCGCGCCGGGGATAGAAATCGTGCGAGCAGACGAAGCCCGGCAGGTTGCCGAGCAGGCTGCGCTGCGCGATCAGCGCACCCTTCGGGTTGCCGGTGGTGCCGCTGGTGTAGATGATCATCGCCGGATCGTCGGCCGCGGTGTCGCGCGGGGTGTAGCGCGACGCGGCCAGCGGCAGCAGGGTGGCCCACTCGCGGACCCAGGCTTCGCGCGCGCCGCCGACGCCGATCACATGTTTCAGTTGCGGCAGCTTGTCGCGCACGGCGGCGAGCTTTTCCAGGCCGCCGTCGTCGATGATGGCGACCCGCGCTCCCGCATTGGACAGGCGATATTCCAGCGCATCGGCGCCGAACAGGTGCGAGATCGGCACCGCGATTGCACCCATCTGGTAGCAGGCCATGTGCGCAATGCCGGTTTCGGGCCGCTGCGGCAGCATGATGGCGACGCGATCGCCGGCCATGACGCCCATCGCGCCGAGCACGTTGGACAGGCGATTCGCCGCCTGCTGCACGTCCCAGAAGGTCCAGGCTTCCGTGTGCCCGGATTCGTCCTCGTAGTACAGGGCAAAACGCGACCGATCGTCCGCCCAGCGGCCGCAACAGGCCTGGGCAATGTTGTAGCGCGCCGGCACCTGCCAGCGAAACGACGCCCGCAGGGCCTGCCAGTCACGCGCCGTGGCATCCAGTCCGATACCGCTCACTTCATCTCCCTGTCCATCCGATGCCCCGGGCATTCCGATGCGACATGCTCAGGCACCCGCCTCGTGAAAGCGATTCGACACATCCTCGAAATAGTCGTCAAGCTCTTGCGCCGGGATGCCGATTTCCTCCAGCACGCGGCCACCGATCTCGTCCCAGACCGGATTCGGCTGATCGTTGATGCGGTGATAGAAATGGATCGCCAACTGCACGATGCCCACCAGTGAAATCGCCGCACCCGACTCCTCGGTAGGCATCTCGTGATGATGGCGAATCGCCGCGCAGACGAAATCCGGCAGGCCCCAGTGGCGCGCCACCAGATAACCGATGCTGCAGTGATCGACATTGAATCGCGCATCCTCATCGACAAGGGCGGGCCAGCAACTGACGTCGTCCAGCTGCATCTTCTTGCAGTAATCCGGAAAGCGCATCATCAGCACCGGTACGCCGCACTCGTGAAAAATTCCGGCCATGTAGGCTTGCTCGGGAAACACGTTGCAGACGGAAACCTGGTCGTCGGCGATGATCGCGGCGAGCTGCGCCACCTCGCCGGCGCGCGTCCAGAATCGTTCAAAAGCCTTGCGCGTGCCCTGGCCGATGGCGGTCGACAGCGCGATCGCCTGCACCAGGCTGAATGTCTGCTTGATGCCGATGACCTGCAGCACCTGGTCCAGCTTGTCGAACTTGCGCCCGCGGGAGAATACCGGCGAACGCGCCGCCTTGAACAGCATGGCAACCAGCCCGGGGTCCTGGCTGATGATGCGGCTGATGGAGCGCACGTTATAGTCTCCCGTCGCGATCCTGTCGCGCAGTTCGATCACGACCCCGGGTTGCGGCGGAATACGGATTCCGCTGGCGGCAAGGCGGTCAAGTGCCTGTTGCTCGTCAAACTGCACACGCGTTCCTCTCGATGTGAAACGTCACGATCCGCCCTCAGGACAAACGCGTATCGAGCAGTTCGATCCAGTGCCTCACCGGCAAGGCGGTGACGCCCTGCAGGTGCGCCATGCAACCGACATTGGCGCTGGCGATCGCCGCGGGCCGGCCCGCGCTCAGCGCGGCAATCTTGTTTGCCTGCAAGCGCTGCGAAATCTCCGGCTGCAACACCGAATAGGTGCCGGCCGAGCCGCAGCACAAGTGCGAATCGGCCACGGCGGTCAGCGTGTAGCCGGCGGATGTCAGCAGGGATTCGACGGTGCCGCGAATCTTGAGTCCGTGCTGCAGGCTGCAGGGGCTGTGAAACGCCAGCGCACGCTCGCCTTCGGGCAGCGGATGGCAGGCCTGCAACAAGGAGGTCAGCGCTTCCGCTTCGGCCGCAACGACCTCGCTGATGTCGCGCGTTGCGAGCACCACCCGCGCCGCCTTGAGTGCGTAGTCGGGATCGTCCTGCAGCAGGTGCGCATATTCAAGGACGTGCGAGCCGCAGCCGGACGCGGTCATCACCAGACCCTCCGCGCCGCCGGACTCCAGTAGCGGCCACCAGGCGTCGATGTTGCGCCGGGCGTCGTCACGCGCGCCTTCGGCTTCATTGAGGTGCAACCGCACCGCGCCGCAACACCCGGCGCCGCGGGCCTCGATCATCTGGATGCCGAGGCGATCCAGCACGCGCCGGGTCGCGCCGTTGACGTTGGGATACATCGAGGGCTGGACGCAACCCGCCAGCGCGATCATTTTTCGCGCATGGCTGCGCTGGGGCGCCGGGCCGGCCGAAGACAGCGGCGGCACCTTGGCGCGCAGCGCGCCGGGCAGCACAAGCCGCACTGCCTGCCCCAGCTTCATCGCCGTGCCGAACAGCGTCGAACGCGGCAGAAAATTCTTCAGCGCGCCGCGCATCAAGGCGTCACCGCCGGTGCGCGGCACCTTGCGCTCGACCACCTCGCGACCGATGTCGAGCAGTCGCGTGTAATGGACGCCCGAGGGGCAGGTGCTTTCGCAGGAACGGCAGGAAAGGCAACGATCAAGGTGCAGACGGGTTTTTTCGGTCGGCTCGGCGCCTTCCAGCACCTGCTTGATCAGGTAGATGCGGCCGCGCGGACCGTCGAGCTCGTCGCCCAGCAACTGGTAGGTCGGGCAGGTCGCGGTGCAGAAGCCACAATGCACGCAACGCTGCAGGATCTCCTCGGCCTCGCGGCCGGCGGTTGTGTGCTTGATGAAATCGGCGAGATGGGTTTCCATCAGAACTCCGGAAACAAACGGCCGGGATTGAACACGCCATAGGGGTCGAAGCTTTGCTTGAGCCGGCGGTGCACTTCCATCAGCCCGGGCGACAGCGGCGCGAACACGTCGCCGCCCTTGTCGCCGCCGCGGAACAGCGTCGCATGGCCGCCGGCCTTTGCTGCCGTTTCGCGCAGATGCGGGGCATCGATCGCGCCGCGCAGCCAGCGTTGCGCACCACCCCATTCGATCAGTTGCGAACCGGGCAGGTCCAGCGGCGCCGTCACCGACGGCAGGGACAGCCGCCACAACGGAGCATCGCCGGCAAAAAACGCTTCTGTCTGTTCGCGCAAGGCAGTCCAGAAATCCGCCGCGGCGCTTTCGGCCACGCGCTCGCCGCCCAGCTTGTCGCAGGCGGCCGCCACGGCGGACTGCGCGCCGGACAGCCGCAACGTCAGCACACCGTCCTGCCAGCAGGTCGCCGCCAGCGGCACCGGCTGGCCGGCCCAGCGATTCATCGCCTCCAGCGCCTTGTCCTGCGGCAGTTCCAGGCGCAGCGTGGCTTCCGCCATCGGTTGCGGCAGTACCTTGAGCGACACGTCGAGAATCAGGCCCAGCGTACCAAGGCTGCCGGCGACGAGGCGCGAAACGTCGAAGCCGGCGACATTCTTCATTACCTGGCCTCCGAAATTCAGTTCGCGGCCTTCGCCATCCATGAGCTTCACGCCAAGCACGAAATCGCGCACGCTACCCGCCGTCGCCCGCCGCGGCCCGGAAAGCCCTGCGGCCACCGCGCCGCCGACCGTGGCATTGCCGAAGTGCGGCGGCTCGCAGGCGAGCACCTGCCGCCGTGTCGCCAGCGCCGACTCTATCTCGGCCAGCGGCGTACCGGCGCGCGCGGTGATCACCAGTTCGGTCGGCTCGTAGCCGACGATGCCGCTGTGGCCGCGCGTATCGAGCACTTCGCCGGACAGCGGTCCGCCATAGAAATCCTTGCTGCCGCCGCCCCGGATGCGCAGCGGCTTGCGTTCGAGAATGCGCGAACGGAATTCCTCGACACGATCGCTCATCGCGCGCTCCCGGTCAGGCGGTACTCGGAGCAGTGCCGGGGATAGGGCACCGCCTTGCCCGGATTGAGCAGGGTGAGCGGATCGAACGCCGCCTTGACGGCGTGGAAGACATCGAGCTCCTCGCGCGAGAACTGCACGCACATCTGCTTGACCTTTTCGATGCCGACACCGTGTTCGCCGGTGATGGTGCCGCCGACATCGACCGACAGTTCGAGGATCTTCGCGCCGAAGGCAATGGCGCGCTCCGTCTCGCCCGGATTGCGCGCATCGAACATGATCAGCGGATGCAGGTTGCCGTCGCCGGCATGGAATACGTTGGCGCAGCGCAGGTGGAATTCGTCCGACAGTTCGGCGATGCGGGTCAGCACGTGCGACAGGTGCTTCCTCGGAATCGTGCCGTCCATGCACAGGTAATCCGGGGTGATGCGGCCCACCGCCGGAAACGCCGCCTTGCGCCCGGCCCAGTACTTGAGGCGCTCGGCCTCGCTTTGCGAAATGCGCAGCTGGCGCGCGCCGCTTTGTTCCATCATTTTCGAGATCGTGGCGATCTCCTCGGCGACTTCTTCCGCCGTGCCGTCGGATTCGGCGAGCAGGATCGCCGCTGCGCTGAGGTCGTAGCCGGCGTGGACAAAATCCTCGACGGCAGCCGTGGCCAGCTTGTCCATCATTTCCAGTCCGGCCGGAATGATGCCGGCGGCGATGATCGCCGCCACCGCATTGCCCGCATCGATCACGCTGTCGAAGCTGGCCATCACCACCTGGGCGGTGCGCGGCTTCGGCGTCAGCTTGACGGTGGCTTCGAGCACCACGCCGAGCATGCCTTCGGAGCCGATCATCAGCGCCAGCAGGTCGTAGCCTGAGGTGTCGAGCGCGCGCGAGCCGATTTCCATGATTTCGCCGTTCATCAGCGCCACGCGCAACGCCACAACGTTGTGCAGGGTCAGTCCGTATTTCAGGCAATGCACGCCGCCGGAATTTTCCGCCACGTTGCCGCCGATGGTGCAGGCGATCTGCGAGCTCGGATCGGGCGCGTAGTAGAGCTCGCAGGCGGCGGCCGCCTCCGAAATGGCCGCGTTGCGCACGCCGGGCTGCACCCGCGCCAGGCGGGCCACCGGATCGATTTCCAGGATGCGCATGAATTTCGCCAGCGACAGCACCACGCCCTGTGCCACCGGCGTGGCGCCGCCGGAAAGGCCGGTGCCGGCGCCGCGCGCCACCACCGGAATCTTTCGGGCGTGGCAGACCTTCAGCACCGCCACGACTTCGTCTTCGTTCCGCGGCAATGCCACCGCCCAGGGCAGGCTGCGGTAAGCGGTCAGCCCGTCGCACTCGTAGGGCTTCAAGTCTTCGTCGGCGGAAAGCAATGCGTTTGCCGGCAGCACGCGGGCGAGTTCAGCCAGCAGCGTCGCGCGATCCGGGTTGGCAAGATCCTGCGTCCTGTCGGACGTGTGTTCGCTCTGACTCATCACACCGCCTTCGCCGGGTCGTTCATGGGTTCGATCAGGATTGCCCTGAAATCATTGACGTTGGTGCGCGTCGGGCCGGTGATCACCAGATCGCCGATCGCCTCGAACACGCTGTAGGCGTCATTTTCGTTCAGCCGGGCGCGCAAATCAAATCCCGCCGCCGCCGCGCGCGCCGGTGTATCCGGCAGCAGCAGCGCGCCGGCGTTGTCTTCCGAACCATCGATGCCGTCCGTGTCGCAGGCGATGGCGCTGAGCCGCGCCTGTCCGTCCAGCGCGATGGCCAGTCCGAGCAGGAATTCGGCATTGCGGCCGCCGCGCCCTTTGCCGCGAACGGTCACCGTCGTCTCGCCGCCGGAGAGCAGCACGCAAGGGGCCGCCAGCGGCACGCCGTGCGCGGCGGCGGACAGCGCGATGCCGCCCAGCACGCGCGCCGCCTCGCGCGCCTCGCCTTCGATCGCGTCGCCCAGCACCAGCGGCACGAAACCCCGTGCCCGCGCCAGATCGGCCGCCGCCGCGAGCGCGCCTTGCGCCGTGGCGATGACGTGCGACTCGCAGCGCGAAAACCCCGCGTGACCGGCCTTCGGTGTTTCGCCGCTTCCCGCCAATAGCGCCTCGCGTGCGGCAGCAGGCAGCTCGATGGCATAACGCCCGACGATTTCCAGCGCGTCGGCGCAGGTCGTCGGATCGGGCACGGTGGGGCCGGAGGCGATGGTGGACAGGTCGTCGCCCGGCACATCGGAAATCGCCAGCGTCAGCACCCGGGCCGGCGCCGCCGCCAGCGCCAGGCGGCCGCCCTTGATGGCTGAGAGGTGCTTCCTGACACAATTGATTTCGCCGATGCTGGCACCGCAGGCCAGCAGGGCCTTGGTCACGGCGCGCTTCTGTTCCAGCGTGATGCCGGCCATCGGCGCGGCGAGCAAGGCCGAACCGCCCCCGGAGAGCAGCACCAGCACCAGGTCATCCGCCGTCAGCCCTTTCACCGCATCGAGAATGCGCGCCGCCGCCTGCTGCCCGGCGGCATCGGGCGCCGGATGCGAGGCTTCGACGACTTCGATGTGCCGCGTCGGCACGCCATGCCCATAACGCGTGACGACGAGGCCGGAGAGCTTTGCGGGATCGCCGCGCCAGTGGTCTTCGACGGCATGGGCCATTGCCGCCGCCGCCTTGCCGGCGCCGACTACGACGACGCGACCGACGGGGGGGCTCCGGGCAACCAGGCAGGCAGGCAGCGTGCCGGATCGGCGGCGGCGACCGCCGCGTCGAACAAGTCACGCAGCAGGACACGCTGCCGCAGATAACTCACAGCCATCCCCCTCCCCCCTCACGAGGAAGGGGGTGACGGCAGTTCGCGGGCTGTGCTCGCTCCAAACGACTGGCTGCGCCGTCCTTGGGACGGCCCTGCGGACCGCGCTCATCGCCACCGCTCCAGCCAGCCGAAACTCTCCTCGCTGCGCCCGCTCGGCTTGTACTCGCAGCCGACCCAGCCGGTGTAGCCGATGCGGTCGAGATGCTGCAACAGAAATGGGAAATTGATCTCGCCGGTACCCGGTTCGTGACGCCCCGGATTGTCTGCCAGCTGTATGTGGCCGACTTGCGGCAGATGCTCCTGCAACGTGCGGGCCAGATCGCCTTCCATCACCTGGGCGTGGTAGATGTCGTATTGCAGGCGCAGCTTGTCGTTGCCAACCGCATCGATCAGCGCCAGGCCGGCGCGCGTCGTGGCAACGAAGAAGCCAGGCGTGTCGCGCGTGTTGAGCGGCTCCAGCAGCAGTTCGATGCCGGCGCGCTTGCACACGGCGGCGGCGAAGCGCAGGTTTTCGACCAGGGTCTCGCGCGCCTTGTCGTGGGCGATGTCGGCCGGTGCGATGCCGGCCAGGCAATTGAGTCGCGTGCAGCTCAGCAGGCGGGCATAGTCGATGGCCTGCCCGACCCCGTCCTGAAATTCCGCAATGCGCTTCGGATGGCAGGCAATCCCGCGCTCCCCCGCCGCCCAGTCGCCGGCCGGCAGGTTGAAGAGGACGACCTCCAAACCCGAAGTGAGCACTACCTCGGCCAGCGCCGCGCGATCATGCTCATACGGGAAATGAAATTCGACGGCGGCGAAGCCGGCCGCACGGGCCGCGGCGAAGCGTTCGAGAAAGGGACGCTCGGTGAACAGAAAGGAAAGGTTGGCGGCAAAGCGTGGCATGCGCCGATTATATGTCCCCGATGCTTTCGCATCGGGGACGGTATCCCCCGGTGGGATATGTCTCCGTGCACTTGCGCCGGGAGTCGGCGCCATTGTTGCCGAGCCTGCACCAGTCAATTGTGGCCGCGCCGCTTTGTCAGGCGTCATCCGCCCGGTACAGTGCGGTTTTCCCCGGTGCCGCCCCGACCTCATGAGTTCCAGCCCGACCCTGTCGCCCAACGCCAGCACGCGCTATACCGGCGTCGCCATCGGCCTGCACTGGCTGATCGCCTTGGCCCTCGTCGGCAGCTTTGCGCTCGGCCTCTACATGCATGAATTGCCGCTGTCGCCGCAGAAGCTCAAGCTCTACTCGTGGCACAAGTGGGCCGGCGTGACGATCTTCCTCTTCGTCGTGCTGCGCCTGGGCTGGCGCCTGACGCATCGCCCGCCCGCGCTGCCCGCCGCCATGCCTTCGTGGCAGCGCAAGGCGGCCGAAGCGACGCATGTGCTGCTCTACCTGCTGATGTTCGCGGTGCCGCTTTCGGGCTGGCTGATGAGTTCGGCCAAGGGTTTCCAGACCGTCTGGTTCGGCGTGCTGCCGCTGCCCGACCTGCTGGACAAGAACAAGGAACTGGGCGACACGCTGCAGCAGCTGCACATGCTGCTCAACTTCAGCATGGCGGCGCTGGTGGTCGCCCACCTCGGCGCCGCGCTCAAACACCATGTCATCGACCGCGACGACGTGCTGTTGCGCATGTTGCCGCGTCACGGCAAAACCACCCCCGGAGAAATCAGATGAAGCACTGGAAGCACTGCCTCGCCCTTTGCGCGCTGGCCCTCGCCCTGCCCGCCCATGCCGTCGAGTTCACCCAGTTCCAGCCGGGCAAGAGCGCGCTCTCCTTCGTCTCGAAGCAGATGAACGTGCCGGTCGAGGGCAAGTTCGCCAGCTTCCGCAGCAAGCTTGCCTTCGACCCCGCCAAGCCCGCCGCGGCGAAAGCCGAACTGGAAATCGACCTGGCCAGCATCGACGCCGGCTCGAAGGACGCCAACGACGAAGTGGCGAGCAAGGCATGGTTCGATACCAAGTCCTTCCCGGTCGCGAAGTTCGTCGCCACGTCGGTCAAGCCGCTGGGCAACAATCGCTTCGAAGTCGCCGGCAGGATGAGCATCAAGGGCCGGACGCTGGATCTGACGACGCCGGTCACCGTGCGCCAGGAGGGCAACAGCGCCAGCTTCGAAGGCAGCCTGACGATCAGGCGCGCCGACTACGCCATCGGCGAAGGCATGTGGGCCGACTTCGGCACCGTCGCCAACGAAGTACAGATCAAGTTCCATCTGGTCGCCACCGCGGCCGGAAAATAAGCCCCACCCCAGGAGAAACCCCATGAAAAAAATCGCACTCGCCGTCGCTGTTTCATCCTTCGCCGTCGGCGCGCTCGCCGCGCCGGAAACCTTCAACGTCGAACCGACCCATACCTACCCGCGCTTCGAATACAGCCACTTCGGCTATTCCAACCAGCAACAGCGGTTCGACAAGACCAGCGGCAAGCTGGTCATCGATCGTGCCGCAAAGACCGGATCGGTTGACGTGACGATCGATGCCACCTCGGTCAACACCGGCTACGCGCTGTTCAACCAGCACATCCAGGGCGCGGACTTCTTCGACACCGCCAAGCACCCGACCATCACTTTCAAGTCGAACAAGGTCAAATTCGAAGGCGACAAGCCGGTGGCGATCGAGGGCGAGCTGACCATCAAGGGCGTGACCAAACCCGTGACCCTGACCGTGACCTCCTTCCATTCGATGCCGCACCCGATGCTGAAGAAGGACGCGATCGGCGCCAACGCCTCGGCCAAGGTCAAGCGCTCGGAATTCAACATGGGCAAGAACGTGCCCTACGTCAGCGATGAAGTCACGCTGACCATCGCCGTCGAAGCCATCAAGGAATAACTAAAAGCAAATTGAAGGCCCGCCCCTCCCATCCTCCCCTCACGGGGAGGCTACTGATTTGCTCGCTTCGCTCGGCTGTCACCAAGCGCTCCGAACGAGTGGTTTCACGTTAAGCAACACCCGGCACGACCACCTAAAGCGCGATCGTGCCGGCCTCGTGGGAGAGCGCCTCGATGGCGCTCTCGTCCATGTCGAGCAGGCGCCGGCCGAGAGCAGTGAAATGGGCGCGGCCAGCCTCGGCCGCCTCCAGGATCGCCGTATCGCCAGCGCCGACTCTTGAGTAGGCCGCGACCAGTTGAGGAAACAGTTCGCGGCGCAGGCCATCGAAGGTCGAGAACCAGAAGTGCAACGAGTCTTCCGCGCCGCGCTGCAACAGGCCCGGCAGCGTCACCAGGCAATCCGCGAGGTTGTCGCGCACGGCACGGGCCAGCAGTTCGGCGCGCTTGCCCGCAAAGCCGTCAAGCTTCGCCGACCAGTCATCGCCGAGCAGGCGTCCGGCGGCGAACTCGCCTTCCTCGTGCAGTACCAGCGTCTCGATTTCACCGTTGGTCATGCGTTCGATCGCCGCCTGCGGATCGGCATCGAAGCCATAAGCCAGCAGGGCCGACTTGAGCGAACCGTCCTGCTGCTTGACGTTCCAGCCCTCGGCCTTTTCCCACAGCCATTGCCGCAGCGCTTCGCGCCGCACGATCAGGGTAGCGCCCTGCGATGCGGCCGGAATGGCCGAGATGTCCCGCGCATATTCGCAGCCGCAGACCAGCAGCTGCGCGTCGCCGCGCCGCTCTTCGCGATCGAGCTGGCCGAGGAAGAAGTGCGGCTTGTGGAAGCGGCCGATACCCGCGCCATACACCAGCCCGCTACCGGCCAGCGCGGCATTGATTTCACCTGCGGCGAAGGGATCGAACGCGCGACCGGCAACCGGCAGCGCGAGGAAATCCTCGTCGACGATCTCTTCCCAGCGCGCCTCGCGTTCGGCAATCCAGCGCCCCACTTCGTCGCGCGGCGGCGACACGCCGTAGGGCAGCTGGTGTTCCCAGCGATAGAACTCGCGCATGCCGAGCAGGTAGGTGCACAGGCTGACGTCACGCGCATGGCGGGCATCGGCAATGTCGCAGTTGGCCTGCACGGCAGCCACCAGCGCGGCCATGCCGGCGATCATCGCGGTTCTCCGCCGTGGCGGCGGCGCGCCTTCCACGCCGCAACGCCCTGCACGATCTCGGAAAAGGGCAGCGTGTCCAGGTCGCCGTAGCGCTCCTGCGCCAGGCGCACCAGGCGCCGCACATCCGGCGCCACCGCATCGGCATCGAGCAGGGCCTTCAGGCCGTCGAGCCCGCCGCACTGGATCTTCATCACCATGGCGTGGGGCAGGATGCGCTGCGTGCCGGTCAGGCCGAGCGCGAACGCCGACTTGTCACGCAGCAGCGCCGACATCTGCGCGCATAACGCCCGCGCCACCGGCTGGGCGCAGGCGACCGATTCGCGTTCGGCGATCTGGTGCCGCACCGCCAGTTCGCAGGCGGCATGGCGCGCCAGCAGGGCGCGTTCAAAGACGCAGGGCAGGCGATTGATCTCGCCCTTGGCGTGGCGGAAGGCGGCTTCGTCGACCACGGCCCTAGAACCAGTCAAAAACCTTACCGCAGAGGCGCAGAGGCGCGGAGACAGCGCAGAGAAAATCCGTATTGCCGTTCTCTGCGAATCCTCTGCGCCTCTGCGCCTCTGCGGTGCGATTGCGAATTTTCACAGCCTTTCAGTAATCCTCGCCTGTCATCGGAACCTCGACGCGTGGCTCGTTGAGCAGTTCTTCGGCCTGCAATTCGTTGTCGGCAAAGATGGTCTTGATCAACTCGCCCGCCGCGAGGTCGCTCTCGCGACGCAGGCGCTTGGCCTCGGCCGAGGCCTCCTTGAAGGCATCGAACTGGGTGATTTTCGCCAACTGGCGGATCGGCCCGACGGGAGTCACCCTGTAAATGTAGTACGGCATTTGACTTACTCCACGTAGCGTTTGGTCGCCTTGCGGCGGCCGGGTTTCGATTTCTGGATGATGACCCCTTTGACCGCGTCGAGGCCGGAAATATCCGTCGCCGGATAGGCGGGGTTCAAGGCCTGCAGGCGCCAGCCGCCGGCGTGCTGCGCCAACTGGCGGAAGATCCATTCGCCGTCGAGCCGGGCGAGGACGAAGGAGCCGTCCGTGGCCAGGCCTTCGGGCTCGATCAGGATCACCTCGCCCTCGACGAATTCCGGTTCCATGCTGTCGCCCAGCACCATCAGGGCGAAAGGTTCGGCGGAGGAGCAGGCGTCGAGTTCGGCGGAGGATTCCAAACCGGCGCCCTGCGGCTGGATGGGGATGATGCGGCGTGGCTGGCTCATGGCTTCACAATCCTTCGACATGCAGTTGCGCTGTGGGCACGCCGGCGGCGAGCAGCGCGGCGGCCAGCGGCTCCACGGCTTCGGCGGTGCCGGCAAGATAGACATCGCTGTGCGGCAAGGCGGCATTCGCCGCGATGGCGGCCGGCAGTTCGTCGTTCGCCAGCGCCCGGTAGCTGAACTCGTCGAGCGCCTCGGCCCAGGCCCGGCACTGGTTCGGCAGGTACTGGCCGCCGGGCCGTGCGCTCGCCCAGTAGAGGGTGATCGATTCGGCTGCGTCGACCGCGACGGCGTGCTCGATCAGGCTGTTGATCGGCGCGAAGCCGTGTTCGACGGCAATGAACACCAGCGGCCGCGCCGAAGCCTTCTCCAGCACGAAACTGCCCCACGGCCCCCACACCGAGACATCGTCGGCGATCCTGACGCGGCCATCGAACAGGCACGCCGAAAAGTTATGCGAAGCGGTATCCCCGGGGACGGCGCTGGCGGCACGGCGATCGCCGCGGGCTACGTGAAAAATCAGGTTGCGGTCGTCGCAGGGACAGCTCGCCACCGGGTATTCGCCATGGATATCGCTGCCGTCGGCGACACCGGACCTGACACCCAGGGTGACCCGCTGCCCGGCAAGGAAACGCATGCGGTTGCTGCGCGGGGTTTGCAGGTGCAGCCGGATCACGTCGTCACTCAGCGCATCGATGCGGCGCACCTTGGCGACGATGCGCTGCTCGGGAATGTCCTCGGGCGCGCCGGCTTCCAGCACTTCGAGGACAAGATCGGAACTGACCGCGGTACACGAGCACATCAGCACGTGGTTCTGGGCCTTCTCGGCTTCCGAAAAACGGTAGTCGGAGGGCGCCACGGTGCGCGCCTCGCCCGCCACCACGCGCGCCTTGCACAAACCGCAGACACCGTTGCCGCAGCCATAGTTGGGCGCCAGACCGGCGCGCAGCGCCGCCTTGAGCAACGTCTCCGAACCCTCGACGAAGAATTCGCGACCCGATGGCTTGACCGTAACGTGCGCCGACATGACGCGCAGCATAGCATCGAGCGCCGTGACGTCGTCCGCCGGCGCGGGGGCGGACAAGGCCCGCGCCAGGCCGTCGTCGAGCAGCCCGGCCAGTTCGTCAAGAGTCGGCGCTGGCGACGCGGCGAGGCGGGCCCGCAAGGCCTCGAACAATGCGTGGTAGCGCGTCAACATGCGCTGCGATTCGGCGAATTCCTGCCCCTGGGCAAACAGGCGCTGGGCCAGGGCTTCCTGCGTCGGCAGGAAGCGCTCGCGCAAACGCCTGGCGAACGAATCCTCGCGGATGGCGCGCGTCTTTTCAAAACTGCCCGACTCGTCCAGGTTCAGCTCGGGCCAGGCCCGCTGCAGGTCATCGGCCGCCACCATGCCGTCGAAAGAGCGCAGCTCACCGTCGCGAATGCGCTTTTGCAGCGCGACGCGTGAAATACCGAGCAGATGCGCGGCGCGGGAAAGGGTCAGCCATTGCGACATGCCGCCAAGCATAGCGAAGCGGAGCCGAGCTGTGATTTCAATTTCTTATGGTCGCCTGCAAAACCGTTGCCAACCCCTCTGGCGCAAGGGATTTTGGTATCGGCTCAGTTTCCCAGAAACTCGCGCCGGAAATCTTCCACCGGCAGCGGTTTGCCGCGCAGGTAGCCCTGCATCTCGTCGCAGCCTTCGCGCGCCAGGAATTCCACCTGGTCCTGCGTTTCGACCCCTTCGGCGATCACCTTCAGTTGCAGGCTGTGACCGAGGGCGATCACGGCACGGACGATCGCGCAGTCCTCCGGATCGTCCGGCAGCCCGCGGACGAAGCTCTGGTCGACCTTCAGCCTGTTCAGCGGCAGCCGCTTCAGGTAGGCCAGCGACGAATAGCCGGTACCGAAATCGTCGATGGCCAGGCCGATGCCCGTCGCCCGCAGTTCATGCAGCACCTGGATGCTGTTCTCCGCCTGGTTCATGATCGCGCCCTCGGTGATTTCGAGTTCCAGCAGCGCGGCCGGCAAGCCGGTGGCCTTGAGCACGCCGCGCACCGTGTCCTGGATCCGGCCGAGACGGAATTCGACCCCGGAGACATTGATCGAAAGCACGCCGGGGTTGAGTCCGGCAACCGCCCAGGCGGCCCAGTGCAGGCAGGCGGCCTGCTGCACCCACGCGCCGAGCGCGACGATCAGCCCCGATTCCTCCGCCAGCGGAATGAAGCTTGCCGGAGCCACCAGGCCCAGCCGCGGATGCTGCCAGCGCACCAGCGCTTCGGCGCCGAGCAGCTCGCCGGTCCATAGCGAGAACTGCGGTTGCAGATAGACGATCAGTTCATCGCGTTCGATGGCGCGCCGCAGATCGGTTTCCATCTTGAAGCGGTCGAGCGAGAACTGCGTCAGGTCGTCGCTGAAGAACTCGTAGGTGTCGCGGCCCCGCTCCTTGGCCCGATACATCGCGGCATCGGCATTCTTGAGCAGGGTCGAGGAATTGTCGCCATCCTGCGGGAAGAGGCTGATGCCGATGCTGGCACCGACGAAGAACTCCTGCTCCAGCGTCACCGGATTGGTGCGCAGGTCGTCGATGATCTTGTCGGCGATGCGCGACGCCATCGCCGGATCGTGGATGCCTTCCATGACGATGAGGAACTCGTCGCCGCCGAGGCGGGCAACGGTGTCCGACTCCCGGGTGAGCGCACGGAAACGCCGCGCCACCTCGCACAGCACGCCATCGCCGACATGATGGCCCAGGCTGTCATTGATGTTCTTGAAGCGGTCGAGGTCGACGAAGAGCACCGCGACCTGCATCTGCTCGCGCTGGGCGCGCAGCAGCGCGCCGCGCAGGCGGTCTTCCAGCAACAGGCGGTTCGGCAAGCCGGTCAGGTGGTCGTGATGCGCCTGATGATCGAGCAGGTCGGTGGCTCGCTTGATCTCGGTGATGTCGGAGAATACGCCGACGTAATGCATGACGCTGCCGTCGGGGTCCTTGACGGCGCTGATGGTGAGCCGCTCGGGGTAAATGCCGCCGTCCTTGCGCCTGTTCCAGAGCTCTCCCTCCCAGCGGCCGGTTTGATGGAGGGTCTCCCACATCCTGCGATAGAAGTCCCGGTCCTGGCGGTCCGACTTCAGTATCCGGGGATTGCGGCCGAGCACCTCGCTTTCGCCGTAGCCGGTGATCTCGGTGAAGGCGCGGTTCACGGCAATGATCGAACCGTCGGGTGCGGTGATGGTAATCCCCTCGGCACTGCTGTCGAACACCGTCGCCGCCTGCTGCATGCGTATCTCCATGCGCTTGCTCTCGGTGATGTCGAACACGGTGCCGATGATGCCGCCGACGCTGCCATCGGGATTGGCGAAGGTCGACTTGTGCACCCTCACGTCGCGAAACTCGCCGCGAGCGGTCTGGACCCGCGTCTCGTAAACCTGCAAACCGGGATCTCTGAGAATGTCCTGGTCTGCTGCATGGTAACGATCCGCCAGATCGCGCGGGGCAATGTCATACACCGTCGCGCCGATCAGTTCGCCGCGGGACTTGCCCATCAAATCGGTGTAACGCTGATTGCATCCGAGGTAGTGTCCGTGGCAATCCTTGTAGAACATCGGGCCCGGAATCGCCTCGATCAGCTGCTCCATGAAATGCAGTTGTTGCGAGACTTCGGCGGTACGCTCGGCAACCCGCTGCTCCATTTCGTTGTAGCTCTGGCGCAAGGCTTCCTCGGCCTGACGACGGCGGGTAATGTCCTGCATGGTCCAGATCCAGACCTGCCCATCGCCCTCCTGTATCGGCTGGCCATTGACGCGAGCCCAGATCGGCGTGCCATCCTGCTTCTGGTAGAGAATCTCGCCGCTGAAGTCGCGCCCCTCCCGGGTAATCGCCTGCATGCGACGACCGGCGGCCTCCCAGTCCTCGTCACTGGCAAACAGCACGCGCGAGGTGCATCCCGTCAAGCCGCCCGGAGGGAAACCGAAAATCGCTTCGAGGTGCCGGTTGCAGCGGAGAAAAGTCCGGCTGCGCATGTAGGCAATGCCGATCAGCGCATTGTCGAATATCAGCGCGTATTCGCGGGCATTTTCCGCCAGGGCTGCCTCGGCCGCATGACGCGCGGTGATGTCCTCGTAGGTCCAGATCCAGATCGCGCCAGCGGAGGAGTCGACCGTGCGGCCGACGACATGAACCCAGATCGGCGTGCCGTCGCGCTTGGCATAACGGATTTCGCCGTCGAAGACCTGGTCCTTGTTGCCCGCATACACCCGGCGTCCGGCGTCCTCCCATTCGTCCTGCGTTGCGAACAGGACACGGGTTGACTGGCCGGTGAGCCCCCCCGGCGAATAGCCGAACATCTCCTCAAGGCGCCGGTTGCAGCGCTCGATGGTGCGATTGCGCTGGTAGGAGATGCCGATCAGGGTGTTGTCGAAGATCAGCGTCTGCTCGCGCAGCAGCGAGGCCAGGGCTTCCTTGTCCCGCCGTTTCTCGGTAACGTCGTCGAACAGAACGAGATGGCCCTCCTCCGGGTGATCCGGATTGATCAGCCGAATCGCAAACTGGCACCAGACTATGCTGCCGTCCTTGCGCCGATACTCCTGGTCGGCTTTGAATTCCCCGCTTTCGGCCATTGTGGAATAGCCGCGCCGGCCCAAGGCTTCCCAGGCCTCGTCGCTGGGAAAGAGAACCCGCGTCGATTTGTCGAGCAGTTCGCCCGGCGCGTAACCAAAAATCTCTTCCAGGCGCCTGTTGCAGCGCTGTATGACCCTGTTCAACAGCACCCCGATGCCGATCTGCGCGCGATCGAAAATCAGCGTCTGCTCGCGCAACAACGCCTTCAGGGCATCCTCGGTCTGGCGCTTTTCGGTTACATCGTCGTAGAGCCAGACGTAGCCCCCGTCCGGATCATCCGGATTGATCAGGCTGCCGGTCACGTGAACCCAGATCAGGCGTCCGTCCCGCCGCTGATAAATATCCTCGCCGGTGAAACTTCCGGTTTCGGCGACCGCGGAATAGGCGCGGCGCCCCATCTCCTCCCAGGCCTGGTCGCTTGGATAGCAGACCCGGCTTGACTTGCCGAGCAGCTCGTCCGGTCCGTAGCCGAGGATCTCCGCGAAGCGTGGATTGCAGCGCTGAATGACGCGATCGCGCATTACCACGATGCCGATCTGCGCGCGCTCGAGAATCAGCTGATGCTCTCGCAACAACTGTTCTTTGGCACCTGGATTGACAACCGTCATCCCCGCATCCCCGTACCCGGCCAACCGGCTTGCTGATGAAAACTCATGCCTGCATGGTAGCGGAGTTTTGGCGGCTCAAGCATGGCGTGACCCTGCTGCACTGCGACACGCATTTTCGCGGCGCTGCTGCAACCGACAGATTGCTTTTCCGGCACGGTAAGATTGTCCAAAACTCGGGGGATGATCGTAATGAACAATGAAACCTGCGGACTCGGCCTGGCTCCCGCCACGGCAAGCGACTATCGGGAAATGGCGCGCAGGCGCCTGCCGCGGCACCTGTTCGATTACCTCGACGGGGCCGCCTACGAAGAACGCACCGCGGGCGAGAACCAGCAGGCTTTCCAGCGCCTGCAACTGCGCCAGCGCGTCATGCGCGATGTCTCGCGGCTCAACTTGTCCACCAAGGTGCTGGGCCAGGATCTCGCCCTGCCGCTGGTCCTCGCCCCGCTCGGAATCGCCGGCGCCATGGCGTGCCGGGCCGAGGTGCAGGCCGCGCGCGCCGCCGAAGCCGCCGGCGTGCCCTTCTGCGAATCGACGGTTTCCATCTGTTCGATCGAGGAAGTCCGCGCCGCCACCACGGCGCCTTTCTGGTACCAGCTCTACGTCATGCGCGACCGCGGCTATGCGAAGGACCTGATGGCCCGCGCGCACGCGGCAGGCTGCCCGGTGCTGGTGCTGACCGTAGACCTCGCCGTGATGGGCGCGCGCTACCGCGACGTGCGCAACGGCATGGCCGGCGGCCTGTCGCTCGGCGGAAAAATGGCGAAAGCCTGGGACCTGCTCTCGCATCCGCAATGGCTGCTCGATGTTGGCGTCCGCGGCAAGCCCCTGACCTTCGGCAACCTGACGGCCGCGGTGCCCGATGCGGGCAGCCTGCCGGAATTCAAGGCGTGGGTGGATAGCCAGTTCGATCCGGCCGTTACCTGGAAGGACCTGGCCTGGGTGCGCGAAAACTGGCCGGGCAAGATCCTGCTCAAGGGCGTCCTCGACATCGACGACGCGCGCGAAGCGGCGGCGGCCGGCGCCGATGGCATCGTCGTCTCCAACCACGGCGGCCGCCAGCTCGACAGCGTCGCCGCCAGCATCGACGCGCTGCCGCGGATCGTCGATGCCGTCGGCGACAAGCTGGATGTGCTGATGGATGGCGGCGTGCGCAGCGGGCTCGATGTCGTCAAGGCGCTCGCGCTCGGCGCCAAAGCCTGCATGCTCGGCCGTGCCTGGGGCTATGCGGTGGCCGCGCGCGGCGAAGCCGGCGTCGCCCACATGCTGTCGGTGATGCGCAGCGAAATGAACGTCGCGCTGGCGCTGTGCGGCGTGGCCGACGTGGCGAAGCTGGATCGGCAGGCACTGCTCGACTCGAACGGCGACAGGGCGGTCTGAAGCGCCGTACCGCCAGCGCCGACTCTTGTCGGCGACGAAGCATCGCTGTCCCGCGCTCGATACATCAAGACTCCGGCATCCGGAAATGCCGCAGCACCTCGCCCAGCGTGTGCGCTGCCGGAGCATAGGCATGCAGCGCGTAGCCGATCAGGGCGAGTCCTACCGCCGTGATGGTGAAGGGCACGGCCGTGCGGTGCAGGGCGCTTTCCAGCCAGTGCCGCGTTTGCAGGCCGCGCATGCGGCGATAGAGGCTGGCGGACAACGCGCCATCGACCAATAGCTCGGCGAACAGCGCCGGCGCCAGGTAGACGATGTAGATGGTGGCGAACAGCAGCACCGCCACCAGCGCCGCGATCAGCAGCGCAACCGCCAGCGGTATCGCTCCTTCGTCCGCGCCTCCGACCACCTCGCCGACCGCCTCGCCAACGGAGCCGACGCCGCCATCACCGATCGGGAGGGAGGGCGAGGGCAGCGAATCATCGACCACGAAATTGCCCGACGCCCCGCCGCCGCCGAACTGGCCCCCCGCACCACCACCGAATTCCGGCGCCGCATCCACGCCCGAACCACAACCGCCACCACTCGAGATGTCAGGCAGGTCGAAAGAGCCATCGACATAATCATCCGCCTTGGTGCGCAGCCACAGCCAGAGCAGGAAGAGGAAAACCAGATAAGCACAGCCCACCGCAACCGGGTAGCGGACGTACATGGGCTCGATGCCGGAGTGCAGCAAAACGAATGACGCCAGCAAACCTGCGCCACCCGTAAGCGCCACCAGCAGGAACATCTGCAAGCGCGGATAGCCATCCCACTCCAGCTTGCGCATCAACCGGTCGATCTCGCCGCGACGCGTGAAACGGCTCGGACGGGAGTCCGACTTGTTCTTCGATAGGGGTTTGGTAGGCATGGGGGAATGGGCGACGGAAAAGGGCTTCATCCGGGAAGGCGTCGTGGCTGGCCGCTGCGCGCCATCAAACCCGGGCGTGGTTGAACTATTGCGATGCCGCCCCCTTTAGTGCATCGCGCAGCGTCCTCTGGAACGACGGAGGTTCGGCCACGCGAATAACAAGTGCGCCTATTTCCAATTGAGATCGAGTTTGCGATGAGACGCTGCGCAGTCCCTCAAGTACAGATTGATGAGACTCTGGTACGGAATGCCGACGTCTTCAGAGATTGTCTTGAAGTACGTGATGGACTCTTCGTCGAGCCGAATGGTGATTTGCTTCTTGAGTTGTGCTGCGTATGGGTTCTTCCTCGCGGCGGAGAAGTCGTATTCTTTTCGCATGTGGCACCTCTATGAGTTTCAGGGGGCAGAGACATTTCGTCTTTTCGTTTCGAACGGTTGTTCGCACCACTCAGAAAGTCAAATGTCTCTGACCCCAATGGCATTCCCCAATGGCATTTCCGTGTTCTGAGTTCCGAGTGTTGGCATGGTGTGCTTGTAAGGCTTACGTCTAAGGAAATGCTGAACAAGCCACCGCAAAAAACGGCGACGGGCTGAAATAGAGACGAAACTGTGACGGAAATGCCATATTCATGGGGTGCTTGGCCCATTCGGGAGCGGATAAGGGGGAATTCTCCCTTGTCTTGCTCATGCCGGACGCACCTCTCCCGTCAATGGTCGTGCCCACATGCTGACGTTGAGCATCGCCAGCATGGCAAAGGCGCGATTGGCGTTCTTTGCCAGACCGCGATAGCGAACCTTGGCAAAGCCCCACAGGCGCTTCACGGTCAGGAACGGGTGCTCGACCTTGGATCGCACGCTGGACTTGCGGCGGTTGGTTTCCTTGTCGGCGTCCGTCAGCGGGTTGTTCCGATAGGCGCGCTTGTTGGTGAAGTCCTTCGCCTTCGGCGCGATGACCTTCAGCCGCTTACGCTGCTCTTGGCCCCGATAGGCGCTGTCGCCGTAGAAGCGAGTTTCCGCACCATGCAGCAGGTTCGGCACTTGGTGGCTGTCATGAACGTTGGCGGCCGTGACGCTGGCGCTATGGACCAGTCCGCTCTGGCTGTCCGTGCCGATGTGCAGCTTCATGCCGAAGTGCCACTCGTTGCCCTTCTTGGTCTGGTGCATCTCCGGGTCGCGGCTCTTCTCCTGGTTCTTGGTCGAGGGCGGCGCGGCAATCAGGGTGGCATCGACAATCGTGCCGCCGGAGAGCTTCATGCCGTTGGCCAGCAGCAATTCGCCGATCTTGGCGAACATGGCGGCTCCCAGATCGTGACGTTCCAGAAGATGCCGAAAGTGCAGCAGGGTCGTGGCGTCTGGCACCCGTTCCCGGCCCAGGTCGATGCGGCAGAACTCACGAAACACGGGGACATCGTAGAGGGCGTCTTCACAGGCTTCGTCGGCCAGGTTGAACCAGTTGGCGACGCAGTACATCCGCAGCATGCGCTCCAGTCCCACCGGTGGCCGGCCATTCCCGGCCTTCGGGTAATGCGGTTCAATCACGGCGCAGAACTCGGCCCACGGCATCAGGCGATCCATCCGCGCCAGAAACTCCGCCTTGCGCGTCGCACGGTTGTGCTTCTCGAATCCTCGTGTCGCCGCCAGCGTCATTTGTTTCATCGTTCTATCCCTTGTGATCAACACTCTTTGTCTGACCCAATGACGATGAGATCGTTCACAGTGTTTGTACCTTATTCAGTGTTTCCCTAAGCTCAGGGACGCTGCGCGGCTTCATCGCGCAGCGTCCCTGAAACGAAGTGTTAGACCCCTGCGGCCACTGCACCTGAAAGTATCTTCCAAGCCGACGAAAAAGCCTGAGCGCGTTCGGCATTGCTCACCATGTATTCTTCATTCATGCCGGTAGCGGACGTAATCGAGATTTTTCCGTACTGAGCGATCGGGATTTGATGGTTGCCATTGAATCGCTTGTCGGGCGAGCCGTCCTTGTTTGCCTTTGCCCAAGTCTGGCCGACGGTAGTGGTATCTCCCGGAAGCGTCTCTTCCTCGATGAACCGCGAGAGGGAGAACTCAAGCTCAATGTCTTTGTATTCGAGTAGGGCGAAGTTGTCCGAGGACACGAAATAGAGTGCAAACGCTGGATAGAAATAGATGTCTCCGCCATTGGCGTTTTCCAGGTGCGGAACCTTCCATTCCGATTCGATAAGCTCACAACGTCCAAGCTGAAACCTAACGGGCTTGCGTTCAACTACGCGGGTTGCAGTGGTGCGCTCAACGACTCGGTTAGTGTTTCGCTGGCCGACGGTATCCCAAATGCGGTCGCACTTTGTAAGAACGGCGAATTCGTCATTCATGCGATGAAAGGCTTTGTTAACACCATCAGGAAGTTCGATTTGGGTCTGGAGGCGCGAGAGGCGTTCTTGTTCTTCAAACTCAGCACGTTTGGCGGTGGATTCTTCGGCTGAGATTCGATGTTGTTCGAACTTCTCTTTGAACAGGTGGCGCATGAGCCAACCATTCTTCCAACTTGTATAGCGCCCGACGGTGGAGGATTCCTCACTGCGAGCTTGGCTGAGTTCTCGGACAATTTCTCCGTGCTCGCGACGCGCTTTTTCCAAGAGGCGTTTGAACTCGCTCAATCCCGGCGTGGTTAGCGCACCGGAGCCTTCGCTCTTGATGTCGTTCATCTCTGGCGCACTCGGTTCTGACGTGACATAGCCAGGTTGTTGAATGAGCGGCGCCGGCAGGTCAGTAAGCCGCTGGTGTGGCGAGCTACCAAGAGCATGCCGAAACGAAAGGCCAGTGCCAGGAATGTTCGCTGTAACAGCCGGGCCGCGAGGGCCGATAGTTGCGCGGAACGGACCGACACCGACGGACGTTGAAACTCCACTCGGTGAGAGAGTGATTCGAACGCCCGGTAGTGGGCTAAATGATTTTCGGAAGCGCCAAATCATGGTGTAAGGGGGCTACCCGTTTAAGGTCAGGGGCGCTGCGCAACGCTTTATCGCGCAGCGCCCCTGCACCACAGGGTTGGGCGTCACGCCTTGAACTTGCGTGAATAGAAGTCGTTCCATAATTGGTCCTGGACACATGCGATAAGGCTGCCTTCGGTAGCCTCGGATAGCATTTCTTTAACTTGGGCGTCTGGAATAAAGACCCGGTGTGACTTGCGAGCCTCAAGGCATACAGGGGCAACCACTTTCAATGTTGAAATTGGAGAGGCTGGAATGCACCCAACCGACACGACTCGGCCATCTCCGATAACGCCAAAGGTGCCCAAGTCGTTCCTTGAACGTTACGTGCCTGTAGGGGTAGAGAATGCTTATGTTCGCCAAGTGGACGTCGTGTGAGGAGCAATTTCTGACGATAACCGAGGCCCCCGACTCTGGCTTTCCACCGGCGTCATCAATGGAAAAGAGCAAATCGACTTTTACCTGCGGCCGCGACTGCACGATATTCCACAGAAAGACGACAGTCGATAGAACTGCCGCGTAGATTGCCAAATAGTCGGTCATCTTCATGCGCGGTGCGTTGCCTGTGACGCCCGACGAATGAAAGGGACTTCCCCGTCCCAAGGCTGCGGCGGAAGCCGCAAACGGCAACAAGTGCCAAGATGAGATTTCGCGATCACATCAAAAAGTCCATGAGCATTATCACTGTAGGAATCGATCTGGCCAAAAGCGTCTTTGAACGTCTTTGCCGTGCATGGCGTTGATGATAACGGCAAGTCGGCGCTGGTCAAGCCAAAAGTATCCCGAGAGCAACTTCTGCTGCTGATTGCGCAGTTGCCGCCTTGCGTGATCGGCATGGAAACCTGCTCCGGTGCGCACAGAATCTTCCAAGGGTCAGAGACATTTCGCTTGTCGTTCCCATCGCTGCTTGCTCCACCCGGAAAGTCCGATGTCCCCGAAGGGCACATGGCGGCAACGACTTTCCCGCGACCGCTGCGAGCCGCTTCCCGATCAGCTTGCTATGTCGGGATCGCCCGCCAGCCAGTCCTCCACCCGCAAACCTGGCACACGCTCGAACTCGCGCAGGTTGTGGGTGACGACGGTGGCGCCCAGTGAGCGGCCGTGGGCGGCGATCAGCAGGTCGTTGCCGCCGATGGGCGCTCCAGCGCGCTCCAGCGTGGCGCGAATGTCGGCGTAGTGGCTGTCGGCATCGGCCTCGAAAGGCAGCACCGACAGACTGGAAAGCAGCGCCTCCACCCGCTGCGTGAGCGGTGCCGAGTCGCGCCGTGCCGCGCCATAGCGGAGTTCGCAGGCCACCACGATGCTGGTGCAAATCGCATCGACACCGACCTCCGCCAGGCGCCGCGCCGCCGCGCCGCGCGGATACCGGATCAGGTCGGAAAGGATATTGGTGTCGAGCAGATAGCGCACCGAGGTCAAAGCACGTCCTCGGGCGCCGTCGGTGTATCGGGGATTTCAGGAAACGCCTCATCCAGCGGCTCCCATCCGGCCAGCAGCGTCAGCAGCCGCTCGCGCGGCGGTGCCGGCTCGATGATCAGCCGCTCGCCTTCCTTGCGGATGATGGCCTCGGTACCCGCGAGCTCGAATTCGCGGGGGATCCGGATCGCCTGGTTGCGACCGTTGCGAAACAGGGAAACATGGCGCTCGTTGATCATGATCGGCCCCTGACGAGTTTTGACATATGCCAAAGCCTATGCCAGTTTCTCTGTTGCGTCAAGGAACGAGGCTTAACCAGTGAATCGCCGTACCGCCAGCGCCGACTCTTGTCGGCTGCGATGCGGCTACTTCGACTTGCGCACCGCCGCGAGGATGCCCTGCATCAGCGCCAGCGGCGTCGGCGGGCAGCCGGGGATGCGCAGGTCGACGCCGACCACGTTTTCGATCGCGCCGCAGCTCGCGTAGCTTTCGCCGAAAACGCCGCCGTTGCAGCCGCAGTCGCCCACCGCCACCACCAGCTTGGGGTCGGGCGTGCAGTCGTAGGCGATACGCAGCGCGTTTTCCATGTTCCTGGTCACCGGTCCGGTCACCAGCAGCATGTCGGCATGGCGCGGGCTGGCGACGAACTTGATGCCGCGCCCTTCGAGGTTGTAGTAGGGGTTGTTCAGCGCGTGGATTTCCAGCTCGCAGCCGTTGCAGGAACCGGCATCGACTTCGCGGATGGTCAGCGCGCGGCCGAGCACATGCAGGATTTCGTCGTGCAGCCGGTCGATCTCGCGCTGCGGCCCGCCCTCTTCCGCGGGCATGGGCTCGGTCAGGATGCCGGTGCGAAAGATGTGTTTGAGCAAATGGATCATCTGAATAGGTCAGTTCAGTCCGCAGATTGCGCAGATTGAACAGCGAGATGGAGAAGAGACCGGCCGCACCGAACAGGTGATGCACCCTGGCTCGCTCTTGCCTTGACCATCTGCGTCAATCTGCGAAATCTGCGGACAAATTGCTGTTTGCGGAATCACAGGTCGGCTCCCGAGTAGGACAGGTTGAAGGACTTGTTGATCAGCGGGAAGTCGGGGACGATGTCCTTCATCACCGCATGCTCCAGCGCCGGCCAGGCCTGCCAGGAGGGATCGTGCGGATGGACGCGGGCCAGCCTGCCGTCGCCGTCGAGCTGGACGCCGACCAGCACTTCGCCGCGCCAGCCTTCGATCACGCCGAGGCCGCCGGCGCCGCCACGCGGCGCCACTTCAACACGCGTCGCGCCCGATGGCATGCCGACGGCGATTACGCGCAGCAGGCGCAGCGATTCGGAGATTTCATCGAAGCGCACGGCGACGCGCGCGGCGACATCGCCGCGCTCGTCGGTCGCCGGGCGCACACCGAGCGCGGCATAGGGCGGCGGCGGCGTGTAGCCCTGCCGATGCGCCCGGCCGTCGAGCAGGATGCCGGTGGCGCGCGCCGCCATGCCGGAGAGCGAGAGTTCACGCGCCAGCGCGGCGTCGATGGTGCCGGTGATGGCGAAACGATCCTGCAGGCCCGCATGCTCGTCGTAGAGCGCGCGCAGTTTTTTCACTTCGCCGCCGATGGCGCCGCACTGCTCGATGATGGCGGCCAGTGCCGCGGCATCGGCGTCCACGGCGACGCCGCCGGGCACGATGCGATCCATCATGAAGCGATGGCCGAACACCTTCTGGTTCAGCCGCAGCCAGTCTTCCTTGAGGCGCAGGAACTGGGTCAGGCCGAAAGCGAAAGCGGCATCGTTGCCCAGCGCGCCGAGGTCGCCCAGGTGATTGGCGATGCGCTCGCGCTCCAGGATCAGCGCGCGCAGCAGCAAGGCGCGCGGCGGCGCCTCGACGCCGCACGCCGCTTCGACTGCATCCGCATAGGCCCAGGCGTAGGCGCAGGTGGAATCGCCAGAGACGCGGCCGACCAGCCGCGCGCCATGCGTCAGGTCGGCGCCGATGAACAGTCGCTCGACACCCTTGTGCTGGTAGCCCAGCCGCTGCTCCAGGCGCAGTACGCGCTCACCGACGACGGAAAACCGGAAGTGCCCCGGCTCGATGATCCCGGCGTGAATGGGGCCGACCGGAATTTCGTGGGCGCCCTCACCGCCGACCTGGACGAAGTCGTAGTCGCTGGGAAGGTTCTCGAAGCCGGCGCCCATGCCCGCCTCATGCACCGCATCGTGGCGCAGCGGATACCAGTCGGCCGGCCACGCGCCGTGGCGCAGCCAGGGGCGCTGGTCGCCGCCGTCGGTACTGATGCCGACCATGTCGCGGGTGGCGCGCTGCATGCGGTTGGCGGCCGGGAAGATGCCGGACAAGTCGGGATAGACAGGCTCGGCGGCCGACAGATCGAGGCTCACCCAGGCATGGCCGCGATCGAGCCCGAACACGCAATGCAGGCGGAAACCCCCGCCGCGCTGCCGCTCATCGCTGCCCCAGATCGCCGCCAGGCGGCCGCCGGCCAGGTGCGCGGCGGCAGCGAAATCCTTCAGGTCGTCGCCGCTCGGGGCATGACCGCGCCAGACCGGTGCGCCGATGCCCGGTTGCGGCGTGAATTCAATGGCGGAGTGGTCGCAGAGGAACATGGTCAGCCGAGCATGCGCGCCGCTTCATGGAACCAGCGCGTGAGATAGGGCGGAATGTAGAGGCCCAGCATCAGCACGATGCCAAGATGCAGGAACACCGGCGTGATGGCGGGCGCATGCGGCAGGCGCCTGGCCTCGGTCTCGCCGAACACCATCGGCTGCACCTTGCCGAAAATCGCGGCGAAGGCCACGCCGAGGCCCAGCAGCAGTACCGGCGTCGCCCACGGGTAGTGCTTCATGGCGTGGGTGAGAATCATGAACTCGCTGGCGAACACGCCGAAGGGCGGCATGCCGAGGATGGCCAGTGTGCCCAGCATCAGGCCCCAGCCGATCAGCGGATTGATCCTTATCAGGCCGCGGATGTTTTCCATCAGCTGGGTGCCGGTCTTCTGCGTGGCGTGGCCGACGGCGAAGAAGATCGCCGACTTGGTGAGCGAGTGCATGGTCATGTGCAACAGGCCGGCGAAATTGGCCACCGGACCGCCCATGCCGAAGGCGAAGGTGATGAGGCCCATGTGCTCGATCGACGAGTAGGCGAACATGCGTTTGACATCCTTCTGCCGCGAGAGGAAGAAGGCCGCCACCAGCAGCGTGAACAGGCCGAAGCCGATCATCAGCTTGCCGGCAAAATCGCCCGGAATGGCGCCATCGGCCAGCACCTTGCAGCGCAGGATGGCGTAGAGCGCGACGTTGAGCAGCAGGCCGGAGAGCACCGCCGACACCGGCGTCGGACCCTCGGCGTGAGCATCGGGTAGCCAGTTGTGCAGCGGCGCCAGGCCCACCTTGGTGCCGTAGCCGACCAGCAGGAAGATGAAGGACAGGGCCATGATGTTCGGCTCGAGCTGGCCCTTGACGTCGATCAGGTGGGTCCACAGCAACGCATTGCCGCTCTCGCCCAGCACGCGCTCGGCGGCGAAGTAGAGCAGGATGGTGCCGAACAGCGCCTGGGCGATGCCGACGCCGCAGAGGATGAAATATTTCCACGCCGCTTCGAGGCTGGCCGGGGTGCGGTAGAGCGACACCAGCAGCACGGTGGTCAGCGTCGCCGCTTCCATGGCGACCCAGAGGATGCCGAGGTTGTTGGTGGTCAGCGCCGCCAGCATGGTGAACATGAAGAGCTGGTACATGCTCTTGTAGAGCCGCAGGCGCGGCTTGGTGAGCCGGCCGTGCTCGGCCTCGTTCCGCATGTAGGGGCCGGAGAAGATGCTGGTGGTCAAGCCGACGAAGGCGGTCAGCGCGACGAAGAAGACATTCAGCGAATCGATGAAGAACTGCTCGCCGAAGGCGAAGCGCGGGCCGTTGGCGACGATCTCCCCGGTCAGGCCGACGGCCGCGAGGAAGGTGCCGAGGCTGGCGATGATGTTGAGGTTGGGCGCCCAGTCGCGCTCGCCGAACACCGTCAGCAGCGCACCGCTGACGAGGGGAATGGCGAGCATGAGGATGAAGAAATCCATCAGTTATCCTTGAGCCGTTCCATGTGATGGATATCCAGGCTGTCGAACTGGTCGCGAATCTGGAAGAAGAACACGCCGAGGATGATGACGCCGACCAGCACGTCGAGCGCGATGCCGAGCTCGACCACCATCGGCATGCCGTAGGTGGCGCTGGTGGCGGCGAGGAACAGGCCGTTTTCCATCGAGAGGAAACCCACCACCTGGGTGATGGCCTTTTGCCGCGTGATCATCATCAGGAAGGCCAGCATCACCACCGCCAGGGCAATCCCGAGCGTGCCGCGCGTGATGGTGTGGGACAGCTCTGAAATCGGCAGCGCTACGTTGAAGGCAATCATGACGAGAACGAGGCCCACCAGCATCGTCGTCGGAATGTTGATCAGCGCCTCGACTTCGCCCTTGACGTTGAGCTTCTTCACCAGCCGGTACAGGATCCAGGGCAGCAGCAGCACCTTGAGCGCCAGCGTCAGCCCTGCCGAGTAATACAGGTGCACCTGGCCGGTGGTGACGGCGGCCACCAGCGTCGCCAGGCAGAGGGTCAGCCCCTGCAGGGCGAACAGGTTGATCAGTGCCAGCACCCGGCGCTGCGCCAGCATGGCGAAGGCCAGCAGCAGGATCACTGCCGCAAAAAGATTGATGAGTTGTGCCGAGAAGGGAATGGCGGCGTTCATACCTTGCTTTCGAGCAGCAACCGGACCAGCAGGCCGAGCACCGCCAGCATGAAGGCGGTGCCAAGGAATTCAGGGGCGCGGAAGATGCGCATCTTGGCGTTGATGGTCTCGATGGCGGCGAGGAAGGCGCCGCCGATGGCGAGCTTGAACAGCAGCAGCGGTATCGCCGCGACCAGCGCCAGGAAGTTGTCCCCCGGCGCGATGCCCCACGGGAAAAACAGCGCCAGGCCGAGGCAGGAATAGGCATACAGCTTGAGGCTCGCCGCCCATTCGATCAAGGCGAGGTGGCGGCCCGAATATTCGAGGATCATTGCCTCGTGGATCATGGTCAGTTCGAGATGGGTGGCCGGATTGTCCACCGGCACGCGGGCGTTCTCGGCGAAGGAGACGAAGGTGAAGGCGATGCCGGCAAAGGCCAGGCTGGGGTAGATCACCAGTTCGCGATGGGCCAGGGTCTCGACGATGGTGGCCACCGAGGTAGACTGGGCGATCATGGCCAGGGTGAAGATCACCATCAGGAGCGCCGGCTCGGCGAGGAAGCCCACCAGCATTTCGCGGCGGCCGCCGAGGGTGCCGAAGGAGGTGCCGACATCCATCGCCGCCAGCGAAATGAACACGCGCGCCAGGCCGAACACGCCGACCAGCGCCAGGGCATCGGCGGCCGGCGCCAGCGGCAGGTCGGTGGACAGGCTGGGAATGATGGCGCAGGCCAGCACCATGCAACCGAAGACGACAAAGGGTGCGGCGCGGAACAGCGACGAGGCGCCGTGCGCCAGCACCACGTCCTTGTGGAACAGCTTCTGCAACTGGTAATACGGCAGCAGCAAGGGCGGCGCGGTGCGGCTTTGCAGCCAGGCGCGGCACTGGCCCACCCAGCCCGACAGCAGCGGCGCCAGCACCAGCGCCAGCAGGATGGCGAAGGCCTGGCCCAACAGTCCCGAGATACTGATCATGGCCGCGCCACCAGAAGAAGCACGAGCAGGGTGATGAAGCTGTACATCAGATAGACGGCGATGCGTCCGCCCTGCAGGGCGACGATCAGCGTCGATATCCGTCCGGCGAGTTTGGCCACCGGCAGGTAGAGCCAGTACCAGAAATGATCCTCGACCTTGACGCTGTAATACGGCTCGGTGTCGCGCGCGGTGGGAAAATGCCGCTGCATGCGGAACATCGGCTCGAAGATGCGGCGGATCGGCTGGCTGAAGCCCTCGGCGGTGTCCTGCGCGCGCGGCCCCTGGAAGTAGTAGCCGCAGTCCCAGGCCGAAGTGCGGCGCACGCGGCCGTGATAGAGGCGGCGCACCAGCCAGCGGCCGAGCAGCAGCGTGGCGGCGATGGTGACGAGGAAGATCAGCGGCTCGTAGCTGGCCCGCTCCGGCGAGATCGGCGCCAGCATCCACCAGCCCTGCTCGTTCACCTTGTCGGCGAGACCCGTGCCGAGCAACTGGCGCGTGGCGGCGTCGATGCGCATGATCACCGTCGACGGCAGGATGCCCAGCAGCAGCGTGATCAGCGCCAGCCAGGCAAGACCGAATTTTTCCCAGGTGCCGGCATCATGGGCATCCTTGAGCCCGGGTTCGCGCATCTGGCCGAGGAAGATGATGCCGTAGAACTTGACCATGGCGAAGCCGGCCAGCGCGGCGACGAGCACCACCAGCGCCGCCGCCACCGGCACCACCATGTTGAGCCAGGGATGCGGCAGGCCCGGCGAAAACAGGAAGCTTTGCAGCAGCAGCCACTCCGACACGAATCCTGAAAGCGGCGGCAGGCCGGCGCTGGCGATCACCCCGGCCAGCGCCAGCCAGGCCACCCAGGGCATGCGATGGATCAAACCGCCGAGCTTGCCCAGGCTGCGTTCCTTCGTCGCGTGCAGTACCGAGCCGGTGCACAGGAACAGCAGGCTCTTGAAGGCGGAATGGGCAAGGCAGTGATACAGCACCGCCGTCATCGCCAGCGCCGCCAGCCCTTCCATGCGATAGGCGTGGAAGATCAGCGTCAGGCCGATGCCGACCGCGATGAGGCCGATGTTCTCGATCGACGAATACGCCAGCAGCCGCTTCATGTCGCTTTGCACGGTGCTGTAGAGCACGCCGAACAGCGCCGTGGCGAGACCGATCACCAGCGCCACGACGCCCCACCACCAAATCGTCGTGTGCAGCAGGTCGAAGCTGACGCGCAGCAGGCCGTAGATGGCAGTCTTCAGCATCACGCCGGACATCATCGCCGACACCGGCGAAGGCGCGGCCGGATGCGCCTCCGGCAGCCAGACGTGGAGCGGCACCAAGCCGGCCTTGGCGCCGAAACCGGCCAGCGCCAGCAGGAAGGCGGCCGAGGCCCAGAACGGAGAAAGTTCCTGCGCGCGCATGCCGGCGAAGCTGTAGTCACCCGCGCCACCGGTCATGACGCCGAAGCACAGCAGGATGGCGATGGCGCCGATGTGGGCGATCAGCAGATACAGAAACCCGGCGCGGCGGATTTCCTCGTGGCGATGATCGGTGGTGACGAGGAAGAAGGACGACAGCGCCATGGTCTCCCAGGCCACCATGAAGGCGTAGGCGTCGTCGGCCAGCAATACCATCAGCATGCTGGCGAGGAAGACGTGGTATTCGAGGCAGAGCAGCCCCGGCGCGGTGCCTTCGCCTTTCCGGAAGTAGCCGGCGGCAAAGATGGAAATGCCGACCGAGACAAAACCCAGCAGCAGGGCGAACACGGCGGAAAGATTGTCGAGTCGCAGATGGAAGGGCAGGTCGGGCAGGCCGATCACCAGCACCGCGGTTTGCGTTTCGCCGCCAAGGGAACCCAGCGCCACCAGCCCCACCAGCGTGCCGATGACTGCGCCCAGCGGGAACAGGGTCTTGCTGATGAAGCGCGTATCGCGCGGCGCCACCAGTCCGAGCAACCCGACAGCCAGCCAGGCGCAGGCAGCTATCAGCAGGGTGTCGATGGGCAGGAGACTGTTCATGTCGAGGGCGAGGCCAGTGCGAATTCTAGCAGCGGACCTTGCGCCCGAGCCGCCGTTGCCTGCCCGCGCAGCGGAATTCCAGGCACGCAAAGCGAGCCGGCGCCGACTCTTGCCGGCGGCGACTGCGCGACAGATTGCATGCGGACATCATTCCGCCATCAGCCAAAGCGCTGCTCGGCCACGGGGGCAGGCACCGCAACCGGCCGCAAGCCATCGGCGGTATCCAGGTGCTCCTCGCGCGAATAGATTCTTTCCAGCGCCCGCTCCGCCGTGGCGAAGAAACTCTGTTCGCCGATGGTGTCGTGCAGGCCGGTGGCCTGCATGACATCCAGCACCTGCTTTTTCAGTCCGGCAAAGAGGACCACGACACCGTTGCCGCGCATGCGCTCGACGATGTGGTGGATCACCTCTTCGCCCGAAGCGTCGAGTTCATTGATGCCGTCACCGACGATCAGCAGATAGGGTGCCTGCGGATTGTTGGCCACGGCTTCAAGAATCGCATCCTCGAAAAACGCCACGTTGGCGAAATACAGGCGGCCGTCGAAGCGCACGGCGGTGACGACTTGCGATGGCGGCAGATTGTGCACCCGGATATCGCGCAGCGTGCCGTCGGGATGGCGTCCGAGAATGACCGTGCGCGGCGACATGGTGCGATACAGATAGAGGCCGATGGCGAGTCCGGCGCCGATCAGGATGCCGGTGTCGAGATGCGGCGCGAACGCCAGGGTGGCGACGAAGGTGGCCACCGCGGCAATGCCGTCGTGCCGGCTGGCCTTCCAGGCGTGCTTGACGGCGTCGAAGTTGATCAGCCCGATCACCGCCATGATGATCACCGCCGCCAGCACCGCCTGTGGCAGATGGTAGAGCAGCGGCGTCAGGAACAGCAGCGTCAGCAGCACGAAAAGGCCGGTGAATACCGAAGACATGCCGGTCATCGCCCCGGCATTGATGTTCACGGCAGAACGCGAGAAGGAACCGGAAACCGGGAAGGACTGCGTGGCGGCACCGACAATGTTGGCCAGGCCCTGGCCGATGAGTTCCTGGTTGGGATCGATCTTCTGCTTGGTCTTGGCGGCGATCGCCTTGGCGATGGAAATGGCTTCCATGAAGCCCACCAGGGAAATCACGATCGCGGCGGAAAGCAGGCTGCCGAGCATGTCCCACGACATCTTCGGCACGCCGATGGACGGCAGGCCTTCCGGTACCCGGCCCACCACCTCGCCGCCGCCGGTGAGCTTCATGTTGCCCTGGGCCGCACGGGCGATGCGCCAGCGATGACCGTCAGCAACCTTGCCCGCCGGCACCCTGCCTTCGGCGTAGAGCTCATGTGCCTGACCGTCGGGAGCCGCGACGCGCTCGAAGACAAAACTGCGAATTGCCCGGTTGCGGCGGCGATTCTCGTCCTCGCGGTCCTTGATCTGGAGCCGCAACAAATCCACTTCGTACTTGAGCGTCACCACTTCGTGCGACAACTCGCCGCGATCCTTGCGCAAACGGGTCAGTTCGGCTGCCTTGACGCCGATCTGGTCGTTGATTTCCTTGATGCGGGCTTCGGTACGCACGAACTCGGTGAGCAAGGCCCGGGCTTCCGGTTCCGCCACCTGCTCGATGGTGGCGACGGCATTGCGCTCGAAGCCGATCAGCCACGACGCCGTGGTCGTCACCGCCACGGCGATCAGTACGCCCGGCAGTTTCGGCGCCTTCTTGCGAATGACCCACATGATGGCGATCGCCGCAACGCCCATGGCCAGGGTTGGCAGGTGGGTATCGCCCACCAGTTTGGCCACGCCCCAGATGTCCTCGATGAAGTGCTCCGAACGGCCCATCGGCACCCCGATCAGCTTGTTGATCTGCGACAGGCCGATGATCATGGCGGCGGCATTGGTAAAGCCGACGATGACCGGATGGGACAGAAAGTTCACGATGACGCCGAGCTTGAATACGCCGAGCACCAGCTGGACGAGGCCGACCAGCAGGGCCAGCATGATGGCCAGGGCGATGAAGGCATCCGAACCGGAAGCCGCCAGCGGCGTCAGCGCGGAGGCGGTCAGCAGCGAGACCACCGCCACCGGCCCGGTACCAAGCTGGTTCGACGAGCCCCACAGCGCCGCCACCATCACCGGCAGGAAGGCCGCGTAGAGCCCGTAGTAGGCCGGCAGGCCGGCGAGCTGGGCATAAGCCATCGACTGCGGCACCAGCACCAGCGCCACGGTCAGCCCGGCAAGAAAGTCGGCCCGAAAGTTTCCCGTTGAATAGGGAAGCCAGCGCAGGAACGGGAAAAAACGACGTAGGATGGAATGCGGAGCCATGGACGTGACAGGCAATTGCGCAGCCGCCACGGACCGATCCGCGCCGACAACGGTAAGATGCGCAATCATAAACGCCCGCTCCGCGAGTGGATGGATACATTTTTTATATTTCAATCAGCACTGCATATCGGCCTGCCACCATGGGACACCGACTCTCCAAAATCTACACCCGCACCGGCGATGCCGGCACCACCGGCCTCGGCGACGGTTCGCGCACCGCCAAGAACTCCGCTCGCATCGCCGCGATGGGCGATGTGGATGAACTGAATTCGCTGATCGGCGTGATCCTCTGCGAGGAACTGCCCGCCGATGTGCGCGAACTCTTCACCGGCATCCAGCACGATCTCTTCGATCTCGGCGGCGAACTGTGCATTCCCGGTTCGGCCCTGCTCAAGGCCACGCAGCCGGCGCGGCTGGAAGCCGCGATCGACCACTACAACGCCGACCTGGGCCCGCTCAAGGAATTCATCCTGCCAGGCGGCAGCCGCGCCGCCGCGCTCGCCCATCTGGCGCGCACCGTCTGCCGCCGCGCCGAGCGCGTCACGGTTGCCCTGGCTGCGGATGAGGCCGTCTCCGACGCCGGACGGCAATATCTGAACCGCCTCTCCGATCTGCTCTTCGTCCTCGGCCGCTGGCTCAACAAGGCCGCCGGCGGCGGCGACGTGCTGTGGCAAAAAGGCCGGAATGCCTGATACAAGGGCGGCGGGACAACTAAGGGGGGAGCATGAACCAGCCAGGCATCGGCTACCAGGACACGTTGCAGACGATCATCAACTTCCTGCCAAGCGGAATCACCATGTTCAACGCCGACCAGCAGATGGTGGTGTGCAACCGGATATTCCGCACCATGCTCGAATTTCCCGACTCGCTGTTCGACGATGGATTGCCGACGCTGCGTGAACTCGCCTTGTTCAATGCCGGGCGCGGCGAGTATGGCGAAGGCGATCCGCAAGTAATCGCCGACCAGGTCTGCGAAAGGGCGCGCGGCATGCAGCCGCATGTGTTCGAGCGGCAGCGGCCGAATGGCGCGGTGCTCGAAATACGCGGCGCCCCCCTCCCCAGCGGCGGCTGGGTCAGCATCTACACCGACATCACCGATCGCAAACGCGCCGAGCAGGAAGCGCAGCGTTACTCCACCTACCTCGACACGGTACTCAACTCGCTGCCGCAGGGAGTTACCGTGGTCAACGAAAAACTCGGTGTCGAATTGTGGAACAAGCGTTTCGAGAATCTGCTGAACCTGCCGGAAGGCGTGCTTTACCCGGGCGTTCCCTTTGAAGAAGTGATCCGCAAGAATGCGGAGCGCGGCGAGTACGGCGATGTCGATCCGGTGCAGAAGGCACGCGATACCGTGGCGCTGGCGATGAAGTTCGAGCCGCACCGGCTCGAACGCACGCGGGCCGATGGCCGCACTCTCGAAATCGAAGGGCGTGACATGCAGATCGACGGCAAGGTGGCCGGCTTCGTCACCACCTACACCGACATCACCGACCGCATCCGCAACGAAGAAGCCCTGCGTCGCGTCAAGAACATGATGAGCGACGCCATCAATTTTTCCCCCACCTATATCTGGGAGACGGACGCCGAAGGCAACTACACCCATTTGCAGGGCGTCGAGCACATCCTCGGTTTTGCCGAGCAGAATCTGCTCGGCCTGCCGCGTGCGGCCATGCTCCATGCCGGTAGCGACACCAGCGGCGAAGTGGCGCAGCGCATGAAGGCGCGCGAACCGGTCGAACGCCTGGTGGTGGAAGCGCGACACATGTCCGGCGCCACGGTCTGGCTATCCACCAGCGCCCGGCCCGTCTTCGACCCGAGCGGACGCTACATGGGCTATCGCGGCGTCGATGTCGACGTCACCGAAATCACCCTGGCGCGGCAGGAGCTGGAACAGATCGCCCTGCATGACACGCTCACCGGCCTGGCCAACCGCCGCAAGTTCCAGGATCGCTACGAACTCGAACGCCTGCGCCAGGCGCGACTCGGGCTGCCGCTGACGCTGATACTGGTCGATGTCGATCACTTCAAGCAGGTAAACGACGTTTGGGGCCACATCGTCGGCGACATCTGCCTGAAAGCGGTTGCCAACCTGCTTGCCAGCCATCTGCGTCCGATCGACCTGGTGGCGCGTTTCGGCGGCGAAGAATTTCTTGTCCTGCTCTCGGACGCCAATGCGGCGGAAGGCGCGATGGTCGCGGAAAAACTGCGTCGTGCGCTGGAAGGCAAATCGATCGATACCGGCCTGGAAGCGCAACCGTCCCTGCAAATAACTGCCAGCTTTGGCGTGACGACCTTGTTGCCGTCGGAGAACATCGCGCTTGAAGCAGTCATCGAGCGCGCCGACGGTGCGGTGTATGCCGCCAAACGCGGCGGACGCAACCGCGTCTGTATCGCAGAGGGCGGCTAGGCGCCAGCGATCACGCAAACCCTAAAGCCTACTTTTTCAGTATGGTTTTAAGTTTTTGATTTATAAATGATTTGCATCAATTTCCAGAAAGTGTCGAGCATCCATAATTGACATTTTTGACCCATCGGAAAATTTGCCATGCACATCCATCTCTCTCCCGATTCGATCTATCCCTTCGACGCGCGCGGCATTGCCAAGCGCTTTCGCCATGCCGCCATCTTCGGTGCGCTGGATGCGTTGCGCGCCGGCGAAACCATGCGTTTCGTCAATGACCACGACCCCCTGCCATTGCTCGACCAGCTTGCGCAGCGCTATGGCGCCGCGGTCGAGATCACCTACAAGCAGCGCGAGCCGGGCCAGATCGTCATCGACTTCGTCAAGAAGCAGTAACGCACGATGCAGACGCCGGCCTTCTATGGCGCTGTGCGCAGCCTGACCGTCCATGACCCGCTGGCCGAATTCCTTGGCGCGGCGGAAGGCGGCCGTATCGAGTACCACTATGTCGATGCGGTCAAGCTGGCCGGCCACTCCTGCCCCACCGTCGCCGCCGCCTACTGGATGACCCTGAAGGGGCTGGCGAGCCTGTATCCCGGCTCGCTGCCGGAACGTGGCGGCATACGCGTCGAGTTCCATCAGGATCGCTTGTCGGGCGTCACCGGGGTGATCGCCAACGTGGTCGCCATGCTCACCGGCGCCACTCACGACACCGGCTTCAAGGGCATCGGCGGACGCTTCGACCGGCGCAAGCTGCTCTACTTTTCCGCCGATGTCGCCGAGGAAATCCGCTTCACGCGGGTCGATACCGGTCAGGCCGTCGATGTCTCCGCACATCTGCAAGGCGTTCCCTTTGCGCCGCGGACGCCCGAATTGATGCAGAAGTGCCTCGACGGCAGCGCCACGCCGCAGGAAGCCTCCGAATTCCGCGAGAACTGGCAGGCGCGGGTGCGAGCGCTGCTGCTCGACCACGGCGACGATGAAGAGGTGTTTCCGGTGCACCCTGTCCGGGCGTAAAACAAAGCGACTGGCTAGCGAATCCGCGAGCGCCGCGCCTCCATGCAGTCCAGCAACTGCGCGCTGACGCTGCGCAAGCGCTGATTGAGCAGCATCAGCAATTCCATCATCAGCTTGACGCCGATGCGCGGCTCTTCGGCAATGATGCGCGACAGGCTTTCACGATCAAGCACGGCGATCTCGACGGTTTCGAGCGCAACGCAGCTGGCAAAACGCGGCTCGCCGTCGATCAGCGACATCTCGCCCAGGGTCTTGCCCGGACCGGCGCTGCCCATGATTTGCGCCAGGCCGCGCACGTCCTTCTTGACGATCTCGACGCTGCCATCCAGCAGCAGCAGCATGAAATCGCCGTCGTCGCCCTCGCGGATGATCTCGGTGCCCAAAGGAGCGCGGTAGCAACGCATGTAACGGGCCAGGCCTTCCAGCTCGTCCGGCTCAAAATCCTCGAACAGCTGGATGGCCTCGATGATCTCGCGGATGCGGCCGACGAAGGGCATGGCATCGCCGAGAAACTCGACATCCGGAATATGGTCGATTGAACTCATGGCCTTGGCATTATAGCCCCGCCCAGCAGGGCAAGGACCAGCAGCAGCCAGCCGGCCGTCGCCGCCAGAAGGTGGGGATCGGTCAGCAGTTCCTGCGCCGGATCGCCGCCGCCACCCTGCCGGTGCAGCCGCCACAGGTAGCGCAGCATGCCGTAGAGCACGAAGGGTACGGTCGCGATCAGGGCACGCGTGCCGTGCAGCGCAACGGTTTCCGCGCTGACCGTATACAGCGCATACGAAATGACCGTGCCGGCGGCGGCGATGCCGATGAACTGGTCGAGCATGGGCGCCGTGTAGTGTTCCAGCACGCGCCGATGGCCGGCGCTGTCGGCCAGCAGGGCGTTGAGTTCGGCGCGACGCTTGGCGAAGCCGAGGAACAGCGTCAGCATCAGGCCGCACAGCAGCAGCCACTGCGAAGGGGCGATGCCGAGGCCCAGGGTGCCGGCCAGGATGCGCAACATGAAGCCCGCGGCAATGATGAACACATCGAGGATGACGACGTGCTTGAGGCCGAAGCTGTAGCCGATGTTGAGCGCGACATAGGCGAAGAATATCCACGGCGCCGAGCCGGCGAACTGCCAGGCGATGGTGCCGCCGGCCAGCAGGCACACCGCGGCAAGGCTCAGGGCGGCCGGGCCGCTCACCGTGCCCGCCGCCAGCGGTCGTTTCTTCTTTTTCGGATGCAGGCGATCCTGCTCGCGGTCGATCAGGTCGTTCATCACATATACGGCGGAGGCCAGCAGGCAGAAGGCGGCAAAGGCCGCCAGCGCCTGGCCCAGCTTGACCGGATCGGTCCAGGCATGGCCGAACAGCAGCCCGACGAAGACAAAGCCGTTCTTGAGCCACTGGTGCGGACGAAGCAAACGCAACAGCGGCATCGTCATCGACGGCATGCTTCCCCCGGAAAATATCGATCGCACATGTAGCAGGCAGTTTGCGGCAACCAGGCCGGAATCGCATAGTACTTCCGCCGCGCCCCGGCCAGCACGCCATCGCGGTAGGCCGGGTAGTCGAAGCCCTCGCCTTTCACGCGCCAGAAGCGCGCGCCGCGGATCTCGAAGCTGTCGACGCCAACCTCGCGGAAATACTTGCGGTAGTCGTCGAGCTTCGGCTCGGACTTCCTCAGGATCAGGATGTTGCGCCCCGCCAGCGTGCGGAAATCGGTCACCAGATCGTCGTGCCGGGCGTGGCTCGACGCCTCGCCGAAGACGATCACGTATTGGCGCAGGTTGTAGCCCAGCGTCACGGCATTCGAATAGCCGTCCATCGCCAGCACCCAATCCTTTCTGTAAGGCTGCAACTCGCGGGCGATCGCCTGATGTTCGAAACTCAGCACGATGCCATCGTAGAGCCGGGTTTTCTGCCAGGTTTCCAGCGGCATGCGGGACACGATCAGAATGCCGGCGATGTGCAGCGTGGCAAAGCCGGCGAAGAACAGGCCGAGCCGGCGCAGGCTGACCGGGTTCAGGCGCAGGGCCAGCCAGATCAGGGTGAAGGGGACGAAGGAGAGCACCCAGTGCAGGCCGATCTGCTTGACCAGCGAGAGGACGGCGAAGAGCAGGAAGGGCAGCCAGGCGAGGGTGCTCAACGCCACAGGCAATGATAAGTCGGCGCTGGCGGGACGGCGATCCGCGCGCTCCCGCCACGCCAGCCACAGCACCGGCGGCCCCAGCACATAGACCAGCGTCACCGCATACAGCAGCGGCGTCCTGATCGACCAGCCGGCATCGCCGTGGCGATTGACGAAATTGAACATGTAGTTCGGCCAGCAGTTGCCGCTGTTCCACCACGCCATCAGGGCCAGCGCCGGCAGCGTGCAGGCATAGGCGATGGCGAGTCCCGTCCACGCGCCCGGCGTACGGCGCCGCAGCACATCCACCAGATAGGCAAAACCGAGGATCGCCGCGAAGTACTTGGACAGAACCGCCCCGGCCAGCAATACGCCGGCCAGCAAATACCAGCGTGGCGCATCGTCGCGAGAAGCGCGAATCCAGGCCAGGCCGGAGAAGACGCTGAACCAGGCCAGCGGCGCGTCGGTGGTGATGAACACGTTCCAGACATTCACCGGCGCCAGCAGCACCAGCGTGGCCGTCCACCAGCGGCGCTCCTCGCCCACTCCGGAAAACAGTCGCGGCAGCGCCCAATACACGGCCAGCGCAAGCACCGCCGGCTGCAGGATGGCGGGCAGGCGCAGCCACCATTCCGCGTCACCCACCGCCATCAACGCTGAAAACAACCAGCCGATCATCGGCGGATGGTCGTAGAAACCCCAATCGGGCTTCCAGCCCCACCAGATGAAATAGGCTTCGTCACCCGTGATCGGAAATGCCGCCGCCAGCCAGAAGCGGAAAACCAGCGTAACGACCAGCAGCGCGACGAACAGGCGACCGGTCATGCTTGCTGCTTACTTTTCGGCCAGGGCGACGCGGCGTGCCTTCACCGCCTTGGCGAGGATGTCCAGCGCAAGCACCGTGTCATCCCAGCCGAGGCAGGCGTCGGTTACGGAAACGCCGTATTCGAGCGGCTTGCCGGGCGCCAGGTCCTGGCGGCCTTCATTGAGGTGCGACTCGATCATGACGCCGAAGATGCGGTCGTCGCCGGCCGCCATCTGCGCGCCGACGTCGCGCGCCACGTCGATCTGGCGCTTGAACTGCTTGCTGCTGTTGGCATGCGAAAAATCGATCATCACGCGCGCCGCGAGGCCGGCCTTGCCCAGCTCGGTACATGCCGCATCGACCGATGCGGCATCGTAGTTGGTGGTCTTGCCGCCGCGCAGGATGACGTGGCAGTCCTCGTTGCCGTTGGTCGAAACGATGGCCGAGTGCCCTGCCTTGGTCACCGAGAGGAAATGATGCGGGCTGGCCGCGGCCTTGATCGCATCGACCGCGATCCTGATGTTGCCGTCGGTGCCGTTCTTGAAGCCGACCGGACAGGACAGGCCCGAGGCCAGTTCGCGATGCACCTGCGACTCCGTGGTGCGGGCGCCGATCGCGCCCCAGCTGATCAGGTCCGCCGTGTATTGCGGCGTGATGGTGTCGAGGAATTCGGTGCCGCAGGGCAGGCCGAGTTCGTTGATTTCCCACAGGAGCTTGCGCGCCAGGCGCAGGCCGTCGTTGATGCGGAAGCTGCCATCCATGCGCGGATCGTTGATCAGGCCCTTCCAGCCCACGGTGGTGCGCGGCTTCTCGAAATACACCCGCATCAGGATCAGCAGGTCGTCGGCGAAGCGCGCCGCTTCCTGGCGCAGCCTGCGCGCATACTCCATCGCCGCATCGTAATCGTGGATCGAGCAGGGGCCGACCACCACCACCAGCCGGCCGTCGGCGCCATGCAGGACGCGATGCACTGCCTGACGGGCCTCGTAGGTCGTCTCCGCCGCCTTGTCGGTGGTGGGAAACTCGCGCAGGATGTGTCCCGGTGGCGATAGTTCCTTGATCTCGCGGATGCGGACGTCGTCGGTAATGTGCTTCATGGTTCAGCCTGAATGCGGGTAAAGGCATGATTTTACCGGAGAGAAGGTCCGCGCCTGGTCCAGAAAGGAATTGACGCAGGGCAAGTCGATTCAACGTGTACAGATTCCCATCATCAAATTTAATCGTGATACAATATTCTACTTATGCGCAGGGTATTCTGTAATCCTTTTAGGTATTCGGTATTTTCCGCAATTCACTAGATTGAGAGCCAGCCTCCGGTGGTGTGGCGCGCCTCAATCAGCAGCAGGCCAAGGGAGTGAAAGCACCATGAATCTATTGCAGCGAATTCTCATTGCGCCCGCGATTTCTATCGTATTCATGCTGGTTCTGAGCGGCGTCGGCTTCAGCTCGATGCGCACGCTGAACAACGCGGTTGAGGAAATGACCAGCACCCGCAGCGACCATTTCCGGGTCGCCACCGAAGTCAAGACCGGGGCACTCGACACCCAGGCCCGCATCTATCGGCTCATGACCTGGGCCGGATCGCTCGACGAGAAGAAGATTGCCGCCGACAGCAAGGCGCTGGTGGCGAGCGCCGACAAGTTCATCGCCGACTTCAATGAATGGGCGGTCGAACCGGGGCTTCTCGATGTCGAGAAGCAGCAGGCAAAACAGATCACCGAGCTTCTCGTCAAATATCGCAAGAGCGTATTCACCGCGCTCGATCTGCTGGCGATCGACGTCAATACCGGCATGACCGGCATGCAGAACGCCGACGACAACTTCAAGCAACTCAGCCAGCTCACCGAAGAGCTGGTAAAGACCGAGGAGCGCCTCGGCAAGGAGGCCGCGGAGCGCGCCGCAGCCAGTTACAAACAGGCGATGATGGTTTCCATCGCCGCCTTGCTGGCCGCCGTCGCGATCTCCCTCGGCTTCGGCGTCGTTCTGGCGCGCAGCATCGCCGGCCGCGTCGGCAAGGCCACCGCGGTCGCCGAGCGCATCGCGGAAGGCGACCTGACGTCGTCCATACCGGCCAACACCGATCGGGACGAACTCGGCCAGTTGATCGCCGCGCTGCAAGGCATGCAGAACAGCCTGCGCGAGGTGATCGGCGCGATTGCCGGCAGCGCCCAGGAATTGCATGGCTCGGCCAAGGGCATGTCGACGGCGGCCGAAGGCATCCGGCATTCCTCCTCCCAGCAAAGCGACTCGGTATCGAGCACCGCCGCCGCCGTCGAGCAGTTGACCGTCAGTATCGCCCAGGTCGCCGACAATGCCGACCAGGCGCGCGGCATCGCGGAACAAACCGCCCGGATTGCCCAAAGCGGCAAGCAGCTGGTCGATGGCGCCGCCGCCGAGATCGGCAAGATCGCCGATAGCGTCACCACCACGTCGCACTCCATTCATGAGCTGCAGACCAGTTCGCAGCAAATCAGCCAGATTGCCAACGTGATTCGCGAAATTGCGGACCAGACCAATCTGCTGGCATTGAACGCGGCCATCGAAGCTGCCCGCGCCGGCGAACAGGGTCGCGGCTTCGCGGTGGTCGCCGACGAGGTGCGCAAGCTCGCCGAGCGCACCGGGCAATCGACCAACGAAATCAAGACCATGATCGATGCCATCCAGGCCCAGACCAACACCGCGGTGTCACAAATGGGCCAGGCCAGCGAGCAGGTGGAGATCGGCGTCAAGATGATCAAGGAGCTGCAGGCCCCCCTTGAGGAGCTGCAGGGATGCTCGTCGGCCGCCGTCGCCAGCCTGGTGGAGCTTTCGCATGCGACCAAGGAACAGACCAACGCCAGCACCCAGATCGCGCAGAACGTCGAGCGCATCGCCCAGATGGGCGAGGAAAACAACGCCGCCGCCACCAACAGCCATGGCCTGGCACAAGGCCTGAACGGCATGGCGAACGCGCTGCAATCCCTGGTCGGACGCTTCAGGCGCTAGCCTGCCCATCATTCATTCGTCGCACCCCCAACCCGTAACGGAGGAATCACCCATGAAACTCGCAACATTCGTTCGTACCGCCGCGCTTGCGCTTCTCGCTTCGACCACCCTTGCGTTTGCGCAGGAACGAGGCTCGATCGACGAAGCCAAGGCTCTTGTCGAAAAGGGACTGGCGCACATCAAGGCAGTCGGCACCGAAAAAGCCTTTGCCGACTTCACCGAGAAGGACGGCAAGTGGCAAAACAAGGATCTCTACGTTTTCGTCGTCAAGACCGATGGCACCACGGTCGCCCATGGTGCCAACAAGGGTCTGCTGGGCAAGAGCCTGATCGAGTTGAAGGACCCGGACGGCAAGTTTTTCATCAAGGAAATGATTACCGTGGGGATGAAGGGGACGGGCACGGTTGACTATTCCTTCACCGATCCGCAAACCAAAAAAATGGCGCCGAAAACCAGTTACGTCGCCCGCGTCCCAGGCTTCGAGGGCATCATCGGCGTCGGCGCCTACAAGAAGTAGCCTCGACACCGGCCGCCGATGTCGCGCGGCAATGCAGGAAAGGACGGGCAGCCATGGCTGCCCGTTTTCATTTACGACTGAATAAGTGCCGGGTGCGCCGGAAATCCTGCTTCCCAAGCGATGCCGCACGGGATACGATTCCTCCTGAAGCGGGTCTTATGCGAACAAAGGGGGGATCATGTTCCAGGTTCGAATTCACGGGCGCGGCGGTCAGGGCGTGGTGACGGCGGCAGAGATGCTTTCGGTCGCCGCCTTCGACGAAGGGCGCCACGCGCAGGCCTTCCCCAGCTTCGGTTCCGAGCGAACCGGGGCACCCGTGGTGGCCTTCTGTCGCATCGACGACAAGGAAATCCGCCTGCGCGAGCCGATCATGGAGCCCGATGCGATCATCATCCAGGACCCGACCCTGCTGCACCAGGTCGACGTCTTCGCCGGTCTCAAGAAGAACGGCTTCATCCTGATCAATACCAGCAAGACCTTCGACCAGCTCGGGCTCGGCGATTTCCTCCGCGAATGGCGCCACGAGCGGCTATGCACGGTGCCGGCGATGGAACTGGCGCTGAAACACGTCGGCCGGCCGGTACCCAACGTGCCGCTATTGGGCGGCTTCGCCGCGGTGGCGGGCGTGCTGCAACTCGAATCGGTGATCAAGGCGATCGAGGAACGTTTTTCCGGCAAGGTCGCCGAGGGCAACGTCGCCGCGGCGCGCGAGGCCTACGCGATCGTCAAGGCCGAAATGCAGGAGGCAATTGCCTCCGCCGGGCAGCCCCAAGGAGGCAAGCCCCCCACGGGGGGGCAGCGAGTTGGTTTTACGAGCGTGGGGGCATCAATCATGCTTAAGCAAATGGAAGGCAGCCGCGCCGTCGCCGAAGCCGTCGCCCTGTGCCGGCCCGAGGTGATCTGCGCCTACCCGATTTCGCCGCAGACCCACATCGTCGAGGCGCTCGGCGAGATGGTCAAGGATGGCACGCTCAGCCCCTGCGAGTTCATCAACGTCGAATCCGAGTTCGCCGCCATGTCGGTGGCCATCGGCTCATCGGCCGCCGGGGCACGCAGCTACACGGCGACAGCCTCGCAGGGCCTGCTGTTCATGGCCGAGGCGGTCTACAACGCCTCCGGCCTCGGCCTGCCGATCGTCATGACCGTGGCCAACCGCGCCATCGGCTCGCCGATCAACATCTGGAACGACCATTCCGACGCGCTTTCGCAGCGCGATTCGGGCTGGCTGCAACTGTTCGCCGAAACCAACCAGGAGGCGCTCGACCTGCACATCCAGGCCTTCCGCCTCGCCGAGGAGCTAAGCCTGCCGGTGATGGTCTGCATGGACGGCTTCATCCTGACCCATGCCTACGAACGCGTGGACATGCCGACGCAGGAACAGGTCGACGCCTACCTGCCGCAATACGAGCCGCGCCAGGTGCTCGACCCGAGCGAGCCGGTATCGATCGGCGCCATGGTCGGCCCCGAGGCCTTCATGGAAGTGCGCTACCTCGCCCATGCCAAGCAGATGGAGGCGCTGGAGCTGATTCCCTCCTACGCGGCCGAGTTCAAGGCCGTGTTCGGCCGCGATTCCGGCGGACTGACGCACACCTACCGCACCGAGGATGCCGAAACCATCATCGTCGCCATGGGCTCGGTGCTCGGCACCATCAAGGACGTGATCGACGAGATGCGCGAGGCAGGGCACAAGATCGGCGTGCTTGGGCTAACGCTGTTCCGCCCCTTCCCGCTGGCGCGCGTGCGCGAAGGCTTGCAGAATGCCAAGCGCGTGGTGGTGCTGGAAAAGAGCATGGCCGTCGGCTTGGGCGGCATCCTGTCGACCAATGTGCGCATGGCGCTGTCGGGCCTGCACATGCACGGCTACACCGTGGTCGCCGGCCTCGGCGGCCGCGCCATCACCAAGAAGTCGCTGCATGCCCTGTTCCGCCAGGCCGAGCAGGACGCGCTCGACAATCTGACCTTCCTCGACCTCGACTGGAACATCGTGAACAAACAGCTCGAACGCGAGAAGGCGCACCGCCGCTCCGGCCCGGTGGCCGAGAACCTGCTGCGCGACGTCGGCGTCGTCGCCGCGCGCAACTACTAGGAGGGAGAATATATGGTCCCCCACCCCCCAACCCCCGCCCCATGGGCAGGGGTGACGTTTGTTCAGCCGCTGCGCGGCTTCCATTCTTCTGACTCGTCGCCCCCTTGGGGCGGTCCTGCGGAGGCGACATGAGCTTCCAACCCGTCAAGTTCTACCAGACCGGCACCTTCACCGTCGGCAACCGCCTGCTGCCGCCGGAAGAACGCAGCGTGCAGTCGCAGGTGAAGCGCTACAACTCGATCAACTCCGGCCACCGCGCCTGCCAGGGCTGCGGCGAGGCGCTGGGCGCTCGCTACGCCATCGATGCCGTAATGGAGGCGACCAACGGCCGCCTGATCTGTGCCAACGCCACCGGCTGCCTCGAGGTGTTTTCCACGCCTTATCCGGAAACCTCCTGGCAGGTGCCGTGGATTCACTCGCTATTCGGCAACACGGCGGCGGTGGCCACAGGCATCGCCGCCGCAATCAAGATCAAGCGGCAGAAGGGTGAGCGGCGCGACATCCGCGTCGTCGCCCAGGGCGGCGACGGCGGCACCACCGACATCGGCTTCGGCTGCCTCTCCGGCATGTTCGAACGCAACGACGACGTGCTCTACATCTGCTACGACAACGGCGGCTACATGAACACCGGCGTCCAGCGCTCCTCGGCCACGCCGGCGGCGGCGCGCACGTCGACCACGCCGGCGGTCGGCGACGATCCCGGCAACGTCTTCGGCCAGGGCAAGTTCCTGCCGGCGATCGCCATGGCGCACGACATTCCCTACGTCGCCACCGCCACGGTGGCCGACTTGCGCGACCTCGAAGCCAAGGTGCGGCGCGCCATGGAAATCCGCGGCGCACGCTACATCCACATCCTGGTGCCCTGCCCGCTGGGCTGGGGCACGGCCTCGCACGACACCATCAAGATGGCGCGGCTGGCAAAAGAGACCGGCATCTTCCCGGTGTTCGAGGCCGAACACGGCGACATAAAGTCGGTGCTGGCGATACGGCGGCCGCTGCCGGTGGAAGAGTATCTGCGGCCGCAAAAACGCTATGCCCACCTGTTCGGCAAGCAGCCGCGGGTGGAGGTGATTGCCCAGCTGCAGGCGCAGGCCGATCGCAACATCAAGCGCTACGGACTGTTCGCGGAAGGGAGCCGCTGATCATGGACAAGCCCTTTGCCATCACCCTCGATCCGGGTTCCTCGCTGGCCAACCACACCGGATCGTGGCGCACCTTCCGCCCCGAGTATGTCGACCGCCTGCCGCCCTGCAACGCCACCTGCCCCGCCGGCGAGAACATCCAGGGCTGGCTGTTCCACGCCGAGAGCGGCGATTATGAAAAAGCCTGGCGCTCGCTGACCGGGAACAATCCGCTGCCGGCGATCATGGGCCGCGTCTGCTACCACCCCTGCGAAGGCGCCTGCAACCGCCAGCACGTCGATTCCGCCGTCGGCATCAACTCGGTCGAGCGCTTCCTCGGCGACGAGGCGATCAAGCGCGGCTGGAAGTTCGATGCGCCGGCCGCCGCCACGGGCAAGCGCGTGCTGGTGGTCGGCTCCGGCCCGGCCGGCCTTTCCGCCGCCTACCAGCTGACGCGCATGGGCCACAAGGCCGTGATCTACGAAGCGGCGCCGCTCGCGGGCGGCATGATGCGCTTCGGCATCCCCAAGTACCGCCTGCCGCGCGAAGTGCTCGACGCCGAGATCCAGCGCCTGCTCGACTTCGGCGTCGAAATCCAGTTGCGGACCAAGGTCACCGACGTCCAGCAGGCAATGAAGGACGGCTTTGACGCCGTCTTCCTCGGCGTCGGCGCCCACATCGCCAAGCGCGCCTACATCCCCGCCGGCGATGCCAACAAGGTGCTCGACGCGGTTGCCGTTCTGCGCGGCATGGAAGGCCACGACGCGCCGATGCTGGGCCGCAAGGTCGTGGTCTATGGCGGCGGCAACACCGCGATCGACGTCGCGCGCACCGCCAAGCGCCTCGGCGCCGAAGAGGCGATCATTGTCTACCGCCGCACCCGAGACAAGATGCCGGCGCACGACTTCGAAGTCGAAGAGGCGTTGCAGGAAGGCATCTCGATCAAGTGGCTGTCGACCATCAAGGAAGCCGGCGAGTCCGACATCATGGTCGAGAAGATGGCGCTCGACGACAAGGGCTTTCCGCAGCCGACCGGCGAATTCGAGCGCATCGAGGCCGACTCCGTGGTGCTGGCGCTGGGCCAGGATGCCGACCTCGCGCTGCTCGAGAACGTGCCGGGTCTGGTGGTTGACAACGGCCTGATCCGGGTCGACGCCGGCATGATGACCGGCCACCCCGGCGTCTTTGCCGGCGGCGACATGGCCGGCAACGAGCGTACCGTCACCGTCGCCGTCGGCCACGGCAAGAAGGCCGCGCGCGCGATCGACGCCTGGCTGCGCGGCGAAACCTACGCGCCGCCGCCCAAGCCCGAGATCGCCACGGTCGAGCGCATGAATGCCTGGTACTACTCCGACGCGCCGAAGACCATGCGCCCGGTACTCGACATCATCCGCCGCCAGTCCACCTTCGAGGAAGTGCTGGGCGGGCTGGACGAAAGCAATGCGCTGTTCGAGGCGCGCCGTTGCATGTCCTGCGGCAACTGCTTCGAGTGCGACAACTGCTACGGCGTCTGCCCCGACAACGCCGTGATCAAGCTCGGCCCCGGCAAGCGCTTCAAGTTCAACCTCGACTACTGCAAGGGCTGCGGCATCTGCGCCACCGAGTGTCCCTGCGGCGCAATCAGGATGGTGGCGGAGGAAAACTGAGTGCGGGTAGCAGCGACGGGGAAATCGGATTGTCGCGCCGCCGCTCGTTCAAGCCCGGCTTGCCGATCGGCGACCGGGATTACTTGACCCGCCCGCGCCCTTCACGCTTCGCCTGATACAGGTTGTGGTCGGCGGCGTTGATCAGGCTCTGCGGGTCGGCCATGCTCTCCGAGCGCTGGGCGACCCCGACACTGATTCCGCATCGCTTGTCGCCCGCATCGATGGCCAGCTTGTTGATCGCGTCACAGAGACGCTGGCCGCAGGCCGCTGCCGCCACCCGGTCGGCATCCGGGCAGATCACCCAGAACTCGTCGCCGCCGACCCGGCAGACGACATCCTGCGTGCGCACGCCCGCTCGCAGGGTCTCCGAGACCTGCCTGAGCACCTGGTCGCCGCGATCATGCCCGTAGAGGTCGTTGATCTCCTTGAACCAGTCGATATCGACCACCAGGCAGGACAAGGGATGCTGGCGCCGCGTGGAGCCCGACCACTCCTGTTGCAGCCGCTCCAGTGCGTAGCGCCGATTCGGGCAGCCGGTAAGAACATCGGTTACCGACATTTCCTGCAAACGGCGATTGCTTTCGGATAATTCCGCGGCAATGTCCTGCAACTCCCTGTAGTTCTTTTCCGTCTCGCGCTGCAAGTGAATGCTTCGCGCGCCGGCTTTGAGCCTGGCAAGAAGAACCCGTGGCGTGACCGGCTTGGGAATGAAGTCGTTGGTTCCGGCATCGAAGGCCTGGACCAGATGATCCTCGTCCGTCTGGGCGGTGATCACGAGGATGTATTGCGCGGCGCCCGTCGGCGTCTTGCGCAGCTGCTTGATCATGTCGATGCCGTCCATCACCGGCATCACCCAATCCGTCACGACGATGTCGGGAGGGTTCTCCAGTGCGGCGGCAAGGGCCTGTCGTCCATTTTCTGCTTCCATTACCTTATAGCCGGCTTCCTGCAAGACCTGCTTCAGATACATCCGGGAAGAACGTTCGTCATCGACCAGCAACACCCGCAATGAGGCCGGATCTTCCGGTGCCGATTGCGAGAGGAGCGTGGCGTCGGCTGCAACCTGTTCGACCCAGGAGAAGTCGAAAGCAGTGCTGGTGCGCAGCCCGAAGGAATTTGCCCATTCATGCCAGTCAGTGGCGACCTGCTTGCCCAATGCGACCAGCTCGGCCGATTCCAGGGATACGCGGGCACCATGCCGGTAGAGTTCGAGGACCTTTTCCGGAGTCCGGCTGGCCGGATCGAGCAGGAGATCCGCAATTGTCGCGGCCAGGGCCAGTCCCCGCGTCAGGACATAGGGACGGCTGCCGACGGGGGACAGGTCCGCTTCCGGATGCTGGTGAAAGCACACCGGGTCGACGTATATTTTCGGCAGCCCCCATCCGGTCAGGAGCTCGGCGCCGAGCTCCCACTGGTGGCAGCCAAAACGCGCAATTTCAAGCTCGGCGAGTTTCCCCTTGTTCGCCAGCGTCGCCTGGGCGAGGATGTGTCCGTATGGTTCCGGGAAAACCGTGGCCAGCGCCAGCGCGCCGATATTGACCAGAAGCCCGACACTGAAGGCTTCATCGCTGGGTGCAGCCCGTGCCCGGCTTGAAATGGCCTGAAACGCCAGCGCCAGCGCCAATGACCTCGACCAGAATCCCTGGTAGTCGAATTGCGGACAGGGGCCTTTGCGGTATCCGGACAACAGCGAGAATCCCAGCGCCAGGTTGCGGATGGCGGGAAGCCCGAGAATCTGCAGGGCGCCTTTGACCGATACCACGGGACGTCCACCGCTACCCTGCCAGGCGGAATTTGCAAGCTTGATCAGCCGCGCGACAAAAGCGGGATCAACCCGGATCGTTTCTTCGAGCAGTGCATAGGAAACCTTGTCGTCCTGCGTCAAGCGAATGACGCGCCGGGCAAATTCATTCGGGGACGGCAGGTCGGGGGACGACCTGATGCTAGCCAGCAAATCGGCTTTGACCATATTCATATGCATCTGCTTACATGTTGCGATCGGCTGGAGTCTAACCGATCTCTTTACCGAAGACGCCCGGCACCGGGTTCAGGCGGCCTGCGCGATGCTGCGCGCCCGCAACTGGCCGCAGCCGCCATCGATGTCCTGCCCGGCCGACTGGCGCAACTTGGCCAAAATGCCGTGGCGATACAGGTGCAGCGACATTGCCGCCGCGCGCTCCCACGAGGGACGGCGGAAAGCAGGTCCCTCCACTTCGTTGTAGGGGATGAAGTTCATCACCGCGTACTTGCCCTTGAGCAGCCGCACGATGCCGTCGAGCTCGGCATCATTGTCGTTGATGCCTGCCAGCAGCGTCCATTGATACTGGATCGGATAGCCGGTGGCGCGGGCGTACTGCTCGCCCAGCTCCACCAGTTCGGCCGGATCGATGCGCTGCGCCTTCGGCAGCAGTTGCGCGCGCAGTTCGGCTCGCGTCGAATGCAGCGACAGCGCCAGCGCCGGGCGGACAAGGCCGAGCGGCAGCCGTTCGAACACGCGCCGATCGCCGACGGTGGAGAACACCAGGTTCTTGTGCGCGATGTTCGCCGCGGTGCCGAGCAGCTCGATGGCGTCGAGCACGTTGTCCAGGTTGTGCGCCGGCTCGCCCATGCCCATGAAGGCGACTTTCTTCACCGGCCGGCGGGCGCGGGCCAGCACCACCTGGGCGACGATCTCGGCGCTGCCGAGCTGGCGCAGCAGGCCATCGCGACCGGTCATGCAGAACGTGCAACCCACGGCGCAGCCGACCTGGGTCGAGACGCAGACGCCGTCGCGCGGCAGCAACACGCTCTCCACCGTCTGGCCGTCGCCGAGTTCCACCAGCAGGCGCGCGGAGCCGTCTGCTCCCATGTGTTCGGAGCGAACCCGCGCCAGGCCGGCCAGCTCCGCCGCCAATCCGGGCAAGGCGGCGCGGACGCGTGCGGGGAAAAAGTCCTCGGGCGGCACCGGCCCGCTATCGAGCGGGAGTGCCCGCGTCCATGCCCGCAGGATGCGCTCCTCGTGACACGGCAGGGCACCATGATCGCGCAGGTGCTGGCGAACCAGCTCAAGGCGCAAGAGGCTCATCGCGCGGACCGGCCAACTACGCAACGCCGCTTCACTCCGTACTGGATGAATCGGCCACGGTCTTGAAGCAGCGTTGGCACACCGGCGACCCGGCTTGCAGGTCGTGGCCATACTTGGCGCACTGCCGTTCCAGTGCGAACAGGGCGAACGCCGGACGTTTCATGGCCAGCATGACGATGAAGACAGTGCCCGCGATGAAGGGAAACTGTTCGCCCGTGGCTCCGCCCAGCCACGTCATGGTGTAGGGCTGCAGCAGGGATGCGGCGAACATGATCACGCCCGCCCCGATCACAAACACGGTGTTGGCGAAATGCTTTGCCTTGTCTTGAAGGTCCTGTTTCGATGGCGTCACGATGGCTCCGGAAGGTTGATGGCTTGCGCTCCAGGACGGCAGTTTAACGCCTGAGTCGCAGGCACTGGCTGCACCCTGCCGCCACGATGTCGTCTGGCCTAGCGGTAGCCCCAGCGCTGTTGCCACTCCCTGGCCACGGTGCTGCCCTGGCTCGCCGCCATGCGCATCCATTTCGCCGCTTCGGCCATGTTGCGCTCCAGGCCGTTGCCACCGATGGAATAAATCTGCCCCAGCAACTCCTGCGAGCCCATGTGGCCCTGATTGGCGCCCAGCCTGAACCAGTTCGCCGCTTCCGCGTAATTGGTGGCCACGCCCATGCCCTGCGCATAAATGATGCCGACGATCATTTGCGCTTCGGCATGACCCTTGTCGGCGGCGGCCCTGGCCCAGCGCAGCCCCTCCGCAAGATTCACCGCTACCCCGCTGCCGGTCATCAGCCTCTTTGCCAAGCGGGTCTGCGCCTCGGTGTTTCCCTGTTCGGCTGCCTTTGCGTACCACCGCGCCGCCTCTGTCCTGTTCTCGGGAATGCCGAGCTTGCCATCGAGCATTTCCGCCAGGCCGAACTGTCCCTCGCTGTCGCCTTGTTCAGCCGCCTTGCGAAACCAGTTGGTGCCTTCCACCGGATCCTTCGCCACACCGCGGCCCCGCGTCAGCATGAAGCCAAGTCCCATCTGCGCCCCGGCGTAACCCTTTTCCGCCGCCTGGCGAAACAATCGCACCGCTTCCGCGGGGTCCTGCGGCACGCCCGTGCCGGAGTCATGCATTCTGCCGAGACGGTAGATGCCCTCCGCGTTGTCCTGGCTTGCCGACTTCCGATACCAGGCCAGCGCTTCCACTGGATTTGCCGCAACGCCCCAGCCGCCTTCATAGGCCTTGCCGAGATTGACCTGGGCCACCGGATTCCCCAGTTCGGCCGCCTTGCGAAACCAGGCCAGGGCTTCCGCATCGCTTTGCGGCACGCCGACCCCCTTGGCATACATGAAGCCCAGGTCGTTTTGCGCTTCGGCATTGCCCTGGTCGGCGGCGCGGCGGTACCACTTCGCTGCTTCGTTCTGATCCTTCGCGACGCCTTCGCCCTTGTCGTACAGGCGCGCCAGGTAGTGCTGGCCTTTGGCATCGCCTTGATCGGCGGCGGCCCGCAGCCACTTGGCGGCTTCCCATGCGTCCTTGGCGACGCCCGCGCCCGCGGCATACATGGCGCCAAGATTGGCCTGGGCTCCGGCCAGCCCTTGTTCCGCGGCCTTGCGGAACCACTTGGCGGCCTCCGTGTAATCCTGCGGCACCCCCTCGCCCTTGAGATACAGGAAGCCGAGGTTGTTCTGGGCCGGCCCGAAACCCCGGTCCGCGACGTACCTGAAATCCGTCACGGCCATCTTCATGTCGCCCTTGCCCCAGGCATCCATCGCCGCATCGAAGCGCGCCGCCAGTGCAAGGGAATTGCTCACCGCCGGCGACGGCTTTTCCGTGCCCGGCTTGCCGGGAGTGGTCTTGAAGGAGTCGACTCGGGTTCGCGCCAGCCCGGCGAATTTTCCGCGCGGATACTGCTTCAGGTATTCCCGGAAATCGGCGAGGCTGCCGCCACGCTCGACGCTGCGCCAGAATTCAAGTTCGATCGCGGCCGGATCGAGTCTGCCGCTCGGCGCAATGCCGCCGATCGCATCCCCGGCCGCCTTGTCGCCTTCCCTGAAATAGAAGTCGCCGGTCAGCGACGACGATTCCCACGGCGTTTGCGCTTCGTTGCTCTTCCTCACCACGTTGGCGCGCACGCGCTTGAAGACGTCCTCGATCTTGATGCCGGGCACGTCCATCGCCGCCAGCAGTTCGGAGGTATAGAGCCCGTTCCTGCCCTCGCCGTCGGCGGCCACCCGGCCCGGCGCGGTGGCGTACGCAATCAGGGTGCCGCTGGGAGCGTTGATCTGCGCCAGGCCCTGGCCGCCGCCGCGAAAGCTGCGCTCGAAGGGATTGTTGCGGCAGGCGTCGAGGATCACCAGCGACAGCCGGGCCGGCGCCAGCTTGTCGAGCAGCTGGTCGACGTCGACCGCTTCGCTGCTCACGGCCGACTCGTTGTGAATCTCGGCATCGATCGGGATCAGGTAGTTCTTGCCGCGCACCTGCATGCCGTGGCCGGCGTAGAAGAACAGCGCCTCGGTGCCGGGCTGCACCTTGTTGCCGAACTCGGTGAGGGCGCGCAGCATGTCCTTCTGCCGCGCATCGGTGCGCAAGATGACGTCGAAGCCGAGCCGCTTGAGCCTGGCGGCAATATCGCCGGCATCGTTGGCGGGATTCCTCAAGGCACCGACACCGGGGTAGGCGGCATTGCCGATGACCAGCGCGATGCGCTTGCCCGACGTCGTGGGCGCGACCTCAAGATTGCGCTGCGGCTCGGCGGCAGGCGCAAGCGTTGTCGAGAACGCAAACAGAACCAGGATTGTCAGCCGACGAAATACCGAGAGCATGCTCCCCTCCCCAACCATGACCGCAGTCGTTTGACCATCGACCGCCATGCGCTGGCGGCATCTGCATACATTTCAAGCGTAGCCGCGCCGCGACCAATAGGCAAGGCGGCCCATGCGCGCGCCATCGCAGCGCCGATCGCCGTAGCGCCAGCGCCGACTCCCGCGCTGCATTCCCTGTCGCGCCGACCGCCTGGTCGACGGACGCCTTCCCCCGGCCCGAAGAAGGGGCTATATTTCCCTTGAAGGGAGCGAGGGAGGCATGGATTCTTCATCGATCATCCGCAAGACCGCCGGCGATCTGCGGCGGGTACCGAATTTCGTCGATTACGCTGGCGAAAGGTCGACGTTTTCATGGCCCGCGGTGCGGGCGCAGTTCGCGGAAACCGGCTTCAACATCGCCACCCACGCCGTCGAACGGCATGCCTCGGGCGCGTTGCGCGACAAGGTCGCGTTCCGTTTTCTTTCGCGCGACAAGCCCGCGCGGGATGTCAGTTACGGTGAGCTGTCGCAGCTCACCAGCCGCTTCGCCAATGTGCTGGAGACGCTGGGCATTGGCCGGGGTGAGCGCGTTTTCGTGCTCGCCGGCCGCATTCCGGAACTTTACGTCGCGGTACTCGGCAGCCTCAAGCACGGCGCGGTGGTTTCGCCGCTGTTCTCCGCCTTCGGCCCCGAGCCGATCGCGACGCGGGTGAATCTGGGCGAAGGCCGCGTACTGGTAACGACCGACATGCTCTACGAGCGCAAGGTGGCGAAGTGGCGCGACAGGATGCCGACACTGCAACATGTGCTGCTGGTGGCCGAGGACGGCGGGCGCACCGACGTTCCCGGCACGCTCGACCTCGCCGTGCTGATGGCGGAGGCAAGCGACCAATGTACGGTGGCGGCCACCGGCCAGGAAGAAATGTCGCTGCTGCACTTCACCAGCGGCACCACCGGCACGCCGAAGGGCGCCGTGCATGTACATGGCGCCGTCGTCACCCATTTCGCCACCGGCCGCTACGCGCTGGACCTGCATGCCGACGACACCTACTGGTGCACCGCCGACCCGGGCTGGGTCACCGGCACCTCCTACGGCATCATCGCGCCGCTGCTGCATGGCGTGACTTCAATCATCGACCGCGAGGAGTTCGATGCCGAGCGCTGGTATTCGATACTCCAGGACGAAGCGGTGACGGTCTGGTACACCGCGCCGACGGCGATCCGCATGCTGATGAAGGCCGGCGCCGAGATCCCTCACAAGTACCGCTTTCCGCAACTGCGTTTCATCGCCAGCGTCGGCGAGCCGCTCAATCCCGAAGCCGTGCGCTGGGGCAAGGAGGTGCTGGGCCTGCCGATCCACGACAACTGGTGGCAGACCGAGACCGGCGGCATCATGATCGCCAACACCCCGGCTTTCGACATCAAGCCGGGTTCAATGGGGCGGCCCTTGCCGGGCATCGATGCCGCGATCATGCGCCACCACGAAGACGGCACGGTGACGCCGATCGAGGAGCCCGACGTCGAGGGCGAACTGGCGCTGAAACGCGGCTGGCCGTCGATGTTCCGCGCCTACCTCAACAACGAGGAGCGCTACCGCAAGTGCTTCGCCGGAGAGTGGTATCTCACCGGCGACCTGGCGAAGCGCGATGCCGACGGCTACTTCTGGTTCGTCGGCCGCGCCGACGACGTGATCAAGTCGGCCGGCCACCTGATCGGACCCTTCGAAGTCGAGAGCGCGTTGATGGAACACCCGGCCGTGGCCGAAGCCGGCGTGATCGGCAAGCCCGACCCGGTGGTGGGCGAGGTGGTCAAGGCCTTCGTTTCGCTGAAGAAGGGCTTCGAGGAAAGCGAGGCGTTGCGCATGGAGCTGCTCGGCCACGCCAGGAAGAAGCTCGGCGCCGCCGTGGCGCCGAAGGAAATCGCCTTCCTGCCCTCGCTGCCGCGCACGCGCAGCGGCAAGATCATGCGCCGGCTGCTGAAGGCGCGCGAACTCGGCTTGCCCGAGGGCGATACCTCGACACTGGAGGGTGGGGCATGAGCACTGACCATCGCGCGGCAGCGCCACCCAGCGGCCCCGTGCCGTGGGACAAAGCGTTCGCGCTGAAACTGCTGGCCGACATGGTGCGCATCCGCCGGATGGAGGAGAAGTCGGCCGAGATGTATGGCGCGGGCAAGATTCGCGGCTTCCTGCATCTCTACATCGGCGAGGAGGCGACGGCGGTCGGCGCGCTGCACGCGCTGGCGGCAGAGGACAACATCGTCGCCACCTACCGCGAACACGGCCATGCGCTGGTGCGCGGCATGGACATGGGCGCGATCATGGCCGAGATGTACGGCAAGCGTGAAGGCTGCGCGCGCGGCCGCGGCGGCTCGATGCATTTGTTCGACAAGGCGACGCGGCTGTTCGGCGGCAATGCCATCGTCGGTGGCGGGTTGCCGCTGGCGGTCGGCTTGGGGCTGGCCGCGAAAATGCAGAAGGAGAAACGCATCACCGCCTGCTTCTTCGGCGACGGCGCGGTGGCCGAAGGCGCCTTCCACGAATCGCTGAACCTGGCTGCCTTGTGGAAACTGCCGGTGCTGTTCTGCTGCGAGAACAATCTCTTCGGCATGGGCACGGCCATCGAGCGCGCCGAATCGCAGACCGACCTTTGCGTCAAGGCGACGTCCTACAACATGCCGGCGCTGAAGGTCGACGGCATGGATATCGTCGCCGTGCATGAGGTCACGAAACAGGCCGCGCAGCGCGTGCGCGCCGGCGAGGGGCCGGTCTTCGTCGAGTACCAGACCTACCGCTTCCGCGCCCACTCGATGTTCGACGCAGAGCTCTACCGGCAGAAGGCCGAGGTCGAGGAATGGAAAACGCGCGGGCCGATTCATACGTTTACTGCCCGGCTCAAGGCCGAGGGCAAGCTGACCGAAGAGGAATTCCTCGCCATCGATGCCGCGGCGAATGCGGAAGTCGACGCGGCGGTTGCCTTCGCCGAGGCCGGCACCTGGGAGCCGGTCGAGGACCTGCTCAAGGACGTCCATACGCCTGCGGAGAATGCGCCATGAGCCGCAAGCTCAGCTACCGCGAAGCCATGCGCGAGGCGATGCACGAAGCACTGACGGACGATCCGCGCGTGTTCCTCATGGGCGAGGACGTCGGCATGTACGGCGGCACCTATGCCTTCTCCAAGGGCTTCCTCGCCGAATTCGGCCCCGAGCGCATCCGCGACACGCCGCTGTCGGAGCTCGGCTTCGTCGGCGCCGGCATCGGCGCGGCGCTGGGCGGCATGCGGCCCATCGTCGAGGTGATGACGGTGAATTTCAGCCTGCTGGCGCTGGACCAGATCGTGAACAGCGCGGCGACCTTCCGCCATATGTCGGGCGGGCAGTTCTCGGTGCCGCTGGCGATCCGCATGACCACCGGCGCCGGCCGCCAGTTGGCGGCGCAGCACTCGCACAGCCTCGAAGGCTGGTACGCGCACATTCCCGGCATCAAGGTGCTGGCCCCCGCCACCATCGAGGATGCGCGCGGCATGCTGGCACCGGCGCTGCGTGACCCCGACCCGGTGGTGATTTTCGAGCACGCCGGGCTGTTCAACATGGAAGGCGAATTGGCCGACGACTGGAAGGTCGACATCAGTTCGGCCAAGGTGCGGCGCCAGGGCAAGGACGTCGCCATCATCACCCACGGCGGTTCCTTGCCCAAGGCGCTGGCAGCCGCGGAGCAGCTCGCGGCGGCTGGCATCGACGCCGAGGTGCTCGACCTGCGCGTGCTGCGTCCGCTCGATACCGCGGCCATCATGGCCTCGATCGCCAAGTGCCATCGCGCCGTGGTGGTCGATGAGGGCTGGCGCACCGGAAGCCTCGCCGCCGAAGTGATGGCGCGCATCATGGAGAACGCCTTCTACGAACTCGATGCGCCGCTGGCGCGGGTCTGCTCCGAGGAGGTGCCGATTCCCTACGCCAAGCACCTGGAAGACGCCGCGTTGCCACAAGCGGAAAAGATCGTCGCCGCCGTCAAGGAGATGCTGGGATGATTGAATTCAAGCTGCCCTCGCTGGGCGCCGACATGGACGAGGGCACCCTGCTCGAATGGAAAGTCGGCGTTGGCGACACGGTGAAGAAGGGCCAGGTGGTCGCCATTGTCGACACCAGCAAGGCCGCCGTGGATGTCGAAAGCTGGCAGGAGGGCACCGTCCACCAATTGATTGCCGAGATCGGACAGAAGATGCCTGTCGGCACCGTGATGGCATTGCTGCTCCAGGCCGGCGAGACCGCGCCTGCGGAAGTCGGCGCCGGCGCTACGGCGAAGCCGATGCCCAAGGCAGCGCCGGCGATGGCTGCCGCAGTTTCCGCCGCCGCAACCGCTGCGGCTCCTGTTGCCGCGTCGCGGCGCATGATTTCGCCCGCCGCGCGCAAGCATGCTGAGGAAAAGGGCGTCGACCTCGACCGCATCGCCGGCACCGGCCCGCATGGCGCGGTGACGCTGGAGGACGTCGAGAATGCGGCCGCGGCAAAACCACCGGCTGCGGCGGCGCCGGCCGCGAAGCCGGCCGACCGCGCCCCGGACAGAACCGCCGACATGCGCAAGACCATCGCCGCCGCGATGAGCCGTTCCAAGCGCGAGATTCCGCACTACTACGTCGCCGAGGACATTCCGCTGGCGAAGGCGCTGGCGTGGCTGCAATCAACGAATGCGCAGCGCAGCATGGCCGAGCGCCTGCTGCCGGCCGTACTGCTGCTCAAGGCCGTTGCCGTCGCGCTGAAGCGCTATCCCGAGCTCAACGGCTATTTCCGGGACGGCGGCTTCGTGCCCATTGCCGCGATCCATCTCGGCGTGGCCATTTCCCTGCGCCAGGGCGGGCTGATCGCGCCGGCACTGCTCGATGCCGACGGCAAACCCCTGACGCAACTGATGCAGGGGCTGACCGACCTGGTCAAGCGCACGCGCGCCGGCTCGCTGCGCAGCTCCGAGATGAACGAGGCGACGATCACCGTGACCAATCTCGGCGACCAGGGATCGCAGTCGGTGTTCGGCGTCATCACGCCGCCGCAGGTGGCGCTGGTGGGCTTCGGCCGCGTCGCCGAACGGCCCTGGGCCGAGGATGGCGGGCTCAAGGTGCTGCCGGTGGTGACGGCCAGCCTCTCGGCCGACCACCGCGTTTCCGACGGCCATCGCGGCGCGCTGTTCCTGCGCGAACTGAATGACTTGCTGCAACGACCCGAGGAGCTGGACCGATGAACGACGCCGAAATTCGCACGATCGCCCTGAGCACCCTCAAGTCCATTGCGCCGGAAGTCGAAACCGACGAGCTGCGTGGCGACCGCCCGTTGCGCAATCAGGTTGACCTGGACTCGATGGACTGGCTGAACTTCCTGCTCGGGCTCCACGAGAAACTCAAGGTGGACATCCCCGAGGCCGATTACGCCCGGCTGATCACCCTCGACGACGTGGTGAACTATCTGCAGAAGAAACTCGGCGCCGGATGAAGGCGCCTGGCAGCAAATTCGCTTCCCGAAAATGCACCTATCTGCCGGCGGCCGGCTTGCCCATTGGTCTGGCGGACAGGCGGGAATGTATGGCGTCGATGATTTCCGCTTCACGCGGACTCAGCGAGAACAATCCGTAGCGTCGCCAGGCGCGGATCGCGCCGCGAAGTTCCTGGAAGGAAAATGATGGTTTCATTGTGCGCCTCCTGGGGAATCCATTTCCCGAAATGAACCAAGGGTAGCGAGTGTCCATTTGCGAGCATATGGCATGCCAAACACCCGTATCGATCTGAAACCGCGCCGATTCAAGGTCTTGCGAAAACCATTGAAAGTTTTCCACACTTCCGTGCGGCTGAAACGGCAAGAAGTGCTGGAAAATCAGCCGATATCGCCGGCGACACAACCGGTTGCCGACGTGTTGGCATCCCCGCTGAAGGAAACCGCGTGAGCTTCGGCAACAAGACGGACCCGGATTGCCTGCTGGACGAAATTCGCGAGGAACTCCGGGAGACGCAGTTGCTTACCGGTCGCCCGGTTCTCGAACAGCGGGTAATGGAAGCCTTGCGGCAGACCCCGCGCGACGAGTTCGTGCCGCATGAACTGCGCCATGTCGCCTATGCCAACCGCCCGCTGCCGATCGGTCACGGGCAGACCATTTCGCAACCCTACATCGTGGCCCTGATGACCGACCTGATTCATCCCCGGCCTGGCGACGTGGTGCTCGAGATCGGCACCGGCTCCGGCTATCAGGCCGCGATCCTGTCGCAACTGGTGAAGCGGGTCTATTCCATGGAAATCATCGAGGAGCTTGCCGCGGACGCCGGCGCACGGCTGCGGCGACTGGGCTACGACAATATCGAAGTGCGTGCGGGCAACGGGCGCCTGGGCTGGCCCGAACATGCGCCTTACGACGCGATCATCGTCACGGCGGCCACCAGCCGCATTCCCCACGCGCTGATCGGGCAGCTAAAACCCGGCGGCACCCTGGTCATCCCCATCGGCAGCCAGCATGCGGCGCAGGAACTGCTGGTCGTAAACAAGCGCGGGGACGGAAGCACTGAAGAAAAGCATGTCCTGCCGGTGGTCTTCGTTCCCCTGACCGGAACCGGCGAAGACTGAACGGTGCACCGGGACGCCCGGCCTGCCGCAGTTCGCGGGCATGGTTGTATCATTGCCGATCAAGCCGAATTTGCTTCATTGACAGGAGAAAGATCGTGGCCTCACATGAGAACAAGACAAAAGTGACGATTTTGACCGGGTCCTACCGCATCAAGGGCTACATCGATCTCTTGCCCGGAGCGCGCGTGACGGATTTCATCCTTGAATCGAAAAATTTCGTCGTGGTCATGGATGCGGAAGTCAGCACCGCCGACGCAGGCAGCCGCCAGGTGCTGCTGGCCCCGTTCCTGGACGTGAATCGGGACCACATCCAGATCATCACCGTTTGCTAGGCAGCAGCAAGGCGTACCGGCTGACCCTGTCCGATGCGAGGCACTGACGGCAAGGGCAGTCGCGGATGAAGACCCGGATGCGCGCCATGATGCTCGACCGGCCCGGCACGCCGCTGCGCATGGTCGACCTGCCGGTGCCGCGGCCCGGCCCCGGCGCCCTCCTGATCGAGGTGGAGGCCTGCGGCGTGTGCCGCACCGACCTGCACCTGATCGATGGCGAATTGCCGAATCCCCTGCTGCCGGTGATTCCCGGCCATGAAATCGTCGGCTGCGTCGCCGCCATCGGCGCGGACGTCCACGGCTTCCGCAGCGGCCAGCGCGTCGGCGTGCCCTGGCTGGGCTGGACCTGCGGCACCTGCCGCTTCTGCAGCAGCGGCCGCGAAAACCTCTGCGATGCGGCGCGCTTCACCGGCTACCAGATCCACGGCGGCTACGCCGAATACACCGTGGCCGATGCCCGCTACTGCTTTCCGCTGCCCGACGACGGCGACGCCGCGCAACTGGCGCCGCTGCTTTGCGCCGGCCTGATCGGCTACCGCGCCCTGCGCATGGCCGGCACATCGAATCGTATCGGCATATACGGTTTCGGCGCCGCCGCGCATATCGTCGCCCAGGTGCTGAAATTCCAGGAGCGGGAGTTCCATGCCTTCACCCGCCCCGATGACACGGCCAGCCAGGACTTCGCCCACCGCCTCGGCGCCGTCTGGGCCGGCAGCACCGACCAGCAACCGCCGGCACTGCTCGATGCCGCTCTGATCTTCGCCCCTGCCGGCCCGCTGGTTCCGGCGGCACTGCGCCATCTGGAAAAAGGCGGCAGCGTGGTTTGCGCGGGCATCCACATGAGCGAAATTCCCGCCTTCCCCTACGAGATCCTCTGGGGCGAACGCAGCATCCGTTCGGTTGCCAACCTGACCCGCCGCGACGGACTGGAATTCCTCGAACTCGCGCCGCGGATACCCATTCGTACGGAGGTCCATCCCATGCCGCTGGCGCAGGCCAACGAAGCGCTGGAGCAATTGCGCCAGGGAAAGTTCCAGGGAGCAGCGGTACTGACGATGAACGGCTAGTCGTTGCTGCCGTCCGCTTCCTTGCGGGGACGGCGCTTGCGCTTGCCGCCGCCGGCGAAGGACTGGCGCACCTGCGACATCTCCATCATGCGTGTGGCGACCAGGTAGTTGATGCTGCCTTCCGGCACCGCGCCTTCGTCGTCCGGCTCCCCGGCCGGAATGCCGGTCAACAGCTCGATGGCCTGCTCGACGCTGGCGACGGCATGGATGCGGAATTTTCCCTCAGCACAGGCGGCCACCACGTCCTTGCGCAGCATCAGGTGTTTGAGGTTGGCGTCGGGAATCAGCACGCCTTGCCGCCCGGTAAGACCGCGCAGGCGGCAAATGTCGAAGAAGCCTTCGATTTTTTCATTGACGCCGCCGATGGCCTGCACCAGCCCGAACTGGTTGACCGAACCGGTGATGGCCAGCGACTGGTCGATCGGCGCACCGGACAGGGCCGAGAGCAGCGCGCATAGCTCGGCCAGCGAGGCGCTGTCGCCCTCGACCGGACCATAGGATTGTTCGAACACCAGGCTGGCCGAAAGCGACAGCGGGACCTGGCTGGAATAGCGCGTGGCGAGGAAGGATGACAGGATCATCACGCCCTTGGAGTGGATCGGGCCGCCCATTTCCGTCTCGCGCTCGATGTCGATCACATCGCCCTCGCCCACCCTCACCGTCGCGGTGATGCGCACCGGATGGGCGAAGCGGAAGTCTCCGAGGTCGATCACGGCGAGGCCGTTGATCTGGCCGACATGGCCGCCGCTGGAGGTGATCAGCAGGGTGTTCTTCAGGATCGCCTGCTGGTAGTGGTCACGCATCCGGTCATGGCGTCTGGTCTGCGCCGCCAGCGCCTCCTCGACATCCTCGGCGCCGACCACCGCGCGGCCGGCACGGCCGGCGCAATGATCCGCCTCGTGCAGCAGACCCGCGATGTGCCGGGTATTGGTGGTGAGGCGCTCGGCATCGCCGGCAAAGCGCGCCGACTGCTCGATGACGCGCGCCACGGCATCCCGCTGAAATGGGCGCAAACCGTCGCGACGGCAAAGATCGCCGATCCTGCGGGCAAAGCGCCGGGTGCTGTCGTCGCTGCGTTCGACATCGGTTTCGAAATCGGCGGCGACGCGGAACAGCTCGCTGAACTCCGGATCGTATTCCTTGAGCAGGTAGTACAGCAGCGGCTCGCCGAACAGCACCACCTTGCACGACAGCGCGACCGGCGCCGGCACCAGCGGCAGCGCGCTGGCGAAACCCAGGTTGCGCTCCAGCGACTCGATGCGGATTTCCCCGGCCTTGAGGGTGCGCTTGAGCGCCTCCCAGGCGAAGGGCTGGCGCAGGATCTTGTCCGCGTCGAGCATCAGGAAGCCGCCGTTGGCACGATGCAGCGCGCCGGCCTTGATCAGCGTGAAGTTGGTCACCAGCGTGCCCATGTGGGCCATGTGATCGACGCGGCCGAGCAGGTTGGGATAGGTCGGGTTGTCCTCGACGACGATCGGCGCCGAGTTGCTGCCGCCGTTATCGACGAGCAGATTGACCTGGTAGCGCTGCACCGAAATGCCATCGCCGGTCAGCTCGAATCCCTCGCTGTCGCCGCGCTGCTCGCGCAGGCTTTCGCCGTACTCGACGATGTCGGCCAGCACTTCGTCGAGGAAGATCAGGACATTCTCCAGCCCGGCGTAGCGCTCCTTCAACTCGTCGATCAGATGCCCGATGGCGAGGCTCATGGTGTCGCGGCCGAGTTGCTTGAGGCGCCCCTGCATTTCCCGCCGCCAGCGCGGAAACTGATGCAGCAGCTTTTGCAGGCGCTCCCCGAATTCGCCAATCAGATGACCCAGGCGCTGCTTCTCCTCGTCCGCCAGCGCGGCAAAAACATCGGGCGCCATCGGCTCTTCGCCGGCCAGCGGGGCAAAGGCAAAGCCCTGCGGCGTGCGTACCAGGGCGATGCCCTGCTGTCGGGATTCGTCGCCGAGCTGGTTCAAAGCGCCGGTTTCGCGTTCCTTGAATTCGTTCTGGATGGCCTCGGCGTGGGTGCGGAAATCCTCGCTGTCGAAGGCCGCCGAAATCGCCGGCTCCAGTTCCTCGATCAGGCGCTGCATGTCGCGCCGCAGGTCGGCGCCACGTCCCGCCGGCAGCGTCAGGATGCGCGGCGTCTGGGCATCGGCGAAGTTGTTGACGTAACAGCAATCGACAGGTGCCGCCAGGCTTGCGGCCTTTGCCTGCAACAATTCGCGCACGTCGTCGTGCCGGCTGCTGCCCGGTTCGCCGAGCACGAACAGGTTGTAGCCGGGGCGGGCGATGTCGATGGCAAAACGCAAGGCCTCGACGGCGCGCGCCTGACCGAAGACTTCATCGAGTGGCGGCAGCTGGTCGGAGGTTTCGAAATCGAGCAGCGCGGAATCGCAATGGCGATAGAGCGCCTGCGTATCAAGAGGCTTGAGATCATTCACGACAAATACACCCGGATTCCTGCGGCTCGTTGTCAGTCCATGCCGACGCGGCGCAAACCGGCATGTCGGCGATGGTGCATGCCCACGTCTTTACGGCGTCGGCTATCCGGGATTATGCCGCCGATTCACGCACGGATTGCATGCGCCGCATTCGGCGGGAATGGGAGTCGGCGCCGGCTCGCTCTGCGCACCTGGGATTCCGCTTCGCGGGCAGGTGACGGCGCCGACTCCCAAGCTTATACGCAGCCAGTCGGCTTCGGCATCCCGGCGTAACGAGCCGCCTGCTTTGCCGGACCGTAAGGGAACAGGTCGAAAAGATATTTCTTGTCGCCGAACTGCTCGCCCAGCGAATCGCCGATCAGCTTCGACATGACGCGCAGATTCGGCGCGGTGCCGTTTTCGGCGTAGTACTCGCGAATCCAGCGCACCACCTGCCAGTGCTCGTCGGCAAGCGTCAACTCGTCGCGCTCGGCAAGGCATTGCGCGACCTCCTCGCTCCAGTCGTCCAGCGAAGCCAGGTAGCCTTCGGCGTCGGTTTCAATCTCGCGGCCATTTACGTTGATCATGGTTTTATCTCTCTGTAGAAGGGTTAGGGGTAATACTTGAGTATTTTTGTCGGATTATAGGTCATGAAAATTGGTTTAGCCATAAAGTGTTCTGCGTTCGGCATCTCACATTCTTATCGCCTACCGCTGGATCGGCGCGGCTTCAGGGAATGGGGGCACGCTACTCTGGACGCCTACCCCGCAAATCCGGATAATTCAGCCTGCTGAATCTGTTGATGACCTGCGCAACCGGGTAACCCCGCCGCAGGTCAATTTTTTCCCTTGTCCGCGAGAACACCATGGCCGCCGTAATGCCCCAAATGGCACCCCCCGCCGCCGCTACCCGGCTTCTGCTTTCCGGCAACGAAGCCGTTGCCCGCGCCGTCTGGGAATCCGGCGTGCGCGTTGCCGCTGCCTACCCCGGCACGCCCGCCACCGAGATCATCGAATCCGTGGCGCGTTATCCCGACCTCCACGCCGAATGGTCGGTCAATGAAAAGGTTTCGATGGAAGTTGCGCTCGGCGCCTCGATGACCGGCGCGCGAGCCTTCTGCGCCATGAAGCATGTCGGCCTCAACGTCGCCAGCGATTGCCTGATGACCATGACCATCACCGGCGCCAACGGCGGCCTGGTGATCGCCGTGGCCGACGACGTCGGCATGTCCTCTTCGCAGAACGAGCAGGACTCGCGCTTCTGGGGCCGCTTCGCGCACATCCCGGTGTTGGAGCCGGCGGATTCGCAGGAAGCCTACGAGATGACGAAGCTCGCCTTCGATTTCTCGGAGAAATACGAAACGCCGGTGCTGCTGCGCCTGACCACGCGCATCTGCCACGTCAAGGGACTGGTCACCGTCGGCGAGCGCGTTGCGCACGAACCCGCCGGTTTCGTCAAGAACCCGCAGCGCTGGGTCATGGTCCCGGCCCACGCCAAGACCCGCATCCCCAGCCTGTTTCAGCGCGACGAAACCCTGCGCGCGGTGAGCGAAGCATCGCCGCTGAATGTACTGGAAGCCGGCACGGACCGCAGCGTCGGCTTCGTCGCCTCGGGCCCGGCCTACATGCATGTCAAGGAAGCCTTTCCGAACGCACCGGTGCTGAAGCTCGGTTTTTCCTACCCCTGGCCGCCGCAAAAAGTGCGCGAACTGGCGGCGATGTGCGACAAGCTGGTGGTGGTCGAGGAAACCGAACTGCTGCTCGAAACCGAAATCAAGGCTGCGGGCATCGCCTGCCACGGCAAGGACGTGCTGCCGCGGATCGGCGAGCTGTCGCCACAGGTGCTGATCCCGGCGGTGGATCGCCTGCTCGGCAAACCGGTACCGCCGCCGGCGCCCGCCGCCGCGCCGCTGAAGGTGTTTCCGCGGCCACCGACGCTGTGCGCCTCCTGCCCGCACATGGGCATCTACTACACGCTCTCGCAAATCAAGAACATCATCGTCTCCGGCGACATCGGCTGCTACACGCTCGGCGCCGGCCATCCGTGGAACGCGCTCGACACCACGATCTGCATGGGCGCCACGATGGGCGTCGCGCTCGGCATCGACAAGGGCCGTGGCGAAGTCGACAAGAACAAGCGCATCCTCGCCGTGATCGGCGATTCGACCTTCATGCACATGGGCATGCAGGGCCTGCTCGACATCACCTACAACAAGGGCAATGTCACCGTGCTGCTGCTCGACAACAACACCACGGGCATGACCGGCGGCCAGGCAACGCCGGCCTCGGGCAAGGACATCCACGGCAAGGAAGCGCCGCGTGTGGACCTGGCCAAGGTGGTCGAAGCGCTCGGCGTGCCCAACGAGCGGATCAAGGTGGTCGACCCCTATGAGTTGCCCGTCCTGTTCAAGACCATCCGCGATGAAATCAAGACCGAAGGCCCCTCGGTGATCATCGCGCGCCGGCCCTGCGTGCTGATCGACGACTTCAAGCCCTTCCGGCCCTATCTGGTCGAGGAAGACAAGTGCACCGGCTGCGGCAACTGCATCGAGGTCGGCTGCCCGGCGATCCACGTCACGCACCGCGAGAAAGTGATCAAGCCCTCCGGCAAGGAAGTCGAACTGGCCTTCGTCAATATCGACAACCAGGCCTGCACCGGCTGCGGCCTCTGCGTGCAGCCCTGCGCGCCGGACGCGATCCAGCACGTGCCGCGGCGCGACATCCCGATTCACATCGTAAAGACATGAACCAGTCATGAGCCAGAACGACATCACCAACATCCTCGTCTGCGGCATCGGCGGCCAGGGCGTCATGACGGCCACCGAGATCCTTGCCGAAGCCGCCATCGCCGAAGGCCACGACGTCAAGAAAACCGAGGTGGCCGGCATGGCCCAGCGCGGCGGCGTGGTCACCTCGCACCTGCGCTTCGGCCGCAAGGTCCTGTCGCCGCAGATCGAGCCGGGCACGGTGCAGGTGCTGCTCGGCTTCGAGGGCGCCGAGGCCCTGCGCTGGTCGCACTACCTGCGGCCCGACGGCCTGGCGCTGGTGAACAACGCCAAGCTGGTGCCGCCGGTGGTCGAACTCGGCCTCTTCGACTACCCCGAGGATCCGACCGGACAGATGCGCACCTCCGGCCACCGCGTCGTCTCCTTCGATGCCCTGTCGATCGCCCGCGAACTGGGCGAGATCCGGCTTGGCAATACGGTCATGCTCGGTGCCATCGCCGACTACCTGCCCTTCGCGCCGGACGTCCTCCTCGCGTGCATCGTCAAGCGCTTTGCACGCAAGGGCGAGCAGGTAGTCGACGCCAATCGCCGCGCCTTTGCGGCAGGTCGCGAAGCCGTGGCGAAGCAGCTCGCCACCGCCTGAATTGAAAACGGAACACGATCATGACCGCAAAGATTATTGACGGCAATGCCCTCTCCACCGAAGTGCGCGGCCAATTGGCCGAGCGCGCCGCCGCTCTCACCTCGGTCGGCATCACGCCCTGCCTCGCCGTGATCCTGGTCGGCGAGGACCCGGCCTCGGCGGTCTACGTGCGCAACAAGGTCGCCGCCTGCGAAAAGGCCGGCATGATCTCCCTGCGCGATGTCTATGCCGCCGACGTCGAGCCGGCCCTGGTCTTCGCGCGCATCGCCGAACTCAACGCCGACCCCTCGGTGCATGGCATCCTGGTGCAGTTGCCGTTGCCGAAACACTTCGACTCCGAGGCAATCCTCGAATCGATTTCCCCGGAGAAGGACGTCGATGGTTTCCATGCCGAGAACGTCGGCGCGCTGATGCAGGGCAACCCGCGCTTCATCCCCTGCACGCCTTACGGCGTCATGAAAATGCTGGAAAGCGCCAAGGTGCCGCTGAAGGGCGCCGAAGTCGTCATCGTCGGCCGCAGCAACATCGTCGGCAAGCCGATGGCCATGCTGCTGCTGGCGCAGAGCTGCACCGTCACCATCTGCCATTCGCAGTCCAGGGACCTGGCCTTCCACACCCGCCGCGCCGACATCCTGGTAGCCGCCGTCGGCCGCGCAAAGATGATCACCGGCGACATGATCAAGCCCGGCGCGACGGTGATCGACGTCGGCATCAATCGCACGGCCGAAGGCAAGCTGTGCGGCGACGTCGATTTCGAAACGGCCAAGGAAGTCGCCGGCGTCATCACCCCGGTTCCCGGTGGCGTCGGCCCCATGACCATCACCATGCTGCTGGCCAATACCCTCGAAGCCGCGGAACGGAGCCTGAAATGAAACCACTGGTCGGCATCGTCATGGGATCGGATTCGGACTGGCCGGTGATGCAGGCGGCAGCCGCGATGCTCAAGGAATTCGGCGTGCCCTTCGAGGCCAAGGTGGTCTCGGCGCATCGCACGCCGGACCTGCTGTTCGATTACGCCGCCATGGCACAGGAACGCGACCTGCGCGCCATCATCGCCGGGGCCGGCGGCGCGGCCCATCTGCCGGGCATGCTGGCGGCCAAGACCATCGTCCCGGTGCTGGGCGTGCCGGTACCGTCGAAGCACCTCAATGGCCTCGACTCCCTGCTTTCCATCGTGCAGATGCCGAAGGGCATTCCGGTCGCCACCTTCGCCATCGGCGAAGCCGGCGCGGCCAACGCGGCGCTGACCGCGATCGCCATCATCGCCACGGGTAACGACGATTACGGCCGCGCGCTGGCACTGAAGCTGGTGGATTTCCGCGCGCGCCAGAGCGAGAAGGTGATGGCGATGAGCTTGCCCGGCCTCTGATGGATATCACTTCGGTTCGCGACTATTTCACCTGCCTGCAGGATCGCATCGTCGACGAGCTGGAAGCCGTCGAAGGCGCTCCCTTCCTGCGCGATGCGTGGGAACGTCCGCAGGGCGGCGGCGGGATTTCCCGACTGATCGAAGACGGCAAGGTGTTCGAGCGCGGCGGCGTCAACTTCTCCCACGTCATGGGCGAGCAGATGCCCGCCTCGGCCACCGCGCATCGCCCCGAACTGGCCGGCCGCCGCTGGCAGGCGATGGGCATCTCGCTGGTGCTGCACCCGCGCAACCCGTATTGCCCGACCTCGCACATGAACGTGCGCTTCTTCGTCGCCGAAAAGGACGGCGAGGAGCCGGTCTGGTGGTTCGGCGGCGGCATGGACCTGACGCCCTACTACGGCTTCGAACAGGACGCCGAGCATTTCCATCGCAGCTGTTATGCCGCGCTGGAGCCCTTCGGCGTGGCGACCTACCATCACTTCAAGGGCTGGTGCGACCGCTATTTCTTCCTCAAGCATCGCAACGAAGCGCGTGGCATCGGCGGCATTTTCTTCGACGATCTCAACCAGGAAACCTTCGCGCACTGCTTCGCCCTGACGCAGAGCGTCGGCGATCATTTCACCGATGCCTACCTGCCGATCATCCGGCGCCGCAATGACATCGTCTATGGCGAGCGCGAGCGCGACTTCCAGGCCTACCGGCGCGGGCGCTACGTCGAATTCAACCTGGTCTGGGATCGCGGCACGCTGTTCGGCCTGCAATCGGGCGGCCGCACCGAATCCATCCTGATGTCGCTGCCGCCCACCGTCAAGTGGCGCTACGACTGGCAGCCTGAAGCGGGCAGCGAAGAAGAAAAGCTTTACACCGACTTCCTGCCGCCGCGCGACTGGGTTTAGCGTGAAATGACTCGTTCGGAGCGCATGGTGATAGCCGAGCGCAGCGAGCAAATCAGTAGCCTCCCCGTGAGGGGGCGAGGCGGGGTTTCGCACCGCATGCGGTGCGCCGCCGCAGCCGGCTGGCTGTGCAAAGCCAGCCGTGGGCCGCGAAGCGGATGGGAGGGGAGGGCCTTCAATTTGCCCTTCGCGTGTTTCATCTTTGGCGGGTAGCACTCGGTGCCATGAGCGTTAGCGCTTCACAGCATCGCTGCGGCGCGATAGTGCCGTATCGCCAGCGCCGACTCTTCGAGCTGGTCCAGCAGTTGCGCCAATTCGACATGCGCGGCGCGCGATGGCGCGATGGCCAGCGCGGCTTCGAGATAGCTGCGCGCCTTGCCCCATAGCTGCTGCTGGCGGCACAGCCGTCCCAGCGTCAGCAACAGGGCGCCGTCGCGCGGCATGCGCTGCAGCCATTTTTCGGCTTGCGCGATACGCCCGAGAACATCGCCTGCGGGCTCACCGGGCTTGCCGCACTCGCCGTAGGCCAGCACCAGTCCGGCATCCCAGCGTTCATCCAGCGCGTCTTCGATCACGCGCTGGGCTTCGCGGCAATCGCCGGCTGTCGAGAGCGCACGCGCTGTTTCCAGCGCCAGTGCAGCTTCGGCGCGGTCTGCGTCATCGAGTTCGTGCCAGTAGCGCATCAATCCGGAAGGGTCGTCACGCAGGGCACGCAGGGCTTCGCGCACGGCGCGGCTGCGAATCGGCGCCGCCTGTTCGGCGGTCAGCGCCTGGTGCTTTTCGAGTTGACGGACCAGGCGCGCCACTTCGCGCCAGTTGCCCAGTCCCTGCTCGGCACGCAGGCTGAGGCGCAGGGCCGCGATGTGCCTCCCCTGACGCGCGGCAAGCTGTTGCAGGGCGTCGCGGGCGTCGTCGAAGCGCCGCTCTTCGAGGGCGAATTCGGCTTCGGTCATCAGGCGCGCCGCCCGCAACCCGGCGCCGTCATGCCCGCGAACGAGCGCCGCCCAATGCGCGATGCGCCCAGCATCGCGCAGGGCATGCGCGGCGCGCCAGCCCGCCAGCGCGAGCATGCCGGCACCGGCCTGATCCGGCCCGGCCTTTTCGACGCAGCGAATGGCGTGCCCGTAACGTCCTTCCTGCAACAGGCGCCATGCGTCGCGCAAAGCGACGGAAGCCTTTTCCTGCTGTCGCCGGCGGCGGAACTCCGCCACGGCGCGCGGCAGTCCGAGGGTATGGCTGACCGCGCGCGCCAGCAGGTAAATCGCGAAGAATCCCGCGATGCAGAGCAGCAGGAACAGGTTGAGCGAAACCTCCGCACGCCAGGGCGGCAGCACCAGCAGCACGTAACCCTCGTTGTAGCGGGCGGCCAGGGCCAGCCCCACCGCAAGCGCGGCGAGAGTCAGCAACCAGAACACGGCGCGCATCGCGATGCCTAGCGGGCGGCGCCCGCGCCCCGCTCGCGGGCGAACTTCAGGTTGCGCAGGGCGGTAAGGGTTTCCGCCAGGCCCGGCAGGTCAAAACTGACATCCGTCGTGGCCAGCACCTTGAGTGTCGACTGAGCCGCCTGGACAGGCTTGGCGCGGCCGTCAAAGTAGCGGTCGAGCTGCTCGCGCGACTGGCGAATCTCTTCATGGAAGACCTTGCCGTCGCGCTGCAGCAGCGCCAGCCGGGCATTGAGCAGGCGCAGCTTGAGGTTCTCGCGCAGGAAGAAACTCTGGTTTGGGGCAAGCAAGGCAGGATCGCCGTGATCGATGCGCTCGATGCGCACCAGCTGCCGGAATTCGCGCCACAAGTCGGCACCCAGCTGGCGCCAGTAGTCGACGCTCACCGGCCTGGCCGCCGCTGCCGGCTTTGCCGTTTCGGCCCGGGGCCGCTGCTCGTAGGCCAGCGGCAGGCTGTCGACCGCCGCCACCACGCTTTCGATCTTCAGCGACAAGCCACTGATGTTGGCCCCCGGCGTTCCCTTGAGGCGCTCGATGTCGCGCGCGATGAGTTTCCTGACCGGCAGGAACTGCGGCTGGACGGAGCGGGCGAGCCGCGCGTCGGCGCCCTGCAACGCGATCAGCGCGGCCTCGACGTTGCCGGCAAACTGCAACTGCTGCATGGCGAGCACCACGGCTTGTTCGACTTCGGCCAGCAGGCGTTCGTCGCGGCTGCTGGAAAGCTCCTGGTACATGGCCTCCAGCGCCACGGCCTGGCTCTGCGTTTCGGCCAGTTTGGCTTCGAGCACGCCGACCTTGGCCTGCAAGGCCGCCAATGCCTCCTGGCTCTGCCGGGCCAGGGCACGCCCTTCCTTGGCCACGGAGTCGCCGTCAGCGAGGCGCCGCGCCAATTCCTGTTGCAGGCCGGCGACCTGCATGCGCGTGTCGACCCACTGCGCAACGAGCAAGGCAATGGCGACGGCGGCAATGCGCACCGTCGGTCGGCGCACGGCATCGCGCCACCGGCTGGCGGCTGGCGCCGAATCAGTTTGAGCTGGAGTTTCCATGAGAGGCGAAGTATTGCATGAGTCCGGCCATCAGTCCGTCATCGCCGGGATCGGTTGGAATGACGTTGGTCAGGCCAAGGGCCTGCGCCTGTGCGGCGATGCGCACATGCGGCACGAAGGCCGGGGTCTTCTTCAGCCAGGCCTGTCCGAGATGCCCCAGCATGTCGAAAAAATTGCGCAGGCCTTCGCTGCTGGTCAGGGTCACGGCATCGAGCCGTCCCTGTTCCCACAGCTTGAGCAGGGGCGCAGGATCGGTTTGCGGCCGTGCGCGACGGTAGCAAGCCACGTATTCGATGCTGGCGCCGCGCGCCTTGAGGGTATCGCCCAGCACGTCGCGGCCGCCGTTGCCGCGAAAAATGATCACGCGCTTGCCCGCGACATCGGTCAGTTCGGGGAGTTCGAGCAGGGCTTCCGAATCGAAACGCAAGGGCGGCGAAATCACGTCATGGATGCCGTTGCGTGCCAGTTCGCGTTCGCTGCTCTTGCCCAGCGCGGCCACGCGCAGGGCGGCGGGCCAGGAACGGCGCGGCAGGATCAGGGCCAGCGCCTTTTCGATCGCATTGGGACTGACGAAGACGGCGAGGTCGAAGCTGTCGAGACGGATCGCCGCGTCGAGCACCGGGCCGGCATCTTCGATGTCGCGAATTTCCAGCACCGGATAGAGCACCGGGATCGCTCCCTGTTCGGTCAAGGCCGTGGCGAAATGCGCCGCCTGCCCGGCCGGGCGCGTCACCACGACATGGCGCCCGGTCAACGGCATAACTAACGCTCCAGGCGCCGAGCGCCACCCGCCGAATACGAAACACGCAAAACGATTGGTCGCCCGCCCCCCTTCCGCTCCGCGGCCCACGTCTGGCTTTGCACAGCCAGCCGGCTGCGGCGGCGCGACGCATGCGTCGCGAATTCCCGCCTCGCCCCTCGCGGGGGGTTACCAATCGGCGCGCTGCGCGCGTTCATCACAAGGGGCTCCGAACAAGGAGTTTCACATCAGCTTCCGAGCGAGGCGAGGATTTCGGCGGCGCCCTGCGCACGCAACTCGGCGGCCAGTTGCAGGCCGAGCGCTTCGGGATCGACCAGGCCGCCCGTCACTTCGGCATGCGCCATGCGCGTGCCGTCGGGCGAGGCGACGAAGCCGCGCAGATATAGATTGCCTGCGCGCATTTCGGCATAGGCTCCCAACGGAACCTCGCAGCTGCCGGCCAGCGCCCGCGATACGGCGCGTTCGGCGCGCACGCAGGCGGCGGTGGCGGCATCATTCAGCGGCGCGACCCAGGCCGCGACTTCCGGACGCGAGGCCAGCGCTTCGATGCCCAGCGCCCCCTGTCCGGCGGCCGGCAGCGAATCCTCGGCGGGCAGCACGGCACGGATGCGATCGCCCAGACCCAGGCGCTTGAGGCCGGCGGCGGCGAGAATGATGGCGTCGAACTGGCCTTCGTCGAGCTTGCGCAGGCGGGTGTCGAGATTGCCGCGCAGGGGGGTGACGGCGAGATAGGGATAACGCGCATGCAGCTGGGCTTCGCGACGCAGACTCGACGTACCGACCACGGCGCCCGGCGGCATGTCCGCCAGGCTGGCGTACTTGCCCGACACCAGCGCATCGAGCGGCACTTCGCGCGGGCCGATGGCGATCAGCGAGAACTCCGGCTCCATCACCATCGGCACATCCTTCATGGAATGCACGGCGAGATCGGCGGCGCCGTCGAGCAGGGCGGCTTCAAGCTCCTTGACGAACAGCCCCTTGCCGCCGACCTTGGACAAGGGTCGGTCGAGAATCTGGTCGCCGCGCGTGGTCATGCCGAGCAGCTCGACACGGCAGGCCGGATACAATTGCTGCAACAGGCTGCGCACATGTTCGGCCTGCCACAATGCAAGGCGGGATTCGCGCGTGGCGATGACGATGCGTTCGGGGGCAGAAACTGGGGGCATGGCGCTCACTGGAATGGGTCGTGGATCAGCTACAAACAGGCAAGCGAACAGTAAAATTGATCACTTGATTTTGCGGACGATTTTAGCATGGACGCCGGGCAGGCCTGCGATTGCGGCGCTCAAGCCGCCGCAATCGCCGTGTCGCCAGCGCCGACTTTCCGCGTGCCGCCCACAAAGGCAATGATGAATTCAACCAACACCGACAGACACAGACCGCCGATGACCGAATCGACTGAAAAAGATGCGCCGCTGCGCGATGACATTCGCCTGCTGGGGCGACTCCTCGGCGATACGCTGCGCGACCAGGAAGGCGCCGAATCCTTCGACACGGTCGAGCGCATCCGCCAACTGGCGATCCGCTTTCATCGCAACGACGATCCCGCCGCCCGGCAGGGCCTGGAGTCGCTCTTCGCCGATTTGCCGAACAACCGGACCACGCTGGTTGCGCGCGCCTTCAGCTATTTCTCGCACCTGGCGAACATTGCCGAAGACCAGCACCACATCCGTCGCGCCCGCGCCCACGCCCTGGCCGGATCCAGATCGCGCGAAGGCAGTCTCGCGCATACGGTGCAGCGCGCCACCGAAGCCGGCATCGGCGGCAAGGCGTTGTCGAACTTCTTCGCCCGCGCCGAGGTCTGCCCGGTACTGACGGCACATCCGACCGAAGTGCAGCGCAAGAGCATTCTCGACTGTCAGTGGAAAATCGCCCGGCTGCTGGATGAGCGCGATCGCACCGAACTCACGCCGGAGGAGCGCGAGGTGCACGAAGAAGCTATCCGGCGCGCCGTGCTGACGCTGTGGCAGACGCGGATGCTGCGCCGGGCCAAGCTCTCGGTGATGGACGAGGTGGCGAATGCCCTCTCCTTCTACGACACCACCTTCCTGCGCGAACTGCCCCGGCTTTACAACGCGCTCGAAGATCATCTGACGAAGCAGGTTGCCGACTGGCCGGGTGACGAACTCAAGCCCTTCCTCCATCCCGGTTCATGGATCGGCGGCGACCGCGACGGCAATCCCTTCGTCACCGCGGAGATTCTGGAAAGCGCCATGCGTGCCCAGAGCCGCAAGTCGCTCGGCTTCCTGCTCGATCAATTGCACAACCTGGGTGCCGACCTGTCTCCCACATCCGTACTGGTGAAGATTTCCGACGAACTGCAGGCACTCGCGGCGCGCTCGCCCGACCACAGCCCGCATCGCGACGACGAACCTTATCGCCGCGCGATCGCCGGCATGTATGCGCGACTGTCGGCCAGCGCACGCCAGCTCGACGGCCTCGAAGCGCCGCGCCATGCGCTCGGCGAGGCCGCGCCCTACGCCTCTGCCGCCGAATTCGCCGCCGACCTCGACATCCTCCATCACTCGCTGCTGGCCAACCACTCGCGCCTGCTGGCCCGCGGCCGCCTGCGACGCCTGCGGCGCGCCGTGGCGGTGTTCGGCTTCCACCTGGCGCCGCTCGACCTGCGCCAGAACTCCGAAGTACACGCCCGCACCGTCGCCGAACTGCTGGCCGTCGCCCGTCCCGGCATCGACTATCTGCGCCTCGACGAAGAGGCGCGCATTCGCCTGCTGCAGGAAGAGCTCGCCACGCCGCGCCCCCTTGCCGCTCCCGGCATCGCCTATTCGGACGAGACGCGCGACGAGCTGGCGATTTTCCGCACCGCGCGCTCGATTCAGCAGCGCTTCGGCAAGGCCGCGATCCAGAACGTGATCATTTCCAAGACCGACGGTGTCTCGGACATCCTCGAACTCGCGATCCTGCTGAAGGAAGTCGGCCTGCTGCGGCCGAGCGAGAGTGCGCTGGACGTCAACATCGTGCCCCTGTTCGAAACAATCGGTGACCTCGAACATTCTGACATCATCATGGATCGCCTGCTCGGCCTGCCGGTCTACAGCCGGCTGCTCGGCAGCCGCGGCGCGCTGCAGGAAGTCATGCTCGGCTATTCGGACAGCAACAAGGACGGCGGCTTCCTGACGTCCGGCTGGTCGCTCTACCGCGCCGAAATCAAGCTCACCGAGGTCTTTGCGCGCCACGGCGTCACCCTGCGCCTGTTCCACGGCCGCGGCGGTTCCGTCGGCCGTGGCGGCGGCCCCAGCTATCAGGCCATCCTCGCCCAGCCGCAAGGCGCCGTCCAAGGCCAGATCCGCATCACCGAACAGGGAGAAGTCATCGCCTCGAAATACGCCAACCCCGATCTGGGTCGACGCAATCTTGAAATCCTTGCCGCGGCGACGCTGGAAGCAACCCTGCTGCCGCATCAGCACGACAATCCTCGGCCGGAATTCCTCGCGGCGATGGACACGCTCTCGGCCACGGCTTTCAAGGCTTACCGGCGCATGGTCTACGAGACACCCGGCTTCGAGCGCTATTTCTGGGAATCCACCGTGATTTCCGAGATTGCCGCGCTCAACATCGGCAGCCGCCCCGCCTCGCGCAAGAAGACCACGGCGATCGAGGACCTGCGGGCGATTCCGTGGGTATTTTCCTGGGCGCAGTGCCGCCTGATGCTGCCGGGATGGTTCGGCTTCGGCGCCGCGATCTCCGCGTGGAAGGAAGAACGCGGCGTGGCCGGCATGGCGCTGCTGGCGGAAATGAACCGCGAATGGGGCTTCTTCCGCACCCTGCTCTCCAACATGGACATGGTGCTGGCCAAGAGCGATATCGCAATCGCCGAGCGCTATTCCCGACTGGTGAAAGACCCAGCCCTGCGCGACGCGATCTTCCCCAGGCTGAAGGAAGAATGGCAGGCGGCCATCGCGGCATTGCTGGAGATTACCGGCCAGACCGAACTGCTGGCCGACAACCCGCTGCTGAAGCGTTCGATCCGCAACCGCTTCCCCTATCTCGACCCGCTCAACCACCTGCAGGTGGAGTTGCTGCGTCGGCATCGCGCCGGCGCCGTGGATGAAGCGGTGAAGCGTGGCATCCACCTGACCATCAACGGCGTCGCGGCCGGCTTGCGCAACAGTGGTTAAAGCGGCTCGAAGTTCAGCCGGTCGCCAGGCCGGAAAACCTCAGCCCGCGCTTGCACCCGGCCGCTGGGCCAGCGATGCGTTCTCGACCCAGCGCTTGATGCGGTTGGCGTCGCCGATGCGGGTCAGCCTGCCCCAGGAATCGAGCAGCACGATGATGGTCGGCTTGTTGTTGAGCCAGGCCTGCATCACCAGGCATTTCCCGGCCTCGTTGATGTAACCGGTCTTGGACAGGCCGATCTCCCAGGTCGGACTCTTGACCAGGGTATTGGTGTTGCGGAAGTGCTGAGGGCGACCGGCGATGCTGAACTCGCCTTCCGACGTCGTCGAAAACTCGCGGATCAGCGGGTACTGGTGTGCGGCATCGACCATTTTCGCCAGGTCGCGCGGGCTCGATACATTGGCAGCCGTCAATCCGGTGGCGTCCTGAAAGCGCGTATCGGCGAGGCCCAGTGCCTGCGCCTTCTGGTTCATCGCGGCGATGAAGGCATCGCGCCCGCCCGGATAGTGGCGCGACAGGGCCGAGGCGGCACGGTTCTCGGAAGACATCAGGGCCAGGCGCAGCATTTCCTCGCGCGCCAGATGCGTGCCGACCTTCAGACGCGAGCGCGTTCCCTTGAGAACGTCGACATCCTCTTCGTTGATTACCAGGGTTTCGGTCAGGTCGGGCTTGCCGTCGAGCACGACCATCGCTGTCATCAGTTTGGTAATCGACGCGATCGGCAGGATCGCGTTCGGGTTCTTTTCGAACAGGATCGCGCCGGTGGTCTGGTCCAGCACCAACGCCGCAGAGGACTGCACGGCCAGATGCCGGGCGTCGTCAAGCGATGTCACGCGATGCGCTGACTTGGCACGCAGCGTGTGCTTGACCCGGGCCAGCTTTGCTGCGCCAGGTGCCTTCTTTTTTGCCGCAACGGTTTTCTTTTTGGTGGCGGCCGCGACGTCAGTCGGCGTCACGCCAGCGCCGACTATTGCGGCGGCCAACAACACCAGTAGTGCTTTCTTCATGGAGATGCTCCTCCCGCTATCCGGGCATTCTAGCAGAGGATATCCCCTCTGCCATAAGCTGTATCGGCAGTTATCGTTAGAAATAAAGGAGTTGAACCCATGATCTAAGCGACAACATTAACTCAAATCAAGGAACTGGCGCACCTCGTCGCGGCGCGCTAGGGTATCGGCGTAACCCAGATCGATCAAAGCCTTGGTATAGGGCCGCTCGAACAGCAGATAACTCGTCAGCGCACCGCCGTTTCGATTCATGGCGCCCAGGCCGCGCAGCATGGTACGCACCGGCCACGGCAAAGCCTTGGCATGACGCGCGGCAAGATGGTCAAGGCGCTGCGAGGGCGCGATGGTCAGCACTTCGATGGGCCTCAGGCTCATCCCCTTTTCACGCCGAACGTCTGCTGGGATCAGCGACAGCGTATTGTTGATGCGCCCCATGCGTTCCAGATCGACCGACATGCTGTCGAGAAAGATGCTGGACAGCGCGTGGCCGGCAATTTGCGCCAGCGAGGGATAGATTTCGGCGCGCGGCCGGGCATTCTCGTCGGCCATCCGGCCGGCGCCGATCACCAGGATCTTGTCGGCGCCGAGATGAATCGCCGGCGAAACCGGCGCCACCTGCCGCATCGAACCGTCGCCGAACCATTCGCGGTTGATATGGACGGCCGGGAAAATGAAGGGGATGGCGCTGGATGCCATCAGGTGATCGAGGGAAATCTCGGCGGCGGCGCCAACCCGCTGGCTGCGCCGCCAGCCTTCGATATCCGCGCGCCCCTGGTAAAAACTCACGCTTTGCCCCGACGAGTAGCCGGAACAGGTGATGCTGATCGAATGCAGGGCGCGGTTTTCGATGGCTTTCGCGATGCGGCTGAAGTCGAGGCTGTCGTCGAGCAAACGGCGCAGCGGCGAATTGTCCAGCAGCGAGCGTGGTGAATGCCTGGTCAGCCAGCCCACCGCCAGCGTCGACACCCAGCGCGCGCCGGAGATACCCATGCTCAGTGGATCCGCTCGATACACTTGCTGCGCGCTGAAGTTCTCCCAGACCTGCAACAGGTTGTCCACCCCCGCCGCGAAATCCTCGGCCCATACCGCCATCGATGCGGCGTTGATCGCCCCGGCCGAAGTGCCGCACAGGATCGGAAACGGATTGCGCCGCGGCTCCGGCAGCAGTTCGCGGATCGCCTTCAGCACGCCGGCCTGATAGCCGGCGCGAGCGCCGCCGCCGGTCAGGATCAGGGCGGTACGGGATTCCGTCATGCGCGAATCAACTGCCGCTCCTGGCCTGTTGCTGCGCTTCGACCGAAAGCAGGGCGGTCACATTGACGATGCGCCGCACGGTTGCGGTCGGCGTCAGGATATGCACCGGGCGCGCGGCGCCGAGCAGCATGGGACCCACCGTCAGTCCGTCACCCGCGGAAGTCTTGATCAGGTTGAAGGCGATATTGGCGGCGTCCAGGGTCGGCATGATCAGCAGGTTGGCCTGGCCCTTCAAGGTCGAATTGGGGAATACCTGGCGCCGGATGTCGTCGGACAGCGCGGTGTCGCCATGCATTTCGCCATCCACCTCGAGTTCGGGCGCGACTTCGCGCAGTATCTCCAGGGCGCGGCGCATCTTGATGGACGTCGGTGTGTCCTCGGCGCCGAAGTTGGAGTGCGAAAGCAGCGCCGCGCGAGGCGCCAGGCCGAAGCGGCGAACCTCCTCCGCCCCCAGCCGGGCAAACTCGGCGATCTGTTCCGCGCTTGGATCGTAATTCACGTAGGTATCGCCGATGAACAACGTGCGCTTGGGCAGGATCAGCAGGTTCATGGCGTAGAAATTCTCGATGCCCGGCTTCAGCCCGATCACGTCGGCGATGTAGCGCAGGTGCAGCGAGTGCTTGCCGAAGGTGCCACACAGCAGCGCATCGGCATAGTTGTGCCGTACCAGCATGGCGCCGATCAGCGTCGTGCGCCGCCGCATTTCGCGCTTGGCATATTCGATGCCGACCCCCTTGCGACAGGTCAGCTCGTAGTAGTCCTGCCACAGTTCCTTGTAGCGTGGATCGGAGTCGGGATTGACCAGTTCGAAGTGGTCGCCCGGACGGATGCGCAGCCCGTAGCGGGCGATGCGCTGCTCGACCACCTCCGGGCGGCCGATCAGGATCGGTCGCGCCAGGCCCTCGTCGCAGACGGCCTGCGCGGCGCGCAGGACCCGTTCGTCCTCGCCTTCGGCGAAGACCACGCGCGCCGGTTTCTTCTTGGCGGCGGAAAACACGGGGCGCATCAGCAGCCCGGTCGAATAGACGAAATCGTTCAGTTGCTGGGCATAGGCCTCCATGTCGGCGATCGGCCGCGTGGCGACGCCGGAGTCCATCGCCGCTTGCGCCACCGCCGGCGCCACCTTGATGATGAGCCGTGGATCGAAGGGCTTCGGGATCAGGTACTCGGGGCCGAAGGAGAGTTCCTCCGTGCCATAGGCGGCCGTCACCACCTCCGACTGCTCGGCGTGCGCCAGTTCCGCGATCGCCCGCACCGCGGCGACTTTCATTGCTTCATTGATGGTCGTCGCGCCGACATCGAGCGCGCCCCTGAACATGAACGGGAAGCACAGCACATTGTTGACCTGGTTCGGATAATCCGAACGCCCGGTACCGATGATGGCGTCGGGGCGCACGGCCTTGGCCTCTTCGGGACGGATTTCCGGGTCCGGGTTGGCCATCGCGAGAATCAGTGGATCGCGCGCCATGGTCTTGACCATTTCCGGCTTGAGGACGCCGGCCGTGGACAAGCCGAGGAAAATGTCGGCGCCGGGCATCGCATCGCCCAGCGTGCGTGCGTCGGTTGCCTGCGCGTAGCGCGCCTTGGAGGCATCAAGGCCCTCGCGTCCGGTGTGGATCACGCCCTTGCTATCGACTGCGACAACATTCTTCGGATCGAGACCAAGGCTGACCAGCAGATCGAGGCAGGCGATCGCCGCCGCGCCGGCACCGGAACAGACCAGCTTGACCTGGGCAATGTCCTTGCCGACCACGCGCATGCCGTTGAGCACGGCGGCGCTGGCGATGATCGCCGTGCCGTGCTGGTCGTCGTGGAAGACCGGGATCTTCATCCGCTCGCGCAGCTTGGCCTCGACGTAGAAGCACTCGGGCGCCTTGATGTCTTCCAGGTTGATGCCGCCGAAGGTCGGCTCCAGCGAAGCGATGATGTCGACCAGCTTGTCCGGATCGTTCTCGGCCACCTCGATGTCGAAGACGTCGATGCCGGCAAACTTCTTGAACAGCACACCCTTGCCTTCCATCACCGGCTTGCCGGCCAGGGGGCCGATGTTGCCCAGCCCCAATACGGCCGTGCCATTGGTGATGACGGCGACCAGGTTGGCGCGCGAGGTGTACAGCGCCGCCGTCGATGGATCGCGCACGATTTCGTCGCAGGCGGCGGCAACGCCCGGCGAATAGGCCAGCGACAGGTCGGCCTGGTTGGTCAGGGCCTTGGTCGGGGTAACGGCAATCTTGCCGGGTTTGGGGCTGCGGTGATATTCCAGCGCCGCGGCGCGAATGCGTTCATCCATGAATGGTTTCTCCTTTTTGCTTTGACCCCAATTGTATCGCCGTGTCCCCAGCGCCGACTTTGCGGCAAACCACCTGTTTCCCTGCGCAATTCCCCCTGAGTGCGGCAAGCAGGGCGTTGCCGACGGCCGCCCGGCGCGTGCGGCAGTTGATTGTGGGATAATTATTGTTTATCAAAATCCGTGGCCCGGGCCACACCGTCCCCGTCGCGGACTGCCGAACGCCGCTCCGATCCTGACTTCCGGATCCCCGGCCGACCGGCGCGAATTCAAAATCAGAGTGGAGATTATCGCGTCATGAACCAGCCCAAACAATTCACAGCCCCCGCCCATGTCAAACACGCCAGGCTGATCGCCTGGGTGGCCGAGGTCGCGGCGCTCACCGAGCCGAAGGACATCGTCTGGGCCGACGGCTCACAGGAAGAAGCCGATCGGCTTTGTGCCCAGATGGTCGAGGCCGGCAGCATGATCAAGCTCAACCCGGCGAAGCGCAAGAATTCCTACCTTGCCCTGTCCGATCCTTCGGACGTCGCCCGCGTCGAGGACCGAACTTACGTCTGCACCTCGGACCCGGAAGATGCCGGCCCCAACAACAACTGGGAACATCCGCACAAGATGAAAGACACCCTGCGCGGCCTGTTCAAGGGTTGCATGCGCGGGCGCACCATGTACGTGGTCCCGTTCTCGATGGGTCCCATCGGCTCGCTGATCGCCCATATCGGCATCGAACTTTCCGATAGTCCTTACGTCGTGGTCAACATGCGCATCATGACGCGCATGGGTCGCGCGGTGCTCGATCAGCTTGGCAGCGACGGCGTCTTCGTCCCCTGCCTGCACAGCGTTGGCCACCCGCTGGAAGCCGGCCAGGCCGATGTCAAATGGCCGTGCAACAAGACCAAGTACATCTGCCATTTCCCCGAGACCCGCGAGATCTGGTCGTTCGGTTCCGGCTACGGCGGCAACGCGCTGCTGGGCAAGAAGTGCTTCGCCCTGCGGATCGCCTCGACCATGGCTCGCGACGAGGGCTGGCTGGCCGAACACATGCTGATTCTGGGCGTCGAATCACCCGAAGGGGAAAAGCGCTACGTTGCGGGTGCCTTCCCCTCCGCCTGCGGCAAGACCAACTTCGCCATGCTGATTCCGCCCGAGAGCCTCGGCGGCTGGAAGGTGACTACCGTCGGCGACGACATCGCCTGGATCAAGCCCGGCAAGGATGGGCGTCTCTATGCCATCAACCCGGAAGCCGGCTTTTTCGGCGTTGCCCCGGGCACCAACGAAAAGACCAATTTCAATGCAATGGCGACCTTGAAGGAAAACGTCATTTTTACCAACGTCGCCCTGACCGATGACGGCGACGTCTGGTGGGAGGGCATGAGCAAGGAAGCTCCCGCTCATTGCATCGACTGGCAGGGTCAGGACTGGACGCCGCAGATTGCCAAGGAAACCGGGCGCAAGGCGGCCCACCCAAATTCCCGTTTCACCGCACCCGCCCGCCAGTGTCCGTCAATTGACGCCGACTGGGAAAACCCCGCCGGCGTGCCGATCTCGGCCTTCATTTTCGGCGGCCGCCGCTCCACGACGGTGCCGCTGGTATTCGAAGCCTTCAACTGGAACTACGGCGTCTACATGGCCGCCACGCTCGGTTCCGAAACCACGGCTGCCGCAGCCGGCGCGCAGGGCATCGTGCGTCGCGACCCGTTTGCCATGCTGCCCTTCTGTGGCTACCACATGGGCGACTACTTCAACCACTGGCTGCGTATCGGCCATCAGATCGAGCACGCGCCGCGCATCTTCACTGTTAACTGGTTCCGTCAGGACGCAGAGGGTAATTTCATGTGGCCCGGCTTCGGCGAAAACATGCGCGTGCTGAAGTGGGTCGTCGGCCGCTGTTCCGGCAAGGCCGATGCCCGGCAAACCGCGCTCGGCTGGATGCCGCGCTTCGAAGACCTCGACTGGAGCGGCAGCGAGGAAGTTTCCAAGGCGCAATTCGAACATCTGACCGCGGTCGATACCAATGCCTGGCGCGAAGAACTCAAGTTGCACGCCGAGTGGTTCGAGAAGCTCAAGAGCCGCATGCCGCGCTCGCTGACACTGAAGCGCGAACTGTTCGAACTGGCGATGGTGGACTGACAGTCGGCGCTGGGACCACGGCGAAAACCCGCAACGGCCGTCCTGCCTCGCGCAAGACGGCCGTTTGCTTTTGGAGAACGGAATGAACATCGCTGCCCGCATGGCGCAAATCGCTCCATTTCATGTCATGGAGCTAATGGCACAGGCACAGGCCCTTGAGGATCAAGGACGGACGATCACGCACCTGGAGGTCGGCGAACCCGACTTTGCAACCGCCGCTCCCATTCTTGAAGCAGCCCAGCGCTTTCTCTCGGGCGGACACGTCCATTACACGGCCGCCCTGGGTTTGCCCCGGTTGCGCGAGGCGATCAGCGGCTTCTATCACACGCGTCACGGACTCGACATCCCGCCGGAACGGATCGTGGTCACCGCCGGTGCGTCCGGCGCACTGCTGCTGGCACTCGGCGTGCTGGTGAATCCCGGCGACGAATGGCTGCTGCCCGATCCAGGCTACCCCTGCAACCGGCATTTTGTGCGCTTGCTCGAAGGCAAGCCGGTATCGCTCGCGGTTGAAGCGGCATCGAACTACCAACCGACGGCAGCACAACTGGCTGAATCCTGGACACCCCGGACACGCGGACTGCTGGTGGCTTCACCCGCCAATCCGACCGGCGCCCTGCTTGACCCGGAAACCATGGCGTCACTGGCCAATGGCGTCGCAACGCGGGGCGGCAGCCTGCTGGTCGACGAGATCTATCACGGACTGACGTATGGCATTGATGCGACATCCGCGCTGTCCGTCAGCGATGATGCATTCGTGATCAACAGCTTCTCGAAGTACTTCGGCATGACAGGTTGGCGGCTGGGCTGGCTGGTCGCGCCGCAGCGCTTTGTGCGAGAGATCGAGAAGCTGGCGCAGAACCTCTATATCGCGCCGTCGACCGTCGCCCAGCATGCCGCGCTGGCGGCCTTCCATCCCGAAACCACCGCCATTCTCGAAGCGCGCCGCCAGGAATTTTCCTCGCGGCGGGACATTCTCCTGCCGGGATTGCGCACCCTCGGCTTCGAGATTGCGGCCGAACCGCAGGGTGCCTTTTATGTATATGCGAACAGCAGCAGGCTGGCCGAGGACAGCTTCACGCTTGCCGAGCAGCTATTGACACAAGCCGGCGTGGCCGCAACCCCCGGGCTGGATTTCGGCAGCAACGCACCGCAAAGCCACATGCGCTTTGCCTATACGGTCGGCCGGGGACGGATCGAAGAAGGTCTCGACCGCATGGCGACGTTCCTGAGTTCCCGATAGCGGGGATACCGTCCTCGGCCAAAGGAACTCGAGGCCTTGCCTGCCGGGAATTGCGCTTTATGTCCCGCCGGGACGGTATCCCTTGGTGGGACGCGCGCCGTCGATAAAACGATAAAAGAAAGCGCGTGCCGAGTTAACAGCACGCGCTTGCTATCCACTGAGCGCCGCGATCAGTCCCGCAGGACTAAACGCAGGCCGATGCTACCGTCAGGGACGGGAACCGGTGGGAAACGGCCAAGCCGCTGCAGGATTCAGCGACGACTTGATGCCGGGTGCAGCTGCAGTCGAAGGTGCGGCAGCAGCAGCGGGCTTCGCGGCCGGCTTTGCTGCAGCCTTCTTCGGTGCCGCCTTCTTTGCAGCCGGCTTTGCAGCAGGCTTCGCAGCAGGCTTCTTGGCGGCGGGCTTCTTCGCGGCCGGCTTCTTGGCAGCGGGCTTCTTCGCAGCAGGCTTCTTGGCGGCGGGCTTCTTCGCGGCCGGTTTCTTGGCAGCGGGCTTCTTCGCAGCAGCCTTCTTCGGTGCAGCCTTCTTCGCGGCAGGCTTCTTGGCGGCAACCTTCTTCGCAGCCGGCTTCTTGGCAGCGACTTTCTTCGGTGCAGCCTTCTTTACAGCAGGCTTCTTGGCAGCCGGCTTCTTGGCAACAGCCTTCTTCGCGGCGGGCTTCTTCGCGGCCGGTTTCTTGGCAGCGGGCTTCTTCGCAGCGGGCTTGGCAGCCGCCTTCTTTACAGCCGGCTTTTTGGCGGCTGGCTTCTTCGGGGCCGCAGACTTCTTAGCGGCGGGCTTAGCCGCAGCCTTCTTTGCGGCCGGCTTCTTGGCTTTCTTGGTATCAGCCATGTTGAACCTCCTTAACAAATTAACAGGAAAGAACCACCACTACTTTTTTACTGCAACCCGTCTGGGCTAGCACGGATTATCCAACGCTCCGATGCAATCGAAAGCGACGAATTCCCCACGTTTATCCGCCTATCACTTCGTTTTGAAACCCGGAATGACAAACGCACAAACAATCAAACATCATATCCTGTCGACCACAATCCCCCGCAACGCCCGTCTGGCGCCGTTTGGCACGATCATGCCGATCGCGTGCGAACGCACGTCCGCCCTGCGCATCGACGCGGCGGACAGTCATCTGGATTTGCGGAGTGAATGGCTTGCGGGGAGATGAATGCAGGCGCTGGTGCGTGACCATGGCGACAGAAGACAGCTGGGCAACCCCGTTGCGGTCGGTGTAAAACTCGCCCAAAACTTCCTGCATTCAGATCTCCCGTCTTTGCGTCATGAAGCCGGTGATGATCGGGACACTGCGACCTGCCTCGCCCCTTCCGTACAACGACCTACTATATCTAGTGGGTCATCGACGATCTGGCACTAATTGTAGTGGTTGATTTTTTTGACTGCAAGAGTTTTTTGATGTAAACGCAAAAATAATCGTTGCAGCTTTGCGACACTCATGTTCTTGCGTCGCGCACCCGATGCCATTCGAAGCATGGACCCGGATCCGTCTTTCGCCCGGGCGCGATGTCGCTGTGACCGACCACGCCTGCAATCGGGTAGCGCCGATTCAGTTCGGCAAGCAGCCGGTTGAGCGTCATGTATTGAGCATCCTCGAACGGCAGCAGGTCGCAACCCTCGAGCTCGATGCCAATCGAGAAATCATTGCAGCGCTCCCGGCCTCGCCAGCTGGAAACGCCTGCATGCCAGGCGCGGCGGGAGCAGGGAACGAACTGGATCAACTCACCGTCGCGACGGACAAGAAAGTGGGCCGAGACCCGCAAGTCCCGTATCTCCCCGAAATAGGGATGAGTCGCCGGATCGAGGCAGTTGGTAAACAACTGGATGATTCCCGGACCGTCGAATTCGTTCGGCGGCAGGCTGATGGCGTGGATGACGATCAGGCTGACCGGCTGATCGACCGGCCGCTCGTCGCAATTCGGCGAGGGCACGCGCCGTACGCCGGACAACCATCCTTCATCGTCCATCGCATCCGGCGCCTGCACCGACTTCACTCGTTCATTCCCAGTCGCGCCATACGGTAGCGCAATGAGCGGAAGGTGACTCCCAGCAGCCTTGCAGCCGCAGTGCGATTGTTGTTCGACTGCTTGAGGGCATCGAGAATCGCCTGGCGCTCCACCTGGTCCAGGTGATCCTGCAGGGAGCCGCCGACTGCGCTGGTGGTGGCGCCAGTCAATTGGGATGGCGCCAGATTGAGATCCACCACGTCGATACGGTCGCCGGCCATCAGCGCCAGGGCGCGCTCCATCACGTTTTCAAGTTCCCGCACGTTGCCCGGGAAGGGATAACCCTGCAAAGCTTCAAGGGCCGGGGCGGTCAGCAGCGGCGGCTCCAGGTCGGCAGCCCGGGCCAGGCGGCCCAGAATGTGTTGCGCCAGCATCGGGATGTCTTCGCGACATTCCCTCAAGGCCGGCATTCGCAACTCGATGACATTGAGGCGGTAGAACAAATCCTGGCGGAACCGCCCCTTCTCGACCAGCACCTTGAGATCCTGATGCGTAGCGCAAATCACCCGCACATCGACCGCCTCCTCGGTGGTGGCGCCCACCTTGCGCACCCGCTTTTCCTGAATCGCCCGCAACAGCTTGACCTGCATCGTCAAGGGCAGTTCCGCAACCTCGTCCAGAAACAGGGTGCCGCCATCGGCCACATGAAAGAAGCCTTCACGATCATCGCTGGCGCCGGTGAATGCACCCTTGCGATATCCGAAAAACTCGCTTTCCATGAGGTTCTCGGGGATCGCCCCGCAATTGACCGGCACAAAAGCGCGGTCGCGGCGGGCGCCCAGGGTGTGGATCAGTCGCGCCGCGAGCTCCTTGCCGCTCCCTGACTCGCCCGAGATATGAACCGGAGCCTGACTGCGTGCCACGCGATCGATCAGCATGCGGACTTGCCCGATTGCCGTCGACTGCCCAAGCAGTCCGGACTCGCCGCCGATGCCGCCATCCGAATCGGGGCTGGGCAACTCGAGCGCCGACTTGACCATGCCGCGCAACTGATCGAGCGACACGGGCTTGGCGATGTAGTCGAAGGCCCCGGCCTTGAGCGCGGATACGGCGTTCTCCGCGCTGCCATGCGCCGTAATCACCGCCACCGGCAGGTCGGCAACGGTGGCGGCAATGTGACGCACCAGCTCCAGGCCCTCGCCATCGGGCAGGCGCATGTCGGTCAGGCATAACTGGTAGCGCTGACCGACCAGCATGCGGCGCGCCTCGGCGAGCGATCCGACGCAGTCCGCGTGGAGCCCCATGCGCGCCAGCGTCAGGTCGAGCAACTCGCGGATGTCCGCCTCGTCGTCGACCACCAGTACCCGCTTGGCCTCGCCACGACAACGGGGGCGGCGTTCATTCTTCAGTGACATGCGACTCCCTCGGCAGTGATGCGGAAATGGGCGCCCGGTTTCTCATCCAGCAGTTCGAGTCGGGCGCCGCTGGCTTCGCACAACTCGCGTGCAATGTAGAGCCCCAGGCCGGTGCCCGCGCCGTGAGTTGTAAAGAAGGGCTCGAATACCTGATTGCGTTGCGCCTCATCTACCCCCGGGCCGTCGTCAATGATATGCAATTCCACGCAATTTGCCGCGGTGGCGGTCCTCGCCTCCAATCTCACCGCGCCATTCGCCGCGCTGGCATGACGCAGCGCATTCCCCAGCAGGTTCCACAGCACGCGATACAAATGGCCCCGATCGAAACGCAGCTCGACATCTCCCTCGCCGACTCGCACCCTCATCGCCGCCGATGCATCGTGCAGGGCCAGTTCCTCAAGAAATCCTGAAAGGAATACCTGCCAGCGCAACACTTCCGGTTGCGCGCGGTCGCGGCGCCCGAGTTCCAGCACCTCGGTCACGAGGCGGTTCAAACGGCGGGTATTGTCATGAATGATGCGGGCCAGGCGTTGATGCAGGGGATCGGTATCTTCCTCGACCAGCAATTCCGCGGCGTGGCTGATGGCCGCCAGGGGATTGCGAATTTCGTGCGCCATGTTGGCGGTAAGCCGCCCGAGCGCAGCCAGCTTCAGCTGCTGCGCCTGGGACTGAATGCGCTCCATGTCTTCCAGGTAGATCAGCGCCTGTCCGCCGGACTCGGCCGAGGGCAAATAGCGCACCCGCAACAGGCGCCCGCTTTCCTGCCGGAGCATTTCCACCATTTCCACGGGCTGGGCACTCCAGGTCCTGTAACGCTCGGCCAACCCGCTGGAAAACCTCGCCAGTTCCGCGCCATCTGCCGCCTTCACATCCAGCAGCGCTTCGGCACGCGGGTTGAGCTGGCGCACCCTTCCCTCGCCGTCCACCACCAGTACCCCGTCTTCCATGTCCCGGATGATCCGCTCGCTGATGCGCAACTGGTCGTTGAGTTCCCGCCCGCGTTCCCGCGCCAGCGTCTCGTTGGCGACCACCTTCTGCGCCAGCAGCCGGGCGATGATCGCCGTGCCGAAAAAGGCGATGCTGATGATCCCGGTGCGCACGAAGTCCGCCGGGTCTGCGTCCCAGGTCAGCGCGCGCCAGCTTTCCTCCAGGAGCATCGCCACCGTGGCCAGCGCGGCGTAAAACAAGGTCATGCGCCCCTGCCCGACCAGCGCGGCGCCCGCCACCACGACCAGCAGCAGGATGGCGATTCCGCTCTTCTGTCCGCCGCTGGCAAACATCATCAGCGTCAAGGCGGCGATGTCGACCGCCACCTGCACCGAAAGCTGAAGATTGAAATGGCGCGGTCTGCGCAGCAATGCGACAAGAAATGCAATCGCCAGCAGCAGATAGACGGCGGCTACCCTGTCAAACAGCCTGGCATCCTGCGTGCCGAGACTGATGGTGTCGCCAAAGACCAGTGCCGCCACCAGGAACAGCAGGGCAATCGACAAGCGGTAGATCGAGAAGAAACGCAGCGAACGCCAGAAGGATTCGATGGCGTCGGACTCCTCCGCCACCGGAATCGATACGCTCAAGACCGGGCTCCCAGCCGTCGATGCTCTTCGCAACAGTAATCGCGCCCGGCCTCGCTGACAGACTCAACACGGGGGAAATGCACGCCGCAATGCGTGCATTGCGCCATGGCTTCGGGCTGCGGCGCTGCCGGTGGCGGCTTGCTGCGCCGCTTGGACGCGCGCACCAGCGCATAGATCACGGCGAGCACGACAATGAAGAGGAGGAACTTGGCCACTGCGGTCAGTCCTCCGCAACGGTATGAAGCTGGTCGGGGCGAGAGGATTCGAACCTCCGACTCCTGCGTCCCGAACGCAGTACTCTACCAGGCTGAGCTACGCCCCGATGGCAAGTTGGTGGCAAGGATGGACATTGCGGGAACAGACCGGGTAATTCAGTCCGAGAGATCATCCTTGCAAACATTGCGGTGGTCAAAAACTTCGTTGCACCGCAAAGTCTGCTAATTGTAGCAGCGTTTCCCTGAACTTTGAATCCGGCAGCGGCTTCAATGCTGCCTTGGCCATCTCCGCTTCGTCTACGCCATGCCGGCGCGCCGCATCAAGCGCGCCGCTGGAACGCACCGCGGCCAGCACTTCGGCGAAACTGTCGCTGCTGGCGTTCTCGATGGCGCCGCGCACCAGGGCGGCCTGCTGCGGGCTGCCGTGCTGGATGACGTGAATCAGGGGCAGCGTCGGCTTGCCTTCGGCCAGGTCGTCGCCGAGATGCTTGCCGGTTTCCGCCTCCTTGCCCGAATAGTCGAGCACGTCGTCGATCAACTGGAATGCGGTGCCAATGTGCGTGCCGTAGGCCGCCATCGCCTCTTCGACCTCGGCGCCCGCGTTGCCGAGAATGGCGCCGAGCCGTCCGGCGGCCTCGAACAGCTTGGCGGTCTTGTAACGGATCACCCGCAGGTAGTCATCCACCTCGATGTCTGCGTTGCGGCAATTCATCAGTTGCAGCACTTCGCCCTCGGCGATGACATTGGTTGCATCCGCCAGCACCTGCATCACCCGCATGCTGCCGACACCGACCATTATCTGGAATGCGCGGGAATACAGGAAATCGCCGACCAGCACGCTGGCCGGATTGCCGAACACCGCGTTTGCAGTATCGCGGCCACGCCGCAGCGACGACTCGTCGACCACGTCGTCGTGCAGCAGCGTGGCGGTATGGATGAACTCGACCACCGCAGCCAGTTCGTGATGGCGGGTTCCCGAATATCCGCAGGCATTCGCGGAAAGCAGCACCAGTGCGGGGCGCATGCGCTTGCCGCCGGCGGAAATGATGTACTCGGCGACCTGGCGCACCAGTACCACTTCCGAATGCAGGCGCGCCCTGACGACAGCGTCCACCGCGTGCATATCGGCGTCTATCGAAGCATACAAGTTGGTGAAATTCACGACGGATATCAAGTGTTGCGACAAAGGAGCGATGTTAGGCGGCGCGTCTGCCTGCGTCAACGGAACTGCGCGGAACTGCGCCCCGATGTTCCGCATGCACTTCGCTAATCTTCACTACCCCGCAAGCTTGAGCAGGGTCTTGACCTGCGCCCACTGTCGACGACTGACGGGCAGGCGTTCCGTGGTTCCGTCCAGGATCACCTGCCAGTGCGCCTCTCCGTCGCCTTCGTCAGCCGCCCGCTCCACTCCTGTAACCACGGCGCGCGCCACCAGGCAGTTGCGATGGATGCGCAGGAAGCGCTCGCTGAACTCCGCCTCAAGATGGACCAGCGACTCCTCCAGAAGATACTCGCGCCCCGCGGTATGCGCAGTGACGTATTTTTGTTCCGCCTTCAGGTAAAGAATTTCCGCGACCGGCACCAGAAGAATGCGGCCGCGCTCCAGGCAGGACAGGTTTTGCCGTATCGCCAGCGCCGACTTTTCGAGGCGAACCGCATCGTCGGCATGGCGCCTTGCCTTGCGCAAGGCATCGGCCAGACGGGTGGCGCGTACCGGCTTGACCAGATAATCCAGCGCGGCCAGTTCGAAGGCCTGCACCGCATATTGGTCGAAGGCGGTGACGAAGATCACGGCCGGCGTGCTCGGCAACCGCGCCAGATGGCGGGCCAGCTCCACGCCATCCATGCCGGGCATGCGAATATCGATCAGCGCCACATCGAGGTCACCGGCCTGCGCCCGCTCCAGCGCGGCAAAGCCGTCCGCGGCCTCGGCCACCACCGTGCTCGGCACCTCGGCGGCGATGTCGCCCAGCAAGTCGCGCAAACGCGCACGCGCCGGAGCCTCGTCATCGACCAGCAGAAGGCGCAAGGCTTCACTCATCGTTCAGCCGCCTGACGGTAGGGAAACTCGATGGAAACACAAAAGCGGCCGCCGCTCACCTCGGTCGTCATGGTTGCTTCCAGATCAAAGAACAGCATCAGCCGCTCTCGAATGTTGGTCAGGGCCATCTGGTTGCCGTGCTTGTGGCTTTCCGCCGCGGACATCGGATTGGAAAGTTCGACCCGCAGCCGGGAGCCCCTGCATTCGAAGCGGATGGTGATTTCACCCGGTTCGGTCGCCGGCTCGATGCCGTGATACACCGCGTTTTCCAGCAAGGGCTGGAGCATCAGCGGCGGCACCAGCGGGTCCGGCGGACAGGCCGCCATGTCCCACACCACGCGCACGCGCTCGCCCAGCCGCAAGCGTTCGAGATTGATGTACTGCCGCGCCACGAAGATTTCTTCCGACAGCGGAACCAGATCGGCATTTTCACGCATCAGCACGCGAAACAGGTCGGCCAGTTCCTCCAGCGCCGTCTCCGCCCGACGCGGATCGGAGCGGATCACCCCGAGTACGGCATTCAGCGCATTGAACAGGAAATGCGGCCGGATGCGCGCGGTCAGCGCCAGCAAACGCGCCTCGGCCAGAGCGGGCGAACGCGAACGCCCGCCGATCTCGAATCCACCAAGCAACAAGGCGGCGCCAATCACCGCCCACAAGGAGGTTCGGCTGAAGCCTCCCGCATCCGGCTCGATCAAATGCAGCTCGGCAAAGAAACTGCGCACGGCGGCTGTCACCAACAGCACCAGCATGACAACCGCAACCACGCCCAGCCATTTGGGCAGGCGCGCGAACCAGTTGCTCAGGAGGCTGAGCAGGGCCAGGCTGGCCAGTATCACCGGCTCGACCACGATGGCAAGCTCAAAAAATTCGGCGACAAAAAACCGCCACTCGCGATTGGCGGCCAGGGTTCCCAGCAGGGCCCCGAAATTCACCGCAAGCAGGACACGCAACCAGATGCCGAAGTTGCGGAAGTCCGGCAAACCGGTGAGCGGAGGGTTTTCCCTTATACTTCGCGCTTGGCTCAATTGCCCGTCACCTTTGATTTTCCAGTGTTTTTATTGCCTGTTTTTGCCAACTGACCTGGCAGCCCGATTATGACAGAACCGAAACCTCCAGCGTCTCCCGCCGCCCCGACCGCGTGGTCCGGACGCTTTTCCGAGCCCGTCTCCGACCTCGTCAAACGCTATACCGCTTCGGTGTTCTTCGATCGCCGCATGTGGCGGCAGGACATTCGGGCATCGCTGGCGCATGCGCGCATGCTGGCGCGGCAAGGCATCATCGCCGCAACCGACCTGGCCGCCATCGAGCAGGGTATGGCGACGATCACCGGCGAGATCGAGGCCGGCGGTTTCAACTGGAATCTCGACGACGAAGACGTCCATCTCAACATCGAGAAACGACTCACGGCCCTGGTCGGCGATGCCGGCAAGCGGCTGCACACCGGCCGTTCGCGCAACGACCAGGTCGCCACCGACATCCGGCTCTGGCTGCGCGACACCATCGACGACATCGATGGACTGCTGCGCGATTTCCAGAAGGCCCTGCTCGACACGGCGGAAGCCCACGTCGACACTCCGCTGCCCGGCTTCACGCACCTGCAGGTGGCGCAGCCCGTCACCTTCGGCCACCACCTGCTGGCCTATTTCGAAATGCTGCGCCGCGACCGCGAGCGCTTCGCCGACTGCCGCCGTCGCGTCAATCGCCTGCCGCTGGGTGCCGCCGCACTGGCCGGCACCACGTTCCCGATCGACCGCGAAGCCGTGGCGCGCGAACTCGGTTTCGAGTCCGTCTGCGAGAATTCACTGGACGCCGTTTCCGACCGCGACTTCGCCATCGAGTTCTGTGCCGCCGCCTCGCTGGTGATGACCCACATCTCGCGTTTTTCGGAAGAACTGATTCTGTGGATGAGCCCGCGCGTCGGCTTCATCGATCTCGCCGACCGCTTCTGCACCGGCTCGTCGATCATGCCGCAGAAGAAAAATCCCGACGTGCCCGAACTGGCGCGCGGCAAGACCGGCCGCGTCTTCGGCCACCTGATGGGCCTGCTGACGCTCATGAAGGGCCAGCCGCTGGCCTACAACAAGGACAACCAGGAAGACAAGGAACCCCTGTTCGACACCGCCGACACGCTGAGCGACACCTTGCGCATCTTCGCCGACCTGGTCCCCGGCATTAAAGTCAAGCCGGAAGCCATGGCCGCCGCCCTGCGCCAGGGCTACGCCACCGCGACCGACCTCGCCGACTATCTGGTAAAGAAGGGACTGCCCTTCCGCGACGCCCACGAAGCCGTGGCGCGCGCCGTGCGCGCCTGCGAAGCCCGCGGCTGCGACCTGCCTGAATTGACGCTCGACGAACTGCGCTCGTTCTCGCCGCTGGTCGGCGAGGATGCCTTCGCCGTGCTGACCGTCGCCGGCTCGCTCGCCGCCCGCGATCACCTCGGTGGCACCGCGCCGGCCCAGGTGCGTGCCGCCATCGCACGTTGCCGCACGCGGCTCTGATCAGTTATCGATGGCCATTCCCGAGCGCATAGGCAAGTACGAGATTCGCAAGAAGCTCGGGGAAGGCGCCACCTCGATCGTCTACCTCGGCTACGACCCGTTCGCCGAACGGGAAGTCGCGGTCAAGGCCATCTTTCCGGAAGTCCTGCGCGACAAGGAGCGCGGCCGGCTGTATCGCCATCTGCTGATGACCGAGGCCTCGCTTGCCGGCAAGCTCATGCATCCGCACATCGTGCAGATTTTCGATGCCGTGCTGGACGAAGAGCAGAGCTACATCGTCATGGAATACGTTTCGGGCGGCACGCTCGAACCATTCTGCAGCCCGAGCACCCTGCTGCCGGTGGACCGCCTGGTGGAGATCATCTTCAAGTGCACCCGCGCGCTCGACTATGCCTTCCGCGCCGGCATCACCCACCGCGACATCAAGCCGGCGAACATTCTGCTGGTCAGCTCCGGCGACAGCGCCGAACGCAGCAGTGGCGACATCAAGATCTCCGATTTCGGCGCGGCGATGATGACCAGCGGCGAGCAAACGCGCACGCAGGTATCGGGCGTCGGCTCGCCGGCCTACATGTCGCCGCAGCAGGTGCGCGACATGACGCTCAATCACCAGACGGACATCTACTCGCTGGGCGTGGTGATGTACCAGTTGCTGACCGGGCGGCTGCCGTTCCAGTCGACCTCCAACTACGGCATGATCTACCAGATCTGCAACACCGATCCACCGCCGCCCTCCACCTTCCGCTCGGACATGCCGACCAGCCTCGATGCCGTGGTCGCGCGCGCCATGCAGAAGGAGATCGAAGCGCGCTACCAGAGCTGGGAAGAGTTCTCCCACGACCTGGCTCAATCCTTCCGCAACAAGCAGCTTTCGGCACAACGCCAGGCATTTCCCGACAGCGAAAAATTCGAGGCGCTGCGGGCGCTGCGCTTCTTCAATGAATTCTCCGACGTCGACCTGTGGGAAGTCGTGCGCTTCTCGCGCTGGGACGAAGTTGCCGCCGGCACGGTGATCATGAGGGACGGCGAACGGGGCGACTTCTTCGCGTTCCTGCTTGACGGCGAACTGATGGTCTCGAAGAGCGGACATTCCCTCGGCACGCTGGCCGCCGGCGAATGCTTCGGCGAAATGGCCATCATTCGCCGCGGCCAGCATACCCGGGGCGCCGACGTCGTCGCACAGACCGGAACCCGGGTCGTCACCATTTCGGCGCAAGCGCTGCAGCATGCCTCGGACGTATGCCGGATGCACTTCTACCAGGGCTTTCTCGACGTCATTGCCGGCCGCCTGGCCGACGCCAACGCCCGCCTGGCATCGCTTTGACATCGGGGTTGGGCGCCGTCGAAGTTGATGCCATTGCGGCGGCGATTGCCAAGCGCAGCGGAACCTCCTTCACCCCTTCATCGGTCAGCCCGGTCGGCGGCGGCTCGATTCATCGCGCTTGGCATCTCACAGACGGCGTCCGCCACTATTTTGTAAAAGTCGGCGCTGGCGGGACGGCGCCGATGTTCGCCGCCGAAGCGCTGGCGCTGCAAACGATTTCGCATGCCGCCGTAGTGCGGACGCCGACTGTCGTCGCCATGGAGAGCACGGAAACCCTGGCGTTCCTGGTGCTGGAACATCTTGAACTGGCCGCGCTGGATCAGCCAGGCGGAGCCCGGCTCGGCAGCGCCCTGGCGCAACTGCATCGCATCACCGGCGACGCCTTCGGCTGGGACGGGGACAATTTCATCGGCGCCACGCCGCAGATCAATACACCCCATCGCAGCTGGCCGCATTTCTTCGGCGAACGCCGCCTGCGACCGCAACTGCAACTCGCGCTGCAAAACGGCATGGACAAGGCGCTGGTGGCAAAAGGCGACGCGATCATCGAGCGCATCGGCGGCCTGTTCATCAGCTATCAGCCGCTGCCCAGCCTGCTGCACGGCGATCTGTGGTCGGGCAACGCGGCGCAATGCGACGACGCGCCGGTGATCTTCGACCCGGCCAGCTACTACGGCGACCGCGAAACCGACATCGCCATGGCCGAACTGTTCGGCGGCTTTCCCACCAGCTTTTTTGCCGCCTATCGCACGGCGTGGCCGCTCGACTCAGGCTATGAAGCGCGCAAGCCGCTCTACAACCTGTACCACATCCTGAATCATTTCAACCTGTTCGGAAGCGCCTACCTGGGGCAGGCGCAACGCATGATCGAACGGCTGCTGAAAGAACTCAGACGCTAACTTAAGCGGCGCCGACAATCGGCTCCAGCTGCTTCTGCAATTCGCCCGACTGGTACATCTCGGTCATGATGTCGCTGCCGCCGACGAACTCGCCCTTGATGTAGAGCTGCGGCACCGTCGGCCAGTTGGCGTAATCCTTGACGCCTTGGCGCACCTCCGGGTCGGCCAGCACATCGACCGTGACGAAATCCTTGACGCCACAGGCCTGGAGGATCTGCACCGCGCGCGCGGAAAAGCCGCACTGCGGGAATTGCTTGTTGCCCTTCATGTAGAGCACAACGGGATTACCGGTGACGGTCTCGTGGATTTTCTGCTTGGCGTCCATGGCTGATTCCAAAATAGTTGAGTAAATAAGTCGGGATATTGTAGCGGCGGGAAGTCCTGCTGGTCAAGCGTGGCATCCGGATTGGGCAAGATCAGGAACCTTGGGCCCGGCGCCGACTCGAAGCGATGTATGCGTGCCGATGTAAGGTTTCAGAAGGCGCCGCGTCAAAGCAGTACACTTCCCTGCCATCGAGAGCCCACATGCCAACCCATTCCAGCCATGCCATTCCCCCGTCGGAAATCACGCCGCGCGCGCTGTTCGAGCGTCGCCGCGAGTTCCTGCGGCTGTCGACCGGCGCAGCGCTCGCCGGGCTGCTCCCCTCCGCGCAGGCGAAGCTGGCACCGGGCCGGCCCAGCGCTTACTCGACCACCGACTCGCCGACGCCGCTCAGGCATGTCACGAGCTACAACAACTATTACGAATTCGGCACCGACAAGGAAGACCCGGCGCGCACCGCCCACGCATTGCGCGTGCGGCCGTGGACGCTGGTCATCGAAGGCCTGGTCAAGCAACCGAAAACCCTGGGCATCGAAGACATCCTGAAACTGGCGCCGCTCGAAGAACGCATCTACCGCCTGCGCTGCGTCGAGGGCTGGAGCATGGTGATTCCCTGGCTGGGTTTCCCGGTGGCGAGCCTGCTGAAACTGGTGGAACCTCTGGGCAGCGCCAAGTATGTCGAGTTCATCACCGCCGTACAGCCGGAAACCATGCCCGGCGTGCGGAGCCGGGTGCTGGATTGGCCCTATGTCGAAGGCCTGCGCATGGACGAAGCCATGCATCCGCTGGCGATCATCGCCGTCGGCCTGTATGGCGATGTGCTGCCGAACCAGAACGGGGCGCCACTGCGCCTCGTGGTGCCGTGGAAGTACGGCTTCAAGAGCGGCAAATCGATCGTCAGGATTCGCCTCACCGACACCGAGCCGCGCACCTCCTGGATGAAATCCGCGCCGCGCGAATACGGCTTCTACTCCAACGTCAACCCCGAGGTCGATCACCCGCGCTGGAGCCAGGCGACCGAGCGGCGCATCGGCGAATTCGCCAAGCGCAAGACGCTGATGTTCAATGGCTACACGGAACAGGTCGGCCAGCTTTACACCGGGATGGACCTGAGGAAGCAGTTTTGAATCCTGCCCTCATCAAGCCACCGCTGTTTCTTGCCTGCCTGGCGCCACTCGCCTATTACGCCTGGGGCGCGCAAGCCGACACGCTGGGCGCCAATCCGATCGAAGCCGTCACACGCGGCCTCGGCACCTGGGCGCTGAATTTCCTCTTGATCACGCTGACGGTGACGCCGCTGCGCAAGTATTCCGGCTGGGCCTGGCTGGGTCGCCTGCGCCGGATGCTGGGGCTGTTCGTATTTTTCTACGCCGCCCTGCATCTGAGTACCTACCTCTGGTTCGACCAGTTCTTCGACTGGCCGGCAATCGCCAAGGATATCCTGAAGCGCCCCTTCATCACCGTCGGCATGGTCAGCTTCGCGCTGCTGGTGCCGCTGGCCGCGACCTCGAACGCCTTCGCCATCCGCAAGCTCGGCGGCCGTCGCTGGCAGGAGCTGCATCGCAGCGTCTATCTGATCGGAATTCTGACCGTGCTGCACTATGCCTGGATGGTCAAGGCCGACATCAGCAAACCGCTGCTCTATGCGGTGATGCTCGGCGTGCTGCTCGGGCTGCGGGTCTGGTGGCGGGTCCAGGAGCGCAACCGGCAACTGGCCGGCGCCTATTTGCCGAAGCCGCGCGGGCGCATCATCCCGATCGCCGTCAAAAAACAGGCTTCGTCAGACGGATCAGCCTGAACCATCCCGAGGCCAGCGCCGCTTCATTGGCCGTCACGTCGATGCCGCCGACGGATTCCAGCACGTCTTCGAACACCACATCGAGGCGCGTCGCGACATGGCGCGTGAGCGGATTGAGAACACGCTTCCAGCCGGCTTCGCCGCGCCGCAGGAACTTGTCGAAGACCAGCAACGTCCCGCCCGGCTTCAACACGCGCACCGCTTCGGCAAGACAGAGAGTCGGCGCCGGCACCACGGCGAGGATCAGATGCAACACCGCCACATCGAAGCTGGCATCATGAAACGGCAAGCGCTGCGCGTCGCCGCGCAAGGGCGTGAAGTGCAGGCCGGAGGCACGCGGGCGGGCACGCGCGAGCATCGCGGCAGTCAGATCGAGTCCGACATAGCGATGCTGGGCCGGCAAGTGGGGAAGGTCGAGACCGGTGCCGACTCCCATCAACAACACATCGCGCGGCGGCTCGTCGACCAGCGCGGCCAGGCTGCGCTTGCGCGCGCCACGCGTGGCGGCGGTCAGAAACGCATCGTAAAAAGGCGCGACCAGCGTGTAGCTGTGCTTGAGGCTCAATGCAGCACGCGCGGCATCGAAAGTACGAACTCCGCAATCGGCGCCTCGAACTGCACGCCATCCTCGGCCGTCATCTGGTAGCAACCCTTCATCGTTCCCACCGGCGTGGCGAGTTGGCAACCGCTGGTGTATTCGAAACTCTGGCCGGGCGCCAGCAGGGGTTGGTGGCCGACCACGCCGAGGCCGCGGACTTCCTGGACATGGCCCTCGGCGTCGGTGATGATCCAGTGCCGCGAGATCAACTGCGCCGGGACGTTGCCGGTGTTGCTGATGGTGACCGAGTAGGAGAAGACATGGCGATTGATCGCCGGATCGGACTGCTCCGCAATATAGTGGGGCGTCACGACAACCGCCATTTCGTATTTCTTTGCCTCGGCCATGGGCTGGCATTCAACACCAAATGGCGCCGCGGAGCAAGAATCCATTTGGCGGATGCGGCATCCCGTGATCTGTCATGATCATTCATTCTTGACCATTGCCGCCGATTCCGCGACACTTCGGCTATGCGAGTCAGTTAGCCGCCATCCATATTGCACAAACGCGCTTCATGACCTCTCCCGAATCGAGTATCGCACCCTCCGGTTTTTACGACAGGCTGCGCAACGCCGGCATCGAGCCCGACGACAGCGAAGAAACGCGGCTGAACAAGTCGCTGCTGATGCTGGCGACAGGCCTGATCAGCGTCACGATCATGATCTGGGTGACGATTTACTCGATTCTCGGCCCCTCGTTCTCGACCACCCTGCCCTTCGCCTTCCAGCTGCTGCTGGCGGGCAACATGCTGTTCTACATCAAGTCGCGGAACTTCGATTTCTTCCGCATCAGCCAGCTGGGCCTGTTCCTTTTTTTGCCCTTCGTCGCGCATTGGGCTGGCGGCACCATCATTTCCACCAGCGGCGTGCTGCTCTGGGCCCTGCTGGCCCCGGTGGGCGCCATCCTCTGCGTCGGCGTCAACCAGTCGATCGGCTGGTTCATTGCCTGGGTCACCCTGACGGCCTTGTCCGGTTTCGTCGACTACTATCTTGCCGATTCCGTGATGTCGAAGGCGGCCAATGTGCCGGTACGTACCACCATCGTCTTTTTCACGCTCAACTTCATTTCGATATCGGCCATCATCTACCTGCTGCTGCGCATGTCGATCGCCGAAAAGCGCAAGGCGCAGGACCGTCTCGAAGAAGCCCACCAACAAGTGCAACTGGAGCAGGAACGCTCCGAAAAACTGCTGCTCAACATCCTGCCCGGCCCCGTCGCGGAGCGGCTGAAGCACTCGAACCAGACCATTGCCGACGGTTTTTCCGATGTGACGGTAATGTTCGCCGACATCGTCAACTTCACCCAGGTGGCAGCCGCGATGTCGCCGTCACAGGTGTTCGCCATGTTGAACCGGATCTTCTCCGCTTTCGACGAACTGGCCGAACAATACGGGCTGGAAAAGATAAAGACCATCGGCGATGCCTACATGGTGGCCGGCGGACTGAACGAAGACTCCTTGGAATATTCGGCCGCCATCGCCGACATGGCCGTAGCCATGCGCGACCTGCTGCGGCGCGATTTCGCGGTCAATGCCTCGCAGCTTGAAATCCGCATCGGCATCGGTACCGGGCCGATCGTCGCCGGGGTACTGGGGAAGAAAAAATTCATCTACGATCTCTGGGGCGACACCGTGAACATCGCCAGCCGCATTACCGCGGAAGGCGTGCCCGGCATGATCCAGTGCGACACCACCACATACCACCGCCTGGCGGCGAGCTTCGATTTTCATGAGCCGCAAGCCATCTATCTCAAGGGCAAGGGCAACATGACGGTGTATCGCCTGATCGGCCGCAAGGGCGCGGGCGACATCGAAGCAGGTTAGGCGGCCTGTTCCAGCCGGAAACAGACCCGCCCGGCCCGATTCTCGATCAGGTTCAAACGGTATCCCGCGGCCTCGGCATAACGCGCGGCATGATAAAGCCCGATGCCATAGCCACTCTCCGAAGACACGGGGCCAACGAACAGGCTGGATGCGATGTCCTCGGCCATCGCCGAGCCGCTGTCGCAGACGATCAGCCTGAAGCCTTCGCCGGTATGCTCCAGTTCTACCTGCGCACGCAGCTCCGGCTCCCGCAAGTGCTTTTCCGCGACGTTGCGGATCAGGTTGTCGATTACGCCTGAAAAGACTTCGGCCGGCAGTTCTCCCGTAATCGGAGACTCTGCCGTGAAATCGATCCAGTGCATCACCCCCATGCGCTGGCTAAGATCCTGCCACCATTCCGCGGCGCTTACCCAGCGGGCCGACGCGATGCTTTGCGGCGCATTGAGCTTGGCCAGGGTCTCGGCCAGCCGGTCGGTTATCGCCGGCAACTGGCGCCGCAACAGCGACTGATACTCCAGCGACGACTCCGCGCCCGGCTCCAGGCCCGCCGAACACAGCGCATTCAACGACTGCAGCAGGTTCTTCACATCGTGCGTCAACCGGGCTCCGGTCTCGTGCACCGCCTGCATGTAGGAAAGCTGCTTCAGGGCCTGCGCACGCTGCTTGTCGGCGTGAAGCTGGGCAAGATACTGTGCCAGCAGGTTGAAGTGCCAAATCAGCGTCGGCGACAGGGTGTGCTGCGTGTAGAGGACCAGCACCATGCCGCCGTGGCTGAACTCCCAGCGACGGCCTGCTATTTCCCCGAAACGTCCGCTGCTTTTGCCGGCGATCCATTCGCCGCCTGTCACCCAGGGCAGCCGCTGCCCGATTCCGGCACACGCCCGTTCGAGAAATACCTGCGGATCTTCTTCGCGCAATGCCAGATTGGACAACGCCTGCAGCCACTTTTCGACCGGCAGGCCGATCGACATCCAGTAGCGTGAGAACAGGCCGCCGATCCCGGAAAAACCCGAATGCGGATTCCACGCCAGGCCCAGCAACAGCAGCATCGCTCCGGTCAGCAGCATCGCTTGCAGCAGTGCTTCGACGTAGGTGCTGCCCAGCAGCAGCATGGCCGCCAGGCTGCCCAGCATCAACACCGCCAGCAGTAGAAACACGAACAGGCTATAGACGAAATCGACCACTTCGCGCGCGCTGTCCGTTTCCTTCCCCTGCGGCAGCATCGCCATCACCACCAGAAGCACGGGCAAACCGACATAGCCCAGCGAAAGGATCGGTGCCGGCGGCTTGGCCATCGGCACCGCCATCGGCGCAGCGATCACAAACAGCGCCACCACCAGAAAGCCCAGCGCCATCATGTAGAACAGCCGGGGAGCACGCGCCCCGAACAACATGACCTTGCCGCCGACAATGCCGCCCAGCATCATGATCCACAACAGCAGCATCCAGGGTTTCAGGAATACCGCACCGGCCAGAACGATGGCGGCCAAACCGACGACCCACACCACGGACAGGCGCTGCTCGGCGTGGACAAAGGGTTGCCAGAGCAGGAACAATCCGAGATGGGCAATGAACAACGTCTTGCCGAGCCATGCGTCCGGTCCCTGCAAAAGCACGAAATACAATGCCAGCAGCAGGGCCAGCAACAATCCGCGCCGCACCGCAATCAGGCGTGACGACAGCGTTGAAGGAAGGGGAAAAATCGGCACGTGGGAAAGGTATTGCCGGAATGGCAGAGACCAAGAGAAGGCTTATTCTGCCCCACCGGCGAGCAAATCATCTGCCAAATAACTGACGAAGCTGTCCAATATTCGACAGATACCACTTAAGTTGGATTCAAAATTGATGATAACTCACTGAAACAACGCCAAATTAATTTGTGGTACAATAAATGCTAGTTATTCACCATCAAACAACCACCCTGCGGGGGAGATGATCATGAGAAGCAAACAATCCGGTTTTACCCTGGTCGAAATCGCCATCGTGCTGGTCATCATCGGCCTGCTTCTGGGCGGCGTGCTGAAAGGCCAGGAGTTGATCAACAGCGCGAAAGTGAAAAATCTTGCGACCGACTTCCGCAACGTCCCGCTGTTCATTTACGGTTATCAGGACAAGTATCGGGCATTGCCTGGTGACGACGGGCAAGCCGCCGCTCACGTCGCAGGTGCGACCGTGGCTACAACCCCGGCTGCCGCACCGGCTGCCCGTAGCAACGGCGTGATCGAGGGTGCGTGGGACTCAACAACGCAAACCGACGAATCCTTCCTGTTCTGGCAGCATGTCCGACTCGCCGGCCTAGCTGCAGGTCCAACTGCCGTTGCCGACACCAACTATCAGCCGCGGAATGCGGATGGTGGCATTATCGGCATCACCACCAATGACAACGCCGCTCCCTACATTGCCGGCATGAGGGGCACTTATCTCGTCTGCACCCAGGGCGTCCTTGGCAAGTATGCACGACAGCTCGACACGACGATGGATGACGGCTGCCCCAATACGGGCTCGATCCGGGTCGTGCCTGGAACCCCCGCCGGAACCACCACTGGCAACGTGTCGGCCGGTTTGGTGCCGATCGCGGCGGGCGCAGTCTGCCCGATCACGGCTGGCGGACCAACCTTGGATGATTCGACGTCCTACACGGTCTGCATGACGATGTAAAAGGTCTTGCACACCATCAATAAAAAGCCCGCTTCGGCGGGCTTTTTATTTCTGCTTGCCGCGCAGCAGCGCCTCCTCCCCGGCCGTTACCGCCGCCGCGTTGCCGATCAGCACCACCACGTCGCCCTCGATCAGTTCCAGCAGCGGCTCCAGCTTCAGGGCGCGCTGCGAGCGACGGCGAATCGCCGTAACACCAGCGCCGACTCTCGCCAGATCGATCTCACCGACCCGGCGGCCAATGGCCCAAGTGCCGGGCGTCAGGGTCACGGCATGCAGGCGCGGCTGGTCGGCGTCGGCCAGATGGGCGCCGGCGTCGGTGGCGCCGTGGAAGAAGCCGCGCAGCAGCGAATAGTGCTGTTCGCGCATTTCGCGCAGGCGCTTGATCACCTTGTGCATAGGTATGCCTGACAGCGCCAGCGCGTGGGTGGCCAGCATCACGCTCGATTCGAGGGCTTCCGGCACCACTTCGGCGGCGCCGGCGGCATAGAGCTTTTCGACATCGTCCTGCTCCCGTGCCCGCGACACGATGGCGACATCGGGACGCAGTTCCCTGACGCGGTGGATCACCCGCAGCGCGGCGTCGATGTCGGCGAAGGTGATGATCACCACGCTGGCGCGCGACAGGCCGGCCGCCAGCAGGGTTTCCTTCTTCGACGAATCGCCGTAGGACACTGGCTCGGCCGCCATGCTGGCTTCGCGCACGCGCTCGGGGTCGAGATCGAGCGCCATGAACGAGATGCCCTCGGCTTCGAGGAAGCGCGCCAGATGCTGGCCGGTGCGCCCGTAGCCGCAGAGGATCGCATGCTTGTCGGTGGTCAGCGACTGGGCCGCGAGTTGCGTCAGTTGCATCGAGCGCAGCAACCATTCCGAAGCGACGAAGCGAAACACCAGCCGGTCGGAGAAATGCACGATCAGCGGCGCCAGCAGGAGCGACAGCACCATTGCCGCCAATACCGGCTGCAGCGTCGCGGCGTCGAGCAGATTCACGTCCCCGGCCCGCGCAAGAATCACGAAGCCGAATTCGCCACCGGCGCACAGCCACAAGCCGCTGCGCATGGCAGTGCCCGGCGAACTTCCCAGCAGCCTTGATGCGACGCCGATGATGACCAGCTTGAACGCCACCAGCGCCGCCAGGATGCCCGCCACCAGAATCCATTGGCCGGCGATCTGCGGCACATTGAGGCGCATGCCGATGGCCACGAAGAACAGGCCCAGCAGCACGTCGCGAAAGGGTTTGATGTCTTCTTCCACCTGATAGCGGTATTCGGTTTCGCCGATCAGCATGCCGGCGGTGAAGGCGCCCAGGGCCAGCGACAGGCCCGCCAGTTCGGTCAACCAGGCGAGGCCGAGGGTGATCAGCAGCACGTTGAGCATGAACAGTTCCGCGGACTTGCGGCGCGCCACCAGATAGAACCAGGCCGAGAGCATGCGCTGACCGATGAACAACACCAGCGCGAGCAGCACCATGGCCTTGAACGCCGCCAGCAGCAGGGCTTCGGCCATCACCTCGAGCGGTTGCGACAACGCCGGGATCATCACCAGCAGCGGCACCACGGCGATGTCCTGGAACAGCAGGACGCCGATCACTTCGCGGCCGTGCGGTGCGTCGAGTTCGCCGCGCTCGGTCAGCAGCTTGGACAGCATGGCCGTCGATGACATCGCCAGCGCGCCACCCAGCGCAAGGCCGGCCAGCCACGGAATGCCGGCGACCCGGGCAAGCAGGGTCGCCACCAGCACGGACACGACAACCTGCAGCAGGCCAAGACCGAACACGATGCGCTTCATGCTGTACAGCCGGGCCAGCGAAAATTCGAGGCCGATGCTGAACATCAGGAACACCACGCCGAACTCGGCCAGGTGTCGCGTCTGCTCGGTATCCGGCACCCAGCCCGCCGCATGCGGCCCCAGGGCCGCACCCACCAGCAGGTAGCCCATGATCGGCGGCAGGCCGAGCATGCGGAAAATCACCACGACGACGACAGCGGCGGCAAGCAGCAGCAGGATGAGGGGCAGAGTCTCTGTCATGGGGCAGGCAATAAGGGAAGATGCCGGTCGCGGTTGCTATAATTTGGCTCCATCATAAACGCCAGCCCCCGATGAACCAAGCCATCAAGCCGTCCACTGCCAGCGTCCATGACGATGCTCGCGTCACAGGCATGGGCCGTCAGGTGCTCGAAATCGAAGCGGCCGCCGTCGCGGCGCTGGCGCGGCGGATCGGGCCCGAGTTCTGCGCCGCCGTCGCGCTGATACTCGAAAGCCGCGGCCGCGTGGTGGTCAGCGGCATCGGCAAGTCCGGCCATATTGCCCGCAAGCTGGCCGCCACCTTCGCCAGCACCGGCACGCCGGCCTATTTCGTTCATGCGGCCGAAGCCGTGCATGGCGACCTGGGCATGATCACCCGCGACGATGTCCTGATCGCGATTTCCAATTCCGGCGAGAACGACGAACTGCTGACCATCGTGCCGCTGGTGAAGCGCCTGGGAGGCAAGCTGATCGCCATCACCGGCAACGAGACCTCATCCCTGGCGCAGGAAGCCGACATCCACCTCGATGCCCGTGTCGATCAGGAAGCCTGCCCGCTGAATCTGGCGCCGACCGCCAGCACCACGGCCGCGCTGGCCCTTGGCGATGCCCTCGCCGTCGCCCTGCTCGACGCGCGCGGCTTTGGTGCCGAAGATTTCGCCCGCTCCCATCCCGGCGGCGCGCTGGGCCGCAAGCTGCTCACCCACGTTGCCGACGTCATGCAAGTCGACGTGCCGACGCTGACCGAGGATGCGCTGGTGCCGGCCGCGCTGGCGGCCATGACGCGAGGCGGCATGGGCATGGCGGTGATACTCGATGCCGCCGGAGGCATCACGGGGATATTCACCGACGGCGACCTGCGGCGCGCCATGGAGCGCCTCGGCGACTTGCGTGCCACCCCGGTGTCCGCAGTCATGACCCGCAATCCCCGCAGCATCGGACCGCGCCGCCTGGCCGTCGAGGCGGTGGAGATGATGGAAGCCAACAAGATCAACCAGCTCGTGGTGAAGGATGACGCCGGCGCGCTGTGTGGTGCATTGAACATGCACGACCTGTTCCGGGCGAAGGTCGTCTGATGGGCAACAACGTAACCGCGGCAGCCGACAAAGCGACCCGCCTTGTCCTGATGGGCTTCGACGTGGACGGCGTGCTGACCGATGGCACGCTCTACTTCAGTTCCCAGGGCGACGAAATCAAGGCTTTCTCCAGCCTCGATGGCCACGGCCTGAAGATGCTGCAGCGTTCCGGAATCGAGGTTGCCGTCATCAGCGGACGCAGTTCCCGCGCGCTCGAACTGCGCGCCAAGAACCTCGGCATCACGGAATTGCACATGGGCGTCGACGACAAGCGCGCGTTGCTGATCCAGCTGGCGGCGAAGCGCGGCATCGAACTCACGCAAGCCGGCTACATGGGCGACGACGTGGTGGACCTGCCGATCCTGCGCGCCTGCGGCTTTTCCGCCGCGGTGGCTGACGCGCACGACGAAGTTCGCGCCCGCGTGGATTACGTTGCCAGCAAAGGCGGCGGTCGAGGCGCCGTGCGCGAGGTCTGCGACCTGATCATCCGCGCCCAGGGCAAGTGGGATGCGGCGATGGCGGAGTACCTCGCATGAAAGATCGCGCCGCCTCGCTGTTTCCGCTGGCCATGCTGGTGCTGCTGGCGGCGCTGACCTTCTGGCTCAACCGGGTCATTCAGGGCGACAATCCGCGTGGCCCGCAACGGCACGATCCCGACTACTGGGTGGAGCGCTTCGAAGTGCGCCGCTTCGACACCGAAGGCAGGCTGCAACACACCGTGGTCGCCGACAACCTGTTGCATTACCCGGACGACGACACGACCATCGTCGCCGCGCCGCATGTCACCTACCATCAAACGCCGCCGACGGAAATATTCGCGCGCATGGCTTACATCGGCAAGGATGGCAAGGAAGTCGATCTGGTCGACAACGTGCGGGTGATTCGCCACGGCGCGGCAGCCGGTTCGCCATCGACCGTGCTTGAAACCAGGACACTGAAGATCTTTCCCGATTCCGAAAAGGGACACACCAACGATCCGGTGGTAATCACCCAGGGGAAAAGCATCATGAATGGTACCGGACTCGACATCGACAACAGATCCGGCATCTCGGTGCTGTACGGCCGCGTTACCGGCACCCTCCATCGCAACCGGACCGAGACACCATGAACCAAATCCTTCGACTCGCTGCCATTGCCGGAATCGCCGGCCTCTTGCTTGCCGCCACCGCGGCAAGAGCCGAAAAGGCCGACCGCGACAAGCCGGTCAATATCGAAGCCGATCGGGTTTCGGTCGATGACGTAAGCAAGGTCCAGACCTTCGAAGGCAACGTGCAGCTGGTCAAGGGCACGCTGATCATCCGCGCCGAGCGGATCGTCGTTACCCAGGACGACGACGGCTATCAGCGCGGCGTGGCGACCGGCACCCCCGGCACGCTGCCGCGCTTCAAGCAGAAGCGCGAGGGCCAGGACGACTATATCGAAGGCGAAGGCGAGCGCATCGTGCATGATGCCAAGGCCGAGAAGACCGAATTCTTCAATCGCGCCTGGGTCAAGAGCGGCCTCGACGAAGTGCGCGGCCAGTTCATTTCCTACGACGCCAGGACCGAGAACTATTTCGTCACCAGCGGCCCCAACGGCACCCGCGCCCAGCCGGGCAGCGGCGAACGGGTCCGCGCCACCATCCAGCCGAAGAACAAGGACGCCGGCACGGCAGCGCCCGCGGCGCCTGCCCGTCCGGCTGCGGCCCCGGCGCCTGCATTGAAGGGCGCCCAGAACATCGCCAACCCCCGTCAGGAGACAGCGCAGTGAATTACGAAAACATCATCGTCGAAACCCGTGGCAAGGTCGGGCTGATCACGCTCAACCGGCCCAAGGCCCTCAACGCCCTCAACGACACATTGATCGACGAGATCGGCGCCGCCTTCGACGGTTTCGAAGCCGACGAAAACGTCGGCTGCATCGTCATCACCGGCTCCGAAAAGGCTTTCGCCGCCGGCGCCGACATCGGCGCCATGGCCGGCTGGAATTTCATGGACGTCTACAAGGCAAACTACATCAGCCGCAACTGGGACCGCATCCCGCGCTGCCGCAAGCCGGTCATCGCCGCGGTCGCCGGCTTCGCCCTGGGCGGCGGCTGCGAGCTGGCGATGATGTGCGACATGATCTACGCCGCCGATACCGCCAAGTTCGGCCAGCCCGAGATCAAGCTCGGCATCCTGCCCGGCGCTGGCGGCACCCAGCGCCTGCCGCGCGCGGTGGGCAAGGCCAAGGCCATGGACATGTGCCTCACGGCCCGCTTCATCGACGCCCAGGAAGCCGAGCGCGCCGGGCTGGTGGCACGCATCATCCCGGCCGACAAGTTGCTCGAAGAAACCCTCGCGGCAGCCGAGACCATCGCCGGATTCTCGCTCCCGGTGGTGATGATGATCAAGGAATCGGTCAATCGCGCCTACGAATCCAGCCTGCAGGAAGGCCTGCTGTTCGAGCGCCGCACTTTCCATTCGGCCTTCGCCCTGGCGGATCAGAAGGAAGGCATGGCCGCCTTCGTCGAAAAGCGGAAACCCGCTTTCCGCGACAGCTAAACATCCTTTCGCATTGCAACATCAAAGGCCCTTTGGGGCCTTTTTCTTTTATATAAGCTATTGTTACAAATAGATTAATAATAAACAGGAAATATTTGGTGCGGCGCACCAAAAAACTCTTGACAGGCAAAATTTCATCCCTATAATGCAAAGCATGATGCACTGCAACATCGCCCGGACGGACAGGGTGAGCATTCCGAACACGAAACCCAAGCCCCGTTTCAAACCCATTTTCCAGGAGATCATCATGAACGCCACTACCGAACAATTCGCCAGCGCCAACAAGGCCAACGTCGAAACCCTGCTGACCATCGCCAACACGGCTTTCGCCAGCGCCGAGCGCCTTGCCGCCCTGAACCTGAACACCGCCCGCGCCATCCTCGAAGACAGCGTTGCCAATGCCAAGGCTCTGCTCGCCGTCAAGGACGTGCAGCAACTGGTTGCCATGCAAACCACGCTGGCCCAGCCCGCTGTTGAAAAGGCCGTTGCCTACTCGCGCAGCGTGTATGAGATCGCCACCCAGACCCAGGAAGAACTGTCCAAGGTTGTCGAAGGCCAGTTTTCCGAAATCAACAAGAATGTCGCTTCCGCCCTCGACAAGGCCGCCAAGAACGCACCGGCCGGTTCCGATGTCGCCGTGGCTGCCGTGAAGTCGGCGATTGCCGCCGCCAACTCGGCCTATGACAGCATGACCAAGGCTGCCAAGCAAGTTGCCGAAATCGCTGAAGCCAATGTCGCCGCCGCCACCACCGCGACCGTCAAGGCTGTCGGCACCGGCGCCGCTGCGCCGAAGGCCAAGAAAGCCGCCTAAGCGACTTTCCCAACGTCTCCTCCTCCGGCCCCGCAAAAGGGCTGGTTTCAGACCCGATGCCCCCAAAGGCCTCGGGTCTTTTTTCTTTTGGAAGCCTCGGAGCGCAGCTTTCACCCGCGCCAAGTGTCGGCGCTGGCAATACGGCGATCACCCCATTTTCCGCAGATGACGCAGATTTTCGCAGATTAAAACGCAGTACTTCATAGGGTTGGAGGTACTCGCGGACAAACCTGATGGGGATGAGCAAGGCGCGTCAAGCGTGTTGATCCATCTGCGAAAATCTGCGAAATCTGCGGATCAACTGCTTTTTCCAGGATCAAAGCGCCCGCAAGCGCTCGCCCGCCGCCGCCAGCGTCGCTTCGTTCTTGGCGAAGCAGAAGCGGATCACGCGCTGATCGTCGCCATCGGGATTGAAGGCCGAAACGGGAATCGCCGCAACGCCGTGCTGCTTGGTCAGCCGCTGGACAAAACTCGTATCCGGCTCGTCGCTGATCGCGGCATAGGTGGCCAACTGAAAATACGTGCCGGCGCAGGGCAGCAGGACAAAGCGCGAGCCTTCCAGCTGCTGGCGGAAAAAATCGCGCTTGGCCTGGTAGAAGCTCGCCAGAGTGTCCGCGAACTCGGGGTGTTCGCGCATGAAATCGGCCAGCGCAAGCTGGGCCGGGTGATGCACGGTGAACACGATGAACTGGTGCGCCTTGCGAAACTCGCCCATCAGTGCGCGCGGGGCCAGGCAATAGGCCACCTTCCAGCCGGTCACATGATAGGTCTTGCCGAAACTGGAAACGACGAAGCTGCGCTCGCGCAGGCCCGGGTAGCGGGTCACGCTTTCATGGCGGAGCGATCCGCCGTCCTGCTGGTCGAATACGACATGTTCATAGACTTCGTCGCTGACCACGACGATTTTCGTATCGCGCACCAGGGTTTCCAGCATGGCCATGTCGGCCGCCGACCACACCGAACCGCTGGGGTTGTGCGGCGAATTGATGATGATCATGCGCGTGCGCGGCGTGATGAGGGCACGCACTTCGTCCCAGTCGGGCTTGAACTCGGGAAAGCGCAAATGCGCATGCACCGCATGGCCGCCGTTGAGTTCGATGCCCGGCACGTAGGAGTCGTAGACCGGGGCGAAAACAATCACCTCGTCGCCCGGCCGGACACAAGCGGCGATGGCGGTATAGATGGCCTGGGTCGCGCCCGCCGTCACCGTCACCTCGGTCTCCGGATCGTAGTTGGCGAGGTATAGCCGCGCCACCTTTTCCGCGATCGCCTCGCGCAGCGAAGCCACGCCGGCCATGGGCGGATACTGGTTGGCGCCAGCCGCCATGTGATGCGTGACGCGCTCGAGCAGCCGCGGCGAGGGCGAAAAGTCGGGAAAGCCCTGCGAAAGGTTGATCGCGCCATGCTCGGCGGCAAGCCGCGACATGACGGTGAATATCGTGGTGCCGACGTTCGGCAGGCGGGAAGGAAGATAGAGTGTCATGGTCGCTAGTATGGCCGATCGGAGCCTGCGGTGGAATACCGCAGAAAGCGCCAAAAGACGCTGTGCACCGGATCAGGGCATCCGTAAATATGCATCGCCTTCGGTATCGGTGCCATCGGGCTTGCGGTTAGAATCGCCTGACTATTTCTCGCCTGATGAAGCCCCCGGCCTGAGTGTTGCATGGCCGGCTATTTTCCCCCGACATGACTCGCCTCATCCGCAGCATCTGGCATCACGCATGGACATCCGTGCTCGTCGAAATGAGCACCCAGGAAGTCCGCTGGCTGCTCAGTGCGCGTCAGCATATTTCCCTGCTGCACAAGCGCCGCACTACGATGATCGTCTCGCGGGTACGCCTCGTCGCCGCGTTGTTCTCCATCCTGACGCCCCTGTGGATCATCATCGACATTGCGGCTTTCCCGCGCGAAGTCTGGCTGCCATTGGTGGTCGGCCGCATCGCCGCAACCATCGCCTTCGGCATGATTACCCTGCTGGCAATCAAGATGCGCACCATGAATGATGCCTACCGCGTACTGGCCATGCTGTTCGCGGTGCCGACGGCATTCTTCCTGTTCTCCTACCAGCACATGGCGCAGTTCCAGCTGCACGGGATTCAGCAGGCTTTTTCCACCGGCTACGCCTTCCTGCCCTTTGTCATGCTGGCGGGATTGTCGATCTTTCCGCTGACGCTGCTGGAAAACATCATATTCATTTCACCGCTGCTGCTGATGCAGTTCATCGCCGGCATCCTGCGCCTGCCGGTACTCGACTGGCCGACCTTCGCCGCCTCGTTCTGGCTGATGCTGCTGATCGCAGGCGTCTCGGTGCTGGCCGGAATTTCACAACTCGCCTTCATCATTGTCCTGGTGCGGGAAGCCATCCGCGACCATATGACCGGCTGCTTTTCGCGCCAGAGCGGTGAAGAATTGCTGGAGCTTCAGTTCGCCATGTCGCTGCGCAACCACGCGCCGCTGACGGTAGCTTTTCTCGACCTCGACCACTTCAAGCAGATTAACGACCGCTTCGGTCACGAAGCCGGCGATGCCGTGCTGATCGGCGTCGCCTCGGCGATTCAGGAGCATCTGCGCCAGGGCGACGTGTTCATCCGCTGGGGTGGAGAGGAGTTCATCCTGGTCATGCCCAATACCACGCCCGCGCAGGCCTCGGTCGCCTTGCAGCGCGTGCGTGAGGAGGGACTCGGCCTGCGGCCTGACGGCACACCGATTACCGCCAGCATCGGCATCGCAGAACGCATCGAAGACAGTCTCGGCGACTGGCGCACCTTGGTAGACAAGGCCGATGTCCGCATGTATGAAGCCAAGCAGGGCGGCCGCGACCGCATTGTCGGCCCCGGCGCCCAGGCGTAGCGCCGCTTTCGCCGTATCGTCAGCGCCGACTTCTAACGGCGCTTCACTGGCTCAATCCAGTCCGAGCAGTTCCACCTCGAAAACCAGCGTCGCATTGGGCGGGATCACGCCACCCGCGCCGCGCGCGCCGTAGCCGAGTGCCGGCGGAATGGTGAGTTTGCGGGTGCCGCCGATCCTCATCCCCTGCACGCCCTCGTCCCATCCGGCAATGACGTGCCGGGCGCCAAGCGGAAACTCGAAAGGCTCGTTGCGGTCCTTGCTCGAATCGAATTTGGAACCGTTCGTGAGCCATCCGGTGTAGTGCACCGAAACCGTCTGCCCGACGCGGGCTTCCTCGCCTTCGCCGACGATCAGTTCTTCGATGACAAGCCCGCTGGCCGTGGTGGTCTGACTCATTGCCTTGCTCCGGATGTTGGTTGAACGATGTGCCGATTATGCCTGAGAGCGCTGATTCGGCAGCGGACTGAATATCCCGTCGGCGAGTGTCGGCGGCAACGGGCGCGAGAACAGGTAGCCCTGGAATTTTTCGCAGCCGAGGCCGCGCAGGATGTCCAGCTGCTCGGCGGTTTCGACGCCTTCGGCCAGCGTATCGAGGCCCAGGCTCCGGGCCAGGCCGATGATGGCGGTAACGATGGCCGCATCTTCCGGATCGACGGTGAGGTCGCGCACAAAGCCCTGGTCGACTTTCAGCTTGTGCACCGGGAAACGCTTGAGGTAACTGAGGCTGGAATATCCGGTGCCGAAATCGTCGATCGCCAGGCGCACACCCATGGCGGCGATCTCCTCGAGCTTGTCCCGGGTTTCGTCGATGTCCTGCATCAGCGTCGTCTCGGTAATCTCCAGTTCCAGCAGCCGGGCCGGCTGCCCCGTCTCCAGCAAAATGCGTCGCAGGGTCTCGACCAGGTCCTTCTGCCGGAACTGGCGCGGCGAGAGGTTGACCGAGATGGGCAGCAGCGGACGCCCCTCCTGCTGCCATTCGCGATTCTGCCGCAGCGCTTCGGCCAGCACCCACTCCCCGACCGGCACGATGAGCCCGGTTTCTTCCGCGATCGGAATGAACTCGCCCGGCTCGATCAGTCCGCGCTCCGGATCGCTCCAGCGTACCAGCGCCTCCATGCCGCATACGGTTCGCCGCGGCCAGTCGATCAAGGGCTGGTAATGCAGCAGCAGTTGCCCTCCATCGATGGCCTGGCGCAGTCTGTTCTCCAGCGTGAAGAAATGCTCGGCCTGCTCGTTCATCGCCCGGGCGAAGAACTGGAAGTTGTTGCGCCCGACCGCCTTGGCGTGATACATCGCAGTATCGGCGCTCTTCATGAGTCCGAAAACCTCGTCGCCGTCATCGGGAAAGATGCTGATGCCGATCGACGGCGTCGCATGCAGCTGATGGCCATCGATGCTTGCCGCCGCCCCCAGCGCGCCAAGAATCTTCTCCGCCACCTGCACCGCATCGTCGGGCGACGATACCTCGTGCAGCACGATGACGAATTCATCGCCGCCCAGGCGCGACACCGTATCGACCGCCCGCACGACGCTCGTCAGGCGACTGGCCACATGCTTCAGCAGTTCATCGCCGATGGCGTGGCCCAGGGTGTCATTGACGTTCTTGAAGCGATCGAGATCGAGGAACATCACCGCGACGCGATGCCGGCCGCGCAGCGCCTGGGCCAACGCCTGCTCCAGCCGGTCATGCAGCAGCGTGCGATTGGGCAAGCCGGTCAGGCTGTCATGGTGGGCGATATGCCAGATGCGCTGCTCGGCCTGCATCCGCTCGAATACCTCTTCCTGCAACTGGGTGTTGGCGCTTGCCAGCTCGGCGGTACGCTCGACCACGCGCTGTTCGAGCTCTTCGTGGGCGCGCAGCAAGGCTTCCTCCGCCTGATGCCGCTCGGTGACGTCCTCGAAAATCCAGGTCATGTCGATGCTGTCGGCCTGGCCGACAACCCGGCGTCCGGTACTGCGTACCCAGAACGCGTGGCCATCCTTGTGCCGCACCCGGTTCTCGCCGATATATGTCCCGCCGGCCATGACCACCGACAAGACCGCGGCGCCATTGCGCTGGTAGTCCTCCTCGTTGAGATAGAACACCCGCGTCGAACGACCCGCCAGTTCATCCTGCTGGTAGCCGAAGATCTCGGCCAGCCTGCGATTGCAGCGTTGCACCATGCGATCCCGCGCGAACAGGATGCCCACTGCCGCATTGTCGAAAATCAGTTGCTGTTCGTCGAAGGCCTGACGCGCACGCTCTTCCGTTTCGCGCGTCGCGGTAAAGTCCTCCGTCAGCCAGACCGAACCGGCATGCGGGTTGCCCGGATCAAAGGCGCTGCCGCTGACGCGCAGCCACGTTTGCGAACCATCCCGGCGCACAAACAACTGCTCGCGGCGATGCACCCTGCCGGCGGCGAACTCGGAATAGACCTGTTCGCCGGTGCGCTGGAACTCCTCCTCGGAGTTGAACAGCCGCCGCGACGACTGGCCCAGCAGCGAGCCGGTCGGCAAATCGAATATCTCCTCGAAGCGGCGATTGCAGCGCACGAAGATGCGGTTGCGCACCACGGCGATGCCGGCCGAGGCCGTATCCAGGATGGCCGACAGCTCGCGCGTGCTGCGCTCGAGGGCATCGATCATCAGGCGGTCTTCGGCGATGTCCTCGATCATCCACAGGGTGCCGTCCCGGGGATGATGGGGATCGACCGCCTTGGCCGACACGCGGCACCAGAACAGGCTGCCGTCCTTGCGCTTGAGCTGCGTCTCGGTGCGGAAGGGATGTCCCGCCGCCAGCACCGGACCTGCCTCGCGCCCCAGGGCTGAATAGGCTTCCTGGTCGGCATAGAGAATCAGCGCGGGCTGGTCGACGAACTCGCTCAGGCTGTAGCCGAACATCTCGGCGCACAGGCGATTGGCCTGGATCAGGCGCCGATTGTGGGAAAACAGGATGCCGATCGTGGCATTCTCGAAAATCGCGTTGAGTTCGAGCGCGGCCTTCTTCGGCGGCAGGGAAAGCGGGCCGCTGCTCATCATGCCGGGTCCGTTGCGCTGCCGGCTTCGAGCACCCGCAGCAGTGAAGCAGTGTCTTCCCTGCCCCAGCCCCGCGCCATGACCGCATTCAATTGCTGTCCGACTGCAGCTGACACCGGCAACGGTGCGCCAATCCGGGTTGCCTCTTCCATCAGCAACGCATAGTCCTTGTGGTGCAGCCGCGCTTCGACGCCGGGTGCGAATTCGCGGCTTGCCATGCGCCCGCCGAACACGTCCAGCACGCGCGAGCCGGCCGAGCCGTGCAGCATCGCGGCACGCACCCTGGCGAAGTCGACGCCCGAAGCGGCTGCCAATCGTGCCGCTTCCGCCGCGGCCTCGATTGCCGCCACCATCACCATCTGGTTGCAGGCCTTGGCGACCTGGCCGGCGCCGGCTTCGCCCACCCGCACAACGGTCTTGCCCAGCACCTCGAAGAACGGCTGGAGGCGTGCCGCCAGCGCCGACTTTCCGCCCCACATGATGGCCAGCGAAGCGTTCTGCGCGCCGACACTGCCGCCGGAAACCGGGGCATCGACGAAATCAACGGCCTGCGCGGCATGCCTTGCCGCGATGCGGCGCGCCGCCGACGGCGCGATGGTCGAGAAATCGACATGCAGGCTGCCCGGCGCAAAACCCTGTGCCAGGCCCTGCGGCCCGAAAGCCAGCCCCTCGACATCGGCACTGCCGGTGACGTTGGTGAAAACCACTGTGCAGTGGCGCGCAAGCTCGGCCGGCGAGTCCCGCCACAGCGCGCCCTGCCCGATCAGCGCGGCGGCCGACTCCCGCCGCCGCGACCAGACCGACAACGCATGCCCCGCGCGCAACAAATGCTCCGCCATCGGGCGGCCCATGGCGCCAAGGCCGATGAAGCCCAGTTGCATGACGACTAGTCCGGAGTGCTCATTTTCTCGAGCAGCTTCAACGCGGCAATCGAGTCGTCCTCGCCCATGCCGCTGCCGACCATCGCATTGAACATCTGTGCGGTGGCCGCCGCCGAGGGCAGCATCAAGCCCAGGCGATGTGCCTCTCCCATCACGATGCGCAAGTCCTTCTGGTGCATCCAGGCCTTGAAGCCCGGCTTGAAATTCCGGTCGAGCATGCGCTGGCCGTGGTTTTCCAGGATCTTCGAGTAGGCAAAGCCGCCCAGCAGGGCCTCGCGTACCCGCGCCGGATCGACACCGCTCTTCTGCGCGAAATTGAACGCCTCGGCCACCGCCATGACGCCGACCCCGGTAAGGATCTGGTTGCAGGCCTTGGCCACCTGTCCGGCGCCGCTGCCGCCGATCAGGGTCGCCGACTTGCCCATCTTGTCGAACAGCGGCTTGACCTTTTCGAACACCTCCGGCTTGCCGCCGACCATGATGGTCAGCGCCGCGTTGATCGCGCCCGTTTCGCCGCCCGACACCGGGGCGTCGAGAAACTCGATGTCCCGCTCCGCCAGATGCAAGCCGATATGCCGCGCCGCATCGGGCGCGATGGTGCTCATGTCGACCACGATCAGACCCGGTGCCGCCCCTTCCGCCAGCCCCTGAGGGCCGAGGCAGACGGCCTCGACGTCGGGCGCATCGGCCACCATGACGATGACCACTTCGGCGTGCCGCGCCACTTCGGCCGGATTGACATGGATCTTCGCATTGACGCCGGCAAAGGGAGCCAGCGCTTCCGGCCGGCGCGCCCACAGATGCAGCGAATGCCCGGCCTTTTCCAGGTGCAGGGCCATCGGGCGGCCCATCAGGCCAAGGCCTATGAATCCTACTTTCATGATGTTTTCTCCTCGGGGGGGGTCATGTTTTGCTTCTTGTCAGGTGCCAATCGCCTTGAGAATCAGCGGCACCAGCGGCTCCGGCAGCGTGATGCCGCCGCTGGTGGCAAAGGCACGGGCGTGCTCCGACATTTTCCTCCAGGTCTTGCGAATGATGTCGAGCCATTTTTCCTCGCTGTACTCGGCATGCTGGCCGGCAAAGCCGAGCATGTAGTGTTCGATGAATACGAGGTCCGTGACATCTTCCAGCAGTTGCGTATCGGCATTGACCTTGAGGCCGCGCTTGCTCACCGCCGCCATGACCGGATCGATCATTGCCTCGTCGTAACCCGCCTGCCGCATCAAGGCGCCCGCCGTTTCGGCGTGAAACTTGTACAGCCCGGTGCGCCACGCGTAGTAGCCTTCTTTCGTCATCGGGTAGCTGTTGCGCGGCACGGTCCAGCGCCTGATGTGCTGTGCGCGGACGGCGAGCTTCACTACCTCGGACGCCTCGGGGGCGAAGCGTTGCAGCATGTCCGACATGCGCCTGGCGTAAAGCAGCTCCTTCGGCTGCCCCTGGTCCTGGTTGGGATCTTCGGCGTTGGCCGCGTCGAACAGCACGATGGCCCGTTCGAATCGCGCCTGAAGTTCACTCATGATCTCGCTTCCCTCTCCATTTGGAAAAAATCGGGCGCCGGCGCCGTGGAATCCCCGTCCCCTGCGACAAATCGAAGCCGGCATCTTAGCCGAGTTGGAAGTTGCTAGAATGATCGGATAAATAAATCAAATCGGTACCGGGAGGAGCAATGGTTGCCAAAAAGAAGGGGGAGCCGGCGGCAGGCAGCGACGCCGATCTCGGCCAGAGTTTCGCGGTCAATCTGATGCAGCATCTGGTGGTGCCGACCTTCGTGCTCGATGCCCAGTGCAACGTGCTGATCTGGAACAAGGCCTGCGAACGCCTGACCGGCGTGCAGGCCGCCGAAGTGATCGGCACCCGTGAGCACTGGCGGGCCTTTTACGAGGCTCCCCGGCCCTGTCTCGCCGACTTGGTAGTGCAAGGGCGCGTGGGCGAGGTCGAGGCGCTTTACTTCACCCATGGCGACGCGTCGGGCCCGTCTTTCGGCGTCCATGCCGAGAACTGGTGCGTCATGCCCTGCCTCGGCAGCGAACTCTATCTCGCCATCGACGCCGGCCCCATCTATGACGGCGACGGCAATCTGGTTGCCGTGATCGAAACCCTGCGCGACATGACCGACCATCGCCGGGCGCAAACCGCGCTCGAACAGATGGCCACGCGCGACTTCCTGACCGGAATTGCCAACCGCCGCAGCTTTGACGAAAAACTGGTCAGCGAATGGAAGCGCGAATGCCGCGACCTGCGCGGCATGTCGCTGCTGATGATCGACGTCGACCACTTCAAGCGCTACAACGATACTTACGGACACCAGGCCGGCGACCGCTGCCTGCAGCAGATCGCCACGCTGCTGGAGCAGGTCGTCTTCCGGCCGGGCGACCTGGTCGCCCGCTACGGCGGCGAAGAGTTTGCCGTGATCCTGACCGCGACCGATGCAATCGGCGCCGGCATTGTCGCCAATCGCATTCTCGAACGCGTGGCCGAGCTGGCCCTCCCGCACAGCGGCAGCGAATGCGGCTACGTGACGCTGAGCATCGGCATCTCCACCTCGCTGCCGGAACCGGACATGACTCAGGAAAACCTGATCTCGCTGGCCGACAGCGCGCTCTACAAGGCCAAGCACGCCGGACGCAACCGCTATGTCTCCGACCAGGGGGCGGAGACCGTCGAGTAACGAAGGAATTGGCGTGAAACAACTCGTTCGGAGCAACGGGTAATAGCCGAGCGAAGCGAGCTGACCAGAAGCCTCCCCGTGAGGGGGCGAGGCGGGGTTTCGCACCGCACGCGGTGCGCCGCCGCAGCCGGCTGGCTGTGCAAAGCCAACCGTGGGCCGCGAAGCGGATGGGAGGGGCGGGCGTTCAATTTGACTTTCGCGTGTTTAATCCTCGGCGGATCACGCTCGCTTCCATGAGCGTCAGGAGCGGTAGTCGGCGTTGATCTTGACGTAGTCGTACGACAGATCGCAGGTCCAGACCGTGGCTTCGGCACTTCCCCGACCCAGGTCGACGCGCACGGTGATTTCGGCGGCCTGCATGATGCGCGCGCCGTCGTCCTCGCGGTAGCTGGCGGCACGGCCGCCGTTTTCCGACACCAGCACCTCTTCGCTGCCACTGCCCAGCCAGACACGCACGCCGGCCGCATCCAGATCCGCGATGCCGGCATAGCCGATGGCCGCCAGAATGCGGCCGAGATTCGGATCGGAAGCGAAAAAGGCCGTCTTCACCAGCGGCGAGTGGCCGATCGCATAGGCTACCTGGCGGCATTCCGCCGCCGTGCCGCCAGCGCCGACTTTCACGGTGATGAACTTGGTCGCGCCCTCGCCGTCGCGCACGATGGCCTGGGCCAGCTCGGTCGCCACGCCGATCACGGCATCGCGCAGCGCCGGCCAGTGCGGGGATGATTCGTTGTCGATCATGCAGCCGGACACGCCGGTGGCGATGACCACGAAGGAATCGTTGGTCGAGGTGTCACCATCCACGGTGATGCAGTTGAAGGAGGCGTCGGCGGCATCCTTCGCCAGCTTCTGCAGCAGGGCCGGACTGAGCCCGGCATCGGTGGCGACGAAGCCGAGCATGGTCGCCATGTTGGGACGGATCATGCCGGCGCCCTTGCTGATGCCGGTGACGACAATGGAATAGTCGGCGCTGGCGACACGGCGGCTGGCGGCTTTCGCCACGGTATCCGTGGTCATGATGGCGTGGGCTGCGGCATGCCAGTGGTCGGCGGCGAGGTCGGCCCGCGCCGCCGGCAGGCCGGCGATCAGGCGTTCGACCGGCAGGTGTTCGAGGATCACGCCTGTCGAAAACGGCAGCACTTCATCGGCCGCGCAGCCCAGCAGCTTCGCCACCGCGTCGCAGGTATCGCGCGCGGCGCGCATGCCCTGCTCGCCCGTGGCGGCATTGGCGATGCCGGTATTGATCACCAGCGCGCGGATGCTGCTGTCGCCGGCCAGATGCTCACGACACAAGGTGACCGGCGCCGCGCAGCAGCGATTCTGGGTAAACACGCCGGCGGCGCGGCTGCCGGGCGCGAACTCGATCAGCGTCAGATCGCGCCGGTTCTTCTTGCGGATGCCCGCCTCGGCCGTGCCGAGACGAACGCCGGCAACGGGGAACAGGGCTTCAGGGGCGGGGGTGGCGTAATTGACGGGCATGGTCGAAACCTGCAAAAAGGGAATTGAAGGAAAGTGCGCAGTTTATCGCCTTCGCTGCGCGATGCCAGGGAGTCGGCGCTGGCGCCATGGCGATTCTCCATGGTTCCGCGCCAGCGGGACGGCAGGAGCGCCGACCTTGGTCACCTTTTCCCTGCGCAGATGCCCAAAAGTCAAATTTCGCTGCCCCTTGGTCATTCACTGATCACTCAGTGTCTTCGTGCTGCCAACTCTTGTTAAGCGCACTGGCCGCATCACGAACAAAATCAAAACTTGAAATTGCTTATCTCCAATATAGAAAGATCACACCGTGAATCGCCCCTGAGTCACCGTCCCGCCAGCGCCGACCCTTGCGGTACTTAGCCCGGCGCCGACACCCGGGGCTCCAGGCCAAGACGGCGCGCAGTCCTGGCAAAGCGCGCATCGAAGGTGGCGAGACCGCTGCACAGACCGGACTGGGCCAGATGCAAGGCATCGGAGAAATCCAGTCCCTGGCGATACCAGACCAGAGCCTGGCCTACGGCGGCGGCACGGTCGACGGTCAGGTTCTCGACCGCGAGCATGTCCTCGAACACGGCGGCGATATCGTCCGGCGACATGTCGTAGGCTCCGCGCAGCACCCATTCGAGTTCCTCGATCACGGTCACCGGCACGAAGAGTTGCTGGCCCGAAGACAGCAGTGCCTGGGCGCGCTTTCTTTGCGCCCTGGTCGCCGCATCGGCATCGATCTCGGTCGCAATGGCGCGGGCAAGGACATTGGTGTCCAAGGCGATCATGGCTTGCCTTGCCTCTTCGCCACCGCCAGCCCCTGCAAGTCTTCGACTGCCAGCGGCTTGCCGCGACGGGCAATCCGGTCGAACAGGACTGCCGCCGGCTTCCTCTCCCCGGCACTATCGGAACGAACAAGAATCCCGTCCCCGTTCGGCGCCAGCTCGACGCGGACGCGGGCGCCCGGCGCCAGCGAAACCTGCCGGCATAGCTCGGCGGGCAACACCACTTGTCGCTTGCCCGAAAGAATCATGGTGGTCATGGCGGTCTCCTGACGTTCGAATTGCGTCAGTGTAGGCCAATTATCGCAGTCGTTCAACTACGTTCAACGACTGCGCTCAACCACCCGTGCCGATGATTTTCACCAACTTGCGTCAGCGTTGCCCACTATCGAACACGATTCGCCACAGCTCGCGTACCGCATCGACGCGCTGCTGCACCAGGTCGGGCGCAACCCGCGCCTTGGCGGCGTTGAGGCGCAGTGCGTGCTGCATGCGGCGGTAGTCGCGATAGGCATTGCGGACTTTCTCTGCGAGATCGACCGGAATCAGGCCGAGATCGCCGGCAATCTTCAGCAGCGCGATATTGCCCAGGTTGCCGGTAAGCTCTGCGTGACGATGCGAATGGCCGAGCACCAGGTACTGGACGATGAACTCGACATCGACCAACCCGCCGGGATCGTGCTTGAGGTCGAACACGCGTTCGCGCTCGTCGCCCCGGGTGCCATGCGCATCGACCATCTTCTGTCGCATCGCCAGCACTTCCTCGCGCAGTTTGGCGAGGTCGCGCTGCTGCCGCAGAACCTCGCAGCGAATGCGTTCGAAGGCGTCGCCCACGGCGCGGTCGCCCGCCGAAAAGCGGGCCCGGGTCAACGCCTGGTGCTCCCAGACCCAGGCCGATTCGAGCTGGTATTTGCGGAAGGATTCCATGGAACTCACCGCCAGGCCGGAGTCGCCGTTGGGCCGCAGCCGCAGGTCGGTTTCGAACAACTGCCCGGCGGAAGTCTGTGCCGACAGCCAGGTATTGAGCCGGGTGCCGAGGCGTCCGTAGTTTTCGCCGGCCTCGGGCGCCGGATCGTCGAACAGGAATACCAGGTCGAGATCGGAGGCGTAACCCAGTTCCTTGCCACCCAGCTTGCCGTAGCTGATGACGGCGAACTTCGGCGTCTCGCAATGACGCTTCGGCATCTTCAGCCATGCCCGCTGGATGGCGGCGGCGAGCAGGATGTCGGCGAGTTCCGAAAGATGGTCGGCCAGCTTTTCGACAGTCAGCAAACCGGCGACATCCTGCGTCAGCAAGCGGAACACCTGGGCGTGATGCGCCTCGCGCAGGGTGTCCATCTGCCGCTCGGTATCGGGCTCCTGCTCCTCCAGCAGCGTCGACAACTGCGTCCGGAAACCGGCCCAGTCGGGCACGACTTCGAGCAGGCGCGGATCGAGCAGTTCATCGAGCAGGATCGGGTGGCGTTGCAGGTAGTTCGCGGCCCAGCTCGAACTGCTGACCAGTTGCGCCACTTTTTGCAGCGCCTGCGGATACTGCTGCAGCAAGGCCAGGTAGGCCGCGCGCCGCGAAATCGATTCGAGCAGGTCGACGCCGCGCGACAGCGTTTCGTCGGGATTCGGCAGCGCGGCGGCGGCCTCGATCAGGCGCGGCACCAGCACGTCGAAGCGGCTGCGGATGTCCTGCGACATCTGTTGGTAGAGCGGCCCGGAACGCAACGCCGAGATCCGCTGCGCGGCGGCCGGCGGATTGCGGTAGCCGAGATTTTCGAAGCTGTCTTCCCGTGCCGCGCCGCCGGCATCGTGCCAAAGCGCCGCCAGGGCGTGCTCGCCGTGGTTCGGATCGGCAAACACCTGTCCGAAGTGGCGCGACACGGTCGCACGGTGGTCGTCCAGTTCCTCCAGCAGGGCCTCGAAACTGGCGAAGCCCATCGCCCTGGCCACGCGCTGGCGATCTTCGGCGGGCACCGGCAGGCTGTGCGTCTGCGCATCGTCGAGGTATTGCAGGCGATGTTCGAGGCGGCGCAGGAAAGTGTAGGCGGAGGCAAGTTCCACCGCGGCATCGAGGCTCAGGATGCCGCGCTCGGCCAGAAGTTTCAGCACGCTCTGGGTCGGCTTGATCTGCAGGGGCGTGTCGCGCCCGCCGCGAATCAGCTGGAATACCTGGGCGATGAATTCGATCTCGCGTATGCCGCCGGGACCGAGCTTGACGTTGTCGGCCATGTCCTTCTTCGCCACCTCGCGCCGGATCTGGGCGTGAAGTTCGCGCATCGCGTTGATGGCGCCGAAGTCGAAATACTTGCGAAAGACGAAGGGGTGGCGGACTTTCTCCAGTTCGTCGTGGCGGCCACCGGTCAGCGGGCGCGCCTTGATCCAGGCGTAGCGTTCCCATTCGCGGCCCTGGGTGATGAAATAGTTTTCCAGCATCTCGAAGGAACACACCAGCGGCCCGGAATCGCCATTGGGCCGCAAGCGCATGTCGACCCGGAATACCTGGCCGTCTTCGGTCGCCTCGGCGATGGCGTTGATCAGGCCGCGCCCGAGGCGGGTAAAGAATTCGAAGTTCGATACGGAGCGCGCACCGTCGGTATCACCATCCTCGGGAAAGACGAAAATCAGGTCGATGTCGGACGACACGTTCAGCTCGCGCCCTCCCAGCTTGCCCATGCCGATCACGATCAGTTCCTGCGCCGAGCCATCGGCGCCGCGTGGCGTGCCATAACGTTCGACGAGGCCCTGACTGAGTACTTCCACCGCCTTCCTCACCGCCAGTTCGGCAATCAGGGTCATGCATTCCGTAACCTCGGACAAGGGCGCCAGGCCAGACAGGTCGCGCGCGGCAATGCGGGCGTAGGCCCGCTGCTTGAGTTGCCGCAATACCGGCTTGAGATTGTCTTCCGTAACGGCTTGCGCGGCGAGCCACGCCGACAACTCGGCCGCGGTGACGGGCCGCTCCAGAGTGGATTCGACGTCGGCCGCCAGGTCCGGCCTGGCAGCCAGCAGCCGCCCAAGGTAACGGGATGTTTCTGCGATATCGGCGAGGGAGGGCATCGGTTAGAATTTATATATCAAGCGCTTTGAATGTCCATTTTAGCGTGGGCACAAGGCGCAGCCCCCAAGAGCCTCGACGCCCATCATTTCCAACCTGCGATTCCGTCTGCGCCGTCACCTGCCAGCCCCCCCATGGCTGGGAGTTCTGTTGCGCGCACTGCTCTGGGCGGCAACGCTGGGCTACTTCGCCTTTGCCTTGCTGCTGCTGGCCTTGCGCTACGCGATCCTGCCGCAGATCGAAAGCTACCGCGGCGATGTCGAGCAGATGATCAGCACGGCGATCAATCGCCCGGTCGGCATCCGGCGGATCGAGGCGCATTGGGCCGGACTGCGCCCGGCGCTGCATCTGGAAGGCTTCGAGATTCGCGACACCCGGGGACAGGCCGCGCTGGGTTTCGATCAGGTCGAAGCCGAGCTGGCCTGGAGTTCGCTGTGGCGATTCCAGCTGCGCCTGGCACGGCTGGAACTCGATTCGCCGACCCTGCTGCTGCGCCGCGACGGCAAGGGCCGCTTCTTCGCCGCCGGACTCGAAATCACGCCGCAGCCGAACGATCAGGATGACTTTGCCGACTGGCTGCTGGCGCAGGATCGCGTCGTCATCCGCAACGCGAGCATTGCCTGGCAGGACGAGTTGCGCAACGCACCGCTGCTGGAGTTGAAGCACCTGAACTTCCAGCTCGACAACAGCGGCAGCCGCCATCGCTTCGGTTTCACCGCGGAACCGCCGCGCCAGCTGGCGGCACGGATCGACATCCGCGGCGATTTCAAGGGGCCCGACCTGGATCAGCTGGAGGCCTGGAAAGGCGATGTCTATGCCGAACTGGACTACGCCGATCTCGCCGGCTGGCGCAGCTGGGTCGATTATCCCGTGTCATTGCCGCAAGGCAGCGGCGCCCTGAGGCTGTGGCTGGGGTTTGCCCGCAAGGAACTGGTTTCCGCCACGGCGGACGTGCGTCTGGCCGACGTCCGCCTGCAACTGCGCCCCGACCTGCCCGAGCTGAACCTCCTCCAACTCGAAGGGCGGCTGGCGGGACGACGCCTCGACGGCGGCTTTGAAGCCGAACTCAAACATCTGACACTGGCAACCCGCGACGGCCTCACGCTGCAACCGACGGACCTGAAGCTTGCCTGGCAGGACGCCGCCGCCAACCGTCCGCCGCAAGGCGCGGCCAGCGCCAACGGTCTCGACCTGGCCGCGCTGGCGCGGCTTGCCGCCTACCTGCCGCTGGATGACGCCAACCGCGCCCGCCTGGTTCGTCATGCGCCACGCGGCCGCGTCTTTGACCTCAAACTCGACTGGAAGGGCAGCTTCGACACCGCCGGGAACGCCGGAAGGTCAGGCAAATGGAGCATCAAGAGCCGCTTCGAAGGGCTCGGCCTGACGGCCCTGGGTCCCGTCCCGGGCATTTCCGGCGTGAGCGGCCGCATCGAAGGCAGCGAAAAAGGGGGCAGCGTGCGGCTCGATGGCCAGCGCGCATCGTTCGAACTGCCCACCGTGTTCCCCGAGCCCAGACTGGAACTGGAAGCCTTCTCCGCCGATCTCGACTGGCAATCCGTCGCCGACGGCTTTCAGGTCCTGCTGAACAAGGCGGCATTCCACAACAAGGACGCGGCGGGCGAAGCCAGCGGCAACTGGCGCGCCCTGGGCGAAGGGCCCGGCGCGATCGAACTCGATGCCCGGCTCACGCGCGGCAGCGGCGACGCGGTCTGGCGCTACATGCCGCTTGCCGTCGGCAAGGACGTGCGCGACTGGCTGCGCGTCGCCATCATCGGCGGCAAGGCCAGCGACACCACCCTCAAGCTGCGCGGCGACTTGCGCCAGTTCCCCTTCCGCGACGGCAAGGGCGGCCTGTTCGAGGTGCGCGGCAAGTTCCGCGACGCCAGCTTGCGCTACGCCGGCAGCTGGCCCGAGATCAACGGCATCGAGGGGGACCTGCTGTTCAGCGGGCAGCGCATGCTGATCACCGGCAAGAGCGGCAAGATCTTCGGCGTCGGCCTGCGCGAGGTACGCGCCGAAATTGCCGACCTCGAACAGATGGAAGAACTGCTCACGGTGACCGGCAAGGCGCTCGGACCGACGGCGGACTTCCTGCGCTTCATCGAAGCCAGCCCGGTCGGCGAGCGCATCGATCATTTCACCGAGGACATGAAGGCGGAGGGCAACGGCGAACTCGACCTCAGGCTCGACCTGCCCTTGCGCCGGCTGGGGAATTCGAAAGTGGATGGCAGCTATCGTTTCGATGGCAACCGCCTGACCGTGGACAACGATTTGCCGCCCCTGGCCGAGGTGCGCGGCGCCTTGCGCTTTACGGCGGACCATCTCGAAGCACGGGGAATTCGCGGCACCCTGCTCGGCACGCCGCTGGGCGTCGACGTGAAAACCACGGGCGATGGCGGCGTTCAGGTCAACGCCGCCGGCGAGGTCAATATGGCTACGTTGCGGCGCCAGTTCCCGCAAGCCGTATTCGATCACCTGTCGGGCAGCACGAAATGGACGGGCAGCGTGCGGGTGAAGAAAAAGTCCGCGGAAGTGAAGCTGGGCTCGAATCTGGTCGGCCTGTCGTCGAGCCTGCCCGAGCCTTTCAACAAGTCCGCCACGGATACCCTGGCTTTCAGCTTCGAACGCAAGCCGCCGCCGGATGCCGCAACACGCACCGCCACGAAAGTCGGCGCTCGCGACACGGCGACGAAACCGGCGGTTGCACAGGACATGCTCGACCTCAGCCTCGGTCGCGCGCTTCGGATGCAGCTGGTGCGTCGACACGATGCCAGCCCGCCGGCCATCACGCGCGGCGTGCTGGCGATCGGCGATGTCAGTGCCGCCATGCCGGAACGCAGCGTGATGATCGCGGCCAACCTGCCGCGCATCAATGCCGATTTCTGGCGCGGCATCCTGGCCGGCGCGCGTGGCGGCAACGGTCAAACCGAATCGGCGCTGCCGCTCCTGCCTGCAGTCCAGTTCGACTTGCGCACCCCCGACCTGACCGTGCAGGACAAGAGCTTCCACGACGTGCGCGTGAGCGGCAGCCGTCCCGAAGGATCAAGCAGCACCCGCTTTGAACTGAAGAGCCGCGAACTGGCCGGCAACTTCGAATGGAACAGCATCGGCAACGGCAAGCTGTCGGGGCGCATTGCCCAGTTTTCGATTCCGGAATCGGTCGCCTCGCCCGCCGCCCTGCAGGCAAAGACCAGCGAAGTGATCGAGCGGATTCCCGCGCTCGACATCACGGTCGACAAGCTTTCGTTCAAAGACCGCGCACTGGGCGCCGTGCGCATCGCGGCCGAGAATCGCGACGGCTACTGGAACACCAGGATCGACGTGAAGAACGAAGACGGCACGCTGGAAGCCACCGGCCGCTGGCGACCCAGTCCGACCCAACCCGATACCCGCGTCGAATTCAAACTCGACGCAACGAGCATCGAAAAACTGCTGGCCCGCATCGGCTATCCGGACACGGTGCGACGCGGCAACGCGAAGCTTTCAGGCAACCTGTCGTGGACCGGCTCGCCCTTCACGCTGGACTATCCGAGCCTCAACGGCGGCCTCAAGCTCGATGCTTCCGGCGGGCAGTTCATCAAGCTCGAACCGGGCGTCGGCCGCCTGCTGGGCATCCTCAGCCTGCAGTCGCTGCCGCGCCGCATCACGCTGGATTTCCGCGACATCTTCAGCGAGGGCTTTGCCTTCGACAACATCGGCGGGCAATTCGCCATCGCGCGCGGCGTCATGGAGACGAAAGAACTGCAGATACAAGGGCCGTCGGCCAAGGTGCTGATGAGCGGCACCGTCAATCTCGGCGCCGAGACGCAGGACCTCAAGGTGCGCGTGCAACCGGCGGTGGGCGAATCGATCGCGGTCGGCGCCATGATTGCCAATCCGGTCGCCGGCGCAGTCGTCTGGGCGGCGCAAAAAATCCTCCGCGACCCGCTCGACCAGGCCTTCGCCTTCGAATACGCGGTGACCGGGAGCTGGGCCGACCCGAAAGTTGAAAAGCTGGGGCAGACGCAACCGAAAGCCGTGGAGGGCACGAAATGAATACCAGGATCGCCGCAGTGCAGATGATTTCGGGGCCGGACGTGGCGCCCAACCTGGCCACCGCCGGACGCCTGATCGCCGAAGCGGCGGCGGCCGGCGCACAACTGGTCGCCCTGCCCGAATACTTCCCGCTGATCGGCGCCACGGATGCCGATCGGCTTGCGGCGCGCGAGGTCGACGGCAGCGGACCGATCCAGGACTTTCTCGCGGCAGCGGCGCAAAAGCATGGCCTGTGGCTGGTCGGCGGCTCGATTCCGCTGGTGGCGAACGACCCGGCCAAGCTGCGCAACTCCTGCCTGGTGTTCGATCCGCAGGGCAAGCGCGTGGCGCGCTACGACAAGATCCATCTGTTCGGCTTCAGGAAGGGCGACGAAGCCTACGACGAAGCCGCCACCATCGAGCGCGGCGATCGGGTCGTCGCGTTCGACTCGCCGCTGGGACGCATCGGCATTGCCATCTGCTACGACCTGCGTTTCCCGGAACTCTTCCGTGCCTTGGGCGAAGTGGACCTGCTGGTGCTGCCCGCCGCCTTTACCGAAACCACCGGCCGTGCCCACTGGGAAATGCTGCTGCGCGCACGCGCCGTGGAGAACCAGTGTTATGTCCTGGCCTCGGCGCAAGGCGGCCAGCATCCCAACGGACGCATGACCCACGGCAACAGCATGGTCATCGATCCCTGGGGCGAGGTACTGGCGCGCATGGACAAGGGCGAGGGCGTAGTCGTTGCCGAACTGAATCGGCTACGACTGGTCGAAGTCAGGACCAGTTTGCCGGCCCTGAAACACCGCATACTGTAGCAATATCAAAAGGACAGAAATGAACGCTCCCGCCAGCCCCATCCCCCATTTCGACATCGCCGAACAGATACTGCTCAAGCCCCACGGCCTGGCGCCGCACATGCTCGAACGCGTCTTCGGCCAGTTGTTCGGCCATCGCGTCGATTACGCGGACCTGTATTTTCAGTACGCCCGCTCCGAGGCCTGGAGCCTGGAAGAAGGCATCGTCAAGTCGGGCAGTTTCAATATCGAACAGGGCGTCGGCGTGCGCGCGATCTCGGGCGAGAAGACCGCCTTCGCCTATTCCGACGACATCAGCCTGGAAGCGCTGAAGTCGGCCGCCAACACCACCCGCGCCATCGCCGCGGCCGGCGCCCAGCGTCTGGCGCCGCTGCTGCGGCGGGGCAGGCAGCCGGCCACGCTGTATGCCGGCAACGACCCCATCGCCTCGCTCGATGATGCGGCGAAGGTCACGCTGCTGGAACGACTCGAAGCCATGGCGCGCGCCGCCGACCCGCGGGTCAAGGAAGTCATGGCGAGCATCGCCGGCACCTGGGAAGTCGTGCTGGTGGCCCGCGCCGACGGCCACATGGCGGCCGACGTGCGGCCGCTGGTGCGGGTTTCGATATCCGTGATCATGGAAGAAAAGGGAAGACGCGAACAGGGTTCCTCGGGCGGCGGCGGGCGCTTCGACTACGCCTATTTCACCGATACGGTGCTGGGCGACTACGCCCGCCGCGCCGTGCATCAGGCCAGCGTCAATCTCGCCGCCAAGCCCGCCCCGGCCGGCGAAATGACCGTGGTGCTCGGCCCCGGCTGGCCCGGCATCCTGCTGCACGAAGCGGTCGGCCACGGCCTCGAAGGCGACTTCAACCGCAAGGGCAGTTCGACCTTCGCCGGGCGCATCGGCCAGCGCGTCGCCGCCAGGGGCGTCACCGTGGTCGATGACGGCACCATCGCCGACCGGCGCGGCTCGCTCACCATCGATGACGAGGGCAACCCGACGCAGCGCACCGTGCTGATCGAAGACGGCATCCTCGTCGGCTACCTGCAGGACACGCTGAACGCGCGCCTGATGAATGTGCCGATCACCGGCAATGCGCGCCGCGAGTCCTTCGCCCACCTGCCGCTGCCGCGCATGACCAACACCACGATGCTCAATGGCAGCCACGATCCGGCGGAAATCATCAAGTCGGTGAAGAAGGGCCTCTATGCGGCCAACTTCGGCGGCGGCCAGGTGGACATCACCAGTGGCAAATTCGTCTTCTCGACCGCCGAGGCCTACCTGATCGAAAACGGCAGGATCACCACGCCGGTCAAGGGCGCCACGTTGATCGGCAACGGCCCCGAGGCGATGAACCGCGTCTCCATGATCGGCAACGACATGGCGCTCGATTCGGGTGTCGGCACCTGCGGCAAGGAAGGCCAGAGCGTGCCGGTCGGCGTCGGCCAGCCGACGGTGCGCATCGACGGATTGACGGTCGGCGGTACGGGGTAAACCCAGGCTTCCCCGACTACTCCGCGGTTTCCACCCGGTCCCGCCCGTTCTCCTTGGCATTCAGCAAGGCGGCATCGGCGCGCGACGTCAGTTCATCCAGCGTTTCACCCTTGCGCATCTGGGCCACGCCGCAACTGAGCGTCACGCTTTGCATGCCCTCGCTGGTTTCCAGCGCGCAGGCCGCCACCAGATCGCGCAAACGCTCGGCGATCAGCAGGGCTTCGTCGAGGCCGGCGTGCGGCAGCAGGATCAGGAACTCCTCGCCGCCGTAGCGCGCGATCAGGTCCTGCGTGCGCAGGCCATCGGCCAGCTGGCGCGCGACGCGACGCAACACGCCATCGCCCGCGAGATGGCCGAAGCGGTCATTGAAGCGCTTGAACAAGTCAATGTCGGCAATGATCAGGCAGAGCGATTCGCCATTGCGCTCACAGCGCCCGATGGCCCGCGGATAAGCTTCCAGCAACCAGCGCCGGTTGTGGATTCCGGTCAATGCATCGACGCTCGACGCCTGCTCGAATTCAAGACTCTGGGTCTGCGAATTGACCATCGCCAGATTGTCGTTGCGCATGCGGCCGGCCATGATCGCAAGCAGGTTGCGCGCCACGCCGTGCGAACAATCGACCAGCGCCCAGAGCACTTCGTGCGGCATCGCCAGCAGCCGCGTATCGTGCGCCGCCAGCACCAGCGCCGAAGCTTTCTGGCCATCCAGCAACGACATCTCGCCGACGCAATCACCGGCGCCGAAGACGGCATGCTCGGGCATGGTGCGGTCAGCCAGATAAACACGCAATTCACCGTCGAGAATCAGATACAAATGACTGTTGGCGGCGCCGGCTTCCAGCAGATGCTCGCCGCGCTCCAAATCCAGCCGATGGCAGCGTTCGAGCAGATGCTCGATGCTTTCCAGGCTGATGTTGGCGAACAGCTTGGCGTGCTGGAGGCGCTGACGGTCTTCCCGATCGATCATGGCGGCACCCGATTGCTGGCTTCAATGAAATCAGGATAGATCAAATCTGCGCGGACCGTAAGACCGTCCGGATAGCCGAAACTACCGGTGGTCGGATCGCAACCTGCGGCCGACGTCGCTTACTTGTCATCGAACGTGTAGCCCAGTTCCGTCACTCCGCGCTTGATGGCCTCCATGGCGGGCGGCACCTGTTCCGGCGCGCCACGCACGCCGAGTTCGATATGGCGCTGGATCTCAGCCGAGCCGAGGAAGGGCAGGCTGAACACCTTGATGCCGCTGTAATCGGCTTCGATGACACGCATGAGATTGATCAGTGCGCCCTCGACGCCCTTCCACACCAGGATCGACGCTTCCGCGGTGGGGCTGGCGTTGAAGCGGTCGCGGTAATCATTGTCGAGCACCCATTCGACCATCGGCCACGCCATTTGCGGAAAGCCAGGGACGAAGTGGTGATGGCCCAGCGAGAAGCCGGGGATGCGGTTGAAGGGATTGGGAATGATGCGGCTGCCCGCCGGGAAATTGCCCATGGCCAGTTGCAGGTCGGTCAGCTCGTATTTGAGTTCGGCGAAGCGCGCCCGAATCTCCCGCTCGGCGTCCGCATGCAGCACCAGTTCGACGCCGGCCGCAGCGGCGGCGGCCTGGCGCGTGTGGTCGTCCGGCGTGTTGCCGATGCCGCCGAAGCTGAAGACGATGTCATTGCCGGCCAGGGTGCGGCGCAAGGTTTCGGTCAGCCGTTCGCGATCGTCGCCCACATACAGCGCCCAATCCAGCACCAGCCCGCGTGCCGCAAGTATCTCCAGCAACTTGGTGAAATGCTTGTCCTCACGCTTGCCACGCGTGATTTCATCGCCGATGATGATGGCACCGATGCCGCTTTGGACTGTGCTCATAGTTCGATTCCTTGTTCCTGGCGCTGGCGCCGCAAAGCGGCCAGACCGAGATGCACGAAAACCAGCGCCGTCAGGGCGGGCGCCAGAAGATTGGCCAGCGGCACGTGCGCCGCCGCCGCCGTGCCGAGGCCGGCCACATAAAACACGCTGCGCTTCTCGCGCATGAGCCGCTGCATTTCCGTGCGCGTCGCATGTTCGGCCAGCGCATCAAAGCTGAAGGTGCGCTGGTTCAGCCAGGCTCCCCACAGCAAGGGCAGCACCAGCAGCGCTCCCGGGATCAGCAGCAGCGGCAGGATGACGAGGCAGCCGAGCACAAAGATCGCGCCGGCCGACAGCGTATTGGCGAGGCTGCCCAGGAACGCATTTTCGCCATGCGCTACGAGATCGGGATAATCGCGCACGGCCACCAGGCTGAGCAGGCGCGGCAAGGCAAACACCGCAACGAGGAAAACGGCAGTGAGGTAGACCAGCGAGGCAAACGCCGCCAGCAGCAGGAACACCGTCGCCCAGTGCCCCACCCATTCCCATCCCGACCAGGGCAGCCCGGGCACGATGCGGGCCATCAATGCCACGCCATGCCCCCAGACCGCCACGGCGACGGTACCCCACAGGGCGAGCGCCACCAGCGGCGGCCAGATGGCCTGCCACAGCACCTCGGCCCGCGTCAGGTCGCGCAAGGATTTTGTGAAGGCAGCAAAGACTTCCATCATTTATGTAACCGGCTATCCCACATTTTCTGCAGCCGCTTCACCGAGACCGGCGACGAGGTTTTCAGTTCCTGTGCGAATAATGCCACGCGCAGTTCTTCCAGCAGCCAGCGGAACTCGTCGAGGAAGGCATCGCCCTGCTGGCCGGATTTCAGCATCGCATTGCGCTCGCGCTCCCAGGGGCGGCCCAAGCCCTGCCAGTCTGCCATCAGGCGGGCGTCGCGCGCCGGGTCGCTGCGCGCCTTTTCCAGCCTCAGGCTGATGGCCTTGAGGTAGCGCGGATAGTGCTGCAGGCGCTCGAAGGGCGTGGTGGCGATAAATCGCTTGGGCATCAGTTCGGCAAGTTGCGCGCCGATGTCGGCGCAGGCCTGCGGGAAAGCCTTCTGCATCGCGGCGAGCTTCTTCGCCAGCACGGCATGCTCGGTCAGGATCGTCCCGATCAGGCGCAGGATCTCCTGCGCCACCAGCAGGATGCGGCCGCGCGCCGCCTCGCGCCGTGCCGTGAACGCCGACTCTTCGGTCGGCAGCGGGTCCATCAGGCAGGTGCGTTCCAGCGTCACGGCGACCAGTTGCTCGCGCAGCTCCTTCTCGGTGCCGAGTGCGATGAATTGCAGCGCGGTCTCGCGCAGGCCCGGCAGTTTTTCGACGGCCTTGACCTGTGCTGCGAGCTGCAGCGCGAACAGCCGCGCCATGCCGCGCCGATGTTCGGCGCGGGCCTTGTCCTCGGTATCGAAGGCGGTGAGCCGAACGCTCTCGCCCAGATCGACCAGCGCCGGGAAACCCACCGTAGTGCCAGCGCCGACTTTCACTTCCATGAGCTCGGGCAGCGTGCCGAAGGTCCAGGCGGTGACGCCGGACAACTCTCCCGCCGCGGCCTCGTGCTTCACTTCGGCAGCGGCATAGACCTGCTCGACGCGGTCGCGGTACTCGGCACGCAGTTCAGCGAGATTGCGCGAGATCGCCAGCGTGCCGCCATGCTCGTCGGTGAGACGGAAGTTCATGAACAGGTGCGGCCGCAATTCGCCCGTGCGGAAGGCGTCGAGCGGCAGCTTCATGGCCAGATGCTCCTCGGCGGCGCGCGTCAGGGCGCGCACCAGCGGCTCGTCGAGGTCATGTTCGGTTTCGCAGAAATCAGTGGCGAACTCGTCGAGCGGCTGCAGACGATGGCGATACTTCTGCTGCAGCGTCTTCAGCAGGGCGAGGATCTTTTCCTTGAGCAGCCCCGGCACCAGCCATTCACAGCGATTGGCCGGCAGCTGGTTGAGCGCCGGCAGCGGCAGCATCAAGGTGACGCCGTCATCGGCCGCACCCGGGTCGTGGTGGTAGCTCAGCTTGAAGCTCTGGCCGCGATGGATCAATGCGGGAGGAAAGGCGTCGGTGGTGATGCCCGCCGCCTCGTGCCGCATCAGCTGCTCCTTTTCCAGGCAGAGCAGCTTCGGATTGGCCGCCTCGGCCTCGCGCCGCCAGTGGTCGAAGGCCGCCAGGGTGATGATGCCCTCGGGAATCCGGCTATCGTAGAAGGCATAAATCAGCTCGTCGTCGACCAGCACGTCGGGCCGCCGCGACTTGTGTTCCAGCGCCTGGATCTCCTTCATCAGCTTGGCGTTGTGCTGGAAGAAGCGCCACTTGCGCACCCAGTCCTCGCCGACCTGGCCTTCGACCAGCGCCTCGCGGATCAGGATTTCGCGCGCGAGCCTGGGGTCGCTCGGACCGTAGTGCACGCGGCGCTTGGCATGGATCATCAAGCCGTGCAGCGTGACGCGCTCCCAGGCCACGACCTGTCCCGGCCCCTTCTCCCAGTGCGGCTCATAGACATGCTTGCGGATCAGGTGGCCGCCGACCTGCTCCAGCCACTCCGGCTCGATCTTCGCGATGCAACGCGCGAACAACCGCGAGGTCTCGACCAGTTCGGCAGCGACGATCCAGCGTCCGGCCTTCTTCACCAGCGCCGAACCGGGATGGATGTAGAAGCGGATGCCGCGCGCGCCGAGGTAGTTTTTGTCCTCCTCGCTGACGAGGCCGATGTGGCCGAGCAGGCCGGTCAGCAGGGCCTTGTGGATGGACTCGTAGCCGGCCGGGATCTGGTTCTCCTTCCAGCCATGCTCGTGGCACAGGGTCATCAGTTGGCCATGCACGTCGCGCCACTCGCGCAGGCGCAACCAATTGATGAAGTTCTGCCGGCACCACTGGCGCTGCTTGTTCGAGGTCTCGTGCTTCCAGATTTCGTCGCCGGCGGCCCAGAGCTTGAGATAGGAGAGAAACTCGGATTTCTCGTCCTTCCACTTGGCATGGGCCTGGTCGGCCGCCGCCGCATGCTCCTGCGGCCGGTCGCGCGGGTCCTGGGTGCCCAGCGCGGCGGCGATGATCAACACTTCGCGCAGACAGTTGTGCTCGCGCGCGGCGAGAATCATGCGGCCGATCTTCGGGTCCAGCGGCAGCTTGGCCAGCTCGAAGCCGACCTGGGTCAGCTCTTTCGTTGTCTCGTCGATCGCGCCGAGTTCGGCGAGCAACTGGTAGCCGTCGGCGATCATGCGCGGCAGCGGCGCTTCGAGGAAGGGGAAGTCCTCGACATCGCCCAGATGCAGCGATTTCATGCGCAGGATCACACCGGCCAGGCTGGAGCGCAGGATTTCGGGCTCGGTGTAGGCCGGGCGCTGGTTGAAATCATCTTCGTCGTAAAGCTTGAAACAGACGCCCGCCGAAACGCGGCCGCAACGCCCGGCGCGCTGGCTGGCCGCCGCGCGCGAGATCGGTTCGACCTGCAATTGCTCGACCTTGTTGCGATGCGAATAGCGCTTGACGCGCGCCAGCCCCGAATCGATCACGTAGCGGATACCGGGTACGGTCAGCGAGGTCTCGGCAACGTTGGTCGCCAGCACCACGCGCTGCCCCTGATGCGAAGCGAAAACGCGACCCTGCTCGACGGCGGTCTGGCGCGCGAACAGGGGCAGCACTTCCAGCCCTGGGGGATGGTGTTTGCGCAGCGCCTCGGCCGCCTCGCGGATCTCGCGCTCACCGGGCAGGAACACCAGCACATCGCCCGGCCCGGTGCGATGCGCTTCATCGACGGCATCGACGATGGCGTCATTGAGGTCCATGTCCTTCTTCTCGTCGAAGGGCCGGAAGCGTGTCTCGATCGGATAGAGCCGGCCGGAAACCTCGATCACCGGCGCCGCATTTCCGTCAATGGTGAAGTGTTTGCTGAAGCGCTCGGCATCGAGCGTGGCCGAGGTGACGATGACTTTCAGGTCCGGTCGCTTCGGCAAAAGTTGGCGCAGATAGCCGAGCAGGAAGTCGATGTTCAGGCTGCGCTCGTGCGCCTCGTCGATCAGGATCGTGTCGTACTGGCGCAAGAGCGGATCGGTCTGCGTTTCCGCCAGCAGGATACCGTCGGTCATCAGCTTGATGAAGGAGGACGGCGTGCTCTTGTCGGTGAAGCGGATCTTGAAGCCGACGTGGCGGCCGAGTTCGGACTTCAGCTCCTGCGCGATGCGCGTCGCCGTGGCACGCGCCGCGATGCGCCGCGGCTGGGTATGGCCGATCAGGCCGTTGAGCCCGCGGCCGATGTCGAGGCAGATTTTCGGCAGCTGCGTGGTCTTGCCCGAACCGGTCTCGCCGCAGATCACCACCACCTGATGCTTGAGTATCGCCTCGCCGATTTCCTGCCGCCGCGCATTCACCGGCAGCGCCTCGTCATAGCTCAGCGCGGGCCGCGCCGCCCGCCGCGCCTCGGGATCGAACCTCATTGCGCCAGCTTGTGGATGGTGAGGATGCCCAGCCCGGTCATGATGAGCGAACCGAACAGGTGCATGGCGGCGGCACCCGCCGCCCAGCCGTAGCGCGCACCCTGGATCAGGTGCACCACCTCGGCCGAAAAAGTCGAGAAGGTGGTCAGCGCGCCGAGGAAGCCGGTGATGAAGAACAGCTTGAGTTCGGGCGGCAACTCGGCGTTGATGTGGAACACCATCACCGCGACGCCCACCAGATAGCCGCCGATCAGGTTGGCGGCAAGCGTGCCCATCGGCACGGTGACGAACACCGGATTCAGCCAGAGCCCCAGGCCATAGCGCAGCCAGGCACCCAATACGGCACCGCCGCCGATGGCGAGAAGGCTAGTCCAATTCATTGTCGCCATTTTACGCCTGCCGGTAGAATTGCAGCTTCGCCGCAATGCAAACCGCCGATCATGGCCGACAACGACAAACCCTCCATCCGCGTGGATACCGTACCCGACGCAAGCGCACGGGTACATAACTTCATTCGCCACATCATCGACGCCGACCTCAAGAACGGCAAGTACGCCGCGCGCCATTGGAGTGGCCGGCCAGGCCCCGCCGCGCAACAGAAAGTCGGCGCTGGCGACACGGCGAAAATCCGCACCCGCTTCCCGCCGGAGCCCAACGGCTACCTGCACTTCGGCCACGCCAAGTCGATCTGCCTGAATTTCGGCCTGGCGCTGGACTACGCGGGCGCTTGTCACTTGCGCTTCGACGACACCAATCCGGAGAAGGAAGAACAGGAGTATGTCGATTCCATCATCGACGCCGTGCACTGGCTGGGCTTCGACTGGAAGGGAAATCAATATTTCGCCTCCGACTACTTCCAGTGGATGTACGACTTCGCCGAGAAGCTGATCGAAGCCGGCCATGCCTACGTCGATTCGCAGACGGCGGAGGAAATGCGCGCCAGCCGCGGCACGCTGACCGAGGCGGGGAAGAACTCGCCCTACCGCGACCGCACGCCCTCGGAGAACCTCGATCTGTTCCGCCGCATGAAGGCCGGCGAATTCGCCGACGGCGCGCACATCCTGCGCGCCAAGGTGGACATGAGTTCTGGCAACATCAACCTGCGCGACCCGGCGATCTACCGCATCCGCCACGCCACGCACCACGCCACCGGCGATGCCTGGTGCATCTACCCGATGTACACCTACGCCCATCCGATCGAGGATGCACTGGAAAACATCACCCATTCGATCTGCACCCTGGAGTTCGAGGACCAGCGCCCCTTCTACGACTGGCTGCTGGCACGACTGGCCGAGCTGGGCTGCGTCAATACGCCGCTACCGCAGCAGATCGAATTCGCCCGGCTCAACCTTTCCTACGTCGTGCTCTCCAAGCGCAAGCTGATCCAGCTGGTCGACGAGAGGCACGTCGATGGCTGGGATGACCCGCGCCTGCCGACCCTGGTCGGTGCGCGCCGTCGGGGCTTCACGCCCGAAGCCTTCCGCCGCTTCAACGAAATGAACGGGGTCACCAAGTCCGATTCGTGGATCGACATCAGCGTGCTCGAAGAATGCCAGCGCGAGCACCTGAACGAAACCGCACCGCGCCGCATCGCCGTGCTCGATCCGGTCAAGCTGGTCATCGACAACTACCCCGAGGGGCAGGAGGAAGAATGCCTCGCGCCCAACCACCCGCAAAAGCCCGAATGGGGCAAGCGCCCCGTCCCGTTTTCGAAGGAACTCTGGATCGAGCGCGAGGACTTCATGGAAGTGCCCGGCAAGGGTTACTTCCGGTTGTTTCCCGGCAACATGGTGCGCCTGCGCTATGGCTTCGTCGTCAAGTGCACCGGCTGCGACAAGGATGCCGATGGCAAGATCACGGCGGTGCGCTGCGAGTACATGGCCGACTCCAAGTCCGGCACACCGGGTTCCGACAATTACAAGGTCAAGGGCAACATCCACTGGGTCTCGGCGCGGCACGCGTATGCCGCCGAGGTGCGCCTGTACGACCGCCTGTTCGCCGTCGAAGCGCCCGGCGAGGGCGGGCGCGATTTCATTGCCGACCTCAACCCTGATTCAAAACTCGTGATCACCGCGCAACTCGAAGCAGCGCTGAAAAGCGCCGCCGCCGAGGAGCGCTTCCAGTTCGAACGCCACGGCTATTTCGTCGCCGACCGCTTCGACTCCAGGCCCGGCACGCCGGTATTCAATCGCGCGGTGACGCTGAAGGATTCGTGGTCCAAGGGCAAGTAGGCGCGGTTACTACCCTCACTATTACCCCCACCAAGAGGTAATTACCCCTTCTTCCGCCAACGCGCCGCGGGGCCGCGCCCCTCGCATACAAGCGTTCCTTCAGCTTGGCGTTCGCGCAATACCAGGCGAATCATGTCCCGGCTCACGCCGGGGCAAGCCTGTTCCAACTCACCGAAACTGAACTCCCCGGCAAGGCGCGCCAACGCGGCCAGCACCAGCTCACGCTTGGAACCACGCGGCGCGCTGACTTCGCCGACCCGCTCGGCGAACTCCTTGTAAGCAGTCTTGAGGATGTAGAGCACGAAATTGATGTACGGCCAGGGATCGTGTTTGCACTCGTGCCAGCCGTGCGAACTTTGTTCCAGCGTCTCGTAGTAGCGCGCCTTGTTTTCCTCCACCAACCGCTCCAGGCTGATGTAGCGCCCCACATCAAAGCCGAGCTGCTGGCACTGAAGCAGCCACAGCAGGCGCGAGACTCGGCCATTGCCATCGCGGAACGGATGGATGCAGAGAAAATCGAGATTGAAAGCCGCCAGTGCGATCAGCGGATGGACCCAGCCCTCGTCCAGACAACACCGCCAGTCAGCCACCAACTCGCTCATGGCCTCACCCGTGCGCGCCGCCGCAACAGGCCGAAAGCGCACCCGCTCGCTACCATCGGCATAACGCTCGATGATGTCGCCGTCCTTTTCCTTGAACTGGCCAGCATCCCATATCTGGCCACGCGCCATGGCGTGGAGCCGGCGAATATTTTCCTCGCTCACGGCAATGCCCGCCGACTCGCGGTATATCCAGTCCAGCGCATCGCGGTAGCCGCGGATCTCCTCCTCATCCCGGTCACGGAACAATGGCTTGGGCGCCACCAGCACATCTCGCACGCGCGACGCTTCCAGCGCCACGCCCTCGATACGGTTCGACGACACCGCGCTCTCGATCAGCGCATGCTCGCGCAACACCTTGAGCCGCTGCGGCGACTGGCGCGTGTAAAGCTCCTGCTTGCCGCGGAATTCGCCAAGATCGGCGAGATACCATGCGGCGGCAGGATGAATGGGCGGTGACGCTAAAAAACGCTGCAAGGTACTCATTCGACCTCCCGCCCAAGAGCACCGTCGTAATACCGCAAGTGAGACGAATCAAATAGGAGATCAACGTCCAGATTCTGGAAAATTTCGTATTTGTTGGCTAACGGCCAGAATTTTTCGTACCCGTAAGGACTCAGCCCGTTGTAGAAGAACAATAAGAGTTCATAAGTCGACAACTGCGCCCGAACGATTCTTGCAAATCGCCGCCTCTCTTCCTTCGAAAGGGCGCTCTCGTCGATAAAGCGATAGATGTGATAAACGGTCCGGAAGTAGTGGCCGACGTCGGACTGATGCTGAAGAAAAAAACTCACATAGGCCTGGATAACGCTCTGATCCACACCGCCGCGCGCTTGAATCAATTCTCGGAAACTAGCGGGATCTAAAATTTTCAGGACTCGTTCTGCGCGCGAGGCCTCAATACCCGACAACCCTTTCTCTTTAATGACTGAGTAATCCCTTCGTAACGAACGGGAAAAAAAGTACTCAAAGCAATCACGCCCCTGACGAATGAGTGTCCCATCCAGCTTGCGAACATCTAGCATTCTCACGATGTCCTGATACGCCCCAAGCAAAGCGAAAAAACTACCTTCAAAAACCTGTCGCTGCATCGTAAGATTCTGCGCTTGTAGTTGTTCCTTCTGCCCGCGAATTTCGCTTCGCGTGTGCTCCAGTTCTTCACGTTGCAGCGCCAGTTCCCTTCTTTGCAGGAACATCGTAAAAATCAATACGGCAAATGCAAACGCTGAGAAGAGAGCGTTCAACGCTCCGAACACGTCACCGAACTGTCCGATCTTCTGGGAATCCGAATTGCTATAGGCCAGCACGAGCGGCAATAGAAAATAGGCTGCCAGCCCGTAGAACAACCAGATCGCAACAAGTGCAAGCAAACCGAATCCCAACCACGCTAATCGCGGTTCACGATCCGACTTGGATTCTTCCTTTTCTATTTTCATGATCCGATCCTCACGTTGCCACCCCGCTTACCACCAACTCCCGCGTCGCCCGCGTCATCGCCACATAGAGTAGTTTGGCTTCTTCCGGCGGTAGCTCAACCGCGCGCTGGATGCAGTCGGCGCCGGGAATCACCACCAACGGAAATTCCAGACCCTTGCACGAATGCATGGTGACTGCGAGCACCGCATCCTCGTCCGGCGCAAAGCTGGCTTCCTTGAAGTAGATCACCGGTACGCCGAAGCCGCGCAGTGTTGCCAATATTGTCCGGCCCACCGGGTTGTAGTGGCGGTAGATCACCGCCATGTCGCGCCAGGGCGTGCCGGCACGGTGGGCTTCCTTCAGGCGTTCGGCGATGAATTCGGCTTCGGCGCGCAGCGTTGGCAGCTTGACCACCATCGGTGGCGGGCCGGCGCGGCCAGCGGATTGCGGATTGATCAGCGGTACGCCATCTTCGTCGGAATCCATCGGCTTGAGAATGCCGTGGGCGACATCGCGGGCGAAACGAAGGATTTCGTCGGTATTGCGGTAATTCAGCTTGAGGATGGTAGTGCGACCCACGGCCTGGATGCCGGCGCTCTTGAAACTGAACCTCCTTCGCTTGGCGTCGCCATAGATGGACTGCGCATCGTCGTAGAGCACCAACAGGCTGTTGGTGGCTGGGTCGACCATCTGCGTCACCAGCTTGAACCATTCCGGCTTGAAGTCATGCCCCTCATCGATCAGGATCGCCGAATATTGCGTAGTGGGAATCAGACCGCGCTCGACGCTGCGTATGACGCGGTCCACCATGGCGTCAAAAAACATCCCTTGATTTTCATCGGACTTTTCCGGCAGCCCGGCGTTGTAGGCGACGAGCTGGGCGCGGCACCATTGGTGAAAGTGATGGGTATGCACCTTCCCGTCGAGCCCCTTGTCGGCCATGGTGCGCGCGAGACGACGAGCCAGCGACTGGTTGTAGCAGAGCACCAGGATCGGCTTGCCAGCGCCGCGTGCCAGATACTCCGCGCGATAGCCTAGGATCAGGGTCTTGCCTGAACCGGCGACGCCGTGAATGACGCGGTGGCCGTCGCCCAGACTGCGCGCCAGTTGCTCCTGATGCACGTCCATCACAAGCATCAGATCGATCGGCGCGACGCCCTCGCCGAACAGGCTGGCCTGACGCGGCGCGATGCGCACATCGGGATGGATATGCCAGCGCACGCGGTCGATCTCAGGCAGGCTGAGCCGCCCCTTGAATTGCAGCGGAAACATGTTCCACAGGCGGCGCTGGAATTCCTCGGCTTCGACGCCCTCCGTCATTTCGTCCTGACAGATGACCCGATCGGGAGGAATCACCGCATCCAATCCTCCGTCGTCGAACTGCTTGCGGGTAATGCGGCTGAACACCACGCCATAGCTCCACGGAAACAACAGCCGTCCCGCTTCACGCCCGGAACCGATAACGAGTTGCGGATCCTTGCTCAACGTGGCCGCCAGATCCTCCGCATAACGTCTCGCCTGTTCCAGCGGGTTCTGTACTTCCTTTGGCCCGCTGTCGAGATTCAGCGTTGCCCGAAGCTTGTCGATTCCAAGGACCGTGTCACGCTTCCAATCCTTCACTTCGAGAATCAGCAAGCCACGCCGCGGGTGCAGGACGATGAAATCGGGATGACCGTAGGACAGGCCGACCGGTATGTTGTACCAGCACAGATAGTCGTCTTCCAGCTTGGCTTCGAGGCGCTCAGCGAAGCGCCGCTCGCCGCCGGTGTCGAAGGTGCAACCGCCAATGCCGGGAATCAGAGTCGCCATGCCTCGCCTCTCAAGACAGGCAATAATTCTACCCCGCCACTTGCCCTTGGCATGAAACGCTTGGCGCACATCGCCGGAAAGCGCAGAATTGCGCTTCGCCTGTCCACTCACTGAAGGAGTTCCCCATGCGCAAACTCGCCTCTCTCGTCATTGTTGCCGCCACCAGCCTGGCCGCCACCGCCCATGCCATGAAACCCGGCCTGTGGGAAATCACCACCCAGATGAGCGGCGGCGGCATGCCGGCCATGCCGGCCATGCCGGAAGCCCAGCGCAAGCAGATGGAAGCGATGGGCGTCAAGATGCCTGGCGGTCCCGGCGGCGGCATGACAATGGCGGTGAAGCACTGCGTCACCAAGGAGCAGGCCGAAAAACGCCAGCCGCCGCAAACCGATGAAGACCGCAAGCATAAATGCGAGCAGAAGGACGTGAAGGTATCGGGCAACACCGTGACCTGGAAGATCGTCTGCACCGGCGAACAGAAGATGACCGGCACCGGCTCGATGACCTACCAGGGCGAGGAGGCCTACAAGGGCGAGTCCACCTTCACCATGGAAGGCGGCAAGCGCGGCCCGATGACCATGAAGCAGAACTACTCGGGCAAGTGGCTGGCAGCGGCCTGCAAATAAGCGGCTAAGCCACGCCGATCAGGCGGCGGAACTCGGCCGCCGGCATCGGCCGGCCGAAATGGTAGCCCTGCACCAGGTCGCAGTTCATCGCGCGCAGCGCGGCGGCCACGGCCTCGGTCTCGACGCCCTCCGCCACCACTTTCAGTTCCAGGCTCCCGGCCATCTGGATCACGGCGCGCACGATCGCCGCGTCGTCCCGGTCGGTCACGATGTCGCGGACGAAGGACTGGTCGATCTTCAGCTTGTCAACGGCGAAGCGCTTGAGGTAGGCAAGGCTGGAATAGCCGGTGCCGAAATCATCGATCGCCAGCCGCACACCCAGCGCCTGCAGCCGTTTGATGGTCGCCAGTACCTGTTCGGCGCCGTCGATCAGGATCGACTCGGTAAGCTCCAGTTCCAGCGCGGCGGGTGTCGCGCCCGAGGCCGCCAGCGCCCGCCGCACCGTCTCTTCGACATCGCCGCGGCGAAACTGGATGGAGGAGATATTTACCGCCATCGAGAACTGCCGGCCGCCTTGCGCGTGCCAGCACACCAGCTCGCGGCAAGCTTCCTGCAACACCCATTCGCCGAGTGGCACAATCAGGCCGCTGTGTTCCGCTGCGGGAATGAAGTGTCCCGGTGCCACCAGGCCCTGCTCCGGACTCTGCCAGCGCACCAGCGCTTCGGCACCGACAACGAGGCCGCTCTTCAGATCGACCAGCGGCTGGTAGTAAAGAATGAACTCTTCGCGCTCCAGGCCGCGGCGCAGGCGACCATGCAGGTCCAGCCGTTCCTGCGCATCGGCATTCATGCGTTCGGTATAGAAGCGGAAGGCATTGCGGCCGGCTTCCTTGGCGTGGTACATGGCCGTGTCGGCCTTCTTCAGCAGCTCGTCGAAGTCGGCACCGTCTTCCGGATACACCGCAATGCCGACGGAGGCGGAAATCGTCGCCTCGTGAGGGTCGATGTGAAACGGTTCGCCCAGCGCCGCCATGATCTTTCCGGAAATCTGTGCCGGCACCTCGGAGCTTTGCAGATCTGTCAGCACCACCAGGAATTCGTCGCCGCCGTGGCGACTGATGGTGTCGGAATCGCGCACGCAGGCCAGCAGGCGCTGCGCTGCGTCGCGCAGCAGGACATCGCCCACTGGATGGCCGAAGGAATCATTCACCGCCTTGAAGCGATCGAGATCGACAAACAACAGTGCCACCTTGCGTCCGGTGCGTTCGCCGTGGGCAATGGCCTGCTCCATGCGATCCTTGAGCAGCAGGCGGTTGGGCAAGCCGGTCAGCGGATCGTGATGGGCGAGAAAGGCGATCTTCGCCTCGGCCGCCTTGCGCTCGCTGATGTCGGAAAATATGCCGACAAAATGCGTAATCTTGCCACCCGCATCGCGCACCGACGAAATTCCCAGCCACTCGGGAAACACCTCGCCATTTCGACGCCGGTTCCAGATCTCGCCTTTCCAGTAGCCGCTATCAAGCATGCCGTGCCACATGTCGCTGAAGAACTCGCGACTGTGCCTGCCCGACGCCAGCAGGCTGGCGTTGCGCCCGATCACTTCGGTTGGGGCATACCCGGTCACCCGCGAAAACGCGCTGTTGACCGAGATCATGCACCCCCCGGCATCGGTGATCATGATCGCTTCGCCGCTGCTCTCGAACACCTTGGCCGCCAGTCGCAGCTCTTCCTCAACCTGTCGCTCCTTGGTGTTGTCGCGGGTGGTGCCCTCGACGCCGATGATGTTGCCGGCGGCATCCTTCATGAAATGGGCCGTGGTGCGCACCCAGACTTCATGTCCGTCCTTGTGCCGCAAGCGCGACTCGCCGCCGACTATGTGGCCGCCATTGGCCCGCATGCGGGCGAGAAACTCTTCGCGCTCTTCGGGCGAGCAATATGAATCCGCCAGCCGAAGTCCGACAAACTCATCGACTTCGTAGCCGAGCAGCTGCTTCACCGAACGCGAGACGCGTGTAACGATTCCGTTGATGTCGGTCCGGTAGTAGGTGTCCTGCAACTCGTCGAGGATGCCGCGCAGGTCGCGCTCGGATTCGGCCACGGCGCGCTGCGCCTCGACAATCGGCGTGAGGTCGGTGATGAAGCCGAAAGAGCCGATCGCCTCGCCCTTCTCGTTGCGATGCGTGGTGTTGTTGAGCAGGATGGGAAAGCTCGTGCCGTCCTTGCGCCGGGCCAGTAGTTGAAAGCGGCGGTGATCGGTGGTGTCGATGCGCTTGATCTGTGCCATCAGTTCGGCGCGGCTCTCTTCGGTGATGAAATCAAACGGGGTCTTTCCCATCCATTCTTCGCGCGGATAACCGAACAGATTGCACAGCGTGTCATTGACCTCGATGAAGCAGCGCCGGGAATCCATGGCGAAATAGCCATCGACGGCGCTGTCGATCACGTGACGGTAGTAGCGTTCGCCCTCACGCAAGGCGGTTTCGATCCTGCGCGCGGCCGTCGCGTCGCGGAAGATCGCCACTTGCAGCAAACGGTCACCGTCACTCACCCGATACACGCGAACTTCAACCGGCAGCAGGCTGCCATTGCGGCAACGGAACTCGCTATTGACCACCCGCACCTGCTCGGTCAGGCCGATGCTCCAGGCGCGCCATGCAGTCGCATCGGCGAAGCTGGTGGATATCTCCCATACGTGCCGACCGAGAATCTCGTTGCGCGAATAGCCGAGCAACTCGCCGGCACGGTCATTGGCTTCGACATAAGCGCCGCTCTCGCCGTCGGCCAGCACAACACCGTCGCCGATGCGGTCGAGCACGCCGCCGAGAATCATGTGCCGAGCGAACTCGCTGTAGCGCCCGCCCGGCTTGACCAGTTCATGACGCAGACGGGCGATGGTATTGCGCAGAAATTCGACATGGCGGCCCTGCATCGTGCGCACGATGTCATGGCGCGTCAGCACGCCGAGCATTTGCCCCTCGTCCATTACCAGCAGACGGCGTACCCCGAGGTCGGCCATGCGCTGTACCGCCTGCGGCAACGGCAGATCGGACGCGATGAAATGCACACCCGGCGTCATCAGGCCGGCCAGGGGCGTCTGCAGATGTTCGCCGCGGCCGGCGATGCGCACCACATCGCGATCGGTCAGGATGCCCACCGGAAGATCCGCCGCGGTAACCACTACATGGTCGGACTGGCGCTTGCGCATCAGGCGCAAGGCGTCGACCAGCGGTGCGCCACCGTCCAGCGCGGTGACGCCCGGCTTCATTGCCGTGCTGACGGTCTTCAGTTCAACGAGGTATTCGTCACCCAGGTGTTCGAGAAAATCCGCTTCGGACAGCACTCCCGCCACGCGGCCTTCTGCATCCACCCCCACCAGATGGCGCACCCCAAGCTCCACCATGTACTGGTGCGCATCGCGATAATCGACCGAAAGCGGCTGGGTCGCAACGGGGCGGCTCATCACCTCGCCGATGGTGCTTCCCGGAGAAACCGTTCCTTCGGCAAGCAGGGCCACGGCATCGCGCTCGGTGAAGATTCCGCAGGGCCGCCGCTCGTCATCCACGACCACGACGCAACTGATCCGATTGCGCTCCATCGTGCGCAATATCTCTCCCAGCGCCGCTTCGGCGCTGCAAGTCACTACCTCGACGGTAATTATCGATTCCAGGGAAAGTGCGTTCACCCGATCAACCCATGCTGGACATGATGCAAAGAATAGCAGCAAAGGTAGCCATCGCCATGTGTCCGCCATGCCACAACCCGGCGGGCAATTGATGCCGCCGCTTGCCATTGGCGCGAGTCTGCCTTATTTTCAGGCATGGCCGCTGCGCGTGACACCGAAATCGCGAAGATGCCGTCCCTGCTTCCCGCGGGAACATGATGTCGCCGTATGCTTCAACGCAATTTTGTTTTGGCCAATCGCTTCCGGAGAAGATTCATGAGCATGTCCAATCCCCGCTACAACCAGATCGCCGACCGTGATCTGCTGATCGAATTCCGCGACGCCCTGAGTGACCAGGTAACGACGCTGGAGCGGCAAGTGGCCAATCTGCGGCGCGATGCCGGCGACCGCGAGTCCGTCGCCACGCTGTTCCGCGCCCTGCATACCATCAAGGGCGATGCGTCGATCTGCCGCTTCGAGCTTGGGGTCAGGATCACCCATCCCATCGAGAGCCTGCTGGTGAGGCTGCGCGAGGGAAAGCTGGCATTCTCGCCGCTGCTGGCGGAGGCGATCCTGCTGGCGCTTGATCGACTGGAGCTGGCTGTCGAAGCGCTCCTGGCAGGGCGCTCGCTGGATTCCCTGCGCCTCCAGCCGCTGATCGATGGCCTCGATCTGCTGAGCACCCGCGAGAACGACGGGCTGGACAATGCCTCGATTGCCCTGATCGAGGCCGTCACCGGCTTTCGTCCGGCGAATGCGGCGGCAAAACTGACACCCAAAGCCGCGGCACGGGGACAAGGCAACGCCGGCGACCTGAAGTTCTTCCAGCGTCTGGCACTGCAGCTGGAAACCTACTCTCCGCTGTTCAAGGGGCGCAGCGGCCGCCTGCTGAGATTGGCGCTTGAGACAAACGACCGCGCCGGCAGACCGGTGGACCCGGCACAACTGGAGGCGGCGGTCTACCTCCATGATATCGGGATGATGTTCCTGCCGGAGTCGATCTGGCTCAAGGTCGGCGCGCTGACGGATGCCGAGCGGCGGGTGATGCATGAACATCCGTCCTTTGCCGCCGGTATCGCCGAGCGCATGGTGGGCTGGCATGAGGCGGCCGCGATGATTGCCCAGCATCATGAGATGGCCGACGGCAGAGGCTATCCGCAAGGGCTCAAGGAGGACCAGATCGTTCCCGGCGCCAAGATCCTCGCCATCGTCGACGCCTTCGAGTCGGTGACGCTGAAACACAGCCATCGCGGCGAGGGCCGTTCGCTGTTGCGCGCAATTGCCGAGATCAACGCCAGCGACAATCAGTTCTCCGCCGAGTGGATAGAACATTTCAACCAGGTGATACGCGGCATGGTCGAGGCTTGACGCCTGCCCCCGAAGGGGATTCCCGGGCGGGCGAAGCCCGGCCCGTCTGGCGGCGATGCGGCAGGGTGGATCGGTATAATCGACTCATTCCCTTTCACTATTCCGCACGCGACCATGCGCTCCGTCACCCTCTCCCGCTTTCTTATCGAAGAACAACGCGACAAGAATGTCATATCCCCCGATCTGCGCCTGCTGATCGAAGTCGTCTCCCGTGCCTGCAAGGCGATCTCGATCGCCATCGGCAAGGGTAGCCTGGCCGGCGTGCTGGGCAGCGCCGGCAGCGACAACGTGCAGGGCGAAGTGCAGAAGAAGCTCGACGTGATTTCCAATGAAATCCTGCTCGACGCCAACGAATGGGGCGGCCATCTGGCCGGCATGGCCTCCGAGGAAATGGAACTGCCCCACGCCATTCCCAACCGCTACCCGAAAGGCGAATACCTGCTGCTGTTCGATCCGCTCGACGGCTCGTCGAACATCGACGTGAATGTCTCGGTCGGCACCATCTTCTCCGTGCTGCGCTGCCCCGAAGGCATGGACCCGAACGAGCAGGCCTTCCTCCAGCCCGGCACGCGCCAGGTCTGCGCCGGCTATGCCGTGTATGGACCGACCACGCTGCTGGTGCTGACGCTGGGCGACGGCGTCAATGTATTCACGCTCGACCGCGAGTTCGGCAGGTTTGTGCTGACCCAGGGTGACGTGAAAATCCCCGAAGAGACACGCGAATTCGCCATCAACGCATCCAACTCGCGCTACTGGGAGGAACCCGTCAAGCGCTATGTCGACGAACTGCTGGCCGGCAAGGATGGGCCGCGCGGGCAGGACTTCAACATGCGCTGGGTGGCTTCGATGGTGGCCGACGTGCACCGCATCCTCAGCCGCGGCGGAATCTTCATGTACCCCATCGACAGCAAGACGCGGGCGCAGGGAGGCAAGTTGCGCCTGATGTACGAGGCCAATCCGATGGCCATGATTGTCGAACAGGCGGGAGGCGCGGCCACCGACGGCAGGCGACGCATCCTCGACATCCAGCCGGAGAAACTGCATCAGCGCGTCCCCGTGATCCTCGGTTCAAAGCGGGAAGTCGAGCGGATCACCAGCTATCACGGCCAGTGACGGGCCGGCTCGGGAATGGACCTCTCCAAGTTTCGCGGCCTGCTGATCGACGACATTCCCGAGATGCGCTCGTCCGTGCGCATCCAGCTCGCGGACTGCGGGGTGGAAAACTGCGACACGGCGCGCAACATCAAGGAGGCGCTGGCACGGATTGCCGTCAATCGCTATGACCTGATCATCTGCGACTACAACCTCGGCCAGGGCGCCGACGGCCAGCAGTTGCTCGAACTCGTGCGGCGACGCAAGACGCTGCCGCTGACCACGGCCTTTCTGATGATCACCGGCGAAACCGCCTATGAGCAGGTGTCCACCGCCGCCGAGTACGCGCCGGACGACTACCTGATCAAACCCTTTACCTCGCAAACCCTGTACACCCGGCTGGAACGCATCATCGACAAGAAGCAGGCGCTGCGGCCCATCTATCTCCATCTCGGCGAGCGCGGCGACAAGCAGAAGGCACTGGCCGAATGCGATGCCCTGCTCGCACAGCAATCTCGCTATGCGCTGGATGTGATGCGCCTCAAGGGCGACCTGCTGCTGGCGATGCAACGCAATGAAGAAGCACTGGCCCTCTATCAGGGTGTCCTCGATCAGCGCGCGACGCCGTGGGCCTCGATCGGCCAGGCGCGGGCACTGGCCGCCAAAGGCCATGAAGCGGCGGCCAGGGAACATCTGGGGAAAGCGCTTGAAGCCTACCCGAACTACCTCGCCGCCTACGACTCCCTGGCACGCCTGCTGGAAAAGGAAGACCGGACCGCGGCTCAGCAACTGGTGGAACAGGCGTTGAAGGTCGCGCCCTCGACCCAGCGTCAGCGCCAGCTCGGCGCCCTGGCCCTGGACAACAAGGATTTCACCCGCGCCGAAGAGGCCTTCCAGCGCGCCGTGGAAAAGGATCGCACGGGATTTTTCAAGAGCCATGACGACTACGCCGGCCTGGCAAAGAGCCGCGTGGAACAGGGCAAGGTCAAGGAAGCGCTTGCCGCGGTCAAGGACATGGGCCAGCACTTCCAGCGCACACCCGAACTGGCTGTACACCAGGCGGCGGTGGAAAGCATTGTGCACGCCAAGGCAGGCGACGCCACGGCAGCGAAGGCGGCCCTTGAGCGGGCCCTGGCAGCGGTGGAGCCCGGCATGGAGGTGGCGGCCTCGCTCGAACTCGCCAACGCCTGCTTCGCCTCCGGCGACCAGGAGCAGGCCAGGCGAATACTGAAGAATGTGGCCGAAGACCACCAGGAAAACGAAGCGGTGCTGGAACGGGCGCAAGGGGTCTTTCGCGCCGCCGGCCTTGAAAAGGAAGGCGAGTTGTTCCTCGAAGCCACCAAGACAGCCATGGTTGCGCTCAACAACGACGCCGTGGCCCTGGCCAAGTCGGGGGAGCTTGAAAAGGCCAGTGCCATGCTGGACGAAGCCGCCGACCGCCTGCCCAACAACGCGCAGGTGGCCATCAATGCGTCGATTGCGGCAATGATGCAGATCCAGCGCCATGGCGCTTCGGCGGAGCTGGTCGACAAGGCACACCGTTACATCGTCCAGGCCGACCGCGCCAACCACGAGCACCCGCGCCTGGGCGAAGCGGTCGAGCTCTACCGCAAGTTCGCACCCGAAGGGGCGCCGACGCTGGCGCTGGAAACATGAACCCGCTGATTGCCGGCTGCATCCACGACGCCAAGAACGGGCTCAACCTGCTCAACACCTGGCTGGAAGAAGCCCGCCGCACGGCGCCTTCGCCTGCGCTCGACGAAGCCCGCGCGGTCGCTGCCCGAATCGGCGCGCAACTCGTCGAGTTGCTGGCGCTCTACCGGGCCGCAGAAAACAGCCTGCGCCTTGCGATCGAGGATCACGACCTGATCGACTTCTGCCAGGAAGTCACCGGGGAAGTCATCCTGCCTCCCGGCAGCACGCATCGGATCGAAGCGAACCTCGATGCGGCAACCGCACTCGGCGCCTGGGCCTTCGATGCCTATCAGGTCAAGATGGTCCTGCAGGAAGCCTTGCGCAACGCCTTGCGCTACGGCAAGCAGCACATCCGCTTTGCGGTGGCGGCACAAAGCGGGGGCGGCCTGCGCTTCACCGTCAGCGACGACGGTCCGGGATTTCCAAGAGAAGTGCTGGATGGCGAAGCGCGCTCGATGGACAGCGGCAGCAGCGGCATCGGCCTGGTCTTTGCCCGCCTGATAGCGGAGCGTCATGCCACGCCCGACGGCCGGCATGGCCGCATCGAACTCGCCAACGATGGCGGCGCGGTGTTTTCCCTGGTGTTGCCCTGAGCAGCTTGCCGTCGATCGCCGGCGACGCCGGGCGCCCGACAATCGCCGTATCGCCAGCGCCGACTTTCAGATCACCCGATCGTTGCCGCCATCGACCGGCACTTGCGCGCCGGTGGTCTTGGCGAACAGCGCACCGCACATCTCCGCCGCCAGTTCTGCCACATCGCGGCTGGTGACTTCCGTCCCGAGGATGTTGTTCGTCTTGTAGGCTTCGACGCTGAGGCCGTAGTGCTTTGCGCGCGACACCAGCACCTCGTCTGTCCACAGTCCGGTGTCGAACACCGCGTTCGGATGCAGCGAATTGATGCGGATGTTGTCGCCGCCCCACTCGAGTGCCGCCACGCGCGCGAGCTGGTTCAGCGCCGCCTTCGAGGCCGAATAGGCCGCCGCGCCAGGGCCCGGGGCCGGAACGTTCTTCGAGCCGATGATGACCACGCGCCCGCCGCGCGGCGCGAGTTTCAGGAAGGGATGCGCCTCGCGCATCAGCACGAAGCCGGCATCCAGATTGACCTGCATGACCTTGCGCCATTCGTCCGTCTTCAATGCGTCGATGCGACAGCCGCCGGGAAAGATGCCGGCGTTCAGCACCAGCATGTCGAGTCCGCCGAAGGCATCGACAGTGCGCGCCAGAGCGTCTTTCAGCGAGTCTTCAATGGTGACGTCGCAGGCGATGCCGAGGAAATCCGGCCGCTGGTACAAGGCGCAAATCGCCGGATTCAGGTCGAGGCCGACCACCGCCGCGCCGCGTGCCAGCAGGGCATCGACACAAGCCTTGCCGATACCGGAGGCAGCACCCGTCACCAGAGCCACTTCGCCGGCGAAGGCCGCCGGCTTGCCGCCTTTCTTGAGCTTGGCCTGTTCCAGATCCCAGTACTCGACGTCGAAAATATCCTGGGCCGGCAGTGCCCGATAGCCGCCGAGCGCCGTGGCGCGGGCGATGATCTCCATCGTGTGCGCATAGATTTCGGCGACGATGGCGGCATCCTTCGCCGACCGGCCGACGGCGCACAAACCAAGTTCCGCATCGAGCACCACCCGCGGCGCGGCGTCGAGCATCGTCTTGCGCTCCCTGGCCAAAGGTTCATGGGCGGCGAAGTAGGCGCGGTAGGCGTCGGCATAGGCCTGCACGTCGCGACCAAGCATGGGCAGGCGCTTGGTGCGGATCACATGGTCCGGCGTCGCCGGCCCCTGCCGGGCAATGGTCGCCAGATCGTCGCGGCGGACAAAGGCCATGGCCTGCGCGTCGGCATGCCGCGCCAGCACCACGGGGAAGCCGGCGACGGCCGAAATGTCCTTGCGCAGGCTGGCCATGGCAATCGCCGATCCGGCATCCGCGCCGACCGGCAGATTGCTTGCCGGTGCGATGTCCCAGGCTTTGTTGCGCTTGAGGTAATCCTCGGCTCGCCCCACCAGGTCGATCATGCGTTCGTAGGATTCCCGCGCGGTTTCGCCGAAGGAAAAAATGCCGTGGTTCAGCAGCACCATGCCGATGGTTTGCGGTCCGGCCTGTTTCGAGAATTGTTCCGCGCACAAGCGCGCCAGGTCGAAGCCGGGCATGACGTAGGGAACCACCACCACCGCATCGCCGTAGATCTCGCGAATGCGCGCTTCGCCATCTACCGAGTTGGTGATGGTGACCACCGCATCGGCGTGGGTGTGGTCGACGTACTTCCAGGGCAGGAGGGCATGGAGAATGGCCTCGACCGATGGCACCGGGGCCGAGGCCCGCGTCATGTGGGTCACCAGTTCATTGACCATGTCCGGGTCGGACAGGCTTGGCAGGCCGGCGAGACGCTTGAGGTGGCCCAGGTGTACCGGTGCGAAACCGCCCTCTTCGATCTTTTCCAGATCCCAGCCGCTGCCCTTGACGTAGAGGATATCTTCGTCTTCACCGAAGACGTTCTTTCCGACCGCCTTCACCGAGGTGTTGCCGCCACCATGCAGTACCAGCGTCTTGTCGCGACCGAGCAGGCGGGAGGTGTAGACGCGTCGACTCAGGTCGTCGGCGCAGGCGGCCAGTTCGCTGTCCTTGAATAGATTATTCATGCGTTCCACTGCTCCAGGGTGCCGGGCCGGACGATGCCGCGCTCGGAAATGATGCCGTCGATCAGGGCCGCCGGCGTCACGTCGAAGGCCGGGTTGGCGACCGGCGTGTCGCCGGCGCCGAGTTCTTCCGCGGCACGCTCCTCGATCGGTATCCGGTCACCCGAGGAGCAGGCGAAATCGATGGTCGACAAGGGCGCGGCAACGTAAAACGGCACGCCATGCGCCTTCGCCGCGAGCGCCTTGAGATAGGTGCCGACCTTGTTCGCGGTGTCGCCGTTGGCGGCAATGCGGTCGGCGCCGACGATCACCAGGTCGACCTTGCCCTGCATCATCAGCAGCCCGGCGGCATTGTCGGCGATCAGGGTATGCGGCACGCCGGCTTCGCGCAGTTCCCAGGCGGTGAGCAGGCCCTGGTTGCGCGGCCGCGTTTCGGAAACCCAGACATGCACCGGCAAGCCGGCGGCATGCGCGGCATAGACCGGTGAAATCGCCGTGCCGTTGTCGACCGTGGCCAGGCGGCCCGCGTTGCAATGGGTCATGACGTTGATGGGGCGACTGCCCTGTTGTCTTGCCTGCAACAACGACAGCCCGTGTTGCCCGATCGCGGCATTGGCGGCCTTGTCTTCCGTGGCAATGGCGCGCGCCTCATTCCAGGCCGCATCACGCCGTGCCGCCAGCGCCGACTCTTGCAGCACGCGACGCATCCGCGCCAGCGCCCAATGCAGATTCACGGCCGTGGGCCGTGTCGCGGCCAGGGTGTCGATCACATGGTTGAGGCGGGTATCGCCGGCATCGTCCGCCAGTCCCAGCGCCACACCGTAGGCGGCGGTGGCGCCGATCAGCGGCGCACCGCGTACCTGCATGACGCGAATGGCATGGGCCGCGTCTTCCAGCGAAACCAGGCGCAGCATCACCGCTTCGCTCGGCAAACGGGTCTGGTCGAGGATGAGAACGGACTCATTGCGACCACCCGCGTCTTCGATCAGCGTTGGATAATCCTTTTGCCCACCCCCCATCCCCCACCCCAAGGGCGGGGGTGACTTGGGTTCGCCGGACACGCCGGCTCCGGGTTCAGGCTGCCCCGCCTTGGGGCGGCCCGGCGGCGAGGCGCTCAATTCAATTTGCCGTGGCAGTGCTTGTATTTTTTGCCGCTGCCGCAGGGGCAGGGATCGTTGCGGCCGACCTTGGGCGTGTGCCGCTCGACCGGCTGCGCCGGCTTTTCCGCGGCAGCGCCGAGCGCTTCGTCGTAGTCGGCGTGGTGGTACTGCACGTTCTCCAGCTGCGGCGGCGCTTCCGCTTCCTCGATCTGCTCCTCGCTGCGCACTTCGACCGTCAGCAGCAGTTTGGAGACTTCGCTGCGCACGGTCTGCAACAGGCTCTCGAAGAGTTCGAAGGCCTCGCGCTTGTATTCCTGTTTCGGATTCTTCTGCGCGTAGCCGCGCAGATGGATGCCCTGTCGCAGGTGATCCAGCGCCGAAAGATGCTCGCGCCAATGCGTGTCGAGGCTTTGCAGCATGACGTTGCGTTCGAAGCCTGCCCAGGCGGCGGCATCGACGTTGCCGGTCTTCTCCGCGTAGGCGGCATCGCCGGCATCGAGCAGGCGCTTCAAAATCTCGTCATCGCCCAGCTGCGGCTCGGCCTTGATCCATTCGCCGACCGGCAGCTTGAGATGCAGTTCCGCGGCCAGCGCGGTTTCCAGGCCGCCGATGTCCCATTGTTCCTCGACGCTTTCGGCCGGGATGTAGAGGCGGAAGGTATCGTGGATCTGCCCCTGGCGCATGGCCGTGATGGTCTCGGAAATGTCCTCGCTGTCGAGCAACTCGTTGCGCTGCTGGTAGATCACCTTGCGCTGGTCATTGGACACGTCATCGTATTCGAGTAGCTGCTTGCGGATGTCGAAGTTGCGCTGTTCGACCTTGCGCTGCGCGGATTCGAGCGAACGACTGACCAGCGGATGCTCGATGGCTTCGCCCTCGGGCATCTTGAGGCGCACCATGATGGCGTTGAGCCGCTCGCCGGCGAATATCTTGAGCAGCGGATCGTCCAGCGCCAGATAGAAACGCGAGGAACCCGGATCGCCCTGGCGACCGGAACGGCCGCGCAACTGGTTGTCGATGCGGCGCGACTCGTGGCGCTCGGAACCAATGATGTGCAGGCCGCCGGCAGCCAGCACCTGGTCGTGCACCTTCTGCCAGTCAGCCTTGAGCGCGGCGGTGCGGCTTGTCTTCTCTTCAGGGCTCAGCGACTCGTCGTCACGGATGGCACTGGTCGGTTTCTCGATGTTGCCGCCGAGCACGATGTCGGTGCCGCGACCGGCCATGTTGGTGGCGATGGTGATCATGCCGGGGCGGCCGGCTTCCGCCACGATTTCGGCCTCGCGTGCATGCTGCTTGGCGTTGAGCACCTGATGCGACAGCTTTTCCTTGTTGAGCAGGTCGGAGAGCAGCTCGGAATTCTCGATCGAGGTGGTGCCGACCAGCACCGGCTGGCCGCGCTCGTGACAGGCGCGGATGTCGGCGATGATCGCGGCATGTTTTTCCGGCGCGGTGCGGTAGATCTGGTCGTTCTCGTCCTTGCGGATCATCGGCCGGTTGGTCGGGATCACCACGGTTTCGAGGCCGTAGATCTGGTGGAATTCGTAGGCTTCGGTATCCGCCGTGCCGGTCATGCCGGCGAGCTTGCCGTACATGCGGAAATAGTTCTGGAAGGTGATCGAGGCGAGCGTCTGGTTCTCGGCCTGGATTGCCACGCCTTCCTTGGCTTCGACCGCCTGATGCAGGCCATCCGACCAGCGCCGGCCGGACATCAGCCGCCCGGTGAATTCATCGACGATCACCACTTCGCCGTTCTGCACCACGTACTGCTGGTCGCGGAAGAACAGGTTGTGCGCGCGCAGGGCAGCGTACAAGTGGTGAATCAGCTGGATATTGGCCGGCTCGTAAAGGCTGCTGCCCTCGGGCAGCATGCCGAGGCGGGTCAGGATCTCCTCGGCCTTTTCGTGGCCGGCTTCGGTGAGCAGCACCTGATGCGACTTGAGATCCACCGTGAAATCCCCGGTATCGACCTCGCCCTCGCCCTTCGCCGCCTCGCCACGCGTGAGCAGGGGCGGCACGGCATTCATGCGCAGATACATTTCGGTCTGGTCTTCGGCCTGGCCCGAGATGATCAGGGGCGTGCGCGCCTCGTCGATCAGGATCGAGTCCACTTCGTCGACGATGGCGTAACTGAGCCCTCGCTGCACGCGCTCGGTGGCGGCATAGACCATGTTGTCGCGCAGGTAGTCGAAGCCGAATTCGTTGTTGGTACCGTAGGTAATGTCGGCGGCATAGGCGGCCTGCTTCTCGTCATGCGGCATCTGCGACAGATTGACGCCGACGCTCAGACCGAGGAAGCGGTAGATGCGTCCCATCCAGTCCGCATCGCGACTGGCCAGGTAGTCGTTGACCGTGATCAGGTGCACGCCCTTGCCGGGAATCGCATTCAGATAGACGGCGAGCGTGGCGGTCAGCGTCTTGCCTTCGCCGGTACGCATTTCGGCGATCTTGCCGTAATGCAACACCATGCCGCCGATCAATTGCATGTCGAAATGGCGCATGCCGAGCACCCGGCGACCGGCCTCCCGGACCACGGCGAAAGCTTCCGGCAGCAGGTCATCGAGCGACTCGCCCTGGGCATGGCGACCGCGAAACTCTTCGGTCTTCGCCTTCAGCGCGTCATCGGATAGCTGCGAAATGGCCGGTTCGAGCGCATTGATGCGGGCTACCGTCTGGGAATACTGCTTGATCAGCCGATCATTGCGGCTGCCAAAAATCTTTTTCAAAAAGCCGGAGATCATGGGGAACGCGGCCGCGAATCGACCGGGAAAAGCAAAGCGGCGATTTTAGCATGCGGGGAGGACTCGCCTCCCGCAATGCTCTGGGATCAGTGCCGGTGGACGGCGGGTCCCTTGGTCGCCTGCGCCATGCGCAGGAAGCGATCGGGGTTTTGCGCCAGGCCACGAATGCGCACTTCAAAATGCAGGTGCGGCCCGGTGGAACGCCCGGTGGAACCGACTTCGGCGACCTTCTGGCCGCGCTTGACCATCTGCCCGGCCTTGACCAGAATTTTCGACGCGTGGGCGTAGCGCGTGGTCAAGTCCTTGCCGTGGTCGATTTCGACCATGTTTCCGTATTGCGGATGCCGTTCTGCATTGATCACCACACCGGCCGCGGCGGCATGGATGCCGGTACCGGTGGTTGCAACAAAATCCACGCCTTCATGCATCGCCCGCTCGCCGGTGAAAGGATCGACGCGCCAGCCGTAGGTTGAGGCGTTCCATTGCGCTTCGACCGGCAAGCTTGTCGGCAGCAGGCTTTTCTTGATGCGGTCCTCCAGCAGCTGCGATTCGATCATGGAAATCGCGTCGGATTTTGCCTCGACCTGGTTCGCCAGGGCATCGACCGCGCGCTGCAGTTCCGTGGGAGACATTGCCGCGGGCAGCATCAGCGGGCCGCCACGGCCTCCTGACTTCACTTCGAAGGCCTTGAGGTCCTGGGGCTTGACCCCCGCCATGCCGGCCAGTCGCTCGCCCATGGTGTCCAGACGCATCAGTTGTGCCTGCATCTCACCCAGCTTGACCGCCATGGCATTGAGGTTTTCCCGGACGAAATCCTTGGAACGCTGGGTCTCTTCGGCATTCACTGCCCGAACCAGATCCTGCAGGAAGGGCAGCCGGATCTCCGCCGCGTGACGGACGGTGACATAGGAAAACAGCGAGGACAACACAAGGACCGAGCCAAACAGGGCGGCCACGAATAGTGCCGTATGGCGCCAGGTCAGCGTAATGCTTCTGGCGGTTGCCAGCCGGTCGGAGACGAGAATAATATGCATCCCTTCCCTCCCTTCAGGTTCGTTTGCGATGACAGCGCGCAGTCTCCAGGAACATCTTGCCTCCGGTGACAGCATGGCGCGGCTTGCGGCCCACGCCCAACGTCTGCTCCAATTCCAGCGTCTTCTGGAAGCTGCGCTGCCGGCGGCGCTGAGGCCTCATGCCCGGGTAGCCAACTTCCGTCTGGGGAAACTATTTATCCACGCCGCCAACGGCGCGGTCGCCGCGAAAATCCGTCAGTTCGGACCACGTCTCGCCAGCGATTTATCGAACAAGGACGCAAAGGTTACCCAAATCGAGGTCCGAGTGCAAGCCCGGAACCCTGCCCCGGCGCAGTTTCCCCACGAAAGGCCCGCTCTGCCTGGGTTAAAACAGAAGCAAGGACTTACTGAGCTGGCTCACCAACTGCCGAGCGAGTCCCCTCTCAAAGGGGCATTGGAGCGCCTGCTGCGCAGCGTCAAAGAATGATCAGGCGTTCGGCGGCCATCAGAACCAGGACCAGCAGCACGAAAATCAGCGCGACCTTGGCGACCCGGACCGACAGGGCCAGATAGCGCCGGTCACGCGTAAACAACCAGGCGACAAGGCCGCTGCCAATGGTGATCGCCGTGAGGATGCCGACGATCCGTAGCAGCAGCATGGCCGAACCTGCTTCTAAACCAGTTGGGGATACAGCCGGGCGATGCCTTCCGGCGCCTCTTCGGCATGCTGGAAACTGACCAGTTCCCAGGCGGAGGCATCCGCAAGCAGCTCGCGCAGCAGCAGATTGTTCAGCGCGTGGCCGGACTTGTGGGCGGAAAACGCCCCCAGCAGGGGATGGCCGGCGAGGTAAAGATCGCCGATGGCATCGAGAATCTTGTGTTTGACGAACTCGTCGGCGTAACGCAGGCCGTCGCTGTTGAGCACCCGGTACTCGTCCATCACGATGGCGTTTTCCAGGCTGCCGCCGAGGGCCAGCCCCTGGTCACGCAGGTTTTCGACGTCCTGCATGAAGCCGAAGGTGCGGGCCCGGGCCACTTCGCGCAAATACGACTGATCGGCAAAGTCAATGCGGGCGCGCGAGGCGGAGCGATTTACTGCCGGATGATTGAAAACAATGGAAAATTCCAGGCTGAAGCCATCGAAGGGCGACAGCCGCGCCCATTTGTCGCCATCCTTGACCTCGACGGTCTTCCTGACCCGGAGGAATTTCTTGGCGGCCTTCTGTTCTTCGATCCCGGCCGACTGCAGCAGGAAGACAAACGGCGCCGCCGAGCCGTCCATGATCGGCAGTTCGGCCGCATCGACATCTATATGGATATTGTCGATACCGAGTCCGGCCAGGGCCGACATCAGGTGCTCGACGGTGGCGACCTTGACCCCGTCCTTTTCCAGGCACGACGCCAGCCGGGTATCGCCCACACCGAAGGGGTCTGCCTTGAGGTCGACCGGCGGCGTCAGGTCGACCCGGTGAAAGACCACCCCCGTGTTCGGCTGCGCCGGACGCAGGACGAGCGACACCTTGACGCCGGAGTGGAGACCCACGCCGGTGGCCTTGATGACTGATTTCAGGGTGCGTTGACGAAGCATCGGGCTGCGATGTAAATGGAATGATGCGGGGCAACAAGTTTATCACGCAAGCCCGGTCCGGCGGGAGGAGGCGCCCGCGGGACCGGTTGCGGAACCGACATTTCAGTCGGACTGGCGACGCAGGAAGGCGGGGATGTCGTACTTGTCCACGCCGGAAGCCGCCATGGCATCCGCCTGCGCATTGCGCGGCGCACTGCCGCGCGCACTGCTGGTAACGCTCGAAAGATCGATCTGCGCCTGGCCGATTCCTGCATCGTATACAGGCAGGTTGTCGGTGCCGGTGCGCAGGCCGACGGTCTCGACCACGCTCATCCGCGGCTTGACCGCCTCGCGCACCACCACGCCGCCGAGACCGGTGGCGACCACGGTGACCCGCAACTGGTCTTCCATGGTCTCGTCGAACACCGCGCCGCAGATCACGGTCGCCTCGGGCGCCGTGTATTGGCGGATGGTGTTCATCACCTCCTTGTACTCCTTGAGGCCGAGCGTGGTGCTGGCGGTGATGTTCACCAGTACGCCGCGTGCGCCGGAAAGCTCGATGCCTTCCAGCAGCGGGCTGGCCACGGCCTCTTCGGCGGCGACGCGGGCGCGATCGACACCGGCGGCGACGGCGGAACCCATCATCGCCTTGCCCATCTCGCCCATCACGGTGCGCACGTCTTCGAAGTCGACGTTGACCAGGCCAGGTACATTGATGATTTCGGCAATGCCGCCGACCGCGTTGCGCAGCACGTTGTCGGCGGCCTGGAAGGCTTCCAGCATGCTCACTTCGTCGCCGAGCACTTCTTCGAGTTTCTCGTTGAGGATGATGATCAGCGAGTCGACATGGCGGGCCAGCTCGGCCACCCCTTCTTCGGCGAGGCGCTTGCGCTTGCCCTCGTACTCGAAGGGTTTGGTGACCACGGCCACGGTCAGGATGCCCAGTTCGCGCGCCACCTCGGCAACGATCGGGCCGGCGCCCGTTCCGGTGCCGCCACCCATGCCGGCGGTAATGAACACCATGTGCGCGCCGGTCAACGCCTCGGCAATCCGTTCGCGGTCGAGGATCGCCAGATCCCGGGCCTTTTCCGGCTTGCCGCCCGCACCCAGACCCGGGCCGAGTTGCAATTTCACGTGGGCGGTGCTTTTCTTCAGCGCCTGCGCATCGGTATTGCAGCAAATGAATTCGACGCCGCCGACACCTTCGCGGATCATGTGTTCCACCGCGTTGCCGCCCGCGCCTCCGACGCCGACCACCTTGATGATTGTCGAACCCGCGTCCGGTTCCGGTGTTCCTACTTCCTCAAGTTCAAACATTCTCGCCTCCTGAAAAGACCCACTGCATCAAAAATTCCTGGTGAACCATGCCTTCATCCGCCCCAGAACCTGCCCGAAACTCCGGGGGCTCTGCGCTTTCATGCCGCGTTGGCGCTGCGCCACCCCTTCCAGCAACAAACCCATGGCCGTGGAGTAGCGCGGATTGCGCACGTAGTCGCGCAAGTTGCCGTCGTAATGCGGCATCGCCAGCTTCACGGTGTTGTGAAAAACCTCCTCGCCCAGATCGGCCATGCCCGGCATCTGCGCGGCACCGCCGGTGAGAACAATGCCGGCACGCAGCAGGCGCTCCTTGCCGCTGCGGTGCAGTTCCTCCTGCACCTTCTGGAATATCTCCTCGACCCGCGGCTGGATGAAACCGGCCAGGGTCTGGCGCGACAGCTGGGTTGCCGGGCGATCGCCGACGCCGGGCACTTCGATCATGTCTTCCGGATCGGCCAGTTGCTGCAGGGCGACGCCGTAGCGCATCTTGATGTCCTCGGCGTCTTGCGTCGAGGTGCGCAAGGCGATGGCAATGTCGTTGGTCAGCTGGTCGCCGGCGATCGGGATCACCGCGGTATGGCGGATCGCGCCCTGCACGAAGACCGCGATGTCGGTGGTGCCGCCGCCGATGTCGACCAGGCAGACGCCGACGTCTTTTTCGTCCTCGGTCAGCACCGCGTAGCCCGACGCCAGCGGTTGCAGCACCAGGTCGACCACTTCCAGGCCGCAGCGATGCACGCACTTGACGATGTTCTGCACGGCGGTGACGGCGCCGGTGACCAGATGCACCTTGACGTCGAGCCGCTTGGCGTCCATGCCGATCGGCTCCTTGACGCCATCCTGGCCATCGACGATGAACTCCTGCACCAGCGTGTGCAGGATCTGGTCGTCGGCAGAGATCGAGGTCGCGTTGGCGGCCTCGATGGCGCGCTCGACATCGAACTGGGTAACCTCCTTTTCCCTCACCACGGCCATGCCGGTGGAGTCCTTGCTCTTGATGTGGCTGCCGGCGATGCCGGTATATACCTCGCGCACCTTGCAGCCGGCCATCATTTCGACTTCGGCGATCGCCTTCGAGATCGAATTCACGGTGGACTCGATGTTGATCACCATGCCGCGCTTGAGGCCGCTCGACTCCTGCGTGCCCATGCCGAGTATGCCCAGCCGGCCCTCGGCATCAAGTTCGCCGACAATCGCCACGATCTTCGAGGTGCCGATGTCGAGGCCGACGATCAGGTCACGTTTTACTTCTTTAGCCATCAGCTTTTGCTCGCCCGCAGGGCGAATCCATTGGGATAACGCATGTCCACCGTGCCAACGGCCTGCAGGCGGCTCTTCGCCGAACTGCTCGCCGCTGCGTAGTGGGTCGTGAATCGTGTCAGCCGATCCGCCAGCGGGTGCTTGGGCTGATCGCGGCCCAATTCCAGCAGCACGCCATCGTCCAGCTTGATTTGCCAGGCCTCGCGGGCCGAAAGGTGGATCGCCACCGGCTTGCGTCCGATGGCCGTGAGGCTGTCGCTGAATTCCTGATAACGGGCCAGCACGCGGGGTGCGGAGCCTTCCGGACCGGCGAAGGCCGGCAGCGGCTCGCGCGTCGAGGCTGAAAACACCTCGCCACGCGTATTCACCAGTCGCGCCTCGCCTTCCTGCTGGGTCCAGCGGGCGGCAGCCCGATGTTCTTCCAGTTCAAGCTCGATACCGTCCGGCCAGAGGCGGCGCAACGACGCGACCCGCACCCAGGGCATGCGCTCGAAGGCCGCCTGCGCGGTTTCCAGATTCACAGTGAAGAAGTTTCCTGACAAGGCAGTGCGCGCCGTGTGTTCGATCTGCGCGCGCGAGACCTGATCCAGCGCGGTGGTCACTACCAACTGCTTGAGCGGAAACACCGGCAGGCGTTGCAGGGCCATGGTGCCCGCCCATGCCAGCAGGACGCCGCCGGCCAGCAGCAGCAGGTCGGCCAGCAGGTTGATCAGCGTCGGCCGATCCCAGAAGCCATCGTTGCTGCCCGGCTCGACCCGGGAGTTGCCCCGCGCCTTAGCCATAGCGGGCCTCTTCGAGCAGCTTGAGTACCAATTGCGGAAATTCGATGCCGGCCGCCCGCGCCGCCATCGGCACCAGCGAATGGTCGGTCATGCCGGGGGCCGTGTTGGCCTCCAGGCAGTAAATGCGGCCGGCCGCATCGAGCATCAGGTCCATGCGGCCCCAGCCGCGTCCGCCGAGCACGGCATAGGCACGCAGGGCCAGGTCGCGCATCTCGGCTTCACTTTTCTCGCCGAGGCCGCTCGGAATCCGGTACTCGGTGTCGTCGCGCAGATATTTGGCGTCGTAGTCGTAGAACTCGGTCGCCGGCACGATGCGGATCACCGGCAAAGCCTGGCCGGTAAGGATGCCGACGGTGAACTCGCCCCCGGCCAGATACCTCTCGGCGATCACGCAGGAGTCATAGCGCGCGGCCAGCTCATAGGCAGCGCGCAGCTCGCCCGCCTGCTTGACCTTGCTGATGCCGATGCTGGAGCCCTCGTTGGCCGGCTTGACGAACAGCGGCAGGCCCAGGCGCGCCTCGATGGCGGCAAAGTCACTGGCGGCATCGAGCACAACGAAATCCGGCACCGGCAGGCCGCTGGCCTGCCAGACCAGTTTGGAACGCCACTTGTCCATTGCCAGCGCGGAAGCCAGCACGCCGCTGCCGGTGTAGGGAATCGCCAGCAGGTCGAGCGCGCCCTGCAGCGTGCCGTCCTCGCCGCCGCGACCGTGCAGGGCGATGAAGACGCGCTTGAAGCCCTCCGCATGCAGCGCCTCGAGCGCCTTGTCGCGCGGATCGAAACTATGGGCATCGACGCCGGACGCACGCAATGCGGCCAGCACCGCTGCCCCGCTTTTCAGCGAGACCTCGCGCTCGGCCGACTTGCCGCCCATCATCACCGCCACCTTGCCGAAATCCATCAAACTCCTTCTCCGTACATCCCGGATTGACCGCTCCGTGCGCCCAGAATGCGCACCTCGCGCACCAGCGAGACGCCAAACTTTTCCGCCACTTCAGCCTGAACCCGGCCGATTAGCATTTCTATCGCACTAGCACTCGCCGCACCCTTGGGATTAACGATGAAATTCGCATGCTTTTCGGAAACCTGCGCGCCATCGATCTGTGTGCCCTTGAGCCCGGCGGCTTCGATCAGGCGCGCGGCATGGTCGCCCGGCGGGTTCCTGAACACCGAACCGGCGTTGGGCACAGCCAGCGGCTGGGTCGCGATGCGTCGCTCCAGCAGTTCGCGCAGACGTGCGCGCGCCGCTGCGGCATCCCCGGCCGGAAAGCGGAACCATGCCGCGGCGAAGATTTCGTCGCTGGCGCTTTTGAGCCCGACGTGGCGATAGCCGATGGCGAAATCTTCCGGCGTGCGGATGACCTGCTCGCCGTCGCGATTGAGCATCAGCACGCGCTCCACGTAGCGCCAGGTCTCGCCGCCGTGGCAGCCGGCGTTCATCGCCAGCGCGCCGCCCACCGTGCCCGGGATGCCGGCCAGGAACTCCGCCTCGGCACAGCCCTGGTTGCCGACGAAACGCGCCAGCTTGGGCGAGGCGACGCCAGCCTCGGCGTAGAAGCTGCCGTCCGCCTCGCGGCGCAGGGTATCGAGCACGCCATGGGTGAAAATCGCGGTGCCGTCGAAGCCGCCGTCGCGGATCAGCAAGTTGCTGCCGAGGCCGACCATCAGCAGCGACTCGTCGTGGCGCAACCCGGCAAGAAAGGCCGCGAGATCGTCCAGGTCCGCCGGGAAATAGGCTCGCGCCACAGCGCCGCCGGCGCGCCATGACACATGGCCCGCCATCGGCTCGTGCTGCCGTAACTCGCCGCGCAAGACTTCAGCCATCCGTCAGCTTCCCCGGCACGCCGCCGATGGAACCGGCGCCCATGGTGATCACCACGTCGCCGTCGCGAACGGCCGCGAGGATGGCCGCCGGCATCGCCGCGATGTCTTCGACGAATACCGGCTCGACCTTGCCGGCGACGCGCATTGCGCGCACCAACGCACGGGCGTCGGCGGCGACGATCGGCGCCTCGCCGGCGGCATACACCTCGCCCAGCAGCAGGGCATCGACGCCATTCAACACCTTGACGAAATCCTCGAAGCAGTCCCGCGTCCGCGTGTAGCGATGCGGCTGGAAGGCCAGCACCAGCCGGCGGCCGGGGAAGGCGCCGCGCGCCGCCGCCAGCGTTGCCGCCATCTCGACCGGATGATGGCCGTAGTCGTCGACCAGCGTGAAATGCCCACCGCCCGGACACGGGACCTCGCCGTGACGCTGGAAGCGCCGGCCGACGCCGCGAAAATCGGCCAGCGCCTTGATGATCGCCGTGTCGCCAACGCCGACTTCCGTGGCCACCGCGATGGCCGCCAGCGCGTTCAGCACATTGTGGCGTCCCGGCAGGTTGAGCACGATCGGCAAACGGCTGACATTGCCGTTGGTGCGCACGCAGGTGAAGCGCATGGTGCCGCCGTCGGCCACGATGTTCTCGGCGCGGAAATTCACCTCGCTGTCGATGCCGTAGGTGACGATCTGCTTGGCCACGCGCGGCATGATCTCGCGCACGTTGGCATCATCGCCGCAGACCACGGCAACGCCATAGAACGGCAGGCGATGCAGGAAGTCTACAAAGGCCTGCTTCAGCCGGCCGAAATCGTGGCCGTAGGTTTCCATGTGGTCGGCGTCGATGTTGGTGACCACCGAAACCACGGGGGACAGGAAGAGGAAAGAGGCATCCGATTCATCGGCCTCGGCCACCAGGAATTCGCCGCTGCCGAGCTTGGCGTTCGCTCCCGCCGAATTCAGCCGGCCGCCGATGACGAAGGTCGGATCGAGGCCGCCCTCGGCCAGGCAACTGGCGACGAGGCTGGTAGTCGTTGTCTTGCCGTGGGTTCCGGCAATCGCGATGCCCTGCTTGATGCGCATCAGCTCCGCCAGCATCTGCGCCCGCGGCACCACCGGCACCTGGCGCTCGCGCGCCATGAGCACTTCCGGATTGTCCTCGCGCACGGCGGTCGACACCACCACCGCATCCGCCGTCGTGGCGTTCTGCGCGCTGTGGCCGATGGCGATGCGGATGCCTTGTGCCGCGAGGCGCCGCGTCGTCGCGCTTTCGGCGAGGTCGGAGCCGCTGACCTCGAAGCCCTGGTTGGCCAGCACCTCGGCGATGCCCGACATGCCCGAACCACCGATGCCGACAAAGTGAATGCGTTTGACCTTGTGTTTCATGGGAGAAAACCTTCTGCCTTGCTTTTCATTTCGCCACCTCCTGGCAAATTCTCGCCACCTCTGCCGTCGCCTCCGGCCGCGCCAGTGCGCGCGCCTTTTCGGCCATTTGTGCAAGCTGGCTGCGTGACAAATTCCTGATCTCGGCCAAGCGCGCCGGCGTCAGCTCGCTTTGCGGCAGCAGAATCGCCGCCCCCGCATTGCTCAGGAAACGCGCGTTCGCCGTCTGGTGGTCATCCACCGCATGCGGGAAGGGCACCAGCAAACTGGCCACACCAGCGGCTGCGAGTTCCGCCACGGTCAATGCGCCGGCGCGGCAGATCACCAGGTCGGCCCAGTCGTAGGCGCCGGCCATGTCGTTGATGAAGGCCACGCAATCGGCGTTGACGTCGGCCGAGATATAGCGGCTCTTCAGCATCGGCAGATGCTTCTCGCCGGCCTGATGCACCACCGCCGGCCGCTCGCTTTCCGGAATCAGCGCCAGCGCTTTCGGCAGCGCCTCGTTCAAGGCCTGCGCGCCGAGGCTGCCACCCACCACCAGCACGCGCAGCGGACCGTCGTGCTGCGCATAGCGAAGAGTCGGCGCCGGCAGCACGGCGATTTCCGGGCGCACCGGATTGCCCACCCACTCGCCGTTCTTCAGCGCATCGGGGAAGCCGGTGACGATGCGATCGGCGACACCCGCCAGCACCTTGTTGGCCAGGCCGGCCACCGAATTCTGTTCGTGCAGCACCAGCGGAATGCCCTGCAGGGACGCCATCATGCCGCCCGGGAAACTGATGTAGCCGCCCATGCCCAGCACCACGTCGGGCTGGATGCGCTTGAGCTGTTTCCATGCCCCGATGAAACCACGCAGCAGGTTGAAGGGCAGCAGGAGCTTCCGCAGCAGGCCCTTGCCGCGCAGCGCGGAGAAATGCACCCAGGCCATTTCGTAACCGCGGCCGACGGTCAGCTTCGCTTCCATGCCATCCGGATGGCCCATCCAGGCGATCTTCCAGCCTTGTGCCTTCAAGTACTCAGCCACGGCCAGCCCCGGCATGATGTGCCCGCCCGTGCCGCCGGCCATGACGAGGAGGGTTTTCATGGGAAAAGGCTTTCACCGCAGAGACGCAGAGGCGCAGAGAAAATCAGGAACGAGAAGGAGCAATTGCCTTTCTCTGCGTTGCCTCTGCGCCTCTGCGCCTCTGCGGTGAGATTGAATTTCATACCTGTTGCCCCCGCATCAACTGTCGATTCTCCCAGTCGACCCTCAGCAATATGCCGAGCGCCAGACAATTGGCGACGATGCCCGAGCCGCCGAAGCTCATCAGCGGCAGCGTCAGGCCCTTGGTCGGCAGCAGACCCATGTTCACGCCCATGTTGATGAAGCCCTGCACGCCGAGCCAGATGCCGATGCCCTGCGCGACGAGGCCGGAATGCACGCGGCCGAGCACCAGCGCCTGGCGGCCGATGACGAAGGAACGCTGCACCAGCAGCGCGAACAGGCCGACCACGACGCAGACGCCGACGAAGCCGAGTTCTTCGGCGATCACCGCCAGCAGGAAGTCGGTGTGCGCCTCGGGCAGGTAGAACAGTTTCTCGACACTGGCGCCGAGGCCGACGCCGAACCATTCGCCGCGGCCGAAGGCGATCAGCGCGTGCGAGAGCTGGTAGCCCTTGCCGAAGGCGTCCTGCCACGGATCCATGAAACCGAAGATGCGCTCGCGGCGATAGGGCGACACCCAGATCATGATCACGAAGCTGACCGCCAGCACCACCACCAGCACGCCGAATACGCGCGCGTTGATGCCGCCGAGGAACAGGATGCCGGTGGCGATGCAGAGGATCACCACCAGCGCGCCAAAATCCGGCTCCTTCAGCAGCAGGAAGCCGACCAGCACCATGACCAGCGCCATCGGCCCGAAGCCGCGCAGGAAGCTGCCCATGTCGTCGAGCTTGCGCGTGGTGTAGTCGGCGGCGTAGAGCACGACGAACAGCTTCATCAGCTCCGACGGTTGCAGGTTGATCGGGCCGAGGCCGATCCAGCGCTGGGCGCCGTTGACCGAACGGCCGACATGCGGAATCAGCACCAGCAGCAACAGCACAACTCCGGCCAGGAACAGCCAGGGCGCCGCCTGCTGCCAGAGCCGCAAGGGAATCTGGAAGGCCATGACGCCCGCGACGAGACCGACCGTGAGGAACACCGCGTGGCGGAACAGGAAATAGGCCGACTGGTTGCCGGTGAAGCGGCTGCCCTCGGCCATCGCGATCGACGACGAATACACCATCACCAGGCCCATCAGCAGCAAGCCGATCGCCGGCCACAGCAGCAGGCTGTCGAGTTCGGCGGGCGCGTGCGGCGCCGGCGCGGCGTAGGCGCGATTCACGCGACGTGCTCCAGTGCATGGACGGCGGCAACGAAGACCTGCGCCCGATGTTCGTAGTTGCGGAACATGTCGAAGCTGGCGCAGGCCGGCGACAGCAGCACGGCGTCGCCCGGTTGCGCTTGGCGCTGGGCGCGGCGCACGGCGTCGTCCATGTCGTTTGCGGTTTCGATCGCCACGCCGGCGCCGGCGATGGCCTTTTCGATCAGCGGTCCGTCGCGCCCGATCAGCACCGCGGCGCGCGCATGCCTCGCCACGGCTTTGCCGAGTGGAGAAAAATCCTGCCCCTTGCCGTCGCCGCCGAGAATCACCACGACCTTGCGCCCCAATCCGCCGAGGCCGTTCAACGCCGCTACCGTGGCGCCGACATTGGTACCTTTGGAATCGTCGTACCAGCTCACGCCATCGATCTCGGCAATCTTTTCGACGCGATGTGGCAGGCCGCGGAAGCCACGCAAAGCCGGCAGCAAGGCGTTGGCATCGAAACCGAGGCTGGTGCACAAGGCTAGGGCCGCCATCGCATTGGCCGCATTGTGCAAGCCGGCCAGCGGCAGTTCGGAGACCGGCAACAGGAAGCGCTCGCCCTGCACGATCCAGGGTTCGCCCCGATTCGGACGCAAGCCGAAATCCTCGTCCGCCGCGGGGGCGTCAAGGCCGAAAGTGATGATGTGGCGATCGGCCAGCGCCATCCGGCGCACCCTTACGTCGGCACGGTTCAGCACCTGCACGCCCGGTGCGCCCTCGGCGCTCTGGAAGATCCGCGCCTTGGCCGAGGCGTACTCGTCGAGATCGATGTAGCGATCGAGATGATCGTCGGAAATGTTCAGCACCGTCGCCGCAAGCGGGTTGAGTGTCGCCGTGGTCTCCAGCTGGAAGCTGGACAGCTCGAGCACCCAGATCTGCGGCAGGGCGTTTGCATCCTGCGCATCCATCAGGGCCGTCAGTGCCGCCGGGGAAATGTTGCCGGCGACGCCGACGCTCTTGCCCGTGGCGCGCAGCAGGTGCCCGGTCAGCGCGGTGGTGGTGGTCTTGCCGTTGGTGCCGGTAATTGCCAGCACCGGCACGTTCTGTCCGAGGTCGCGCAAGCCCAGGGCGAACAATTCGATTTCGCCGACCACGGGAATGCCGGCAGCGCGGGCGTGGATCACCACCATCAGGCCGCCCGACAGCCCCGGCGAAAGGACAAGCAGGTCGACACCTTCGAGCAGCGCCTTGTCGAACTCGCCGCTGCGAAAGTCGGCGCTGGAGACACGGCGATTCAGCTCGTCCAGATACGGCGGCGCCGTGCGCGTGTCCGCCACCCGCACCCGCGCCCCCTGCCGCGCGCACCAGCGCGCGGAGGCCAGCCCCGATTCGCCGAGACCGAGGATGAGGACGTGTTTGCCTTGCAGGTTCATCGTATCTTCAGTGTCGACAGTCCGAACAGCACCAGCAGGATGGTGATGATCCAGAAGCGCACCACCACCTGCGTCTCTTTCCATCCGGTCTGCTCGAAGTGATGATGCAGCGGCGCCATGCGCAGGATGCGCCGGCCTTCGCCGTAGCGCTTCTTGGTGTATTTGAAGTATCCGACCTGGAGCATCACCGACAGGGTCTCGGCGACGAACACGCCGCCCATGATGAAAAGCACGATTTCCTGGCGCGCCACCACGGCCACCGCGCCCAGCGCCGCGCCCAGCGCCAGCGCGCCGACGTCGCCCATGAACACTTCGGCCGGGTAGGCATTGAACCAGAGGAAGCCGAGGCCGGCACCGGCCAGCGCGCCGCAGAACACCGTCAGCTCGCCGGCGCCGGGAATGTAGGGCAGCAGCAGGTATTTCGAGAACACCGAGTTGCCGGCGACGTAGGTGAAGATGCCCAGCGCCGCGCCGACCAGCACCGTCGGCATGATCGCCAGGCCGTCGAGGCCGTCGGTCAGGTTCACCGCGTTGCTGGTGCCGACAATCACCAGGTAGGTCAGCAGGATGAAGCCGAACATGCCCAGCGGATAGGTGACGCTCTTGAAGAAGGGCACGATCAGGGCGGTCTGCTGCGGCAGTTCCAGCGTGAAGCCGGAGGACACCCACTGGAAGAACAGTTCGACCACCTTTTCGTTGTTCGGCGCGGAAATCGAGAATGCCAGATAGATTGCAGCGACCAGGCCCACCACCGACTGCCAGAAGAACTTTTCCCGCGCCGACAAGCCGTCCGGATTGCGATAGACCACCTTGCGCCAGTCGTCAACCCAGCCCACCGCGCCGTAGCCGAAGGTGACGATCAGCACGATCCAGACGAAGCGATTGGAAAGATCAGCCCACAGCAGCGTGGATACGCCGAGCGAAATCAAAATCAGCGCGCCGCCCATGGTCGGCGTGCCGGCCTTGACCAGATGCGTCTGCGGCCCGTCGGTGCGCACCGACTGGCCGATCTTCTTCGCCGCCAGCCAGCGGATCACCGCCGGGCCGAAAACGAAGGAAATGGTCAGCGCGGTCATGGTCGCCAGCACCGCGCGCAAGGTGATGTAGCCAAAGACATTGAAGCCGCGAAAATCCCTGGCCAGCCATTGGGCGAGTTCAAGCAGCATTCACAACTCCTTCGTCCACTATCGCCGCAACGACGCGTTCCATGCGCATGAAGCGCGAGCCTTTGACCAGCACGGTGGTCTCCGGGTCCAGTTCGACCTGCAATGCCTTCACCAATTCGTCGAAACGTTTGAAGTGCTGCCCGCCGACGCCGAAATTGCGCGCGGCAGCCACCGACATTTCACCCAGGCAGAACAGGCGGTCAATGCCGTGGCTCTTGGCATAGCCGCCGACCTCGTCGTGGAACTGGCCGGCCGCGGCGCCGGCTTCGCCCATGTCGCCCATGACGAAAATCCGCTTGCCGGGAACGGAAGCCAGCACGTCGATCGCGGCGCGCATCGAATCCGGATTGGCGTTGTAGCTGTCATCCACCACCAGCGAGCCCTTGCGCCCGGCGCGCCGCTGCAGCCGCCCCTTGACCCCGCCAAATCCGGCCAGCCCCTGCCTCACGGCGTCGAGCGGGGCGCCCGCCGCCAGCGTCGCGGCGGCGGCGGCGCAAGCGTTGCGGGCGTTGTGGCCGCCGGGTACGGCGAGCGTCACGTCGATGTCGCCCCAGGGCGTCTGCATGTGCAGGTCGCCGCCCAGGCCATGGCTCGTGAATTTGCCGCGCACGTCGGCCGGCTGGTCGAGGCCGAAGCTCACCTGCCGGCGATCCCGCGACAACTCGCGCCAGATATCCACCTGCGCGTCGTCGGCATTGAATACGGCGATTCCGTCGTCGGCCAGGCCGACGAAGATTTCGCCCTTGGCCAGCGCGACATCCTGCACCGATCCCAGGCCTTCCAGATGCGCGCGCTGGGCGTTGTTCACCAGCGCCACGCTGGGTGCCGCCAGGCGTGTCAGATAGTCGATCTCTCCGGCGTGATTCATCCCCATTTCAATCACCGCCGCGCGATGCGAGGCGCGCAGCTTGAGCAGGGTCAGCGGCAGGCCGATGTCGTTGTTCAAGTTGCCGATCGTCGCCAGCACGCTGTCGGCGCCGCCGTGCTGCGCACGCAGGATCGCGGCGCACATTTCCTTGACCGTGGTCTTGCCGTTGCTGCCGGTGATGCCGATCAGCGGAATGGCAAAGCGTTCGCGCCACCGAGCCGCCAGCGCACCGAGCGCGAGGCGCGTGTCGGTGACGCAGATCAGCGGCAGATCGGGATCGGCGGCGAAGTCCTGGTTCACCATCGCCCCCGCCGCACCGCGTGCGAGAACCTCGGTGACGTAGGCATGGCCATCGAAATGCTCGCCCTTGAGGGCGACAAACAACTCCCCGGGAGCAATGCTCCGCGAATCGGTGGAGACGCCGCTGAAGCCCGCATCGGCGCCCAGTGTCCGGGCGGCGATGGCGCTGGCGGCCTGATGCAGGGTCATCATCATGATTGCCGCGCCCCTCGCCGTGTCGGACTCTGTCTGCCGGGGATTCGGCTTCGCCGGCCGGCAAGCGCCGACTTTGCTGCGTCGATGTCGGAGAAGGCATGGCGCACGCCGCCGATCTCCTGATAGGGCTCGTGCCCCTTGCCCGCCAGCAGGATCACGTCGCGGTCGTCTGCATCCGCGATGGCTTCGTCAATGGCTACTCCGCGGTCGGCCTCGATCAGCGGCCGCCGGTTCATTCCGGCGAGAACGCCGTTGAAGATGACTTGCGGGTCTTCGCCGCGCGGGTTGTCGCTGGTAAGCACCACGCGATCGGCCAGCCGCTCGGCGATCGCGCCCATCTGCGGCCGCTTGCCGGGATCGCGATCGCCGCCGCAGCCGAACACGCAGACCAGTTTGCCGTTACGCGCGGCAGCGGTTTCGCGCAACACGCCAAGCGCCTTTTCCAGTGCGTCCGGCGTGTGGGCATAGTCCACCACGACCAGCGGCTCGCCACTGCCGCCCAGCGCCTGCATGCGCCCCGGCGGCGGCTGGATCCCTTGCAGCACGGCGGCGATAGCCTCCAGCCGCTCCCCGCGCGCCAGCAGCGCGCCGATCACCGCAAGCAGGTTGGAGGCATTGAAGCGGCCCACCACGGGCGCGGCGAAGTGCACGCCGCGCAGATCGAATTCGATGCCGGCAGCGCCCATGGCGAGGTTTTCCGCGCGCAACAGGTCGTCGCCGACGCAGGCCGGATCGAGCGTGTAAGCGATCAGGTGAAGGCGACCGCGCAGCCTGGCCGCGAGTTCCGCGCCGAAGGCGTCGTCGAGATTCACCACGGCCGCCGCGAGGCCGGGGGCGAAGAACAGCCTCTCCTTGGCTGCCGCGTAGGTCGCCATGCTGCCGTGATATTCCAGATGGTCGCGCGTCAGGTTGGTGAACACCGCGACATCGAAGGCCGCGCCATGGACCCGGCCCTGATCGAGGCCGATCGACGAGACTTCCATCGCACAGGCCTCCGCGCCCCGCGCAAGAAATCCGGCCAGCGCGGCATGCAGGGTGATGGCATCCGGCGTGGTGTTGGGGCTTTCGTCGAGTGCGTCGAGGAAGCCGTTGCCCAGCGTGCCGATCACCGCGCAGCGATGCCGCAGGGCATTCAGCGCCTGTGCGATCCACTGCGATACCGAGGTCTTGCCGTTGGTGCCGGTAACACCGGCCAGCCAGAGATGTTCGGAAGGGCGGCCGTAGACAAGATGCGCGATCTCGCCGGAGAGCGCCGCAAGCCCCGGCACTTCAACAATCGCCGTCCCGCCAGCGCCGACTTTTTGAGCCTCCGGAACGCCCGCCTCCGCGATCACCGCGACGGCGCCCCGCGCCACCGCCTGCGCGATGAAGTCGCGGCCGTCGGCCTGCGCGCCGGGGAAGGCGACGAAGACGTCGCCCGGCTGCACACGGCGCGAGTCGGCGGTAAGGCGCTGCGCAACAACGCCCTTTCGTTCGAGCTGTTCGAGGATCGTCATCGCGTTCACATCTCTTCCCGAACCGGTTCGGCGCTGGCGGTGATCAGGGGCTTCAGCGGCGCGTCCGGCGCGACGCCGAGCGTGCGCAGGCTGCCGGCCATCACCTGGGCGAACACCGGCGCCGCCACGTCGCCGCCGAAATGCCTGCCGTTGGAAGGTTCGTCGACCATCACCGCGACAATCAGGCGCGGATCGGACACCGGGGCGAAGCCGACAAACGACGCGACATACTTGTTCGCATAGGCGCCGCCTTCGATCTTGTGCGCCGTGCCGGTCTTGCCCGCCACGCGATAGCCGGCGATCTGCGCCTTGGGCGCGGTGCCACCCGGTTGCACCGCCATCTCGAGCATGGCGCGCACCTCGCGCGCGGTCTGCGACGAGAACACCTGCTTGCCACTGATCGGCGGCGTATCCAGCCGCGCCAGCGAAATCGGCACCAGGTCGCCGTCGCGGGCGAAAGCCTGATAGGCGCGCGCCAGCTGGATCAGCGTCACCGAGATGCCATGGCCATAAGCCATGGTGGCCTGCTCGATCGGCTTCCAGGTCTTGGCCGGACGCAGGCGGCCGCCGACCTCGCCGGGGAAGCCGAGCTTGAGTGGCGCGCCGAAGCCGAGGCTGTCGAACATGGTCCACATCTCGTCCGGCGTCATCGACAGCGCCAGCTTGGCGGCGCCGATGTTGGACGACTTCTGGATTACCTGCGCCACGGTCAGCATGCCGTGCACATGGGCATCCGAAATGGTCGCGGTGCCGATGGTCATCTTGCCCGGCGCGGTCTGGATCGGCGTGTTGAAGCGCACCTTGCCCTTTTCCAGCGCCAGCGCCGCCGTGAAGGGTTTCAGGGTCGAGCCGGGCTCGAAGGTGTCGGTCAGCGCGCGGTTGCGCAACTGGGCGCCGACCAGCTTGACGCGGTTGTTCGGGTTGTAGGTCGGCAGGTTGGCCAGCGCCAGCACTTCGCCGCTGCGCGCATCGAGCACCACCACGCCGCCGGCCTTGGCGCGATGTTCCTCCAGCGCGCGCTTGAGATGGCTGTAGGCGAGGTACTGCACCTTGGAATCCATCGCCAGCACGATGTCCTTGCCTTCCAGCGGCGGATGGATGCTCTCGACATCCTCCACCACGTTGCCGCGGCGATCCTTGATCACCCGGCGGCTGCCGGGCTTGCCCGACAGCTGGTTGTTGAACGCCAGCTCGATGCCTTCCTGACCGGCATCCTCGACACCGGTGAAGCCCAGCATGTGCGCCATCACCTCGCCCGCCGGGTAGTAGCGCCGGTATTCGTTCTTCTGGTGGATGCCCGGCAACTGCAGGGCCGTCACCCGGTCGGCCAGTTCGGGCGGCAACTGGCGCTTGACATAGACGAACTCGCGTTCGGAGGCCAGCTTGCGATTGATCTCGCGCACGTCCATGTCAAGCAGCGTGGCCAGGTTGCGCGACTGGGCCGGTGCCAGTTGCGCATCTTCGGGAATCGCCCAGATAGAGCGCACCGGGGTGGATACCGCCAGCACGTCGCCATGACGATCGGTAATGCGGCCGCGGGTCGCCGAAATGTCGATCACGCGCTCGAAACGGGCGCGGCCCTTGTCGCCCAGAAACTCGTTGTTGAAGCCCTGCAGGTAGAGCGAGCGCGCAATCAGCGTGACGAAGGCGCCAAGCAACACCACCAGCACCAGGCGCTGGCGCCAGGGCGGCAGGCGCTCGGAGAGCAGCGGGCTTCTGGAGAACTTGATCGACTTCATGGCGGCGTCATTTCTCCGCCACCGGCTCGACGGAAATGATCTGCCCCGGCGCCGGCGGCTTCATGCCCAGCTTCTCGCGGGCAACTTTCTCGACGCGGACATGCGCGGCCAGGGTGCTTTGCTCGAGCTGCAGCTGCCCCCATTCGACCTCCAGATCGCGCATGCGTTTCTGCGTGGCTTCCAGTTCGGTGAATAATTTTCGGGCGCGATGATTGGCGCTCACGGCCGACAGGGCACAGGCCACGGCGATCAGGATCAGGATGAGATTGAAGCGCGCCATGCTCAAGGGCCGTTAAGGAAACCATGAGAACCTACCGCAGAGGCGCAGAGGCGCGGAGAAGGCGCGGAGGAGTTCAGAAGAAGCAAGGGAAAGGTGTTCTCTGCGTTGCCTCCGCGCCTCTGCGCCTCTGCGGTGAGTGTTGAGCTTTTCACGAAATGCCTCAAACCTTCTGCGCCACGCGCAGCACCGCGCTGCGACAGCGCGGGTTGGTGGCGATTTCAGCGTCGGAAGGAAACATCGCCTTGCCCACCAGCTTCAGCACCGGTTGCGGCAGATCGGCCGCGCGCACCGGCACGCCCTTCGGCGGCTGCGGCGGGTGCGCCGCATCGCGCATGAAGCGCTTGACGATACGATCCTCCAGCGAATGAAAACAGATCACGGCCAGACGTCCGCCCGGTGCCAGTCGTGCGACGGCCCTGGGCAAGGTTAACGACAGCTCCTCAAGCTCCCGATTGACGTGAATCCGTAGAGCTTGAAAGCTGCGCGTCGCCGGATGCTGGCCCGGTTCCCGCGTGCGGACGACCTGCGCCACGAGCGTGGCAAGTTGTCCTGTCCTTGAAATACCGTGCTCGCCCCGAGCAGCAACAAGCGCCTTTGCAATCGCATGAGCAAACCGTTCTTCGCCATAGTCTCTGATCACCCTTTCTATTTCCGATTGCGATGCCCGCGCCAGGAACTCGGCGGCGGTCTCCCCCTGCGTCGTATCCATGCGCATGTCCAGCGGCGCATCGAAACGAAAACTCATGCCCCGTTCGGGCGTATTCAGTTGCGGCGACGACACGCCGATGTCCAGCAGCACGCCATCCACCTGCGTCACCCCGAGTTTGTCCAGCACCGAGTCGAACTCGCTGAAGGCGGCATGCACCAGGGTGAAACGCGGATCGGAAATGGAAGCGCCGGCGGCAATCGCGGCCGGGTCGCGATCCAGCGCGATCAGACGACCCTTCGGTCCCAGCGCCGCGAGGATCGCCCGGCTGTGGCCGCCGCGGCCGAAGGTGGCATCGACATAGGTTCCCGCCGGCTGAATCGCCAGCCCCGCGACCGCTTCGGCCAACAGGACGCTGACGTGGGTGTCGACACTCACAACGCAAGATTTTCCAGGCCCGGCGGCAGGAGCTTGTCGCCCACGGCAAAGATTGCGTCCTGCTGCGCCTTCCAGCCCTCGGCCGACCAGATTTCGAAATGGCGCCCCTGCCCGATCAGCCAGATTTCCTTTTCCAGCCCGGCGTACTGGCGCAGTGACGGCGAAATCAGCAGGCGCCCGGCGCCATCCAGTTCCACGTCCTCGGCAAAGCCCACCAGCAGACGCCGCACCATGGCGGATTCCACTTGCAAGCTGGGCGCCGCCAGGATCTGGGCGCGAATGGGCTCCCACGCGGACTGCGGGTAGAGCAGCAGGCAGCGATGCGGGTGGGCGGTGACCACCAGCCGGCCTTCACCAGCCGCCACCAGGGCGTCGCGGTGCCGCGCCGGAACAGCCATCCGGCCCTTGGCATCGAGATTGAGCGCCGTCGCACCTTGAAACATCGGACCCCCTTGAACAGGAAATCAGTCGCCAAGCAACCAAAATTTCCCACTAACCCCCACAGAGTCCCACTTTATGACACTTTTTGACGAGGGTCAAGAAAGAGTCGCATTTTTTTCAAGCGCAACAAGGGCTTAGGCGCGAAAGCCGAGGATTTTCGCAAATAAAATATTAAATAAAATCAATAGGGATACAAAGCAAACCGAATGTGCTTTGTGAGGAGTTGCGAAGTACGCCATCGCAGATCGAGCAGCCGAGCCAAAAGTCGGCGCCGGCGACACGGCGACGATGGCCGGTGGAAGCCAGCTCCTCAGGCGGGGTGCTCGCCCATCATTTCGCCGAGGCGAATCGGCCGCTGCGGCGCCCACTCGGCATTGAACTTCATCACGCCGGGCGGAAACAGCATCACGACGGTCGAGCCAAGCAGGAAGCGGCCCATCTCATCACCCTGCTTGAAGAGCAGTTGCTGGTCCTCATAGCGCCATTCGCGCAAATGGCCGGGGCGCGGCGGATTCACCACGCCATGCCACACCGTCGCCATGCTGCCGACGATGGTGGCGCCGACCAGCACCATGACGAAGGGGCCGTGCTCGCCATCGAAAACGCAAACCACGCGCTCGTTGCGGGCGAAGAGTCCGGGCACGCCGCGCGCCGTTACCGGATTGACCGAGAACAGGTCCCCCGGCACATGAATCATGCGCAGCAGGCGGCCGTCGCAAGGCATGTGGATGCGGTGGTAGTCCCTCGGGCTGAGATACAGCGTGGCGAAGCTGCCGTCCTGAAACTGCGCGGCCAGCACGGCGTCGCCGCCGACCAGCGCCGTCGTCGAATAGGAATGGCCCTTGGCCTGGAAGATCCGGTCGCGCTCGATGGCGCCGAACTGGCTGATCGCGCCATCCACCGGGCAGATGAAATCGGCAGCGGCCAGCGGCCGCGCATCGGGCTTCAGCGGCCGTGTAAAGAACTCGTTGAAGCTGGCGTAACTCGAAATGTCCGGTTCCGCCGCCTCGCTCATGTTCACGCCGTAGCGGCCGACGAACCAGCGGATCACGTTCGTGGTGAGTCCGCCCGCGCGCGCCGCGGCGAAGCGCCCGGCCAGCGCGGTGAGCGCCTGCTTGGGCAGCAGATACTGCAACAGGACGGCGAGACGATCGGACACGGGATCGGGGGCGCGGCGGGAAGCCGCGAATTATAGCCGTCCGTCCCTAACCGGCGGCCGTGCGCCGGCGGAGCAGCACCGTCAGCACCGGCGGCGTGACCAGTGTGGTCAGGATCACCATCATCACGATGACCGAGAACATGGACTCGGTCATGACGCCGAGTTGCTTGCCGACCATGGCGAAAATGAGGCCCACCTCGCCGCGCGGCACCATGCCCCAACCCACCAGCCAGCGGCCCGCAGAACCGGCGGCGAGACCCGCCGCCAGCTTGCCGACGATGGCGACCGCCGTAATGCCGGCACCGACTCCCAGCACCGCTGGGTCGGCCAGCGTCTTCAGGTCCACCTGCATGCCGGTGAGGACGAAGAACACCGGGACGAAAAAGTAGCCGATGGGTTCGATCATGTGTTCGTGCTGGTGGCCGCCGTGCTTGATCAGGATCGGCCGCAGGCGCTCGGCCAGGCCGGACTCGCCGGCCGGCAGCAGCGGCTCGATCTCGCGCACGATGGCGGGGCGGTCGAAGTCGCGCAGGAAGATCGGCTCGAACAGCAGGCCGGCGGCGAAGGCGCCGATGATCGGCGCCAGACCCATGGCATGCGCCAGCCAGGCGAGGAACAGGCCGGTGGCCAGCACCTGGGCAAACAGCATCGAAGGGCCGGCGTCGAGCTGCGCCAGCCAGCGACTCGAATGCGGCGCGATCAACCGCCCGATCCAGATCGAACCGGCAAGGAAGATCACGGCCTGGGCGATGATGCCGCCCACCTGGCCAACGCTGACCGATCCGGCCTGGACCAGGCTCGAAACCACGGCGAGGATCACCAGGCCCAATACGTCGTCGATCACCGCGGCGCCCAGCACGATGCGAGCCGCCGGCGTGTCGAGCTTGCCCAGATCGCGGAAGACGCGGCCGGTGATGCCGACCGAGGTCGCGGCAAGCGTGGCGCCGAGGAACAAGTAGGCGTTGGTGCCAAGCCCCGGCAACAGCCACGGCCCGGCCAGATAGGCGCCGAGCAAAAATGGAACGGCGATGCCCACCGCGCCCACCGCGAAGGCTCGCGGTCCGACCTTCACCAGATCTGCGAGCCGCGTCTCCAGGCCGATCTGCAACAGCAGGACGATCACGCCCAGCTCGGCGATGAACATCACCGCCGGATCGCGCGGGATGGATTCGAAACCGGTAAAACCGAACAGCGCCAGATTGCCCAGCGCCACGCCGAGCAGCAATTCGCCCAGCACCGCAGGGAATCCGAGTTTTTGCGCCAGCGGCGCGAACAGGCGGGCGCTCATGAGGATCAGCGCCAGCCACAGCAGGTTGGCGCCAACCACGTCGGAACCGGCGGCCCAGGCCGGCGCGGCGGCGATGGAAAACAAAACGGCTCCCGCAATCAGCGGGAGCCGTCTCCGGCGAGGATTCGCGGCGAAAATCACCGGCCCTGCGCTGCCAGCGCCGCGATGCGCTCTTCCATGCTCGGATGGCTGGCGAACAGCGACATGAAGCCCTGACCGCCGGCGATGCCCGAACTCGCCAGACTCTTCGGCAGCGGCTCGACCGCCATGCCGCCGAGGCGCTGCAGCGCCGCCATCATCGGCCGCGGCGAACCCATCAGGCTGGCAGCGCCGGCATCGGCACGGAATTCGCGCTGGCGCGAGAACCAGGCGACGATGATGCTGGCAAGAATGCCGAACAGGATGTCGCAAACGATCACGGTAATCGTGTAACCAATGCCGGGCCCGGACGACTGGCTGTCGCCGCGACGCAGGAAGCTGTCGACCAGGTAACCGACGATGCGCGACAGGAAGATGACGAAGGTATTGACCACGCCCTGGATCAGCGTCAGGGTCACCATGTCGCCGTTGGCAACGTGGCTGACTTCATGCGCCAGCACCGCCTCGACTTCTTCCTTGCTCATGTTCTGCAGGAGGCCGGTGGACACGGCGACCAGCGAATTGTTCCTGGAGGGACCCGTGGCGAAGGCATTCGGCTCGCCTTCGTAGACGGCGACTTCGGGCATCGCAATGCCGGCCTTCTGCGCCTGCTTGCGCACGGTTTCCACCAGCCAGAACTCGGTGGAGGTTTCCGGGCTTTCGATGATGCGCGCGCCGGTGGACCACTTGGCCATCATCTTCGACATCAGCAGCGAAATGAAGGCGCCGCCGAAACCCATGATGCCGGCGAACACCAGCAGCATGCCGAGGTTGAGGCCGTTGGCGGTCAGGTAGCGATTCACCCCCAGCACGCTGGCGGCGATCGACAGCACCAGCAGCACGGCAAGGTTGGTGACCAAAAACAGCACGATGCGTTTCATTGCGGTTCTCCCAAAAAGACTGTGTCCCCTGTTTCGCACGTCGGTCGGCAACAGGCGACAGCGCCCATTGTCCTCCATGCGGAAAACAAGATGCGGCGATTCTACGGAAATTCAAGTTTCCGACAAACCGAATAAAACATAACTATTTATTCGTAAAATACGAATGATGAAATCCGCTGCGCTCAACTATCACCATCTGCGCTACTTCTGGGTGGTCGCCCAGGAAGGCAGCGTGACGCGCGCCGCCCGGCGCCTCGGCGTCGCGGTGCAGACCATCAGCGTGCAGATCGCGCAACTCGAACAATCGCTGGGCAAGGCCCTGCTGGCGCCCCAGGGCCGCCGGCTGGTGCCGACCGAGGCCGGGCGCCTGGCGCTGGCCTACGCCGACCAGATATTCCAGCTCGGCGAGCACATGGGCGCCGCGCTGCGCGAAACCGATGCCGGCAACACGCTGCGCCTCGCCGTCGGTATTTCGGATGCGCTGCCGAAGTTGATCGCCTTCCGCCTCATGGAAGTGGTGTTCCACCTGCCGCAGCAGGTGCGGCTGGTCTGCCGCGAAGGCGAATTCGATACCCTGCTGGCGGAACTGGCCTTGCATCGGCTCGACGTGGTGCTCACCGACCGGCCCGCCAGCGTCGGCGGCAACCTGCGCGTCTTCAGCCATCCGCTGGGCGAGTTCGAGATCACGCTGTTCGGCTCGCCCGCGCTGGCAAAGCGCTACCGCAAGGGATTCCCCGCCAATCTCGGCCGTGCGCCGATGCTGCTGCCCACCCGCGGCAACGCCCTGCGCGGACAGGTCGAGCGCTGGCTGGAAAGCCAGAACGTGGCGCCACTGGTCGTCGGCGAATTCGAGGACAGTGCGCTCCTGACTACCTTTGGCCGCGCCGGGCTCGGGCTGTTTCCGGCGCCTTCGGTGCTGGGCGAGGACATCGCGGCGCAGCTCGGCGCGGAACCCGTCGGCGTACTGGCCGACGTCAGGGAACGCTACTACGCCATTTCCAACGAGCGGCGCATCCGCCACCCGGCGGTGGAAGCCATCCGCAATGCGCCGGTCAGCTGGGGCCAGCCGGAAGGCTGACAGCGCTTACTGGTAGCCCGGAGAGCCGATCGCGGGAGTCGGCGCCGGCGCGACGGCGGCCGGTTTCGCGGGCTGAACCTGGGCCGTCGATGGTGCCGTGTCCTTGTGCTTTTCGTGCGGCTGCCAACCCAGAATCGCCAGCAGGGCAAAGAAGCCCACGACATAGCCGACAGCAATAAACCAGCCGTGACGCAACCACTGTCCCACCGACTTGGCCTCGGGGAACAGATTGGCCACCGCAACCCCCGCCGAGGAACCGAACCACAGCATCGAGCCGCCGAAACCCACGGCGTAAGCGAGGAAGCCCCAGTCGTAGCCGCCCTGCTTCAAGGCCAGCGCGGTGAGCGGAATGTTGTCGAACACGGCGGAGATGAAGCCCAGCGCCAACGCCGTGGGCCACGACGCCGGCGGCAGTTCTTCCACCGGCATCATCGAAGCGCAGGTCACCAGCGACAGCAGGAACACCGAGCCCTTGAACGCACCCGGAACCAGGCTCCACTCCGGCTTGCGCAGTGGCACCGCGAGCAGCAGGGCCACCCATACGGCAGCGCCGAGGAAGGGGAAATGATCGGCGGCGGCGGCGAACTTCAGATTCACCGTGACATTGGTGATGATGGCGCCGACAAGAATGAAAATGACAATGCCGACCCGCGCCCAGTCGATGTGATGCGCGGCCTGGAAATCGCGGCTGATCGCCATGTGCTTGTGCTGCAGCAGGGCCGCCGGAATGCCGAATACCACCAGCGCCACGGCCGACGCAATATAGGCTTCCACCACGTCGAGCGGGCTGACGCCGTCGAGCCACATCATGGTGGTCGTCGTGTCGCCGACCACCGAGCCGGCGCCGCCGCCGTTCGACGCGGCGACGATGGCCGCGAGATAGCCGATATGCACCTTGCGCTTGAACACGCTGGCCGCCACCGTGGCGCCGATCAGGGCCGCTGCGATGTTGTCGAGGAAGCCGGAGAGGACGAAGATGATCACCAGCAACATGAACGGCCCCAGCCAGCCCTCGGGCAGCAGCTTCGGCAGCACCTCGGGCACGCCGCTGTCCTCGAAATGCCGCGCCAGCAGCGCGAAGCCGACCAGCAGGCCAAGCAGATTGGCCAGCAAGACCCATTCGTGCGCCATGTGCGCGCCGAAACCGGCGATGCCGGCGCCGGTTTTGAACCCGGTGAACAAGACTTTATAGGTGGTGATGGTGACCAAACCGGTCAGCGCCACCTGCAACACGTAGTGATGGAACAGCGCCACGCCAAGCAGGGTCGCGGCGAACAGGATGAAATCGACGGGAATGCCGAACAGGACCGGCGAGCTGACCGTTGCATCGGCCGCGTGGGCCAGCGGCGCCGCCAGCAATATTCCTGCTGTCGCCAGCAGACTCCCCATCCTGCCCCAGGACACATCGGTTCGATGCGAAGACATCATCTACCACTCCAGTCGATTTTTGTCGGCGGATTGTATCAGCCCGCCGCATACCGACCGCCGCCGGGCGGCAATCAGGAATAATGCGATAGACTTGCCCATTCCGGAAAATGAAGGTTCTGCCATGAAAATATTGCTAGCGGTTGACGGCTCCGATCATTCGAATCGCGTCGCCAGGCATGTCATTCGCCTGGTGCAAAGCTGCACCGATTACGCAGTGGTCCTGCTCAATGTCCAGGCACCGATCGACGCACCCGAAGTCCTCGGCCACATGCCCGCGCGCGAAATCGAAGCAATGCAGGAAACCCGTGGCGGCGACGCGATGGCCTCGGCGCGGGCCCTGCTCGACACGGCCGGCGTCGCCTGCGAACCCGAGGTGGCGCTCGGCCCGGTGGCCGAAACCATCGCCCGCCGGGCCGTCGAAAGCAACTGCGACGCGATCGTCATGGGAACCCACGGCGCCGGTGCACTCAGAAGCGCGCTCATGGGATCGGTGGCGACCGAAGTCATCCGCCTCGCCAACTGTCCCGTTACCGTAGTGAAGTAGCGCTGGTTACTGACTACCGCTCCGTGGCCAGCGATACCCATCCCGTGACGCACATGGCAAGAATGTTGCGCCGGATTGCCAGCCTGGCGCTCTGCATGGGGACATGGGTGGCCATGGCACAGGAGATGCCGCAGCGCTTTGCCGGCCAGTCGCTCTACCTGCCGATCTATTCGCACCTGTACCACGGCGACGTGAACCCGCGGACCGGAAAGCCTTCGGAAACCCTGGTATCCACCCATGTCAGCATTCGCAACACCGACCCCGCCGCCGGCCTGAAAATCGTCAGCGCGCGCTACTACAACACCGACGGCAAGCTGCTGCGCGAGTTTCTGCCGAAGCCGCAGGCGATCCCGCCGCTCGGCACCTATGAGCTCTACGTGCCGCGCTCGGATTCATCGGGTGGTTCGGGCGCCAACTTCATCATCGACTGGATCGCCGACAAGCCGATCAATCCACCGCTGGTGGAGGCCTTGCATGCCGACATCCGCGAAGCGCGCACCCTGCTGTTCGTCACCACGGCGCGCCCGATCCAGACCCGCTGAGCGCGAAGCTCAGTCCGCGTCCATCAGGAACAGCGCCGACTCCATTTCGAAGCGGCCGTGCGGCGATGCCATCGCGATCAGGGTGTGGCCCGGCTCGACGATGAAGTCGGCGGGGGGATTGAAGGTCCAGTCGCCGCGCGTGCGCACCGCGAGAAGGATGTAGGTCGTCCCCTTGAGTCCCAGTTGGCCCAGGGCCTTGGGCACGAAGCTCTTCGGCACGACCACCTCCTCGACGCGCAGCTTGTGCTCGGTGCGCAGCATCTCGTCGAGGAAGGACACCACGTGCGGCCGGATCATCGCCGAGGCGATGCGCATGCCGCCGGTGAAATTGGGCGACACGATGGCATCGGCGCCCGCCTTCTTCATCTTCTCGACATTGCGCATTTCGTTGCAGCGGGCGACGACGCGCACGCCGGGCGCCAGCTGCTTGGCGGTCAGCGCGATCATCAGGTTGCGGCTGTCGTCGCCGGTCACGGCGAAGACACCGTGGGCATCGGCGATGTTCGCCTCGATCAGCACGTCGTCGTCGACGGCGTCACCGTGGATGTAGAGCAGGCCGGGGCGTTTCTCGGCCTGCGCCTCGACCTGTTCCAGCTTCTCCTCGATCGCGACGTAGTGGCGGCCGGTGGCGTCGAGCTCCTGGGCGACATTGCGGCCGACCCGGCCGAAGCCGCACACGATGTAGTGTCCATGCAGCTTTTTCATCATCTTGTCCATCCGCCGTCTCCGCATCGACTTGTCGAAATCGCTGGCCAGAACGATGGCCGTCACGCTTGAAAAGAAATAGGTCATCACGGCAATGCCGGAAAAGGCGATCGCCATGGTGAAGATTTGCGCGTCCGGCCGGTGCCAGATCTCCACGCCGGCGCCGTAGCCGATCGTGGCGACCATCAGGAAGGTCATGTACAGGGCATCGGTCCAGCCGGTTTCGGCGCCGCCGAGATGCCTGTAGCCGACCGTGCCGACAGCCATCACCACGGCGAAGGCAACCAGCGCGATGCCGATCGACAGGCGTGCGCGGCGAAAAACCTCATCGGTGTTGCCGTCGGAAATCATGATCCTGTCAACAAGACGCCGTATCGCCAGCGCCGACTATTTCGGATGCGGCGATTCTACCTGCTGCAATATTCCGTTGCGCCGGTATCATCCCGCCATGCACTCCAACCTGCTCTCGATCCTGCTGCTGCTCAGCGCCGCCGTCGGCGCGGTCGCCGTGGCGCGCCGCTTCAAGCTGCCTTCGATGCTTGGCTATCTGGTGATCGGCATCGCGCTGGGGCCGCACGGACTGGCCCGTTTGACCGAAAGCGCCGAGGTGGAAGGTTTCGCCGAGTTCGGCATCGTCTTCCTGATGTTTTCGATCGGCCTCGAATTCAGCCTGAAGCGACTGCAAACCATGCACACGCTGGTATTCGGCTTCGGTTCGGCGCAGATGGCGCTGACCGCGCTGGGCACCGGGCTGGTGACGGCGCTGGCCTACGACCAGGGCTGGCGCAGCGGCATTGCCGTGGGATTGGCGGTGGCGATGTCATCGACCGCCATCGTCGCCCGGATGCTGTCCGAACGCTTCGAACTGCACTCCCGCTCCGGACGGCAGACCATGGGCGTGCTGCTGTTCCAGGACCTGGCCGTGGCGCCCTGCCTGATCCTGCTGCCGGCGCTGGCCGCCTCCGGCGACCACCTGATGCGCTCGCTGCTGGTGGCGGCTGTACAGGCCATCGCCGTGCTGGCGCTGATGATCTGGGCCGGACAAAAGCTGCTGGGCCGCATTTTCGACGCCGCCGCCAAATACAAGTCGAGCGAATTGCTGGTGCTGACCACGCTATGGATCGTGGTGGGCCTGTCGTTCCTCACGGCCCAGAGCGGGCTGTCGCTGGCCCTGGGCGCCTTCGTCGGCGGCATGCTGATTTCCGAAACCGCCTATCGCCACCACGTCGAAGCCGACATCCGGCCGTTCCGCGACATCCTGCTCGGCCTGTTTTTCGTCACGGTCGGCATGATGCTGGACATCCAGTATGTGCTCGCCAATGCCCACAAACTGCTGCTGGCCGTGATCCTGCTGATCGGCGGCAAGGCCACGGTAATGCTGCTGATCACGCGTGTGGCGAAAACACCATTGGTCGCCAGCCTGCGTACTTCCGCACAACTGGCGCAAGGCGGCGAATTCGGCCTGGTGCTGATCGAACTGGCCCGCCAGCTGGAACTGATCAGCGCCAGCGCGTTCCAGATCACGCTGTCGGCCATGCTGCTGTCGATGTTCATCGCGCCCTTCCTGATCGCCCGCGCCGCGCAACTGTCGGGCGACATGGGGCGCGGCGACTGGGCGCACAAGGCCACCGTGATTCACGACATCGCCGTGCACAGCCTCGACCTTGGCCAGCATGTGGTGATCTGCGGCTATGGCCGCACCGGCGGACGCATCGCGGAATTCCTCGCTCTCGAAAAGATTCCCTTCATCGCCCTCGACGTCGACCCGCAGCGCATCGCCGAAGCGCGCGCACAGGGCATCAACGTCGTCTTCGGCAACGCCGACCGGCCGGAGGTCTTGCAGGCGGCAGGCGTCGCTCGCGCCCGCGCCGTGGTCGTCACCTACCCGGATGCGCATTCGGCGGAACGCGTGGTGCGCATTGTGCGCGGTACCCGGCCCCAGATTCCCATCGTGGTGCGCACCACCGACGACAAGGATGTCGCCCGGCTCAAGGCCGCGGGAGCAACGGAGGTGATCCCGGAGGTGCTCGAAAGCAGCCTGCTGATTGCCGCCGAAACGCTGGTGCAGACCGGCATTCCGATGAAGAAAGCCATCCTCCATGTACGCGCGGCGCGTGCCGAACGCTATGCGTCGCTGCGTGATTTCTACGAGCCGCCGAAGAAGTAGGAACTGCCCGCCCGCTCCGTGCACCGCTGCGGAGCCTTAACCCTTCCGCCGATCCAGCCCCTGATCGACCATCGAAATGGGATCTTCAATGGGCTCCAGATGGGTCGTGACATGGGCGTTCGGCAAGGCGTTGCGGATAGCCGCTTCGATGTCTTCCGAGCAATCGTGGGCTTGCTGCACTGTCCAGCTTCCCGGCACCAGAACATGCAGGCTGACAAAGACCCGGCTGCCCGCCTGACGGGTGCGCAGGGCATGGAAATCCAGTCCCTGCCCGCGGTAGCCTGCCAGCAGCGCCTCGACCAGCTCGATCTGCTCCGCGGGCAAAGAAACATCCATCAAGCCGGCCGCCGAGCGCTGCATCAGTTGCCAGCCGGTCCAGACAATATTTGCCGCAACCAGCAGGGCAATCGCCGGATCAACCCAGAGCCAGCCGGTGAGCCAGACCAGGCCGACGCCGCCGATTACCCCGACCGAGGTCCATACATCGGTCATCAGATGATGTGCATCGGCCTCCAGGGTGATCGAATGCTGCGTGCGTCCCACACGCATCAGGGTACGCGCCGTGACGAAATTGATGACCGAGGCCAGCGCGGAAACCATCAGGCCAACCGCCACGGCTTCAAGCGCCTGGGGATGCAGCAGGCGCTCGATGGCGGCGTAGCCGATGCTGATCGCCGCCAGCAGGATCAGGAAACCCTCGAAGGCGCTGGAGAAATACTCGGCCTTGCCGTGTCCGTATGCATGATCGTCATCCGCCGGCTGCGCCGCCAGGGTGAGCATCCACAGTGCCATCAGCGCACCGGCCAGATTCACGAAGGATTCGATGGCGTCGGACAACAACCCGACCGAGCCGGTCAGCCGCCATGCCACACCCTTGAGCAGGATGGTGGCAATGGCGGCCGCGATGGAAAGCCAGGCGTAACGCGTCAGTGAAGGCGATGACATGGTCGCTGTAGCCGGAATGCCGGGGCGCGGAGTACCCTGCGCCCCTTGCTCCGGTGATTCCTCCGCTCCGGGATGATCCCCGATAGCATACGGGATAAGGATGAAAGTCGCGGCCACGGCAATCCGCAGCGCGTCAGGCAGAGTTCATTGCATAATCAGATCATGACACTCCCTCGTCCCCCGCCAGCCGGGAACGGCAATCCGCCATGGCATGCCCTGCCTGTCGGTGATGCGCTCGCCTGCCATGGTGTCGACGCGAATAATGGCCTGACGCAGGAAGAGGCGGCCGCGCGACTGGAGCGCGACGGCCCCAACCGGCTGAGCGTGCAGCCCGGACGCAGCGCATTGCAACGTTTCCTGAACCAGTTGACCGAGCCGCTGGTGCTGGTGCTGATCGGCTCCGGCGTGGTCACCGCCGGCCTCGGCGAATGGATCGACAGCTCGGTCATCTTTGGCGTCGTGATCGTCAATGCCGTGATCGGTTTTTTGCAGGAAGGCAAGGCCGAGGCGGCGCTGGCGGCGCTGGCCCGGGCCGTGGCGACCGAAGTCACCGTGCTGCGCGACGGCCGCCGCCGGCGCATGGACGCCGTGCACCTGGTGCCGGGCGATGTGGTCTGGCTCAGCGCCGGCGACAAGGTGCCGGCCGACCTGCGACTGATCTCGGGCAAGCAGTTGCGAACCGTGGAGGCGGCGCTCACCGGCGAAGCGGCGCCGACCGACAAGCACTTCGATCCGCTGCCGGCCGACACCCTGCTGGCCGACCGGCGCAACATGGCGTATGCGGGCACCACGGTAGTGGCCGGCCAGGGACAGGGGCTGGTGATCGGCACCGCCGATGCAACCGAGACCGGCCGCATTTCGGGCCTGATCGCCGGCGCGCCGGAAATCGCCACGCCGCTGACGAAGAAGATGGCCGAGTTCGCCGGCCTGCTGCTCTGGGTGATTCTCGGACTGGCCGCACTCACCTTCGTCATCGGCGTCTGGCGCGGCGAATCGATGGCGGCGATGATGGTGGCGGCCGTGGCGCTCGCCGTCGGCGCGATCCCCGAGGGCCTGCCGGCGGCAATGAGCATCACGCTGGCGATCGGCGTCAGCCGCATGGCCAAACGCCGCGCCATCATCCGCCATCTGCCGGCGGTTGAATCGCTGGGCAGCACCACGGTGATCTGCTCGGACAAGACCGGCACGCTGACGGAGAACGCGATGACCGTCACCGAAATATGGGCCGGCGGCGAAGCCTTCGGCGTCAGCGGCCAGGGCTACAAGCCGGAAGGCGAACTGCGGCTTCGCGGTGAAATCGCCGTACCGCCAGCGCCGACTCTCGGGGATGCCGTCTCCGGCTCGGCCGGAGACATGGCTCTCGGCACCGCATTGCGCGAAACCCTGCTCGCCGGCGCCCTGTGCAACGACGCCGCGCTGTACCACGAGCACCGCCAGTGGCAGATCACCGGCGATCCGACCGAGGCCGCGCTGCTGGTCGTGGCACGCAAGGGTGGACTCGACGAAACCACGCTGCACAACGTGTTTCCGCGCCGGGATGAACTGCCCTTCGATTCGGCGCGACAAACCATGGCCACCCTGCACGCCATCGAAGGGCGCTCGATGGTGTACGCCAAGGGGGCGATAGAAAAGCTGCTGCCGGCATGCCGCAACATGCTCGCCGCCGACGGCAGCGAAGCTCCGCTCGATACCGCGGCACTGGAGGCCTCGGCTGCGCTCATGGCAACCCGGGGGCTGCGCGTGCTGGCCCTGGCACGTCGGCAACTGGCTGCCGGCGACGAGTTGACCGAAGCCGCCATCAGCGCCGGCATGGTGCTGGTGGGCCTGGTCGGCATGATCGATCCGCCGCGTGTGCGCGCCGTCGGCGCGGTGCGCACCTGTCATGCGGCAGGCATCCGGGTGAAGATGATTACCGGTGATCATGCCGAAACGGCGCGGGCCATCGCCGGACAGATCGGCATCGTCAAGGCGGGTGATGCCGCCACCGTGCTGACGGGGCGCGATCTGGCCCGCCTCGATGACGAAGCGCTCAAGGCGGCCGCGCGCAACGTGGATGTCTTTGCCCGCGTCGAACCGGAACAGAAGCTGCGCCTGGTGCGCGCCCTGCAGGCGCAAGGCGAAGTGGTCGCCATGACCGGCGACGGCGTCAATGATGCACCGGCGCTGAAGCAGGCCGACATCGGCATCGCCATGGGCATGGGCGGCACCGACGTGGCCAAGGAGGCCGCGGCGATGGTGCTCACCGACGACAACTTCGCCACCATCGAAGCAGCGGTCGAAGAAGGGCGCGGCATCTACGACAACCTGGTGAAGTTCATCACCTGGACCCTGCCGACCAACTTCGGCGAAGGCCTGGTGATCCTGGCCGCCATCGTCGCCGGGGTCACGCTGCCGATCACGCCGCTGCAAATACTCTGGATCAACATGACCACCGCGGTGCTGCTTGGCCTGCCGCTGGCCTTCGAGCCGGCGGAGCGCGGCATCATGCATCGACCGCCGCGGCCGCCGGGGGCGCCGGTGCTCGATGCGGTGCTGATCGAGCGCGTGGTGCTGGTCGGCATCCTGATGCTGGCCGGCGCCTTCGGCATGTTCCTGCTGGCCGGGGAACGCGGCCAGAGCATGGCCGAGGCGCGCACCATCGCGATGAACGTCTTCGTCGCCATCGAGATCGTCTATCTGTTCAACTGCCGCTCGCTGCGCCTGCCGGTCACCGCCGTCGCCGCGTTTTCCAACCCCTGGGTCTGGGCCGGGGCCGGCCTGCAGCTCGTACTGCAAATGGCGATCACTTACTGGGCGCCGCTCAACAATGCGTTTGCCACCGCACCGATCGACCTTCGTGCCTGGGGAGAAATTTCCCTCATCGCGCTGGTGGCGATGGGCATCATCGAACTGGAAAAGCGCTGGCGGGGCGCCGCCGGATAAATTTGCCAATACGCGCCAGACTTTGCACAATGCCGCCATGAGCTCCGCCCAGCATCTCGCCGCGCACACGGGTCATCGCATCCGCCTGGTCATGCTGCTCGGACTTGCCGCACTCGGCGTCATGGCCGTCATCGCCAGCATGCTCTGGAATGCCCGCCAGGAAAGGTTGCGCGAAGCCGGAAAGACCACCCTCAACTATTCCGCCATCATCGAAGCGCGACTCGACGCGACGCTGCGCCGCTGTGACACGGTTCTGCTGACACTGACCCGCACGCTGCCGCTCGAGGCGCTGCAAACCTCGGCGATTGCCGCCCACACGGCCCGGATCAGCGCCACACTTGATTCAAGCCTCCTCAACTTCGACGAGATATCCGGCATCCGGGTGTTCGGCGCCGGCGGCGACCTGCTCTACACCTCGGGCGAGATGCCTGCGAACGGCATCAACATCTCCGACCGCGGCTATTTCCAGTCGCTGCGCGACCAGCCGGGCGCCGGCCTGGTGTTCTCCGAAGTGATTGTTTCCCGCGCCACCGGCCGCGAGACCATCACCGCATCGCGAGCGCTGCGCGACGCCCAGGGCCGCTTCCGCGGAGTGGTAACGATCGGCCTCAAGCTGGAATATTTCCAGAAGCTGTTCCAGTCGCTGGCGATTGGTGCCCACGGCCTGATCTCGATCCGCCGCAGCGACGATTTCCGGCTGGTGCTGCGCTGGCCGCCGATCGACGCCGAGATCAACCAGCCGCTGCCGGCGAACGCCCTGACGCGAAGCGCCATCAGCGCCGGTCAGCGGGAGGGCACCACCGAATACAAGGGCGTCCTTGACGGCATCACGCGCACCTTCAGCTTCCACGTGCTGGAGCCCTATCCGTTCTATGTGCTGTCGGCGCTGGCGCATGACGAAGTGCTGGCCGGCTGGAGGCGAACCGCCACGACGCTGGGCGCCTCCAGCGCATTGTTGCTGGCCCTGATGGTCTACTTGCTGCTGCGGCTGGCGCGCATGGAAACGCGGCAACAAGCCCTGCTTGCCGGCCAGAGCGAGAGCGAGGAAGTGTTCCGGCACCTGTTCGAGGACATGAACGACCCGATCCTGCTGATCAGGGATGGAGCCTTCGTCGACTGCAACGCCGCGACGCTGAAACTGCTCGGCTACAGCAGCAAGCAGCAGTTTCTCGACCGGCGTCCCGCCGAAATATCCCCCGAGCACCAGCCGGATGGACGATCGTCGGAAGAAAAGGCCGCAGCGATGATAACCACTGCCCTGCAAATGGGTTACCACCGCTTCGAATGGATGCACTCGCGCGCCGATGGCTCGAACGTTCCGGTCGAAGTGACGCTGACCCCCATCACCATGAGTGGCGCGGTGGTTCTGCACACGCTCTGGCGCGACATCAGCGAGCGACTGGCCGCCGAGCGCAGGCTGCGCCTGCTGGCCAATGTATTCGAGCGCAGCGGCGAGGCGATCATGATCACCGATCGCGACAACCGCATCCTCGAAGTCAATCAGGCTTTCGTTCGCCTCACCGGCTACGGCGCCGATGAAGTGCGCGGGCATAACCCCAGCATCCTGTCATCAGGCCGCACCACGCGCGAAGAATTCAAGGCCATGTGGCAGGCCATCGAGAACGACAGCTTCTGGCAGGGCGAAGTGTGGGACAAGCGCAAGGATGGCAGCTTCTATCCGAAATGGCTCACCATTTCCGCGGTCAGAAACGGTCGCGGGGAAATCGATTACTACATCGGCAGCTTTGCCGACATGACGGAGCGCAAGGCGGCGCAGGAGCGGATCAACCACCTCGCGCTGCACGACACGCTGACCGGCCTGCCCAACCGCTACAACCTGCAGGGACGCCTCGATCAGGCGCTAGCCACGGCACGCAGGGATGCCGGTCGCGTGGCCTTGCTGTTCATCGACATGGACCGCTTCAAGAACATCAATGACACCCTCGGCCACCACCTCGGCGACGGACTGCTGCAGGAAGTGGCGGTCCGGCTGACAGCCAGCGTGCGCGACAGCGATGTGGTCGCCCGTCTCGGCGGTGACGAATTCGTGGTAGTGCTTACCGGAGTCGAAGCGGCCGCCGCAGGCACTGTTGCCGACAAGATTCTCAAGGCGCTGGGATCGACCTATCGGATAGACGCTCACGAGTTGCATACCACGCCCAGCATCGGCATTGCGATCTTCCCCGACGATGGCGATACCGCCGAAGCGCTGATGCAGAACGCCGACACCGCGATGTATCACGCCAAATCGGCGGGACGCAACAATGTCCAGTTCTTCACTGCCAGCATGAACCAGGCCGCCAAGGATCGTCATGAACTGGAAGGCGGCCTGCACCTTGCTCTGGAACGCGAGGAGCTCGAGCTGCACTACCAGCCACAGGTCGACGGCCTGGGGCGTGTCATCGGCGCCGAAGCATTGCTGCGCTGGCAGAGCCCGGACCACGGCTTGGTGTCGCCTCCGAGCTTCATCCCTCTGGCGGAGGAAACCGGACTGATCCTGCCCATCGGCAGCTGGGTCCTTGCCACGGCCTGTGCCCAGCTCAAGGCATGGTCAGGAGACGCACGGCTGTGCAGCCTGCAGCTGGCCGTCAACGTCAGCCCGCGCGAGTTCCGACAGTCGGATTTCGCGGAACAGGTACGTCGGATCATCGAGAGCAGCGGCGCCAACCCAGCGCGTCTGAAACTGGAACTGACCGAGAGCCTGGTCCTGGACAACGTCGAGGACACCATCCTCAAGATGCAGACGATCAAGAAGCTGGGTATCGCCTTTTCCCTGGACGATTTCGGCACCGGTTATTCGTCGCTCTCCTACCTGACCCGGCTACCGCTGGACCAGCTCAAGATCGACCGCAGCTTCGTACTCAAACTGCCTGACAACGTCAGCGACGGCATCGTCACGCAAACCATCATCACCATGGCCGCCGGACTCGGTCTGAATGCGATCGCCGAGGGCGTCGAGACCGAAGTGCAGCGCGAATTTCTCGAACGGCACGGCTGCCATGCCTATCAGGGCTACCTGTTCAGTCGGCCGCTGCCGCTGGAGGAATTCGAGGGCTTCGTGTTCGCCCACTGAAGGTTCCGCCCTACTTCCACAGCTCCAGTTTCTCGCCGCGTTCCTTCATGTGCTCGGCCTTGTTCTGCAGGAAGCGCTGAAACTCCGGCTCCTTGCGGTAGGCGCCGCTGGCGACGTACTCGAAGGATGAGGTGAAGTGGAAGGGGCGCACGTAGGCTTCGAGGCGGAACACCTCCTTGCCTCGATCATCGAAGAACACCACGCTCGGCGTGTAACTGATCCCGAGTTGCCTGCCCCAGGCTTCGGCATTGCTGCTGCGCCCGTCCGGCGTGGTCAGCGCATCGCGGCCCGACAGCGAAAAGCGCGCAACGTCGAGACGTGAAATCGCCGCCAGCGTTTCCTTGCGCTTGAAGCCTTCCTGGTGCAACTCGTCACAGGGCGCGCAGTGACGCGACTCGAACAGCACGGCCAGCGGCTTGTCGCCCGGCTTGCGGGCAAGGTTCAAGGGCGGCTTCATGAAAAATGGCTGCTCGTGAAGCGTAGCGCTGGCGCCGGTTTGCGGCACGGCCTTCATGTGCTCGGCAAACGAGCGCTTGCCCTCCAGCCGCTGCACCGAGTAGTCGAGCGCCGCGGAAAATCGATGCGGCGGGTAATAACCGTTGATGCGCGCGATGATGTTGCCCTTCTCGTCGAGCAGCAGCAGCGTCGGCGTGAACTGCACCTTGAGGAATTTAGCGAATTCCTTTTCGCTGCGTACTTTGCCGTCGAACCAGGTGACTTCGCGGTCGCCGAAAAGATTGAAGGCGATCGGCAGGAAATGTTTTGCCGTCTTGTCCACGATAGCCTTCTGCGTGAAACTGGTCTGCATCAGTTCCTTGCAGTAGGGGCAGCCCACCTGGCCGAAATACAGCAGCAGGCGCTTGCCCGACTTCGCCGCCTGGGCGGCATCGTCGGGAAGTTCGAGCAGCGTCTCGACAAATACCGGCGGCAGAATCTCTTCGCCGATCTGAGCAAGAGTCGGCGCTGGCGATACGGCGAAAAGCGCGGCGAAAAGCAGCGCTGCAAGAACCCGCAGCCGACGCATCAGCCCTCCACTATGACCAGATGCACTCGATACGGCCCATGTGCCCCTAGCACGATCGTCTGCTCGATGTCGCCGGTGCGTGATGGGCCGGAGATGAAATTCACGGCGCGCGGCAAGGTGCCGAGTTCCTTGCGCGCCAGATCCCAGGCATCTTCCATGTAGGGCAGGATGCGCGAAGCGCGGACCACCGCAATGTGCGTCTCCGGCAGCAGGCTGACCGTCGCCGGCGTATCGGGCGACGAGCAGACCATCAGCGTCCCGGTTTCGGCAACGGCGCAGAAGCAGCCGGTAATGCCGACCAGGTCGGCATCGCGCGCGCCGCGCGCCTCGACCGTGAGCCCCGCTGCCGCCCAGTCCAGATGTGCCAGCGCCGGCTGGGCGACTGCCGCTTTCGGCAGAGTCATGCTCGTCAGGTAGCGGGCCACCGCAGCAGGCACGGCGGATTCCTCGGCCACGATATCGACCGTACTCGATTGCAGTTCGGACTTCACCCGGAAACGTTCCAGCAGCGCCTTGGGGCTGGCGTCCATGGCCGGCTGCGGACCGCTGCCGCGGTTCGCAAGGGCCGCGTGCATGACTTCGCGGCCCGCGGCGGCATTGCTTGCGTTGCGATGCAGGCCCGCGCGGACACGGCCCAGAATTTCTTCACGAGAACTCATATCGATTCCTAATAAGGTCAGACGCGGGGCGCCGTCCTGGCGCGCGAGGCATACAGTTCGCGGAAGGTCTTGCCCTGCGGCGCCGGGAAATCGCGTCCCAGCGTCCACTCCGGTGCGGTCGGCAGCACGCGGATGCGATTGGAGTCGCCGGCCAGCCACTTCAGGTAGCGCGCGCCGAAACTCGCGCCCAGCGCGTAGAGCCTCGGCTGCTGCGCCACCCAGGCCCACAGCCGCAAGCCGATGCGTTCGGTGAGCGGCCGCAGGCCGCGTTCGGTCTGCTTCTCGCGCAACTTGCGCAACAGGTCGGGCAGCGGGATTTTCACCGGGCAGACGATGCCGCACTGGTTGCACAGGGTGGCCGCGTGCGGCAAATCAATCGAGTTCTCGATGCCGGCATACAACGGCGTCAGCACCGAGCCCATCGGCCCCGGATAGACCCAGCCATAGGCGTGGCCGCCGATGGTCTGATACACCGGGCAATGGTTCATGCAGGCGCCGCAGCGGATGCAACGCAGCATCGCGTGAAAATCGCCGCCCACCACGTCGGCGCGTCCGCTGTCGACCAGCACGAAATACAAATGCTCGGGGCCGTCGTGTTCCTCCGGCTTCTTCACCCCGGTCAGGATCGAGAAATAATTCGAGATCGACTGCCCTGTTGCCGAGCGCGGCAGCAAGCGCATCAGCGTCGACAAATCTTCGAGGGTAGGGATCACCTTCTCGATGCCGGTGATGACCACATGCACCTTGGGCAGGGTGGTCACCATGCGGCCGTTGCCCTCGTTGGTGACCAGCGCCACCGAGCCGGTTTCGGCCACCAGGAAATTGCCGCCGGAGAGACCCATCTCGGCCGAGAGGAAATGCCCACGCAATACCTCGCGGGCTTCGCGCGTCAATGCCGGGATTTCGGTCTTGCGCGGCGTGCCATGCACCTTGTGGAACAGGTCGGCGACGTCGTCGAGGCTCTTGTGCACCGCCGGCGCGATGATGTGGCTGGGCGGTTCGTTGTTGTCGACCTGCAGGATGTATTCGCCGAGGTCGGTTTCCACCGGCTGGATGCCCGCGGCTTCCAGCGCCTGGTTGAGCCCGGCCTCCTCGGAGAGCATCGACTTCGACTTGGTGACCTTCTTCACGCCATGACTCTTGGCTATCTCGACCACGAGGCGGCAGACTTCCGCGCCGTCCTTCGCCCACAATACCTTGGCACCGGTATCCAGCGCCTTGCGCTCGAAGGCTTCGAGCCACAGGTCGAGGTTGTCGATCACCTTGTTGCGGATGGCCACCGCCGCGTCGCGCGTGCCCTCGAAATCGTCGAGATCCTTGATCGCCTCGGCGCGCTTGGTCACGAACTTGCCCTTGGCATTTTTCAGGTTGCCTTGCAGGACCACATCCGCCAGCTTGGCGCTGGCGTTGGCCTTGAAGTGCATGGACTTGATTTCCACGGTTCAGACCCTCCCGGCCAGCACTTCGGCGACATGCAACACCTGCGTCGTCTCGTCGCCCATGCGCCGCAGCTTGCCTTCGATGTTCAACAGGCAGCCGAGGTCGCCTCCGACCACGGCCTGCGCGCCGCTGGCCAGGACGTTGTCGCACTTGCGCTCGGCGATCGCGGCCGACACCTCGCCGAACTTGACCGAAAAGGTGCCGCCGAAACCGCAGCATTCCTCGCAGCCGTTCATCTCCTTGAGTGTCACGCCCTTCATCATGGCCAGTAGCGCGCGCGGTTGCTGCTTGATGCCGAGGCTGCGCAGGCCGCTGCAGGAGTCGTGATAGGTAATGGTGCCATCATGATCGCCCGGCACGCTGTCGACCTTCAGCACCGTCGCCAGGAAATCGGTCAGTTCGTAAGTGCGGCTGGCGAGCGCCATGGCGCGACCGCACCAGTCGGGCTCTTCCGCCAGCAGGGTCGGGTACTCGGTCCGGATGTGATCGCCGCAGGACCCCGACGGCGTCACCACATAGTCGAAGCCCTCGAACTCGGCGATGGTCTTCTTGGCCAGCGCCACCGCGCCTGGCGCATCGCCGGAATTCCATGCCGGCTGGCCGCAACAGGTCTGGGTATCCGGCACGATCACTTCGCAGCCGGCGGTTTCCAGCAGCTTCAGGGTGGCAAAGCCGATGCGCGGACGCATCAGATCCACCAGGCAGGTCACAAAAAGTCCTACGCGCTTGTTTGCCAAGGCCTCACTCCGTATGTCGTTGATTGTCGATCGCTGCCGGCCGGCGAAGGCTTTTGCGGGTTTTGCTATAGTATCCGAAGTCCCGTTGCCACGAAGAGATTGCCGTGCCTTCACCCCGCACGGATGCCGCGCCGGAAGCCCGCAGCGGCATCCAGGTCATCGAGCGCATGATGAAATTGCTCGATGTCCTTTCCTACCATCCCGATCCGGTCAGCCTCAAGCAATTGGCGCTGGAGACCGGCTTGCATCCATCGACCGCGCACCGCATCCTGGCCGCCATGGCCACCTCCGGCTTTGTCGAGCGCGCCGATCCGGGCACCTATCGGCTGGGCATTCGCCTGCTGGAGCTCGGCAACGTCGTGAAATCGCGCATCAGCATCCGCGAAGCCGCGATGCCGCTGATGCAGCGCCTGCACCAGCAGCTCGGCGAGAGCGTCAATTTGGGGGTGCGCCAGGGCGATGAGATCGTCTATGTCGAACGCACCTCCAGCGGCCGCTCGTCGGTGCGCGTGGTGCATCTGGTCGGTGCCCGCGCTCCGTTACATGTCACCGCGGTGGGCAAGCTCTACCTGGCCGAAGATGGCCCGCAAAAACTGCGCGAATACGTCAAGCGCACCGGCCTGCCCGGCTACACGCCGACCTCGCTGACCACGCTCGCCGCCCTCGAAAGGGAGGTCGATCGCGCGCGGCGTCATGGCGTGGCTTTCGACAACGAAGAAATCGAGCAGGGACTGCGCTGCATTGCCGCGCCGGTGCGCGACGACACCGGCGAACTGGTCGCCGGCCTTTCCGTCTCCGCCCCGGCCGAACGCCACAGCCCGGACTGGGCCGAACTCGTCAAGGAAACGGCCAATGCCATTTCGCTCGCCATCGGCTACACGCCGCCGACAGGCGGGCGCCAGGCATGAATTCAAGTATTTGACCTGCAGCCGGGCTCTCTGTATACTGCGCGGTTCTTTGCGTCATCCCATTGGAGTCTCCATCATGTATGCGGTCATAAAAACCGGTGGCAAGCAGTATCGCGTTGCCGCTGGCGAAAAACTCAAAATAGAACAGATACCGGCTGATGTAGGCACTGAAATCACTCTCGACCAGGTGCTCATGGTCGGCGAAGGCGAATCGGTCAAGATCGGTTCTCCCATGCTCGCCGGTGCCAAAGTCACCGCGAAAGTGATCGCTCAGGGCCGTCATCCCAAGGTCACCATTTTCAAGATGCGCCGTCGCAAGCACTACCAGAAGCACCAGGGCCATCGCCAGAACTTCACCGAAATCGAGATCAGCGGCATCGCCGCCTGATCCCGACGAGAGAATCAGGAGCTAAAACATGGCACACAAAAAAGCAGGCGGCAGTTCCCGCAACGGCCGCGACTCGGAATCGAAACGCCTCGGCGTCAAAAGCTACGGCGGCGAGCTGATTTCCGCCGGCAGCATCATCGTGCGGCAGCGCGGCACCGAATTCCATCCCGGCGACAACGTCGGCATGGGCAAGGACCACACCCTGTTCGCCAAGGTCGAGGGTACGGTGCAATTCACCGTCAAGGGCCCGGCCAAGCGTCGCACGGTCAGCATCGTTCCGGCGGCCGCTTAAGTCTCATCTTTTCGCGACGAAAGCCCTATCGTCGAGATAGGGCTTTCGCGTTTCTGGCCTCGGTGAATTCATGAAATTCTTTGACGAAGCGCGCATTGAAGTCCTTGCCGGTGATGGCGGCAATGGCGCGGTTTCGTTTCGCCGCGAGAAATACATCCCCCTCGGCGGCCCGGATGGCGGCGACGGCGGCAAGGGTGCGAGCATCTGGGCCATCGCCGACCGCAATCTCAACACCCTGATCGACTTTCGCTACACCCGCGTCTTTCGCGGCCAGAAGGGCGAAAACGGCCACGGCTCGGATCGCTACGGCAAGGGCGGGGAAGACCTTGAACTGCGCATGCCGGTCGGCACCGTGATCACCGACAGCGGGACGGGTGAATTGATCGCCGACCTCGATACCGACGGCAAGCGCTGGCTGATCGCCAAGGGCGGCATCGGTGGTCTGGGCAATTCGCACTTCAAATCCAGCACCAACCGTGCGCCGCGCCAGAACACGCCGGGGCAGGAGGGTGAAAAGCGCGAACTGAAGCTCGAACTCAAGGTGCTGGCCGATGTCGGCCTGCTGGGCTTGCCCAATGCCGGAAAATCCACTTTCATCCGCGCCGTTTCCGCAGCGAAGCCCAAGGTGGCCGACTATCCCTTCACCACCCTGCACCCAAATCTCGGCGTGGTGCGCGTCGATGACAACCGCAGTTTCGTCATTGCCGACATTCCGGGCCTGATCGAAGGCGCGGCGGAAGGCGCCGGCCTCGGCCATCGCTTCCTCAAGCATCTGCAGCGCACGGGGCTGCTGCTGCATCTTGTCGATGTTTCACCTTTCGACCCGGATGCCGATCCGGCGAAGGACGCCAAAGCGATCCTGAAGGAGTTGAAGAAATACGACGAGGCCCTGTACAAAAAGCCGCGCTGGCTGCTGATCAACAAGATCGATCTGGTGCCGGAAGATGAACGCGAAGCGCGCGTCGCCGCGCTGGTGAAGAGCTACAAGCCGAAGAAGCATTTCGTCGTTTCGGCAATTTCGGGCGCAGGCTGCCGCGAGGTCACGTTTGCCGTGATGGATTATCTTGAACAGCATCGAAAACATGAGACGGCAGATAGCTGAAGCGCGGCGCGTCGTCGTCAAGGTCGGCAGCGCCCTGGTCACCAACAACGGCCAGGGGTTGGCCCTCGACTTCATCGCCGAATGCGCGCGCCAGATCGCGGCGCTGCACGCCGACGGCCGGCAGGTGCTGCTGGTGTCCTCCGGAGCGATTGCCGCAGGCATGCAGCGCCTCGGCTGGACTACGCGTCCGCACGCCATGCACGATCTGCAAGCAGCAGCGGCGGTGGGCCAAATGGGCCTGGCGCAGGCCTACGAGAGCACCTTCCTCAGCCACGGCCTGAAAGCCGCGCAGATCCTGCTGACTCACGAAGACCTGGCCGACCGCACGCGTTACCTCAACGCCCGATCGACCCTGCAAACCCTGCTCGATCTTGCGGTGGTGCCGATCATCAACGAGAACGACACCGTGGTCACCGACGAAATCAAGTTCGGCGACAACGACACGCTCGGCGCGCTGGTCGCCAATCTGGTCGAAGCAGAGGCGCTGATCATCCTCACCGACCAGAAGGGCCTCTACAGCGCCGACCCGCGCCTCGACCCTGCCGCCACGCTGATCAGCGAAGGGCGCGCCGATGATCGCCGCTTCGAGGCCATGGCCGGTGGTGCCGGCTCCGGAATCAGCAAAGGCGGCATGATCACCAAGGTTCGCGCCGCCCAGCGCGCTGCCAAGAGCGGCGCACATACCCTGATCGTCAGCGGCCGCGAGCCCGATTCACTGCTGGCCGCCGCGCGCGGCGAGACCATCGGCACGCTGCTCTATGCCGCCGAATCTCCACTGGCCGCGCGCAAGCAATGGCTCGCCGATCATCTGCAACTGGCCGGCGCGCTGACGCTCGACGCCGGCGCGCAAACGGCGCTGGCCGGCGGCCGCAGTCTGCTGGCAGTGGGCGTGGTCCGCGTCGAGGGCGATTTCGAACGCGGCGCCGCGGTCGCCTGTCGCTCCCACGACGGCCGCGAGATCGCCCGCGGCCTGATCAACTATTCCAGTTCCGAAGCCCGGCGCATCGCCGGCCACGGCACGCAGGACATCGAAGCCCTGCTCGGCTACATCGACAGCGCCGAACTGATCCACCGGGATAATCTGGTCCTGCTTTGATGAAGCCCCTGCGTAGCAGGCGGGCCAGCAAAAGACGCTGACCTCGCCGCTACGGATGACGGCGTTGTCGCCTTATTCGATATCAGCCAATTAACCGCATGCCGCAGTGTTTGGCGGCATCGCGATCAAATGTTGCCGTGTGATCGCATCCCGCCGCATTCGCAAACCGCTCGATCAGACAGTCGGCGAAGTCGGCCTTGCCTCCCTTGAACAATCGCAACGCCTGCCACACCGTATCGGCGTGCGCCACGACAATCTCCTTGGTCCGCAGCAGGGTTTCCAGGACTTCGCAAAGTTCGTCTTTCCGCAATGCGTAGCAGTCGGTCAACACCCATACCAGCTCCACCACCGAAACGACGCTGACATACCCCGGCGCGTCTGCTGTAAGCGACTCGATCAAGCGACTCGCTACGGGTGACTGTTTTGGATCATCCTGTGCAACATAGCGGACAAGAACGTTGGTATCCAAACCAATCATCGCGCCTTTGCCCCACGTGCGGTGATAGCCTCGTTCATGGCCGAAATACTGACAGGTGATGCCGGCTTGCGCACCAAGCCCTTCAAGGCCGTTACCGACTGAGTGGCAGCCACCAGCTCATAACGTCCCGGTTCGACCAGAACGAATTCGACCCGGTCGCCCGTTTCAACGCCAAGCGCAGCCCGCACTACGGCGGGTATGGTGATCTGACCTTTGCTGGTCAGGGTTGCAGTCGTCATTGACTAACTCCTTTTCGGATTCCTTACTTTACAGCAAGGAGCATCGAAGTTCAAGCTTGGAAAGTCGGCGCTGGCGAGACGGCGAAAACCCGGGGACAGAAAACCGGGGTAGAAAACCGGGGGACAGACCACGGTTTCAGGCGGCATTAATCCACAAACAAGTTCTGCGACTCCGGTGCTGCCACCTTCCGCGGCCGCCCCGACTTGCCTGACAGCACCCGTCGGCCCAGCGTAGCGGCCGCGTCTGCCGCGAAACGCGCGCAGCCCAGCGCGAAATTCCCGTTCGTCGCCCGCCGAATCTGATCTACCAGGCCGGGTTCCAACTCGTAGCGGAACAGTTCCCGGTAGGCCGCTTGCCTGCTCACCACATCGAGCCCCAGTGCCACGTAGAGCGCATGCGGCCGGATCACCGCGTTGTCCTGCCCCTGCCCATTGGCCCGATAGCTTGACCAGCGGTATTCGGCGGGATGCTGGACCATTCCTGCACGTACCGGATTCAGTTCGATATAGCGCTGGCAGGCCAGCAAATACGCTTCTTCCTGAATCGGGCACGAGCGAAAGCGCCCTTCCCACAACGTCCCGCTACGCCGATAGACACGATTTACGTACTGAACGTAACGCTGTCCCAGCGCTTTCATCAACGCCCCCGGCGCTTCCGCGCGGTCTGCCGAAACCAGCAGATGGACGTGGTTGGTCATCAATGCATAGGCGTGGATGCGGCAACCGGTCTTGCCAGCGTGTTCGGCCAGCCATTCAAGATACAAGCGGTAATCCGCGTCCGCGAAGAAGCAAGCCTGGCGGTTGTTTCCGCGCTGGATCAGATGGAGCGGAACGCCCAGCAGAGCAAGGCGCGCGCGGCGCGGCATGGGGTAGTCCGGCAGAAAATGAGTAGTTGGATGCTACCGGAAACCGTGGTCTGTCCCCTATTATTTATTATTTAATAAGGCGAAAAAAAGCCACCCCGAAGGGTGGCTTTGATTTTCCAACATCATGCCGACACGAGGTCGGCGCGATATCAGAAGGAGTGACGCACGCCAGCAGCCCAGCGCGTGAAGGCGCCTACGTTGCTACCGGTCGCCGACGACTTGTCATTGTCACCATTCTCGTAACGGACATAAGCAGTGGTGCGCTTGCTCATGCTGTAGTCGAGACCCAGACCCGTCAGGTTGCGGTCCTGGTCAGCAACCAGTTTGTCATCGGCCTTGAGTACGTTGGCCATGAACGCCCAATTGCCCATTGCGTACTTCAGAGCGATGTTCCAGGAACGCGCATCAACAGTTGTACCAGCCGCATTGCTACCCTTGGACGACGTCCAGCCAGCATAGACGGTAGCCGGGCCAAAGCTGTAGTTGCCGCCCAACATGTTGTGCTTTACGGTTGCACTGACCAGACCAGCCGTCATGTTGCTGCCACCGTCAAACTTGTAGTAGGCGTAATGCACGTTGGCCGGGCCATTGTTGTACTTCAGGCCGAGTTCCTGCTGACCTGCGGTCGCGTACTGGTCATTGTCGTTCTTGAACACGTGCAGGACGCTAGCGCTGAAGCCGCCGAAGCTCGGGGTTTCGTACATCGCGGAGTTGCCAACACGAACCAGACGGGTACCAGAGGTTGCAACACCACCTGCAGCCCCGACGGCCCCCGTAACGGTGTTAGCGGTGGTAACAACGTTAACAGCGCCAAGACCGGCAAGGCGGCCAAAGGAGCCCGACAGACCGGAACCGATTGCGGTGCCGAAAGGCTGCGAAGCGGACGAGGTGGACAGCGAAGCGTTGTTGATGGTACCGACCTTGACGCTACCCCAGCTGGCGCTGTTCAATGTCAGGTAGTTCTGGCTGTTGAACATCTGGTTGGCAAACGGGGTCGTCGTCGTCGGTGCAGCCGTACCGCCGAGCTGGTTGGCACCAGCGGTGAAGTCGGAAGCCAGGAAGAAGCCTGCATTCATGCCACCGCCCAGAGCTTCCGTACCGCTGAACACGATCGTGGAGGTCGAGGAACCGTTGCCGGCCCAAGTCTGCGACGTGTCCTTGCCGTTGGCGGCGGTTTGGGTGTTGGTGTTGGCGTAGCCCAAGTCAACCAGACCGGAGATGGTCACGTTCGACTGAGCGAAAGCAGCGCTGGACAGGCCAGCAATTGCCAGAGCGATAATTTTCTTTTGCATAGATTTCTCCAAAAAGAGTTTGGTTTAAACAGTTTGCAATGACACCACGTGGTCGGTCACTGCTCGCTGCCACTACCCGAATCCGGGAAGCTGGGCGTATTCTCGCCTGATAGCAGGCGGGCAGACAATCGACACCGAATCTTTCACAACCCTGAAGATATATTTTGTGGTTTTCTCACAACAGTCCTCACCTTGCTCTGCACTACCTTCGGGGCGCCGCCAGCGCCGACCTTCAGCCTCTCAATGCAGCGAGGCATTGCGGCTGAGATGTTCAGCAACGATTTCGGCGGCGTGATTCAGGCGCTGTTGGTGATTCAGGGGCTGTTGGAATACTGGCTACGGAAGGCGGCGGCAAATTTGAGTCAATCTGCGGAGTCCTCGCCGTCGCGTTCGAGTATGGCGGGCAGGTTGCGAGCGCCATGCAGCACCCGTTCGATGCGAACGGTGTTGTCGATGACGCGGAAGAAAATTACATATCTTTCCAAGGCCGCCATCCGCAGACCTTGAGCCAAGTCATCCCTGCTGACATAGCCCATTGGGGCATTGCCGATGCGTTGGCATTGCTCCATCAGCTTGGCAACGAAACGCCGTGCATTGGCCCGGTTGTCCTTGGCAATGTAATCGCCGATGTCGAGAAGATCTTGCCGAGACTTCGGCGAGAAGCCGATCTTCGCCATCAAGTCGAGCGCTTGCCACCGGTTTTGCGGGGGGGGTTGCCAACGGGTTCGGCGTAGCGAGCATTCAATTCGGCGAACACCCTGTCGGCCTGAATCGGCGGGCCGCTATCGATACCTTCCTGTATGGATTGGCGCAGATCGGCATTCAACCGTTCCAGCATGGCTTCATAGACGTCAGGCGAGAGCAAGTAGGCAGCGGGCCGGTTGTGGTTCAGCACCGCCACGGGTGCAGATCCGGCCTGTTCGAGCACTGCGCTGGGACTGCGTTTGAGTTCGGTGATGCTCACCGAGCGGGTAGCAAGAACCTGTTCCATGGCGCGCCTTGTATTCATACCAAAATTGGTGCTTTATTGTGGTCGATTAATGGTTGGCGCGCAATATTTTTCAGCTTCCAGCCAAGCAATCGCGCCGTGAGCCGGGTCCTCACCGTCTGGTTGGGGCGGTGTGTGTAGCCGTAAAAGCCAAACCCCTCCACCGGGAATCCGGGGAGGGGTTTGAAGGGGGAGTCTGGCGCTGACCTACTTTCTCACACGGTGAAGTGCAATATCATCGGCGCGGTCCCGTTTCACGGTCCTGTTCGGGATGGGAAGGGGTGGTACCAAGACGCTATGGGCACCAGACTTGAAGGGGGTGCTTCGGGGTGGCGCGACCTGTTGAGGGGCGTTGGGCCGGAGCACATGATTCGGGAGAAGTAAGTGTTGGGTGGTGATTGTGTTGTCTTTGGTTGTTCTATACAGGAACTGAAGTTCACTGTTATAGGGTCAAGCCGCACGGGCAATTAGTATCAGTTAGCTTAACGCATTGCTGCGCTTCCACACCTGACCTATCAACGTCCTGGTCTTGGACGACCCTTCAGGGGGGTTGAACCCCCGGGAAATCTCATCTTGAGGCGAGTTTCACGCTTAGATGCTTTCAGCGTTTATCTCTTCCGGATTTAGCTACCCGGCGATGCCACTGGCGTGACAACCGGTACACCAGAGATCCGTCCACTCCGGTCCTCTCGTACTAGGAGCAGGCCCCCTCAAATTTCCAGCGCCCACGGCAGATAGGGACCAAACTGTCTCACGACGTTTTAAACCCAGCTCACGTACCACTTTAAATGGCGAACAGCCATACCCTTGGGACCGGCTACAGCCCCAGGATGTGATGAGCCGACATCGAGGTGCCAAACTCCGCCGTCGATATGAACTCTTGGGCGGAATCAGCCTGTTATCCCCAGAGTACCTTTTATCCGTTGAGCGATGGCCCTTCCATACAGAACCACCGGATCACTATGACCTGCTTTCGCACCTGCTCGACTTGTGGGTCTCGCAGTCAAGCCTTCTTTTGCCATTGCACTATGAGCACGATGTCCGACCGTGCTTAGAAGACCTTCGTACTCCTCCGTTACTCTTTGGGAGGAGACCGCCCCAGTCAAACTGCCTGCCATGCACGGTCCCCGATCCGGATTCACGGACCAAGGTTAGAACCTCAACGACACCAGGGTGGTATTTCAAGGTTGGCTCCGCGCGATCTGGCGACCACGCCTCACAGCCTCCCACCTATCCTACACAAGTCCCGTCAAAGTCCAATGCAAAGCTACAGTAAAGGTTCATGGGGTCTTTCCGTCTAGCCGCGGGTAGATTGCATCTTCACAAACATTTCAACTTCGCTGAGTCTCAGGAGGAGACAGTGTGGCCATCATTACGCCATTCGTGCAGGTCGGAACTTACCCGACAAGGAATTTCGCTACCTTAGGACCGTTATAGTTACGGCCGCCGTTTACCGGGGCTTCGATCAAGAGCTTGCACCCCATCACTTAACCTTCCGGCACCGGGCAGGCGTCACACCCTATACGTCGGCTTTCGCCTTTGCAGAGTGCTGTGTTTTTATTAAACAGTTGCAGCCACCGATTCTCTGCGACCTCATCACGCTCCACCCGCGAGGGGCTTCACGCTACCGAGGCATACCTTCTCCCGAAGTTACGGTATCAATTTGCCGAGTTCCTTCTCCTGAGTTCTCTCAAGCGCCTTAGAATTTTCATCCTGCCCACCTGTGTCGGTTTGCGGTACGGTCAATCTGTAACTGAAGCTTAGAGGCTTTTCCTGGAAGCAGGGTATCACTCACTTCAGAACCGAAGTTCCTCGTCATCACGCCTCGACTAAGCCGCACGGATTTGCCTATGCAGCACGCCTACACGCTTAAACCGGGACGTCCAACACCCGGCTGAGCTAACCTTCTCCGTCCCCCCATCGCATTACAGATCGGTACGGGAATATTGACCCGTTTCCCATCGACTACGCCTTTCGGCCTCGCCTTAGGGGCCGACTCACCCTGCGCCGATGAACGTTGCGCAGGAAACCTTGGGCTTTCGGCGAGGGTGCTTTTCACACCCTTTATCGCTACTCATGTCAGCATTCGCACTTCTGATATCTCCAGCATGGTTTACACCACACCTTCGCAGACCTACAGAACGCTCCCCTACCATGTGCTTACGCACATCCGCAGCTTCGGTGCATGGTTTGAGCCCCGTTACATCTTCCGCGCAGGACGACTCGATCAGTGAGCTATTACGCTTTCTTTGAAGGATGGCTGCTTCTAAGCCAACTTCCTGACTGTCTATGCCTTCCCACTTCGTTTTCCACTTAACCATGGCTTGGGGACCTTAGCTGGCGGTCTGGGTTGTTTCCCTCTTGACGATGGACGTTAGCACCCACCGTCTGTCTCCCAGGCTCGCACTTCGCGGTATTCGGAGTTTGCTATGGCGGAGTAGATCGCAATGACCCCTCCAACCATTACAGTGCTCTACCCCCGCGAGTGATACCTGAGGCGCTACCTAAATAGCTTTCGGGGAGAACCAGCTATTTCCAGATTTGTTTAGCCTTTCACCCCTACCCACAGCTCATCCCCTAATTTTTCAACATTAGTGGGTTCGGACCTCCAGTACCTGTTACGGCACCTTCATCCTGGCCATGGGTAGATCATCTGGTTTCGGGTCTACGCCCTGCAACTAAAGCGCCCTTATCAGACTCGCTTTCGCTACGCCTCCCCTATTCGGTTAAGCTCGCTACAGAACGTAAGTCGCTGACCCATTATACAAAAGGTACGCAGTCACCCCTCCTTTAATGGCCCTCTCTCCGAACTGCCAAGAGGTCCATTTCACTCCTCCCTTCGAACTTTTGCCGCCGTCGCTACGCGTCGACGTCAAAGCCCTCGAAGGCCATTAAAGGAGGGGCTCCCACTGTTTGTATGCATGCGGTTTCAGGATCTATTTCACTCCCCTCCCGGGGTTCTTTTCGCCTTTCCCTCACGGTACTGGTTCACTATCGGTCGATTACGAGTATTTAGCCTTGGAGGATGGTCCCCCCATCTTCAGACAGGATTTCACGTGTCCCGCCCTACTTGTCGCAAACTTAGTCTCGCTACTTTGTTTTCGCGTACGGGGCTATCACCCACTACGGCCGCACTTTCCAGAGCGTTCCACTAACAAAATAGTTATCTCTTGCAGGCTGCTCCCTGTTCGCTCGCCACTACTTAGGGAATCTCGGTTGATTTCTGTTCCTCCGGCTACTTAGATGTTTCAGTTCGCCGGGTTCGCTTCCACTGACCTATGTATTCAGTCAGGGATACTCCTTGCGGAGTGGGTTTCCCCATTCGGACATCTGCGGATCAAAGCTTGTTTGCCAGCTCCCCGCAGCTTTTCGCAGGCTACAACGTCCTTCATCGCCTGTAATCGCCAAGGCATCCACCACATGCACTTAGTCACTTGACCCTATAACATTGAACTCCGGTTCCCCGAAATCCTCCTCTACAGGAAGCAACCAAAGTATTACTTTTTCAGACCCCCGCGCCGGTTCAAAGGACGGGAGTCGTGAAGATACAATCACAACCCATGTGCCACCCCTTCCAGGGTGACACAACCTTACTTCTTCCGAATTTTTAAAGATCCAACAACCGAAACAGTAAAAACTGTTATTCAAATCGCTTCCATCGAAGCTGACTTGAATAACGGCTTTTGTTCTTGGTGGAGGATGACGGGATCGAACCGACGACCCCCTGCTTGCAAAGCAGGTGCTCTCCCAGCTGAGCTAATCCCCCTTTTTGCGGCGCAGTACGCACTGCAAAAGCCTCATCACCCCTAGCGGCCACATTGGTCTGCGAGAATCAAGCAGGACAAGGCGGAACCTCGCGCCGCATACGCATTGGTATGCAAGCGAGGCGACAACGCCGTCATGCGCCGGTTATCGCAGACCAATGGTGGGTCTGGATGGGTTCGAACCATCGACCCCCGCCTTATCAAGACGGTGCTCTAACCAGCTGAGCTACAGACCCGCTGTTGGGTTCTAAACAACCGATAGGTTGTAGGTGCTCACCACGCCTTTGCTCTAGAAAGGAGGTGATCCAGCCGCACCTTCCGATACGGCTACCTTGTTACGACTTCACCCCAGTCATGAATCCCACCGTGGTAAGCGCCCTCCTTGCGGTTAGACTACCTACTTCTGGTGGAACCCACTCCCATGGTGTGACGGGCGGTGTGTACAAGACCCGGGAACGTATTCACCGTGACATGCTGATCCACGATTACTAGCGATTCCGACTTCACGCAGTCGAGTTGCAGACTGCGATCCGGACTACGATCGGCTTTGTGGGATTGGCTCCCCCTCGCGGGTTGGCAACCCTCTGTACCGACCATTGTATGACGTGTGAAGCCCTACCCATAAGGGCCATGAGGACTTGACGTCATCCCCACCTTCCTCCGGTTTGTCACCGGCAGTCTCATTAAAGTGCCCAACTGAATGATGGCAATTAATGACAAGGGTTGCGCTCGTTGCGGGACTTAACCCAACATCTCACGACACGAGCTGACGACAGCCATGCAGCACCTGTGTTCAGGTTCCCTTTCGGGCACATCCGCCTCTCAGCAGACTTCCTGACATGTCAAGGGTAGGTAAGGTTTTTCGCGTTGCATCGAATTAATCCACATCATCCACCGCTTGTGCGGGTCCCCGTCAATTCCTTTGAGTTTTAATCTTGCGACCGTACTCCCCAGGCGGCGAACTTCACGCGTTAGCTGCGGTACTAAGAAAGTCTCCTTCCCCAACACCTAGTTCGCATCGTTTAGGGCGTGGACTACCAGGGTATCTAATCCTGTTTGCTCCCCACGCTTTCGTGCATGAGCGTCAGTGTTGACCCAGGGGGCTGCCTTCGCCATCGGTGTTCCTCCACATCTCTACGCATTTCACTGCTACACGTGGAATTCCACCCCCCTCTGCCACACTCGAGTCCCACAGTCACAAACGCAGTTCCCAGGTTAAGCCCGGGGATTTCACATCTGTCTTATGGAACCGCCTGCGCACGCTTTACGCCCAGTAATTCCGATTAACGCTCGCACCCTACGTATTACCGCGGCTGCTGGCACGTAGTTAGCCGGTGCTTCTTCTTCAGGTACCGTCATTAGTAGCCCGTATTAAGGACCACCGTTTCGTTCCTGCCGAAAGAGCTTTACAACCCGAAGGCCTTCTTCACTCACGCGGAATGGCTGGATCAGGGTTGCCCCCATTGTCCAAAATTCCCCACTGCTGCCTCCCGTAGGAGTCTGGACCGTGTCTCAGTTCCAGTGTGGCTGGTCGTCCTCTCAGACCAGCTACGGATCGTCGCCTTGGTGAGCCTTTACCCCACCAACTAGCTAATCCGATATCGGCCGCTCCCATCGCGCGAGGCCTTACGGTCCCCCGCTTTCACCCTCAGGTCGTATGCGGTATTAGCACAACTTTCGCTGTGTTATCCCCCACGACGGGGTACGTTCCGATATGTTACTCACCCGTTCGCCGCTCGCCGCCAGGGTTGCCCCCGCGCTGCCGCTCGACTTGCATGTGTAAAGCATTCCGCCAGCGTTCAATCTGAGCCAGGATCAAACTCTTCAGTTCAATCTGTCTTTTTTACTACTCGCTCAAACGAATCTCAGAGGCTAAATTTGCATTTAACCTTACTGTTTGTTTCGTGTAAGCACTTGCTTTTAATACTCTTAGCATCCAGCAGCAGCAGATCCTTCACGCAACCCTTCCGGATTACCCTCAGAACTCAACCCTCGTCTTTCGACTCCGGTCAGCCACCGTCCCTTCGATTTCGGAACGACAGCCCACCACCACCTCCAGCACAGCAAGCACCTACACCTATCGGTTGTTTGGTTTTTAAAGAACGTTACCGCTTTGTTGCACTCAGCGGCGAAGAGGGGCGCATTATACGGACCGATTTTTTTTGGTCAATACTTTCGCCGAAAAAATCTTAATCAATCTCAAATAAGAGTCACGCGCGCGAATTTTCGCTTGCCCACTTGCAGTACGACACTCGCCCCGGCGCTCAACGCCGCATTGCGATCGCCGACTTTCTCGCCATTGATCCGCACGCCACCGCCATCGATCATGCGCAGGGCGTCAGACGTGCTCGGCGTCAGGCCGGCAGCCTTCAGCACCTGGGCCAGCGATCCCGCGGCAACGCTGACCTCGGGCATATCGTCGGGCAATACGCCGCGCTGGAACCGGGCCTCGAACTCGGCCAGCGCCTCGTCCGCATCCCTGGGCGAATGAAAGCGGGCGACGATCTCCTGCCCCAGCAACACCTTCACATCGCGCGGATTACGCCCTTCGGCAACCTCGCGCTTGAAACGCGCAATCTCGTCATTGCCGCGGAACGAAAGCAATTCGTAGTAACGCCACATCAGTTCATCCGACACCGACATCAATTTGCCGAAAATTTCGGTGGGCGACTCGGCAATGCCGATGTAATTACCGAGGGATTTCGACATCTTGTTGACGCCGTCCAGGCCCTCCAGCAGGGGCATCATCAGCACGCACTGCGGTGACTGGCCGTAGTGTTTCTGCAGTTCACGCCCAACCAGCAGATTGAACTTCTGGTCGGTACCGCCCAGTTCGACATCGGACTTCATCGCCACCGAATCGTATCCCTGGCACAAGGGATAGAGGAATTCATGGATGGCAATCGGCTGGCCGCCCGTGTAACGCTTGGAAAAGTCGTCACGTTCCAGCATGCGCGCCACGGTGTGGCGCGCAGCAAGCTTGATCATGCCGGCCGCGCCGAGCGGTTCGAACCAGGTCGAGTTGAAGCAAACCTCAGTCTTCTGCGGGTCGAGTATCTTGAACACCTGCTCGCGGTAGGTGTCGGCATTTTCCAGGATCTGCTCCCGCGACAACGGCGGGCGAGTCGTGTTCTTGCCGCTCGGATCGCCGATCATCCCGGTGAAGTCACCGATCAGGAACATGACGTGGTGGCCGAGATCCTGGAAGTGCCTCAGCTTGTTGATCAGCACGGTATGCCCGAGATGCAGGTCCGGTGCGGTCGGATCGAAGCCGGCCTTGACGCGCAGGGGCCGGCCGGACTTCAGCTTTTCGACGAGTTCGGCCTCGATCAGCAGTTCGTCGGCGCCGCGCTTGATCAGCGCCAGTTGGGAGTCGATATCGACCATGTGAGGTAGCCCGGTTTGACGGAAGGGGGATTTTTGCTACACTCGCCCGACTATCAAGCCGGTCCGCCCATCCAATTGTACGAAAACAAGAGCGGGATTTTAGCGCAAGTCCTTCATTACCGATCCGAACGACCCGGGCACTTCCGGGCCGGCATGGGTGTGGTCGGCGTTTCGCTTTTCAGCATGGTGGCGGCGTTTGGTACCGTGAATGACGCCCCCTTGGCAGACATTCCCCGCCAACAAGTGGTCGAGCAACTGGCTCTGCCCCCGCTCACCGCATCTGCAGACAACGGCCAGAGCTTCCTGCGCGAAGAACGGGTACAGCGCGGCGACACGGTAATGGGATTGCTGCAGCGCCTCGGCGTTGACGATCCGGCCGCCGTCGGCTTCCTCAAAGGCAGTGCTTCCACCCAAAGCCTGTTTCGCCAACTCAGCCCGGGCAAGAATCTGACGGCACGGACGGGGCCGCAGGGCGAACTGCAGACACTGGTTTTCCCGCTCAACGGTGGCAAGGACCAAGCCCTGGTCGTCGAACGCCAGGGCGACAAGTTTTCCGCTTCGGAACAGCCGCTGTCGCTTGAAACCCAGGTCGTGATGAAGTCCGCCGAGATTCGTTATTCACTGTTTGGCGCCTCCGATGCGGCCGGAATTCCCGACTCGGTTGCGACCCAGCTGGCCGATATTTTTGGCGGCGACATCGATTTCCATCGGGATCTGCGCAAGGGCGACCGTTTTGCCGTGATCTACGAATCCATCAATTATCTCGGCCGCCCCGTGCGCAGCGGACGCATACTCGCCGCCGAGTTCGTCAATAACGGCAAGACTTATCGCGCCGCATGGTTCGCCGATCCTGCTGGCGGCGAAAACAGCAGTGGTTATTACACCGCTGACGGCAAGAACATCCGCAAGGCCTTCCTGCGCTCGCCGCTGGAATTCTCGCGCATCACCTCGGGCTTCACGTCCGCCCGCTTCCATCCCGTATTGCAGAAATGGCGCGCGCACAAGGGCATCGACTATGGCGCCCCGGTCGGCACCCGGGTCAAGGCTACCGGCAACGGCACGGTCGAGTATGTGGGCGTACAAGGAGGCTATGGCAAGGTCGTCATCCTGCGCCATCAAAGCCGCTACACCACGCTCTACGGCCACCTCTCGGGCTTTGCGCCGGGATTGCGTCGCGGCAATCGCATCAACCAGGGCGATGTAATCGGCTTTGTGGGCGCCACCGGGCTGGCCAGCGGCCCGCACCTGCATTACGAGTTCCGCGTCAGCGACGTGCATCAGAATCCACTGGCAATGGCCCTGCCCAGTGCGCCGCCATTGTTGCCCCAGCAGCTTGGTCTGTTCCGGGCACATACCGAGGCCCATCTCGCCCGCCTTGATCTGATTCGCGGATTCAGCCTCGCCCAGGCTGACTGACATGGCATCCCCTGCGCCGCTGGTCGTGGGGCTGATGTCCGGCACCAGCCTTGATGGCGTCGACGCCGCCCTGGTCGACTTCTCCGAAACCCATCCCCGCACCCTGGCGACTGCGTGGCTGCCGTATTCGGATGCCATCCGCACACAAGCCCTGCAACTGCAGGCTGCACGACACGACGAAATTCACTCTGCCGCGCTGCTCGCCAACGATCTGGCACGTTGCTACGCGGCAGCTGTGCATCAGGTGCTGACCAATGCCGGTGTTGAAGCCACGCGGATCGCTGCCATTGGTTGCCACGGCCAAACCATCCGCCATCAGCCGGCGGCCGGTTATAGCGTGCAGTTGAACAATCCGGCGCTGCTTGCCGAACTGGCCGGAATCGCCGTGGTGGCTGATTTCCGCAGCCGCGACATTGCCGCCGGTGGTCAAGGCGCACCGCTGGTGCCTGCCTTTCATGCAGCCGTTTTTGGCGATCCTGGTCGGCATCGCGTGATTCTCAACATCGGCGGCATTGCCAACCTCACGGACCTGAATCCAGGCAAACCAGTGAAGGGCTTCGACTGCGGCCCGGGCAACCTGCTGATGGATGCATGGATCGAACGTCACCAAGGGCAGCGTTACGATGAAGCGGGCCATTGGGCCGCCCAGGGGCAGGTGCTCCCGGAGCTGCTGCTTCGCTTGATGAACGATGTCTTCTTCGCAGCAAACCCGCCCAAGAGCTGCGGCCGCGACGAATTCCACATGCCCTGGCTGGAGGGTCATCTTGCCGGCGGTGAACGGCCCGAGGACGTCCAGGCCACTCTGCTCGAACTCACCGTCCTGTCGGCAACGCAAGCCATCAACCGCTGGTGCGGCGAACCCGACGAACTTTTCGTCTGTGGCGGAGGCGCACGGAACAGTGCCCTCATGGCCCGCCTGCAACACCATCTGCCCAATCGCCGTGTCGCCAGCACCGACTCTCTGGGCCAGCCGGCGGACTGGGTCGAAGCAGTGGCCTTTGCCTGGCTCGCATGGCGAACCCTGCATGAAAAATCGGGGAATCTGCCAGAGGTAACAGGAGCCTGCGGTACGCGGGTACTTGGCGCAATCTATCCGCGGTAAACGACGAGGGCGCCGGGTCGATGACCCGGCGCCCTCGTTTCAGCCCGATAGATCAGGCCGAGAAGGACGATCCGCAGCCGCAGGTCGATTGGGCATTCGGATTCTTGATCACGAATTGCGAACCCTCAAGCCCTTCGGAGTAATCAATCTCGGCGCCCACCAGATACTGGTAGCTCATCGGATCGATCAGCAACGACACGCCGTTCTTTTCCATCACGGTATCGTCTTCGTTGGTCACTTCGTCGAAAGTGAAGCCGTACTGAAAACCGGAGCAGCCGCCGCCGGTCACGAACACGCGCAGCTTGAGTTCGGGATTGCCTTCCTCGGCGATCAGTTCCTTGACCTTGCTCGCCGCGTTATCCGTGAAATTGAGCGGTGCGGGCATTTCGGTGGGTGCGTTCATGGTGTTCTCCTGGGGAATTCTGTAATGGTGTACTAAATAAGTCCAGTAATTATGATTGCAATGGCGCAGAAGGTCAATTGCTTGCCGCCAGCTTCAATTCCACCGCTTTCGCCGGCAGGCCCTGATGGACCAGGCGGCCTTGCACCACTGCGCCGAGATGCATCTCGATCGTGCTGTACTCGACATCACCCGTGACCCGGGCGCGCGTCTGAAGTTCAAGAAAATCGCTGGAATGCACCGGGCCGATGACGGTCCCGTTGATGACCAGATGGGAAACCGATATTTCTCCCTCGATCCGCGCGTGCTCGCTGATCACCAGCGTCGCCGGCTGCCCTTCGGCGCCGCGAACATTGCCCTTGATTTCACCATCGACACGCAGGCCGCCAGTAAAGGTCACATCCCCGACCAATGAGGTGCCGACACCTATCAGACTATCGATGCGACCTTGCGGCTTGCTGGTTTTCTTGCTGAACATTGCTGAGATCTCCTGACCTGTATTTGCTACGACGCCACACCGCTCAAAGAGCCACGCTCTGACTGGCCCTGACCACGCCATCCTGGATCAAGCGGGCTTCGACACGCTGTATTCGCGCCTCGGCCGCAACCTTGAATGTACCTTCCAAGCGCCGAAAGTAGCGGAAACTCACCTGATACTGGCTGGCAGCGGGATCACCGGCGGCGGGAAACTGCATCATAGCAGTCTCTTTGCCTCGCTGCACGGTGGCGACCAGCTGGACCATGCCATTGAATTCCTTGTCTTTTTTATCCCCGGTCTGCGCTACCAGAAGTCGGTACCGATACTGCCCCCCGCCGACGGGGAGAATCTGCAACCGACTGATCGCAATTCCGGAATTTCCGGCCTGCCCCCCCGCCAGATTCTCGAAGGTCGCCAGATCCGACTTGAGGCGGGTGTTTTCTTCTTCCAGGGTCCTGATCTGAAGGGAAAGCTGCTCCAGCGAGGTACTTTCGATGCGCAAGCGGCTTTCACTGGCGTTCGCCACCTTGCGGGCGCTTTCGAGGTCGAGTTCCAGTTTGGCGATATGCTCGCGCATGCCGGCAATTTCCTGCTCGCTCGCGCCCTGGTGAAATCCCGCGAAGCGTTGCCCGGCGTCGTAAATCCAGCCGGCCAGCGCCAGCGAGGCGCCGGAAAGCAGGACTACGGACAATGCCCGCCAATACCACGGCACATGCGTCCGTACCGCGACCCGCGGTGCCGATATGCCAAAGCGGCTGCGCAGCCGCCGCAGCGTCAGGGCAAGACGGGAACTTGAGAAAGACCCGAACATTCGTCCAGACCAAACATGATGTTCATGTTCTGCACTGCCTGCCCAGCAGCCCCCTTTACCAGGTTGTCAATCACCGAAAGCACCACCAGCGTGTCACCGCCCTGCGGCCGATGAATGGCTATCCGGCAGGTATTCGCGGCGCGCACCGAACGCGTCTCGGGATGGGATTTCGGCGGCAGCACGTCCACAAAGGGCTCGGCGGCGTAGCGCTGCTCGAACATCGCCTGAAAATCCTCTTCGCGGGTAATTCTGGCATAGAGCGTCGCGTGGATGCCGCGAATCATCGGCGTCAGATGCGGCACGAAGGTCAGCCCGATCTGGTTCGTCTCCTTGCCGGCAGCGCGCGCCAGACCCTGCCTTATTTCAGGCAGGTGCCGATGGCCCGGCACTCCGTAGGCCTTGAAGTTGTCGGAAGCCTCGGAAAACAGGGTGCCGATCTCGGCCTTGCGGCCGGCGCCGGACACACCCGACTTGGCATCCGCAATCAGGTGTCCGAGATCGATGCAGCCGGATTGCACCAACGGCAGGAAACCGAGCTGCGTCGCCGTCGGATAGCAGCCCGGATTCGCCACCAGTCGCGCCGTCCTGATCTGTTCGCGATTCACTTCGGGCAAGCCATACACAGCCTCCGCGACCAGCGCCGGGCTGGCATGGCTCATGCCGTACCACTGTTCCCACAACGCGATGTCCTTGATGCGGAAGTCCGCCGCCAGATCGATGACCCTGACTCCGGATTCGAGCAGGCTGGCGGCCTGCTGCATGGCGATGCCGTTGGGCGTGGCAAAGAAGACCACGTCGCACTCGTTCAGCGGCGCATCCTTGGGATCGCTGAACTTCAGGTTCACTGACCCGCGAAGGCTGGAAAACATCTCGGCAACCGCCGTTCCAGCCTCGCCACGCGACGTGATGGCGGTAAGTTCAACGCCGGAATGCTGCGCCAGCAAACGCAGCAATTCCACCCCCGTGTAGCCGGTGCCGCCGACAATGCCTGCCTTGATCATGCCGAACTCCTTGCAGAGAAGGGGGATGGTACCCCGTAAGCCATAGGCCGGGGCAGGTTCTTGCCTGCTCCCGGGACTTGCCCGCCAGAAAACCCGTCTTAATGAAAAAGCCGCCCGAAGGCGGCTTTTTTCGCAACAGCGATACGGCCGCTGAAGCTTAGCGCTTCGAGAACTGCTTGCGCCGGCGCGCCTTGCGGAAGCCGACCTTCTTGCGCTCGACCTCGCGTGCATCGCGGGTGACGAATCCGGCACCGGACAGGGCGGGTTTCAGGGTTGCATCGTATTCGATCAGGGCGCGGGTAATGCCGTGGCGCACGGCACCGGCCTGGCCGGACTCGCCACCACCTTCAACATTCACGAGAATGTCGAAGGTATTGGTGTGCTGGGTCAGTTCAAGCGGCTGACGCACGACCATGCGGCCGGTTTCACGCGAGAAAAATTCGTCGACCGGCTTGTCATTGACCACGAACTTGCCAGTGCCGGTGCGCAGGAACACGCGGGCAATGGCCGTCTTGCGGCGACCGGTACCATAATATTGGGTGACTGCCATGAGAACTCCTTAGATTTCCAGCGTCTTCGGCTGCTGGGCGGCGTGCGGATGGGCAGCACCGGCGTAGCACTTCATTTTCTTCAGCATGGCGTAGCCAAGCGGGCCCTTGGGCAGCATGCCCTTGACGGCCTTTTCCAGGATGCGGCCGGGAAAGCGCTGCTGCAGCTTGGTGAAGTTGGTTTCGTTGATGCCGCCCGGGTAACCGGTGTGGCTGTAGTATTTCTTGTCCTCGGCCTTGTTGCCGGTGACGCGCAGCTTATCGACGTTCACCACGACGATGTAGTCGCCGGTATCGACGTGCGGCGTGTAGATGGCCTTGTGCTTGCCCCGTAGCCGGTGTGCGATCGTGGCAGCCAGACGGCCGAGCACCTTGTCCGTCGCATCGACGACAACCCAGTCGTGCTGGACTTCTTGCGGCTTGGCGGAAAATGTTTTCATTCTCTTGTTCCTTGCGTGCTTCGATGACCCGGCCTGCGCTGCAATGGCTGAAATCAGCCCATGCGCTTCTCGGAAAGCCGAGCATTCTAACCAATCGCCGAAGTCCGTGTCAAATGGGATTTGTCGTCGTTTATTTGCCGAACGCCAGCGGGCCTGACCGGGCCAAAGCGATTATCCGGCTTCCTGCATCATTCGCCAGTACTGGTACTTCATCATCCCGGCAGCGCCAGCTACGATCGACACCAGAGTGAGCACCGACCCGAGGGCCAGCGTCGACACCCCGGTAATCGCCTGCCCCACGGTGCACCCCATCGACAGCACGCCACCGATGCCCATCAGCACGGCGCCGACGGCGTGATTGAGGAAATCGCCACGATTGACGAACCACTCCACCCGGAAATTGCGGGTAATCACGGCGTAGAGGAAGGAGCCGACGATCACGCCGACCAGCGCCATGATGCCGAAATTGATCAGCGACGTGTCGGCCGGGTTCATCACATAACGGGCGAGATCGCCCATCGGGCTGATGAAGGTGAAAGACTGCGTTTCCACCCGCAATGGCTTGACGTCGGCGAAGTCGGCAAATTCCTTCCAGGCCACGCCCATCGAGCTGCCGGTGACGTACCAGCCGACGATGACGGCAATGCCGATCACCACGCCGCCGAGAATGTGGTCGAAACTGCCGCGGAAATCGCGCGAAGAGAAGGCGAACCCGAACAACGCCAGGGCAAGGACCAGCCCCACGCTTGTGTTGCCCAGCCCGCTGAGATCGCCCATAGCCTGGCTGGCCTTGCCAGCCGCCGCCAGGTTGATGGTGGTCGCGGACACCAGCTTGCCGAACACCGTGTCGTAGAAGTCGGTCCACAGCATCGCATAGGCGCAGGCCGAGGCGATTGCCAGCACCACCAGGGATTTCAGGTTGCCGCCGCCGATGCGAACCAATGTCTTGTTGCCGCAGCCCGACGCCAGGGTCATGCCGATACCGAACATGAGGCCACCCATGACGTAGCGCAGCCACGCCAGGTTGGGCGTGCGGTAGGGCGGGAAGGTGCTGGTACCGATCACCGCCTTGCCGGACGCTTCGAGCACCACGACGCCGAGCGTGGCGACCGCGATGGCCAGCAGCCATGCACGCAGACGTCCGGTATCGCCCATATTCACCCAGTCGGACACGGCGCCCATGGTGCAGAAGTTGGTCTTGTTGGCCACCGCGCCCATGATCATGCCGGTAACGAAAATAATGCCCAGAATCTGAAGATGAATAGTGAATTCCATGAATATCTCCCAAATCCGGGGCGCAGCTGACCCCTTGAACAACGGGCCATTCTAAAAGAATGGATGGGGCGTCGAATCAGTCTTCTTTGGCCGCAAATAATGGCAATCAATTGCCGCCGGCGTAACGGGTCGGGTCCTTCAGGCCAGCGTCGGAAAATCCCTGGCTGCGCAATCGGCATGAGTCGCAGACGCCGCAGGCGCGGCCTTCCGCGTCTGCCTGATAGCAGGACACCGTGAGTCCGTAATCAATTCCCAGCCGGCCGCCTTGCATGATGATCTGCGCCTTGCTCATGTCGATCAGCGGCGCGTGCACCTGGAGCGACCGGCCTTCGACTGCGGCTTTGGTCGCGAGGTTGGCGAGCGTCTCGAAGGCGCGAATGAACTCCGGCCGGCAATCCGGATAGCCGGAATAATCAACGGCGTTGACGCCGACGAAGATGTCCTGCGCGCCGAGCACTTCGGCCCAGGCCAGGGCCAGGGCCAGCATGATGGTGTTGCGCGCCGGTACGTAAGTGACCGGGATGCCGGGCTGCCACCCCTGTAGTCGGGACCGCAATTGAACTGTCCGTCAGCGCCGAGCCGCCCAGTTGCCCGAGATCGAGTTTCAGCACGCGATGGGCGGCGGCCCCCAATGCCGCAGCCACACGCGCCGCGGCCTGCAGTTCGGCGCCATGGCGCTGGCCGTAATCGAGCGACAGGCAGTGGCAGGCGAAGCCCTGCTCGCGCGCCAGGGCCAGTACCGTGGCGGAATCGAGTCCGCCGGAAAGAAGAACGACTGCGGGTTGCATGGCCGCGATGGTAGCAAACAGGCGGCCGATGCGCTGTTCGGCGCTGCTCTATAATTCGCCTTCTTCCCCAATTTCTTGCGCAATCGACGATGGCAAAGAAAGTGTTCATCCGCACCTTCGGCTGCCAGATGAACGAATACGACTCCGACAAGATGGCCGACGTGCTGGCCGGCAGCGACGGCGTCGTCAAGACGGAAAATCCCGAGGAAGCCGACATCATCCTGTTCAACACCTGCTCGGTGCGTGAGAAAGCACAGGAGAAGGTGTTCCACGACCTCGGCCGGGTCAGGCACCTGAAGCAGATCAACCCGAACCTGGTGATCGGCGTCGGCGGCTGCGTCGCCAGCCAGGAAGGCGAGGCCATCGTCGCCCGGGCGCCCTACGTCGACCTCGTGTTCGGCCCGCAAACCCTGCACCGCCTGCCGCAGATGATCGCCGCGCGCCGCGCAAGCGGCCGGGCGCAGGTCGACATCTCCTTCCCCGAAATCGAGAAGTTCGACGCCCTGCCGCCGGCCAGCGTCACCGGAACCTCGGCCTTCGTCTCCATCATGGAAGGCTGCTCGAAGTATTGCAGCTTCTGCGTCGTGCCCTACACCCGCGGCGAGGAGGTCTCGCGGCCGCTGGCCGACGTGCTGGCGGAGATCGCCGGCCTGGTCGAGCTTGGCGTGCGCGAGGTCACGCTGCTGGGCCAGAACGTCAACGCCTATCGGGGCGGCATGGAGGATGGCGATACCAGTGACGAAACCGCGGACCTCGCCTTCCTGATCGAAACCATCGCCGCCATGGAGGGCATCGAACGCATCCGCTACACCACCTCGCACCCGCGGGAGATGACGCAACGGTTGATCGACACCTACCGCAGCACGCCGAAACTGGTCTCGCACCTGCACCTGCCGGTGCAGTCCGGCTCTGACCGGATCCTGGCGGCGATGAAGCGCGGCTATTCGGTGCTCGAATTCAAGTCGCTGGTGAAGAAGCTCAAGGCGGCGCGGCCCGATCTCTCGCTGTCCTCCGACTTCATCATCGGCTTTCCGGGCGAATCCGAGGAGGACTTCGAAAAAACCATGCGCCTGGTCGAGGAACTGAATTTCGACAACAGCTTCTCCTTCGTCTACAGCCCGCGCCCCGGCACACCGGCCGCCGAGATGGCGGACGACACGCCGCAGGAAGTGAAAATCCGGCGGCTGATGCGCTTGCAGAAGACCATCGAAGCGCAGGCCTTGAAGATCAGCCAGGCGATGGTCGGCACCGTCCAGCGTGTCCTGGTCGAAGGCCACGCGCGAAAGGATGCCAGCGAACTGGCAGGACGCACCGACAACAACCGCGTCGTGAATTTCGCCGGCAGCGAGCGCCTGATCGGCCGCTTCATCGATGTCACCATCACCGCCGCGCTGCCTCACAGCCTGCGCGGCGAAGTCGTCACCCGGGAATAGTCAGCCCATCCGCACATGGCCACGACCCGCGCCCTGAATCTCGCCCTGCAGCCGCTCGACAACGCGCGCCTGCAGAACCTTTGCGGCGCGCTCGACGAGAACCTGCGCCAGATCGAGGCGGCTTTCGATGTCACCATCAGCCGTCGCGGCCAGCATTGCAAGATCAACGGCGAGCTGGCGCAGTCGCGGCTGGCGGCCAGGGCCTTGCAGCATTTTTATGAAAATGCGGGCGAGCCCCTGTCCGTTGACGAACTCCAGCTCGGCCTGATCGAAATCACGCGCAACCGGGATGCGGGTTTGCCGCATTCGCCCACGCCGCCGAATGCCGGACTGCTGACGAAGAAGGCCGACCTGCACGGCCGCACGCCGAACCAGGTGAACTACCTGCGCAACATCCAGGAACACGACATCACCTTCGGCATTGGCCCCGCCGGCACCGGCAAGACCTACCTTGCCGTGGCCTCGGCCATCGACGCCTTCGAACGCGACCAGGTCAGCCGCATCGTCCTCACCCGGCCCGCGGTCGAAGCCGGCGAACGGCTCGGCTTCCTGCCCGGTGACCTGGCGCAGAAGATCGATCCTTATCTGCGCCCACTCTACGACGCGCTGTACGACCTGATGGGCTTCGAAAAGGTCGCCAAGCTCTTCGAGAAGCAGAACATCGAGATCGCGCCGCTGGCCTACATGCGCGGACGCACGCTGAACCACGCCTTCATCATCCTCGACGAGGCGCAGAACACCACGCCGGAGCAGATGAAAATGTTCCTCACCCGCATCGGCATCGGCGCCAAGGCCGTGGTCACCGGCGACGTGACGCAGATCGACCTGCCGCGCGGCCAGAAATCCGGCCTGGTCGAGGCGCGACGCATCCTGGCCGACGTGCGCGGCCTGGCCTTCACCGATTTCGACGCTTCGGACGTGGTGCGCCACCCCCTCGTGGCGCGCATTGTCGATGCCTATGAAAAAAACAGCGCGGCCCCGCCTGCCTGAATTGAGCCTCTCAATTCAGTATCCCGGCGGCACCGCCACGGCGCCGACGCGTCCGCAGGTTCGGCGCTGGGTGCGCGCGGCCTGCGCCAGACCGGCCGAGGTAACGGTACGCTTCGTCGACACGGACGAGGGGCAAAGCCTCAACCGCGACTATCGCGGCAAGGACTACGCCACCAATGTGCTGTCCTTTCCCTACGAATCCGGCGCGCAAATCAGCGGCGACCTGGTGCTGTGCCTGCCCGTCGTCGAGCGCGAAGCGAAGGAACAAGGCAAGTCGCCGGAAGCCCACTTCGCCCACATGGTGGTGCATGGTATGCTGCATTTGCAGGGCTACGACCACGAGACCGGCAAGGATGACGCCGAACGCATGGAGACAAAAGAACGGGAAATCCTGCAAGCCCTCGGCTTCCCCGATCCGTATTGAACATGGACCCTTCCAGTAGACCCGGCCTGATCGAACGTCTTTCCGCGCTCCTGCTGCGCGAACCCGAAGACCGCGAACAACTCCTTGAATTGCTGCATGGCGCCTTCGAGCGCCACCTGATGGACGCCGATGCGCTGTCCATCATCGAAGGCGCGCTGTCGGTCGCCGACATGGCGGTGCGCGACATCATGGTGCCGCGCGCGCAGATGGACGTGGTCGATATCAACGACACGCCCGAAAAGATCGTCGAGGTCGTGCTCGAAACCGCGCACTCGCGCTTTCCCGCCATCGGCGAAAGCAAGGACGACGTGCTCGGCATCCTGCTGGCCAAGGATTTGCTGCGCTATTTTGCCGGCAAGGAATTCGACCTGAGGGACACCTTGCGACCGGCGATCTTCATTCCCGAATCGAAGCGTCTCAACGTGCTGCTGCGCGAATTCCGCGCCTCGCGCAACCACATGGCGATCGTGGTCGACGAATACGGCGGCGTCGCCGGCCTGGTCACCATCGAAGACGTGCTGGAACAGATCGTCGGCGATATCGAAGACGAATACGATTTCGACGAAACCGCCGACAACATCGTCAAGGACAACACCGGTCGCTATCGGGTCAAGGCACTCACGGAAATCGCCGATTTCAACGCCGCCTTTGCCACCCGGTTCCCCGACGAGGATTTCGATACCGTCGGCGGCCTGATCATCCATCACCTCGGCCGCCTGCCGAAACGCAACGAGGTACTCAGCATCGGCGGCCTGAGGATGCAGGTCCTGCGTGCCGACAGCCGCCGCGTGCACACCCTGCTGGTCGATCCGCAGAAGGATCTGCCGCTGTCACCGCCTCTCGCTGCCGACGAATGACGCAGCGGCAAGCTGCTGTTCCCTTGCGTACCGCGGCGGCCGCGTTTGTTCTGGGCGCGTTCTGCGTCCTCGGCTTCGCGCCGTTCGACAGGTATTTCGCCGCGCATGTCGCCGTATGGCCAGCGCCGACTCTTGCCCTGGCAGGGCTGTTCCTGCTCTGGCGCAAGGCGTCCACTGCGCGCCAGGCGATGCTGCTGGGCCTGGCCTGGGGCGCGGGTTGCTTCCTGTTCGGCGTATCGTGGGTCTACGTCAGTTTGTCGGAATTCGGCGGCATGGCGCCTCCCCTCGCTGCGGCATCGACGCTGCTGTTCTGCCTCTACCTGGCCCTGTTCCCCGCCCTCGCAGGCGGCCTGTTCCTGCGCTGGCGCAACGGCACGGCACGTGATGTATTGCTGTTCGCCGGCCTGTGGGCACTGACCGAATGGCTGCGCGGCACCTTGCTCACCGGCTTCCCGTGGCTGGCGGTCGGCTATTCGCAAAGCCCGCCGAGCCCGCTGGCCGGCTGGGCGTCGGTGCTTGGCGTGTATGGCGTCGGCTTCGTCGCGGCCCTGATCGCCGGGCTGCTGGGCGAAATGCGCGCCACCGGCTGGCGCAAGCCGGGAGCGTGGGCCGCGATCGTGCTACTGCTGGGTTTTGGCGGCCTGCTGCGCCTGATGGACTGGACGCAACCGACAGGCAGCCCAGTGACGGTCAGCCTGCTGCAGGGCAATGTGCCGCAAAGCCTGAAATGGGATCCGAAGCGGCTGCCGCTGTCGGTGGAGACTTACCTGCGCCTGGCCAGGGCCCATCCGGCGACGCTCACCGTGCTGCCCGAAACCGCGCTGCCGCTTTACTTCAACGAGGTCCCGCGCGAGGTGCTGCGCGGCCTGACGCGCCACGGCGATGCCCTGATCGGCGTCGCCGTCGGCACCACCCGCGGCGGCTATGCCAACGGCGCGGTGATGCTGACGCCGGAACTCACCGCCAGCGCCTACACCAAGCGCCATCTGGTGCCTTTCGGCGAATACCCGCCGCCGGGCTTTGCCTGGTTCTTCCGCTTTGCGCGCATCCCGATGTCGGACTTCACCGCCGGCGCCGCGCGGCAGGAGGCGCTCAGTTTCAACGGCCAGCGCATCGCGCCGAACATCTGCTACGAGGACTTGTTCGGCGAGGAACTGCTCGACGCCTTGCCGGCGGCAACCTTGCTGGTGAACCTGTCCAACACGGCGTGGTTCGGCGACTCGCTGGCGCAGCCGCAACACCTGCAGATCGCCCAGTTGCGCGCCATCGAAACCGGCCGCGTGATGCTGCGTGCCACCAACACCGGCATGACCGCCATGGTGAACCCCGATGGCATCGTCGCCGCCGCGCTGCCGCCCTTCACCACCGCGGCGCTGGTGGTGCAGGCCCAGGGGCGCACGGGCCTGACGCCCTATGCCCGCTGGGGCAACCTGCTGGCGCTGCTGATCGCGGTCGGCGCCTGCCTGACGGCGCTGCGCCGCAAGATTTTTCCTAAAAGCAGTTGATCCGCAGATTACTCAGATTACGCAGATGGATCAAAATCCTTGGGGCACCTTGCCCATCACCCATCGGATTTGCCGGCGATCACCTTCAACCCAACGAATCACCGCGTTTTAATCTGTGAAAATCTGCGTCATCTGCGGAAAACAGGTTTATAGCTTGTAGGCCGCCAAGTCGATGGTGAGGGTCGGGCGTCCCATGGCTTGCAAGGCGGCGCTCAGAAAACGCCGCGCTTCGGGCGTCAGCGGGTTGTAATCGGCGGGCTTGAAGTTCAGGGCGAGCAGCAGAATCTGGTCGACCAGCAACATTTTCCCCATCGGGTTCGGGGTTTCCAGCCCGGCCTTGAGGAAGGTCTCGGCGATCCAGTGCCGCGCGGCAGCCGGGTCGAAAGCCGCCAGATCGTCGGCGCCGAGGGAATAATCAAAACGCTCGCCGTTCTTCAACACCACGCTGACTTGTTGATCCACAGTGCCGCTCCTTCTGTCATTCGTTGATTTGACGCGGATGATACCGGAAGCGGCCGCGATCTTCGCTGTCGCTTCCATGTTCGCCCGAAGGCGCGGTGGCTCTGGCGCAAGCAGGAAACCCTGTAAAATCGCCGCTCTTGCGAATTTACGGGCGCATTGACAAGGATTCCCGATGAACCAAAAACCCACGTTTAGTTCCGACGTCACGCGCGCCCGCGCGCATGAGTCTTCTCTGAAAGTCGGCCACGGGCCAACTTTTCAGGAAGTCATCCTGCGCCTGCAGGATTTCTGGAACAAGCAGGGCTGTGTGCTGCTCCAGCCTTACGACATCGAAGTCGGCGCCGGTACCTTTCACACCGCGACCTTCCTGCGGTCGATCGGGCCCGAACCATGGAAGGCCGCCTACGTGCAGCCTTCACGCCGGCCCAAGGACGGCCGTTACGGCGAGAACCCGAACCGCCTGCAGCACTACTACCAGTACCAGGTGGTGCTGAAGCCGAATCCGCCCAACATCCAGGAACTCTACCTCGACAGCCTGCGCGCGCTCGGCATCAACACCTCCGAACATGACATCCGCTTCGTCGAGGACGACTGGGAATCGCCGACGCTGGGCGCCTGGGGCCTGGGCTGGGAAGTCTGGCTCAACGGCATGGAAGTCACCCAGTTCACCTATTTCCAGGAAGTCGGCTCGCTGCCCTGCCGCCCGGTGCTGGGCGAGATCACCTACGGCATCGAGCGCCTGGCGATGTACCTGCAAAGCGTGGAAAACGTCTTCGACCTGGTCTGGTCGCCGGGCGTCACCTACGGCGACGTGTATCACCAGAACGAGGTCGAGCAATCGACCTACAACTTCGAGCATTCCGATGTCGACTGGCTGTTCGCGCAGTTCACGAAATACGAATCCGAGGCCAAGCGCCTGATTGGCCTCAGCCTGCCGCTGCCGGGCTTCGAGATGGTGATGAAGGCCTCGCATACCTTCAACCTGCTCGATGCGCGCGGCGCCATTTCGGTCACCGAACGCGCTGCCTACATCGGCCGCGTGCGCGCGCTGGCGCGGGAAATCGCCCAGGCCTATTTCGATTCGCGCGAACGGCTCGGCTTTCCCATGTGCAAGTAATCTTGTCCGGAGATTTCGCAGATTCACGCAGATGAAAGCTGAAGCCGAGACAATCTGCGCCCATCTGCGTAATCTGCGGACCGCCCTGAGGTTTTGAAAATGAAAGCAACATTACTGATCGAACTCCTCACCGAGGAACTGCCGCCGAAGTCGCTGGCGAAGCTGGGCCTGTCCTTCCGCGAGCAGATGCAGAAGGCCTTGAGCGAAGCCGGCTTTATCGATGCCGGCAACGAGGGGCGCTGGTACGCCACGCCACGCCGCCTGGCGCTGCAATTCGACGCCTGCCTGGAAAGTCAGCCCGATCGCGTGATCGAAAAGAAGGGGCCGGCGGTCGCCTCGGGAGTCGGCGCTGACGGTACGCCGACCAAGGCACTGGAAGGATTCATGCGCTCGGCCGGCGTCGAATTTGCGCAGCTGGAAAAGCTCAGTGATGGCAAGGCGGAGTATTTCGTCGCCCGCATCAAGAAAACCGGCGAGCGCATCGACATGTATCTGCCGGACATGATGGAAGCGGCGCTCAAAAAACTGCCGGTGGCCAAGCTGATGCGCTGGGGCGCCGGCGAGGCGCAGTTCGTGCGGCCGGTGCACGGCCTGATGCTGATGCACGGCGCGCGCACCATTCCCGGCAAGGTTCTCGACCTCGACAGCCGCAACGTCACGCGTGGCCACCGCTTCATGAGCGTCGGCGTAATCGACATTCCTCGCGCTGAAAATTACGAAGCCATCCTGGAAAAGGAGGGCCGCGTCATTGCCTCCTTCGACAAGCGCCGCGCCATGATCGTCGAACAGCTCGATCGCGCCGCCGGGCAGCTTACCTGGCTGCGCGACGAGGCGCTGCTCGACGAAGTCACGGCACTGGTCGAATTCCCGGCCGTGTATGAGGCGAATTTCGACGTGGAGTTTCTCGCCGTGCCGCAGGAATGCCTGATCCTGACCATGAAGGCGAACCAGAAATATTTTCCGCTGATGGATGGAAGCAAGCTGACCCACCGCTTCCTCGTCGTCTCCAACATGAAGGTTGCGGACCCCATCAACATCGTCACCGGCAATGCCCGCGTGGTGCGTCCGCGCCTGGCCGACGCCAAGTTCTTTTTCGAGACCGACAAGAAGACGCCGCTCTCGGCGCGCATCGGCAAGCTGTCGCGCGTGGTCTATCACAACAAGCTCGGCACGCAGGGCGAGCGCGTCGACCGCCTGGTCAAGCTGGCGGCCGCGATCGCCCGGCGCATCGGCGCCGACGCCATGCAGGCGGAACAGGCGGCCCTGCTGGCGAAGGCGGACCTCGTCACCGACATGGTCGGTGAATTCCCCGAGTTGCAGGGCATCATGGGCCGCTATTACGCGCTGGCCGACGGCGAGCCGGCTGTCGTCGCCGATGCCATCCAGAGCCATTACCAGCCGCGCTTCAACGGCGACACGCTGCCGCAAGGCCATGTCGCCTGCGCCGTGGCGCTGGCCGACAAGCTCGATGCGCTGATCGGCTTTTTCGGCATCGGCCAGATTCCCACCGGCGACAAGGACCCCTTCGGCCTGCGCCGCGCCGCGCTGGGCGTCTTGCGCATCCTGATGGAAACGCCGCTGGCATTGTCGCTGCCGGATCTGATCGACGATGCCGCCGCCGGTTTCGCACCCGAGCTGTTCAGCGGTAACTGGCGTGCCGCCAGCGCCGACTTCTTCAAGGAGCGCCTGCGCCACATGCTGCGCGACGCCGGCCACGACCCCAAGGCCGTCGACGCCGTGCTGGCGCTGGACCCGACGCGCATCGACCAGGTCCCGGCCAAGCTCGCCGCGGTCAAGGCCTTTGCCGCGCTGCCCGAAGCGGAAGCGCTGGCCGCCGCCAACAAGCGGGTGGGCAATATCCTGAAGAAGGTCGAGGGCGCGGTCGCGCCCGGCTTCGACAACTCGCTGCTGCAAGAGGCAGCGGAACGGGCGCTGGCCGCGATGCTGCCGGTGGTCAAGGCCGATGCCGAAGCGGCATTCGAGCGCGGCGACTACACGGCTTCGCTGCAAGCACTGGCGAAGCTCCGAACCCCGGTCGACGCCTTCTTCAACGATGTCATGGTCAACGCCGAAGACCCGGCCCTGCGCGCCAACCGGCTGGGCCTTCTGGCCACGCTGCACAACGCGATGAACCGCGTGGCCGACATCTCGAAGCTCTCTTCCTGACCATGGCGATAAGCGCGTCTTTTGCGGCGGTGTTCGGCAAAGTCGGCGCTGGCGACACGGCGAAAATGAAATCATGAAGCTTGTGATACTCGACCGCGACGGCGTGATCAACCACGACTCCGACCAGTACATCAAGTCGCCGGAGGAGTGGAAGCCGATTCCCGGCAGCCTCGCCGCAATTGCCCGCCTCAACCAGGCCGGCTATCGCGTGGTGGTGGCGACCAACCAGTCGGGCGTCGGCCAGGGATTGTTCGAAACCGATACGCTGATCGCCATGCACGACAAGATGCTGAAGGCGCTGGCGCAAGTCGGCGGCCGCATCGACGCGATCTTCTTCTGCCCGCACACCAATGCCGACAACTGCGACTGCCGCAAGCCCAAGCCCGGCATGTTGCGCGAGATCGCCGCGCGCTTCAACGCCGACCTCGCCGGCGTGCCGGCGATCGGCGACAGCCTGCGCGACCTGCAGGCCGCCGCCGCCGCCGGCGCACAACCGATGCTGGTGCTGACCGGCAAGGGCCGCAAGACCGTCGATGATCCCGCCCTGCCGCCGGATACGCAGGTGTTTCCCGATCTTGCCGCCGCCGTTGCACACATAGTCAACTGATGGCGGTATTCCGTTCCCTGCTGTTCCTGCTGATCCTGCTGGTGGTGACGCCGCCCTACACGCTGGGCGTGCTGTTCTTCTGGCCGCTGCCGCACCATCTGCGGCGTCGTTCGGTGGTGCCCTGGGTGAACTTCACTATCTGGCTGGTCAAGCATGTGCTCGGCATTCCCTACCGCCTGGTCGGTGCCGAAAACATCCCCGATCGCGCCTGCGTCGTGCTGTGCAAGCACCAGTCGGCCTGGGAAACCTTCATGCTGCAGGAAGTATTCAAGGACACCGTCTTCGTCTGGAAAAGGGAAATCAAGTACCTGCCCTTCTTTGGCTGGGCGCTGGCGGTGACGCCGATGATCGAAACCGACCGCAGCGCCAGCAAGGCCAGCCTGAAAAGCCTGGTGGAACAGGGCCGCGATCGCCTCGCCAACGGCTACACGGTGATCATTTTTCCCGAAGGCACCCGTTCGCAGCCGGGATCGAAAAACCGCTACAAGGCCGGCGGCGGGCTGCTGGCGGTCGAAACCGGCACGCCGGTGGTTCCCGTGGCACTCAACTCGGGCGAATTCTGGGGCCGCAACGCGCTGTTCAAGAAATGCGGCACCGTCATCGTCAGCGTCGGCCCGGCCATCGACCCGGCCGGGCTCACGGCCAACGAAGTCACGCAGCGCGCCGAGGCCTGGATCGAAGCCGAAATGGCCCGCATCAGCCCGCGGCTTTACGGGGGGTCGCCATGAGCAGCGCAACGCGGCGCCAGCCGCAACTCGCGCTCAAGCTCGACAGCACGGCCGTCGATCCGGCCAGCCGCTGGCACGACGGCGCGGCGCTGACCTTCCTCGGCGGCAGCCTGCGGCTGGTGCTCGGCACGCAACATCAGGAAGCCTTGCGCGAAGGCGACACGCTCGACCTGCCGCTGCCGCCCCAGGCCACGCCGCGCCAGATCCAGGATCGCGCCGAAGCCTGGTTGCGCGACGAAGCCAAGCGCCTGCTGTCGCAGGTCATCGAACAGAAGTCGGCGTTGGCGGGACGGCGCGCACCGCGCCTGGCGCTCTCCTTCGCCGCGCGCGGCCATTGGGTCGAGGTGCAGGACGACGATTCGCTGCGTTGCAACTGGCGCCTGATCGAGCAACCGATGGCCGTCATCGAGCAGGCGATCGCCCGCGCCATCGCCGCCCTGCCGCCGGAAGACAAAGGCTTCGATCTTTTCGGCAATTCGTCGATCACACCGGCACGCTAGGCAGAAATCGATCCGATGTTTCTCGAACAACTCAAGCTGTTCCGCCTGCCCTCGCCGCCGCCCGAGGCAAAGACTCGCCATCTGCTGATCGGCGGCCGCATCGTCGATTACCGGCTCAAGAGCGGCGCCAAGCGCCTGTCGATGACCATCGACGAGCGCGGCCTGCGCATCGGCGCACCGCATCGCATCGCCCTCACGGAGATCGAGGCCTTCGTCCAGGGCCATGGCGAATGGGTACTCAGGAAGCTCGGCGAACTCGCGCACGCCACCCAGCCGCGCCACCTCACGATCAAGGACGGCGCACGCCTGCCGCTGCTCGACGGCGACGCCGAAATCCGCGTCCTGCCCGGCGCCAACCGGGTGCGCTGGATCGCCAACGTGCTGGTGCTCGAAGCGCGGCCCGAAGCCGACCTCGCCCAGTTGGCGACACGCGCGCTGCAGAAGCGGGCGCTCACCCATTTCGCCGGACGCCTCGCCCATTACACCGGCCAGCTCGATCTGGCCGTGCCCAGACTCGCGCTGTCTTCGGCCCATACGCGCTGGGGCAGTTGCAGCAAGGACAGCGGCATCCGCGTCAACTGGCGGCTGATCCACCTGCCGACGCACCTGGGCGATTACGTGGTGGCCCACGAAGTCGCCCACCTGCTGGAAATGAACCACAGCGCTCGCTTCTGGTCCGTGGTCGGCTCGCTCTACCCCGACTGGAAAGCCGCGCGCAGCGAACTCAAGCAGCGCGCCACCTCCCTGCCTATTCTTTAAGGAAACACTGAATAAGGTACAAACACTGTGAACGATCTCATCGTCATTGGGTCAGACAAAGAGTGTTGATCACAAGGGATAGAACGATGAAACAAATGACGCTGGCGGCGACACGAGGATTCGAGAAGCACAACCGTGCGACGCGCAAGGCGGAGTTTCTGGCGCGGATGGATCGCCTGATGCCGTGGGCCGAGTTCTGCGCCGTGATTGAACCGCATTACCCGAAGGCCGGGAATGGCCGGCCACCGGTGGGACTGGAGCGCATGCTGCGGATGTACTGCGTCGCCAACTGGTTCAACCTGGCCGACGAAGCCTGTGAAGACGCCCTCTACGATGTCCCCGTGTTTCGTGAGTTCTGCCGCATCGACCTGGGCCGGGAACGGGTGCCAGACGCCACGACCCTGCTGCACTTTCGGCATCTTCTGGAACGTCACGATCTGGGAGCCGCCATGTTCGCCAAGATCGGCGAATTGCTGCTGGCCAACGGCATGAAGCTCTCCGGCGGCACGATTGTCGATGCCACCCTGATTGCCGCGCCGCCCTCGACCAAGAACCAGGAGAAGAGCCGCGACCCGGAGATGCACCAGACCAAGAAGGGCAACGAGTGGCACTTCGGCATGAAGCTGCACATCGGCACGGACAGCCAGAGCGGACTGGTCCATAGCGCCAGCGTCACGGCCGCCAACGTTCATGACAGCCACCAAGTGCCGAACCTGCTGCATGGTGCGGAAACTCGCTTCTACGGCGACAGCGCCTATCGGGGCCAAGAGCAGCGTAAGCGGCTGAAGGTCATCGCGCCGAAGGCGAAGGACTTCACCAACAAGCGCGCCTATCGGAACAACCCGCTGACGGACGCCGACAAGGAAACCAACCGCCGCAAGTCCAGCGTGCGATCCAAGGTCGAGCACCCGTTCCTGACCGTGAAGCGCCTGTGGGGCTTTGCCAAGGTTCGCTATCGCGGTCTGGCAAAGAACGCCAATCGCGCCTTTGCCATGCTGGCGATGCTCAACGTCAGCATGTGGGCACGACCATTGACGGGAGAGGTGCGTCCGGCATGAGCAAGACAAGGGAGAATTCCCCCTTATCCGCTCCCGAATGGGCCAAGCACCCCATGAATATGGCATTTCCGTCACAGTTTCGTCTCTATTTCAGCCCGTCGCCGTTTTTTGCGGTGGCTTGTTCAGCATTTCCTTAAAACCATTTTCCGCAGATTTCGCAGATTTCCGCAGATTAAAACCTGCCGACGGATGGGTGGGGCGCGCCAGGCGTGTTGATCCATCTGCGCAATCTGCGTAATCTGCGGATCAACCGCTTTTCCATGAAAAAAGGTTCCCCCATGAGAATCCTGCACACCATGCTGCGCGTCGGCGATCTCGACAAGTCGCTGGCCTTCTACACCGAGGTGCTCGGCATGCGCCTCCTGCGGCGCAACGACTACCCGGAGGGAAAATTCACCCTGGCTTTCGTCGGCTTCGAGGATGAAGCGGATGGCGCCGTGATCGAACTGACGCACAACTGGGGCGTCGATCGTTATGAGATCGGCACCGGCTACGGCCACATCGCGCTGGCCGTCGATGACGCCCATGCCGCCTGCGACGCCATCCGCCAGCGCGGCGGCAAGGTCACGCGCGAGGCCGGGCCGATGAAGGGCGGCACGACGGTGATCGCCTTCGTCGAAGACCCCGACGGCTACAAGATCGAACTGATCCAGAAAAAGCGCTAGACGCAACCGGGCGCGTCAATGCCTGACTACGCTCAATATCTGGTATTCCGTACCCTCCAGCAACAGCGTATGCCGATAGGGTGAAATTTCATGGGCACGAATCTGCAGGGTGGTGCGGGTAGAGAGTTCGCGCACCTCAAGGCGGTCTTCTCCATCGTAGGAGCGCCGGCATACCAGACGCGGAGCGCCTGACGTCGTGATCAGCAGCTGATATTGATTGCTCATCATCCACCTCCTCTGTCACCGAGACATTCGGACGGATGAAGTTTTCATCATCGCGAGGGGAGCGGCCAGTGTCGTCAACTCCCGACACTCGAACACGCGCAGGCGCTGTTGCACGGCACGGAACAATGTGTTCCCGGTTGCTCCCTGACCGGAACGATTCCGCGGCGCTAGACTGCGGCCATGGCATACATTCCACCGACATTCATTTCCCATGGCTCGCCGATGCTGATGCTGGAACCCGGCCGCGCCGGGCCGGCGTGGCGGGCGCTGGCAGAAAAACTGCTGCGACCGCGGGCGATTCTCGCCGTCTCCGCGCACTGGAACACGCGAGTCCCCACCGTCAGCGCCAGCCCGCAACCGGAAACAATTCACGATTTTTACGGCTTTCCGCAGCCGCTCTACGCGCTCGCCTATCCGGCTCCCGGCGCGCCCGATCTGGCGGCGGAAGTTGCCGGGCTGGTTCCCGGCATCCATATCGACCGCGAGCGCGGGCTCGATCACGGCGCCTGGTCGCCGCTCTCCACGATGTATCCGGCCGCCGACATTCCCGTGGTCCAGCTTTCCGTGATGCCGCAGGCATCGGCCGAAGAGCACTACCGGCTGGGGCAGGCGCTGCAAACACTGACGCAAAACGGCGTGCTGATCATGGCGTCGGGCGGGCTGACGCATAACCTGCGCGACATCGTCGCCGACGCGGAAGATGGTGCAGCGCTGTCCTACGTCGCCGAATTCCGCGACTGGTTTGTGCGAACACTGCTGCAACGCGACCTGCCGGCGCTGTTCGACTGGCGCCGCCGGGCGCCGCACGCGGCACGCGCCCATCCTTCGCCAGAACATCTGCTGCCGCTGTATGTCGCCCTCGGCGCCGCCGGCGACGCTGCGACGGCGCACATCGCCTACCGCGATTACCAGTTGGCCGCCCTGGCACTCGACGCCCTGGTGTTTACCGCTGACGATGCCTGAGCGCAGTACCCATCCTCGCCGCGCCCCGGCATGCACCGTGGAATTGTGCGAAGGCCCTCAGGGTTTCAGGTCCAGCACCGGCGTATCGGCGAACGCGTCGATGCCGTCGATCTCGACGACATTGCCCCGCACCGCGAGCACCCTGGCCTCGCTCAGGGCGATCAGGTTGGGCCGCAAGGGCGAGCGCGTGGCGAACACCCCGCGCAGCGGCCGCTCCGGATCGCCGCGCGGATGCACCTGCAGCACCGCGCGCTTTTCCGGGCTGTCGTTGCGGTCGAACCAGTAGAGCACCTGGATCGACTTCAGTTCCTCGACGCCCATCAGCGCCGGCTGGTAGCGCCGCTCGATCTCGATGAACGTCCTGCCGCCGGATTTCCGCACCCAGCCGACCGGGCTCATCGTATAGACAGGCGTCGCACCCGGCGCCGCCGCGCTCGCCAGGGGCACGCTCCAGCCGGCCGCCATGCCGATGAGGGCAAACGCGACGAACGGCAAGCGCGCACGCGCGCTGCAAGACTTCAAGGCGGAAAACATGACGTGCCCCCGGGCAAGGATGCGAGTCCCTGAATTGTGCCGCAAGAGTCGGCGCTTGCCGGCCCGCGAAGCGGAATTCCCGGCAGACAGAGTCCGGGACGGCGGGATGCGATTCTTTGTCGCCGATCTCTCTTCGCTGGCCAGATGACTGGAGCTGGGCCGAAACGGACAGCGGCTCGCGCTGGATGAACTCCTGCTTCGTGCCCATTCGGCTGACAGAAAGCGGCGCGTCCTAACTTGGACGGAGGGCGCTGGACCAAACCCGGTGCACACCAGAATAGAGAAACAGCGACACCTCGCTGCGCTCCATTGGTGCGCTACTTCTTTTTTCGCGCCGCAGCAACTCGCGGCTTTTTCGCGGCTCCGGGTTTGGCGTCAAGCTCGGCGGGCGCCGGCGGCTTGTCGCCGAGCACGCCCTTGAGCGGACAGATATTGAAGGCGGGACATTTCTTGCAACCGGCGACGATGGCAATCGGGCAAACAGTCATGATGATTCCTGCCGAAGAGGACGAGGGAGGCGAAGTATGCGCGGGGCTTGCGCAGGAAAGTAGGCTGCCTCGCCTAAGCGCCACCCTCCTGCGCCAGCTCGGCGAAATCGCGCATCAGGTCGCCCAGCTTGTGCTGGGCATGGGCGCGCTGCGCCGGCGTAATCATGGCCAGCACCGCCACGGTGAGCTCCGCCGACGCGCGACGCAGTACCTGGGCCTGGGCCAGCCGCGCCGGATCGAGCGGCATGTCGAAACGCGCTGCGTAGTCGCGCAGCAGCTTGACCACCTGCTCGCGCGGCGGCCGCTCGCGCTGAACCTGGCGCACCAGTGCCAGCCAGTCCCGCTGGCGTCGCTGGCGTTCCTCGTACCAGAACTGGCTGCCGGCGCTCTGGCTGTCGATCATCCGCTGCAGGCCCGCCTTCTGCTCGCCGCTGAGATCACCGAACCAGTATTCGGCCCGCTCCAGCAGCCGCTTGTAGCGCACCTTGCGCTGTCCGCTTTCACCGTCTGCGAGCTGCGCCTCCCTGGCGTATTCCAGATTCTTGTCTGCCAGGCGCTCGGTAATGCGCTCTATCTGCCTCGGGGTGATGGTGGACAAGAAATCCGCAATGTCCGGCGTGGCCTGCTCGGCCAGCGTCCGGCCCAAGCGGATGATGCCGTCACCCAGCGACAGCACATCGGCGGCTGTCGGCTGACCGGCGACGAGCTTCTGGCCTTGCCGCAGCACGGCGACGTACTCGGGCAGCTGGGTCTTGCGATGCCAGGCATGGATGCGGACCAGGCGCTCGCGAGCCAGCGCATCCTGCTCGGGCGACATGTCGACATACTGGTCGAGCCACCAGCGCACCAGGCTGTCGGCATTGCCGTAGCCGAGGCGCACGGCGCTGCAACCTTGAAGGAGCAGGCCGGCGGCAACAAGGAGGATCAGCAGGCGGATCGAATGGCGCATGATGGATGCAATGCGCACGGGCATCGTCAACGCATCCGGTCGACGCGGCATGCGCCGCATCGAACCGGTGTCAGGCCGCCGGCACCGGCATGCCGCGCCGGTCCTTCAGGGCCAGCCAGCCGCGAATCACCCGGTAGAGCACCCACAGCCCGGTACCGACGATGACCATGATCGCCGCCGGAATGCCGATCAGGGTGATCGCCAGCAGCCCGGCCACCAGCAGCCACAACGCGGCGAACCAGAAGCTGCGCAACTGCCAGCGCCAGTGCGTCGCCAGCCAGGTTCCGCCCACCTGGTCGCGGGTAAGGTAATTGATGATCACCGCGATGATCGACGGCCAGCCGAAAACAAAGGCACCGACGACGGTTGCCGAGGTAAGCACTCCGGAAATCGCCGACAGGGCATGCAGTCCGTACATGATGTGACACCATGCACGGGGACCGTCCAGTTCGCCATCCGCATCGTCTTGCGCGGGAATCACTTCGGGTTCGGTCATTGCGCTCCTCTCCTACAATCCCAACTGCTGCCACAGTGCGTCGACGCGCTCCTTGACGGCTATGTCCATTGTAATAGGCCGCCCCCACTCGCGCGCAGTCTCGCCCGGCCACTTGTTGGTCGCGTCGATGCCCATTTTGCTACCAAGACTGGCCACCGGTGACGCGAAATCGAGGTAATCAATGGGCGTATTCTCGGCAATCAGCGTGTCGCGCGCCGCATCGACACGGGTGGTCAGGGCCCAGATCACTTCGGGCCAGGAACGCACGTCGACGTCCTCGTCGGTGACGATGATGAACTTGGTGTACATGAACTGGCGCAAAAAGCTCCAGATGCCGAACATCACCCGCTTGGCATGCCCCGGATACTGCTTCCTGATGCTGACCACGGCCATGCGGTAGGAACAGCCCTCGGGGGGCAGGTAGAAATCGACGATCTCCGGAAACTGCTTTTGCAGCAGCGGGACGAACACCTCGTTCAGCGCCACGCCGAGCATCGCCGGCTCGTCCGGCGGCTTGCCGGTGTAGGTGGAGTGGTAGATCGGATCGCGGCGCATGGTGATGCGCTCGACCGTGAACACCGGAAACTCGGCCACCTCGTTGTAATAGCCGGTGTGGTCGCCGAAAGGGCCTTCCGCCGCGGTCTCGCCGGGATTGATGAAACCTTCGAGGACGATCTCGGCGGAACCCGGCACCTGCAAGTCGGAGCCGAGGCATTTCACCACTTCCGTCTTGGCGCCGCGCAGCAAGCCGGCGAACTGGTATTCGGACAAGCTGTCGGGCACCGGCGTCACCGCCGCCAGAATCGTCGCCGGATCGGCGCCGATCACCACGGCAACCGGGAAGGGTTGGCCCGGGTTCTGCGCACAGTGGTCGCGGTAATCCAGCGCGCCACCGCGATGCGCGAGCCAGCGCATGATGACCTTGTTCGGGCCGATGATCTGCTGGCGATAGATGCCGAGGTTCTGCCGCGACTTGTTCGGCCCGCGCGTGACGACCAGGCCCCAGGTGATCAGCGGTGCGGCGTCGCCCGGCCAGCAGGTCTGCACCGGCAAACGCGCGAGGTCGACGTCCTTGCCTTCCCATGCGATGTCCTGGCAAGGCGCCGAACCCAGCAGCTTCGGCGCCATGTTGAGCACCTGCTTCAGCACCGGCAGCTTTTCCCAGGCATCCTTCAATCCCTTGGGCGGCTCCGGCTCCTTGAGGTAGGCCAGCAGCGTGCCGACGTCGCGCAGGCGGGTTTTCCAGTCGGCATCGGCCTTGTCCTCGCCCTCCGCGGCAGCGATGCCGAGCGCCACCCGGCGCGGTGTGCCGAACAGGTTGGCCAGCACCGGCATCGAATGTCCCTTCGGCTTCTCGAACAGCAGCGCCGGCCCGCCGGCGCGCAGAACGCGATCGGCAATCTCGGTCATTTCCAGGCAGGGATCGACCTCGACCGCAATGCGCTTGAGTTCGCCCAGCGCTTCCAGCTGGGCAATGAAGTCACGCAGATCAAAATATCTCATGGGAAGGAGCCAGACATAATTTTTGATTCTAACCGCCCGCACCCATCCTGGAAAAGTCGGCGCCCGCGACACGGCGTCGCGGCGCCCCCCTGTTGGCGGTTTGTCGACTAAAGTGTTGCCACCTTCCAATCCCGACTTGCCGGCAACGCACGATGTCCCGCGAATTCCGTTCAGAAGAAGAGCGCGTAGCCGTCCAGGCCGAGCAGATCAAGGCATTTTTCCGCGAGACCAACGACCAGAACATCGCCGGCGCCCTGGTACTGAGCCTGCTCGTCTACATGGTGCACGACGGCATCCCGGCGTGGACATGGCTGCCGCCGCTGCTTGCCCTGTATCTGGTCACGCTGGTCCGCGCATGGCTGGTCTGGCAGTATCGCCAGTCACCGGGCCGCCGCGACACGGCAGCCTGGGGGCGCGGCCAGGACATCACCGGCGGGCTGGCGGGAATCTGCTGGGGCGTGGCCAATACCGCCATGCTGGCGCACTTGCCCACCGAATCCCAACTGGTGATCCTGACCGTGATCACGGTGGTGGCTTCAAGCAGCGGTTCCGAAGGCTTTTCCTACGTGCCGCCGTCGCGGGCCTTCATCCTCGCTTCGCTCGGCCCGCCGACGATCTGGCTGCTGATCGCCGGCGGCCGCCTGCACGTCGTCCTGGCGCTGATGCTGCTCGTGTTCCTGCCGATGACGATATGGCAGGCACAAAAGCGCAACCGGATATTCATCGAAGCCCAGCAACTGCGCTTTCGCAACGAGGCGCTGGCCAGGGAACTGACGCAGCAGCGCGACATGGCGGAACAGGCCTACCGCACCAAGGCCCGTTTCCTCGCCGCCGCCAGCCATGACCTGCGCCAGCCGATGCAGGCCCTTTCGATCTTTCACGAGCTGCTGCGCCACGAACCGCAGACGCCGCGCGGCGCGGAACTGCTTGCCAGCGCGGAGCAGTCGGCCGAGGCCATGAACAAGCTGCTCAACGCCCTGCTCGACGTATCCAAGCTCGACGCCAATGTCATCAAGGCGGATTCCCGCCCGTTCGCGGTGCAGACCCTGCTGACCGAGATGGCCAACGAATTCCTGCCGATTGCCGAGCGCAAGGGAATCCGGCTGCACGTCATGCCCTGTTCCGCCATCGTCGTCAGCGACCCGACGCTGCTCGGCCAGGCGCTGCGCAACCTGCTGTCGAATGCGATCCGCTATACACCGTCCGGGCGCGTCCTCGTGGGCTGCCGGCGCCGCCGGGGCCGGCTGGTGATCGAAGTGATCGACACCGGCATCGGCATCGCCGGCGACCAGCACTCGGCAATCTTCGGCGAGTTCTACCAGGTCAACAACAAGGCCCGGGAACGCCAGCAGGGCATCGGCCTCGGCCTGTCCATCGTCGAGCGCGTGCTGCGCCTGCTCGACCATCCGCTGACGCTGCGTTCCGAACCGGAACGGGGCTCCTGCTTTGCCGTGTCGGTGCCGCTGGCCGTGGCGGCGGACGGACCGATGCGGGCGCTGCCCGGACCGGAACCGGTCCCTGCCGGCAACAGTCTCAGCGGACGGCGGATACTGATGATCGACGACGAGGAGGCCATCCGCAACGGGATGGGCGCCCTGCTGCAGGACTGGGGGTGCCAGGTAATGACGGCCGGCTCCATCGCGGAGGCACTGGCCCGGATCGATGCCGGCGAATCGACGCTCGATGCGGTCATCTCGGACATGGGCCTGCCGGGCCCCGGCAGCGGCATCGATGCCATCGCCGCGATCCGCGAACGCCACGGCAACCGGCTGCCGGCACTCCTGGTCACCGGCGATACGAGCAAGTCGGCAATGCAGGCCGCCAGGGAGGCCGACCTCATCATGCTGCACAAGCCCATCAAGCCGGCACGACTGCGCGCCGCACTGACCGAAGTCATCGCGGCGAACCGCAACGAACATCAGGGCAGCGAACAGGCGCTATCCTGAGCGCCCGATCATCAGCCGGCCAGCCACGGCTGCAGATTGAGCTCGGCGACGATGCCGGCGAAGATCGCCGCGCCGAACCAGTTGTTGTGGCGGAAGGCGGCGAAGCAGCCTTCGCGATTGCGCTTCCGGATCAGGGTGTAGTGATAGCCCGCCAGCGCGGCGGCGGCGACCAGGCCGGCGTAATACGGGGCGCCGAAATGCAACTGCCAGCCGACCGCCGCCAGGATGCCAAGCGTGGCCGCGTAGCAGAGCATCACCGCCACGACGTCGAAGCGGCCGAAGGTGATGGCGGCCGTGCGGATGCCGATCTTGAGGTCATCCTCGCGATCGACCATGGCGTATTCGGTATCGTAGGCCAGCGCCCAGAAAATGTTGGCGACCAGCATCGTCCAGCCGATCATGCCGACTTCGCCGGTCACGGCGGCGAATGCCATCGGGATGCCGAAGCCGAACGCCACGCCGAGGTAAGCCTGCGGCAGGAAGAAGAAGCGCTTGGTGAAGGGATAGCTGGCAGCAAGGAACAGCGCGATCAGCGCCAGCCACCAGACCTGGCGGAAGATCGGCAGCACCAGCAGGAAGGCGCAGAACGCCAGCACCGCGGCCAGTATCAGCGCCTCGCGGACGGACACCGCGCGCGCCGCCAGCGGCCGGTTCCTGGTGCGCTCAACATGCGGATCGAAATCGCGGTCGGCATAGTCGTTGATCACGCAACCGGCGGAACGCATCAAGAGCGTACCCAGCGCGAAAATCCAGACCAGCAGCCAGTGCGGCCGCCCACTGGTCGCAATCCACAGCGCCCAGAGCGTCGGCCACAGCAGCAGCAGCGTGCCGATCGGCTTGTCCAGCCGCATCAGCTTTTCGTAGAGGTCGAGGCGTTGCCTTAGTTTTATGAGAGATTCGGCGAAGGTCATGCGCCGATTTTACCGGCAGTCGCCGCGGCAGCCCAGCGAGGCATGTCCCTGGGACAAGCCACGGACAAGCGAAAGTCGGCGATATTGTGATCGGCGGGTAAGATCAGGCAATTTCATGAAACGCGCTTCCCGTTTTATTTAAGGATGGCTTAAGACTGGTTGCGCCACCATGGTCCAATGCGCCTTCTGCTTGCCGAAGATGACCAGATGATTGGTGAAAGCGTCCAGCGCGGATTGCGCCAGGACGGCTATGCTGTGGACTGGGTGCGGGATGGCGTTGCCGCCGAGCGCGCCCTGGCGGATCACGGCTACGACCTAGTGCTGCTGGATCTGGGGCTGCCGCGCAAGGACGGCATCCGCCTCCTGGACGATCTGCGCCGCAGGCAAAACCGGGTTCCGGTGTTAGTCCTTACCGCGCGCGATGCAATAAGTGACCGTGTCAGAGGTCTTGACGCCGGTGCCGACGACTACCTCGTCAAGCCCTTCGATTTCGAGGAGCTTTCGGCACGCATTCGTGCATTGATGCGCCGTCAGTCGGGACGGTCCGAACCGGAGGTCCTGATCGGTGACCTGCGGGTAAATCTGGCGAGCCATGAGGTCTTCCTCGCCGGAGCACCGGTGGCCTTGTCGGCACGCGAATTTTCCATTCTCAGTGCGCTCCTCGAACAACCCGGCGTGCCACTTTCCCGTGCTCAGCTGGAGGAAAGCATCTACGGCTGGAACGAAGAGGTGGAGAGCAATGCCGTAGAGGTATATATCCATTCCCTGCGCCGCAAGCTAGGCGCCGAGTGGATCAGGAACCTGCGTGGAGTGGGTTATCTTGTGCCGCGGCAGCCATGACTCCCTCGATACGGCGTCAGCTCATCGTTGCACTGCTCGCCACCATCGCGGTCGCCGTGCTGGCTGCCGCCTACGGCAGCTACAGGCTGGCGCGCGCCGAGGTCGATTCGGTCTTCGACTACCATCTGAAGCAGATCGCACTATCGCTGCGCGACCATGCGCCGCAAAGCGCGGCACAGCTTCCGGCAGTCGATGATCAACTCGACTTCGTCATACAGGTATTTACCCGCGACGGCAGCCGGCTTTACGCCTCGCATCAGCATGCAAGCCTGCCCGGCCCGGCACAGCCAGGCTTTTCCACTGTCGACACGGATGATGGCCGCTGGCGGATCTATGCGATCCAGCTCGCTGACCAGATAGTGCAGGTGGCGCAGCCTACGCGATTGCGCAAGGAAGCTGCGGCGGCGGCGGCATTACGTACCGTGATCCCGTTTTTGGCGCTTCTGCCAGTACTTGGCGCGCTAATCTGGTGGACGGTTGGCATCGGCCTGGCGCAACTCGACCGCATCGCCCGCGAAGTAAAGTCCCGCAGTGCCACGGAGCTCGAACCGCTGAACCTGGACGGCGTGCCGGTCGAGGCACAACCGCTGATCGTGGCGCTCAACGATCTGCTGAAACGACATCGCGTTTCGCTTGACGCGCAGCGAGCCTTCATCGCCGACGCCGCACACGAGATGCGCACGCCGTTGACTGCCCTGCAACTTCAGGCAACGCTGATCGAGCGTGCCGGAAATGATGCCGACCGCATCATCGCCGTTGCCGACCTGAAGCGCGGCCTGATCCGCGCAAGCCATGTCGTGCAGCAACTCCTGACACTGGCACGCGAGGAGCCAGACGGCGACGCCTCGCAAGCGATGACCCGGATCGACCTTGTCGGTCTCGCCAGAATGGCGGTGGCTGACCACCAGGTGCTGGCGGAATCGCGCGGCATCGACCTCGGGCTTGAAAAGAGTGTCGCCAGCGCTCCCGCCAACGGTGATGCCGCAGCCCTGCGGACGCTTATCGCCAATCTGGTGGAAAACGCCATTCGCTATACGCCGGGACCCGGCCGCGTTGACATCGGTGTTGCCATCGAGGACGGCCAGCCGCTGCTCACGGTAACCGACAGTGGTCCGGGCATCCCAGAAGATGAGCGGGAGCGGGTGTTCAATCGCTTCTACCGGCGCGCCGAATCCGCCGAACCAGGAAGCGGGCTGGGACTTGCAATCGTGAAGGTAATTGCCGACCGGCATGACGCCAAGGTAGAGCTGGGCGACTCACTGCTTGGTGGACTGCAGGTCAGCGTGCGCTTCCCTCCGATTTAAGTCAGCCTTAAGTCAGAGCCCCCTAAGCTGCAAACATTGACGTCACGGCGTCGATTTGTTTGCAGGAGGTTTTCGTAATGTCGAAGATGCCAGACGGGGCAACGACGAGACAGCTCGCCGCCGCATTGCCGCGGACAATTTCGACGATGGCCCGAATCGGTCTTTCGGCGCATATTCTGCCGACTGCAGCCACCATGGTCGGCGTCTGCATGACGGTACTCTCGATCGGGCGTCTATCGAGTTCCGGCAGGCTGGGCGTCATCATCGACAAGATGCTGGCCATCGACAGCGTGATTTTCCTCGTCAGCGCTGTGCTCTCTTTCGTCGCCATACGGATTGCAGCCAACACCGACCACATCGAGACCTGGGCAGAAAAACTGTTCCTTCTGGGTCTTTCGCTGTGCGCGGTTGTTGCAGTGGTAATTGCCTTCGCCATCGACCTATGATCGGCCATAGCGAGGAAATCGGAAGCAGGCCATGAGAAGGGAATTCGCCTGGATAGCGATGCCCTTGGTCATGGCCCTGTGCGCTAGCCGGTGCTGGGCGCTCAGCTCGGAGGATCTGGCGCTGGTCGCTTCGGCCGCTGAACGAGGAAGTGCCGCCTCCCAGGTCCTGCTGGCCGTCGCCTGCCTTAATGGTGACGGCGGACTGGCACGCGATCCGGCCAGGGCTGCCTACTGGTTCGAGCAGGCAGCGATCCAGGGCAACGCCTATGCCGAGACAAGGCTGGGCGACCTTTATGAGCAGGGACTCGGAATCCCGCCCAACGCAAAACTGGCCTTTGACTGGCGCATCAAGGCCGCCCTGCGTGGCGAAGTCCCGGCGCAGGTAAAGGTCGGCAGGATGTATCAGGAAGGCATCGGCGTCGGCAAGAACAGCGACCTGGCCGCCCACTGGTTCCGCCGGGCGGCAGCCGAGGGAAGCACTGAGGCGCACTACCTGCTGGACAGGATCAATCGCTACGGTGGCGATGCCGAGGTGGAAAACGCCGCCGCGCGCACATGGTTCGAAAAGGCCGCGCGACAGGGATATGAGAGTGCGGCTCTGCTCCTGAACATGATCAGGAGTATCGGTTACCAGATTGACGAAAGCTGGCACAACCGAGCGCCTGATTTGAAAAAGCTCGCGGAGGATGGCGATCTTGAAGCCGAATATCAACTGGCACGCCATTACGAGAGCGGAACCGGCGGCGCCAGGAAAGATGTCGCGGCGGCGCTTGGCTGGTATCGGCGCGCCGCCGCTGGCGGGCATCCGATGGCGATGACGACGCTGGAGCAGGTTTATGCCGCAAGCCTTGATGGCTTGAGACGGGATCCGGCAGCGTCCGCGCGATCGACCGCCCGGACCAACACCGCCCCGTCCACGCACTCCAACTGACCCGAACCGAGCGCCATGACCGCCAACCTTGTCAAGCAACTGCTGCCCTTCCTCAACTGGCCACGCGTCGACGGCAGGTCCCTGTCGCACGACTTCTTTGCCGGAGTCGCCGTCTCCCTGCTGGCAATTCCGCAATCCCTGGCCTATGCCCAGCTGGCAGGTGTGCCCGCCTATTACGGGCTCTATGCCGCGTTCATTCCGTCGATTGTGGCCGTACTGTTCGGCTCGTCGGCTCTCCTGTCGACAGGCCCGGTGGCAATGACCTCGTTGCTGACGGCCGCCAGCGTAAGCCATATCACGCCACCGGGCACGGCGGAATTCGTCTCCTACGTGACCCTGCTGGCACTGCTTTCGGGACTATTCCAGATCGGCTTCGGCCTGGCCCGCGCCGGAGTACTGCTGAATCTGCTGTCGCACCCCGTGTTGATGGGCTTCATCAACGCCGCCGCGCTGATCATCGCCCTTTCCCAGCTTTCCGCGCTGACCGGCATTGCCGTGCCGCAGACCGACCATTTCCTTGTCGATATCTGGCATGTCCTGTCGAAGCCGGAGGCGCTGCATGGAATGTCCCTGGCATTTGGCCTGTTCGCCATGCTTCTGCTGTATGGCTTCAGGCGCCTGACCCCCCAGCTCCCCGGCGTGCTGATCATGGTCATGATCCTCACCGGACTGAGTTACAGCACCAGCTTCGCCGAGCATGGCGGCAGCGTCGTCGGCGTGATTCCCACTGGATTGCCGAGCATTTCGGCGCCTGCGATGAGCTGGCGCGCGACCATGGCGCTGTTGCCGGCTGCTTTCGTCATCGCCCTGATCAGCTTCATGGAGGCAATGTCGAGCTCCAAGGTGATTGCCCTCAAGACGCGAACCGGCTGGGACGAGAACCAGGAACTGATCGGCCAGGGCCTGGCCAAGGTGGTGGCGGCCTTTTGCCACTCGATGCCGGTCAGCGGTTCGTTTTCCCGTTCGGCACTAAACCTGGCATCAAATGCGAAAACCGGATTTTCGTCGCTGGTGGCCGCCGGATTCGTCCTGATCACGCTGCTGTATTTCACGCCGCTGCTGTACCACCTGCCAAAGCCCGCACTGGCAGCCATGATCGTCCTTGCGGTGGCCAACCTGATCGACCTTTCCGCCTTGCGTCATGCCTGGCAGGCCGGCCGCGACGACGGCATCGCCGCAGCGCTAACCTTTTTCGCCACCCTGGTCTTCGCGCCCAATATCCAGAACGGAATTCTGACCGGAATCATCTTCTCGCTCTGTGCATTCATTTATAGTCGCATGTCGCCACGGGTTGTTCTGCTCGGGCGCCGTGCCGACGGAACGCTGCTTGACGCCGGGCATGACGGCTTGCCCGTGCTGCATCCGAAGATTGCGGCGCTGCGTTTCGACGCGACACTTTTTTTCGCCAATGTCTCATTCTTCGAGGATGCAATCCTGAAGCTGGAGCGAGAGAACCCGCAACTCGAATACATCCTGGTGGCAGCAAGCGGCATCAATCATATCGATGCGTCGGCCATCGAAATGCTGCGCCGACTGGTTCGCCGCCTGCACGAATGCGGGATCACGCTGGCGTTCAGCAACACCAAACGGCAGGTTCTCGACGTTATCGAGCGCACTGGCCTCGCCGCGGAGGTCGGCGAGGCGAACATCTTCGGTTCCGAGGACGCGGCGTTGAACGCGCTGCTATCCCGGCTCGACATGGACAGGGCTAGTGGCGCAGCCGCTTGATGCGGATTTCAACGCGGCGCATTGGCAAATCGTTGCGATCCATGTGTTCATCGCCATAGCTCGTCCCGCGAATCCGGTTGGCGGGGAAACCCAGCGATACCAGATGATGGCTGACGTCATCGACGCGGCGTTGGGCCAGGGCGAGATTGAGTTCGCGGCTTCCCTGGTCATCGGCATAGGCCTCAAGACTGATCCATTTGCCCTCGCCGGATTTCGCATCGGCTGACAGCTGTTCGAGTGTCGGCAGATCTGCCGCCGCAACACTGTCTTCTCCGGGTGAAAATACTATGACGACATCCGGGCTTGGCCGGTCGGCTGCAAGAACCCCGCCGGTTGTCAGCAGCAGACCAAGCCCGGCATTCAACAGGCACCGCACTAAAGGCGACATCAATGGACTGAGGGATAGGCAATGTCGGTCCGGCGGTTTTCCTGCCAGCATTTTTCCTCGTGACACGTGGCCGCAGGCCGCTCCTTGCCGAAGCTGACAGCCTCAATCTGCCTATCGGGAACACCATGCAGGGTCAGCGACTTGCGCACGGCCTCGGCACGCTTCTGACCCAGCGCGAGGTTGTATTCGCTGCTGCCGCGCTCATCCGCATTGCCCTGGAGAGTGATGTGTGACGCCGGATTGTGCGTGAGATAGCTGGCATGAGCGCGGAGCATCTGCTTATACTTTTCGTCCACGATAAAGTTGTCATAGGAGAAATACACGCTGCGTTTGGCCCGATCATCAGCCAGGTCGTTCAGTGCCGGGATCACTGGTTTGGCCGCGGCGGATACCTGCCTTGATTCCGCCGGCTGATCTTGTTTGGGGGCTGGCGAGGTTGCCGCCACCGGAGGTGTCGAGCTGCACCCGGCAAGCAGAACGGGAAGGAAAAGAAAGGCTGGCAGCTTCTGCATCATGGAACTCCTGAGGGTGACCAGCACGGATTGTCGGCAGGGAACACTTAAGAAAGACTTAAAGGGCGTCCGCGGCGACTATCGGGGCGGCGCCTCAACGCGTCCTGCTGCAGCAATTCATGCGCACCGATTGCATCCATGACTCTTAAGTCTGTCTTAAGTATTCGCCACCGACAATTTGCCCAACATCGCTTTCAGAAGCACTGTGACGCAAGAGACATGGTCCTGCGAGCTTGGTGTACAAATCAGACAACGGGGGAGGAGGAGACGCTTCCCTTTGGTGGCTACTCCCTGGCCACCTTTCCAGCGGCTGCAGATCCGCTGCTTTTTATTCCAGGCAAACTGCCGAGAGGTCGGATGGCGAACAGCGCCAGATGACTCCGGGCCATCAGGCCTTGAGCAGTTCCTCGCGGCCACCCAGCCAGCGCTGCAGATGCGCCTCGGCGTGTTGCGGCGCGTCGCGCAGCAGGTCTTCCGCCACGGCGCGCGCCTGCTCCACCAGTGCTTCGTCTTCCAGATCGGCATAGCGCAGCAATGGCAGGCCGCTTTGGCGCGCGCCGATGAATTCGCCGGGGCCGCGCAGGCGCAGGTCCTCGCGGGCGATCTCGAAGCCATCGGTGGACTCGAAAATGACTTTCAGCCGCGCCCGCGCCAGTTCGCCCAGCGGCTGGGCGTAGAGCAGGATGCAGGCCGACTGCACCGCGCCGCGCCCGACGCGGCCGCGCAACTGATGCAGTTGCGCGAGGCCGAAACGCTCGGCGTGTTCGATCACCATCAGGCTGGCGTTGGGTACGTCGACACCGACTTCGATCACGGTGGTCGCCACCAGCACCTGAATCTCGTTGGCGAAGAAAGCGGCCATCACCGCCGCTTTCTCGGCGGCCTTGAGGCGGCCATGGACGAGGCCGACTTTCAGGTCCGGCAGGTCGGCCGCGAGACGGGCATAAGTTTCCTCGGCGGTTTTAAGTTGCAAAACGGCGTTTTCGCTCCGGCCGCTGCGCTTAACGTTAGCCTCCGCCGAAACTCCGTTTTCCTCGATCAGCGGACAGACCCAGTAGGCCTGGCCCCCGGCGCGGCAGGCCTCATGCACCCGCGCCACGACCTGGTCGCGGCGGGCTTCCGATACCAGCTTGGTGGTGACCGGGCTGCGGCCGGGCGGCAGCTCGTCGAGCACCGAGACATCGAGGTCGGCGTAATAGCTCATGGCCAGGGTGCGCGGAATCGGTGTCGCCGACATCGCCAGCTGGTGCGCGAAGAGGCCCTTCTCCTTCAGCGCCAGGCGCTGGCGCACGCCGAAACGGTGCTGCTCGTCGACAATGGCGAGGCCGAGGCGGGCGAACTCGACCTTGTCTTCGATCAGGGCGTGCGTGCCGACAATAATCGCCGTATCGCCAGCGCCGACTTTCGCGATCGCCGCTTCCTTCTCGCGCTTCTTCAGGCTGCCGGTGAGCCAGGCGACTTCGAGGCCGAGCGGTTCGAGCCATGCCGCCAGCTTGCGGTAATGCTGCTCGGCGAGGATTTCCGTCGGCGCCATGAGGGCCGTCTGATAGCCGGCTTCGACCGCGTGCAGCATGGCCAGCGCGGCGACCACGGTCTTGCCGCTGCCGACATCGCCCTGCAACAGGCGCTGCATCGGATGCGGCTGGGCCAGGTCGGCGGCAATCTCGCGCCAGGCGCGTTGCTGCGCCTTGGTCAGGCGGAATGGCAGGGATTTCAGCAAGGCGTCGGTCAGCTTCGCCGTCGGCTTCAGTCGCGGTGCGCCGCGCGCCCGGCGGGCGGTGTAGGCGCGGCGCAGGCTGAGCTGTTGCGCCAGCAGTTCGTCGAACTGCACGCGGCGCCAGGCGGGATGCTCGCGCGATTCCAGCACCGCCTGCGACATCTCCGGCGGCGGCGTGTGCAGCAACCGGATGACGGCGGAAAATTCGGGCAGGTTCAACTTCTCGCGCAGTTCGGGCGCCAGCGTGTCGCCGAGGTCGGCGCGCACCAGCGCCTTTTCGACCAGGCGCCGCAGCGTGGACTGGCCGAGACCGGCCGTGGTCGGATAGACCGGCGTCAGGCGTTCCGGCAGCGGCTCGTCCGCGCCGACGACATGGAAACGGGGATGGATGATTTCCGGGCCGAGATAGCCCTCGTGCAGCTCGCCGAAAATCCGCAGGCGGGCGCCCGGCTGCAAGGCCTTTTGCTGGCTCGGATAAAAGTTCAGGAATCTCAGCAGCAACGCGCCGCTGGCGTCCCTGACCCGCGCCAGCAACTGGCGACGCGGCCGGTAGGCGATCTCGCTGTCGAGGACATCGACTTCGAACTGCGCGGCGACGCCGGGCCGGGCATCGGCGAGCGCCGTGATGCGGGTTTCGTCCTCGTAGCGCAGCGGCAGATGGAGGACGAAGTCGGCGTCGTTCTTCAGGCCCAGCCGGGCCAGCCGTGCCGCCAGCGTGTTGGGGCCGGCGGCGGGTGTTTTAGCCAAGGACGAGCACGGCATCCGCCTCGACCAGGGCGCCGCGCGGCAGTTCCTTGACGCCCACCGCGGCGCGCGCCGGATAGGGCTCGCTGACGTACTTCGCCATGGTTTCGTTCACCTTGGCGAAGTTGGCCAGGTCGGTCAGGTAGATGTTGAACTTCACCGCATCGTTCAGGGTCACCCCGGCGGCGGCGGCGACCGCCTTGAGGTTTTCGAAGACGCGCACGATCTGCGCGTCGATGCCGTCGACCATCGTCATGCTGGCCGGATCGAGGCCGATCTGGCCCGACAGGTAGATCGTGTTGCCGGCCTGCACAGCCTGTGAATAGGTGCCGATCGCGGCGGGGGCGGCGGAAGTGGAAATGATCTTGCGGCTCATGGTCATGGCTTCTCCGGGTCAGACAGGGGCGACTTTGTAATCGAGGCGGGCAAACACATGTTGCAGGCCGCGCCGGGTGTCGAGATTGATGATCAGGGGAGCGTTGAGGTTGGCGCGCACCGGCTGGTTCGGCCCATCCTTGCTCAGCATCACCACCACCACGAGATGGGCGACGGGGTTGGCAATGTCGCGATCGGAGTCGGTGAGCTGAAGGTCGGCGGCCTCCTCGTCCGACAGGGTGATTTCGTGGGCGAAGCCGAACTGCGCCGGGTCGGCGATGTGGAAGGCGAGCTCCGCATCATCCAGCGACTGCAGGATGAAATAGCTTGGATTGTCTCCTTCCGGGTGGAAGAGGGTGAAGCGCTTGCAGTCTTCGAGGCCGACCAGTCCGCGCGGAAACTCGATGATGCGCGACGGTTCCACGACCAGTGTGCCGAAACGCGGGCTTTCAATTTTCATGGCGTTGTCCTCTCCGCTTACTTCTTCATGGTCACCAGCAAGCCGCCGTCAAGCCCCAGTTCCTTCAGCTTGGCGCGGGCGGCACTGGCTTCTTCCCTGGTCGCAAAGGGACCGGCATGCACGCGTGCCTCGATGGTGGAGGGGATGCCGTGGAGCTCCAGCTTCGCGCGCAAATCCTCGGCATTGGCCACGTTGCTGAACACGCCCATCTGCACTGCATACTGGCGTTCGACGGCTTGCGTGAGCGGACGCAAGGGAGCAGCGCGGCGCGGCGCGGCATGCGATTGCGCCAGTTCGCGCGCCGGCTCCGGCCGCGCGGCGGGCGAAACGGCCGGCGGCACCGGTTCGGAGGGCCGAATCGACGCCGGTTTGCTGGTGGCCGGCTTGGTCAAGGGCTTTTCGGGTGGCAGCGGCAGCAGCGGCGGCGCGCCGGGCGAAGCCGTTCCTTCCGGCACCGCTTTTTCTTCGGCTTTGCCGATTTCCGCGGACTCGGGCTTCGTTTCGGCCGCGGGCTCCCCTGGCTTGGCTTCGGCCACGGCAGCGGGTTCCGCGGCGGGAGGTGTTTCCTGCCGGGGTGGCAAGGCAGCCACCTTGGTCGCCACCGGATGGCTTGGCGCGTAGATGGCGTCGAACATCGCCAGGCTGCCCAAGAGGCCCACCACCATCACGGCGGCGATGGCAATGCGATTGAGAAGCCGCCGCTTGAGGGCGTCGTCAGCCGTGGAATCGGTTTCCGGTATCGGTGTGTCGTTCATCGCGTTCCTCGCCTCGTTCTTGACGCTCAAATTCAGATCCGCTGCGTGCCAGCGAAGCCACCAGTTCCGCTTCGCCGATCGAAATGCCGCAGTGACCGGCTATTCCGGCAGCCGGCATGCCTTGCTGGGCCAGCGTCATTGCCTCGTTGTACAGCGGCGACACGTTGCGCGTCGCCTTGAGCAAGGCGATCTCCTCCGCCAGGCGCGCCACTTCCTCGCGCAGCTGCGCGCTTTCGCGCCGCAAGCGCTCGAGTTCGACCTCGGTGTTCGACTTTGCCAATTCGCGGGCAAAATCCGGTTCGGACGCCACCGGCACGGACGGCGGAACCTGCGGCGTCACCCGCGCCTCCTGGGGCGGATAGATTTCCCAACCGGAAAGCCTGCGTTTGGCTTCCCGCTTCTCGCCGTCACGGCGCTTGCCGACCACCTGGAACAGGCGCATCAGGGACAACACCAGATAGACGCCGACCATCGCCGCCAGCACCAGCACGACGTCGCGCCAGCCAATGCCGGTGATGAAGTCGAGGTCCATCATGCGCTGCGCTCCAGGGCCTGGTCGATGTCCCACAGGATGTCATCAAGGGTTTCGAGGCCGACCGAGAGGCGCACCATGTCCGGGGTCACGCCGGAAGCCCGCTGATCCGCCTCGCTCAGCTGCCGATGCGTGGTCGATGCCGGATGGATCACCAGCGTCTTGGCGTCGCCGATGTTGGCCAGATGCGAGCAGAACTGCAGGGCATCGATGAAGCGTTCGCCGGCGGCTTGCCCGCCGCCTTTGGCTCCGGGGTTGCCGCCATCGACGCCGAAGCTCAGTATGGCGCCCGCGCCGCCATGCAGGTAGCGCTGCGCCAGCGCATGGCCGGGGCTGGCGGGCAGCCCGGGGTAATTGACCCAGGCCACCCGCGGATGCTTCTCCAGATGCCGCGCCACGGCCAGGGCGTTTTCGCAATGGCGTTTCATGCGCAAGGGCAGCGTTTCGATGCCCTGCATCAGCAGCCAGGCCGAGAACGGCGACAGCGCCGGGCCGAAGGTGCGCAGGGTTTCCATGCGCGCCTTCATGGTGAAGCCGAAGTTGCCGAAGGTTTCGAAAAACTTGACGCCGTGATAGCCGGCGGAAGGCTCGGTCATGCCCGGGAACTTGCCGTTGCCCCAATCGAATTTGCCGGACTCGATCACCACGCCGCCCAGCGTGGTGCCGTGGCCGCCGAGGAACTTGGTCGCCGAGTGCACGATGATGTCGGCGCCGTGTTCGAACGGCCGGCACAGGCAGGGCGAAGGCACGGTGTTGTCGATGATCAGCGGCACGCCGTGCCCATGGGCGATCTCCGCCACCGCTGCGATGTCGAGCACGTTGAGCCGCGGATTGGCCACCGTTTCGGCAAACAGGCACTTGGTGTTGTCCGACAGCGCGGCACGAAAATTTTCCGGATCGTCGGAATCGACGAACACGGTCTCGATGCCGAGCTTCCTCAGGCTGACGTCGAGCTGCGAGAAACTGCCGCCGTAGAGCGAGCGCGCCGCGACAATGCGGTCGCCGGCCTCGCACAGGGTCAGCAGCGCCACCATCTGCGCCGCGAGGCCCGTGGCGGCCGCGACCGCGGCACGGCCGCCTTCCAGCGCCGCCATGCGTTCCTCGAAGGCGGCGACGGTGGGGTTGCCGATGCGCGAATAGACGTTGCCGAAGGTTTGCAGGTTGAACAGGCTGGCCGCATGTTCCGCCGAATCGAAAACGAAGGAGGTGGTCTGGTGGATCGGCAGCGCCCGCGCGCCTGTCGCCGCGTCCGGCTGGGCACCGGCATGCAGGCAGAGCGTTTCGATACCGTAGGAGCGATCCGTCATGAAATCGTGGTCAGGGCAAATTACATTGATAATAGTGGCCCGGGCAGCCCCCATAAAACGCGATCAGCCCCGCCTTTGACCCCATGTTTCTGCTGAAGAAGCTCCTGACTACCCTGATCCTGCCGCCCGCCGGGCCGATACTGCTGGCCTTCCTCGGCCTCTGGCTGATGCGCTCGCAAAGTCGGCGCTGGCGGAACGGCGGCCTGTGGCTGGCGATCCTGTCGCTCGCCGGCCTGTTGCTGCTTTCCATGCCCATCGTCGGCAAGGCCTTGATGGCGCCGCTGGAACAGTACCCGCCGATCAGCGCCGCGCAGTTGCAGCGGGCGCAGGCCATCGTGATCCTCGGCGGCGGTTCGTATTTTGCGCCCGAGTATGGCGGCGATACGGTGGGCTCCGCCACGCTGGAACGCCTGCGCTACGGCGCCCGGCTGGCGCGCCAATCGCGCCTGCCGCTGCTGGTCACCGGCGGCGCGCCGACGGGTGGGCGGCCCGAGGGCGAACTGATGCGCGACACGCTGGAACAGGACTTCGGCGTGAAGGTGCGCTGGGTCGAAACCGCCTCGCGCGACACCACCGAAAACGCCAGCCTCTCGGCGCCGCTGCTCAAGGCGGCGGGCATCAGCCGCATCGCCCTGGTCAGCAACGGCTGGCATCTGCCGCGGGCGATTCCGCTGTTCGCGAAGCAGGGACTGGAGGTGACGCCGGCGCCGATGGCCTTCATCTCCGGCGAGTCATCGCTGCCGACGGCATTGCTTCCCGGCGGCCTCGGGGCGAGCCGCGAAGCGCTCCACGAATACCTCGGCCAACTCTACAACCGGATCAAGGAAGCAAAATGACCATCCCCCCATCCCCCTGCCCAAGGCAGGGGGCGACCATTGTTCGCGGGCTTTGCCCGCTCCATGTTTCGGCTGTTCCTCCTTGGGGCGGCCCTGCGGAGGAACCATGCAAGACGAACTCGTGATCGGCCTCGTCTCCATCTCCGACCGCGCCTCCAGCGGCGTTTATGAGGACAAGGGCATTCCCGCGCTGCGCGACTGGTTCGGCCAGGCGCTCAGCTCGCCCTGGCGCATGGAAACGCGGTTGATCCCCGATGAACAGGCCGTCATCGAACAGACCCTGATCGAACTCTGCGATTCGGCCGGCTGCCACCTGGTGCTGACCACCGGCGGCACCGGCCCGGCACTGCGCGATGTCACGCCGGAGGCCACACTGGCCGTGGCGCACAAAGTCATGCCCGGCTTCGGCGAGCAGATGCGGCAGATATCGCTGGCCTTCGTGCCGACCGCGATCCTGTCGCGACAGGTTGGGGTGATACGCGGTAAATCGCTGATCCTCAATCTGCCGGGGCAGCCGAAGTCGATCAAGGAGACGCTGGAAGGCGCCAGGGACGCGGAAGGCAGGCAGCTCGTTGCCGGAATCTTCGCCGCGGTGCCCTATTGCCTCGATCTGATCGGCGGGCCCTATGTCGAGACGCACGAGGCGGTGGTCAAGGCCTTCCGGCCGAAATCGGCACTACGCCCGGCAAAATAACGGCACCCGGCTAAGAGCCTATTTCAGTAGGGATCGTACCCCGCGTTGAGACCAGGATCGGATGGATGCAAGGCGCAGTGCGCTTGCCAATGGTTGTTCCATTGGCAAGCGCTGCAACGCCGCAGGCGCCGATCCTGGTCTCAACCCGAAGGGCCGGCTGGCGTTGGGCGCGCTGCCACGTTGTCGGTCGTTTGCAGGGATATACCCTGCGGCGCTCCCTCCGCCTCTCATCGCATCCCAACGCCAACCGGCGCGGGGTACGATCCCTACTGAAATAGGCTCTAAGGGGCAAGCCGCAGGTCTTCGGTGTAGGGCGCGCTTTTCATGTGGAAGGCCACCGGGCCGGTGGGATGGGCGTGCAGGAACTGGACCACGAACGGGGCATCGGAGGCCAGCAGATCCTCCGAGGTGCCTTCGGCCTGCACAATGCCATCGTGAAGCAGGTAGGCATAGTCGACCACCTTCAGCGATTCCGAGACATCGTAGGTGACCACGATCGAGGTTGCCTTCAATGCATCGTTCAAACGCCGGATCAGCAGCGCGATCACGTTGAGCGAGATCGGGTCGAGGCCGGCGAAGGGCTCGTCGTACATGGTCAGCATCGGATCGAGGGCGATGGCGCGGGCGAGTGCCACCCGCCGCGACATGCCGCCCGACAGTTCGTTGGGCATCAGGTGCGTGGTGCCGCGCAAGCCGACCGAATGCAGTTTCATCAGGACCAGGTTATGGATCAACTGGTCCGACAGGTTGGTGAGTTCGCGCATCGGAAAAGCGATGTTGTCGTACACGGAAAGGTCGCTGAACAGGCCGCCGGCCTGGAACATCAGCCCCATGTTGCGACGCATATCGTAGAGGCCGGCCTGGTCGAGTTCGTGCACGACGCGGCCGTCGACCTTGACGCAGCCGCGATCCGGCTTGAGCTGCCCGCCGATCAACCGCAGCAGGGTGCTCTTGCCCGAGCCGCCGACACCGAGGATCGCCACGACCTTGCCGCGTGCAATCTTCATGTTGATGCCGTTGAAAACCTTGTTCTCGCCGAACGAGAAATGGAGATCCTCGATCTCGATCAGGTATTCGGATTCCTGTTCCATGCCGTTCTCAGCTGTACGACTGCACGAAGAAATTGGCGACGACGAAATCGGCGCCGGATTCGATGGTCTCGCGCGGATGCAAGCGCGAGTTCTTGTCGCCGAGGGGAAACAGCAGCGCCACCTTGTCCTCGAGCGCATTGGCCGGCAACGCCATGCGGGCGTACTCGCCGACCTCGGGGATGTCGAGCAGCAAGGCTTCGGTCTGCAGGCCGCCGGCATCGGCAAAGACCGCATGCGGAGTTTTCGACAGGGTTTCGATGCCGATCGAACCCTGGTTCGGCCCGGTGCGGACGTAACGACGGACGATGCCGATCAGCCAGTTGTCGCCGCCCTCCGGCTGCATGCCGACCAGCGCGCCGATGCGGATCCAGTCCTGGCGGGAAATGGTGGCCTGCGCACCGAAGCCGCCCAGGCTGACATCGTCGATCACCCAGGTTTCCAGGCCTTCCTCGCCGCCGGCCCGGCCGGACAGGCGCCGATGCACCGCGGCCAGCCCATTGACCACTTTCAACTGCGAACTCATGCGGTGCCTGGCATTGCTGCGCATCGGCGGTTTGGGCGCCCAGCACAGCGCCAGATGCTCCAGCACCGGAATCACCTGGTCGACTTCGTATTGCGCGCCGAGGTTGATGCCGGGCGGCACGCGGCCTTCGTTCCGGATCTGCTCGATGGTTTTGGCCACTGCCTCGACCGCCCGCGTGCCGTTGAAAAAGCGCAGGGTCGGCGTCACTTCCGGCAATTTTGCGAGCCGCGTCGGCGGCAGCGGCTTGGCCGCATCGATCCAATACACGTTCTCCGGCCGGACTTCCCGGATCAGCGAAAAGAAGGGCAGGAAATAGTTGATGAGGCGCTCGGCGATTTCGATTTCCAGCGGCTGCAGCTTGTCCATCGATGCGGCATGGAAGACCAGCACCTTGAGGTATTCGGCCTCGATCGTGCCTTCGTTGACGCCGGGATAGAGCTGCAAGGGCTTCTGCGCGGTTTTTGCCTCGACGGCGGCCAGATAGACAGTGCCCAGCGACTGCCAGAAGCCGGGGTCGACCGGGCCGTAGCGGAACTGCTTCCACTTGAGTTGCGCCGCCAGGGCATTGATCAACCGACCATGGATCATCGGCAATTGCGAGCGGACCGCATCCGCGTCCTTCTTTTCCGCCGCCTGATGGCGGGCAATGCAGTCGAGATAGGCGGCGACCAGCTGCTCCCAGTAGCCGTGGCAACACTGCCACTGCTTCGATTCCTGGACGCGGCTGAGGCCGACCGATGCCGGATAGTCGCGCCCGAGACGGCGAGCGTGGGTCACGGCGGCTTCGTCGATCCGGAGGACCAGGTCGATGCGCTGCGGCAGCTTGAAGCTCTCGTCGGCGGCGAGCGATTCGAGCCAGGCGCCCGCATCTTCGACTGCCGAAAGCGAGCCGCGGCCGGGATTTGCGATCTCGGCGAGGATGCGCTTGGCTTCGCGCGAGTCGGCGAGCGGGTGAACGGTCTTGTTGGAGAAGAATCCGAGCATGAGGGGTCTTTACCGGCGAGTGGGCGCTAGCATAGCTGCTCGGGGCCCCGCTGTCATTCCCGCGGCAGCCACTGTGCCAGCAGCGTCAGGCCCCAGGCGACACCAAAGCCGGTGAGGTCGGACGCCGTGGCGCCGAGGCCGCCGCTGCAACTGGACGCCGAAAGATCGACGTGCAGCCACGGCCGCCCGTGGGTGAAGCGCTGCAGGAAACGCGCCGCGAGGATGTGGTCGGCTTCGCCGTCGAGGGTGCACTGCTTGACATCGGCCACCTTCGAATCGAGCGCCGGATCGTAGTCCTCATCCATCGGGAAGACGCAGATCCGTTCCCCGCTGGCCTGCCCGGCGGCCACCGCCAGCGAACCCAGGGCTTCGCTGCTGGCAAATGCACCCGAGTAGCGGGCACCGAGCGCCACATGCATGGAGCCGGTGAGCGTGGCGAAATCGATCACCAGATCGGGCTTAGCCTTCTTCTTGCCGCCGCTCGCCATGAGCAGCGTATCGGCCAGTACCATGCGGCCTTCGGCATCGGTGTGCACGACCTCGATGGTGGTGCCGTCCAGCGCCGTGACGATGTCGTTCTGCTTGTAGGCGCCGGGCGAGAGGTGGTTGTGGGCGATCGCCAGCCAGCAGTCGATGGCCACCGGCAGCTTCATCTCGGCCGCGGCCAAGACCAGTGCCAGCGCCACGGCGGAGCCGTTCATGTCTTCGTGCATGCCGGCCATGTAGCGCGCAGGCTTGAGGTTGTGGCCGCCGGTGTCGAAGCAGATGCCCTTGCCGACCAGCGCCACGGACTTTTTCGCGGACTTCGGTTTCCACGACAGATGCACGATGGCGGCATCTTCGTGGTGCGAGCCCTGAGCCACGGCGCAGAACGCCCCCGCGCCCATTTTCCTGAGTTGCCTGAAATCAAATTCCTCGATGCCCAAGCCGGCATCTTTCGCCACACCGCGAATACGCTTGCGGTAGGTGGCCGGCGTCAATTCGTTTGGCGCCAGGGCCGTCAGTTCGCGCGCCAGCACGTTGGCACGCGCCAAGGCCACAACCGGGGCAAGGTCGGAAAGCTTGAGCGCACAGAACAGATCGATCTGCGCCAGCGCCACCGCCGGCTTCTTCTTGCGCACCGGCAGCGGCACGCCGTTGATCTGCGCCACATAGGCCGCGTCGCGCGCCACATCGTCCATGCCATCGCCCGGTGCGACCCAGATCGCAATGGACTTCGGTGTCTCGTCAAGCAGCAGCATCACCGCCTTGCGCACTCGCGTCAGCCGTTCGAAACGGGACAGCGTGGGATCGGCCATCAGCAGCGCAAGCCGCCGGCCGCCGGACAGATCGAGGACCAGCGGCGTCTTGGCCAGTTCCTTCGGCTTCAGCGCCTTGCGTTTCAGCACCGCCAGCCATTGATCCCGCTGCGGCAGATCAGGCGGCAGCGCATCGCCGGCAGGCAGGATGACGAGGCCGTGGGTGGCGTGATCCAGCTGCGAATACCGGCGTGCGGGCTGCAATGCGATGCGGGGGAGCGTCATGAACGATTCCAGTAAAATGGATGGCCGATTATAAGTCCCGCCGTCATCCATGCGCCCCTACCTTGACCTGATGCGCCACGTACTCGACCACGGGCACGAGAAATCCGACCGCACCGGCACGGGCACCCGTTCGGTCTTCGGCTGGCAGATGCGCTTCGACCTGGCCGAGGGCTTCCCGCTGCTCACCACCAAGAAGCTGCACCTGCGCTCGATCATCCACGAACTGCTGTGGTTCCTGCAGGGCGACACCAACATCCGCTACCTCAAGGAAAACGGTGTCTCGATCTGGGACGACTGGGCCGATGCCAACGGCGACCTCGGCCCGGTGTACGGCCACCAGTGGCGGCACTGGCCGGCCAGGGACGGCAGCGAGATCGACCAGATCACGCAACTGATCGAGGGACTGAAGCAGAATCCGGATTCGCGCCGGCACATCGTTTCGGCCTGGAACCCGGCCGACATTCCGCAGATGAAGCTGCCGCCCTGCCACGCGCTGTTCCAGTTCTATGTGGCCGACGGCAAGCTCTCCTGCCAGCTCTATCAACGCAGTGCCGACATCTTCCTCGGCGTGCCCTTCAACATTGCGTCCTATGCGCTGTTCACGCTGATGGTGGCGCAGGTCTGCGACCTCGCGCCCGGCGACTTCGTGTGGACCGGCGGCGACTGCCACCTCTACTCGAACCACATGGAGCAGACCCGCCTGCAACTCGCGCGCGAGCCGCGCCAGCGCCCGACCATGCTGCTGAACCCTGCGGTGAAAGACATCTTCGGCTTCCGCTACGAGGATTTCACGCTGCAGGGCTACGACCCGCATCCGCACATCGCGGCGCCGGTGGCGGTGTGATCCTTTGCGGCGACATCGGCGGCACCAAGACCCTGCTCGGTCTGTTTCAGGGCGATGAACTGCGCGTCGATCGCCGTATCGCCAACGCCGACTTTCAGGATTTCGCCAGTCTGCTGGCAAGCTTCCTTGCCGAGACGCGGACCGATCCGTCGCTGATCCGTGGCGGCTGCCTCGCCGTGGCCGGGCCGATTGCCGATGACGGCCGCTCGGCACGGCTGACCAATCTGCCGTGGACCATCGACAGCGATGCGCTGGCGCACGACTTCGGCTTGCCCGTCCTGCACCTGGCGAATGACTTTGCCGCCGCGGCGCTGGGTGCGGTCACCGCGTCCTCCGCACATAAGGCCACCCTGCAATCGGGAGCGCCGCTGGCCGCGGCGCCGCGCCTCGTCGTCGGCGCCGGCACCGGCCTCGGCATGGCCATCGTCCTGCCGCAAGACGGGCGATGGCGGGTGCTTGCCGGCGAGGGCGGCCATGTCGCCTTCGCGCCGGCGGATGGCGAGCAGGCGGCGCTGTGGAGTTTTCTTAATGCACGACACGGCCGCGTTACCTGGGAACGGGTAGTTTCGGGACCGGGGCTGACATCCATCCACGCGTTCATCGCCGGCATCGAGTTGCCGCCGGAGGAGATTGCGACCCGCGCACTCGACGATCCGGACACGCTAGAACGCCGCTCGCTGAATATGTTCCTCGCCGCATATGGCGCCTTCGCCGGCGACATGGCGCTGGCCTGCCTGCCACGAGGCGGCGTATTCCTGGCCGGCGGCATCGCCGCCAGACTGTTGCCGGCGCTGCAACACGGCCCCTTCCTTGCCGCCTTCAATGCCAAGGCCGAACATGCCGCCATCGCCGCGCGCATGCCGGTTCACGTCGTCACCGATCCGCTGCTCGGCCTGCGCGGCGCAGTACTCCTCGCATCCAAAGCTTGATGTTTGTCAATATCCCGTCATATAGTGAGCGCAGCATGGTAGTTGGATAAAGCCACAGTCAGGAGGAGGCAAATATGGCAACCACCAGGAGCAGTACAAAAGCGCCGCCCGCCAAGCGATCGACACCGGCAAAGGGTGTCGCCAGGACCAAGCCGGCAACCACGGCGGCCAAGCCGAAGCCCATCGCCAAAGTGAGTGCGGCGAAAGCGGCGGTCCCGAAGGCGGCACCAAAGGCAGCAGCGGCAAAGCCGAAACGCGCGAGCGCCAAAAAGGCGGCCGGTATTCCGTCGGAGCAGCGCAGGAACTATATCGAGATGGCCGCTTACTACATCGCCGAGCGGCGCGGCTTTGCGCCGGGGAATCCGCTGGAAGACTGGGTGCAGGCCGAGGCCGAGATCGATCGGCTGCTGGCCGAAGGCCGGGTGGGCCAGTAGGGTATTGAGCGGGGCCGCTCAGGCCGGTAGCAACACCAGCGCCGCCAGCGGCGGCAAGGTCAGTGTCAGCGAAGCCGGGAATCCCATCCAGGAGCGGGATTCCGCGGTCACGCGGCCGCCGTTGCCCAGATCGCTGCCGCCGTAGTGGGCGGAATCGGTGTTCAGCCGCTCAAGGTAATCCTGTGCCAGCGGTACGCCGAGGCGATAGCCATGGCGCGGCACCGGCGTGAAGTTCAGCACCACCACGGCATGGCGGCCGTCGCGTGTGCGGCGCAACCAGCTCACCACCGATTGGTCGGCATCGTGGCAGTCGATCCACTGAAAGCCCGCGGAGGAAAAGTCCAGTTCATGCAAGGCCGGTTCATGCACATAGAGATGGTTCAACTCGCGCACCAGGCTTTTTACCCCGGCGTGGAGGGGATACTGGAGCAGATGCCAGGGGAGTTCTTCCGCCGCTCGCCATTCCCACGACTGGCCGATTTCGGCGCCCATGAACTGCAGCTTCTTGCCCGGCGCCATCATCTGGTAGGCCAGCAGCAGGCGCAGGTTGGCAAAGCGTTGCCATTCATCGCCCGGCATCTTGCCCAGCAGCGAACCCTTGCCATGCACCACCTCGTCGTGCGACAGGGGCAGCACGAAGTTCTCGGTGTAGGCGTAGAGCTGGCCGAAGGTCAGCCGCTCGTGCTGGTAGCGCCGATACACCGGATCGTGCTGCATGTAGTCCAGCGTGTCGTTCATCCAGCCCATGTTCCATTTCATCGAGAATCCGAGACCGCCGAGCCAGGTCGGCCGCGACACCATGGGCCAGGCCGTGGATTCCTCCGCAATGGTCAGCGCTCCGGCGAAGTCGCCGTGCACCATTTCATTCAGCTCGCGCAGGAAGGCGATGGCTTCGAGGTTCTCGCGCCCGCCATGCACATTGGGCGTCCATTCGCCGGCCTTGCGCGAGTAGTCGAGATAGATCATCGACGCCACGGCATCGACACGCAGGCCGTCGATGTGGAACTCGGACAGCCAGTAATACGCCGAGGACAGCAGGAAGCTCCTGACCTCGTTGCGCCCGTAGTTGAAGACATGCGTGCCCCAGTCGGGATGCATCTTCTGCTTCGGATCGGCGTGTTCGTAGAGCGCCGAGCCATCGAAATGGGCCAGCGCCCAGTCGTCGGCCGGAAAGTGTCCGGGTACCCAGTCGAGCAGCACGCCGATGCCGGCCTGATGCAGGCTGTCGATCAGGAAGCGCAGGTCGTCGGCGCTGCCGAAGCGCGAACTCGGGGCGAAGAAGCCGGTGCACTGATAGCCCCAGGATTCGTCGAGCGGATGTTCCATCAGCGGCAGGAATTCGACATGCGTGTAGCCCAGCTCGACGAGGTAGGGCACCAGCCGCGCCGCCAGCTCGCGGTAGCTGTAGAAGCTGCGGTCGGGATGGCGCATCCAGCTGCCCAGATGCATTTCGTACACGCTCATCGGCGCGGACAGCCAGTCGCGCGTGCTCCTCGCCTCCATCCAGCCGCTGTCATTCCAAGCGTGCTGCGTCGCCGGCGTTACGCGACAGGCCGTGGCGGGGCGCCGCTCGAAGGCCAGCGCGTAGGGGTCGCTCTTGAGCCGCAGCGCCCCGCTGCCGCGCACGCGCAACTCGAAGCGATACAGCGCACCGGCGGCCAGTTCCGGAATGAACAATTCCCAGACACCGGATGCGCCCAGGGTCGACATGGGATGGGCGCGGCCATCCCAGCCATTGAAATCGCCCACCACCGAGACCCGTTCGGCATTCGGCGCCCAGACGCGAAAACAGATGCCGGCAATGCCTTCGCGGGTCCCCGGCACCGCGCCAAGCGTGCGCCAGGCCTGACGCAAGCGTCCGGCATTGAACAGGAACAGGTCGTCGGCCGGCGGCTGCGGCGGGAACGCGTAGGGATCGTATTGCCTCACGCCATCGATGTCCAGGCGCCACGGCCGGGGCGGAGGCGAGGTTCCCCGCCATTCGAACAGGTCCGAACCGCTGCGGCGTTTCAGCGGCGCCCACTCGCCATTGGCCAGCGCCACCGCGACCGATTTCACATGCGGACGGAATACCCGCAGCCGCCAGCCGGCGCCCTCGGCATGGAGACCGAGCACCGCAAACGGATCATGTTCGCGCGCTTCGAGCAATGCGGCGCAGGCAAGGTCTGGCATGGGTATATATTCGAAGGGTTTTTTTGCTATCGTGCAGATTGTAGCCGCAACGGAGGGATCACCATGCAGTCGATTACAGGGACGGGCGGCACCAGAGGTTTCCTGCAGGCAATGGCAAGCGAGGATATCCGTCGATGAATACCAGCGAACTCACCCGCGGCAGCTTCGCCATCATCCTGGCCGGTGGGCGCGGCAGCCGCCTGATGCAACTCACCGACTCGCGTTCGAAGCCGGCGGTACCCTTCGGCGGCAAATTCCGCATCATCGACTTCACGCTGTCGAACTGCGTCAATTCCGGCATCCGCCGCATCGGTGTCGCCACGCAGTACAAGGCACAGAGCCTGATCCAGCACCTGCAGCGCGGCTGGAGCTTTCTCGACGGCCGTTTCCACGAGTTCATCGACATCCTGCCGGCACAGCAGCAGGTTGGCGAAAACTGGTATCAAGGCACGGCGGATGCGGTATTCCAGAACCTGGCCCTGATTCGGCGCAACCGGCCGAAACATGTGCTGGTGCTTTCCGGCGATCACGTCTACAAGATGGATTACGGCCGCATGCTGTCCGAGCATGTGCATCGCCAGGCCGATCTCAGCGTCGCTTGCATCGATGTGCCGCTCGCCGAAGCCAGCGAGTTCGGAGTCATGCACGTCGGCGACAACCAGCGCATTTCCGCCTTCGTCGAAAAGCCGGCGAACCCGCCTCCGATGCCGGGGCGACCCGACCGGGCGCTGGCCAGCATGGGGGTCTATGTCTTCAATGCCGACTTCCTCTACGAGCAGCTGATCCGCGACCACGACGACCCGCACTCGTCGCGCGACTTCGGCAAGAACGTGATCCCGCATTGCGTCGAGCGCTATCGCGCGTTCGCGCACAATTTCGCCAACTCCTGCGTCGGCATGGACAGCAGCGGCATTCCCTACTGGCGCGACGCCGGCACCATCGACGCCTACTGGGAAGCCAACATGGAGCTGACCAAGGTCACCCCCGAACTCAATCTCTACGACGACGACTGGCCGATCTGGACCCATCAGGAACAACTGCCGCCGGCCAAGTTCGTTTTCGACGACGAAGGCCGGCGCGGCATGGCGGTCGATTCCCTGGTCTCGGGCGGCGACATCATCAGCGGCGCCGTCGTGCGCAAGTCGCTGCTGTTCTCCCGCGTCCATGTACACAGCTTTGCCGAGATCGAGGAATCGGTGGTCCTGCCCGACGTGCACATCGGACGCGGCGCAAAGCTGCGCCGGGTGGTCATGGACAAGCATTGCCGCGTTCCCGAAGGCATGACCATCGGTTACGACGTCGAGGCCGACCGCAAGCGCTTCCATGTCAGCGAAAACGGCATCACCCTGGTGACGCCGGAAATGCTGGGCCAGAAGATCCATCACATCCGATAAAGCGAAACGGGATTGCTGTGACGAAAACCCTCGACCTGGTCTTTCTCTGGCACATGCACCAGCCGGACTACCGCGACCATGGCGCCACGGGAGTCGGCGCTGGCGGTACGGCGGCCCATCAATCCACCGGCGAATTCGTCCTGCCCTGGGTGTACCTGCACGCCATGAAGGACTATGTCGACATGGCGGCGCATCTTGAACGCCATCCGCACATCCGCTGCGTGGTGAATTTCGTGCCGGTGCTGCTCGACCAGATCGAGGACTACGCGCAGCAGTTCGCCAGCGGCGAGTTCCGCGATCCGCTGCTGCGCATGCTGGCCACCCCCGACCTGGACCGCATCAGCGACGCCGATCGGCGCCTGCTGCTGGCCACCTGCTTCCGCAGCAACCACGTCACCATGCTGGCGCCCTTTCCTCAATACAAGCGCCTGCACGACATCTACCAGTTGCTCGTGCACGAAAACGAAATTGCCTACGGCTACCTGTCCGGCGCCTACTTCTCGGACCTCGTCACCTGGTACCACCTGGCCTGGACCGGCGAAACCGAACGCCGCCGCAATCCGCTGCTGGCAACGCTGATGAGCCAGGGCGAAGGCTATGACGCGGACGACCGGCAGCGTCTGCTGGCGAGCATCGGCGAACTGATCACCGGGCTGATTCCGCGCTGGCGGGCGCTCGCCGCGCGCGGCCAGGTCGAGCTCTCGTCCACCCCGCAAACACATCCGCTGTCGCCGCTCCTGCTCGACTTCCAGGTTGCCCGCGAAAGCCTGCCCCAGGCGCCGCTGCCCTTCGCCGCCGCCTACCCCGGCGGACGCAGCCGCGTCATCGCCCAGATCGGCGCCGCGCGAACCAGCCACGCCCGGCGCTTCGGCGCGACGCCGGTCGGCATGTGGCCAGCGGAAGGGGCCGTTTCCGAGGACTTTGTAAAACATCTGGCCACGTCCGGCTGCCGCTGGATCGCCAGCGGCGAAGGCGTGCTGAAGAACAGCCTCGCCGCCAGCGGCATCGCCGACCCGCATGCCGCCTATCGTCCCTGGCGCCTGGAAAAGGCACCGGGGCTGACGCTGTTTTTCCGCGACGAGCGGCTCTCGGACCTGATCGGCTTCGACTACGCCAAATGGCATGGCCGCGATGCCGCGCAGCACCTGGTGACGCAGCTCGAAGCCATCCTCGATGCCGCCACCGAGAACGAAACACCGGTGGTCAGCATCATCCTCGACGGCGAAAATGCCTGGGAGCACTATCCCTACAACGGCTATTACTTCTTTGACGATCTCTACGCCCTGCTCGCCGAGCATCCGCGCATCCGCAGCACCACCTACGCCGAACTCCTGGCACGATCACCGTCGCCGGTGGCGACCCCGTTGCCGCGCCTGACGGCGGGCAGCTGGGTGTACGGCACCTTGTCCACCTGGATCGGCGACGAGGCGAAAAACCGCGGCTGGGATATGCTGTGCGAGGCCAAGAAGAGCTGCGACCGGGTACTCGCCAGCGGCCGGCTCGACGCCGCGCAAATTGCCGCCGTCGAGACGCAACTGGCCATCTGCGAAAGCTCCGACTGGTTCTGGTGGTTCGGCGACTACAACCCGTCCGCCGCGGTCGCCAGCTTCGACAGCCTGTACCGGCGCAATCTGACGCGGCTCTATCGCCTGCTGCAACTGGAGCCGCCGCCGCAACTCGAAACCCCCATCTGCGCCGGATCTGCCACCGCCGAAGGCGGCTCCATGCGTCGCGTTACCGTTTCCCAAAGCTGAGCTCACCCATGCCCATCAGTCTCCTGTTCGGGGTTCATGCCCACCAGCCCGTCGGCAATTTCCCGGCGGTCATCGATGACGCCCACATCCGCAGCTACGGCATGTTCCTGCGCGTCATGGAGCGCTATCCGGAGTTCCGCTTCAGCGTGCACTTTTCCGGCTGGCTGCTGGATGTCCTGTTCGAACGCTTTCCCGACGACATGGCGCGCCTGGCGGCCATGACCCGCCGCGGCCAGGTCGAATGGTTCGGCTCCGGCGATTGCGAACCGGTGCTGGCGGCGATTCCGCATCGCGACCGGGTGACGCAGATCGCCACGCTGTCCGACAAGATCGAGCGCCGCTTCGGCATGCGTCCCTCCGGCGCCTGGCTCACCGAGCGCGTCTGGGAATCCTCGGTGGTCACCTCGCTGGTCGCCACCGGCATCCGCTACGTGGCGGTCGACGACTACCACTTCCTCTGTGCCGGCGAAGATGCCGCGCACCTCGACAGCTTTTTCTCGACCGACGAGGACGGCCGCCGCCTCGACCTGTTCCCGATTTCGGAAGCCGCGCGCTACCGGCTGCCGTTCTCGCCGGCCGCCGAGGCCGTGGCCTGGCTGGAAGATCTGGCGCGCCAGGGTCATCGCGCCTCGATCTATTTCGACGACATCGAAAAGTTCGGCATCTGGCCCGAGACCTACCAGTGGGTGTACGAAAAGGGCTGGCTGACGCAGTTCGTCGAAGGCGTGCTGGCATCGAAGCTGATCCGCACCGAGACCTACGCCGAGTACCACGCCCGCGAGCGAACCCGCGGCATCGTGTACCTGCCGACCACGTCCTATATCGAAATGAACGAATGGACCCTGCCGGCGCCTCGTGCCGCGACCTATCACGCGCTGATAGAGGCGGAAAAGGCCGCCGGCCGCTTCGAAGAGCACAAGCCCTTCCTGCGCGGCGGCATCTGGCGCAACTTCATGTCGCGCTATACCGAAGCCAACTGGATGCACAAGCGCATGCTCGGCGCCTCGCGGCGGCTGGCCGGGCTGCCCGCCGAACAGCGCACGTCCGATCTGCAGGAGTTCCTGCACCGGGCACAGGCCAACGATGCCTATTGGCACGGCCTGTTCGGCGGCCTTTACCTGCCGCACCTGCGCCGCGCCATCTGGAACAACCTGCTGCAACTCGAAGCCGCGCTGGAACACCTGGCGCCCTGTCCGCGCCAGCAGCAGGGCGACCTCGATCATGACGGCCACGTCGAAACGGCATTCCGCAATGCACAGATCCACGCCTATGCGCGCGACGACGGTCACGCCGCGCTGGTGGAGCTTTCCAGCCTGGCGCTGGCGCACAATTTCGGCGATACCCTGCGCGCCTACCCCGAGGTCTACCACGGCAAAATCAGCTACGGCGAATCCGCTTCAGCGACGGCGGAGGAAGGCACGGGGATCACGTCGGCCCACGACCGCGTCGCCTACCTGCACACCATCCTGCAAGGCGACGCCGATCCGGACGAGCGTCCGCGGGGTCTCTTCATCGACGCGATGGTCGACGCCAACGGCATGATGCGGCCGCTTGCCGCTTATGTGCCGGGCGCGGAACCGGGCCGCTGGGTCAGCGGCGGCGAAGGCTGGCGCATCGAAAAACGCTATGCGCTCAAGGACGATGCGCTCTGTGTCAGCTTCCGGGTCGAGGGCACCCGGCTCCCGGCCGCGATCGAAACCGAAATCAACATCGCCATGCCGAGCTGCGACGGCTTCGGCGGCCGCTACGTGCTGGCCGACGGTCGCGTGCCCGGTGGTTTCGGCGACCCACTCCAACTCGACGACATGCGCTCGCTCACGCTGGACGACAGCGAGTTGCATGGCGCCTTGCGCATCGAGGCCAGCCAGCCGGTCCGGCTCGACGCAAGGCCGCACCGCACCGTGTCGCAATCCGAAGCCGGTTTCGAAAAAATCATGCAGGCCGTCTGCATTACCCTGGCATGGTCGCCCGCGACCGATACCGAACAGATCATTGCGCTGCGGATAATTCCTGCATCGTAGAATGCAAAAGCAAAATAGTGACGCCCCCCACCCCCCATCCCCCGCCCCGGGGCGGGGGCTACTGATTTGCTCGCGATGCTCGACAATCACTATGCACAGCGCCCAGAATTAACTACGGTAACCATCATGCCCGGCACCCGCTATCAACTCGAAGTCAATCCCGAGATTCCCGCGCGACTCGCGCGTCTCGACGAACTCGCCAACAATCTCTGGTACAGCTGGGACCGGCCGACCCGCTCGCTGTTCGCGCGCCTGAGTGCGGGCCTGTGGCGCGCCACCCACCACAGCCCCAAGGCCTTCCTCAAGCGCATGGACCAGAAGCGGATCAACGAGGCAGCGGACGATCCGGTATTCCTCGGCACCATGAACCGGGTGCTGTCGGCCTACGATTCCTATCACTCGGAACCGCGGCTGGAGCTGCCGGGCAAACCGCCGTTGCAGTCGACCGACCTGATCGCCTACTTCTGCGCCGAGTTCGGCTTTCATGAAAGCCTGCCGATCTACTCGGGCGGCCTGGGCATCCTCGCCGGCGACCATTGCAAGGGCGCCTCCGACCTGCGCCTGCCCTTCATCGCCGTCGGCCTGCTTTACCGGCAGGGCTATTTCCACCAGACCATCGATCGCGACGGCAACCAGACCGCCCACTACGGCGACAACGATTTCGACGACATGCCGATCGAGCCGATGCGCAATCAGGATGGCAGCGACGTGCGCGTCGGCGTCGATTTTCCCGGCCGCACGGTGTGGGCCAAGGTCTGGCGGGCACGCATCGGCATCAACAGCCTCTACCTGCTCGACACCGACCTCGGCGAAAACAGCGAAGCCGACCGCGGCATCGCCCATCAACTTTATGGCGGCGACCGGCGCACCCGCATCGAGCAGGAAATCGTGCTCGGTGTCGGCGGCGTGCGCGCCCTCAACGCACTCGGGCTGAATCCCACCGTCTGGCACATCAATGAAGGCCATGCCGCATTCCTGGTGCTGGAACGCATCCGCAACCTGGTCGGGCAGAACATGTCCTTCGCCGCCGCGCTCGAAGCGGCGGCCGCCAACACGGTATTCACCACCCACACGCCGGTGCCCGCCGGTCACGACCACTTCGCCGACGACATGGTGATGCATTACTTCGGCGAATTCTGCAAGGCAACCGGGCTCGACCGCGACGGCCTGCTCAACATGGGTCGCGTCGGCGGCAACGGCGGCGAATTCAACATGACGGCGCTGGCGCTGCGCGGCTCGCGCTTCCACAATGGCGTGTCGCGCATCCACGGCGAGGTCTCCTCGCGGATCTGCGGCGACCTCTGGCCGCAGGTCGCCGCGGCCGAGAATCCGATGGATTACGTCACCAACGCGGTGCATGTGCCGACGTTTCTCGCCACCGACTGGTACGAAACCTTCGACCGCCACCTCGGCCTCGGCTGGCAGCACCGCCTCACCGACCAAAGCTGCTGGAACGGCGTGCAGCGCATTCCGGACCAGATTTTCTGGAGCATCCGCCAGTCGCTCAAGGCCCAGCTGCTGCATCTGGTGCACAGCCGGGTCCGCCAGCAGCATCTGCGCAACCAGGGTTCCGAGGCGCACCTGGATCGCGTGCTGCGCAGCGCCGATCCGACCAATCCGACGGTGCTGACCATCGGCTTTGCCCGGCGCTTCGCCACCTACAAGCGCGCCGCGCTGCTGTTCAACAACCTCGACTGGCTGCGCGAAATCCTGTCCGACGCGCAGCATCCGGTACTGTTCATTTTTGCCGGCAAGGCGCATCCGGCCGACGAGCCGGGGCGACGGCTGATCCGCCAGATCGCCGAACTGTCGCAGCAGCGCGAGTTCGAAGGCCGCATCCTGCTGGTCGAAGGCTACGACCTGCACCTGGCGCGGCGCATGGTGGCCGGCGTCGATGTCTGGCTCAACAATCCGATCTATCCGCTGGAAGCCTCCGGCACTTCGGGCATGAAGGCGGCGATCAACGGCGCCATCAACCTGTCGGTGCTCGATGGCTGGTGGGGAGAAGGCTACGACGGCAAGAACGGCTGGGCGATCAAGCCGGCGGCCGAGGGCCTCGATCCCGCGCAGCGCGACATCGACGAAGCGCGCACCCTGTACGAGCTGCTTCAGGACAGTGTCATCCCGATGTACTACCGCAACACCTCGCTCGGCTATTCCCCGGAATGGGTCGCCATGGCCAAGCAATCGATCGCATCGATCATGCCGCGCTTCAACATGCAGCGCATGCTGACCGACTATGCCGAAAAGTTCTACTCACCGGCCGCGGAGCAGTGGCGCCGCTACTCCAGCGCCGACTTTTCCGGCGCACGCCGGGTCGCCGACTGGAAGGCGCGGATACGCGCGGCCTGGCCGCGCATTGGCCTGCGCCGCATCGATCAGATGGCGGCCCGCATCCGCTACGGCGAAACGCTGCGCTTCGAAATTGCGGTGCAGCTCGACGGCCTGACACCGGATGACCTGACGGTGGAACTGGTGTTCACCCGCCCCGGCGAACCCACCTCCGCCAGGGCGCGGCGCTATGAACTGCACCATGAGCGGCCGCTGGAGCGCGGCGAGCACTTGTTCTCGCGCGAACTGACACCCGACCAATGCGGCAAGATGGAATATCGCGTCAGGGTGTTTCCGACTCACGAACTGCTGACCCATCCCTTCGAGATGGGCATGATGCTCTGGCTGTAGGAAGCCTCCCATGAAAACCGTCACTGCCGCCGCCTGGAAAGCCCTCGCGAGCGAAGCCGAATCCATCCGGGGCGTCCATCTGCGCGACATGTTCGCCGCGGATGCGCAGCGGTTTTCATCATTGTCGGTGCGCTGGAATGACTGGCTGCTGGACTATTCCAAGCAACGCGTGGCGGCTGCATGCATGGAACGGCTGCATCAGCTCTGGCATGCCGCCGAGGTTCCCGGCTGGATCGCCCGCATGCGCGCCGGCGAGGCCATCAACCACACCGAAAAACGCGCGGCGCTGCACATCGCCCTGCGTCATCCCGCCGGCAAGGGGCCGATCATGCATGCCGGGCGCGATGTCATGCCGGACGTTCTGCGCGAACTGGACAGGATGCGCGACTTCGCCGCGCAGATCCATGGCCGCCACTGGCGCGGCGCCACCGGCGAACCGATCACCGACATCGTCAACATCGGCATCGGCGGCTCCGACCTCGGGCCGCGCATGGCCACCCAGGCGCTTGCCGCGTTTCGCCATCCCGAGCTCACGGTACATTACGTGGCCAATCTGGATGGCGCCGATCTGGCCACGGTGCTCGCCGGACTGCAGCCGCGCACCACGCTGTTCGTGATCGCCAGCAAGACCTTCACCACCCAGGAAACCATGCAGAACGCCGCCTCGGCGCGCCACTGGCTGGTCCGGGCGCTGGGCGAGGCAGCCGTGGCGCGGCACTTCGTCGCGGTGTCGACCAATCTTGCGGAAGTGGCCCGCTTCGGCATCGACCCGGCCAATGCCTTCGCCTTCTGGGACTGGGTCGGCGGACGCTACTCGCTGTGGTCTGCCATCGGCCTGCCGCTGGTGCTGGCCGTGGGCTTCGACCACTTCCGCCAATTTCTGGCCGGCGCGCACGCCATGGACGAACACTTTTTCTCGGCGCCGGTTGCAGAAAACCTGCCGGGCCTGCTGGCACTTCTGGAAATCTGGAACACCAACGTCCTCGGCGCCGACAACCGCGCCCTGCTGCCCTACAGCCAGTCGCTGGCCCTGCTGCCGCGCTACCTGCAGCAGCTCGAAATGGAATCCAACGGCAAGCAGGTGGACAGGCAAGGCCGGCCCCTCGACTGCGTGACGGCACCGATACTCTGGGGCGAAGCCGGCACCAATGGCCAACATGCGTTCTACCAGCTGATTCACCAGGGCGGACGCCTCGTGCCCTGCGAGTTCATCGCCTGCCGCCAGCCCGACTTTGCCTTGCCCGGCCACCACGAGAAACTTCTGGCGAATTGTTTTGCCCAAAGCGAAGCGCTGATGCGCGGCAAGACGCTGGCGGAAACCACCGCCGAACTCACGGCCGGCGGCACGAGTCCCGAGCAGGTGGCGGCGCTCGCGCCCTACCGCAGCTTCCCCGGCAACCAGCCGTCGACCACGCTGTTGCTGCCTCGCCTTGACCCGTTCAACCTCGGCGCGTTGCTGGCGCTCTACGAGCACAAGGTCTTCGTGCAGAGCATCGTCTGGGACATCAACCCCTTCGACCAGTGGGGCGTGGAATACGGCAAGCAGCTGGCCAACCGGCTGCTGCCGATCATCGAAGGCAAGGCGCCGGCCGCCGGCCTCGACAGTTCGACCGCGGGGCTGATCAGCGCCTGCAAGTCATGAACCTACAAAAAAGCAATTGGTCCGCAGATTTCGCAGATTTGCGCAGATTCAAACGTGGTAATTCGCCGGGTTGGAGACGATCGCTGGCCAACCCGATAGGCGATGGGCCAGACGCACCAATCTTGTTGATCCATCTGCGCAAATCTGCGAAATCTGCGGACCAAAAGCTGTTTGCGGAATGAATATCCTTTTCGCCACCTCCGAGATCGCCCCCTGGGTCAAGACCGGCGGCCTCGGCGACGTCGCCGGTGCGCTGCCCGCCGCATTGCGCGCCCTGGGCATCGACGTGCGCGTGCTGGTGCCCGCCTATCCCGCGCTGCTGAAGGCGTTTCCGGATGCCGAAGAAATCGCGCAGCCGCACTGGCTGGGCGGCCTGCTGCCGATACCGACACTGCGACAAGCGAGGGCACCCGACGGCACGCCGCTGTTGCTGCTCGATTACCCGCACTACTTCGATCGACCGGGCAACCCCTACCTGGGGCCCGAAGGACGCGACTGGCTCGACAACCACCTGCGCTTCGGGCTGTTGTCGCGCGTCGCCGCGTGGCTCGGCTCGGCGGCGAGCACGCTCGACTGGCAGCCCGACATCGTCCACTGCAACGACTGGCAGACCGGGCTTGCCCCGGCTTATCTGCACTACCTGCCGGGAGCGCAGGCGAAGTCACTGCTAACCCTGCACAACCTGGCCTTCCAGGGCCTGTTCGACCATGCCTCCCTGTTCGAACTCGGGCTGCCGGACGAAGCCTGGCGGATCGACGGCGTCGAGTACTACGGCTACCTGTCCTTCCTCAAGGCTGGCCTGCAACATGCCAATGCCATCACCACGGTCAGCCCGAGCTACGCCCGCGAAATCCAGACCGATGCCGAAGGCATGGGCATGGCCGGCCTGCTGCGCCATCGCGGCGACCGGCTCTCCGGCATCCTCAACGGCATCGACACCACGGCCTGGAATCCGGCCGCCGACCGCCACCTGCGCCAGACATACAGCGCCCGCCGCATGGAGGGCAAGGCGGCCAACAAGGCGGCGCTGCAGGAAGAACTCGGGCTCGAACGCCGCGAGGACCTCCCCCTGCTCGCCGTGGTCAGCCGCCTGACCGAGCAGAAGGGGCTCGACCTGCTGCTGGAAGCGGCGCCGCAGGTACTCAAGCTGCCGGCACAACTCGTCGTTCTCGGCAGCGGCGAGCACTCGATGGAACACCGCTGGACGGCGCTGGCGCACAAACACAAGGATCGCTGCGCGGTCCGCATCGGCTTCGACGAAGCACTGGCCCACCGCATCGAGGCCGGTGCCGACATTTTCGTCATGCCCTCGCGCTTCGAACCCTGCGGCCTGAACCAGATGTACAGCCTGCGCTACGGCACGCCACCGGTGGTGCGCGCCACGGGCGGACTGGCCGATACCGTGATCGATGCCACCGACGAGAAGCATGGCAACGGTTTCGTTTTCGGACCGGCCACGGCGGCGGCCCTGCTGGAAGCCCTGCAACGCGCCGCCGAAGCCTGGCACGACCCCAGGCGCTGGCGCAAGCTGCAGAAACAGGGCATGGCCCGCGACTCCAGCTGGGCCGACGCGGCACAGCATTACGTCGAACTCTACCAGCGCCTATAATCGCCGGCCGATGCCAGCAACCCTCCTCACACTGATCGCCGCCGTCGCCAGAAATGGCGTGATCGGCATCGGCAATCGCCTGCCCTGGCACCTTCCGGCGGACCTCAAGCATTTCAAGGCACTGACCACGGGACACACCGTGATCATGGGACGCAAGACCTGGGAATCGCTGCCGGCGAAATTTCGCCCCCTGCCCGGCCGGCGCAACATCGTCGTCACGCGCAATGCCGGCTATCAGGCCGAGGGCGCCGTGGTCACGAATTCCCTGCCGGCGGCCCTCGCAGCGGCGGAAAGCGGCGAAGCCTTCGTCATCGGCGGCGCGGAATTGTATGTCGCGGCCATGCCGCTGGCGAACCGCCTGCAATTGACCGAAATCGAAGCCAGCATCGAAGGGGATACCTGGTTTCCCGCCATAGACCATCACCAATGGCAGGAAGTCGCGCGCGAAACGCATCGGGACGAAGCTGGCCTGAACTACGCCTTCGTCACCTACCAAAGAGGCAAGGGCTAGAAGTTCTCGCCGGGTATTTCGTCACTTCTTGCAAGCAACAGGCAGGCGAACTATCCCGACCTTGGGCGGCACGCGGAAGTTCATTCCCCGACGGTCCATTCGTAGCGAAGGTACTCGCTATCCCAGCGGCGGGACTTATCCGGACTGAACGAACTGGTACGGTAGCCGGGTGCCGGCAGCACGTAGGTCGTCCTGCCGTCCCGAACCGAGTGCACGGCGATGTCGGAGAGATAGATGCCCAAATCCTCGAGGAAGTAGTCCTCCCGGGTCTCTTCTGCCGGTTTGCTGCCGTCGCCGTAAGTGGCGCTATATCGGCAGACGATGCTCCACGCCATCCCCTTCAACCTGGGATGCAATTCACCGGCGCTTCGCTGTCCATTTACCCGGCAGTGGTTCGTCGCCTTGATGTAGGCGACGGAAGAACTTAGCGCCATGGTGGAACGCGAGGTGCTCTCGGCGCCCGCACGCAACGGAAACAGGCTTCCGCTCAGCTCGTCGATGGCGAGCAGTCGCGCGTCGGGCGACGCGCCCTTCTTCCCTGAGCCGAGGGAAAGGTGGGCGCAGCTGTAGCCGGCACGATCCGGCTCGCGCGTCGTGCGGCCGTCCAGGTCCACCGACCAGTTGCGGCTGGCAACGCACTTGTCGCCCACCGGTTCCTGTTCGCGGAAAAAGGTGAGAGGTTCCGGCAAGCGTGACCATTCGCGGCGGCCGGCCTTGACATTGAACAAATCGCTCGTCATCTCGTACTCGACGCGCACCCTTTTTGCTTTGGGGGTCAAGCGGAAGGCCTCCGAGTTTTCCAGGACAGTCCAGACATTTCCCGGCAGCGACAGCGGGATCGCCTGCCGCGGACTGACGGGCGCCAACGAGGCAGATGCTTCGGCTGCCGGCCGAACCACCGCCAGCTGTGGTGTCGATACGGCGACCTGCGCCGAATCACCAGCACGGAAATAGAAGCGCCCCAGCGACTGGTCGTAAAGCGCAGGCACCTGCTCGTGGCCGACGCCCTTGGCAAGTTCGACCACTTCCTCGCGCACGTTGCGCAGCACATCGTTCACCGGCACGCCGGGCTTGTCCATTTCCTTGAGCAGCACGCGGGTGAACACGCCATTGGGATTTTTGTCCCCCTGCCCCAGTCGATCCAGCGCCTGCTGCCCGGTTCCCGCCGAATAGAGCACCATCTGTCCGGTCGCCGCCGTGGTCGGCGCCAGGCCACGACCGCCGATGGCGCGGCCCGTCTGGCGAAAAGGATTGTTGCGGCAGGCGTCGATGATGGCCAGCGTGAAGCGCGCCTTCTGCTCCTGCAGGTCGTCGAGCACACGCTGCAACGGCACGGCATCGTCCTTGACCTGCTCCTCGCTGTCGCCCTTGATGTCCACCGGCAGCAGGTAGTTGGCGGCACCGAGTTGCACGCCATGACCCGAGTAGTAGAAAACCGCTTCGTCGCCGCCGCCGACCTGGGCCTTGAAGCTGCGCAGCGCGGACTTGAAGCTGCCGAGGTCGGCATCCAGTTTCAAGCTTACCTTGAACCCGGCCCGCTCCAGGGCCTGGGCGATTGCACGGGCGTCGGCACGCGCATTGGCGAGCGGCGCCACCCCCTTGTAGCTATCGTTGCCGATGACCAGCGCGATGCGGCGACCGATCGGCTGCGCGGCAAGATTGCGGCCGTCGGCGGCCTGCGCCACCAGCACCGTCTGTACGCACAACAAAATTGCCAGACACCAGGATTTCATGGTCATTTCCCGTGGCCGCCGCCATCTTGCACAGGGCCGGACGGAGATCGCCATCCTCAGTTCGCCACGCAGTCCACGTAGTAGCGCACGGCACCGTTGCTGGCATCCTTCACCAGACCGTGGATGTCGGTCTCGAAGCCGGGGAACTTCTCGTTGAACTCGCGCGCGAATTTCAGGTAGCGCACGATGGTGCCGTTGAAACGCTCGCCCGGAATCAGCAGCGGAATTCCCGGCGGGTAAGGCGTCAGCAGCACCGCGGTGACGCGGTTTTCCAGTTCGTCGATCGGCACGCGGTCGATCTCGCGATGCGCCATCCTGGCGAAGGCGTCGGCCGGGCGCATCGCCGGCACCATGTCCGAGAGGTACATCTCGGTGGTCAGGCGCGCCACGTCGTTGGCCTTGTACACCTCGTGGATCTGGGTGCACAGGTCCTTGAGGCCCACCCGCTCGTAGCGCGGATGCTTGGCGACGAACTCGGGCAGCACCTTCCACAGCGGGTGGTTGCGATCGTAGTCGTCCTTGAACTGCTGCAGCGCGGTGACCAGCGTGTTCCAGCGGCCCTTGGTGATGCCGATGGTGAACATGATGAAGAAGCTGTAAAGGCCGCACTTTTCGACGATCACGCCGTGCTCGGCGAGGTACTTGGTGACGATCGCCGCCGGGATGCCGTTGTCGTCCGAGAAATCGCCATCGACGTCGAGGCCCGGGGTGATGATGGTGGCCTTGATCGGGTCGAGCAGGTTGAAGCCCTTGGCCAGCTTGCCAAAGCCGTGCCACTTCTCCCCGGGCTTGAGCATCCAGGCCTCGCGCTCCTCGATGCCTTCCTCGGACAGATCTTTCGGCCCCCAGACCTGGAACCACCAGTCGGCGCCCCACTCCTTGTCCACCTTGCGCATGGCGCGGCGGAAGTCCAGCGCCTCGGCGATCGATTCCTCGACCAGCGCGGTGCCGCCCGGCTCTTCCATCATCGCCGCCGCCACGTCGCAGGAGGCGATGATCGAATATTGCGGCGAGGTCGAGGTGTGCATCAGGTAGGCCTCGTTGAACACGTCGCGGTCGAGCTTGTTGTTCTCGGCGTCCTGCACCAGTATCTGCGAGGCCTGGCTCAAGCCGGCCAGCAGCTTGTGCGTCGACTGCGTGGAGAACACCATCGACTCCTTGCAGCGCGGCCGGTCGGCGCCGATGGCGTGGTAATCGCCGTAGAAATCGTGGAAGGCGGCATGCGGCAGCCAGGCTTCATCGAAGTGCAGCGTGTCGATCTTGCCGTCGAGTTCCTCCTTGATGTCCTCGACGTTGTAGAGGATGCCGTCATAGGTGCTCTGGGTGATGGTCAGCACCCGCGGCTTGCCCTTGACCTGGCTGGCGAAGGGATGGGCGGCGATCTTCTTCTGGATGTTCTTCCAGCGGAATTCCTCCTTCGGGATCGGGCCGATGATGCCGTAGTTGTTGCGCGTCGGCATCAGGAACACCGGGATCGCGCCGGTCATCATGATGGCGTGCAGCACCGACTTGTGGCAGTTGCGGTCGACGATGACGATGTCGCCCGGCGCGACGGTGGAATGCCAGACGATCTTGTTCGAGGTCGAGGTGCCGTTGGTGACGAAGTACAGGTGGTCGGCGTTGAAGATGCGCGCGGCATTGCGTTCGGAGGCCGCCACCGGGCCGGTATGGTCGAGCAGCTGGCCGAGTTCCTCGACCGCGTTGCAGACGTCGGCGCGCAGCATGTTCTCGCCGAAGAACTGATGGAACATCTGGCCAACGGGGCTTTTGAGGAAGGCGACGCCGCCCGAATGGCCGGGGCAATGCCACGAATAGGAGCCGTCGGCGGCGTAGTGCGTGAGCGCCCGGAAGAAGGGCGGCGGCAGCGAGTCGAGGTAGGCCTTGGCCTCGCGCACGACGTGGCGGGCGATGAACTCCGGCGTGTCCTCGTACATGTGGATGAAGCCATGCAGCTCGCGCAGGATGTCGTTCGGGATGTGGCGCGAGGTGCGCGTCTCGCCGTGCAGGAAGATCGGGATGTCGGGATTCTTGTGGCGGATTTCCTCGACGAAGGCACGCAGGTTCAGCACGGCGGGATCGAGTTCCGGGCCGGGAGTGAACTCCTCGTCGTCGATCGAGAGGATGAAGGCCGAGGCCCGGCTCTGCTGCTGGGCGAAGGAAGAGAGGTCGCCGTAGCTGGTGACGCCCAGCACGTCAATGCCTTCCTCCTTGATCGCTTCGGCGAGGGCGCGGATGCCGAGGCCCGAAGCGTTCTCCGAGCGGAAATCCTCGTCGATGATGATGATGGGGAAATGAAAACGCATGGCTGCTCCCGAAAAGCAAAGACCCGCCGCGGCGGGTCAATCAAAAAGTGTGGGCGAGGCCGAACTCAGATCTTCGGCAGGGTGACGCCGACCTGCCCCTGGTACTTGCCGCCGCGATCCTTGTACGAAGTTTCGCAGACTTCGTCGGATTCGAAGAAAAGTACCTGGGCGCAGCCTTCGCCGGCGTAGATCTTGGCCGGCAGCGGCGTCGTGTTGGAAAACTCCAGCGTCACGTAGCCTTCCCATTCCGGCTCGAAGGGCGTTACATTGACAATGATGCCGCAGCGCGCGTAGGTGCTCTTGCCGAGGCAGACCGTCAAGACGTTCCTCGGGATGCGGAAATATTCCATGGTCCGCGCCAGGGCGAAGGAATTGGGCGGAATGATGCAGTGGTCGCCATCCATCTCGACAAAGGAGTTGGAATCGAAATTCTTCGGGTCGACGATGGTCGAGTAGATGTTGGTGAATACCCGGAACTCGCGCGAGCAGCGGATATCGTAGCCGTAGCTGGAGGTGCCGTAGGAGACGATCTTGCGGCCGTCGATCTCGCGCACCAGCTCGGGCTCGAAGGGTTCGATCATTCCATGCTGGGCCGCCATGCGGCGGATCCACTTGTCAGACTTGATGGCCATGGTTCATCCGGGTAAGGGGAGTCAAGGGGGCGCAGTATACGGCCTAACTTTCCCGGAGGGAAAGCTAGGTCGTATCTCATTTTCACCCCCACCCCCATCCCCCGCCCCGGGGCGGGGGCCTGTATTGGCTCGCTACGCTCGAAGTAACTGGACAGATGCACTCCTCGCGCCGCCGTCAGGCAAGCAACCCGGCCAGCCGGGCCACGCCGGACCGGGGTGCGGCCCGCGCAATCCCCACCAGCGGGATTCCTGGCGCGTGGCGCGACAGGGTTTCCAGCGTCGCATCGAGCGTGACGGTCGAATCCGGCGTCTCATTGACCGCAATCGCCGTCACGCCAGCGCCGACTCCGGCAAGTGCCGCGATCGCCGTCAGCGTGTGGCTCAGGCTGCCCAGATAGCTGCCGGCCACCAGCACGCAGGGCAGGCCGCTGGCGACGATCCAGTCGCGCACGGTATGCGTTTCGTCGAGCGGCGCCATGACGCCGCCGACGCCTTCGACCAGCACCGGCCGATCCGGCGCAGCGGCAGCACGGCGGGTAAACCCGACCAGCTGCTCGAAGTCGACCCGGCGCCCTTCCAGCGCCGCCGCCATGTCCGGCGACAAGGGCGCGGCAAAGCGCCAGGGCGCGACGGCATCCAGTTCGGCAATACTCGCTTCGCGGCCCAGCGCGGCCAGCAAGGCGCCCGCATCGCTGGCGGCGGCCTGCGCCGGATCGAAACCGGACAGCACCGGCTTGAAGGCCGCCACGACTCGTCCCTCGGCCCGCCAATGGCGCAGCAGGACGCAGGCAAGCCAGGTCTTGCCGATGTCGGTACCGGTGCCGGTGATAAAATTCGCGCCCATTCGCCCTCCGCTGCGCCATTCTAGCCGGCGCGCCCTCCCGCCTCACATGTCCGACTGGCTTACCCCGGGACTCACCCACCTCTGGCTGCCCTACACGCAGATGCAGACCGCGCCGGCGCCGCTGCCGGTGGTTGCGACGCAGGGCGTGCGCATCCGCCTAGCCGACGGCCGCGAGCTGATCGACGGCATTTCCTCATGGTGGACCGCCTGCCACGGCTACAACCACCCGCACATTCGTGCCGCGATCGAGCGGCAGCTTGCGAGCCTGCCCCACGTGATGTTCGCCGGCCTGGTGCACGAACCGGCGGCGCGCCTCGCGCAGCGCCTCGCCGCGCTGCTGCCGGGCGACCTGGAGCGCGTCTTCTTCACCGAGTCCGGCTCGGTGGCGGTGGAAGTGGCGCTCAAGATGGCGATCCAGTACTGGCGCAACAAGGGGCAGGCGGAGAAGCAGCGCATCGTTTATTTCCGCCACGGCTACCACGGCGACACCTTTGCCACCATGGCGCTGTGTGACCCCGAGGAAGGCATGCACAGCCTGTTCGCCGGCGCCATGCCGGACCAGATCATGGCCGAACTGCCCAGCGACGAAACCATGCGGCGCGCCTTCGAGCTGCTGCTGGAAACCCACGGCGAGCGACTGGCCGCCGTGATCATCGAGCCGCTGGTACAGGGCGCCGGCGGCATGCAGATGCACGACGCGGCAACGCTGGCTTTCATCGCCGCAGCCTGCGCGCGACACAAGCTGCTGCTGATCGCCGACGAGATCATGACCGGCTTCGGCCGCACCGGCCGCATGTTCGCCTGCGAGGAGGCTGACGAGTTGACCAGCACGATACCCGACATCGTCTGCCTGTCGAAGGCGCTGACCGGCGGCACGCTGCCGCTGGCGGCCACCGTGGCGCGCCGCCATGTATTCGAAGCCTTCCTCGCCGACGATCCCGCCGCCGCCCTGATGCACGGCCCCACCTACATGGCCAATGCGCTGGCCTGCGCCGCGGCCAATGCCTCGCTCGACCTGTTCGAAAGCGAGCCGCGACTGGCTCAGGTGGCCGCCATCGAAGCGCAACTCGCGGCGGAACTCGGGCCCTGTCGCGATCTCGCCGGCGTCGCCGAGGTGCGCGTCAAGGGCGCCATCGGCGCGGTGGAACTCGCGGGCAGAATCGAACTCGACGCCCTGCGCCGCCGCTTCGCCGAGCTTGGCGTCTGGGTGCGGCCCTTCGGCAAGGTGGTGTATCTGATGCCGCCCTTCGTCATTGCCGCCGAGGACTTGACGACGCTGACCGCGGCGGTGCGCCAGGTACTGACGGAACGCGCCCGGCAGCTCTGAGATGGATGCGGAACTGGACGCCTTGCTACGAACACGTCTTGCAGAGTTGGACGCAGCCCATCGCCTGCGCCGCCTGCGCCCCTGGCATTGGGGCGACGGCTCCTTGCACGATGCCGACGGCCGCGCACTGATCGATGCCTCGTCCAACGATTACCTCGGCCTCTCGCAGCACCCGCTGGTCAAGGCCCGCGCCGCCGAATGGGCCGAGCGCCACGGCGCCGGTGCGCCGGCCTCGCGGCTGGTCACCGGCACGCGCGACATCACGCTTGCCCTCGAGCAAAGGCTGGCCGAGTTCAAGGGTTGCGAAGCAGCACTGCTGTTCTCCAGCGGCTTCCAGGCCAATGCCACGGTGATTCCGGCGCTGGCAAAAGTCGGCGCTGGTGACACGGCAAATGCGGCGGCGATTTTCAGCGACGAGCTCAACCACGCCAGCATCATCCACGGCGCACGCTTCGCGAAGTGCAACACGGAGATATTCCGCCACAACGACCTCGACCACCTCGATGAGCTTCTCGGCAGGCACTCGGCAAACCCCGGCCGCAAGCTGATCCTTACCGAATCGGTGTTCAGCATGGACGGTGACCGCGCCGACCTGGCGGCGCTGGTGCAACTGGCCGAGCGTCACGGCGCGGCGCTGTATGTCGACGAAGCGCACGCCAGCGGCGTGCTCGGTCCGCAGGGGCGCGGACTCGCGGCGGAATGTGGCGGCGTGGATGTCGTGATGGGCACGCTGGGCAAGGCCTTCGGTGCTTTCGGCGCCTACATCGCCGGCTCGCGGGCGCTGATCGACTGGCTGGTCAACCGCTGCGCTGGCTTCATCTACACCACGGCACTGCCGCCGGCGGTACTGGGCGCGGTGGATGCCGCGCTCGACCTGGTGCCTGGCATGGACGCGGAGCGGGCGCAACTGGCGCGAAATTCACAACGCTTGCGCGAGATGCTGGCGCAGCGCAACTACGACACGCTTGGCTCCAGCACCCAGATCATTCCGGCGGTGATCGGCAGCGACGCGGACGCGCTGGCCGCCGCCCGGCGACTCGAAGAGGCCGGTGTGCTCGGCGTCGCCATCCGCCCGCCGACCGTGCCCGAAGGCACCAGCCGGCTTCGCTTCACGCTCAACAGCCGGCTCGACGAACAAGGCATGCAGCGACTGCTGGACGCCGTCGCCGCCAGCCTGCCGCTCAGGTGTTGACGACCTTGATGCTGGGGAACTTGCTGGTGTGGTCCTTGGCCTTCTCGGCGATCTTCACCGCGATGCGGCGCGCGATGGTCTTGTAGATCACCGTCGCCGCGCCGTCCGGCTCGGCTTCGACGGTCGGCTTGCCGCCGTCCATCTGCATGCGGATCGCCATGTCGAGCGGCAGCGCGCCGAGCATCTCGACCTCGTAGTCCTTCGCCATCCTGTCGCCGCCGCCGGAACCGAAAATGTGTTCGGCATGGCCGCACTTGGAACAGATGTGGATGCTCATGTTCTCGACGATGCCGAGGATCGGGATGCCGACCTTCTCGAACATCTTGAGGCCCTTCCTCGCATCCAGCAGGGCGATGTCCTGCGGCGTGGTGACGATGATGGCGCCGGTCACCGGCACCTGCTGCGCCAGCGTCAACTGGATGTCGCCGGTGCCGGGCGGCATGTCGATGACGAGGTAATCGACATCGCGCCAGCGTGTTTCGGTCAGCAGCTGCGTCAGGGCCTGCGTCACCATCGGGCCGCGCCAGACCATGGGCTGCTCGGGATCGATCAGGAAGCCGATCGACATCGCCTGGATGCCGTGCGCGTCCATCGGTTCGAGGCTCTTACCATCGGCGGATTCCGGCCGGCCGGCCGGAATGCCCAGCATGGTCGGCAGCGAGGGGCCGTAGATGTCGGCATCGAGCAGGCCCACCGTGGCGCCTTCGGCCGACAGCGCCAAGGCAAGATTGACGGCGGTGGTCGACTTGCCGACGCCGCCCTTGCCGCTGGCCACGGCGATGATGTTCTTGACGCCGGGGATCAGCTTGACGCCCTTCTGCACCGCATGCGTCACCACTTTCGAAAACACGTTGGCGCTGACGTTGCCGATGCCCGGCAGTGTTTTCAGTTGCGCGATCACCGCCGCGCGCAGGCCTTCGATCTGGCTCTTGGCCGGGTAGCCGAGTTCGACGTCGAGCGCGACATCGCTGCCCGTGATCTTGATGTTCTTGACGCTGCGGCCGCTGACGAGGTCCTTGCCGGTGTTGGCGTCGACCACGGTCTTGAGCGCATCCTGGATGCTTTGTTCGTTGATGGACATGTGAGGCCTTTGCTGATGACGAAGAGTAGGAGGGATTTGTTCGGTGGCGGATTATCGCTCGGAACCCCATACCCGAGTGAATTAGTCGGGATTATATAATGATATATCAGGCTTGGCTTATTTGCCGGGAACGCCACTAGCGAATGCCGACCAGAAACGCCGCCGGCGGCATGATTGGAATGCCGCGCCATGGATGCATGTCCGTCAGGTGCGGATCGCTGGCAACGATCAACTCGGCCTCGGCGGCCTCGGCCAACGCGAGGAACTTGTTGTCCTTGGGATCGGGGCAATCACTTACCTCGCCGCTCACCGCAAACAATACTGAACGCTCGCGAAAGCCGTCGATAAACGTCTGGCGCAATGCTTTCGGGGCATAGCGATCAAATTTCCGGCGCAACAACACCGCCGCCAGTTCCGTCAGCGTTTCTTCACTGACGCATACATCGAAATACAACAACGCCTTTTCCAGCGCCAGCGCGGGAATCGATTGCGGACGAATCGCGGCGCTGATCAGCACGCCGGTATCGATGACGATGCGCCTATCGAAGCTCATGCACCAGGCGATTCACGTCGGCATCGGTCAGGTCGGCGACACTCGACGGCATCACCCGCGCCCGGTATTGCGAATACCACCGCGCAGCCTCTTCCCGACGCTTCTTCACATTCGCCAGGGCCTGCATATCTTGTTCCGAAACGACGTAGGCCACGGTCCGGCCACGGCGCGTAACCTCTATCGGCTCGCGCTGCGAACGATCGATCAATTCGCCAAAGCGGCTTTGCGCTTCGACCGATGTGACGGTAATCATCTGGTTCTCCTTGAACTAGCCAATATGGCCATATTAGCCATTTGACAACATTATGCAATGAAGGCCGCAAGCTTGTTTCCCTTCGTCCTCCGCAGCACCGGCGATGAAAGGCTAGCCGGAACTTCTTCGTCAGCCTTGTCCGGCGGCGATCCGGATCAGGCGCGGGCGGCGGGCGTCTCGGCCAGCGGCAACTCGACCCAGAACGTGCTGCCGAGGCCCTCGACGGACTCGCAGCCGATGCGGCCGCGCATTCTTTCCACCAGCCGTTTCGACATCACCAGCCCGAGGCCGGCGCCCTGGCTCGTCCCTTCTTCCAGGCCCAGTCGCGAAAAAGGCTGGAACAGTTCGCCGCGGCGCGATGCGGGGATGCCGGCCCCGGTATCGGCAATGCCGATGCGCAGGTAGGCCGCGCCGGCCGGTTCGCAGCTCAGGGTCACCGTGCCGCCCCGGCGGTTGAACTTGACGGCATTCGACAGCAGGTTCAGCAGCACCTGCCTGAGCAGCACGCGATCGGCCCAGACCAGCGACCCGGCATGGGCGTCGCATTCGTCGACCAGCGCCACGCCGCGCTGCCGCGCTTCCAGCTCGATGATCGACAGGCAGGGCCCGACCGCCTGGTCGATGCGCACTGGTTCGATGTTCAGCGTCTGCTCGCCGGCCTCGATGCGGCTCATTTCCAGGACCTGCGTCAGCAGGTCGCCAAGATGCTGTCCCGCCGTCAGGATGTGGCCGACGCCGTTCTGCTGCGCCGGGCCGAGCGGCGCCTGCCGGTCGGCGGCGAGCTGTTCGGCAAAGCCGATCACGGTATTCAGCGGCGTGCGGAACTCCTGGCCCATCGAACGCAGAAACACCGCCTTGGCGCGGGCGGCCTGCTCCGCCGCGTGCAGCGCTTCGCGCAGGTGCGCCTTCACCTGCGCCCGGCCGCGCGCCACGGTCACGCCGGCCAGCACCACCATCATGGCCGAGCCGAGCATCGAGGTCAGCATCAGCCCCGGCATTTCCGCCGGCGAAACGATGCTCGCCGGCAGCCAGTTCAGCACCGTCGCGAAATACAGCAGCACCAGCGCCACCGCCATGGCCACCCCCGTGACCAGCAGGATCGCGACGTTGCCAAAAGTGCTGAGCAGGGCCAGGTTGGCGAGAAAACCCGGCAGCGCGATCGAGTTGATGCCGCCGCTGATGAAGGCCCAGATCCCGACGATCACGATGCCGCCGATGTTGGTCAGGATCAGGCCCAGCGTGATGTCGGCCGTGACGCGGATCAGCACCGCGCCGAGGATCGGCGTGACGATGCCGGCGGCGAACAGTACGTACTGGGCCGGCGGCAGGCGGCCGCTCACCAGCAGGATGCCGACCAGCATCAGCGTGGCGACCAGCGAAATGGTCAGCAGTGCTTTCGCGATGCCGCGGTGGCGCGTGTCCTTGCGCGCATCGTCGCGGGCGTTCGGCGGTACAAGCCAGGTGATGACGTTCATTTGCGGGCAAGCCTCCCGGCCCTTGCGGGACCATCGTTATTCCATCGGCAAGCGCCGATTCTAGCCGCGCCGATTTCCGGCACATAGGACATATGACCGGTTCGGCAAGCAATTTCCGGGCGGGAAAGGCCCTGTCGGGAACAGGTGATTCCGGATGGGCGAAACGTCGCGGGCGTCGCCGTACCGTCAGCGCCGACTCCCGGGCTTGCCTTCGCCAGAAAGGTCCCGCGGTCCGGATCAACCGCAGTGAAGCGCGGGCCGGTGGCGATAGGTTTGTTGCGGGCCATGAAACCTCCTACGCTCGTATGTGCGGTTGGAGCCTTGTTATTCCATTTGGTTCACGGCACGATGGGGACATGAAAAGCATTTTTCCGCAGTTGCGTCAGTCCAGGAAGGATTCCCGATGAAATTGCCAACCCTGCTTCTGGTCAATGCGCTTGCCGGATTCGCATCGCTCTCGTTTGCCGCCGACGATCCGCGTTGCCTCGCGGAGTACAAGGCGGAGGAGGCGCGCATCATGCGCGATGCGGGGCAGGCCGCCAAGACAAATCCGCCGGGGCGCGACCTGAAGGCGCAGCAGCAAATCATGACCCCGGTCCACGATGCGCTGAAAGCCGCTTCCGAGAAGGCGGAAAACTGCAATCGGGAAGCCCGCGCCGCTGCTTACCGCGACAACAGGGCCGCCATTGACTTGCGTACCAGGCAGTGCACCGAAAAGGCCGATCGGCAGCTTGACGAACTGCGCAAGCGCAGTGGCGGTCGCGCCGAGTTGTCGCGCGACGAACAGATCGCACGGCGCAGCGGGGAGGACCGCATTCTCGATGAACGCATGGACTGCCTGCGCAAGGTTCAGTAAGCCGGGCCTTGCCCCGGTACAATGCACCCCTTGAGATGCGGCGGGCCGTACGCCTGCCGCCCGCCCCCGGAAAGACTGCATCATGACCCGCAAGATCCTCGTCACCAGCGCCCTGCCCTATGCCAACGGCGCGATCCACCTCGGCCACCTGGTCGAGTACATCCAGACCGACATCTGGACGCGCTTCCAGAAGATGCGCGGCCACGACTGCTGGTACGTCTGCGCCGACGACACCCACGGCACGCCGATCATGCTGCGCGCCGAGAAGGAGGGCATCACGCCCGAACAGCTGATCGCCCGCGTGCATGCCGAGCATTCGCGCGATTTCGCCGGCTTCCATGTCGCCTTCGACAATTACCACAGCACGCATTCGCCCGAGACGCGCCACTATTCCGAGGACATCTACGGCAAGCTCAAGGCCGCCGGCCTGATCGAGGTGCGCTCCATCGAGCAGTACTACGACCCGGTCAAGAACATGTTCCTGCCCGACCGCTTCATCAAGGGCGAATGCCCCAAGTGCGGCGCGAAAGACCAGTACGGCGATGCCTGCGAATCCTGCGGCGCGGCCTATGCCCCGACCGACTTGAAGAACCCCTACTCGGCGGTCTCCGGCGCGCAGCCGGTGCTGAAATCCTCCGACCACTATTTCTTCAAGCTCTCCGATCCGCGCTGCCAGGAGTTCCTGCGCCGCGCCACGCGCGAGGTCTGCAAGGCGCAGCCCGAGGCGATCAACAAGCTGCAGGAATGGCTCGGCGAGCCGGGCGAGAACAAGCTCACCGACTGGGACATCTCGCGCGACGCGCCCTACTTCGGCTTCGAGATTCCCGGTGCCCCGGGAAAATTCTTCTACGTCTGGCTCGACGCGCCGATCGGCTACATGGGTTCGTTCAAGAATTTCTGCGCGAAGAAGGGGCTGGATTTCGACGAGTTCTGGGGCAAGGGCTCGCAGGCCGAGTTGTACCACTTCATCGGCAAGGACATCCTCTACTTCCACGCCCTGTTCTGGCCGGCCGAGCTGGAACACGCCGGATATCGCACGCCGACCAGCGTCTTCGCCCACGGCTTCCTCACCGTCGACGGCGCCAAGATGTCCAAGTCGCGCGGCACCTTCATCACCGCCGAGAGCTATCTGGCGCAGGGCCTCAACCCCGAATGGCTGCGCTATTACTTCGCCGCCAAGCTGAACGGCACGATGGAGGACATCGACCTCAACCTCGAGGACTTCGTCGCCCGCGTGAACAGCGACCTTATCGGCAAGTACATCAACATCGCCAGCCGCTGCGCCGGCTTCATCACCAAGCGCTTCGACGGCAAGCTCGCCAGGGTCGAGCGCAACAGCATCATCGAGGAAATGGCCGGCGCGGCGGACGCTATCGCCCAGTACTACGAGGCCCGCGACTTCGCCCGTGCCGTGCGCGAGATCATGGCCCTGGCCGACAAGGCGAATGTCTTCATCGCCAACGCGAAGCCCTGGGAAGTGGCAAAGCAGGAGGGAAAGGACGAGCTTCTGCACAGCATCTGCACCGAAGGCCTCGCCATGTTCCGGCTCCTGAGCCTCTATCTCAAGCCGATCCTGCCCAAGCTGGTGCAGCGCGCCGAAGAGTTCCTCAACGTCGCCCCGCTGCATTGGCAGGACGCCGGCTTCCAGTTGCCGATCCATCACCTGATCAATCCCTACGAGCACCTGATGCAGCGCATCGATCCCAAGCTGACCGAGGCCCTGGTCGCCGCCAACCGCGAATCGCTGGAACCCGCGGCCGCGATCGCCGTAGCGCCAGCGCCGACTGTTGCAGAGCCGCACTCGCCGCAACGCCACGCCCAGCACCAGCAGGCGACCGAAGACAAGCAGCAGGGCCAGGCCAGCCCCGCCGCGCAGCACATTTCGATCGACGACTTCGCCAAGGTCGACCTGCGTGTCGCGCGCATCGCCGATGCGCGCCACGTCGAAGGCGCCGACAAGCTGATCCAGCTCACCCTCGACCTCGGCGCCGACGGCACGCGCAATGTCTTTGCCGGCATCAAGTCGGCCTACGATCCGGCGCAGCTGGTCGGCCGCCTCACGGTGATGGTGGCCAACCTCGCCCCGCGCAAGATGAAATTCGGCCTCTCCGAAGGCATGGTGCTCGCCGCCTCGGACACCGACGGCAAGTCGCCCGGGCTGTTCCTGCTGTCCCCGGACAGCGGCGCGCAACCGGGCATGCGGGTGAAGTAGGCGCACCGTGGCGGAGACTCGCCGCCTGGTCATCACCGGCCTGGTGCAGGGCGTCGGCTTCCGTTACGCGATGCTGGCGCAGGCCCGCCTGCTGGGCATCAACGGCTGGGTGCGGAATCGCCGCGACGGCAGCGTCGAAGCGGTGATTTCCGGCGACGCCAGGCAGGTCGAGGCGATGCTGGACTGGAGCCGCAACGGCCCGGCCGGCGCCTCGGTTGGCAATGTCATGAGCGAAGACGCCAGCGGCGATTACCGGGATTTCGAGCTGCGCCCGACCGCATGAAGGGATGGCGGCTTGTTATAATAGGCTTCAACTATTCAATCAACCCCTATCAGGAGTTCCCATGGCCGTACTCGTCGGCAAGCCCGCCCCCGACTTCACCGCAACCGCCGTTTTCGGCAACAACGAAATCAAGGAGCTGAAGCTCTCCTCCCTGCGCGGCAAGCATGTCGTGCTGTTCTTCTACCCGCTCGACTTCACCTTTGTCTGCCCCTCCGAACTGATCGCCTTCGACCATCGCCTGGCTGAATTCAAACAGCGCGGCGTCGAAGTCATCGGCTGCTCGATCGATTCCGAGTTCACGCACCTCGCGTGGAAGAACACCCCGGTGAACAACGGCGGCATCGGCCAGGTCGGCTATCCGCTGGTGGCCGACATCAACCACGCCATCTGCCAGGCCTATGACGTCGAAGCCGCCGGCGGCGTGGCTTTCCGCGGTTCCTTCCTGATCGACAAGGCCGGCGTGGTGCAGCACCAGGTGGTGAACAACCTGCCGCTGGGCCGCGACATCGACGAAATGCTGCGCATGGTCGATGCCCTGCAATTCGTCGAGGAACACGGCGAAGTCTGCCCGGCGGGCTGGAAGAAAGGCAAGAAGGGCATGAACGCCTCGACCGAAGGCGTCGCCAAGTACCTGGCCGAGAACGCCGCCGCGCTCTAAAAATACAGCACCCCCGGCCCCAACCGGAAAGCCGCTCCCCTGAAAAGGAGCGGCTTTTTTATGTCCCCGCTGAAAGCGGGGACGGTATCCCCCGGCGGGATATGTCCGCGCTCAAAGCGGGGACGGTATCCCCCCGCGGGATTGGCGTCGGCAAGCTTCCAGTCGTAGTCGCCGGGCATACGCGGAGCAGTTAGAATGCCGACGGGGTTCAAACGGGCCTTTCCATATCCGTAGCGGTGGCACGAAGATGAGTATCAAGCGGCTGTTCTTTGTTTTTCTCTCTGTTTGCAGTTCCCTGTGCTGGTCAGCCTGCCGGCAGCACGATGTCACCAAACCGTCCGACGTGAAGATCAAGGGCGATTCTGTGATGATCGTCGTGCACCAGTCGTCGACCTACGACGCGCGCTTCTCGACCAAGCGCGGCGTGGACGAGGCGGTGAGGTTCGCCAAGGACCGGAAGATCCCGGTCATCTACCTGCAGGACGACACGCCCGACGAGTTTTACTTCATGGCGGACTGCCACCCCGACTACTGGGTGTTCTCCGCCGGAGGAGAAGTCAGCTTCGACGTCACGCCGTCGCACGTGTATATCGTCGGCGGGCACTTGGAGTTGTGCATGTCGACAGCCCTTCACGACATCATTTACCAATGGTCAAAGCGGCCTGCGAGGAACTTCACGGTCACTTACCTGATGGACGCGATCTACTCGAACGGCAAGCTGATCGAACCCTCCGATCCCTTTTACAAGGATTTCTCCAGGTTCATGGACATCGTGACCTACGGCCGGCCCGGCGGCGAACACTGGCCAAAACTGAGCCTGCTCGAAACCATGGGGATCATCATCCGGGAGGATCACGAACTCGACTACCTCAAGAAAGTGCTGCCGCGCTGGGACACCACCTTTCCCGCCAACTACCGCGTCACGGTGAAACTGAACGACTCGGTGACCAAGGTGCTGCGCACGGCCCCGGGATGGCACCCGCCTACCGTGTTGTTTCATTTTGTCGATTCGGCCGAGACTCTTTCCAACCCACCCGCCCCGCGAGGCTACTGATGAAGAGTCGGCGCCGGCGGCACGGCGATCCGGCCATGACATAATCCTGCCATGCCCCGCCTGCATCGCGACATTCTTCTCGGCTTCGCCCTGATCTGCTCCCTTGCGATCAGCCTGATGTCGTCGAGCCTGCTGCGCTGGGCCGACCAATCCATCTACGACAGCCAGACGCGCTGGCTGCGCGCCCGGATGCCCTCGACGCTGCCGCAGGACGTGGTGGTGATCGGCGTCGACGAGGCCGCCTACGAATCGATCCCCGAGCCCTATGCCCTGTGGCACCGCCATCTGGGCGAACTGCTGACGGGATTGGCCGAGGCCAAACCGGGCGTGGTGGGGCTGGCCACGCCGCTGCCGGTGCGCTCGTATGACTTCCTGGTCAAGGGCATCGACGCGCCGCTGGTCGACGGCATCAGGCGCCTCTCCGCCGCGGCGCCGCTGGTGGTGGGGCAGCCGATGGGCATCGGTCGCCGGTTGCGGCCGATCGCGCCGGAGCTGCTGGCCGCCGCCGGCGATGGCGCCGTGGCCTCGCTGGCAATCTGCGAAGACCTCGACGGCACGGTGCGGCGCATCAACCAGAAACGCTGCATGACCGAGGACAAGCACGAACCCTTCGCCCATGCCATGGCGCGGCATCTCGGGCGCGAGGGCACGCTCGGCGGCATGATCGACTACAGCGCCGGCGGCGAAATCGAGTACATCCCCTTCCGCGAGGCACTGGGCTGGATCCGCCAGGGCCAGGGCGAACAACTCAGGAGCCGGGTGCAGGGGCGCGCCGTGGTGGTCGCCAGCCTGCTGCCGACCGAAACGCGCTACCGCCTGCCGGTATCGCTCGCGGCCTGGGAGCGCGGCAGTCGCACCGAACCGGGCGCCGTGGCGCATGTCCAGGCCTTGCGTTCGCTGCTCGGCCGCGGCCTGATCGAACGCATCTCCGAACCGCTGGCGCTGGTGCTGGCCAGCCTCGGCGCCCTGCTCTGGTTCGGCCGCAATGGCTGGCTCAAGCTGGCGGCGCTGCTCGGCGCCGGCACGGCGGTGATCGCCGGCTCCACCTATGCGATCTGGCAGGGCCACTACCTGCGCGCCGGAACCCTGCTCGCGATCATCCTGATGGCATTCCTGGCGCGCCTGGCCTGGGAGTCGGTGCGCCACTATCGGGAAAAGCAGTTGCTGCGCTCGGCCTTCGCCGGGCATGTCAGCCCGCAGGTGATGCGCGCCATCCTCGGCGGCACGCTGCAACCGGATGCCGATGGCGAGCGCACCCGGGTGACCATCCTGTTCGCCGACATCCGCGGCTTTACCGCGCGCAGCGAGAACTCGACCCCGGAAGCCATGATCGCGCTGCTGAACCGCTATTACGCCGAAGCCTCGGCGGCGATCCATGCCCGCGGCGGCGCCATCGACAAGTTCATCGGCGACGGCCTGATGGCGACCTTCGGCGTGCCGCAGCCGCTGCCCGCGCCGGAACGCAACGCGCTGGAAGCGGCGCAGGACATGCTGGTGCGCATCGCCCGGCTCAACACCGAGCTGGCCGCCGAAGGCCTGGCGCCGCTCGAAATCGGCATCGGCATCCACAGCGGCGAAGTGCTGGCCGGCTATGTCGGCTCGCGCAAGCGGCGCGATTTCACGGTGATCGGCGATCCGGTGAATACCGCCTCGCGGCTGGAGAGCATGAGCAAGACCGCCGGCTACCCGGTGATCTGCTCCAATGACGTGGCGGCGGCGGTCGGCTTCGCCGGCGGGCTGGTGGATCTCGGCACGCAGGAAATCAAGGGGCGCTCGCCGCTCCATGTCTGGGGCTGGAACCCGCCGCTGACCAGGCGCGTGAAGAAGGGCGCGGCGTGACCACGCCGGTGGAGTCGCGATTTTTCAGTTACACCGCGCTGGCATGGTTTGCCTCGACCCGCTGGGGCCGGTTGCGCGACCCGCAGATGCGCACCCAGCTGCATCGCCAGATCAATGCCGGTGGCATCGCCGCGCTGCCCGTTGTCGCCATTCTGGCCGCGCTGACCGGGGCGACCGCGGTGACCCAGGTCACCGCGCTGACCGGACAGGACAACGACCTGGCGCAGCGCCTGTTGTTCTTCGGGATTTTTTTCGAGCTGGCGCCGCTGCTCTCGGCGCTGGTGGTGCTGTCGCGCAGCAGCGCGGCAATCGCCTCCGAGCTGGCGGTGATGCATCTGTATGACGAGTTCACCGCCCTGCGCCGCATGGGCGTGCCGGCCGCCGACTACCTGCTGCTGCCGCGCATCCTCGGCCTGACGCTGGCCCTGCCGGCGGTGACCGTGTGCTTCCAGCTGATCGCCGTCGGCAGCGGCTGGCTCGCCGTCGCCTTGATCCAGAACCAGCCGCTGCCGCAGATCGCCGGGCACTTCCTCGACCTCGCCGACCCGTGGCTGCCGCTGGCCAGCCTGCTGAAGAGCGCGCTGATGGGGGCGGCCATCGCCATCATCGCCTGCCACCACGGCAGCAGCGCCGAGCGCTCGCCGGGAACGATCTCCACGGCCTCGATCCAGGCCGTCGGCAACGGCCTGATCGCGGTCTTCGTGATCGATGTGGGCTTCGCGCTGGTCGCCTATTTCCTGAAATGAAGCCGCTTGCGCGCGAACGACTGCTGCAGCGCCTGCAGGCGCGCACCGTATCGCTGGTGCGCCACCTCGGCGCGCGCGCCTACCTGGTTCTGGCCGCGATTTTTTCGCTGCTGATCGTCACCGACTCGGGCCTGCTCAACCTGGTGTCGGCCGCGGAAACCCGGCTCTTCGACCTGCTGATTTCGCATCGCATCAAGACGCCGCAGCCGGATCCCGGGATCGTGATCCTCGACATCGACGAGGCCAGCCTGGCCGGCATGGCGGTCGAGTATGGCCGCTGGCCCTGGCCCAACGCGGTGTTCGGCGAACTGGTGGATGCCATCGAGAAGCAGAAGCCGCGCGCGATCGTCTTCGACATCCTGTTTTCCGACCGCGACACGCAGCGGCCCGCCAGCGATGCCGCGTTCAACGAAGTCATCGCGCGTTCCGCCACGACCTTCTTCCCGATGCTGCGGCTCGATCCGCAAAACGACCGGCTGAGCCGCATCCCCACCGCGTTGCTGCCCGGCGTCAAGCCGCTGGCCGGCGGCGGCGATGCCACGGCGCATGTCGCCATGATCCTGCCCAAGGTGCCGGCGGCGATCGACAACGGGCGGCTGGGCACGCACCAGGTGACGCCGGACAAGGACGGCGTGATCCGGCGCTATCCGGCCTGGCTGGAACATGCCGGCTGGCGCATCCCGTCGCTGCCGCAGCGCATCACCGAGGAATTCGGCTACGCCGGCGTCGCGGGGCTGGACCGGCGCGAGGTGCTGCTCAACTGGCGCGGCCCGCCCTTCACCTACCGCTACGTCTCGCTGGTCGAGGTCTATCGGGACCTGAAGAGCGGCAAGCCGCAGCGGCCGGCCGACGAGTTCGCCGGCAAGATCATCGTCATCGGCTCCACCGCGCCCGCCCTGTTCGACGTCAAGGGCACGCCACTGGCACGCATCCATCCCGGCGTCGAAATCCTCGCCACCGCGATCGACAATTTCAAGAACGGCGACGCCCTGCACGAACGCCCTTCCTGGGTGATGATGGGTGCCGCGCTGCTGCTGATCTGGAGCATGGCGATCGCGCTCTACCGCCAGGTCCACATCGACGTGTTCGACACCGTGTTCGTGGTCCTGCAGGGCGGGCTGGTGCTGATCGCCTACACGGTGGTGAATCTTTCATCCTGGTACCTGGATACCTCGGCGCCGCTCTCGCTGGGCGTCATGTACTTCACCGTGGTCCGGCTCTACTACGGCGTCTATCACGGCTGGCTGGCCAACAGCCAGCAGAAGAACATGCTGGCCCTGCCCAGGGGCACCCGCCTGCTGGCGGTGCTGGCGCTGCGCCTGGAAGGCGCCAAAGCCGCGGAACGGCGGCGCCTCAAGGGTGAATTGGACCGCCTGGTCGCCGGTTCGAGACTGGGCGCCGGGCGCATTTCAAGGCTGATCGAAGACCCCGGCTTCGTCCAGGAGGTATTCGCCGAAACCATGCTGGTGTATTGGCTGCTGGAAGACACCGACGCCGACTGGCGCGCCGATGCCGCGCGCATCGAATCCGCCCTGCGCCGCGCGCGGCCGAAGCAGCACTGGAACCAGCGCCTGGTTTGCGCCGATCACGGCGCCGCAGTGACCTGGCAGACCACGGAAGAGTGGAAAGCCGCCGCCGCATCCATTATCCTTGCGGCATTGACCGCAACCCTCACGCCGTCGCCGGAGACCCCCCGATGAAACAGCTCGCCAGGATTTCGTTTTCCCTTGTGCTCACCGCCACCCTGGGCGCCACGCCGAGTTTGGCCCAAACCCCCGCGGCCAAGCCGGCGGCAGGCTCCGGCGCCGCGCTGCTGCAGCTCGACGACGGCCGCAGCGGTCGCGGCAACCTGATCGCCACGACCGGCGTGCGCGGCTTTTCCAGGCCCGAGTCGCCGACGGCGCATGCCCTGATCATGGCGATCGGCGACTATCAGGGCCCGATCCCCAAACTCGAAGGCGTCCCCTACGACGTCGCGACCTCGACCGAGATCGCCCAGCGCATGGGGGTTCCCGCCGGCAACATCAAGGTGATGCGCGATGGCCAACTGACGCTGGACGGCATGCGGCGCGCCTTGAGCGAACTCGAAGAACGACTGGGCGGCAGCGACCAGGTGTTCATCTACTACTCCGGCCACGGCGGGCGGCAGATGGTCAAGGAAGCGGACGGCAGCGAGCGCTGCGCCGAGTCGCTGGTTTCCGTCGACGGCCAGGGCTTCACCGACGCGGAACTGGAGGCCAGCCTGAAGCGGCTGTCGCAGAAGGCGCAGAAGACCATCGTGCTGATCGACGCCTGCCATTCGGGCGGCGTCACGACGCGCGCAGGCGCGGCGCAGCGGCAGTTCACGCCGAAGTCATGGACGCCGCCGGACAAGGACTGCGTCAAGCCGACCAACGTGCTGACCCGCGGCGCGGCCACGGCGAAAGCGGCGGGCAGCGGCGGCGCCAACTTCGTGCACATTGCCGCGGCGCGCGACCACGAGGTTTCGCTCGACGAACCCGGTCGCGGCGGCGTTGCCAGCCAGGCCTGGCTGGCCTGCCTGGCGGGCGCAGCGAAGGATACGGACGGCAGCGGCGGGCTCTCGGCCGAAGAAACGCGCATCTGCGCCCAGGACCGCATCAACCAGCAGTTCAGGAAAGTGCAGGGCTTCCTGCCCCACCACGTGGTCGTTACCGGCAATCCGGCGATGGTGCTGAGCTATGCGGCCAGGGATGTGCCTGCAGCCGCCGTGGCGCCAGCGCCGACTCCCGCGCCGACCGTCGCGACTTCGGCACCGGCTCCCGCACCGGTCGCGGCCCCGGCCGTCACACCCGCCGCCGCAAAGCCGGCGCCGCTGGCGGCGCTCAACGACATCTACCAGAGTCGCGACGACCGCCGCCTGGTCACGCTGACGACGGACAAGCCGACGCTGAAAATCGGCCGTGACAGCATCGGCTTCACGCTGACCTCGCGCGAAGGCGGCTATGTCTACCTGCTGATGGTGGGCTCCGACGGCCAGACCTTCGACCTGCTGTTCCCCAATGCCTTCGACCGCAACAACGTGATCGAGCCCGGCGCCACGCTGCGCCTGCCGCGCCCGTCGTGGCAACTCGGCGCCGAAGGGCCTCCGGGCAAGAACACCCTGCTGGCCATCGTCACCGACAATCCGCGCGATTTCAATGCGGCCGGGCTCAAGCCCTCCGGGCCGTTCTCCGTGGTCGGCGCGGTCGCCGCCAAGGACATCCAGCTGGTCACCGCCGGCGCGGCCAAGCCGGCCGCGGAGGAGTGCTCCGACCAATCGTCGCTGCGCAACATCGCCGTCAAGAAACGTTGTTCGACGGGCTATGGCGCCGCATTGCTGACGGTGGAAGAAGTCCGCTGATGCCGCCGAGCGTCCGCCTCGAACGGCGAACACTGGTGCTGAGCGTCGATGACGCGCAGCGCCTGGTGGTTCCGCTCGACCAGGGCGGCCGCCACCGCATCGTCGCGCCCGACGCCGCCAGCGTCGGCGAGATCGTGGCCGCGCTCGAAACCTGTCCCGGCGTCGGCGTGCTGCCGGCCAACGGCGGCCTGCTGGGCACCATGACCGTCGCCGAGAACTTTGCACTGGCCCTGCGCTACGGCGCCGACCCGCAGGACGATGCCGCCAGCGACTGGCAGCATGCCCTGCAACTCGCCCTGGAGATTTGCGGGCTGCCGCCGGAACGCATCCAGAGCATCGCCCGCGAACGGCCGCTCGGCCTCGCCCGCAGCGAGCGCTGGCTGATAGGATTCGTGCGCAACCTGCTGCGTCCGCCGGAATTGCTGGTGTTCGACCGGATCTTCGGCGGGCTGTCGCGCCGGCAGGCCGAAGCGGTGATCGCCCTCGAAGCTGTTTATCATGACTTTCATCCCTTCCGTCCGACCCTGTTCGTCGATGTCGATGCCCATGAGCTGCCTGCCGTGCCCGATTGCATGAACCGCCTGGATCTGGAGACGCTACCGCTGATGGCAACGAGTACCGCCCAATGATGATGAAACACGCGAAAAGCCAATTGAAGGCCCGCCCCTCATCCTCCCCTCGCGGGGAGGCTTCTGATCAGCGCGCTGCGCTCGGCTATCACCAGCCGCTCCGAACACGTTGTTTCACGCTGACATGTCCATGCTGATCGCCCAGGATCGCGAAGCCGAAGCGCTGCAACGCGGCACGCGCCGCTTCCTGCTGTTCGGGCTGCTGGCGGTGCTCGCCGTGATCGCCGCGATCCTCGTGCGCCAGGGCTTGTTCCGCCAGACCGCGACGCTGGGCTTCGTTGCCGATTCGGCGCAGGACATCAGCAAGGGGCAGGCGGTGAGAATTGCCGGCTTCCGCGTCGGCTCGGTCGTCAATGTGACCCTGCGGCCCGACGGCCAGGTCGAGGTGGGGCTCGAAATCGACGCCGACAAGCTGCGCTTCGTCACCCGCGATGCCGTGGTCGAACTGCGCAAGGAAGCGCTGATCGGCGCCGCCAACCTCGAGATCGTGCCCGGCCCCGACCGCAGCAAGCTGGCCGCCGACCAGGCCCGGCTGACCTTTTCGCGCGGCGAGAGCCTGACCGCCATGGCCAGCCAGTTGCGCGAGCAGATCGCGCCGATCCTGAAGGATGTCAAGACCATCACCGGCACCCTGGCCGATTCGCAGCAGGGGCTGCCCGCGACGCTCAAGCAGGTGCGCGACACCACCGGCGCGCTGCACACGCTGCTCGACACCGGCAACCGCCAGGTCGCGGGCGTCGGCACCGCCGCGACGCGCGTGCTGGGCAAGGCCGAGGAGGATCTGACGCACGTCGGCCGCACGCTGGAAACCACCAACAGCCGCCTGCCGGCCCTGCTCGACCGTACCCAGAAGGTCGTCGACCACGTCGAAAAAATCACGGCGGAGGCCGAGACCAGCGTGCCGCCGATCCTGCGCGACGGCGCCGCGGTGGCCGGCGATGCGCGCGAGATCGTCGCCGGCGCCAAGACCGCCTGGCCGATCCGCAACCTGGTCGACGCCCCGGCGCCGGCCAGGCTCAAGGCGGACAGCGATCCGCGCGCCCAGGGTGCAGAGAGTGCCGAGGCTACACATGGCGCGCGCTGAGTTGCGGGATTCGATCTGCGCCGCACTGCTCGCCGCGTTGCTGCTCGCGGCCTGCGGCTCGGCGCCGAAAGTCAGCGAACCGCTATTGCGCAAGCAGGCAGTGGAAGCCGAAGCCGATGGCGCGAAGCGATATGCGCGCGGCGACTACGCCGGCGCGGCGCGCCACTTCGGCGCCGCGAGCCAGTTGCAGCAAAGCCTCGACGACCCCGCGGCGGCCGCGCGCAACCAGCTCAACCAGGCGCGCGCCGAACTGGCGTTGGGCCAGGCCGAAGCGGCGCTGCATCGCGCGCAGCGCATCGCGCAAACGGAACTCGCGCTCGACAGCCTGCTGCTGCAGGCGCAGGCCAATCTGGCGCTGGGCAAACCCGCCGCGGTGCGGGCAAATCTCGATGCGGCCGCCGCGGCGTGTGCGACGAATTGCGCCCAGGCCGCCAGCCTGAACCTGCTGCAGGCGCGCGCGGCGCTGGCCGACAAGCGCATGGCGGATTCGCTGCGGCATGCCGAAGCCGCCCTGAAGCTGTTGCAGGACAAGGATGAAGCCGCCGAGACCGGGAACGCCTGGCGGCTGATCGCCACCGCGCGGCTTGCCGGCGATGATGCCGCCAACGCCCTGCCCGCTGCCCGCGCCGCACTCGACATCGACCGCCAACTCGCGCTGCCGGAAAAAATCGCCCGCGACTGGCTGTTGATCGGCGACATCCAGAGAAGAGTCGGCGCTGGCGACACGGCGCCCGCCTACCGCCGCGCGCTGGACGTGGCGACCGCCGCCGGCCTGACCGACATCGCCCGAATCGCCACCCAGGCGCTTGCCGACGTCACCACCAAGAAGGAAACTCCACGATGAAGCTCCCCTCCCGCGCCCTCGCCTGCCTGCTGATCCTCGCCCTCGCCACGCCCGGCATGGCGCAGTCGCCGACGCCGCCGGCGCCGACCGCACCACCCGCCGGCAGCGATGCGGGCGAGGAGCTGAAGCCGAAATTCATCTGGGGCATCCTCATCAAGTTCGCGGTGAATTACGCGATCTCGGCCTTCGGCAGCTACCTGATGGGCAAGCTCACCGAGCAGATCACGCCGCAGAACATCGCCAGCATGCTGCTGCGAAGCAAGAGCGCCAGCATCGTGCCGCTGGGCAGCGTCGGCGCCGGCGGGACGATGGGCGCGAAATCCGCCGGTGCGCCCGAGAACACCGTGGCGGGCGAGCCCACCACCCCGCTCAAGGTGGAAAACGGCCGCGAGAACTACCAGGCGGTGCACGTCGCCCTGATGAACTTCGACCGCGCCGGCAACGCGCTCGGCTTCGCCCCCGTGACCGCCGGCTTCCGGACCGGCGAGCGCTTCAAGCTGCGCGTGCTGCCGACCTTCGACGGCCTGCTGGTAATCGACAACATCAACCCGAAGAACCAGCGCAGGCAGATCTATCCGGCGCAGGCCGACAACGTGGTGAAGATCAAGGCCGGCGTCGAAATCATGATCCCGCTCGGCCAGGACGAATATTTCGAATTCACCGGCGCCACCGGCGACGAGCAGCTGGTGATCACCCTGCGCGACCCGCGCGCCTTCGGCGCCGCCGCCGCAACCGCGGTGGTGACGCGCAAGGATGAAAACAACGGCTCCAACTTCATGCAGGAACTGGCGCCGAACACCTATCCGGTGATTTCACAGGCGCTGAAACTGAAGCACGGCGGCTGAAGCGCCCCCCACCCCATCGAACCCAAGGACAAATGCATGATCGAAACCGCACGCGGCACGGTGCATGAATGGCAGCGCGACCACATGGGGCACATCAATGTGCGCGCCTACATGGAGTTTTTCGAGGAAGCCTGCTGGCAGTTCTACGCCATGCTCGGCATGACGCCCTCGCTGCTGCGCAGCGCTGCCCTGCATCTGGCGGCGGTGCAGCAGAACATCGGCTACCGCAAGGAGCTCTACCCCGGCGACACCATCATGGTGCGCACCGGGGTGCTGGAAATGCGCGAGAAGGTGCTGCGCTTCCGCCATGAGCTGGTGAATACCGAAACGATGGATGTCTGCGCCACCTGCGACTTCACCGTGGTCTGCCTCAACCCGGCAAGCCGCAAGTCGCAAGCCTTTCCGCCGGACGTCGCGGCGGGCGCCCGCGCACTGATCCTGCCCGAAACGGCCTGAAACCCTGCCCTGAATCGCACCCATGAAAAAAAACACCACCGCGGAAACTCCGCTCGAGTTCGAACCCGAATTCGTTGCCGGCCTGGCGAAAATCTTTGAGGAAATGATCGCCTTCAACCAGGTCCTCGGCTTGAAGATCGACTCGATCAGGCCGGGCGGCGTCGCGGGACGCATCGCCATGCGCCGCGAACTGGTCGGCAGCCCGAATCGGCTCCATGGCGGCGTCATCAGCGCCGGGCTCGACGCCATGGGCGGCCTGGCCGTGATGGCCGCGATCGGCGCGCGCCACATGGACGAGGCGCCGGCCCAGCGCCTGCATCGCTTCGGCAAGCTGGGCACCATCGACCTGCGGATCGACTACCTGCGCCCCGGCATCGGCGACCACTTCGAACTGCGCGCGGAAGTGCTGCGCCTCGGCTCGCGCGTGGCGACCACGCGCATGGAATTTCTTGGCGCCGACGGAAAACTGCTGTCGACCGGGGCGGGGGCGTATATCGTTTCGTGAGTCGGTGTCAGTGCCGGAGCCCGGCCGTCACGGCATCAACGCGGGCCGCGACGAACCGCGCTGAGTTCGAGGGTTTCCTTGAACTTGAATCTGTTCCCCCGCAGCTCCGCGCTCTGCTTCAGCAGGCGGCGCTGCTCCTTCGAATACCAGATGGTCACCGGGCCAGTGATGCTGCCACCGCCGATCCCGGCGTGAATCGTGCCTTCGAGACGAATGGCGTCGAAGGTGCCGGCCGGAGTCGTCAGCTTTTCGATTCCCGTCACCTTGAGGCTGATCCGGCAAAAGGCGCCAGCGCTTGTGCACAGGCTGCCGCCGCCTTCGACCACCAGGTTTGAAACCTCGTCGCCGTTCCAGTGCGGTGCGAACATGAACTCGGCCTCGTTGGGCGTTCCCAGCGCCGCCGCGCGCGGCCCGAAAACCCAGCTGATTCCGGGCCTGCCATTCCAGACGATCTCTTCCAGCACACCTTCCGGCGAAACGGCCTTGACCCGCAACACCAGTTTCTGCATTTTGTCGAACATCTCGTCCCTGGCTACATACTCCCACTCGTCGCCGGGCGCGTTCGAGAGGGCTGCAAGCACCAGCTCCGATGGCTTTGAACCGGCGCCGGCACTCGTGGTTGGCGCAATCGACGCCAGCTGGATCGGCTTTTCGGCAGCCGGCTTTTGGATCTGGGCAGCCGCCGGGGTCGCGTTCGATGCCGGTGTTGCAGCGGCAAGCCGCGCCGCGCGCTCGGCTTCCAGTGCAGCGGTCTGCCTGGCCAGCGCCTCCTTCAGCATCTTGTCCATCGACGCCTGCATCTCGGCCCGATCCCGCGCCGCCTGTTCGTTGGCCTTCTTGAGCGCTTCCGCCATGGCCCGCTCGCTGGCTTCCTGCTGCGCCTTCAGGGATTTCTGGAGTTCCGCCTTTTCCTTTGCCGCCTGTTCGTTGGTGCGCCGCATGGCTTCCAGCACGGCTTTCTCCACGGCCTCCTGCTGCAGCTTCGAGTTATCGGCAGGATCGGCCGCCTTGAAATAAAAATCGCCATCGAGCGAACCGTAGCGCCACGGCTCCTGCTGGCCCTTGGTCTCCGCCTTGACGCCCTGCTGCACCTTGCGCAACAGTTGCTCGATTTCGACGCCGCTCGGGTTTTCCAGTGCCGCCAGCAAGGCGTTGGTATAGGGGCTGTGCTTGCCTTCCCCGTCGGCGGCCGTGTTGCCATGTTTGGTGGCGAAGGAAATCAGCGTCCCGGTGGCTTCGACCGGCGCCGCCATGCCGCGTGATCCGCCGCGACTGAAGCTGCGCGACAGCGGATTGTCGCGGCAGGCGTCGAAGAACACCAGCTTGACCCGGGCATCGCCCATGTCGTCGATGACATCGTCCATCCTGACCATGTCGCGCTTGAGATCTTTTTCGCTGCGCGGATTGGCGTCGATGGGGACGAGATAGTTGCTGCCCCCCACCTGTATGCCGTGGCCGGCATAGAACAGTGCCGCCACGCCGGCCTTTTCGGCCTTGCCGCTGAAGCGCCGCAGCATCCCGTCGATGTCGGCCTTGGTCGCATCGAGCTTGAGTTCGACGTCGAAGCCGAGTTTTTTCAGGGCACCGGCCATGACCGTCGCATCGTTCTTCGGATTGGCCAGGGCGCCGGATGGATAGTTGCTGTTGCCGATGACGATGGCAACCCGGCCGGCCTTTTCCTGGACCGACGCGACGGCAAGCGTGCGCGACGGCTCGGCGCTGCCTCCGGGGCCGGAGAAGATGCCCTGGATGCCAAGCAGAACCAAAAAGGACAGCCACCTGACGCGCTTCATGTGTTTCGCCTGACGGGGTGCTCGCGCAAGCCGCGGATAATACCCTTACCCGCGCCAGGGAACAATCGGTTGTCCCGAGGGTGTGTCAGACCTTGAATACCGCGACCGCCTGCCGCAGTTCGTGCGACAGACCGTCGAGTTCGACCGCGGTCTTGCTGTTGGTGTGGGCGGCAGTGCTGTTGTCTTCGGTCATGCGCGCGATGGTTTCCAGGCTCTCGGCGATCTGGTGCATCGCGGCGTCCTGCGCGTTCAGCGCGCTGGAAATGCTCAGCACATTGCTCGCCACCTCGCGCGATCCCTCGCCGATGCGCAGCAATGCCGACTCGGTGCGGCCGACCAGTTCCAGGCTGGCGCCCGCCTGTTCGTTGGCCTGATGCATGCCGGTTACCGTCTCGGTAATGCCGGCCTGGATGCCGGTGATCAGCCCGGCGATTTCGTCGGTCGCCTTCGCCGTGCGCTCGGCGAGCTTCCTCACCTCGTCGGCCACCACCGCAAAGCCGCGCCCCTGCTCGCCGGCGCGCGCCGCCTCGATGGCGGCGTTCAAGGCCAGCAGGTTGGTCTGGTCGGCGATTTCCTTGATCACCTGCACGATGCCGCCGATCTTCTGCGAGCTTTCGTCGAGTTGCTCGACGCTGCTGCCCGATTCGCGGATCAGGCTGGCGATGGAGTTCATGTTGTTGACGGTCTCGCGCATCACGGCGAGAGCCCGTTCATTGTCTTCCCGTGCCCGATTGACGACTTCCGCCGCGGTACGCGCGCTGGCAGCCGTTTCGCTGACATTGGCCGAAGCCTGTTCCACCGCGGCGGCAACCGCGGACGCCGCATCCGACTGCACGGCCGAACTTGCCGTCACCTGCTCGCTGGAAGTCGCCAGTGCGTCGGCGGCCTGGGTGATCCGCTCGCTGGAATTCTTGGTATCGATGATGATGCCGCGGAACTTGTCCATCAGATGATTGAATGCCTGCCCGGTGCGCTTTACCTCGATGGTGCCGGCTTCCGGCATCTTGCTGGTGAAATCGTTTCCGGCAATCGATTTCTGGGCAAAGCTGACGACTCCATGCAAGGGCACGGCAATGCTTCTCGCCACCCACAGCGAGATGACAATGGTCAGCACAATGGCCAGACCGCCGAGCAGCAGATAGGAAAGAAACAGCGTGCGACTGGCATTCAGGAGGGTCGCCGCGCTCGCATTGATGTTGCGAGCCAGCAGGCTTTCGACCTCGCGCATGCCGTCGATCTTGTTGGTGATGGTCTTGAACCAGGCGGTCGGGTCGACCTCGAAGCCGCCTTCCACGGATTTCTCCGACATCACGCCGCGCAGGCGGACCACCTCCTTTGTCGCCGTCCCGGCCAGCACCGCATCCAGCGCGGCTTTCTCCGAGTCGTCGGCAATGCCGCGGAACGCAGTCTGGTAAGCCTCCTGGCGGCTGATCTTGTCGAGGATGTTGCGGTACTGCGCCGGCTCGACCTTGTTCGCCGCGAATGCGGCCGTGGTCAGGGCACGCTCCAGGCCGGCATTTTCCTTGGCATGGATCAAGTTGTGATAGGCAATGGTCCGCTGCGAGATTGCCGCTTCCTTGCTGAATTCGACGCTGGTGCCAACCGCGGCCATCAGCGCGCCGATGGTCGCGGTGTAGTAGCCGACGCCCTCGGGCACCGGCATGGTAAGGGCGCTGACGCGGCCGCGCGTGGCCGCAAGCTGGTCGAGCTGGGTCTGCGCCGCGGTCAGCGCCCGGCCCAGGCTGGCCATGTCGCCGACATTGAGCCCGCCAACCTGTGCCTTGTAGGCGGCCAGGCGCTCGTCGGTCTTGCCGCGAACGCCGGGAAGCACATCGGCAAACTTCTGTCCCCTGGACTGCAGGAAACCGGCCGTGGACCCCCGCTCGATCTGCAGCATGTGGATCAGGTCGCCGGCGCTGACCGCCGCCTCCATCAGGCGCTGGGTCCGCTGCGCGCCCCTGTAGTCGTCGAAGCTGTGCCACACCTGCATTGCCACCGCCACTACCAGGGCGATGAGCGGCACGGCGACCAGAATGGTCAGGTGCTTGCTGATGGATGCGTCTTTCATGATGGCCATGGCTGCGTTGCTCCTTGAATCAATCTTCGTGTCCGGATCCGGTGTACATGCTGCACGGTACCGCCTCGACCTGCCTGACGGAGGCGTTATTCCCGGTTGTGCCCAGCCTGCTGGAAGCTGTCGATCATACGGGCTTTGAGGGCGCCCAGATAGGGTGCCGCCCCAGGGGTGTTTTCAGCCGGCGCCCACGGTGCCTTTTCGTCGGCCGCAAACGGAACATAGGGCCCGGCCTTGGCTTCGAGAAACACCGTGTCGGGCTCCAGCGCCACGGCCGTATGCCACGCGCCGTGGGCGATATCGACCCCGATCGCCGTTGCCTGCCCGCGAAGCGGATTCCCAGGCACGCAGAGCGCAGCCGGGCCGACTTTCACCATCCGCAGCACCTCGCCCGCGTCGTCGAACATCGCCACGCCCAATGCGCCGCGCAGGACGACAAAGGTTTCGTCCTTGTTCGGATCGAGATGGCGATGCGGCGGGATGTAGGAATCCGGCTGCATGGCGTTGAGCAGGCGATGCGCCGGATGGCCGTCCGTCGCATGGAAGTTGCGGTTCTTGCGCCGCCGCGGACTGGCGGCCGCTTCGGCACAGAGTTCGGCGAGCAGCGCGTCGTCGATCAGGGTAATCACTGGTAGATCACTTTCACGTTCTCCGGCTTGAGCCAGTCGGCGAGCCCGGCCAGCAGGGCATCGTCGAGCCTGACGCGCCAGGTCTCCGGCAAGGGGAGTTCCGCCACGGCATCGCCATTGCGATAGGAGAGCCGCACCGGGCAGGGGCCGTTGCGAAACGGCGCCAGCAGCGCCTGCAGGCGTTTGGCGTCGGAACCGCCGTTCATGGTCAGGCGCAGGCCGCGCGCGTAGCGGCCGCGCGCCTCGGCCAGGGTGTAGAGCTTGTCGGCGGTGATGCGCAGGCCGCCGCTGTAGTCGTCCTTCTGCACCTTGCCTTCGACCAGCAGCAGTTCGTCTTCCTTGATCTTGGCGCGCTCGGCTTCCCACAGTTCGTTGAACACGGTTACTTCGAGCTGGGTGGTGCCGTCGTCGAGGGCCACCACGGCCATCTTGCCGCGACGGGTCATCTGGGTACGGGTGGACATCACGACGCCCGCCAGCAATACCGGCTCGCGCTGCGCTTCGAGCTGGCCGAGGCGGCGCTTGACGAAGGCGCCCAGCTCGGTGGCGTAGGCGTGATAGGGATGGCCGGAGAAGAAGAAGCCCAGCGCCGGCTTTTCGTTCATCAGCTGTTCGCGTTCGTTCCAGCGCGGCACATCGACATAGTGCGCGGTGTCGGCCTGCGCTCCCGTATCGAACAGTCCGCCCTGCATGGCATTGCGTTCGGCCTGTTCCGCCGCTTCGAGGGCGACGCCGGTCGAGGCCAGCAGCTTGGCGCGGTGGTCGTCGATCGCGTCGAAGGCGCCGGCGCGGATCAGCGCCTCGATCACGCGCCGGTTCACCACGCGCTTGTCGATGCGGCGGCAGAAATCGAAGAGGTCGGTGAACGCACCCCCGCTTTCGCGCGCCTTGAGGATCACCGACAACGCCGCCTCGCCGGTGCCCTTGATGGCGCCCAGGCCGTAGCGGATGGTCTTGCCATCCACCGGCCGGAAGCGGATGCTGCCGTGGTTGATGTCGGGCGGCAGGAAGACGAGGCCGTTGTCGATGGCGTCCTTGTAGAAGAACTGCAGCTTGTCTGTATTGCCCATTTCAGACGACAGCGTCGCCGAGACAAATGCCGCCGGATGATGGCGCTTGAGCCAGCCGGTGTGATAGGCCACCAGTGAATAAGCGGCGGCATGCGACTTGTTGAAGCCGTAGCCGGCGAACTTCTCCATGGTGTCGAAGATTTCGTTGGCCTTGATTTCATTGATCGCGTTCGCGGCCGCGCCCTTGACGAAAATCTCGCGCTGCTGGGCCATTTCCTCGGGCTTCTTCTTGCCCATCGCGCGGCGCAGCAGGTCGGCGCCGCCCAGGCTGTAGCCGGCCGCCACCTGTGCGGTCTGCATCACCTGCTCCTGGTACACCATGATGCCGTAGGTGTTGGCCAGCACCGGCTCCAGGCAGGGATGCGGATACTCGAAACGCGTGCCGTGCTTGCGATTGATGAAGTCGGGGATGAAATCCATCGGCCCCGGCCGGTACAGCGCATTCAGTGCGATCAGGTCTTCCAGGCAATCCGGTTTGGCCTTGATCAGGGTGTCCTTCATGCCGCCGGATTCGAACTGGAACACCGCCGTGGTGTTGGCGCTCTTGAACACCGCATCGTAGGTTTCGCGGTCGTCGAGCGACAGGGTCGCGAGGTCGATCTCAACACCCTCTACCTCCTTCGCCAGCCGCACCGCCTCGTCGAGGATGGTCAGCGTGCGCAGGCCGAGGAAGTCGAACTTGACCAGGCCGGCCTTCTCCACGTCGTCCTTGTCGAACTGCGAGACCACCGACTCGGCGCCGGCCGCCGCGTAGAGCGGACAGAAATCGGTGAGCTTGCCCGGCGCGATCAATACGCCGCCGGCATGCATGCCGACGTTGCGAGTGAGGCCTTCGAGCTTCAGCGCCAGCGCCCAGAGCTCGGCAACTTCCTCCTCGCTGTCGATGCGCGCGCGGATCGCCGGCTCCTTGTCGAGCGCATCCTTGAGCGTGATGCCGAGCTCATTGGGAATCAGCTTGGCGAACTGGTCGACGAAGTTGAAGCCGAGATCGAGCACCCGGCCGACGTCGCGGATCACCGCCTTGGCCGCCAGCGTGCCGAAGGTGACGATCTGCGACACGGCGTGCGCGCCGTATTTCTTCTTGACGTAATCGATGACGCGATCGCGGCCTTCCTGGCAGAAATCGATGTCGAAGTCGGGCATCGAGACGCGTTCCGGATTGAGGAAGCGCTCGAACAGCAGGTCGTAGCGCAGCGGATCGAGGTCGGTGATGTCGAGGCTGTAGGCCACCAGCGAGCCCGCCCCCGAGCCGCGCCCGGGGCCCACCGGCACGCCGTTGTTCTTCGCCCAGCGGATGAAGTCGGCAACGATCAGGAAGTAGCCGGGGAAGCCCATCTTGACGATGGTGGCGATCTCGAAATCGAGGCGCGCGACATAGGTCGGACGCTGCTTCTCGCGCTCGGCGGAATCGGGGTAGAGCAGTTGCAGGCGGCGTTCCAGGCCGGCATGCGACTCGCTGGCGAGGAAGGCTTCCAGCGGCTCGCCGGCGGGCGTCGGGAAATCCGGCAGGCGGCTCTTGCCCAGTTCCACCGTGAGGTTGCAGCGGCGGGCGATTTCCGCCGAGTTCTGCAAGGCCTCGGGCAGGTCGGCGAAGAGTTCGGCCATCTCGGCCTGGGTCTTGAAGTACTGCTCGGGACTGTACTTTTTCGGCCGCCGCGTGTCGCCCAGCACATAGCCGTCGGCGATGCAGACCCGCGCCTCGTGCGCCTTGAAGTCGTCGCGATCCAGGAACTGCACCGGGTGCGTCGCCACCAGCGGCAGGCCGAGGCGCGCCGCCAGATCGACGCTGGCCGCGACCAGCACTTCATTGGCCGCCGCGCCGTCGCGGCCACCGGGGCGCTGCACCTCGATGTAGTAGCTGCCGGGGAACAGCCGTGCCCAGGCCTGCGCGCGCACGTCGGCCTGATCCAGCTTGCCGGCCGCGAGCAGTTGTCCGATGTCGCCCAGCGGGCCGCCCGACAGCGCGATCAGGCCGCTGTTGTCGCCCTGCGCGAGTTGCGTGCGGGTGATTTCGGCGCGGCCGTGGCGGCGCGGCGCCAGATAGGCGGCGGAGAGCAGTTCGCACAGGCGCAAATAACCGCCGCGATTCTTCGCCAGCAGCAGCAGGCGCGCCGGGCCGTCGTTCTTTTCAGCCGCATCCTCGTCGCCGATCCAGACATCGCAGCCGATGATCGGCTTGATGCCCTTGCCGCGCGCCGCAGTGTAGAACTTGACCATGCCGAACAGGTTGGCCAGGTCGGTGATCGCCAGCGCCGGCTGGCCGTCGGCCGCCGCCCGGGCGATAACCTCATCGATGCGCGTCAGGCCATCGGTGATCGAGTATTCGCTGTGAAGCCGGAGATGGACGAAGCCGGGAAGAGGCGGGGCGGACATGGCGCAGCGATTTTACCCCCACGGACTCCGGCCGAGTCTGCGGATTTCTCCGGCGCGGACGCCGTGCCGCCAACGCCGACTTTCTTTCTTCGCTTCCACCACCGCGCCGGGTCTCGCCCCGGCATGCTGGTTAGGGGCACCGCCTCAAAAGTCGGCGCTGGCAACACGGCGACAGACAAACTCAAAGCGGCCGCTGCACCCATTCCAACAACGGCTGCCATTGCTCGATGTCCTTCTCGGCGCGGCTCGGCGGCAGTTCGAAAATGCTCATGCCGTGCGCCGCCGCCTGCACGTAGTTCTGCGTGTCGCGCAGATGGGCCACCACCGGCAGGCCGGTGCTTTCGAGGAAGCGCTCCAGTTCGCCCGCCGCGCGGGTGCGCGCATCGACGCGCATGGCGACGATGGCGACGAAGGCTTCGTGCTTGCGCACTTCCTTCTCCTCCAGCAGGTGATCGAGAAAATGCCGCGTGGCGAGAATGTCGAAAATCGAGGGCTGCAGGGGCACGATCACGCGCCGGACCATTTTCAGCACCTGGCCCAGCTTCTTGCCATGCAATCCGGCCGGTGTGTCCAGCACCACGTGGCTGGTGTCCTTCGGCGGCCGCGCCGGCTGGTCGGGCTCGATCTCCCAGCTTGCAATGTGCGGCAGCGCCGGCGAGCGCAGCTTGAGCCATTCGCGCGAGGACTGCTGGCGGTCGATGTCGCCGAGCATGACGCGCCGGCCCTGCAGGGCGAAGAAGCCGGCCAGATTGGTCGCCAGCGTGGTCTTGCCGACGCCGCCCTTGGGATTGGCAATCAGGAAGGATTCCATGGTGTCGGCCTTTACCATTTTAAAAGTAGGGTCAATTTCTGATATGGATCAATTACAGATCGGGTGGTCCCGCCTAGCCTGCACGGCAACATGACATAAATATAAAGGGAAAAGCAATGTTCTTCTTCGATCTGTTGTTCGGCAACAAGAAAAATACTTCGCCGCCGGCCCGGGAAACGGCCATCGTCAATGCTCCCGCAGCGGTTTCGGAAGACAGGCTTGCCAGCGCACCGGGAACGAGCATTCACCACGATGCGGAGCTGATCGTCACGCTCAAGGAAGATCACGGCCGCCTGCTCAGGGTGTTTCACGAGATTGCCGCCGCCAGCCAGGCGCAGGACCTGATGAAAGTGCAATCCTGGCTCAAGCATTTCCGCACCCTTATCCAGGATCACCTGCTCAAGGAAAACGTGCGCCTTTATGTCTATCTCGAACACCTGCTGGAGAACGATGCCACCAGCCATGCGCTGATGCACGGCTTCCGTCACGAAATGGACGACATCGGCCGCGCGGTGGTGGGCTTCCTCGAAAAGTACAAGGAAATCGGCCAGCACCCGGAACTGGCCCGTCCGTTCTCGACCGATCTCGCGGCGATCGGCGAAGCGCTGGTGGCGCGCATCAAGCGCGAGGAGGAAATCCTCTACCCGATGTACTCGGCGCCTTCCTGACCTCGACCAGGTCTAAGGCAGCAGCACCGTCGAGCCGGTGGTCTTGCGCGCCACCAGGTCGATCTGCGCCTGCGCGGCATCCTTCAGCGCGTAGGTCTGGTTGACTTCGATCTTCACCTTGCCCGAGGTCACCACATCGAACAGGTCGCCCGAGATCGCCAGCAGGTCGCTGCGCGCAGCGGTGTAGGTGAACAGCGTCGGCCGGGTGATGAACAGCGAGCCCATCTTGGCCAGCAGGCCGAGGTCGAAGGGCGCCACGGGGCCGGAGGCGGCGCCGAACAGCACCATCATGCCCAGCGGCTGCAGGCATTCGAGCGAGCCCATGAAGGTGTCCTTGCCGATCGAGTCGTACACCACGCGCACGCCCTTGCCCCCGGTGATCTGCTTGACCCGCTCGACGAAGTTCTCGCGCGTGTAGATGATGGTGTGGTCGCAGCCGTGGGCGCGGGCCAAGTCGGCCTTCTCGTCGGAACTGACGGTGCCGATCACCGTGACGCCCAAGGCGCGGGCCCACTGGCAGACGATGAGGCCGACACCGCCGGCGGCGGCATGGATCAGGATCGTGTCGCCGGCCTCGACCTTGCAGGTGCGGCGCAGCAGGTATTGCGCGGTCATGCCCTGCAGCATCATCGCGGCGCCGGTCTTGAAATCGATGGCGTCCGGCAGCTTGACCAGGCGGTCGGCGGGAATGTTGCGCAGCTCGGAATAAGCGCCGACCGGGCCGCCGGCATAGGCGACGCGGTCGCCTACCTTGAGGTCGGTCACCGCGCTGCCCACCGACTCGACCACGCCCGCCGCTTCGAGGCCTATCCCTGATGGCATGGGGAGCGGATAGGCGCCGGTGCGGTGGTAGATGTCGATGAAGTTGAGGCCGACGGCATGATGGCGCACACGCGCCTCGTTGGGCGCCGTGTCGCCAACGCCGACTTCTTCCCAGCGCAGCACTTCGGGACCGCCGGGGGTGTGGAAACGGATCGCATGGGTCATGGTTCAGCCTTTCAATTCGCTCAAGTGGTTGGCGTCGACTACCGCGAGGGCGGTCATGTTGACCAAGCGGCGTACTGTAGCAGTAGCCGTCAGGATATGCACCGGCTGTGCCGCGCCGAGCAGCACCGGGCCGACCGTGATGCCGTCGCCCGAGGTGGCCTTGATCAGGTTGAAGGAGATGTTGGCGGCATCGACGTTGGGCATGATCAGCAGGTTGGCCTCGCCCTTGAGGCGGCAGCCGGGATACAGCTTTTCGCGGATTTCCTGCGATAGCGCCGCGTCGCCGTGCATTTCGCCGTCGACTTCCAGCCCCGGCGCGCGCGCCTCGATCAGGGCCCGCGCCGCGGCCATTTTCAGCGCCGAAGCGGAGCGCAGGCTGCCGAAGTTGGAATGCGACAGCAGCGCCACCTTGGGTTCGAGGCCGAAGCGGCGCACTTCCTTGGCGGCCATCAGCGCGATGTCGGCGATCTGTTCGGCGGAGGGGTCGTCGTTGACGTAGGTGTCGCACATGAACAGCGTGTGCCGCGCCAGCAGCAGCATGTTCATCGCCGCAAAGCAATGCGCATCCGGCTCGAGGCCGATCACGTCGCTGACATGCTTGAGGTGCTGCGCGTGGCGCCCGACCACGCCGCAGAGCATGGCGTCGACATAGCCGCGCTTGAGCAGCATGGTGCCGATCAGCGTGGTGTCCGAACGCAGCGCCTGCTTGGCCGAACCGGGCGTGACGCCCTGCCGCCCCATGATGCCGTGATAGCTCTGCCACAGTTCCTTGTAGCGCGGATCGGAATGCGGATTCACCACCTCGAAATCGCGCCCGGCCACCAGGCGCAGGCCGGCCTTTTCGATGCGCATGCCGATCACCTCGGGGCGGCCGATCACCACCGGCTGCGCCAGGCCTTCGTCGAGCACCGCCTGCACCGCGCGCAGCACCCGCTCGTCCTCGCCTTCGCAGTAGATGACGCGACGCGGCGCCTTTTTCGCGGCGGCGAACACCGGCTTCATGACGAAGCCCGAGTGGTAAACAAAGCTGTTGAGCTTGTCGCGATAGGCGTCGAAATCGGCGATCGGCCGCGTCGCGACGCCGGACTCCTGTGCGGCTTGCGCCACGGCGGGCGCGATCTTGACGATCAGGCGCGGATCGAAGGGCCGCGGGATCAGGTACTCGCGACCGAAAGCCAGGCTCTCGCCGCCGTAGGCCATCGCCACCACGTCGGAGGCCTCGGCCTGCGCCAGCTCGGCGATGGCGCGCACGGCGGCCAGCTTCATCTGCTCGGTGATGGTGGTCGCCCCCGCATCCAGCGCGCCGCGGAAAATGAAGGGGAAGCACAGCACGTTGTTGACCTGGTTCGGATAGTCCGAACGGCCGGTGGCGATGATCGCGTCGTCGCGCACCGACTTCACTTCCTCGGGCGTGATTTCCGGCGTCGGATTGGCCAGCGCCAGGATCAGCGGGTTCGCTGCCATCTTCGCCACCATCGCCGGCTTGACCACGCCGCCGGCCGAGAGGCCGAGGAACACGTCGGCGCCCTCGATGATGTCGGCAAGCGTACGTGCCGTGGTCTTTTTCGCGTAGCGGTCCTTGATCGGGTCCATCAGTTTGGCGCGGCCTTCGTAGACCACGCCTTCGATGTCGGTGACCCAGATGTTCTCGACCTTGACGCCGAGGTTCACCAGCAGGTCGAGGCAGGCCAGCGCCGCCGCGCCCGCGCCCGAGGTAACCAGCTTGATCTCCTCCACCTTCTTGCCGACCAGGTGCAGGCCGTTCAATATCGCCGCGCCGACAACGATGGCTGTGCCGTGCTGGTCGTCATGGAACACCGGAATCTTCATGCGCTCGCGCAACTTGGCCTCGATGTAGAAACACTCGGGCGCCTTGATGTCTTCGAGGTTGATGCCGCCGAAAGTCGGCTCCATCGCGGCGATCATGTCGATCAGTTTGTCGGCGTCGGGCTCCTGCAGTTCGATGTCGAACACGTCGATGCCGGCGAACTTCTTGAACAGCACGCCCTTGCCTTCCATCACCGGCTTGGCCGCCAGCGGCCCGATGTTGCCGAGACCCAGCACCGCGGTGCCGTTGGTCACCACGCCCACCAGGTTGGCGCGCGAGGTGAGGCGACTGGCCATCGCCGGATCATCGACGATGGCGTTGCAGGCGGCGGCCACGCCCGGCGAGTAGGCCAGCGCCAGGTCGCGCTGGTTGGTGAGGCCCTTGGTCGGCACCACCGCGATTTTTCCGGGAGTGGGCCACTCGTGATATTCGAGCGCGGCAGCGGAGAGGTTTTCCTGTTCGTTGGACATGGGCTTGCCCGATGGAGGAAGAAGCCGGGAATGATAGTCCCCTTATCCTGACAGGACCATTACGGAAATCCACCGGTCCGCGATCGCGGCCGCCCTGCCCTCAGCCGGCCTGCACGGGACCGGCGGCGGAACGCTGGGCCAGCCAGTCCGGCACCCGCGCGGCGGGCATCGGCTTGCCCAACAGGTAGCCCTGATAGCTGTCGCAGCCCAGCCGCGCCAGAACCCGTTCCTGCTCGGGAAGCTCGACACCTTCCGCGACGGTGCGCATGCCCAGCGCACGCGCCATGTCGATGACGGCACCCACCAGCGCGGTGTCGATTTTGCTGTGGTGCACGTCGTCGATCAGGCTCTTGTCGATCTTCAGCGTCTCCAGCGGCAGATGGCGCAACTGCCCGAGCGAGGAATAGCCCGCGCCGAAGTCGTCCACTTCGATGCTATAGCCCTTCTGGCTCAGCCGCGTCAGTGCATAGGCCACTTCGGCGCCGTCGCCGACGATCGCCGTTTCGGTGATCTCGAGCGCCAACCGGTCCGGCGTCAGGCCATGGCTGTAGACCAGCGCGTCGATCTCGTCGGCGAGCCCGGCGCGCAGTTCGCTGGGGGAAAGATTGACGGCGATGCGCGGTATGCGCGTTCCCGCGCGATCCCAGGTCGCGATCTGGGCCAGGGTGCTGTCGATGACGTGGCGGCCGATGCGATGGATCCAGCCGCGCTCCTCGGCCAGCGGGATGAAGCGATCCGGCATCAGCCGGCCCAGTTTGGGATGGTTCCAGCGCACCAGCGCCTCCCAGCCGGCGACTTCCCGACCGCCGGGGACGCCCTGCGGCTGGAATTCGAGCACCAGTTCCCTGCGTTCGATCGCCTGGTCCAGATCACGGTCCAGCGCCAGCGCCGCGACCGCGAGCGTTTCCATTTGCGCGGTGAAATGCGTGGCGCGGTTTCCGCCGCCCTGTTTGGATTGGTACATCGCCAGGTCGGCGTGGCGCAGCAACACTTCGGCGCTGTCGCCTTCGTGCGGATAGCAGGCAATGCCGATACTGGCGTCGATGCGCAGGCGGTGCTTGCCGATGGTGAAGGGCTCGGCCAGCGCGCGCAGCAGTTTGTGCGCCACCAGCAAGGCTTCCGCGTCGCTGTGCATGTCGGGAAGAATCGCCGCGAACTCGTCGCCGCCCAGGCGTGCCACGGTATCCGCCTCGCGCAGCGTGCTTGACAGGCGGTGCGCGACGACCATCAGGAATTCGTCGCCGACGTCGTGGCCGAGGGTGTCGTTGACCAGCTTGAAGCGATCGAGGTCGATGAACATCGCCGCCACGGTTCCGCCGCGCCGCGCCGCCTGATGCACTTCGTGCTCCAGCCGGTCGCGCAACACCGTCCGGTTCGGCAGCCCGGTCAGCGGGTCGCGGGTCGCGAGGTGCATGATGCGCGCCTCGGCGGCGTGGCGACGTTCGATCTCCTGCTCCAGGGTCAGCACGCGACGGCGCAGTTCGATCTCGCCGACCACGCTGCGCGCCAGGGTCTTGATCGCATCGCGCTGCGCTTCGTCGAGCCTGCGCGGCACGGTGTCCAGCACGCACAGCGTGCCCAGCGCCTCGCCCGAATCCAGCACCAGCGGGACGCCGGCGTAGTAGCGCAGACGGGGATTGCCTTGCACCAGCGGGTTGTCGCGAAAGCGCTCGTCTTCCAGCGCGTCGGGGACTTCCATCAGGCCGGTTTGCAGAATCGCATGGGCGCAGAATGCCATCGAGCGCGAAGTCTCCCGTTCCGGCAAGCCGAGGTGCGACAGAAACCACTGCCGCGAATGGTCGATCAGGCTGATCAGGGCGATGGGCGCCCCGGTGAGATTGCGGGCCACGCGCGCCAGGCTGTCGAAGGCCTCGTCCTCGGGCGTGTCCAGCAAACCGGTGGACTCCAGGGCGGCCAGGCGCTGCGCTTCGTTCTCCGGCACGGGCGGCAGCCACGCCTCCATTTGCTCAAAGCAGGCGTGCAGGTCGCCGCCCTTGTCGCAATGGCCGGAAATGCCGATGGCCTCGCAGGCGTCGCGCAGCGCCTGATCGGCGCTGTGGGTCATCACCAGGACCCGCGCCCCGCTGCCCGCGGCGCGGATGCGGCGCAACACATTGACGCCGCTGCCCGGGGACAGGGCGATGTCGAGCAGGACCACGTCGGGCCGCTGCGCGAGGATGGCGCTGACCGCGCGTTCTTCCTCGCCGGCCCAGCCGACCACCCGGAACCGCTCCTTCGCTTCCACCAGGCGCGTGAGCTGCTCGCGAACCAGCGCCGAATCTTCCACGATGAACACGTTCATGCTGCCCTCCATATCGAAAAATGCGATGGGGACAGTGTCGCGAAAGGGCGGGTGCGGCGTAAGCGGCGACGCCCGATGTCGGCGTAGGTCGGGTCGGAAAGCATCGTAGGACCCGTCCTACGATGCCGCCGGAACCGGCTGTGGCGCCTCAGGAACGTCCGTCGATGAGTCCGTGGTCGAGGCAGTAGCGCGCCAGTTCGACGTTGCCCTCGACCCCGAGCTTTTCCAGGATGCGGGTGCGGTAGGTACTGACGGTTTTCGGCGACAGGTGCATGGCCTCGGCGATCACGCCGACCCGCTGCCCGGCCGCCAGCAGCAGCATGACGCGGTATTCCTGGTCGGAGAGCGCTTCGTGCGGATTGGCGGCGCCTCCGGCAACCCGGTCCGCCAGCAACTCGGCCAGCGTCGCACTGATGTAGCGCTTGCCAGAGAGGATGCGTTCGACGGCGGCAACCAGTTCGTCCCCGGCGCGATCCTTGGCCAGATAACCGGCCGCGCCGAGATGCATGACGCGCTGCGCGTAGGCGGCCTCGGCATTCAGGCTCAGCACCAGCAGCCGCAGTCCCGGTTGCGCGCGCAGCAGTTGCGATACCACCTCGATGCCCTCGGCGTCGGGCAGGTTGAGGTCGACCACCGCGGCCTGCCAGGCGCCGCTCCTCGCCAGGGTTAGCCCCTCGGCCAGGCTGGCGGCCTCGCCGATCGTGGCATCCGGCCAGCGCTGCGCCAGCAACTGGCGGACGCCGAAGCGGAATATCGGATGATCTTCAACCAGCAGTATTTTCATTTCGGCCTTGGTCGGCGGGCGCGCCAGCGGCATTCTGCCTCAAGGGCACGCGCAGGGTAATCGCAACCCCGGCGCCCGGCGTGGCGGCGATTTCGCACGCGGCGCCGAGCAGGGCGGCGCGTTCGCGCATGCCCGCAACGCCGATGGCGCCGGGACGCATCGTCGCCGGATCGAAGCCGCGGCCGTCGTCGGCGATGCAAAACAGGTAGGCCGCGCCGTCGCGGCGACCGGAAATCTCCAGTTTGGCCGCAGCGGCGTGGCGCAGCACGTTGGTCACCGCTTCCTGGGCGATGCGGAACAGGCCCAGCCGCGTGGCCTCCTCCAGGTGCTCGTCGTCCGCGACCTCGACCGTCACCGCCAGACCGGCGGCACGTCCGAGCTCTTCGGTGAAATGGCGCAGCGCGGCGGCGAGGCCCAGGTCGTCGAGCAGCGGTGGCCGCAGCGCGGCGGTAACCCGCCGGGTGCTGGCGATGCCCATTTCCAGCGCCCGATCCAGCGCCTCGGCCTGGCCGGGCGGAAAATGCGCGCGCGGCAAGGAGGCCAGGATCAGCTTGAGCGCGGTGAACACCTGGCCGATCTGGTCATGCACTTCCCGCGACAAGCGCCGGCGCTCGGCCTCGATGGCGCGCTCCTGCTCCGCGGCGAATCTGCTCAATTGCGCGCGCGCGGATTCCAGCGCCGCCGTGCGCTCGGCGACGCGAACCTCCAGGGTTCGGTTCGCCTCGCGCAAGGCCAGCTCCAGCGCAATGCGCTGGCGCCGTTCGCGCAACACCAGCCAGGCGGCGGCCAGCGTCAGGGCGAAGGCAACGAAGGAGCCGACCGTGGATATGCTGCTCGCGCGTTGCCGGGTGGCTTCGACTTGTTCGCTCATGGCGACGATGCGCTGGCCCTGCGCCGCTTCCATGCGTTTGAAAACTTCACGGATCCGGTCCATGACCCGCTTGCCCTCATCGAGCAGATGCTCGACGTCGAGTGCCTGGTCTCCCAGACGCCTGCGCTCGGCAACCACGCGCGCCGCCAGGGCCAGGCGCTGGCCGATCAGTTCGTCCAGTTCGGGCCAGGTCATTCCCGTCGGCATCGCCGGATTGCGACCCTTAGTCGTCTGCAGCAGTTCGGGGATTTCGCCGCGGGCGGCCTCGTAGGGTTGGAGATAGGCCGCATCGCCGGTCACCAGGAAGCCGCGGCTTCCGGCCTCGATGTCCTTGAACCGGGAAAGCAGTCGTTCGAGATGCAGCAGCGTGCTCCGCTCGTAGGCACGCTCATTCGTGACCGCAACGATCGAATCCCGACTGGTCCGTCCCTGCCAGGCGACAAACTGCGCGATCGCAAGCGCACAAAGGACGGCCAGCGCGGCCGGCCAGATGCGCAGGCGTGGCCTTGCGGGCGGAAGGTCAGCGAGTTCCTGGCTCATGCGTGCATGGTAGCGCGTATCTCGAATCGTCCCCAGCCGCCGATATTGCCGCATCGCAGCATTCGCTGTGGCAGAATTCCCGAATCGAAATTCGGGAGCGGATCATGAAGCGCGTCGTATTCAACCAAAAGGGCGGTGTCGGCAAAAGCACCATCACCTGCAACCTCGCCGCCATCGCCGCCGCGCGCGGCGCGCGCACCCTGGTGATCGACCTCGATCCGCAGGCCAATTCCACGCAGTACCTGCTCGGCGCGGCGGCCAAGGACCTCGAACTGACCGCCAACGAATTCTTCGACCAGATGCTGAGCTTCAAGCTGCGCCCGCTGCCGACCGAAGACTTCATCGCCGCGACGCCCTTCGAGAACCTCTCCATCCTGCCCTCCGGCCCGGCGCTGGAAGAACTGCAGGCCAAGCTCGAATCACGCTACAAGATCTACAAGCTGCGCGAGGCGCTGGACGCGCTCGAAGGCTACGACGAAATCTGGATCGACACGCCGCCGGCGCTGCACTTCTACACGCGCTCGGCGCTGATCGCCGCCGACGCCTGCCTGATCCCCTTCGACTGCGACGAATTCGCCCGCCGCGCGCTCTACAGCCTGCTCGACAACGTCAATGAAATCCGCGCCGACCACAACGCCGGCCTCGACGTCGAAGGCATCGTCATCAACCAGTTCCAGGCCCGCGCCAGCCTGCCGCAGCGGATCATCGACGAACTGCGCGACGAAGGCCTGCCGGTGCTGGCCTCCTTCCTCTCGTCCTCGGTGAAGATCAAGGAATCGCACCAGCAGGCGAAGCCGATGATCCACCTCGACCGCAGCCACAAGCTGGCGCAGGAATTCGGCGCGCTGTTCGACGAATTGGAAAAAGCGCGCAAGGCCCGCGCCAAAGCCGCGACGAAGAAGCGCGCATGATCCCCGCGCTTGCGATCGGCATCGCGCTGGCCATCATCCTCGCGGTGATCTGGTCGCGCTACACGCGCCTGAAGCGCGAGCGCTACATCCGCGACTACACGCTGCCCAAGGGCTTGTACGAGCGCCTGCGCAAGCGCCGCCCGGAACTGGAAATGAAGGACTGCATGCTGGTCGCGCGCGGCCTGCGCAAGTTCTTCCTCGCCCACCTGAACTCCGGCAGGAAATTCGTCTCCATGCCCTCGCAGGTGGTCGACGACCTGTGGCACGAGTTCATCCTCTACACCAAGGCCTACGACGATTTCTGCAAGCACGCCTTCGGCCGCTTCCTGCACCACACGCCGGCGGTGGTGCTCGGCCCCGACAAGCGCGACAACGAAGGCCTGCGCCGCGTCTGGTGGCATGCCTGCAAGGAAGAGAACATCGACCCGGCCAAGGCCCTGCGCCTGCCGCTGCTGTTCGCCCTCGACGCCAAGCTCGGCATCGCCGACGGCTTCGTCTACAGCCCCGACTGCAAATCGCGACGCAGCGATGCCGGCGGCAACGTGCATTGCGGGGCCGACTTCAGCGACAGCTCGATCGATGGCGGCACCGATGGATTCGGTGACAGCGATGGCGGAGGGGATGGTGGCGGTGATGGAGGTGGCGGTTGCGGGGGTGGCGGCGACTGATCGCCGTAGCGCCGGCGCCGACTTTCTTCCTTCGCTTCCAAGGCCGCGCCGGGTCTCGCCCCGGCAGGCGACCGACTTTCTTGTTCGCGCAAGAAAGTAGGCAAAGAAGCGCTCCCTGTACGGTTCACACTCATCGGTAACACAAGAGTTCAAGGACATGGGTAACAGTTCTTACCCTGCATGGATGTCTTCAAAAGGAGATAGCCATGCCTTGGAAGGATGTGCGACCGATGGACGAGAAGATACTTTTCATTGCTGACTACCTGCGCGAAACCGACTGCTTCAGTCGCCTGTGTGAGCGCTACGGCGTCAGCAGGAAGACAGGGTACAAATGGGTGGCCCGCTACCGCCAAACAGGCGCCGAAGGCCTGGGGGAACAGAGCAGGCGGCCCCGTCATGCGGCAGGAGAAACACCCTACGCCGTGCAGCAGGCGATCCTGGAGCTACGTCATGATCGACACGGACCGCCAGGGCCGAAGAAGATACAAGCCTTGCTGGCCAGTCGGTTCGACGCCGCACTCATCCCGTCGAAGACCACCATCTACAACATCCTGCGCCGGGCCGGACAGATCGAACCCCAGCGCCGGGTCCGCCGCGTCAAGGGTGTCCAGCACACCCTGAAATCCGCCGCACAGCCCAATGAACTGTGGAGCGCCGACTACAAAGGCCAATTCAAGACGGGTGACGGCCGCTGGTGCTATCCCCTGACCGTGATGGATCACGCCAGTCGCTACTTGCTGGTGTGCCAGGGTTTGCCTGGAACACGCTTTACCGAGACACGCGCCTTCTTTGAACAGGCGTTCCGGCACTACGGCCTGCCGGAGCGACTACGCACCGACAACGGCGTTCCGTTCGCCAGCCTCGGTGTCGGGGGTCTGTCGCAACTCTCCGTCTGGTGGATTCGACTGGGCATTCTTCCCGAGCGCATCACACCGGGGCGGCCCCAACAGAACGGACGCCATGAGCGCATGCACCGCACCCTCAAGCAGACACTCAGCCATCCGCCGGCTGCCAACCTCAAGGCGCAGCAGATTCAGCTTGACGGGTTTCGTACTCACTACAACGACCAGCGTCCGCATGAGGGCTTGGCACAGCAAAACCCGAGTACGTGCTACACGCCCTCGCTTCGCTCCTACCCGGCACGCCTGCCGGAGGTGGAGTATCCCGGCTATTTCGAGCGGCAGCGGGTCAGCCAGAATGGATTGATCTACTGGCGCGCACTCCGTGTGTATATCGGCTACTTGCTGGCCGGTGAATGGGTAGGCATGGAGCCGGTAGCCGATGGCTTATGGGATGTCTATTTCGGCCCCGTTCGTATCGGCGGCTTCGATGAGCGGGAAACCAAGGGGCAGCGTAACGACTACCTCACCCTGAAAATGTAACCCATGTCCTTGAACCGATCTGTTACCGATGTGCTTGACTCGTACACCCCGCCTCCCCGGCCCTTCGGGCTACCCTCGCTGCGGAAGGCCCGCCGGGCCGGCCGCTAAACTAGCCGGCCAAAATGCGGCCGTCGTCGGACAACGCGACCGGACTACCCCCGGCGAACCTCCCTCGCTCGGCGGGTCAGAGGGGAAGGCAAACCACCACACGTGATGGAGTGTGCCGAGAACAAATTCGAAGCTGACCCTTATGGCTGCTTCTTATGGCTGCTTATGGCTGGGTGGCTGCGCAGGATTAGCCCTACAGGGCAACATAAGTTTCCTCTTGGGTACGCGAGCCGTCGGGATTTGTCCATTTGAGAATGGCGTTATATGCGCTTGGGCTGCTGATCGTGAGTGCGGCAATAAGCGACACCGAGCAACCAGGACCTAGGTTCTTCGCGGGAAATTTCTCGGTGTACTCTGAGTGGATGATCGGGCTGTTGTCAGGGTCCTGAAGTATGAGTTCAAATTCAACATCTCTGGCGTCAATGGCGCTGACGTTCGTGATGCGGAAGAAGAACGACGACTTGTCTTCGCGTACAAGATCAAGTGACAAGCGAGCGGTGTTCTTTCCTTTGTCTTCGCGCAAGAGGATCTCAAGCTGCTTTTTCGCCAACTCAGCCGTTGCGTGCTGCATATCATTTGACTCGCGGGTGAGTTTCCGCTGACCAGACCAAACGACTAGGCTGACAATGGCGGCCAAGCATGAAACTATCACACTGAGGATTTCGTACTGGGTCATGTTCGGATGCCTAACGCTTTGTAGTGGCAAAGAATACGCGCCACGTCCGAACATGTCGAGTGAATGGATGCGCCGCTCGTCCGGGCGACTTCCTTCCCCTCTGACCCGCCGAGCGAGGGAGGTTCGCCGGGGGTAGTCCGGTCGCGTTGTCCGACGACGGCCGCATTTTGGCCGGCTAGTTTAGCGGCCGGCCCGGCGGGCCTTCCGCAGCGAGGGTAGCCCGAAGGGCCGGGGAGGCGGGGAGCGCTTCTTTGCCTACTTTCTTGCGCGAACAAGAAAGTCGGTCGCCTGCCGGGGCGAATTCCCGGCGCGGCTTCTCATACGGCACCTGCAAGAGTCGGCGCTGGCGCTACGGCGAACGCTTCAAGCCGCGGACAACTCATCCCAGCGGCGAATCCGCGACAAGGTTTCTTCCATGGCGTCCCGCGCCATTTCCGTGTCGTAGTGGCTTTGCAGATTGATCCAGCTCTGCGCATCGGTGCCGAAAAACGCGGCCAGACGCAGCGCCGTGTCCGCGGTGATTGAACGCCGGCCAGCCACAATCTCGCCGATCCGGCGTTGCGGTACGCCGATTTCCTTGGCGAGCCGGTACTGGGTGATGCCCATGGGCTCCAAGAAGTCATGGAGCAGAATTTCGCCGGGCGTGGCGAGCGGTACTTTTCGCGACATGAAATCTCCTCAGTGGTAATCGACGATCTCGACGCGCCAGGCGTGCCCGTCGCGCCATTCGAAGCACACCCGAAACTGGTCGTTGATCCGGATGCTCCATTGTCCCTTCCGATCTTTCTTCAACTGCTCCAGCCGATTCTGTGGCGGCACGCGCAGAAACTCCAGCGATCCGGCGGCGTTGACCTGCTGCAACTTTCGCATTGCCACAGTGGCGATGTTGGCGAACCGCGCCACGCGCCGGCCCGCAAACAGGTTTTCCGTATCGGCGCAGTTGAACGACTGAATCATGTGTGAATACTAACGCATTACGCTAGTATCGTCAATGGATAGCAGCATCCCGACTAGGGGAGGCCTCCGGATATACGCACAATCTGCGGTCAGAACGTCCCCGGATACGCCCCGCCATCGAGCAGCCAGTTCTGCCCGGTAATGAATCCGGCATGCGTCGAACACAGCCAGGCGCAGGCAGCGCCGAACTCTTCGGGGTTGCCGATGCGCCCCGCCGGAATCGTGGCGACACGCTCGGCCAGCACCTGCTCGTAAGGCACATTGCGCGCCTTGGCCTGGCCGCCAATTACCGTCGCGATGCGGTTGGTGTCGAAGAAACCGGGCAGCAGGTTGTTGATGGTGACGTTGTGCGCCACGGTCTTGCGCGAGAGCCCCGCGACGAAGCCGGTGAGGCCCGAGCGCGCGCCGTTGGACAGGCCCAGCACGTCGATCGGCGCCTTCACCGCGCCCGAGGTGATGTTGACGATGCGGCCGAATTTGCGCGCGATCATGCCGTCCACGGTGGCCTTGATCAGTTCGATCGGCGTCAGCATGTTGGCATCGAGCGCGGCGAGCCAGTCATCGCGCGACCAGTTGCGGAAATCGCCGGGCGGCGGGCCGCCGGCGTTGTTCACCAGGATGTCCGGCTGCGGGCAGGCGGCCAGCGCGGCGGCGCGGCCGGCCGGCGTGACGATGTCGGCGGCCACGGCGAGCACCGTGACGCCCGTTTCGGAACGAATCTCGGCGGCGGTTTTCTCCAGCGCCTCGGCGCCGCGCGCCACCAGCGTTACATTGACGCCTTCGCGCGCCAGCGCAAACGCGCAGCCGCGGCCCAGGCCCTTGCTCGACGCGCACACCAGCGCGGATTTGCCGCGTATGCCGAGATCCATGATCAGCCTTTCAAGAAGTTGGCGACCAGCCGATTGAAAATCTCCGGCTGCTCGATGCAGGAAAGATGCGAGGCGGAGGGAATGATTTCCAGCCGCGCACCGGGAATGGTCGAGGCGATGACTTCGCTCATCGCCGGCGGCGTGCCGGGATCGTCGGCACCGGCGATGACCAAAGTCGGCGCGGCGATGGTGCCGATTTTCGCGGTGATGTCGAGCGCGCGGATCGCGCTGGCGCAGCCGATGTAGCCGGCCGCCGGCGTGTTGCGAATCTGCGTCGCGATGCGCGCCACCGCGTCGGCTCCCGCCGCGCGAAAGCCCGGCGTGAACCAGCGCGCCAGCGTGCCTTCGACCACGCCGGCGCAGCCCTGCGCGCGGGCAATGGCGATGCGCTCGTCCCACAGCGGGCCGGCCTCGGGCGGGATGCGGCTGGTGGAATTGGCGATGACCAGCTTGTTCAGGCGTGCAGGCTGAGCGAGCGCGAAATGCTGGCCGATCATGCCGCCCATCGAGAGGCCGACGAAATGCGTGCGCTCGATCTTCAGCGCATCGAGCAGACCGATCAGATCGGCGGTGAGTTGCGCGAAGCTGTAGGCGCCCTCCGGCGCCGTCGTGCCACCGTGGCCGCGCGTGTCGTAGCGCAGCACCGAAAAAGTCGGCGCCAGCGACACGGCGAGTTGATCCCACATCGTCAGGTCGCAAGTCAGGGAATGCGAGAGCGTGACCCAGGGGCCGCTGCCCGAAATCTCGTACCGAATGTCGAGTCCGTTGGCGTGAATCTTCATAAAGCAGCAATCCTTTCCGGTCATTCCTCGCGGTCTCTATTGACCGCGCCAAGGTGTTTGGCTACTATTCCGGTGCGACTGGTGTACTCGTTCCAAAGCGAGACCTCCCAAACGGAGCCGGTCGTTCCTGACACTCAAGGCCAGCGCTGAATCGATAGATTCCCGCTGGCCTTCACTTTTTCCCAGGCTGCCTTTACCGCCTGCTCGTGCCACTTGTCCGGCACGTCCGTCCAGCTTTCGTAGCGCCCCGCCATATACACCAGCAAGTCCGCGACCTGTAGAAAGCGACTGTGGTGCGACTGGGTGAAATACACCGTATCGAGCAAACGGCCCAGCGGACGGCCAAAGTGCATCGGGGTCTTCCCGAGCGATTTGAATTCCGAGAAATCGACGACGGCACCGGTCACTTCGTCCGCCTCGTGGTCGCCGAACACAAGCCCAAGATCATCGACCGTATCGAGGTATTCGCAGAAGCGCTCAAGGATCAGCATCAGCCCGAGGCGGTAGGGCGGCGTCGGATACTTGTACTTCTGCTCATGACGACTCACGTCGATGCGCACCATCCGCACGGGAATCGCATTGTCGGTGACGAAGGTCGCCACGTCCTGAAACACGCGCACACGCTCTTCGAGCTTGCGCCCCTTGGCATTGCCCTTGCCGTGGAACAACTCCTTGCCATGCAGTTCCGTATGCACGGCCAGCGTGCGGGATCCGTGGAAATTGAAGGCTATCTGGGAGAGCGTCTTCTCGAATTCGAGCGCCTTGGCATCGGGAATCATCAATCCACCGATGAAGAACGCCGGGTTCTCAACGGTGTGCTTGTTCTCGTCGAAGTAGCAAAGATGCATCGCGAGTCAAAGCGCCGGATTGACGGAGCCTTCCACGATGGCGATCTCGTCGCCGGTCAGGCCGTAGAGTTCATAAACCAGCGTGTCGATCTGCCGGTCGGTGGCGGCGATCTGGCGTTCGAGCAAAGTCTTCTCGTGCGCGGTCTTGGCGGACGCGAGGTCTTCGTGGAACTGAAGCATCTGATTGACCATGGCGACCATGCGGTCGTGGCTGGCTCGATCCAGCCTATTTGACATATCGATGGCTCTAATTGGCAACTGCTGCAGATACGTTGGCTTAATGTTGTAGTCAATAAACGTTGACGCAAAGTAATAGTTCAGCGCAGACGAATTCAAGATACCCAGCACATAGCGCAGCGAATATGCGGGATCGTCGCTAGACACGTACGAGTAATTGTTTAATGGATAGTAGGACCCATTCACGTCGATTGCAGCCACGAGTCGCCGCTGCATGCTGAGTTTTCGAATGTACTGAATCACGATCTTCGGCACGTCGACCCGGCTTTTCCTAAACCCTGCAAGGTGGTCGCCCCAATCAAGCCAAAACTGTTTCCAACTCAGGCTATATCGCCCAATCTCACCTGTCTTAAGCGCCTTGACTGGGTAACCAAGAGCGGCCTCGTCCTTTGAAACGTAACGAGCGTTGTCACCAGTCTTGATCCCATAAAGAACACTACAAATATTGCCAAGAGGTATGCCACGTTGCACAAGTTTTGACCGGACTCGAATTGCGCTGTCGGTTGCGCGCAGATTCAATGTTGACAGAGTGTCAGTGGCCCAAGTACTCAGCGGGATGAGATCAGTAACCATGCATGAGTCAAAGTTGGCTTGATCAACCTTGGTTACATTTGCGCGCTTCGCAATACATTTATCCCTTCGACCTGGCGGTCGTGCGGATATGAACACCAACGACGGAACTATATCTGGAGCATCGACAAAGATGTATTTCGAAAGCTCGCTGAGCTCAACGAACGTTGTCGTCGACAAGAGGTGCCTCCTGATGCCTTCCGCGTTTTTTATTGTTAGCCATGTATTTGGAGTAATAAAGCCAAGAATTCCATCGCGTCTCAACAGGGAGATGCCTCGTTCAATAAAGTACAGATGCGACTCGGCTTCGCCGCGACGACTTACAGAGTGCGATTGAAGATAGTCCTTCTCGTCCGATGAAATGGCACTACCCCACGGCGGATTGCCGATCACGGCATCGAAGCCACCAGACTTGAAGACTTCCGCAAACTCGGCCTGCCAGTCGAAGGCGTTGATGCGGCGTCGTTCCTCCTCGTCGAGTTCGAGTTGGCCGTCGAAGAAATCGGGGCCGATCAGAGAATTCCCGCACTTGATGTTGCCGTCGAGGTCGGGCAATGCACGTTCGTGGAACAGCCGCATCTGTGCGTTGAGCGTCTCATCGGTTTCGCCTTCAAGCACCTTCAGCAGCAAGGAGAGTTTCGAAACCTCGACCGCCTGGGCGTCGATGTCGACTCCGTAAATGTTGTTGGTCAGGATGCGCTTGCGCTCGCTGGCCGTCAGTCGCCAACCATTGGCCGCATGATGAACCTTCGGGTCCTTGCCCTTCGCATGCCTTTCGGGCTCGTTGTCGGCATACCACTTCAGGTGCCAGTCGAGCAGATACTGGTAGGCGCCAATGAGGAATGAGCCCGAGCCGCAGGCCGGATCGAGTACACGCAGCTTGGCGACATCCCTGGGCGCCTTGCCCTCGCACAGGCGTCCGATCGTCTGCCCAACGATGTAATCGACAATGTAAGTCGGCGTGTAATAGACGCCGCCAGCCTTCTTGACCTCGGGTTTCTCTTCGATCTTCGCCTGGCCGCCGGCGGTAAGGCGGATGACGCTGCCAAGAAAGCGCTCGTACACCTGGCCGAGGATGTCGGCCGGCAATACGGAGAACTCGTAGGGACTTTCCGGGTAGTAGAGGCCGAGGATCAGTTCCTTGAGAACCTTGTCGTCGATCTTGAGGCCAAGAGTGAATTCGTCTGGATTGCCGGCGCGATGCCTTTCGGTGCGAAAGTGGAACAGCCCCGAGTTGTAGCGGTCGTCGGCTTCGCGGAAGACATGCGAGAGCCTGGCGTAGATTCCGGTGCCATTGGTCAGGCCCCGCAGCCGGTCGAGCGGCTCGATACCGCGATCTTCGCAAATGCGCAGGAAGACAATGCGGTCGATGGTCGTTTGCACCGCGAAGTTGAGTTCGCGTGCGCCTACACCGTTGTTGCGCAAGGCGATGTTCTTGGCCAGCGTTTCGCGCCAGCCCTCGATCTGGGCCAGGAAGTCGCCATCGACGCCGGTGGTGCCGCGCTTGCCCTTGGCTTCACGCGCGTAGCGGTCGAAACTTCCCTTGAGCACGGCCTCCTTGGAGAAGATGCCTGCAATTTCGTCCCAGCGCTCGATGTAGTCGCGGAAGGTCAGGTAGAGCACTCTTCCTTTGGCCGCCTTGTCGCCGAGCGCGGGCTTGACGCGGCAATCGTAGACGGCGAACTCTTCGAAGTCGGACAGGACCGACAGCGGGAGGTCGGCCGACCATGCATAGCGACGCAATTGGTAAGCCGGTGCGACATCCTCCTTGATGAACACCGAGGGCTTCTTTGCTTCGAGGAAAAAGATGCGGCGGCCACCGATGCGGAAACTGTAATCCGGCGCCTTGGTCGAACCGCCGACCTTGATGGCGTCCTCGTGCACCACATCCCGAAAGGCTTCCGCATAGCCTTGGGCATTGTCCATGTCCCAGCCCAGGGCCTTGAACATCGGATCGAGAAAGTCCCGCCGCAACAGCGTTTCGTTGTAGGCACCGCCGCGATAGCTGTCGAGATTTGCCTCGAAGCGTTCGACAAGGGCATGTATTTCGGCGGGAGCGGGCATCGCCCTATCTTAGCCGTATGGCATTGGCAGCGCCAGAGTCATGCTGCCTCCAGTTTTGCCACGGACAAGGCCAGCCACTTCATGCCGGCATGGCCGAAATTGACTTGCACGCGGGCATCGGTGCCGCTGCCTTCGGCATTGACGATGACGCCGAGGCCGAATTTTGCATGCATCACGCTCTGGCCGATGCGGAAGCCGCTGCCGCCCGAAGACTCGCTGCGGCGCGGCGTGGCGGGATAAGTCGGCGCTGACGATACGGCGAAGCCGCCCTTGCCCGCGCGCGGTGTGAGCCACTTGACCAGTTCCTCCGGCACCTCGTCGAGGAAGCGTGACGGCAGGTTGTAGCGCGTCTGGCCGTGCAGCATGCGCGTCTGCGCGAAACTCAGGTAGAGCCGCTGCCGCGCGCGGGTGACGGCGACGTACATCAGGCGCCGCTCTTCTTCCAGTCCTTTGTCTTCGGACATCGAATTCTCATGCGGGAACAGGCCGTCTTCGAGACCGCTGATGAAGACGACGTTGAATTCGAGGCCCTTGGCCGAATGCACGGTCATCAGTTGCAGCGCGTCGTCGCCTTCGCCGGCCTGGTGCTCGCCGGCTTCGAGCGAGGCATGGGCGAGAAAGGAGGAGAGGTCGTTGCCGAACTCACCGGTGATTTCGCCGTCCTGGTTGGGCGTGCCCTCTTCGGCGACGAAACTCGCCGCGGCGTTGATCAGTTCGTCGAGGTTGTCCAGCCGCTCCTGGCCTTCCTTCTCGTTCTTGTAGTGGGCGCGAAGGCCGGAGAGTTCGATGACGTGATCGACCAGCTCCGGCAGCGGCAGATGTGCCGCCTCGTGCAGCTTGACGATCAGTTGCGCGAAGCCGGCCAGCTTGACGCCTCCGGCGCCGGCGACCTGCGGAATCGCCGCATGCAGGCTGCTGTTGGCCGCCTTCGCCGCGTCCTGCAGGTTTTCCAGGCTGCGCGCGCCGATGCCGCGCGCGGGGAAATTCACCACGCGGGCAAATGCCGTGTCGTCGTCGGTGTTGGCGATCAGGCGCAGGTAGGCCAGTGCGTGCTTGATCTCGGCGCGCTCGAAAAAGCGCAGGCCGCCATACACGCGATAGGGCAGGCCGGCGTTGAACAGCGCATGCTCGAGCGCCCGCGACTGCGCGTTGCTGCGATAGAGCAGCGCGATTTCGGCGCGGGCATGGCCGTCGCGCGACAGGGCCTTGATTTCTTCGACGATCCAGCGCGCTTCGTCGCCGTCGGAATAGGATTCGTAGATGCGGATCGGCTCGCCGCTGCCGGCCTCGGTCCACAGGTTCTTGCCCAGGCGCGTGGGATTGTTCCTGATGATGGCGTTGGCAGCGTCGAGGATGTTGCCTTCCGAGCGGTAGTTCTGTTCGAGGCGGATCAGGTTTTGCACCTTGAACTCGCGCTCGAAGTCGGCCATGTTGCCGACGTCGGCGCCGCGGAAGGCGTAGATCGACTGGTCGTCGTCGCCGACGCAGAAGAGGTTCGCGCCGCCACCGGCCAGCAGCTTCAGCCAGCGGTACTGCAGCTTGTTGGTGTCCTGGAATTCATCTACAAGGATGTGGCGGAAGCGCTCCTGGTAATGCCGGCGCAAGGGTTCGTTGCGCTCCAGCAGTTCATAGGAACGCAGCAGCAGCTCGGCGAAATCGACCACGCCTTCGCGTTGGCATTGCGCCTCGTAGGCTTCGTAAAGCGCGACGCGTTTGCGCGCCCAGTCGTCATACGCTTCGACGGCGGCGGCGCGCAGGCCCTGCTCCTTCTGCGCATTGATGAAATGGCACAGCTCGCGCGGCGGAAATTTTTCGTCATCGACGTTGAGCGATTTCAGCAGGCGCTTGACCGAAGCCTGCTGGTCGGCGGAGTCGAGTATCTGGAACAACTGCGGCAGGCCGGCATCGCGGTAATGGGCGCGCAGCAGGCGGTTGCACAGGCCGTGAAAGGTGCCGATCCACATGCCCTTGACATTGATCGGCAGCATCGCGGCGAGCCGCGTCTGCATTTCCTTGGCGGCCTTGTTGGTGAAAGTCACGGCCAGCACGCCGGGCGGCGCAACCTGACCGGTCGAAATCAGCCAGGCGATGCGCGTCGTCAGCACCCGCGTCTTGCCCGAGCCGGCGCCGGCGAGGATCAGGGCATGCGCGGGCGGCAGGGTGACGGCCGCCAGTTGCGGGGCATTGAGATGGTCAAGCAGGGGGTTCATGTAAGGGGCGCGCAGACGAGGCGTTGATTATATCGACCGGAGCGGGTCGAGACAGGTGATAGTAAGCGCTAACTGAATGGCCCAAGGCGCAATATTGCGGCGCAATAATCTGCTTGAATTTAGAGTACTTCGCCCATATAAACTCTGTAGAATCGGCGATGCTGCGATGCAATATATTGCGTGCAAGGCAACTTGACCCGGCTCACGAGGACGGAATCAGGCGCCCGAACAGGAGAATCCAATGAAGACCCAACTGAAGACCCCGAAACTGCTGCCCTGGCTGGCGAAAAAGGCCGGCATTACCGAACGCCGCGCGGCGACGCTGTGGCATGACGCGGAGCGTTGGGCCGCCCATCGCGCCGCACCGGGTTCGTCGGCCTACTACAAGCTGGCGGTGGATCGTTTGCTGGAACTGATGGCCGCCGAATCGCTGCGCGAAGACGCCGCCTCGTTTGGCTGGCGGCCGTGGGCCCGTGCCCAGGCGCGCCTGTGGGCGATCTCGATGCAACTGGCGCAGGAAACTTCCGCGCTGACGGCGCGCGGCTGGCGGCTGATCGGATCGGCCGCCCGCTACCAGCAGCCGGGCTAACGCCCGACGACCGGCGTGAGGCCGGTGGCCGCCTTCAGGCGCGCCGCCGCGACAGCGGCTTCATCGGCGCCGGCAAAGCCGCCAAGCAGCAGTTCATAACGCCAGCCCCCATCCACTTCATGCGGCCGGATGCGCGCGGCAAAGCCGGCTTCGCGGATCCGGTCATACAGTTCGAAGGCCGCTTCTTCGCTGGCGGCCGAACCGGCCAGTACGCGCCACTTGCCACGCACACGCGCGGCACCATCGCCCGGCAGGATTTCGGTCTGCCGCGCCAGCCCGACGAAGGTCTCCAGGTCGAGCTCCTTGACTGCGGCGGCCTGAGCGCGCGGCGCATCGTAGTAGGTCATCGGCTTCGCCAGTTCCGTCACCTGCCCGGCACGGGTGATTTCGATGCGGCCTTCGATCAGGGCCACCAGGTCGCCGTCCTTGTCCGTCCGGCCCCACAGGTCGGTGCCGCGAATGCCGATCGTTGAAGTGCCGACGCGAATCGCGACATCATGCTGACGGGATTTCCTCAGCTTGCCCGTGGTAAAGCGGAAGGCGCCCGCCAGCACGTCCAGCGCGCCGCGAAAGGATTTTTCCGGCTGCAGGCTGCGGGTATGCAAAGTGAAGCGCGCGGCTTCGCCCAGCTTGACCCGGCTGCCTTCGGCCAACATTACATAGGCACGTGCGCCGGGGCCGGTGCGCAACACGTCGCCGCTCTGCAGTTCCATGCCCGCCGCGAGCGGCACCGTGACGCCGCCGCGATCGCGCCACGCGGGCGACTGCACGGCCTCCACGGTTGCCGCCGCGCTCGCAAACACCGGGGCGGAAAGCGTCAGCGCAATGCCGGCAAACACGGCGAAAAGGGCATTCAGGGGGCGCATCCAAATCCTTTCAATCAGAGGGGGCAGGTATAATTCCGCCCTTTGCCAGACATCACGCTAGACGCCCCGGCCATGCAGGAAAAATATCTCCCGACCGAAATCGAGCAGGCCGCGCAGGCCTGGTGGAACACCACGCAGGCTTTCCGCGCCGCGGAGAACTCCGACAAGCCGAAATACTATTGCCTGTCGATGTTTCCCTACCCGTCGGGCAAGCTGCACATGGGGCATGTGCGGAACTATACCATCGGCGATGTGCTCTCCCGCTACCACCGCATGAAGGGCTACAACGTCCTGCAGCCCATGGGCTGGGACGCTTTCGGCCTGCCCGCCGAGAACGCCGCGATGCAGAACAGGGTACCGCCGGCGAAGTGGACCTGGGACAACATCGCCTACATGAAAAAGCAGCTCCAGTCGCTGGGTTTTGCGCTGGACTGGGAGCGCGAACTGGCCACCTGCGCGCCCGAGTATTACAAATGGAACCAGTGGCTGTTCCTGCGCATGCTGGAAAAGGGCATCGCCTACAAGAAGACGCAAGTCGTGAACTGGGACCCGGTGGACCAGACCGTGCTGGCCAACGAACAGGTCATCGAAGGCCGCGGCTGGCGTACCGGCGCGGTGGTCGAGAAGCGCGAGATTCCCGGCTACTACCTGGCCATCACCAAATATGCCGATGAGTTGCTGTCGGCACTGGACACCTTGCCGGGCTGGCCGGAGCGGGTCAAGACCATGCAGGCCAACTGGATCGGCAAGAGCACCGGCGTGCGCTTCGCCTTCCCCTACGAACTCGACGGCAGGCAAGAGAAGCTGTGGGTGTTCACCACGCGCGCCGACACCATCATGGGCGTGACCTTCTGCGCCGTCGCCGCCGAACATCCGCTGGCGACGCACGCCGCGAAGAACAACCCGAAGCTCGCCGCCTTCATCGACGAATGCAAGCACGGCTCGGTCATGGAAGCCGACATGGCGACCATGGAAAAGAAGGGCATGCCGACCGGCATCTTCGTCGACCACCCGCTGAGCGGTGAAAAGGTCGAGGTCTGGGTCGGCAACTACGTGCTGATGAGCTACGGCGAAGGCGCCGTGATGGCGGTGCCCGCGCATGACGAACGCGATTTCGAGTTCGCCAAGAAATATGGGCTGGCGATCAAACAGGTCATCGCGGTCGAAGGCACAAATGGGCCAATGAGCTTCTCGCTCGATGGCTGGCAGGAGTGGTACGCCGACAAGCAGCGCGGCCGCTGCGTAAATTCCGGCAAGTACGACGGGATGAGCCTTGAAGCCGCCGTCGCGGCCATCGCCGCCGACCTCTCGGCCAGGGACCTCGGCGCCACCCAGGTGCAATACCGCCTGCGCGACTGGGGCGTCTCGCGCCAGCGCTACTGGGGCTGCCCGATTCCGCTGATTCATTGCGACAGCTGCGGCACCGTGCCGGTGCCCGACGAGCAACTGCCCGTCAAGCTGCCCGAAGACTGCGTGCCCGACGGCTCCGGCAACCCGCTGGCAAAGCGCGCCGATTTCGTCGACTGCGCCTGTCCCCAATGCGGCAAGCCGGCCAAGCGCGAAACCGACACCATGGACACCTTCGTCGATTCCAGCTGGTACTACGCGCGCTACTGCGTCGATCCGACGACGCGCGCGGCGAACTCGGCGATGGTCGATGCCGGCAGCAACCACTGGATGCCGGCCGACCAGTACATCGGCGGCATCGAGCACGCGATCCTGCACCTGCTCTACTCGCGCTTCTGGACCAAGGTCATGCGCGACCTTGGCCTCGTCAAATACGACGAGCCCTTCGCCAACCTGCTGACCCAGGGCATGGTGCTCAACCACATCTTTTCGCGCCGCACCGACAAGGGCGGCATCGAGTATTTCGCGCCCGAGGAAGTCGATCTCAAGCGCGACGAGGGTGGCCATGTCACCGGCGCCACATCGAAGGCCGACGGCCGGCCGGTGGATTACGGCGGCGTCGGCACCATGTCGAAGTCCAAGCGCAACGGCGTCGACCCGCAATCGCTGATCGACGAGTTCGGCGCCGACACCGCGCGCTTTTTCATGATGTTCGCCTCGCCGCCGGAACAGACGCTGGAATGGTCGGATTCCGGCGTCGAGGGTGCCTACCGCTTCCTGCGCCGGGTCTGGGCCTTCGGCCATGGCTCGCATGGCGCGGTCAGCCAGCAGGCCGCGATGCCGGAAAAATTGCCAGATCAGCTCGCCGCGGTGCGTCGCGAAATCCACCTGCTGCTGAAGCAGGCCAACTACGACCTCGGCAAGTTCCAGTTCAACACCGTCGCCTCGGCGGCGATGAAAATGCTCAACAGCCTGGAGAAGGCCCCGGAAGGAGATGGCCGCGACGCCGTGATCGCGGAATGCTTCGGCATTCTGCTGCGCATGCTCTCGCCGATCACGCCGCACATCTGCCACGCCCTGTGGATCGAACTCGGTTATGGCGCCGACATCCTTGCCGCGTCCTGGCCCGAGCCGCTCGCCGATGCGCTGGTGCAGGACGAGGAAGAACTGGTGCTGCAGGTCAATGGCAAGCATCGCGGCAACATCCGCGTGAAAGTCGGCGCCGACAGGACGGCGATCGAAGCCGTCGCGCTGGCCTCCGAAGCGGCGCAGAAATTCATGGAAGGCAAGGCGGCGAAGAAAGTCGTCGTCGTCCCCGGCCGCCTGGTCAATATTGTCGTTTAGGAGCCGCGCATGCGAAGCATGAGACTCGTTATCGTCATCGTCGCCGTCAGCCTGCTCACGGCTTGCGGCTTCAAGTTGCGCAACAGCAACCCCGTATCGGGCCGCGCCCTGCCGTTCGCCACGATCAGCCTGTCGCTGCCGGTGCAGTCCGAATTTTATGCACAGGTTCAGACCGCCATCGAAGCTTCGGCATCGACCCGCGTCGTCACTGATGCCGGCAAGGCCGACGCCATCCTGACGGTGCTGAGCGATACCAGCGAGAAGTCGATCCTCTCGCTGAGCGCCGCCGGGCGTGCCCGCGAATTCCAGCTGGTGCGCAACTTCAAGTTCCGGGTGCACACCTCGCAACAGGCGGATTACGTCCCCGTCTCGCAAATCTCCGTGCGCCGGACCATGACCTTCAGCGACGACCTGGTGCTGTCCAAGGAATCGGAAGAGGCGGTGATCTGGGCCGACATCCAGAAGGACCTGATCAGCCAGTTGATGCGAAGGATTCTCGCCGCCAAGGCCAAGCCGGTGGCGCCCGCAGAGGACTAGCGTGCAGCTTCGCCCCGACCAGCTCGCGGCGCAGTTGGCGCAGTTGGACAAGCCGCTGGCGCCGCTGTACCTGCTGCACGGCGACGAGCCGCTGCTGGTGATCGAGGCCGGCGATGCGATTCGCGCCGCCGCGCGCCGCCAGGGCTTCGAGGAACGCGAAGTCATCGTCGTCGGCACCGGCTTCAAGTGGGACGAGCTGTTCATCGCCGCCGGCAACATGTCGCTGTTCGGCGGCAGCAAGCTGGTCGACCTGCGCATTCCCTCCGGCAAGCCGGGGCGCGAAGGCAGCGAAGCATTGCAGCGCTATATCTCCACGCTGGGCCCCGGCATCGTCACCCTGATCACCCTGCCCGAACTCGACTGGCAGGCGAAGAAGGCCGCCTGGGTCACCGCGCTGTCGAATGCCGGTGTCAGTATCGAATGCAACGCACCGCCACCGGCACGCCTGCCGCAATGGATCGCCGAGCGCCTGGCGCGCCAGCAGCAGAGCGCGCCGCGCGAGGCACTGGCCTTCATCGCCGCGCACGTCGAAGGCAACCTGCTCGCCGCGCACCAGGAAATCCAGAAGCTCGGCCTGCTGTATCCGCCGGGCGAGGTGTCGCTGGCGCAGATCGAGGGCGCCGTGATGAACGTTGCCCGCTACGATGTGTCGGATTTGCGCGACGCCCTCAAGGCGCGTGACACGGTGCGCGCCGCACGCACGCTGGAAGGCCTCAAGGGCGAGGATGCGGCGCCGCCGCTGGTGCTCTGGGCGCTGGCCACCGAGGCGCGCAGCGTGGCGGCGCGGCCCGCGCTCTTGCATGCTGCGAAGATTGACCGCATCATCAAGGGTCTGGCGCGCGGCGACATTTGGGATGAGTTCCTGCAACTGGCGCTGCGCCTGACGCAACCGAGGACACGGTAATGGATGTAAAAACCTACATGCAGCAAGTCGGCCGCCAGGCACGCGAGGCTTCGCGGGCAACGGCGCGCGCCTCGACGGCGGCCAAGAATACGGCGCTGCTGGCGATGGCACAGGCCATCCGCGAGCGCCGCGACGAACTGCTGGCGGCCAATGCCGCCGACGTCGCCGACGCCCGCAACAACGGCCTCGACGCGGCGATGATCGACCGCCTGACGCTCACGGAAAAGAGCGTCGAAGCCATGGCGCAAGGCCTCGAACAGGTGGCCGCGCTGCCCGACCCGATCGGCGAGATCACGGACATGAAGCGCCGCCCCTCCGGCATCCAGGTCGGCAAGATGCGCGTGCCGCTGGGCGTGGTCGGCATCATCTACGAAGCGCGGCCGAACGTCACGGCGGATGCCGCCGCGCTGTGCCTCAAATCCGGCAATGCGGCGATCCTGCGCGGCGGCAAGGAATCCCTGCGTGCCAACCAGGCCATCGCCGCCTGCGTGCGCGCCGGGCTCAAGGCCGCCGGCCTGCCCGAGACCGCCGTGCAGGTGATCGAGACCACCGACCGGGCCGCCGTCGGCCACCTGGTGGCCATGCCCGAGTATGTCGATGTGATCGTGCCGCGCGGCGGCAAGGGGCTGATCGAGCGCATCTCGAAGGAGGCACGGGTGCCGGTGATCAAGCACCTCGACGGCAACTGCCACGTCTATGTCGATGACGCCGCCGATGCCGGCAAGGCGCTGCGCATCCTCGAAAATTCCAAGACCCAGCGCCTGGGCACCTGCAACACCGCCGAATCACTGCTGATCGCGCGCCCGGTCGCCGTATCGCTGGCGCCGACTCTCTGCGCCATGCTCGGCCGCCATGGCGTCGCCATCCGCGGCTGCGAGGAAACGCGCAAGCTGGTGCCGCAGGCCATCGCGGCGACGGAGGAGGACTGGTATGCGGAGTATCTCGCCGCGATCATCTCGGTCAAGATCGTCGCCGACGTCGGCGAGGCGATCGAGCACATCAACACGTATTCCTCGCAGCACACCGACACCATCGTCACCGAGAACTACACGAACGCAATGCGCTTCCTGCGCGAAGTGGATTCGGGTTCGGTGATGGTCAACGCCTCGACCCGCTTCGCCGACGGCTTCGAGTACGGACTCGGCGCCGAGATCGGCATTTCCACCGACAAGTTCCACGCCCGCGGCCCGGTCGGCCTCGAAGGCCTCACCTCGCAGAAGTGGATCGTGCTGGGCGACGGGGAAGTGCGCAGCTAGCGCCAGGAGTCGCACAAGGCCGGCAGGGGGATCGCCTTGCCCGGGGTTATGGGCCCGCTTGCCGACACACAGGACTGGCGTACTAACTACCGGGAAAACACTGTGACTCGATTGCGGCCATTGCGCTTTGATCGGTATAGAGCCTGATCTGCCTTTCCAATATAGCTGCCAACGGTTTCAGCGTGTGGTGAATTCGCTATTGCGACGCCTAAGCTGATAGTGATGCGGGCTGTTGCCTTGTCCGAAACCGGTAGCGTGAGGTTCTCGACGGCAGCACGCAGATTCTCGGCGACGGCGAATGCGCCTTCAAGCTCAGTTTGTGGCAGGACGACAAGAAACTCCTCACCACCGATTCTCCCCATGAGATCCGATTCCCGCAGGCGACTCCTGATCGCAACGACAACACTGCGCAGGGCTTCGTCCCCAATGGCATGTCCCCATGTATCGTTGATCGACTTGAAATGATCAATGTCCAGCATGATGAACGATACGGGCCAGCGATGCCGCGCAGCCAATGTCAGGATAGCTTCTGCTCTATCAAAAACCGCACGCCGATTCAGCGTTTCGGTCAATTCATCGTAGTGTGCCAAGTGATCGAGCGTCTGCGACAATTCGTATATCCGGCTTGCCGCCTTTGAGAGAAGCAGACTGCTTTGCTCAAAAAACAGCTTGTCACATGAATGTTGTTCTTGGACTGCCTTCAGTCGCCACGCCATCGGCTTCTGCAGATGATCGGGCAAAACGACCGGCGCCGATGGCGACATGCCGGCCAGAAACGCATCCAGCGAATCGTCCGCCTGGTCGTCCGACTTGCGGTGATATTGAATCGTGATGGTCTTCTTACTGAGGTGGCGGTTGTAGTGCTCCTCACTGGATTCGACATGAACGTAATCAACGTCGCCAGTCATGAGCACGCCGCCATGAAAGATGCCGCGTTCGAACTCTCGTGGGTAGGGCGTTACGCAAACAATCTTTGCGCAACAGGCAGATTCGTCCAGTTCGAGCAAATCCTGCCATCCTATTTCTTCGGCATCCCCCCTGTGCACCATGGAGTAACCGCCACTGTTGCCCTGCATCCGAATGAAGTGCGCCGCACTGGGAAACATGGATCTCCCATCAAACTTCCCGAACCAGTCTCTAACGAATGTGATGCCCGCCTGAAAAAGCACGGGATCCAGATCGATCCCGAAACGCTGTATCTCGTCAAGCACGCTGAAAAACGTGGACATTGGATACCAGGCGTCAGCCTCAATATCGGCGGTGAGTTGCGTTGCATGCTCTCCAGACATGACTTTGACATTGGTTAGCGACTTGACCAGGCCAGCGAGCATCACCCCAACCATTTGGCCATTTGGAGCGGACGATGTGACTTCAGCGGACATGTCCATGCTTGCTTCACCCTGCAACCGATAACGTCATTGGCTCATCGCTCGATATGCGGCATATCAACTGTAGAAGGAGCCGTACGGGAAGACTGAAAGCGGCCCTTGAGGAAACTCTACCGAAAACTAGAATTGCCGCGCACGATATGGAAGAAATTCTATCAACGACGATACGGCAGCTCAATATCCCGAAACGCAGAGTACATATTCGACATGGGCATGGAGCGTAACGAGGCGGGAGGACTTTCGCTCACACCTGCCATTCCGGATTCCAATGTCATCATGCCGCCTGGTGCACATACCTGCCGTCTGAACCACCAGACAGTCTGCCTCGCCAAGCCCGCGCGCCACTCACCATTTCACGCGCACCCCATACTCCAGCACCGACGTGCCGCCTGCGGGAATCGCCACGTTCCACGACGCGACCCGCGCCGATTCCTTGGTGTGCTTCTGCGATTCCTGCACCATCTCCCAGTCGCCGGGCATCGGTTCCTGAACCTTCACCGTGACGGCTTCGTCCTTGGCGTTGCGCAGTTCGATGCGCCATGAGGACTCGCTGACGTTGTCGGCGATCTTGCGGTAGTGGGTCTGCTTGCGTTCGGCGGTGATGTCGAAGGCTTCGCCCAGCCGCAGCTTCAGTTTCTCGTTCTTCGCCGTGTGCGAAATGCGGTCCTCGCCGACGAACTGCGCAGCGCCCTTGCTGTCCCGCGCATAGACGCGCACGATGCCGGCCGGCAACGGCTTGCCCAACTGCCCGCCCTTGTTCTCGAATTCCAGGAAGACCGCCGGCTTCAACTTCTGGCCGATCTGGTTGTAACGGTCGCGGTAGTACCAGTCGTTGCCGGCCAGCAGGTATTCGCGGCCCACCGGCACGGCGCTGGCCGAAAGCAGGGCGAGCTGCTTGGTCTGGTTGTCGGCGATGGACGTCGGCCGCTCGAAGCTGTAGAGGTGGTAATCCATCAGCGCTTCCTGCGTCGCTTCCATCGATTTCGCGCGCGGTGCGGAAGCCGGCATCGCATAGGCCATTTGCGGCGCGGGCGGGCGCACGCGATTGACGGTGCCGGCGACCAGTTGCAAGGTCGCGTTGTCGAAACCGGCGCCGCTGCGGTTGGTCAGCGTCACCCAGCCGTTGAGGTCGAGCTGCTTGCCGTCGGCGGAGAGGTTGGCGACGTAATCCGCCTTCCAGGACAAACCGCCGGTGAGGTAGGACAGTTCCACCGCCTGCTTGCCGCCCGCTGCGTCGAGCAGGATCGAGAGCGTCGGCCGGTCGCGCAGGTTGGGCGGCACGCTGTCGAAGGCCAGCCGCCCCGGCACGCCGGTTTCGATGCGGTCGGCGAAGCGCAGCACCGTGCCCTGCCCGGCGGCGAGCACCGTGGCGCGCTCGCGCCGCTCGCCGTCGGTGGTCGGATGCGGCCGGATCACGGTGACTTCGCGGCCGACGTATTTTTCCAGCAGCTTCTGCGGCGTCAGCAGGTCGAAATCGAAGTTCTGCTCGATCAGGCTCAGCGGCTGTCCGCTCGCCGCGCGCAGCAAGGCGGTCTCGGGGCGCATCTGCGCCGCCACTTCGCGCAGGGACAAGCGCGTAAGGCCTTTCGGCAGATCCACTTTCCGGCGTTCCTTGACCAGCGCCAGATCGTCGTTGTACACGGTGACCGCGACGGCTTCGCGATCGGATGCGGAGGACGTGACGTCGCGCACCGGTTCGCCGGCCCGGACCATGCCGGCGGCAAGGAATATTCCGACCATCGCTGCGCTTCGGTGCATGGCGTTCTCTCCATCGGGCAATGGCACAACGATAGCATGCCGGCGGCGGTATCATTGCGCCCGACTACCCACCTCCAAGGACACTCTCATGAACAAGTTGCTCGCCATGCTGCTGCTGGCCATTTCGCTACCCGCGCTCGCCGCGCTCGAAGTCGGCGATGTCAAGTTCGACGATACCGCAAAAGTCGGCGCTGGCGACACGGTGATCAATGGCGCCGGCATGCGCAAGGTGCTGTTCATCAAGGGCTATGCGATGGCCCTCTACCTGCCGCAGAAAGTCGCGACGACGGCCGAGGCGCTGACCGCCAAAGGCGCCCGGCGCATCCGCCTGGTGCTGCTGCGCGACGCCTCGGGCGAGACCTTCGCCGACGCCCTGGCGAGCGGCATCCAGAAGAACCACGGCGAGCAGGAAATCCTTGCGCTGAACTCCCGCATCGAAGCCTTCAAGGCGACCATGCTCGGCGTCGGCACGGTGGCCAAGGGCGCGGCCGTTCATCTCGACTGGCTGCCCGAGGTCGGCGGCGGCGTGACGCGCCTGACGATCGACGGCGCGAAGAAAGGCGAGGATGTGGCCGGCGAAGACTTCTATCGTGCCTTGCTGAAAATCTGGCTCGGCGACAAGCCGATCCAGGACGACCTCAAGCAGCATCTGCTGGGCAAGGCGGCCAACTGATGGGAACTCCGGGCGGAGCCCTGAACCACATCCGGGTGCTCGACTTGTCGCGCGTGCTTGCCGGGCCCTGGGCCTCGCAATTGCTGGGCGACCTCGGCGCCGACGTGACCAAGGTCGAACGACCCGGCGAGAACGGCAAGGGCGGCGACGACACGCGCGGCTGGGGGCCGCCGTGGCTGGCCGACGGCGCGGGCACGCCGACGACGGATGCCGCCTACTTCCTGTGCACCAACCGCAACAAGCGCTCGCTGACCGTGGACATCACGCGCCCCGAAGGGCAGGCCATCGTGACGGAGCTGGCAGCGCAATCCGACGTGGTGCTGGAAAATTTCAAGGTCGGCGGGCTCGCCGCCTACGGCCTCGACTACGCGAGTTTGTCCGCGCTCAACCCGAAGCTGGTGTATTGCTCGATCACCGGCTTCGGCCAGGACGGCCCGTATGCCGCACGCGCCGGCTACGACTTCCTGATCCAGGGCATGGGCGGCCTGATGAGCGTCACCGGCCGCGCCGACGACGAGGAAGGTGCCGGCCCGCAGAAGGTCGGCGTCGCGCTGACCGACATCCTCACCGGCCTCTACGCCAGCAATGCCATCCTCGCCGCGCTGGCGCACCGCGAGAAAACCGGCCAGGGCCAGCACATCGACCTTGCGCTGCTCGATGTGCAGGTCGCCTGCCTGGCCAACCAGGCGATGAATTATCTTGTGTCGGGCAAGGCGCCGCGCCGCATGGGCAACGGCCATCCCAACATCGTGCCCTACCAGGACTTTCCCACCGCCGACGGCGACATGATCCTCGCCATCGGCAACGACGGCCAGTTCGCGCGCTTCTGCGCCATTGCCGGCCATGCCGAATGGAGCGGCGACGAGCGCTTCGCCACCAACGCGGCGCGGGTCAAAAATCGCGCCGTCCTGCTGCCGCTGCTGCGCCAGGCCACGGTGATGAAGACCACAGCCGACTGGATCGCCCTGCTGGAAAACGCCGCCGTGCCCTGCGGCCCGATCAACGACCTGGCCGGCGTGTTCGCCGATCCGCAAGTACGGCATCGCGGCCTGCGCGTGGATATGCCGCATGCCGCCGGCGGCACGGCGCCGCAGGTAGGCAACCCGATCCGCTTTTCCGCGACGCCGATCGACTACCGGCTGGCGCCGCCGCTGCTGGGTCAGGACACCGATGCCGTGCTGCGCGAACTCGGACGAACCTCGGCCGAGATCGATGCGCTGCGTGCGGCGGGGGTGGTTTGACGAATCCTGACCGGCCCGCGCCGCGGCGTCAGAGAATCGGCTTCGTCGCGGTGGCGTCGCCGCCGAATCGCCGGGTTGCCGTGATGTCCTCATACATGCCCAGCACGCCGATGATCTCGTTCTGCTGGTTTTTCAGCGGAACCTTCGACATGCGCAACCATTGCACGTCGCCCCGCGGCGTGGTCTGCGCCTGCTCGAAGGACAGCTTGGCGTAGCCGGATTCCATGACGTCGCGGTCGTCGGCATGATATGAGCGCGCCTGGTCCGACCAGGCCATCTGATAGTCGTCCTTGCCGATCACTTCCTTCGGATGCCGCATCCCGGCATCCCTGGCAAATGCCTCGTTGCAGCCGAGATACTTGTAGTTGCGATCCTTCCAGAACACCCGCAAGGGCACGGTGTCGATGACGGCCCGGAACAGGTTCCGCGATTCGGCAACCTCCGCTTCCACCGCCTTGCGCTCGGTGATGTCACGGGCATAGCCGACCATGCCGACCACCTTGCCATCGACCATCACGGGCGACTTGCTGGTCTCGCACCAGCGCCAGCGACCACCCATTTCGATCAGTTCCTCGACCGGTTTGGCGGCACTGCTGGAAAACACGGTCAGGTCGTCCTGGCGGTATTTCCCCGCCAGATTGAGGGCGGCGATATCCAGATCGGTCTTGCCCACCACGGTTTCGGCGGAAGGCCAGCCAAAGCCGTCGAGGAAGGCCTGGTTCACCGCAAGGTAGCGGCCCTCCTCGTCCTTCAGCCAGACCATGAACGGAAAATTGTCCAGCAGCGCACGCTGGTAGTTCTCGCGCTTTTCGATGGCCTTCAGGTGCCGCGTGTTCTCGTCGTTCAACCGGCATTCCTCGGCGTAGCGCCGACGGAACACGTTCAGGAGATATATCGTCATGGCAGTGCTGATGGCGAGGACGATCGCGTGCGCCACCGCCACCATGCCGGAGGTGGCTGGCCTGATCCCGCCGACGAAACCGGCCTGCTCGCCCATCACCATCAGGATCACGGCTATCGTGCTGGCGATCAGCACCGCCACCGCATAGCGAACGCCCAGCATCCATCCCGCAAAGATCAATATGATGGGATAGGCGATGAGGATCGGGCCGCGCACGCCTTCGCCATTGGCGGCGATCAGCGTGACCAGCAGCCATCCGCCGATCGCCAGCAGGCGCACCGTCGGCACCACGCCCCGATAATGCAGCACCGCCTGCGCCGCGAGGCAGAGGCCCACCAGCAAGGCGACGCTGTAAACGCGCTCCTGGAATCCCTGCGGCGCGGCCAGCAGCATGGCGATATACACCAGCGCCCCGACCAGGATCACCCAGATGGCGTGGCTCAGCAACGGATTGTCTTCGACGATCAGCTCCGGATAATCGTCTATCGGCACTCTTGAATCCGAGAGGGGATTTCGGTTCATGGCCATGGCGTCACGCCGCTGATTGGACTGCGTTCGAAGGAATAGGATTCATTCAAGTCCGCGCTTGATACTACGCCGGCCGCGATGCGAGTGTCAATCGCGGTTGCCGCCGGAAAGGCGCCGCCGGAGCCAAGGCGACCCGCCACGCAACGCATTGCCGATCGGGCTTTGGCGTACAATGGCCACTAACTAAGGTAATAGACCCACAGCCGCGGCAAGGAGGTCGCGTGAGCGACGATGGCGACGACGAATTACGATTCATCAGCGAAGACGACGGTGACGACGCGGCATCTCCGCCGACGGCGCGCAGTTGGAGGGTACTGCTGGTCGACGATGACGCGGATGTGCATCTGGCAACGGTGTATGCGCTGGGCGGGACAACGGTTCTCGGGCGCCGCTTGCAGTTTCTGCACGCCCACTCGGCCGCCGAGGCGATGGATCTGGTGCGGCGGGATGGCGATATTGCCGCGGCCCTCATCGATGTGGTCATGGAGAGCAACGACGCCGGCCTGCGCCTGGTGAAATTCATCCGCGAGGAAGCCGGACTGCTCGACACGCGCATCGTCCTGCGCACCGGCCAGCCGGGTTACGCGCCGGAAGACGAGGCGGTGCGCGACTACGACATCAACGACTACAAGACCAAGTCGGAACTCACCGCCGGCAGGCTGTATACGACGCTGACCTCCGCCCTGCGCTCGTATTCCCAGATACGCACGATCAACGCCAACCGGCGCGGCCTGGCGATGATCGTGCGCGCCAGCGCCGAATTGATGACGGTGCTGGACATCGGGGAGTTCGCCGCATGCGCGATTTTCCAGGTCGCCACCCTGCTCAACCTGCCGGTCGAAGGCATGGTCTGCGCACGCGATGCCGGGTCCGGCGGCGGCTTCCGCGTTGCCGCGGGAGTCGGGCGCTTCGCCCGGCATCAGGGGGAGGCGCTGGATGCGCTTGCCGACGCGAATCTTCGCGGCAGGATTGAGGAGGTCGCAAGCAGGCGGCAAAACGCATTTCCCGCCGACTGTGCCTTGCTGTTCGTCAGCTCCAGCCTCGGCCGCGACCTGGTGATTTTCATCGAGACGCCGACACCCCTTGAAGACAACGAACGCCAGCTGGTGGAGGTCTTCTGCACCAACATCGCCGTCTGCCTGGACAACGTCACGCTGGTTGCGCGCCTGCAGGACCACGCCTATTTCGATCCGCTTTCGCGCCTGCCCAACCGAACCCATTTCATCGAGAAGATCAAGGAAGTCTTTGCCTTGGGCGAGGCTGCGGCGCTGACCCTGGCCGTGGTCGATATCGACCATTTCGCCGAAGCCAACGATGCCTTCGGCTACCACTACGGCGACCGGCTGCTGCACGCGATTTCGGTTCGCCTCAACGCGGCGGTGGGGCCGAACGTGGTGCTTGCCCGGATCGCGGGCGACGCCTTCGGCCTGCTGGGCGACGACGAGATCGTCAACCCGACCTTCCTCGGCGAATTGTTCCGCACGGACTTTATGGTCGACGGCAACCCGCACACCGTATCGGCCACCTTCGGCCTGGCGCGCCTGTCCGAAGTCGACTCGGTGAATTACGCGATGCAGGACGCCAACATTGCGCTGAAGCGGGCCAAGCTGGAGCACCGTGGGCACTACTGCTATTACACACGCAGCATGGGCGGCGAAATGCGCGCGCGCGTGCGCCTGATGCAGGACCTGCGCCAGGCCCTGGGCGGCGGCAGCCTCTACCTGCTGTTCCAGCCCCAGATCAGCCTCGGCGACGGACAGCCGGTAGGCGCCGAAGCCCTGTTGCGCTGGCTCACCGAAAGCGGCCAGCTGGTGCCGCCCGATCAGTTCATTCCGCTTGCGGAAGATTCGGGGCTTATTGTCGCCATCGGCGACTGGGTTCTGCGCGGCGCCTGCCAGCAACTCGTCGCACTGAAGAATGCCGGGGTCGGCCAGTTCCGCATGGCGGTCAATGTGTCGGTGGTGCAGTTCCGCCATCCCGACTTCATCGGCATGCTGGAGCGCGTGATTGCCGAAACCGGGGTCGACCCGGCCAATGTCGAGCTGGAAATCACCGAATCGGTGGCCATGCTCGACCCCGAGCGCATCGTCACGCTGCTCAACCGGATCAAGGAGTTCGGTTTCACCGTGGCGATCGACGACTTCGGCACCGGCTTTTCCTCGCTGGCCTACCTGCAGCGGCTGCCGGTGGACCGGCTGAAGATCGATCGCGGCTTCGTCGGCCGCATCGCCTTCGAAGGCGAGGGAAAGAACATCGCCGAGATGATCATCGACCTCGGGCGCAACCTCGGCATGGGCGTGATTGCCGAAGGCGTCGAGGATGCGGCGCAGGCGGACTACCTGCGCGCGCGCGGCTGCCACGAAGCGCAGGGCTTCCTCTATGCCCGTCCGCTCGACGCCGGTACCTTGCTGGAATGGCTGAGGGAACGCGGCGGCTGAAGAACCCTCAGGATTCGAGAACGCGCAGCTCGGCGTTGGTGTAGCGCAGCCGGCTGGCCAGCACGCTGGCGATGCCTTCCATGAGCTTCAGTCCGATCTTCTTGTGGTCTTCGGAGAACTTGTCGAAGGCGCGGCGCGACAGTACATAGAGTTCGGTATCGACGAAAGCCACGGCATTCGCCGAGCGCACCTCGCCGTCGAGGAAGGCCATTTCGCCGAAGAAGGCGCCGCGGCCGAAGGTGCCGAGGTGGTGCGACATGCGGTCGGACAGCGGCAGGACGATGCGCACCGCGCCACGCCGGATCAGGAACAGTTCGTCGCCGGCATCGCCGCGAGAAAATATGGCCTCGCCGGCCTTGACGCTGCGTTTCTCCATGCACTGTTCGAGCTCGGCCAGGGTCTGCTCCTTGCGTCCGGCGAACAGCTCCACTTCATGCAGTTCCAGCGCGGTTTCCTCGTCGCGCGACAGCGCGGCTTCATGGATGATGCGATCCTCGACCCATTCCAGCGCGTCGTCCAGCTCCGGAAACACGCGCACCGGGCTGTCCGAACGGATCAGGCCGACCTGGTCGAAATACTGCTGCAGGTCGCGGCCCGACGGCAGGTTGGGCGGGATCTGGCTGAAAATCAGGAAGCCGTGGCGCTCGGCCAGCATGTCCTTGACCTGTTCCAGCAGATGCGCCGCGGTGACATCCACGGTCTGGATGCGACGCATGTCGAGGATCAGGAAATCGCGCGTCTTCAGGTCCTGCTCCAGGCTGCGATAGAGCTGGTCCGCCGTGCCGAAGAACAGGCTGCCCTGCAATTCGATGATGGCCGCGCGGCTGCCGTGGGCCGTGAGGATTTCCATTTCCTCGTGGGTACGCACGCGCTTGGAAAAGGTCTCGTTGCCGAGCAGCTTGCGGCGGATGATCGAGCCGCCGATCTGCTCGCGGATGAACAGCACCACGGCGAGCACGATGCCGACGCCCGAGGCCGCGATCAGGCTGACCGTCAGCGCGGTGACCACCACGGCCGCGATCACGCCGAAATCGAGGATGGTCGAGCGCTGCTTGAGATAGCCAAAGCTGTGGCGGTCGATCATGCGCGCGCCGACCACGATCAGGATCGCCGCCAGCGCCGGTACCGGCACCCAGGAGATCAGCGCGCCGAGCAGCAGAAAGGCCACCAGCGCCAGGACGCCCTCGATGAAACCCGAGTAGCGGGTCAGCGCGCCGCTCGACATGTTCACCAGCGTCGCGCCCATGGTGCCGGCGCCGGGCATGCCGCCGACGACGGCCGAGGTGATGTTGCCCAGGCCCTGGCCGATCAGTTCGCGGTTCGAATCGTGGCGCGAACGGGTCAGCGCGTCGAGCACGACACAGGTCTTCAGCGTGTCGATCGAGAGCAGCACCGCCAGGGTCAGCGCCGGCATGAGCAGCACCGCGAGATCCGCCATGCCGAGCTGGCCTGCGCCTGTCCAGCGGCCGGCCATGGCGTCAACAAAGCCGCCGCCCGCGCCACCCGAGCCACCCAGGGGACCGATCACCAGCGGATTGCGCGGGTCGAGCAGCGCCGCATCAAACAAGGCCAGGCCGAAGTAGCACAGCACGCCGGCCAGGAGCGCCAGGATCGCCGCCGGCACGCGCTGGGTGAGGCGCGGCGCGAACAGCATGGCGAGCATCGTCGCCGCGCCGACCGCCATGCCCTGCCAGACCCACAGCGCCGGGCTCGCCAGGGCGTGCCCCAGATGCGTGCCGGCGGGCGCGCCGAGAAACTTCGGCACCTGGCCGGAAATGATGTAAAGGCCGACACCGGACAGATAGCCGCTGACCACCGGATAGGGCATGTACTTGATCAGCCGGCCGAGGCCGATGCTGCCGAAGATCACCTGCAGCACTCCCGCCGTCAGTCCCAGCGCGGCCAGCAGCACGGCCACCGCGGCGGCATCCACGCCCTGCTGGATGCGCTCGATCGCGAACGCGGTCAGCACGGCCGCCGCCGGAGCGCAGGGAGCGGAGATGAGCCGGTTGGTGCCGCCCATCGACGACGCAACCAGCCCCATCGCCGTCGCGCCGAGAATTCCGGCCAAGGCCCCGTAGGCGGCATAGGAGCCGCCGAGTGACGCATAGATGGTGACGCCGAACGCAATCGCCGAAGGCAGCGCCACCAGCATCGCCGCAAGGCCGCCCCAAAAATCGCCGGCCAGGTTTTCCAGTTTGGGCAGTTTCATTTTCTTTCCCGCTAACGCTCATGGCACCAAGCGCCACCCGTTGTCAGCCCTTGCCGGCAGTCTACCCCCGTTCCAGATCGCTGCGTTGCCCACGTGTGATGGAACGTCCGGACTTCGAAAAGCGATACAGGCACTGCGCCGAAAAATTGCCGTCCTGACTCGCGAGGCCGGAGTGTTGTAAGCTTCACTCCACAATTCAAACCAGCACCCCGGAGGAGACACCCATGAAGAAAGCACGCACCCTGCTTGCCGCTGCGGCAGCACTGACCATCGCCGCCACGGCACAGGCCCAGGAATTCGTCACTGTCCTCACCGGGGGCACCTCCGGCGTGTATTACCCGATGGGCGTTGCCCTGTCGCAGGTCTATGGCAAGGCCATGCCCGGCGCCAAAACTTCGGCCCAAGTAACCAAGGCCAGCGCGGAAAACCTCAACCTGCTCCAGGCCGGGCGTGGCGAAATCGCCTTCACTCTCGGCGATGCGCTGAACGAAGCCTGGAAGGGCAACGAGGAAGCCGGCTTCAAGACGCCGCTGAAGAAATTGCGCACCATCGCCGCGATCTACCCGAACTACATCCAGATCGTCGCCAACGCCGATTCCGGCATCAAGACCCTGGCCGACCTCAAGGGCAAGCGCGTCGCCGTCGGCGCGCCGAAGTCCGGCACCGAGCTCAATGCGCGCGACATCTTCAAGGGCGCCGGCATGAGCTACAAGGATTTCGCCAAGGTCGAGTACCTGCCCTTCGGCGAATCGGTGGAACTGATGAAGAACCGCCAGCTCGACGCCACGCTGATCTCGGCCGGCCTCGGTGTCGCCGCCATCCGCGACCTGGCCACGTCGGTCAAGATCGTCATCGTGCCGATTCCGGCCGACGTGGTGGCGAAGATCGGCGAAGCCGCCTACCAGCCGGGCACCGTGCCGGCCAACACCTACAACGGCCAGACCGAAGCGACGGCGACGGTGGCGATCCAGAACTTCCTGGTCAGCCATGAAGGCGTGTCGACCGATGCGGCCTACAAGATGACCAAGGCGATCTTCGAACACCTGCCCGAACTGCACGCTGCGCACGCCGCGGCCAAGGCCATCACCAAGGAAAATGCCGCCAAGGCGCCGCCGGCCCCGCTGCATCCGGGCGCCGAGAAGTACTACAAGGAAATCGGCCTGATCAAGTAAGGGAGCATCGCCGTGACCGTTCATAGCGCCGCCCCCGATCACGGCCAGGAAGAGTTCTCCGAGCACGGCGTGCAACGCCGGCTCGGCGGCGGCTGGCTGACGGTTCTCACCGGACTGGCCCTGACTTTTTCCACCTACCAGCTGATCGTCGCCGCATTCCACCCGTTGTCCAGCCTGGTGATTCGCAGCCTGCATGTCGGCTTCCTGCTGTGCATCACCTTCATCCTCTATCCGGCCTTCAAGAACTCCGGCCGGCTGTCGAAAGTCGGCGCTGGCGACACGGCGCTGGCTTTCGGCGCACTGGCACTGTCGACCTACCACTGGGCGTTCGAGGCCGAGCTGATCCAGCGCTCGGGCGACCCGAGCACTGTCGACCTGTTCGTCGGCACAGCGCTGGTGATCCTCACCTTCGAAGCGGCGCGGCGCATCCTTGGCCTTGCGCTGCCCATCGTCTGCGGGCTGTTCCTGCTCTACGGCGTGTTCGGCCACCTGCTGCCGGGCAGCCTCGGCCATCGCGAGTATGGCTTCGACCAGATCATCAACCAGCTGGCGCTCGGCACCGAAGGCATTTTCGGCATCCCGACCCTGGTATCGGCAACCTACATCTTCCTCTTCATCCTGTTCGGCTCGTTTCTCGAACACGCCGGCATGATCAACCTGTTCAACTCGCTGGCGCTGGGTTTCGTCGGCCACACCAAGGGCGGCCCGGCCAAGGTCTCGGTGATCTCCTCGGGACTGATGGGCACCATCTCCGGCTCGGGCGTGGCCAACGTGCTGACCACCGGGCAATTCACCATTCCGCTGATGAAAAAGTTCGGCTACTCGGGCATCTTCGCCGGCGCGGTGGAGGCCACCTCGTCGATGGGCGGGCAGATCATGCCGCCGGTGATGGGCGCGGTGGCTTTCATCATGGCCGAGAACATCAACGTGCCCTACGCCGACATCGTCCAGGCAGCAGCGATTCCGGCCATCCTTTATTACCTGACCGCCTTCTGGATGGTGCACCTCGAAGCCGGGCGCAAGAACCTGGTCGGCCTGCCCAAGGCCGAGTGCCCCAATCCCTGGCATGCGATGCGCGACAACTGGTATCTGCTGCTGCCGCTGGTGGTGCTGGTGTGGACCCTGTTCAACGGCTTCACGCCGATGTTCGCCGGCATGATCGGCCTGGTGCTGACCGCCGTGCTGATCCTCGGCGCGGCCATCGCCGCGCGTGTTTCCAGCGCGGCCTTCCGCTACGTATTCTGGTTTGCGCTGGGCCTCGCCGCCGCGGTCTTCGTCAAGAACATGGAAACCTGGGGCATCTTTCCGCTGCTGGCGCTGATCGCCGCGCTGGTGGCGCAGACCTTCGCCCTCAAGGGCGGCATGAAGACCCTGCACCTGCTCAAGATGAGCCTGGTCGAGGGCGCACAGCAGGCGCTGCCGGTGGGCGTGGCCTGCGCCATCGTCGGCGTCATCATCGGCGTGCTGACGCTGACCGGCGCGGCGTCGAGCTTCGCCGGCTTCATCCTCAGCGTCGGCGAAAAAAGTTTGTTCCTCTCGCTGGTCCTGACCATGCTGGTGTGTCTCGTGCTGGGCATGGGCATCCCGACCATCCCCAACTACATCATCACCAGTTCCATCGCCGCGCCGGCGCTGCTCAAGCTCGGCGTGCCGCTGATCGTCAGCCACATGTTCGTCTTCTACTTCGGCATCATGGCCGACCTGACGCCACCGGTGGCGCTGGCCGCCTTCGCCGCCGCCTCGATCGCCAAGGAGTCGGCGATGAAAATCGGCTTCAAGGCGGTGCAGATCGCCATCGCCGGTTTCGTCATTCCCTACATGGCCGTGTATACGCCGGCACTGATGCTGCAGGGCGACTGGACCTTTGCCGCCGTCGCCTACATCGTGTTCAAGGCGGTGGTGTCGATCATGCTGTGGGGCGCGGCGGCCATCGGCTTCATGTTCGCCTCGCTCAACATGGCCGAGCGCATCTTCGCGGCGGCGGCGGCTTTCCTGCTGGTCGCGGCGATCCCGCTGACCGACGAGATCGGCTTCGTCATGAGCGCGGTCTTTGTCGTCTGGCATCTGCTGCGCAGCCGGCAGGCTGCAGCGCGCCGTCCTGCCAGCGCCGACTCCGACGCCTGATGCTGTGCCTCGCGGCGGGCGCGGTCAGCGCCGTGCTCGCCATCGAGGGCTTCACCCTGAGCTGGATGCATTCGATAGAAAAGATCCGCTGGGAGGAAGACTGGCGCATCGAAGGCAAAACACTCGTGCTCAAGGAAGCCCGCATCCGCGGCAGCGGCGCCGGCATGGAGCCGCCCGAAGGCGCGGTGCTGAAGAACGGGGTCTGGCATTACCGCCCGCAACTGCCGCCGCAAACCGTACTGCGCCTGTCGCATTCGCCGCATGCCGGCGGCTACACGCTATGCACCGAGACCCTCTGCCGCCCGCTTGCGGATCATCTGCCGGGGATCGACAATAATGCCGTGATCGAACTACGGGAGTGCACGCCGTGAAGCCTTGCTCCGCCATCCTGTCCGCACCCGGCTTTTCCATCGGCATCCGCTGCAACGATGACGAAATCACCGAAATCACCTACCTCGAACCCCAAGCCGAGATCGCGCCGAAAACCCCGCTGGCGAAAGAAGCCGTGCGCCAGTTGCGCGCCTGGCTCGCGGACCCGGCCTTCGAATTCGGCCTGCCGCTGGCGCCGGCCGGCACGCATTTCCAGCGCAAGGTCTGGGAACGGATTTCCGCGATCCCGGCCGGCCAGACCATGAGCTACGGCGAAGTCGCCGCCGCTATTCGCAGCGGCCCGCGCGCGGTGGGCAACGCCTGCGGCGCCAATCCCTATCCGATCGTGGTGCCTTGCCATCGCGTGATCGCGGCGAATCAGGCGCTGGGCGGATTCGGCAAGCAGGGCGGCGGCTTTCTGCTCGACATCAAGAAATGGCTGCTGCTGCACGAACATGCCGGCTTCTGACGCCGCGCTGATCGACGAATTCATCGACGCGCTGTGGCTCGCCGACGGACTCTCGAAGAACACGCTGGCGAGTTACCGCAGCGACTTGGCGCTGTTTGCCGACTGGCTGGCAAGGAACAATTCATCGATAGTCGGCGCTGACGAGACGGCGATCAACGCCTATCTCGCATATCTGAACACCCGCCCCGGCGGCATCAAGTCCACCAGCCAGCGGCGACTGATGGCGACGCTGCGGCGCTGTTACCGCTGGCTGCTGGACCAGGGCCGATTGCAGGCCGATCCGCTGCTCAACATCGACAAGCCGCCGACAATCTCGCGCTTCCCGAAAACGCTCTCCGAAAAGCAGGTGGAAGACCTGCTCGGCGCGCCCGACGTCAATACCCCGCTCGGCCTGCGCGACCGCGCCATGTTCGAGCTGCTCTATGCCACCGGACTGCGCGTCAGCGAACTGGTCGGCGTGCGCCTGTTCGAGGTGAGCCTCAACGACAACGTGGTGCGGGTGATGGGCAAGGGCTCGAAGGAGCGCCTGGTGCCGCTCGGCCAGATCGCCGCCGAGTGGCTGCAGCGCTACATTGCCGGCGCGCGCGGCGAGCTGCTCAAGTCGCATGTGTCCGACGCCGTGTTCGTCACCACGCGCGGAGCCGCCATGACGCGGCAGATGTTCTGGACCCTGGTAAAAAAGTACGCCCTGCGCGTCGGCATACCGCAGGAGCGCATTTCGCCGCACGTGCTGCGCCACGCCTTCGCCACGCACCTGCTGAACCACGGCGCCGACCTGCGTGTGGTGCAACTGCTGCTCGGCCATGCCGACATTTCAACGACGCAGGTGTACACCCATGTCGCCCGCGAGCGGCTCAAGCAGCTGCATCATCTGCATCATCCGCGCGGCTAGCCCGCGCAAGCGTGCCGCTGCAGCGCTTGCAGTATCTCGCCGCTCGCCTTGTCCTGAACAAACGCCACCACTCCCAGATCGGCGCGCTTCCAGCCCGCATCCAGCGCGACCTGCCGGCGCAGCGATATGCGTCCGCTGGGGTCCGGAGACAGCGGCCCGATCAGCCGGCGCACCACATAGTCGTGGCGCAGGGTCTTGCCGCTGTTCTCGCCGGCGCGCACCTGAGACTCCAGATTGTTCTCGTACACCGCGAGCCATGCCTCGGCCCCGGCGTTCGCCGCGGAAATCCCGCCATCCAGCGCCAGGTGCCCGGCCGTCGGCACCCCGAGTTCGAGGAGGATGCGCAGACCGGTGGCGGCAGCCCCGGCACCATCAAGCGGACTTCCGGCACTGCGCCAGTCCCGCCCATTGCGCAGAAATTGCGGCGTGTAAACCATGCGTGAGCGAGCCAGGCCCGCCATCACCTGCTGCCGCTGGGTGTACTGCGGGTTGGCAAAGCGATCAACCCAGCCGAGGCGATCCCAGTAATCGACGTGGAAGGCCAGCGGCACGACGCGGCCAGCATGGTCGGCCCGGGTCTTGAACTGCGACAGCCTCCGATCAGCCGGCGGGCAGCTGTCGCAGCCTTCCGAGGTGTAGAGTTCAAGCAGCACCGCGCGCTGTGCGCCGCTTTGCGCGACGCAGGGCGGCGCCGCCGCGTGCGTGCCGGCGGCCGCCGACAGCCAGGCAAGAATCGCCACTGCGGACATGCGTGCGTTCATGACGGGTCTCCGATAGGACGCATACGGCGTCCATGGATTGGACGTTGAAAACCCCGATTCCTTACACGAGCCGAGCGTAAAATAAATACCATGAGACACGAAACCAACATCCCCGAAACCCCGGCGACCAAGTTCCTGCACAAGCACGGCGTCGCCCACTCCAACCATCTCTACGAGTACGAGGAGCATGGCGGCACCGGTGTATCTGCCCGCGAACTCAACGTTCCCGAACACGCGGTGGTCAAGACGCTGGTCATGGAAGACGAAACCGGCAAGCCACTGATCGTGCTGATGCACGGCGACCGCAAGGTATCCACCAAGGAATTGGCGCGCCAGATCGGCGTCAAGAAAGTCGGTCCCTGCAAACCCGAGGATGCCCTGCGCCACACCGGCTACATGGTCGGCGGCTGCTCGCCCTTCGGCACCAAGAAGGCGCTGCCGGTGCATATGGAAAAGACCATTCTCGACCTGCCGCTGATCTACATCAACGGCGGCAGGCGCGGCTATCTGGTCGGCGTCCATCCGCACGACATCCTGCGCGTGCTGCAGCCGAAGATCGTGGAGTGCGGACTGAAGGAGTGATTCTTTTTCCCGCAGATTTCGCAGATTTTCGCAGATGGATCAACACGCATGGCGCGCCATGCCCATTACTCGTCGAGCTTCCCGGCGATGGCATCCAACCCAAAGAATTTCCGAATTTAAATCTGCGAAATCTGCGGACAAAGACTTTCGAAGATGATCAGCGCGACCTGTAGGTCGGCAGCCTGAGCCGCCAGCGGATCGCCGCCAGGCGCAGGCCGAGCACCACCGCACCGCCGGCGGTCGCCGCCGCCGCATCGCCCCAGCCCAGTTGCAGGGCCCCGAGCAGGGTCAGCGCGCCGAGCCAGGAGGCCGTGGCGTAGAGAGTTCCCGGCCGCATCACCAGCGGCACTTCGTTGACCAGGATGTCGCGCAGCATGCCGCCGACGACGCCGGTGATCACGGCCAGCAGGGAGGCGGAAAGCCAGTGCACGCCGGCCGCGACCGCGATCTGGCAACCGACCACGGTAAACAGCGCAAGTCCGACCGCGTCCGGCACCACGAACAGGCCGGCGCGCACCCGGATGCGACGCGCGAGGACGAAGGTGAGGCCTACCGCAAGCAGACCGCAGAACAGATAGGCGACATCGCCCAGCCAGAACACCGGACGATTCAGCAGCAGGTCGCGCAGGGTGCCGCCGCCGAGGCTGGTCGCCAGGCCGACAATCACCGCGCCGACCAGGTCCATCTTCTTGTCTTCGGTTTCCAGCACCGCCGAGGCGGCATTGACCGCCACCGCGGCCATGCCCAGAGCGTAGATCAGTTCGGCCGGCGCCGGCAGCGGCGTCATCGCGAACGTTCGATCTGCACGCCGACGCGGCGCACGCCCTTCATGATGCCCATCTTGGCGATGCTGATCTTGACCCAGGGCGCGCCGAACTCGTTGAGCAGCAGGCCGATCACGTATTCGCCGAGCGTCTCCAGCAGGTTGAAATGGCGCGTCGCCAGTTCGGCGCGGATGCGGTCGATCACCGCGTCGTAGCGAATGGTCTTGTCGATGTCGTCATCCTGCGCCGCCTCGTCGGGCACGCCGAAGGTGAGGCTGATCTCCAGCGTCTGCGGCGCCGCCTTCTCGCGCTCGAAAATGCCGACATGGGCGTCGACCCGCATGTCGTCGATGAAGATGAAGTCCATCACAGCTCCAGATTAGAATTCAGGGCATTCTAGGGAATCCGCAATGAACCTGCTCGTTTCTGCCGTGCTGGGCTATCTGCTCGGCTCCATACCCTTTGCCGTGATCGTCTCGCGCGCCTTCCGCCTGGCCGATCCGCGCAGCTTCGGCTCGGGCAATCCGGGCGCCACCAATGTGCTGCGCAGCGGCAGCAAGGCCGCCGCCCTGCTGACGCTGATCGGCGATGCGGCGAAGGGCTGGCTCGCCATGTTCATCGCCCAGAGAGTCGGCGCCGGCGAGACGGCGATTGCGGTCGCCGGCCTCGCCGCCTTCCTCGGTCACGTGTTTCCCTTCACCCTCGGCTTCAAGGGCGGCAAGGGCGTGGCCACAGCGCTGGGGGTGCTGCTGGGTTTCTCCGGCGTGCTGGCCGGCATCACCGCCGGCATCTGGATCGCCGTGGTGATTTTCACGCGCTATTCCTCGCTGGCGGCGCTGGCCGCCGCCGCCGCCGCGCCCGCGCTGACCTGGTGGCTGCTGGGCCGATCCGAAGTCATTGCCGCGGTTGCGCTGATGTGCGCGGTGCTGATCTACCGGCACAAGAGCAACATCCGCAAACTGGTCGCCGGCACCGAAAGCCGCATCGGCGGCAGGAAGCGGAGCGTCGAATCCTGACAGCGAAGCCAGCGAATCAGCTTACCGGCACATACACGATCGCCGCCGATCGCAGATGCTGAACATAGGCGCGGTCCGCGCCGCCGATGTGGCTGACCAGCCAGTTTTTAACCAGGGCCGTCATTTCCACGCTGATGTCCTCGCGGATCGAATGCCCCTTGATTTCCGCCAGATCGGCACAGAACTTCCGGTGTTCCGCAACATGGGCCTCCATGTCCGGATAGTCATGCAAGCGCAGCAAGGCCTCTTCAACGGCGAAGTGGATGTTCACGAAATTGGTCAACTCGACGAGCGCGAAATGTACGGCCGACCATTTGTCGTCCGAGCTTATGGCCAGTTCGAGGCGCGCCACGACATCAAACAGCACCCGGTGCTGCAGGTCGATCTCGTGAATTCCAATCAGTAGATTGTCGGCCCAGTTCGGCGGCGGTCCCATGTATGTCTTAGGTAATATATTGATCGGCATTCTAGCCTGAGTCCGCGTCCAGGTTGCAACCGCGCAGTGAAGATATTCGACTGCTTGCCGCGCCTTATAATCATCATGTGAAATAGTATCGCGCCGACCATATTGCATATTTCGATTCAGGAACGCCGCCATGGATGATCTGGATTTTTCAGGCAAACCCGCCGCTCCCGCGCCGAAGCCCGTCGCCAAGCCGAGCCCGCCAGCAGAGCCGGCCTCGCCCTACGAGCCCAGGCTGGCCCTCGCGTTTTTCAAGATTGCCGGAACGCTGGAGCAGTTTGCCGCCGGCAAGCAGATTTTTGCCGAAAACGAAAAAGCCGGTGGCTTGTTTTCCAAGGGCGCCCGCATCTATCTGCTGCTCGACGGCGACGTCGCGCTGACGCTCAAGGGCAAGCCGTTGGAACTGGTGCTGCCCGGCGAAATCTTCGGCGAGATGGCGGCCATTGCCGACATGCCGAGAAGCGCCACGGCAACGGCCCGCAAGGCTTGCCGCGTGCTCTCGCTCGATGAAAAGGCATTCCTGCAATCGCTGCAGCAGATGCCCGAATTTGCCCTGATGCTGATGAGCGTCATGGCGCAACGCTTGCGCCGCAGCCTGGTCAAACTGGCCGAGGCCCCAAAGCCCCCCACTGCGGCGCTGGAGCAGAAGAATTCGCTGAACGGAAAGATCCTGTCGGAACTGCAGCATGCGCTCGGCGATCCGCTGCCGACCACGGCCCCCGCCGGGCAGAACGTCGTCACCCAGGGCGCGGTCGGCGCCTGCATGTTCGTCGTCACCAAGGGCCGCATCGCGATATCGGTCGATGGCAAGGTGATCGAACATGTCGGTCCCGGCGGAGTTTTCGGCGAAATGGCACTGATCGAGCGCGCCGGCCGTGCCGCCACCGCCACCGCCGAAGCCGAGAGCGCCTGGCTGCTGGTCGCACGCAATGATTTCCTGTCGATGGTCAAGGCGAACCCCGCGTTCGGCATTGCGCTGCTGCGCGCCATGGCGGGGCGCGTGCAGCACGTCGGCAACCTGCTGCGCGAGGCAGGCTAGGAAAGCTGATCCAGCGGCCAGCGCGGGCGCACCGCGAACGCACCACGAGCCGCCACGGGCACTTCTCCCTGCAGCAGGCGCTGCGCACCGCAGAACGCAATCATTGCGCCGTTGTCGGTGCACAACTCCAGCGCCGGATAAAACACCCGGCCGCCGATTTTCGCCATGGCCTCGTCCAGCCGCTGGCGCAGGCGCCGGTTGGCGCCGACGCCGCCGGCCACCACCAGCGATGAAAGTCGGTGCTGGCGGCACGCCGTCACCGACTTGGCGGCCAGCACTTCGGTCACCGCTTCCTGGAATTCGGCGGCGAGGTCGGCTTTCTCCGACTCGGTCAGTTCCTTTGCGCGCGCCGCCGTCAGCACCGCCGTCTTCAGACCGGAAAAGCTGAAGGACAAGTCGCCGCTGTTCAACATCGGACGCGGCAACTTGAAGCGCCCCGCCGTGCCTCGCTCCGCCAGCTTTGCCAGCGCCGGCCCGCCGGGATAGCCCAGCCCGAGCAGCTTGGCGGTCTTGTCGAAAGCCTCGCCCGCCGCGTCGTCGAGCGATTCGCCGAGCAGCTCGTAAGCGCCGACGCGCGTCACGCGCATCAGCTGCGTATGCCCGCCGGATACCAGCAGCGCGATGAAAGGGAATGGCGGCGCGTCGTCGGCCAGTAGCGGCGAAAGCAGATGGCCTTCGAGGTGATGGACCGGCAGCGCCGGCACATCGAGCGCCATGGCCAGCGCCTCGGCGAAACTGGCGCCGACCAGCAAGGCACCCGCCAGCCCCGGCCCCGCCGTGTAGGCAATCGCGTCGATGTCGCGCCTCGTGCAGCCGGCATCGGCCAGCACGCGCTCCAGCAGCGGGATCAGGCGGCGGATGTGGTCGCGCGAGGCGAGCTCCGGCACCACGCCGCCGTAGGCCTCGTGCATCGCCACCTGGGTATGCACGGCATGGCCGAGCAGGCCGCGCCCGGTATCGTAGAGCGCGACGCCGGTTTCATCGCAGGAGGATTCGATGCCGAGGACTTTCATCGCCGGCATTCTACCGGGCGGCTACTGCCATCCGAGGTCGCGTTCCACCTGCTTCCGGTAAACCTCGATCAAGCCCTCGGCCTTCATCTGCTTCAACACGGCCGCCAGGCGCGGCGCCAGTTCCGCGTGCTTCTTGTTGACATAGGGATAGGTCGGCACGGTCTTGCCGATGCTGACGACCTTGCGCACATTTGCGCCCTTGAATTCGGGCTGCTGGAGTTCCTGCAACACGTAAACCTCCAGATCGCAGTACAGGTCGGTGCGCCCGGCGATCAGCTTCTTCAGGCCTTGCCCCTGGGTCAGCACGTCGGAAATCTGCTCAGCGGCAACGACCCCCTTCACCGCGGTCTCGCAGAGCAGAATGCCGCGCCGGTATTCCACGCGATAGCCGGTGCCCCGCATATCCTCGATCCGCGCCAGGCGCAAACTCGGGTTGGCGGTAAAGAAGGAAAAAACCAGATCGGCCAGGGACTCTTCCACCCGGACCAGATTCGGCCGGCTGTCGCCATAACTGTAGATGCGCGAGGTCTCCCCGTCGATGACACCTTCCTCCACCAGGGCCGCACGCCGCGCCAGCGAGTAGTGCTCGAACTGCACCGGTATCCCCAGGCGCCTGAAGGCTTCCCTGTAGATCAGCGTCACCCATCGATTGCCATAGTTCGTCGGCTCGCCGTCGACGCCCCAGACGAAAGGTTTTTCCGCCGCGGTCACAGCCTGGCTCAGGGCGGATGCGCCCGGCAACGACAGAGCGGCGGCACATGCCATATGAAAGATACCGCGCCGCACTGACCGCCACCCGATATTCCAGAAGTCGAATTTCATGAAAGCCTGTACACAGTCGAAGAGGAATATGTCGCGAGCGAAACAGTATAGCCCCGTCGCGATGGCACGGCGCCACCGGTCGCCGCGCCAACACCCTCAGAACAAACTCATCTGCGGCGTGGCGACCGCTGGCTGCGGCGGCGGTCGGAAACCCGTCGTGTCGAGCGGCGCCGATGGCGCGTCCAGCCCAAGCCGGCGCACGGCAAGGCGGAAGCGCCGGGCGATGATGTCCGCCAGCGGCCCGCTGCCGCGTTGCCGGCTGCCGAAGGCGCTGTCGTACTCCTTGCCGCCATGCAGCTGGCGCATCAGGCTATACACATGCTCGGCGTGCCCCGGCCGATGGCTGTCGAGCCAGGCGCGGAACAGCGGCTTCACCTCATGCGGCAGGCGCAGCAGGATGTAGCCGGCCGAGCTCGCGCCCGCTTCGCGCGCCGCGGCGAGGATGGCCTCCAGCTCATGATCGGTCAGCGCCGGGATCAACGGCGCCGCCATCACCGCCGTCGGCACGCCGGCCGCCGCCAGCGCGGCGACAACCGCGAGTCGGCGCCGGGGAGACGCCGCCCGCGGTTCCATCGCCCGCGCAAGGTCGGCATCGAGCGTGGTGATCGAAATCGCCACATGCACGCGCTGGCCGCGCGCCATTTCCGCCAGCAGGTCGAGGTCGCGCAGGATCAGCGCCGACTTGGTGACGATGGTCACCGGGTGGTGCGTTTCCGCGAGCACGTCGAGGATGCCGCGCGTCACCCGCAGGCGGCGCTCCACCGGCTGCCAGGCGTCGGTGTTGATGCCCAGCGCCACCGGGCGGCAGACGTAGTTCTTCCTGGCCAGTTCCCGGCGCAGGATTGCCGCCGCATCGGCCTTGTACGCAATTTTCGTTTCGAAATCGAGTCCCGGCGACAAACCCAGGTAAGCATGCGACGGTCGCGCAAAACAGTACGCACAGCCGTGTTCGCAACCGCGATAGGGATTGATCGTGCGGTCGTAGGGAATGTCGGGCGAGGTGTTGTAGGTGATCACCGATTTCGCCGTATCGACCATCAGCTCGGTGGCCGGCGCCGCCTCGTCCTCGTTCCACCACCCGTCGTCCGCCGCCTCCCGCCGCCAGGCGTCGAAGCGGCCATCGGGCGAGATCACCGCGCCGCGGCCTTTGCGGAGAGTGCCGGCTTTCATGCTGTGATTATATACAGTTATATCGGTCGTTTGCCAGATCCCGCAACCCGCCTGGCCCGCCGAAAGTCGGTGCCGGCGACACGCCGACGCCCCGCATCCCGCTGGCTATAATCCCCCGACGTCATTCATGCGGAATACGACCATGCCCAAGCGCGCCGCAGCCCTGCTTTGCCTCACCCTTTCCTTCGCCGCGGATGCCGCCTGGGTACAGCAATTCACGCCGCAGGAACTGGTCGACCAGCAGACGCGCGCCACGGTGGTGTTCAGCACCGACATGGTGCCGCTGGGCCGGCCGGACGCGGCGGCGCCCTTCCGCGTCGATTGCGGCGCGGTGAAGGGCAGCGGCCGCTGGGCCGATCCCCGCACCTGGACGTGGCAACTCGAACGCGCCCTGCTGCCGGGCGAGCGCTGCCAGTTCGAGGTGAAGGCGGATTTCAGGGCGGTCAACGGCGAGGACATCAACGGCAAGACCGGCTATCGCTTCTTCGCGCCGGGACCGTGGCCGCGCGCCATCCATCCCGCGCCCGGCGGCGGCATCGAGGAGGATCAGGCCTTTGTCATCACGCCGGCCGGACCGGTCAAGGCGGCATCGGTGGAACAGAACGTCTGGTGCGAGGCCGACGGCGTCGGCAACCGGATTCCGGCGCGCCTGGTGCCCGAGCCGCAGCGCCGGGAAATATTTGCCGCGACGCATCGCGGCGGCAGGAACGAGATCGTGGTGGCTTGCAGCGAACGCCTGCCGGCCGGTGTGAAGATGAAGCTGGTGTGGGGCAAGGGTGTCGAAGCGGAGAATGGCGCGAAGTCGACCAAGGAAGAGAGCTTCATCTATCCGGTGCGCGAGCCCTTCCGCGCCACGCTGAGTTGCGAACGCGAGAAGGCCGGCGCGCCCTGCTCGCCGCTGTCGAACATCACGCTGGAATTCTCGGCTCAGGTCGATGCAACGCTGCGCGGCAAGATGCGCCTGATCACCCCCGAGGGCGAACGCCTGCCGGTCGATACCGACAAGAGCGACAGCCGGCGCCAGAACACGGCGCGCAGCTTCGTCTTTGCCCGGCCCTTCGCGCAGAACGCCGAACTGCGCCTGGAACTGCCCGCCGGCATCAAGGACGAGGCCGGGCGGCCGCTGGCCAACGCGACGAGCTTCCCGCTCAAATTCACCACCGCCACGCTGCCGCCGCTGGCGAAGTTTCCCGGCGATTTCGGCATTGTCGAACTCAAGGAAGGCGGCGTGCTGCCGGTCACTTTGCGCAACATCGAAGCGAAGCTCGATTTGCGCGAACGGCGCCTGACCGAGGACGCCGAAGTGATTGCCGCGATGCAGGCCATCGTCCGCTTCAACAAGCAGACGAAGAAAGTAAAGCTGCTGCGCGACGGCAAGCCGGAGGACTACGAAGACCCCCACTACGCCCGCGAATTGAGCTATCTGGCGCAGCAGCCCGGCGTCGGCAAGCGCGAGCTGCCCAAACCCGGCGGCAGTGCCGAATTCGAAGTGGTCGGCATTCCGCTGGCGAAGCCCGGTTACCACATCGTCGAAGTCGAAAGCCGGCTGCTCGGCGCGGCGCTGCTCTCCAGCGCCAGGCCGATGTATGTGCGCGCCGCCGCGCTGGTGACCAACATGGCGGTGCACTTCAAGAGCGGCCGCGACAACGCGCTGGTCTGGGTCACGGCGCTGGACAGCGGCAAGCCGGTGGCGAACGCCGAGGTGCGCGTGTCGAGCTGCAAGGGCACGCTGCTCTGGAGCGGCAAAACCGACACGCAGGGCCGGGCGCTGGCGGACCGTGCACTCGCCGAACAGAACTGCGACGGCGCCAGCTTCCTGTTCATATCGGCGCGACAGAACGACGACTACAGCTTCGCGCGCAGCGACTGGCACGAGGGCATCGAACCCTGGCGCTTCGGCGTCAATACCTGGGGCGAGGGCTCCGGCCCGCGCCTGATCCACACCGTGTTCGATCGCACGCTGCTGCGCCCCAGCCAGACCGTGTCGATGAAGCACATCGCGCGCGAACGCGGCAGCCGCGGCATGAGCCTGCCCGATCCGGCGACGCTGCCCGAACGCGCCGTGATCCGCCACGACAGCGGCGCCGAGTACAAGCTGGCGCTGGTCTGGGACGCCCAGGGCGTGGCCTTGAGCCAGTGGAAGATTCCCGACGCCGCCAAGCGTGGCAGTTATGCGGTGACGCTCGAAGGCGGCAAGGGCGGCAGGGGCGGTCGCGAGACGGGCGAATTCCGCGTTTCCGACTTCCGCCTGCCGGTGTTCACCGGCAGCGTGCAGGGCGTCACGTCGCGCCATGTCGCACCGAAAAGCGTGCCGCTGGCGCTGGGCCTGTCCTTCATCAACGGCGGCGCGGCGAAGGCACATCCGGTGCAGGTCTCGGCCACGCTGCGGCCGACCTGGCCGAGTTGGCCGGGCCACGACGGCTATCGCTTCAGCGTCGATTTCAGCGAGGCCGGGCTCGCCGCCTTCGGCATCGACAACGGCCGCGAGCGCGAACAGCTGATCCTCGACAAGCGGGAACTGACGCTCGACCGCGCCGGCGCCGGCAAGCTCGATGTGGCGATCGCCAACAAGCCGCGCGGCCCGGCCGAGATCTACGCCGAGATGAGCTTCAACGATCCCAACGGCGAGATCCAGACCATTCGCGGCACGGTGCCGCTGTGGCCGGCCGCCGTGGCATTGGGCATGAAGATTCCCGACTGGAGCTCGCCCAGCGACAAGGGCCGCGTTGATCTGCTGACGCTCGACCTCGACGGCAAGCCGCTGGCCGGACAGGAACTCAGCGTCACGGCCAAGCGGCGCATTTCGCATTCGCACCGGCGCCGCATCGTCGGCGGCTTCTATGCCTACGAGAACCGCGAGGAGTTCGCCGACCTCGGCACGGTTTGCAGCGGCAAGAGCGACGCACGCGGCATCCTGCGCTGCGAGCCGAAGGTGGCCGGCTCCGGCGAAATCTTCCTGCTGGCGGAAACCCGCGACGGGCAGGGCAACGTCACGCGCAGCGGCGCCAGCTATTGGGCGACCGGCAATGGCGACGATCCGTGGTTCACCGCCGGCAACCAGGACCGCATCGACGTCGTGCCCGAGCAGCGCGGCTACAAGGCCGGCGATACGGCAAGATTCCGTGTGCATACGCCCTTCCGCGACGCCACCGCCTTGATCTCGGTCGAGGCCGGCGGCGTCATCGAGACCTTCGTCCGCCCGCTGTCGCGTTTCAAGCCGGTGATCGAAATCCCGGTCAAGGGCGAATGGGCGCCCAACGTGTTCGTTTCGGTGCTGGTGGTGCGTGGCCGCGTCGAGCCGCTCAAGTGGTATTCGCTGTTCCAGTGGGGCTGGCGCGAACCGGCGGCGTGGTTCCGCGAATGGTGGAACCCGCAGCAACCGACGGCGATGGTCGACCTGGCCAAGCCGGCCTGGCGCATCGGCCTGGCCGAACTCAACGTCGGCACCGAGAGCCTGCGCCTCAAGGTCGACGTGCTGCCCGAGCGCGCCGACTACCGGCCGCGCGAAGAAGCCACGGTGCGCCTCAAAGTGACGGCGCCGGAAGGCAAGCCGCTGCCCGCAGGCACCGAGCTGGCCTTCGCCGCCGTCGATCAGGCGCTGCTCGAACTGCGACCCAACGAGAGCTGGAAGTTGCTGGAAGCCATGACGCCGCGCCGCGGCTACGAGGTCATCACCTCGACCGCGCAATCGCAAGTGCTGGGCAAGCGCCACTACGGCCGCAAGGCGGTGCCGCCCGGCGGCGGCGGCGGCCGGGCGCCGGCACGCGAGCTGTTCGACACGCTGCTGAGTTGGCAGCCGCGCGTGAAAGTCGGCGCTGACGGTACGGCGATGGTGAAGCTGCCGATCAACGATTCGCTTACCGAATTCAAGCTGGTCGGCATCGCCAGCGCCGGCGCAAGCCTGTTCGGCACCGGCTCGGCCGCCGTGCGCACACGGCAGGATTTGCAACTGATCTCCGGCCTGCCGCCGCTGGTGCGCGAGAAAGATCGCTACCAGGCGCTCTTGACGGTGAGGAACGGCACGGCAAGGGCGATGACGGTGAATGTCACGGCACGTGCCGGCATGCAGGCGCTGGAAGCAAAGGAAGTGAAACTCGACGCCGAAGGCGCTGCGGAAATCAACTGGAGCGCGCAGGCGCCCGAGAACGCAACCAGCCTGGCATGGGAATTCGAGGCCAGCGAGAAAACCGACAGTAACAAAAACCCGGGCCGCGACCGCCTCAAGATCACCCAGCGCATCGAACCCGCCGTACCCGTCACCGTGCAACAGGCCAGTTTCGCCCGCGTCGACGGCAGGCTGGAAATGCCCGTCGCCATGCCGCAAGGCGCGCTGCCCGGCCGCGGCGGCATCGAGGTCGGCCTCTCGCCGAAACTGTCGACCCCGCCGCCGGGGCTTAAGCGCTACTTCGAGGACTACCCGTTCTCCTGCCTCGAACAGAAAGCCTCGATCGCCGTCGGCCTGAAGGACGAAAAGCGCTGGAAGGAAGTCGTCGAAAGCCTGCCGGCCCTGCTCGACGGCAACGGCCTGGCGCGCTATTTCGCCAGCGAGTCGGCGACCAGCGCCGGCAGCGTCACGCTCACCGCCTATCTGCTCGATGTGTCGCAGGCCAGCGGACTGGCCCTGCCCGCCGAGTTGAAGACGCGCATGGAAGACGGCCTCACCGGCTTCGTCGAGGTGCGCTTCAAGGCGCCGGTCTGGTCGCCGGCGCAGACCGACGCCCAGCTTGCCGCCAAGCTGCTCGCGCTCGAAGCGCTGACGCGTGGCGGCAGAAAACCGGTCAAGGCCGCCGCCGCACTCGACGTGGAATTGCTGCGCCTGCCGACTTCGGCGCTGATCGACTGGTACCTGGTGGTCAAGCGCCTCGCCGACCTGCCGCAGCGCGCCGAAAAGCTCGCCGCCTCCGAGCGTGAGCTGAGGAACCGCCTGTCATACGGCGGCGGGCGCCTGACATTCACCACGGAAAAAGGCGACTACTGGTGGTGGATGATGGTTAGCGGCGACTCCAATACCTTCCGCCTGATCGAAGCCGTGATGGACGACGCCGGCTGGCGCGACGACCTGCCCAAGCTGCTGCGCGGCGCGCTGGAACGCCAGGTGCGCGGCCGCTGGTTCACCACCACCGCCAACGCTTGGGCCGCCATCGCGCTCGACCAGTACGGCCGCCGCTTCGAGAAGGAAGCCGTCGCCGGCACCACGCGCGGCAGCCTCGGCGCGGCGAGCGCCGAGCATCGCTGGAAGGGCTCCGACGACAAACCGCTGCTGGCGCTGCCCTGGCCAACTGGCGAAGGCAAACTGGCCGTGACCCACGAAGGCAGCGGCAAACCCTGGGCCAGCATCCAGGCCCTGGCCGCGATCCCGGCCGACGAACCGCGCGCCTTCGGCTACCGCGTCACAAGACACGTGACGCCGCTGCAGGAAAAGGAACAAGGCAAAGTCAGCCGCGGCGACCTCTGGCGCGTCACGCTCAGCGTCGAGGCCGAACAGGACATGACCTGGGTCGTCGTCAGTGACCCGATCCCTGCCGGCAGCCGCATCCTCGGCGAAGGCGACGGCCGCGATTCGCGCATCGCGACGATGGACGAAGACCTGCGTTCGCGCCGCGTCTGGCCCAGTTTCATCGAACGCACCTTCGCCAACTTCCGTGCCTACTACGAAGTCGCCCCGCGCGGCCGCTTCCAGATCGACTACACCCTGCGCATCAACAACGCCGGCGAGTTTGCCCTGCCGCCGACGCGGGTCGAGGCGATGTATGCGCCGGATGTGTTCGGGGAAGTGCCGAACGGGAAGGTGGTGGTGGGGAATTGAACGCCGTATCGCCGTGTCGCCAGCGCCGACTCTTGGGGTTTCCTTCGAAGGGAAATGCCGGGTCTCGCCCCGGCGGGCGAGATACTTTCTTGCTGCGCGGCAAGAAAGTATCCAAAGAAACGCGCCCCGCCTCCCCGGCCCTGCGGGCTACCCTCGCTGCGGAAGGCCCGCCGGGCCGGTCGCTAAACTAGCCGGCCAAAAAACGGCCGTCGTCGGACAACGCGACCGGACTACCCCCGGCGAACCTTCCTCGCTCGGCGGGTCAGAGGGGAAGGCAAAGCGTCGCGCGTGATTGGTTGGGGCGAAAGAAAACTCGAAGCCGACCTATTACCGCTCCTTATAGATCGTCATTTCGTCGCACTCTCTGACCATTTTCGCAAATTCCAATGTATCAGGAAGGCCATCGTTGCCAAGTCTCAAACGTTTATAGCCTTCCATTTGACATTTCTTAGATTGTGCTTTTCTCGACAAGTACTCTCCTTTCGTTACACGAGCTAAGTGGGCTTCACTATTGTCATTCAATTCAGAAAAGACAGGATCGCTGTCATATAGTCCGAATGTTTTTAACTCAGAGTAACTGAGTACCCTGATCGTTTCCGGAGGTATCTGCTTCATGTTTTCGTAGAGAGATTCGGGGATATTCATTTCACGAAGATATGCGGAGACATCTGCTCCCAATTTTGTAGTCTTGGTCTGCAATGCTTCGAATGAAATGGCATTGGTATCTATCGAATATGGTCGATGGATTCCCACGGGGCCACCGTCGAACGTCGACCGCTTCACAGCCCCAGCCAAGAGTATGACGCAAGAACTCATACATTTGCCTGACCACCCCACCTGTGCCCATACGCGCGCCTTGCGAAACATGCGTCCGATAGCCATAGCGGCATACAAATCACCCCCTTCACTATCAAGGCTGACCAAGTATCCAATATCGTGAGGCTTGGGTTTGTACCACTGTGGCTTTGGGTTGCTATTGAAATAGTTCTTGTCCAAATAAGGCGCCAGTAGTTTCTGGAAAATGGCCACATCGTTGCTTGTAATCGATCCACGCAGCACGACGCCTAGTACGCCAGATGGCAGCTCCCCTTGCGTCATTAAGTTATCGTGGGCAGATTTCCATATCCAGATTGATGAGTTTCCAATTCGAACTTGATTTCTCCGAATTTCTCGATTTGCTTCTTGTTGGGCGGCTGTGACAATAGGGGGTTGCCAAGCGTCGCCAGGGTAAGCATTTATTGACCAAGTCAGAGTTGAACTCCACAAAAGCCATCGAAGTATCAGAACATGACTTTTCTTGCGAAAGTGTGACATCTATCTGTCCTTGCCGAACTCGCAGTCAACCTCACGAACGCCCGTCTCGCTGAGAAACAACCAGCGAGATTTCGGTGAGCTACGAAACGCCTCCGAGATATTCCATGAGACAAGACTTGTTACCAACTCTTCTTCCGTGTGGTCTTCTGCGAACTCACGAGAGATGTAAAGCCAAAACGTAGGGCCTTCATGGTCAATACGGAACTTGTGAAGTTGCGCCTCGAACCGATATTCAACGTGACCATCTGCGAAGACGTCGGATAGTTTTCGCACCAGTATTCTTACCTTGGAGTCCATAGGCGAGTCCCTTGTGTTAGCGATAAAGGGTCAGCTTCGAGTTTGGTCTCGTTATAGCCTATCACGCGCGACGGTTTGTATTCCCCTCTGACCCGCCGAGCGAGGGAGGTTCGCCGGGGGTAGTCCGGTCGCGTTGTCCGACGCCGGCCGCTTTTTGGCCGGCTAGTTTAGCGACCGGCCCGGCGGACCTTCCGCAGCGAGGGTAGCCCGCAGGGCCGGGGAGGCGGGGTGTACGGTTCACACTCATCGGTAACACAAGAGTTCAAGGACATGGGTAACAGTTCTTACCCTGCATGGATGTCTTCAAAAGGAGATAGCCATGCCTTGGAAGGATGTGCGACCGATGGACGAGAAGATACTTTTCATTGCTGACTACCTGCGCGAAACCGACTGCTTCAGTCGCCTGTGTGAGCGCTACGGCGTCAGCAGGAAGACAGGGTACAAATGGGTGGCCCGCTACCGCCAAACAGGCGCCGAAGGCCTGGGGGAACAGAGCAGGCGGCCCCGTCATGCGGCAGGAGAAACACCCTACGCCGTGCAGCAGGCGATCCTGGAGCTACGTCATGATCGACACGGACCGCCAGGGCCGAAGAAGATACAAGCCTTGCTGGCCAGTCGGTTCGACGCCGCACTCATCCCGTCGAAGACCACCATCTACAACATCCTGCGCCGGGCCGGACAGATCGAACCCCAGCGCCGGGTCCGCCGCGTCAAGGGTGTCCAGCACACCCTGAAATCCGCCGCACAGCCCAATGAACTGTGGAGCGCCGACTACAAAGGCCAATTCAAGACGGGTGACGGCCGCTGGTGCTATCCCCTGACCGTGATGGATCACGCCAGTCGCTACTTGCTGGTGTGCCAGGGTTTGCCTGGAACACGCTTTACCGAGACACGCGCCTTCTTTGAACAGGCGTTCCGGCACTACGGCCTGCCGGAGCGACTACGCACCGACAACGGCGTTCCGTTCGCCAGCCTCGGTGTCGGGGGTCTGTCGCAACTCTCCGTCTGGTGGATTCGACTGGGCATTCTTCCCGAGCGCATCACACCGGGGCGGCCCCAACAGAACGGACGCCATGAGCGCATGCACCGCACCCTCAAGCAGACACTCAGCCATCCGCCGGCTGCCAACCTCAAGGCGCAGCAGATTCAGCTTGACGGGTTTCGTACTCACTACAACGACCAGCGTCCGCATGAGGGCTTGGCACAGCAAAACCCGAGTACGTGCTACACGCCCTCGCTTCGCTCCTACCCGGCACGCCTGCCGGAGGTGGAGTATCCCGGCTATTTCGAGCGGCAGCGGGTCAGCCAGAATGGATTGATCTACTGGCGCGCACTCCGTGTGTATATCGGCTACTTGCTGGCCGGTGAATGGGTAGGCATGGAGCCGGTAGCCGATGGCTTATGGGATGTCTATTTCGGCCCCGTTCGTATCGGCGGCTTCGATGAGCGGGAAACCAAGGGGCAGCGTAACGACTACCTCACCCTGAAAATGTAACCCATGTCCTTGAACCGATCTGTTACCGATGTGCTTGACTCGTACAGGGCGCGTTTCTTTGGGTACTTTCTTGCCGCGCAGCAAGAAAGTATCTCGCCCGCCGGGGCGAGTCCCGGCATCTCCCATGAGTGCACTGCATTCCCGCCTACGCAGGAATGATGGAAAATGAAAAGTCGGCGCCGGCGACACGGCGATTCAGACACACCACGAAGGATGAAATGAAAATACTGCTGCTCTGCCACGACCTCACCACGCTGCTGCGCCTCGAACACGCCTGGACCGCCGCCGGCGCGATCGTGCTGAAGAAAACCAGCAGCGAAACCCCCGATTGCATCGTCATCGACCTCGGCCGCAACGACGCGCTGACCGAGATCGCGCGGCTGCGCGCGCTGCATCCGGCGGTCGACATCGTCACCTGCGCCGTCACCTTCGATGGCGAAGCGATAGAGGCGGCGAAAGCTGCCGGCGCCACCGATTTCGCCGCGCGCGACCACGTCGACCGGCGCGTTGCGCGTCGCCTCAAACTCGGTAGCTGAATGCATCTGCTGGTCGACATCTCGGCCCACGGGCTGGGCCATCTGGCGCAGACGGCGCCGGTGCTGGATGCGCTCCATGCGCTGGCGCCCGGCCTGCGCCTGACGGTGCGCAGCGCGCTGCCGCGTGAACGCCTGGCGCGTCGCATCGCAGCGGATTTCGCGCACATCGAGGAGGCACGCGACTTCGGCTTCGCCATGCACAACGCGGTGGATATCGACCTCGCCGCCAGCGCACAGCGCTATCGCGAATTCCACGCCGACTGGTCGCAACGCGTCATCGCCGAGGCGGACTGGCTGCGACACCACCGGATCGATGCGCTGCTGAGCAATGTCGCCTACCTGCCGCTGGCCGCCGCCGCGCAAGCCGGCATTGCCGCTACCGGACTGTCCTCGTTGAACTGGGCGGAGCTGTTCGCCCGTTATTTCGGCGGCGAGCCATGGGCGGCCGAAATCCACGGCCAGATGCTTGCGGCCTACAACGCAGGCAAGGGCTTTCTGCGCGTCACGCCGGGACTGCCCATGCAGGACATCCCGCGCAGGCGCGAGATCGGCCCGATTGCGCATATCGGCCGCCGCGACCGTACTCGGGTTGCGCGCTTGCTGAACCTGAAGCAAGGCGAGCGCTGGGTGCTGCTGGCGATGGGCGGCATGGAGTTTCGCCTGCCGGTGGAAGACTGGCCACCGATCTCCGGCCTGAACTGGCTGGTGCCGGGGGAATGGCAAATCGAGCGCGACGACGTGCGCAGCTTCGATGTTGCGGCATTGCATTTCAGCGACCTGCTGGCCAGTGTCGACGCCGTCGTCACCAAACCGGGCTACGGCACCTTCGTCGAGGCGGCCTGCGGCGGCATTCCCATCCTGTATCTGGAGCGCGACGACTGGCCGGAGACGCCGCACTTCGCGGCATGGCTCGCGACGCATGGCCGCGCCCAGGTGCTGACGCGCGAGCGGCTGCTGGCGGGCGACTTCATCGCCGCATTGCAAACGCTCTGGCGGGCGCCACCACCCGCCGTGCCGCAAGCCAATGGCGCCGACGAAGCGGCGCGCTGGCTCGTGCGGGAACTCGGCTTGGCCTGAGATGAGCCGCCACCGGCACGGACTCGTCGCACTCGCGCTGCTGCTGGCCAGCCTGCCGGCGCTGGCCCTGCCTTCCTTCACCGAGGTGCGCGCCGCGCACAGGCCATCGGATGCCTGGCTGCTGGCGCGCGACGGCACGCCGCTGGCGACGCGACGCATCGACCGCACGGTGCGGCGCCTGCCCTGGGTGCCGCTGCGCGAGATTGCGCCGACCCTGCGCCGCGCGGTGCTGATCTCGGAGGACAAGCGCTTCCTCGAACACGCCGGGGTGGACTGGCAGGCCGCCGCCGCCGGCGCCTGGAACAACCTGCGCAACGAAAGGACGCGCGGCGCCAGCACGCTCTCCATGCAGCTGGTCGGCCTGCTCGATGCCGAATCGCGCCGCAAGGGGCGCCGCAACCTGCTGGAGAAAATCGACCAGACCGCCACCGCCCTGCGCCTGGAACGCAGTTGGAGCAAGGACCAGATCCTCGAGGCCTATCTCAACCTGGTGCCGTTTCGCGGCGAACTCGAAGGCGTGGCGGCGATGAGCCGCGCCCTGTTCGGCAAATGGCCGGAGGGGCTGGACGAGCAGGAGGCCGCGCTGGCCGCCGCCCTGCTGCGCGCGCCGAATGCGAAGCCCGATGTCGTCGCCCGGCGCGCCTGCGGCTTGCTGAAGGAAATGCGGCGCGAAACCCTGTGCGGCGACATCGATGCCGTCGCCGCCGTGACGCTGGGCAGTGTGCTGCATCGTGTCGACCAGACATCGCAACTGGCGCCGCATCTGGCGGTGAAGCTGCTGACGCAGCCGGGCCAGCGCGTGAAGTCGACGCTCGACGCCGAGTTGCAGCGCGTTGCCGGCGAGTCCTTGCGCCGCCATCTTGGCGCGCTGGAAAAGCGCAATGTCGAAGACGGTGCCGTCGTGGTGCTGGACAACGCGACGGGCGAAATCCTCGCCTGGGTCGGCTCCAGCGGCGACCTCTCGGAAGCCGGCGAAGTGGATGGCGTCACCGCGCTGCGCCAGGCCGGATCGACGCTGAAGCCCTTCCTTTATGGCATGGCCTTCGAGCGCCGTGACCTGACCGCCGCGTCGCTGATCGAGGACGCACCGCTGACATTGGCCACCGGCAACGGACTCTATGCGCCGCAGAATTACGAGCCCGACTATCGCGGCTGGGTCAGCGCGCGCACGGCGCTGGCCGGTTCGCTCAACGTGCCGGCGGTGAAGACGCTGGTACGCATCGGCGCCGACGACTTCGCCCAACGCCTGCGCCGCTTCGGTTTCGACAGCCTGACCGAGCGCGGCGACTGGTACGGCTACAGCCTGGCGCTGGGCTCGGCCGACGTCTCGCTCCTGATGCTGGCCAACGGCTACCGCACGCTGGCCAATCAGGGGCGCTGGACCCATGTGCGGGCCACGCCGGACGGCAAGGTGGCCCCCTGTCGCGGCGGCGCTTGCGGGACGTTTTCCGGCAAGCCGCAACGGGCCATGTCGGCCGCCGCCAGCTTCCTGATCGGCGACATCCTCGCCGACCGCGCCGCGCGCGCCGGCACGTTCGGTCTTGAATCCTGGCTCGCCACGCCCTACTGGAGCGCGGCCAAGACCGGCACCAGCAAGGACATGCGCGACAACTGGTGCGCCGGCTACTCGCGCCGCTTCACGGTGGCGGTGTGGGTGGGCAATGCCTCGGGCGCGGCGATGCACGATGTTTCCGGAATCTCCGGCGCGGCCCCGGTGTGGCGCGAGGTGATGGACTGGTTGCTCCGGGGTGACGTCGCCGGACGCGGCCGGTTAAGCAGCGTCGCGCCAAGCCCGCCGGCCGAAGTGATCGCACGCACCGTTCGTTTCGACCCGGTGGCGGGCGGCACTGCCGAGCCGTCGCGTCGCGAGTGGTTTCTGGCCGGCACCGAACGCAACGTGGTGCGCGCGGCGCAGGCCAAATCACTGGCGCGCATCGGCTACCCGGCGGCGGGCACGGTGATCGCGCTCGACCCCGACATTCCGCCGGGCCGCCAGCGCCTGCCGCTGCAACTGACAGCCAGGGGCGAAGCCGGCTGGCAATGGCACATGGACGGCAAACCCATCGGCCGCGCCGACCGCCCCGGCCGCTGGCTACCGCAACCCGGAAAGCACCGCCTGGCGCTGGTGGATGAGAAGAACGTCGAACTCGACGCCGTCGCCTTCGAGGTGCGGGCCCTGCGCGGACGGCGTCAAAACAATTGACTTCAATGCCAAAGCGTTTAGAATGCGCGCCTTTCCGCCTCTCCAGGATAATTGCAATGCCGGGTATTCGCCTCAAGGAAAACGAGCCGTTTGAAGTCGCGATCCGTCGCTTCAAGCGCGCCATCGAGAAGACTGGCCTCCTCACCGAACTGCGCGCGCGCGAGTTCTACGAGAAGCCCACGACCGAGCGCAAGCGCAAGGCCGCCGCCGCCGTCAAGCGCCATCACAAGCGCATTCGCAGCCAGCTTCTGCCGCCGAAGATGTATTGATCCGGGTGGCGGTTCACCGCCACTGGCAGTACGTCGTACCGTTTCAGCATGAAAACCGCCGTTGGGCGGTTTTTGTACTTCTGCAAAGGAAGATTCGATGAGCCTCGAAACACGTATCGACGACGACTGGAAAGCCGCCATGAAGGCCGGCGACAAGGCGAAGAAAGACGCCCTGAGCCTGCTGCGCGCGGCGATCAAGCAGAAGCGTGTGGATGACAAGGTCGAGATCACCGATGCGGTGGTGGTCGCCGTGATCGAGAAAATGCTCAAGCAGCGCAAGGATTCGATCACCCAGTACGAAGCCGCCAAACGTCAGGATCTGGCCGATGCCGAGAAGTTCGAGGCCGGCGTGCTGGCGGGCTACATGCCGCAGGGCCTCTCCGCCGCCGAAGTCGAGGCCATCGTCGCCGCGGCCGTCGCCGAGTCGGGCGCCAAGGGCCCCGCCGACATGGGCAAGGTGATCGCGCTGGTCAAGCCCAAAGTCGCCGGCCGCGCCGACATGGGCGAGGTCTCGAAGCTGGTCAAGGCAAAACTCGCGGGGGCATAATCGCCCCGTGATCCCAGAAAGCTTCGTCCAGGAACTACTTGCCCGCGTCGACATCGTCGACGTGGTCGAACGTTACGTCCCGCTGCGCAAGTCGGGCGCCAATTACAGCGCCTGTTGCCCGTTCCACTCGGAAAAATCCCCGTCCTTCACGGTCAGCCCGTCCAAGCAGTTCTATCACTGCTTCGGCTGCGGCGCGCACGGCAGCGCCATCGGCTTCCTGATGCAGCACGCCGGCATCGGCTTCATCGAGGCGGTGGAAGATCTCGCCTCCTCGGCCGGCCTGCAGGTGCCGCACGAAGAGCGCAACCGGGCGGAGCGGGCGAAGAAGGCGCCGCTGACGGAAGTGATGGGGCGCGCCATGATGTTCTACCGCGAGCAGCTGAAGACCTCGCCGAAGGCCGTCGACTACCTCAAGGGCCGCGGCCTCACTGGTGAAGTCGCGGCGAAGTTCGGCCTCGGCTACGCGCCCGACGGCTGGCAAGGGCTGCAACAGGTCTTCCCCGACTACAACGACGCGGCGCTGGTCGAATGCGGCCTGGTCATCGTCAATGAACAGGGCCGCCGCTACGACCGCTTCCGCGACCGGGTGATGTTTCCCATCCTCGACCAGCGCGGCAACGTCATCGGCTTCGGCGGCCGTGTGATCGGCCAGGGCGAACCGAAATACCTGAATTCGCCCGAAACACCGCTGTTCGAGAAGGGCCGCGAACTCTACGGCCTGACCCAGGCGCGACAGGCGATCCGCGACAGCGACACGGTGATCGTGGTCGAGGGCTACATGGACGTCGTGGCGCTGGCGCAGCACGGGGTCGGCAATGCCGTGGCAACGCTGGGCACGGCCTGCACCCCGACCCATGTGCAGAAGTTGCTGCGCCAGGCCTCGAAAGTGGTGTTCTGCTTCGATGGCGATGCGGCCGGGCGCAAGGCCGCCTGGCGCGCGCTGGAAGCCAGCCTGGAACAGCTGTCCGACGACAAGTCGGCCGGCTTCCTGTTCCTGCCGCCGGAGCATGACCCCGACAGCTTCGTCCGCGCCGAAGGAGCGGAAACCTTCAGGCGGCTGGTGGCCCATCCCACCACGCTGACCGAATTCCTGCTGCGCGAGCTCAAGGCCGGCGTCGACCTGTCCAGCGCGGAAGGTCGCGCCCGACTGGTGCACGAGGCCAAGCCGCACCTGCAAAAGCTCGCCGCGCCCATCCTGCGCGTGCAACTGGTCAAGGCCGTGGCCGAGGTGGCGGCACTGACCCAGGCCGAGGTCGAAACGCAATGCGACCTGAAGCCGGCCGCCCGCGGACGCCCCGCGCCGCCACGGACAAGGCAGCGGCCAACGCCCTCTTCGGTCGAATACAAACTGCTGCAGATCGTGCTGCACAAACCGGAATGGGCAGCGCGCCTGCCGCTGGAACTGATCGACCGGGATCGGGTGGAAGGCGAGGCGCTCAACGCCATCGCCGACGCCATCGAGCACGGCGAACTGCCGGCCGGCGGCTTCGGCCTGCTGCTGGAGTTCTTCCGCAACACGCCGCATGAGGCCCTGATCGCCGGCATTGCGGCGAACATGGTGGATGAAGCGGATTTCGGAACCCTGGAGAACGTCTTCAACGACAGCGTCGCGCACCTGCGGCAAACGGCGATCACCGATGAAATCAAGCGGCTGAGCGCCCGCGCCCGGGATTTGACGGCCGAAGAGCGGCAACGGCTGGCCGAACTGCTGGCAAAGAAGCGCCCCGCGCCGCCCTCGACGGCAGGGACCTCGATCTGATATACTTAATGGTTCCGCAGCGCTTTCACGGCGCGCCGAGTCGGTTGCCCGCGCCAGTCGCGGCGTTCCCGTCTACGCCAGCGCCGCCATCGCGTTCCAGCCGAGGATAGTCATGCCGAAGGAAATCGCCAAGCAGAGCAAGTCGAAGGCCGCCGCCAAGCCGGTCGCGAAGAAACCTGCGCCCAGGAAGCCGGTGCCGGCCAAGAAGCCCGTGCCCGTGAAGGCTGCCGCCAAAGCTGCCCCGGCCAAGTCCAGGACACCCGCGAAAGTAGCCGCCAAAGCCCCGGCCAAGCCAGCGCCGGCAAAAACCCCGGCCAAGGCCGCTCCTGCCAAGACCGTGAAGCATGCGGCACCGGCAGAGGAAGTTGTCGTGGCCGCCAAACCCGTCGCCCAGCCGGTCGCCGCCAAATCGGTCGCCAAGGCCATCGCCGAATCGCGCGGCCGCAAGAGCAAGGAAAAGCTGATCGCCCCCGAGGCGAAGCTGATCGACCTCGACACCAAGCGCACGCGCCTGAAGAACCTGATCGCGCTCGGCAAGGAACGCGGCTACCTGACCTACGCCGAAATCAACGACCACCTGCCCGACGACCTGGTGGATGCGGAGCAGATCGAATCGATCATCTCCACCTTCAACGACATGAGCATCCAGGTGTTCGACGAGGCGCCCGCCGTCGATGACCTGCTGCTCAACGAATCGGCGCCGGCGCCGGTGGATGTGGCGGAAGTCGAGGAAGAAGCCGAACAGGCACTGTCCACGGTCGATTCCGAATTCGGCCGCACCACCGACCCGGTGCGCATGTACATGCGCGAGATGGGCTCGGTGGAACTCCTCACCCGCGAGGGCGAAATCGAAATCGCCAAGCGCATCGAGGATGGCTTGAAGCACATGATCATGGCGATTTCCGCCTGCCCCACCACCATCGCCGAAATGCTGGAAACGGCAGGCAAGGTGGCGCGCGACGAAATGCGCATCGACGAACTGGTCGATGGCCTGATCGATCCGAACGCCACGGATGAAGACATCGAGGCGCTGGCCGAGGACGAAGAGCTGGAAGTCGAGGAAGATACCGAGGACGACGAGGACGACGGCGGCGCGCGGATTTCCGCCTCGCTGCTGCAACTCAAGCAGGACGCCCTCGAACGCTTCTCGGTGATCCACGCCCTGTTTGCCAAGCTGCAGCCGACGCTGGCGAAGAAGGGTTCGCAGGACAAGGGCTACCTGCGCCTGCAGAAGCAGATTTCGGACGAACTGATGAACATCCGCTTCACCGCCAAGTCGATCGAGCGCCTGTGCGACTCGGTGCGCGGCATGGTCGAAGCGGTACGCAGCCACGAGCGCAAGATCCTGCACCTCTGCGTGGACAAGGCGCACATGCCACGCGCCCATTTCATCAAGGTCTTCCCCGGCCACGAGATCGACATGGAGTGGCTCAAGCACGAAGTGCAGTCGGGCAAGCCCTATGCCGCGCAACTGATGCGCGCCGCGCCGAACATCCTTGAGGAGCAGCAACGCCTGATCGACCTGCAAACGCGCATCGGCATTCCGCTCAAGGAACTCAAGGACATCAACAAGCAGATGTCCACCGGCGAAGCCAAGGCGCGCCGCGCCAAGCGCGAGATGACCGAGGCCAATCTGCGCCTGGTGATTTCGATCGCCAAGAAGTACACCAACCGCGGCCTGCAGTTCCTCGACCTGATCCAGGAAGGCAACATCGGCCTGATGAAGGCGGTGGACAAGTTCGAATACCGTCGCGGCTACAAGTTCTCGACCTACGCCACCTGGTGGATCCGCCAGGCCATCACGCGTTCGATCGCCGACCAGGCACGTACCATCCGCATCCCGGTGCACATGATCGAAACCATCAACAAGATGAACCGCATCAGCCGCCAGATCCTCCAGGAAACCGGCCTTGAGCCGGATCCGGCGACGCTGGCGATCAAGATGGAAATGCCCGAGGAGAAGATCCGCAAGATCCTCAAGATTTCCAAGGAACCGATTTCCATGGAAACGCCGATCGGCGACGACGACGATTCCCACCTTGGCGATTTCATCGAGGACCAGGCGACGCTGTCGCCGGGCGACGCGGCGCTGTTCGCCAGCCTGCGCGAGGTGACCAAGGAGGTGCTGGACAGCCTGACGCCGCGCGAAGCCAAGGTGCTGCGCATGCGCTTCGGCATCGAAATGAACACCGATCACACCCTGGAAGAAGTCGGCAAGCAGTTCGACGTGACCCGCGAACGCATCCGCCAGATTGAAGCCAAGGCCTTGCGCAAGCTGCGTCACCCGACCCGTTCGGAAAAGTTGCGCAGTTTCCTCGATTCCGAAACCTGATAACGCATTACCAGCGGCCCGGAGCAACGGAAGCCGTTCCAAGCAAACAAGGGCCTGTAGCTCAATGGTTAGAGCAGAGGACTCATAATCCTTTGGTTGCGAGTTCGAGTCTCGCTGGGCCCACCAGCATTTGAAAGCGGGTGGCAGAAAGTGGTGGATAGCCTTCCCGCCGTTTTCGAAGGCAGGCAATGGCAAGCTGTTTTGATGAATGGGAGTGGTGATTCTGTGATTTCACCTTCAAGCGGAGCATTTGATATGCAAGAGATAATGCAATACCTGAAAAACAACGGTCAGCGTTTCGACTCGGAAATTGCTGCCGCAACGGGTCTCTCGCTGGCGAAAGTGCGCCGCTCGATTTCCGACCTGTCGGCGCGCGGCGAGATTTCAAAGTGCAGCGTGACCCGCTTCAACACCGACGGCCAGAAAGTCGAAGCCGTGCTGTGCCGCGTGGCCGGATACATACCGCCCAAGAGCCCCGGCCGCAAACCCGGCGCGTCGAGCTGACCGGATCACCGGCATTCCTGAAACCGGGCAACCCCATCATAGGGCACCGGCTCATGCCCTTTGATCTTCGCCTGCTGCTGACCGTTCTCGTTGCAGCATCTCTCTCCGGCTGTGCCTTGCTCGGCGAAAAGCCGGCCCCGCCGCCGGCACCCGTGCCAGTCAAGATCGGCCTCGCGCTAGGCGGCGGCGCGGCGCGCGGCTTCGCCCACATCGGCGTCATCAAGGCACTGGAAGCGCAGGGCATCGTGCCCGACATCGTGGTCGGCACCAGCGCCGGCGCCGTGGTTGGCGCGCTGTATTCTTCAGGGCTTTCGGGCTTCGACCTGCAAAAGACCGCAATGGACATGGACGAGGGCCAGATCGGCGACTGGACCCTGCCCGATCGCGGCGTGTTCAAGGGCGAAGCGCTGCAGAACTTCGTCAATCGCGCGGTCGCCAACCGGCCGCTGGAAAAGCTGCCGCGCAGCTTTGCCGTGGTCTCCACGGATTTGAAGAGCGGCGAATCCGTGCTCTTTCGTACCGGCAATACCGGCATGGCGGTGCGCGCCTCGTCCGCCGTACCCGGCGTGTTCCAGCCGGTCAGCATCAACGGCCGCGACTATGTCGACGGCGGACTGGTCAGCCCGATCCCGGCGCGGGCCGCGCGCAGCCTGGGCGCCAACTTTGTGATCGCGGTCGATATTTCCGTCAAGCCGCGCGATGCGCGCACCTCGAGCACGCTCGACGTGCTGCTGCAAACCTTCGCCATCATGGGCCAGTCGATCAGTCGCTACGAAACAGCCGAGGCCGACATCGTGATCCGCCCGATCACGGCCGAGCTGCCCGCCACCGATTTCGCCGGCCGCCACCGCGCCGTGCTCGAAGGCGAAAAGGCCGCCGCCGCAGCCATGCCGGAAATCAAGGATCGACTGGCGCGGCTGCGCGGCAAGCCCGCCGCAGAAATGCGCTAGACCCGTCTCGCCGCCAGCGGCGTCAAGCGATCAATCGCCTTGAGCAGGATCCGATAGCTGTCGCGATCAAAGGGCGGCGGCTCCGTGTCGAGCAGGGCATGCAGGTCCGCTTCATCGTGCGCCGTACCCAGATGGCGCCAGTGATCGATCAGATGCACCTCATCGCCCTCCCGCAGCCACGCCGGCCCCGCGAAAGGCCATGCAGCCAGTTGCAAGCGTCCGAGCGCCGCCATCAGGCGCGCGCTGTGGAAGGACACCGGCTCCTTGCCGACGCAAGCGCCCTTGCATTGCTGCAACTGGTGCGCAAAGCAGGGCTTGCCCGGCTTCACCTTCTCCAGCCCGAGCAAGGAGTGACAAAGCCGATGTTCCTTCGCCAATTCGGTCAGCGTGCGCCTGGCTTCCCGCGCGGTCTTGAACGGTCCGTACAGGTGTTCCAGCCGGCGGAATTCGAGATCGCTCGCGAGCATCAGCACCGGCCGCCACTCGCCTGTCTGCGTTTCGACGAGTTGCCAGAAACAGAGGTCCTCGTTGGGGCGCAGGGTCCGGTTGTGGATCGGCTGCAAGCGCTTGATCAGGGCCGCTTCCTTCAGCAGCGCGCCGATCTCGCCGCCGGTTTCGATGCACGCGATGCGTCGCACCTGCTGCGCCAGGTCCATCTCCCTGGCCGCCGCATGGTCGGCGGCGAAGTGGGCCAACACGCGCTTCTTCAGTTCCTTGCTCTTGCCGACATACAGCGGCAGGTCGTTCCCGCCATAAAACAGATACACCCCCACACCTTCCGGCAGATCGTCGATCGCCGCCGGATCGAGCCCGACGGGCAGGCTGGGGCGTGCCGTCAGCACCCTGACCGTCTCGGCCAGAAGCTCAGGCGCGATCTCGGCCTGCAAGCGGCCCCAGAACTGGTGGATCAGCCGCGCATCGCCGAGCGCCCGGTGCCGGCTGCTGACGGTGAGATCGTGGCGTTCGATCAGGCTGTCCAGGTTGTGCTTGTGGTGCTGCGGATACAGCTTGCGCGAGAGCTTCACGGTGCACAAGACCGTGGCGCGAAAGTCGTGCCCGGCGCGCTTGAATTCGTTCTTCAGGAAACCGTAGTCGAAGCGCGCATTGTGGGCGATGAACAGCCGCCCTTCGAGACGCGCCTTGACCTCTTCCGCAACCTCCTCGAACGGCGGCGCATCCGCCACCATCGCGTTCGAAATCCCCGTCAAGCGCTCGATGAAGCCGGAAATCGGCGTGCCTGGATTGACCAGGCAGGACCACTCGCGCACGCCCTGCTCATCGACTTCGACAATGCCGATTTCGGTGATGCGGTCGGCCGTCGCCGTGGCGCCGGTAGTTTCAAGGTCGACAAAGGCCAGGGTGGGAAAAGGCATGGGTAAGGAGCAGCGGTTGCGGAAGGCGACGGATCATACTCCGCGCCGCCCTGCCATAATTGGGTACATGAACGCCGGCTTCCCGATCCGCTATGTCGATCCCGTATTCCGCCCGCCCAGCGAGGCGGAATCGCTGATCCTGCCCGTGACCGACGGCTGCTCGTGGAACCACTGCACCTTTTGCGAGATGTACACCGCGCCGCAGAAAAAATTCCGCGCCCGTGATGTCGCGGAAACGCTGGAGACCCTGCGCCGCTGCGGCGAACGCTTCGGCAGAGACATCCGGCGCGTGTTTCTCGCCGACGGCGATGCGCTGGTGCTGCCGACCCGGCGCCTGCTCGAAATCCTCGGCGCGATCCGCGAACACCTGCCGGCGGTGCGCCGCGTCTCCAGCTACTGCCTGCCGCGCAACCTGCGCAAGAAGTCGGTCGACGAACTCAAGGAACTGGCAGCCGCCGGCCTCACCATGGCCTACGTCGGCGCCGAATCGGGCGACGACGAAGTGCTGGCGAAGGTAAACAAGGGCGAAAGCTTCGCCAGCACCTGCGAAGCACTCGACAAATTGCAGCAAGCCGGCATCCGGCGCTCGGTGATGATCCTCAACGGCCTCGGCGGCAAGGCCCTGTCGGCGCAGCACTCGGTGAACTCGGCCCGCCTCGCCAATGCCATGCAACCGGAATACCTGGCCACGCTGGTGGTGAGCTTCCCGCAGGGTGAAGAACGCTTTCGCGCTGCCTTTCCGGAATGGCAGCCCTGCGATCAGCGCGAACTGTTTACGGAAATGGAAACCTTCATCGCGGCACTGGAGCTGAAGCGCACCGTGTTCCGCAGCGACCACGTCTCCAATCGCCTGGTACTGAAAGGCACGCTGGGCGCAGAAAAGCCGCGCCTGCTGGCCGAGATTCGCGCCGCCATCGCAGCCCCGGAGACAGCCAAACTGCGCCCGGTGTGGATGCGAGGCTTGTAGCCGGCGACGGCTATTTCATCTTCGACGGCAGCTTGATCGTCTCGCCGGCCACGGCGAAAACACCCCGTCCCCGATGATGGAGCGTTCGTGGCTCCTTGCAGGCCGGGTCGATCCAGGCTTTCAGCACCTCCAACACGAAGAAATTGTAGCGATTCACCGGCCGCGTATCGGCGACGCGGCATTTCCAGATTGGCGTAGCACTCGGCGATCAGCGGCGCATCGACCAAAGTCCCCGGGATCGCCGTCAGGCCGAAGGCCTTGAACTTGTCCACGCGCCGCCCGCTGGTGTTGCCGCAGGCCACCACCTTGGCCGCCAGGTCCGCGGTCGGAATGTTGAGCACGCATTGCTTCGTCGCCTTGAGCGCATCAAAGCTGAAGTCGCGGCCCCTGACCACGCACCCCACCAGCGGCGGCCCCGGTTCGAGCAGGCCATACACTTTCGACAGGGGATAAGTTCGCCGGGCCTTTGCGCTATCTGCGTTCGGCGTCTCAGGCCTTGACGAACGGCGTCGCCAAAGGCCGGTCGCTACCGGTATGAAGGATCACGCTGGTGAAAGTAGGCATGATGGGTCTCCGGGTGTCCCGCGTAGACCAATCCCGTTTGCCGACTCTCGTGATGGCAAGACCCAAACCGTGTGGTGATCAGGGCTGCTGAAGTAATGGCAGCGGCAGTCGAATAGTCGGCGCTGGCGACACGGCGCCGTAGCAAGAAAATCGGTCTTCACACTGCCCGCAACACAAAGACAAAGGCCCATCCGAAGATAGGCCCTTGAATTTGTTGGTTGCGGGGGCAGGATTTGAACCTGCGACCTTCGGGTTATGAGCCCGACGAGCTGCCAGACTGCTCCACCCCGCGTCAGAGAACGGCGATTATAGATGGATTTGCGGCGGTGCGCAACGCAATTGCCGGAAATAGATATAATGCCTGGCTTCCGAGGAGCGCTGCAAGGGTAGTTTCCGCTTACCCCCCAGGCTCGGGCCATCTTCAAACTGCGCTCACCTAACCCGTACCGGGCAGGGTGAGTTCGCCTCCCTCCCGGTCACAGTTCAAGGAGCTTTCATGAACGCCGTGACTGACAAAAAAGATTACGTTATCGCCGACCTTGGCCTGGCCGATTGGGGCCGCAAGGAAATCCGCATCGCCGAAACCGAGATGCCGGGCCTCATGGCGATCCGCGAGGAATTCGCCAGGAGCCAGCCGCTCAAGGGCGCGCGCATCACCGGCAGCCTGCACATGACGATCCAGACTGCGGTGCTGATCGAAACGCTGACGGCGCTGGGCGCCGAAGTGCGCTGGGCTTCGTGCAACATCTTCTCGACCCAGGACCACGCTGCCGCCGCCATCGCCGCCGACGGCGTGGCCGTGTTCGCCGTGAAGGGCGAGTCGCTGGTCGACTACTGGGATTACACCCACCGCATTTTCGAATGGCCCGACAACGGCTACAGCAACATGATCCTCGATGACGGCGGCGACGCGACGCTGCTGCTGCATCTGGGTAGCCGCGCCGAGAAGGACATCTCGGTGCTGGACAATCCGGACAGCGAGGAAGCCACCGTGCTGTTCGCTTCCATCAAGGCCAAGCTCGCCAAGGACAAGACCTGGTACTCGACCCGCCTGGCCAAGATCAAGGGCGTGACGGAAGAGACCACCACCGGCGTGCACCGTCTCTACCAGATGCACGAGCGCGGCGAACTGAAGATTCCCGCGATCAACGTCAATGATTCGGTCACCAAGTCGAAATTCGACAACCTCTACGGCTGCCGCGAGTCGCTGGTCGACGGCATCAAGCGCGCCACCGACGTCATGATCGCCGGCAAGGTCGCGCTGATCGCCGGCTACGGCGACGTCGGCAAGGGCTCGGCGCAGGCCATGCGCGCGCTGTCGGCGCAGGTCTGGGTCACCGAAATCGATCCGATCTGCGCGCTGCAGGCGGCGATGGAAGGCTACCGCGTCGTGACCATGGACTATGCCGCCGACAAGGCCGACATTTTCGTCACCTGCACCGGCAACGTGCATGTCATCGACCACGGCCACATGGCGAAGATGAAGGACCAGGCCATCGTCTGCAACATCGGCCACTTTGATTCCGAGATCAATGTCGCCTCGCTCGAAAAGTACCAGTGGGAGGAAATCAAGCCGCAGGTCGACCACGTGATCTTCCCCGACGGCAAGCGCATCATTCTTCTTGCCAAGGGTCGCCTGGTTAACCTCGGCTGCGGCACGGGGCACCCCAGCTACGTGATGTCGTCGTCGTTTGCCAACCAGACCATCGCGCAGATCGAGCTGTTCACCCGCAATGCCGACTATCCGGTCGGCGTCTACACCCTGCCCAAGCACCTCGACGAAAAAGTGGCGCGCCTGCAGCTGAAGAAGTTGAATGCGCAGCTGACGGAACTGACCGACGAGCAGGCCGCCTACATCGGCGTGCCGAAGAACGGGCCGTACAAGGCCGATCAGTACAGGTACTAAGCCGCACGCTCGCCCCGCCCACCGCAAGGAGACCGTCATGCGCCTGCTCGCTGTCTGGCTGATCAACGCACTTGCCCTGCTGGCCTTGCCTTATCTGCTGCCCTCGATCCACGTCGCCAGTTTCACGACGGCTTTGGGGGTGGCGGTGGTGCTGGGGTTGATCAATGCCGTGATCCGGCCCGTGCTGCTGTTGCTCACGCTGCCCGTGACGCTGCTGACGCTGGGGCTGTTCATCTTCGCCATCAACGGCATGATGTTCATGCTGGCGGCGTGGCTGCTCGAAGGCTTTGTGGTGGACGGATTTCTCGTCGGCGTCATCGGTTCGGCGCTCTATAGCGTGATCTCCTGGCTGCTGACCAAGCTGCTGCTGAGCTCGCCCAAGTCGTGACCCGAGGAATCCCGAATGACTTTTGAACTTTCCATCGAGTTTTTCCCTCCGCAAACTGCCGAGGGCATGGAGAAGCTGCGCGCGACGCGGGCTCGCCTCGCCGTGCTGAAGCCCGAGTTTTTCTCGGTCACCTACGGCGCCGGCGGCTCGACACGCGAGCGCACGCTGGCAACGGTGATGGAGATCGCCGCCGAAGGCCACAACGCCGCGCCGCACCTGTCCTGCATCGGCTCCACGCGCGAGGGAATCCGCGAGATGCTGAATACCTTCATCGAGCGCGGCATCCGCCGCATCGTCGCCCTGCGCGGCGACCTGCCCTCGGGCATGGCCGATGCCGGCGAGTTCCGCTATGCCAACGAGCTGGTGGCGTTCATCCGCGGCGAAACCGGTGATCGCTTCCACATCGAGGTGGCGGCCTATCCCGAATGGCATCCGCAGGCAAGGAGCCCGCGCGAGGACCTGCTGAACTTCAAACGCAAGGTCGATGCCGGCGCCAACTCGGCCATCACGCAGTATTTTTACAACACCGATGCCTACGAGCATTTCGTCGCCGAGGCGCGGACACTCGGCGTCGAGGTGCCGATCGTGCCGGGCATCATGCCGATCGCCAGCTTCTCGAAACTGGCGCGTTTTTCCGATGCCTGCGGGGCCGAAATTCCGCGCTGGATGCGGCGCAAGTTCGAAAGCTTCGGCGACGATACGGACTCGGTCCGGGCCTTCGGCCTCGATGTGGTGACCGAGCTCTGCCAGCGCCTGATCGAACGCGGCGCTCCGGGCCTGCACTTCTACAGCATGAACCAGGCGGGCCTCACGCTGGAGCTTTGCCGCCGCCTGGATCGCTGAATTCTCAGGCACCCACTCCGAGCAGGTGCCGCAAGGCGGCGCGCAGCCTGCCCGGCGGCACCGGTTCCTTCAGCAGCGCCAGGCCGGCGCTTCGCGCCGCCGCCTGGGCTTCTTCGCTGACATCGGCGCTGACCAGCAACACGCCCAGGTGTTCATATTCGCGCTGCAATTCCTGTGCAAGCCTGATGCCGCTGACCAGCCCCGGCAGGCGGATATTGCAGATCATCAGGTCAGGGGCCTGATCGCTCTCGCGGCAGAGGCGCAACGCCTCCTCGCGACTGTCGGCAAGCAATACGTTGCCGCCCCAACCCAGGATGGCCTGCTCCATGCCGGCACGTACCAGTGCGTCGCCCTCCACCACCAGAACCGTGCCCGCTATCCGCGCGGAATCGGCTATTTGCTCTGCCTGCCGAGCTTGCGCGGAGCGCGGGTTGCCGGAAACTCCCTTTTGCGCCACGGGAAGCTCGATCCAGAATACCGAGCCACGCCCCGGTTGCGAGCGCACCATGATCGGGATTGACAGCACGCCTGCAAGGCGGCGGCAAATCGCCAGGCCAAGCCCCAGCCCCTTGGCGCGATCGCGTTCCGGATTGCCCAATTGCACGTAATCCTCGAAGATTTCCTCGCGCGCATCCTCTGCAATGCCCTCGCCGGTATCCCAGACCTCGACCCGCACCGAGTTCCCGCGGCGGCGGCAACCCACCAGCACGCCACCTGCCTGGGTGTAGCGCAAGGCGTTGCCGACCAGATTGAGCAGGATGCGCTCGACAATCTTCTGGTCGCTCTGTACCCAGACCTGGGTCGGCCTTACCTTGAGCCGCAAACCCTTCTGTTCCGCCGGCAGCGAAAGATCATTGGCCAGCCGCTCCAGCACGCGGCCCAGGGGGAAACCTTCAATTTGCGGAACCACGTTGCCGCCATCAAGGCGTGAAATGTCGAGGATGGCGTCGAGCAGGTTCTGCAGGGTATCCACCGACGACTGGATATGCGCCACCAGTCGCGGTTCCAGCCGTGCCGCTTCGGACTGCCCCAGTCCGGAAACAAACAATCCGAGCGCGTGCAGGGGTTGCCGCAAATCGTGGCTGGCAGCGGCCAGGAAATGCGACTTGGCGATGGTCGCATGCTCCGCCGCGTCCTTCTCGCGCTTCAGGTCCAGAGTGGCTTCCGCGACCCGCGCGCGCAATTCCTCCTGCGTCACCCCGATGCGCCCGGCCATGTCGTTGATGCCGGCCGCCAGGGAACGCAAGGCGCCGGTCGACTCCGGCTCCATGCGCGCCGCGAGATCGCCCTCGCCGATGCGCGCCACGACCTCGCTGGCCTCCAGCAGGGGTTTGGTCACCGCGCGCGCAATGCGCAGCGCCAGCCAGCCACCAAGCGCCGATCCCAGCAGCGCGATCACCGCACCGATGGCGATCAGCCGTTCGCTCCTGGCGGAAATGTCCCGCAATGACAACTCGACCACGACATGGCCGATGAGCTTCGATTCGGCCGCGCGCGCGACTTCCGCCCCGGCATAGATATCGTCCACCGGCAAGGTGCTGCGCACCACCGGTTCGACGAACAGCAGGACGTCCGACCCCAAACGATGGCCGTCAATCCGGCCGAGCACCGGCCAACGGGAAGGGTTCAGGTCGCCGCTGCGCGCCATGGTGACGCCCTGCATATCGACGATGGCAGCACCCCGCGCATCCGCGTCGATATGCAGCGTCGACTCGGTGAGCGCCGAAAGACTGGCGCGCTGCCCCGAAAAAATCCCGAACTCGGCCACGGTGGCCATTTGCCGCGAAATTGCCGCACCCCGGGTGCGCAGCCCCTGCTCCAGATCGTCGATCGCGCGCAACACGAAGACGGTAGTCAGCAGGGCCGCCACCAGCGTTACCGGCAGCAGCGCCAGCAGCAGCATGCGCGCGCGCAAACTCACGGAACAGCCCTCCCCCCAACCCCCTGCCCTGGGCAGGGGGTGACGACGGTTCGCCGCTGCGCAGCTCCGTGCAAGGATTTGCGCCCCTTCGGACGGCCGTGCGGGGCGCTCATGGCCGCTCCCTCTGTCGCAGCTGTTCGCCCAGTCGCGGCTCGTTCAATACCAGACCCAGCGAGCGGGCCACGTCCTGGTTGACCCCGACGACGAACTCGCGCGGCCACTGTGGCGGTGGCAAGGATTTTCCCGCCAGGGCCTGCCGCAGAATTTCTCCGCCGCGAACTCCGACTTGCGTTGGCGTCGAATACAGCGCCAGCAAGGCCCCGGCCTTGACATAGGCGGGAGAAAAACCGATCAGCGGCACTTGCCGCCGGTAGGCCGCCATCAGGATGTTGGCGGCTGTCTGGCTGTTGAACACCGCCGGGTCGGGCAGCGCCAGCAGGACTTCGGCATCGGCCAGCACCGCCTGCAAGGCGACAAATAATCCGCTTGGCCCGACCAGCGAAGTCACCAGCTGCATGTCGCGCTCCTTTGCCGCCTTCTCCAGCCCCGCGGCATGCCCCCTGGATTCTCCGCTGACCAGTATCCCGACACTGCGAACGGCTGGCAGCGCCAGCCGGATCAGATCCAGCTGGCGCCCTCGCGGCTGATCGAGATACACCGCGGAAACCGTGCCGGACTGCACACGCGCCGGATCGGCAATCCGCTCAAACGCCAGGCGCGGCACCAGAATGGCCAGCAACGGAGGCGGAGTGCTGTCACCGGCAAACAGGTCCTGCATGCCTCGTTGCGCTGCATGGCCGACGGCAACCACAAACTGCGGTTCGGGTTTCGCGCTGGTGAAATGGCTCCAGTGTGCCACATGCCAGACGATGCGCCCCGGTTGTGCCTGCTCGACTTCCGCACGCAGCGCCTCGGCTGTCTCGGCGTGGGCTCCGCCGGCATCGGACAGCGCCACCCACACCGAAACCGCTCCCGCCGCCCACGCCGATCCATATGTCATTAGACATAGGCAGGCGGTGGCGAGAAGGGAGAGAAACCGGCGCCGCATTGCTCAGAAATCCAGCCGCAGGGTAGCGAAAGCGCGGCGATCGAGGCGCTGGTTGATCTTGTAGATCTGATGCCCGCCGTTGATGCCCTGCACGGTCAGGCTCACCTCGGCGCGGGTCGCGCCCACGGCAAATCGCTTGCCAAGACGCACATCGAGCTGGCGCGGCGTGCTGATGACCTGACCGCCGGCCGCCCACTTGAAAGGCGTCGAGGATGTCGAAATCGCACTGAACTCAAACCCGCCCGGCAGTGTCTGCAGCCATGTCAGAGATGTGTTGCGGTAGGGCGCTTCCTGCTCCTCGTCGACCACCGAACCCCTCGCGATTCGCATGTGCATCTCGGCCAGCATCAGACGCGTATCCGGCAGCGGCCGCCAATCGAACTGGTATTCGAAGCCATGCAGATGAGGTCCGGGGCGATTGACGAAGTCCTTCGAGTCATAGGGAAACGCCGGAAACGCCGGATTCGGGATCGACAGCCCCTGCACGGTGACGCGATGGTTCATGCGCTCGACAAAAGCGCGGGCGTCCACCTTCAGATTCACCGAACGGAAATTCCCCAGATAGCCGATCTCGTTGGTGATCAGGGTTTCCGGCTTGATCGTGCCCGATGACCTGTAGAGCCAGCCGTAAACGGGTATCTGCCCGCCGATCGCCACCAGGGGATTCCCCGGCGAAAGGTTGTACAGGCGGGTATCTGCGCGCAACTCATAGAACGTCGGCGCGCGCTGCGACTTGGTCACGCCAAAGCGCAAGGTGTGGTCCGGCGTTGCGTGGAAGCTGGCCGAAACGCGTGGCGAAAATGCGCTGCCGGTGTAACTGTGCCCCTCCTGCATGCCGCTGGCCTGCAACAGCCACTGCCGGTGCGGGCGCCATTCGATCGTGCCGAAACCACGCCATTGGTGCAGTGAGATGCTGTCCGTCGTCGCATAGAGGGGAGGTGAAGTCAGCGACTCATGGCGCCATTCGCCGCCCCAGACGAAACGCAGTCCCTGATTCAATACCAGGGAATGCTGGAGCCCCAGTTCCTGCCGCGTTACGCTGCCGCTGTTGTCCTGCATGGCGCTGATCGGATTGCCGCCAAGCGTGCCCGTCACCCGCGCAATGTCGGAAAACGCTTCGCGCTCGTAGCTCGCGCGCAGCTCCAGTTTCTCGTCAGGGCTGATCTGGTGCCGCCAGCGCAGCAAGGCGCGTGCATCGCTCTGATTCGTCGTCCTGAACGGGTTGCCTGCCGTGCCTTCGCCGTCGCCACGAGCGGTCTGGCCGGCACCCAGCTGGAACATCACTTCGTCGTTCGGCGTGGGTACGAAGTCGCCGCGAAACTGGACGCTTGAGATATGGCTCTCGTCATACACCCGGTCAAGGCCGTGATCTACGCGGCGCGCCCCTGTGATCCGGAAGCTGGCTTTATCGTTGCCCCAGCCGACACGCGCGACATTGTCGTCGATCCCCTTGTCGCCGACGGTGGCCGACAGCGTCACGCCATGACTGTCGGCGGCGTTGCGCGTGATGATATTGACGACGCCGAGAAAGGCGTTGGCGCCGTAGGAAGCGGAATTCGACCCGCGCAGCACTTCGATGCGCTCGATATCCTCAAGCACGATTCCGCGCAGACCCAGATGCGTATCGCCAAACAGATAGGACGAATACAGGGAGCGGCCATCGACATAGACCTGCATCCGCGAGCCGAAGACATCCATTCCCGAGTGATACGCGGCCTGGGGATTGGCGCCATTGCGTGAAGTGAACAGGAAGCCCGGCACCAGCCTCAATACTTCCGCCACCTCGCGCGCGCCGGAACGGCGGATCAGATCCCGATCGATGACCGTCACCGAGCCCGGAACTTCGCTGAGTGGCTGTTCCAGCCGGCTGACGGAGAGGACCACGGGCAGATCGCCGAAGTAGTCGCTTTCGGTCACATGGTCGGCGGCATGGTCCGCCGCCGCCGGCAGGACGATCAAGGCGAAGCAAAGCGGAGCGCCGCGGCGCCGCGCAATCTCGCTGATTCGAAATGAAATTCCGCCCATCGTCGCGCGATTATAGGTGTGAACCCGCCCGGGGGCTACCGGCGACTCACCGCCGCCACACCGACAATAACCAGCGCGGCGCCGACCATCTGCGCGGTCGAGAAGCCCTCGTCGAGCAGCAACCAGGCGAAGGCGATGGTCAAGAGCGGCCCCACCATGCCGACCAGCGCCGCCTGCCCGCTGCCGATGCGGCGAATCGCGGCCGACTGGGCGAATACCGGCAGCACGGTGCAGAACAATCCCATCGCGGCGCCCAGCGCATACACCGGCCAGGGCTGGACCAGCGCCGTCAAGGGCTGCGTCGCCAGGAAGTGCCCGCCGGTGGCGGCTGTCGACACCAGCATGGCCAGCGCGGTGAAACGCGCCGCGCCCAGTTTGGCGATCATGCCGGCGCTGCCGGAAAGATAGAGCGCGTAGCTGACGGACGAAGCGAAGACGAAGCCGCCGCCGATCCACACCGCAGCGGTGTCTGCGGAAAATTGCAGGTCGTGCGCGAAGGCCGCCGCAATGCCGATGTAGCACAACACCAGGGCCAGCGCTTCGCGTCGCGTGACGGCGCGACCGTGCAAGGCCATACCGAACAGCAGGGTCAGCGTCGGATAGGTGAACAGGATCAGCCGCTCCAGGCCCGCCGAGATGTACTTGAGCCCGAGAAAATCCAGAATGCTGGCGCCGTAGTAGCCGAGCACGCCCAGTGCCACAACCGCAGCCCAGTCGCGCAGGCTCAAGGCCGGCGCGTTCTTCGACGCGGAAAACCCCACCCACAGGAACACCGGCAGGGCGAAGGCCATGCGCAGTGCCAGAAGCGTCACCGCATCGACACCGTACGGGTAGGCCAGCTTGACCAGGATTGCCTTGAAGGAAAAGCCCAGGGCGGCAACAATCGCCAGGGCCACTCCGATGCGATGCGCGGCGCCCGGGCCGGCGGCAAGGATCACCGGCGGCGACCGCCCATGATGGAACCGAGCACGCCGCGCACGATCTCGCGGCCGAGCGAAGAACCGATGGCGCGCACGGTGCTGCTGACGGCCGCTTCGACCACCGTCTGCCGACCGCGCGAACCGGAACGCGCACCGCCGCCCAGCATGCCCCCCAGCGCGCCGCCGATGCCGCCCAGAAAGCCGCCACCGGCCGGCTCCGCCGTCCCGGTCGCCGTGCCGCCAGCGCCGACTGCCGGGGCCGTACCGCTAGCGGTCGCCTGCGCCGCCGCGCCTTGCAGCTTTTCATAGGCCGATTCGCGGTCGAGCAGCTTCTCGTAATGCCCGGCGATCGGCGAGTCGGCGATGGCGGCACGGCGTTCTTCCCCCGTCAGCGGCCCGATGCGCGAGGCGGGCGGCAGCACCATGCCGCGCTCGACCACGGTCGGCCGGCCCTGCTCGTCGAGGAAGGACACCAGCGCCTCGCCGACGCCGAGTTCGGTGATCACGGTCGCGGCATCGAAGGCCGGGTTGGCGCGCAGCGTGTCCGCCGCCGCCTTGACCGCTTTCTGGTCGCGCGGCGTGAAGGCGCGCAGCGCATGCTGGACGCGGTTGCCGAGTTGGCCAAGCACCGCGTCGGGAATGTCGAGCGGGTTCTGCGTCACGAAATACACGCCGACGCCTTTCGAACGGATCAGGCGCACCACCTGTTCGACCTTCTCCAGCAGGGCCGGAGGCGCATCGCTGAACAGCAGGTGGGCTTCGTCGAAAAAGAAGGCCAGCTTCGGCTTGGGCAGGTCGCCCGCCTCGGGCAGTTGCTCGAACAATTCGGCCAGCAGCCAGAGCAGGAAGCAGCCATAGAGCCGCGGCGAGTTCATCAGCTTTTCGGCGGCCAGCACGTTGATCACGCCGCGGCCATCCTGCGCCTGCATCAGGTCCTCGATGTCGAGCATCGGCTCGCCGAAGAAGCTCGTGCCGCCCTGCTCTTCCAGGGTCAGCAGGCCGCGCTGGATGGCACCAATCGAGGCCGCCGAGACGTTGCCGTATTGGGTCTTGTACTGCGCCGCGTTCTCGCCGACGTGCTGCACCATGGCGCGCAGATCCTTCAGGTCGAGCAGCAGCAGGCCCTGGTCGTCGGCGACCGAGAACACCACCTGCAGCACGCCGCCCTGGGTGTCGTTGAGATTGAGCAGGCGCCCCAGCAGCAGCGGGCCCATGTCGGAAATCGTCGCGCGCACGGGATGGCCGCTCTCGCCGAACACGTCCCAGAACACGATCGGATTCGACTTTGGCTGCCAGTCCTTGATGCCAAGTGCATCGAGGCGCTTTTGCAGCTTTTCCGAAACGGTGCCAGCGGCACCCAGACCGGACAGGTCGCCCTTGGCATCGGCGAGGAACACCGGCACGCCGGCGTTCGAGAGTTGCTCGGCCATGCGTTGCAGGGTCACCGTCTTGCCGGTGCCGGTGGCGCCGGTGATCAGGCCGTGGCGGTTGGCGAGCTGCGACAACAGGGTCAGTTCGGTCTCGCCGCTCTTGGCGATGGGCAGGGCTTGGCTCATGGCTGGGATTCCCGAGGTGCTAAAATTTATGATTGTACGTAACAAACTCGTGACAACTACGCGGCAAACCCGCGCAACCAGGGAAACAACTATGGCCGGCCATTCCAAATGGGCCAATATCCAGCATCGCAAGGGACGTCAGGACGCCAAGCGGGGCAAGGTATTCACCAAACTGATCAAGGAAATCACCGTCGCCGCCAAGATGGGCGGGGGCGACGTCAGCGCCAATCCGCGGCTGCGGCTGGCGATCGAAAAAGCCAAGGCGCAGAGCCTGCCCAAGGACAACATCGACAACGCGGTCAAGCGCGGCACCGGCCAGCTTGAAGGCGTGAACTACGAGGAAATCCGCTACGAGGGCTACGGCATCAACGGCGCGGCGGTGATGGTGGATTGCCTCACCGACAACAAGGTGCGCACCGTCGCCGAAGTGCGCCACGCCTTCGCCAAGCACGGCGGCAACATGGGCACCGACGGCAGCGTCGCCTTCCTGTTCACCCACTGCGGCCAGATGATCTTCGCGCCCGGCACCGACGAGGCGGCATTGATGGACGCGGCGATCGAGGCCGGCGCCGACGACATACAAAGCAATGAAGACGGCTCGATTGAAGTCATCACGCCGCCCAACGACTTCGCCGCGGTCAAGGATGCGCTGGAGAAGGCCGGCTTCAAGCCCGAGTTCGGCGAAGTGACCATGAAGCCGCAGAACGAAACCGGATTCGCCGGCGAGGATGCGCTGAAAATGCAGAAACTGCTTGATGCGCTCGAGGCGCTGGACGACGTGCAAGAGGTTTACACGACAGCCGTAATAGAAGAATAGGCATCCCGGCACCGGGATGCCGCTGCAGGAGTTCCCGGCCATGATGAAGCTTCGCCGCCCACCGCAAGCCGTCCTGATCGACCTCGCCGGCGTCCTGCACACCGGCGACCTGGCCCTGCCGGGCGCGGTCGACGCGCTGAAGCGGCTGCGGCGCAGCGGATTGCCGCTGCGCTTTCTCACCAACACCACGCGCTCGCCGAGTGCAACCGTCATCGCCAAGCTGCGACGGATGGGCTTTGACCTCCATCCGGGCGAAGTCCAGACCGCCGTCCTGGCCACCCGCCGCCTGGTCGCAATGCGCGGCCTGAAACCCCACTACCTGGTACATCCCGACATTGCCGGGGAAATCGGTCCGAGCAACCCGAATCCCGACTGCGTCGTGCTCGGCGACGCCGGTGCCTATTTCAGCTACGCCGCGCTGAACACCGTTTTCCGGCTGCTGATGCAGGGCCTGCCCCTGCTGGCGATGGCGCGCAACCGCTACTTCATGGAAGAGGACGGCCTGTCGCTGGACATGGGCGCCTACGTCGCCGGCCTCGAATACAGCACCGGCACGCAAGCCGAGATCGTCGGCAAGCCGGCACGCCCCTTCTTCGAAACCGCGCTGGCCGATCTCGGCGTCGCGGCCGAAGATGCCGTGCTGATCGGCGACGACCTCGCCGACGACATCGGCGGGGCACAGGAAGCCGGCATCCCGGGCATCCTGGTGCGCACGGGCAAGTTCCGCCCCGAGGACGAACGCCACGCGACGATCCGGCCGGACCGGGTGGTCGACGACTTCGCTGCGGCGGTCGCCGCGTTGTCCGTCTGACTGTCCGCCCGAGTCTTAGCGGCCCGCCGCCCTGCCCTGCAGCAGCTTCAGATCGGCGACGATCTCCGCCGAATGGCGCGAGGTGTCGACCGACTGATAGACCTTCGCAATGCGGCCCGCCGGATCGATAAGGAAGGTGTAGCGCTTCGCCAGCTTCATCACCAGCCAGTCCGACAAGGCGCCGTATTGCCGCGCCACCTCGGCGGTGGCGTCGGAAAGCAGCGGAAAGGGCAGGCTGTACTTCGCGGCGAAAGCCCTGTGCGAAGCAGTGTCGTCCACGCTGACGCCCACCACCTGGGCGCCCAGCGCCGTGAGTTGGGCCAGATCATCGCGGAAGGCGCAGGCTTCCGCCGTGCAGCCCGGCGTGTCGTCCTTGGGATAGAAGTAGAGCACCACCCAGCGGCCGCGCCACTCCGCCAGACGCCGCGTCGCACCGTTCTGGTCGGACAGCGAGAATCCCGGCGCGACAGTCCCCACCGCCGGCACCTCCGCATTTGCCGCGCCACCCAGGACCAACAGGCTTGACAGTACGGCGACAAGTTTGCGGATCATGGCGGCTCCTTGGTCATTCGAGATGCATCATAGCGCGGCGCGGGGGTGACGAATGGGTTACCCTTGCGAGCTGGATTTTCGACCGCGCTTTTCATGAATCGTTTCGCCCCCCTGCTGTTCGTCGTGCTCTGGAGTACCGGCTTCATCGGCGCCAAGTTCGGCCTGCCGCATGCCGAACCGCTGAGCTTCCTGCTGACCCGCTACCTGCTGGTGATCTCGCTGATGACCCTGGTCGCGCTGGCCATGCGCGCGCCCTGGCCCAGGGATGCGCGGCACTGGTTCCATATCGGCGTCTCCGGCCTGCTGGTGCATGGCGTGTACCTCGGCGGCGTCTTCATCGCCATCTCGAAGGGCCTGCCGGCCGGAGTCACCAGCCTGGTAGTCGGCATCCAGCCATTGCTGACCGCCGTCGGCGCCGGCTGGTTGCTGCGCGAGGCGGTGCTGGCGCGACAGTGGGCCGGACTGGCACTCGGCTTCGTCGGCGTCGCCCTGGTGGTGTCGGGCAAGCTCGGCAGCGCCTTCGGCATGGAGGCCCTGTGGCCGGCGCTGGCAGCCCTGGCCGGGATCACGGTCGGCACCTTGTACCAGAAACGCTTCTGCCCCAGCTTCGACTGGCGCACCGGCGCCATCGCGCAGTTCCTGCCGACGGCAATCGCCACCGCCGTGGTTGTCAGCCTGACCGAAAACTTCCGCATCGAATGGGTGCCCGACTTCATCTTTGCCCTGGCCTGGCTGGTGCTGGTGCTGTCGGTAGGCGCGATTTCGCTGCTCAACATGCTGATCCGCCGCGGCAGTGCGGTGAACATGGCCAGCCTGTTCTATCTGGTGCCGCCCTGCACCGCGCTGATCGCCTGGCTGCTGTTCGACGAAAAGCTGGCCGGCATGGCGCTGGTCGGCATGGCGCTCGCCGTGTGGGGCGTGTATCTTGCGCGGAAATGAGGACCATCCCCCCTTCCCCCTGCCCATGGCAGGGGGTGACTGCAGTTCAGCGGCTATCGCCGCTTCCGTATTTTGGCTCGCCACCTCCTTGAGGCGGCCCGGCTGAGGTGGCATGAAAGCTCCTGCTTCGACTCCATTGCGCATTCTCGGCATTGATCCTGGCCTCAGGAGTACCGGGTTTGGCGTCATCGACAAGACCGGTAACACGCTGAGTTATGTGGCAAGCGGCTGCATCAAGTCGGATGCGGAAAACAGCCTGCCGCAGCGAATCAAGACCCTGCTCGACGGCATTGCGGAAATCATCGCCACCTACGGGCCACAGCAGGCGGCGGTCGAAATCGTGTTCGTCAACGTCAATCCGCAATCCACGCTGCTGCTCGGCCAGGCACGCGGCGCTGCGATTTCCGCGCTGGTGACGGCCGACCTGCCGGTAGCGGAATACACCGCGCTGCAAGTCAAGCAGGCCGTGGTCGGCCACGGCAAGGCGGCCAAGGAGCAGGTGCAGCAAATGGTGGCACGCCTGCTCAAGCTGCCGGGCGTGCCGAGCGCCGACGCCGCCGACGCGCTGGCCTGCGCCATCGCCCACGCCCATGGCGGGCAGGGCCTGGGCGCCTTGGCCACACTGGGCAGACGAGTGCGCGGCGGGAGGATAGTCTGATGGCATCCATCCTGTATGCGTGGGAATTCGGCGCGGGACTGGGCCACATGGGAGTATTCCTGCCCCTGGCGCGCGAACTGCGGGACGCCGGACACGAGGTCCACTGGATGGTGACGCAACCGACGGTGGCAGGCGACCTCCTCGCCAACGAAGGTTTCACCTGGATCGCGGCCCCGACCGTGCAGGAGAGCATCCGGCCGGGCCCGCCCCTCACGTATGCCGATATCCTGCTGCGCTTCGGCTACGCCGATCCACGCGCCCTGTTCGGCCTGGTCGGAGCCTGGCGCGAAGCCATGCGCCTGACCGGCGCCGAACTGGTGCTGGCGGACCACGCACCGACGGCAGTGCTCGCGGCGCGTACCCTGGGCCTCCCCGTCATGCTGTTCTCCAATGGCTTCACGGCCCCGCCGCGGCGCAGCCCCCTGCCCAACATGCGACCATGGAGCCCGGTGCCGGAGCAAACGATCAGCCAACTCGACTTCGCCGCGCTCGCTGCCGTCAATACGGTGCTGGCGCGCCACCATTGCGCCCCGATGAAACAACTGGCCGACCTGTTCGACGTCGCCGAGGAAGCGCTGGTGACCTTCCCCGAACTCGACCACTACGCCGACCGCGGGCCGGCCCGCTACTGGGGCAGCCTGCCCAGCGCGGGCGCCGGCCGGCCGGTCGAATGGCCGACGGGCGAAGGCAAACGCGTGTTCGCCTATCTGCGTCCCGAATGCATGCACCACGAAGCGCTGCTGGTCGCATTGCATGCACTTGGCCAGTCGACCGCCATCTATTTCCCCGGCATGAACCCGGCCTTGCAGTCGCGCTTTGCAGCACCGCACATGCGCTTTCTCGACCATCCCGCCGACATGGAACAGATGACGCGGGAAGCCGACATCGGCATCACCTACTCCAGCCTCGCGACCACCACGGCCTTCCTGCTTGCCGGCAAGCCCTTGCTGCTGCTGCCCTGGCATCTCGAACAGTTCATGCTGGCGCGCCGTGTCGAGGAAATGGGCGCAGGACGCCTGGTCAATCCGGAACAGCCGCCGGGCGATCTGCGCGCCGTGCTCGCCGACCTGATCGATAATCCGGTTTGGCGCGGCAACGCCCGGGCCTTTGCCGCCAAGTACGCTGCGTTCGACCAGCAGGCAGTCACCGGCAATCTTGTACGCCGCATTGCTGAAATGCTCGATGACACAACCAGGACAACGCCATGATCGGTCGCATCACCGGAACCCTCATTGAAAAGAATCCGCCCGCCATCACGGTGGATGTGCACGGACTCGGCTACGAAGTCGATGTGCCGATGAGCACTTTCTACAACCTGCCGGCCAGCGGCGAGAAAGTCTCGCTGCACACGCACCTGATCGTGCGCGAGGACGGCCACTTCCTCTACGGCTTCGCCTCGGAAGCGGAGCGCGCCGCCTTTCGCCAGTTGCTGAAGATCTCCGGCATCGGCGCGCGCACGGCGCTCGCGGTGCTCTCCGGCATGTCGGTGACGGAACTGGCGCAGGCGGTCACGCTGCAGGAAGCCGGACGGCTGACCAAGGTGCCGGGCATCGGCAAGAAGACCGCCGAGCGCCTGCTGCTGGAACTGCGCGACCGGCTGCCGAAGACATTGTCGAGCGGAGGTGCAAGAGTCGGCGCTGGCGACACGGCGACCGATGCCGCCTCCGACATCATGAACGCCCTGCTGGCGCTGGGCTACAACGAACGCGAGGCGCTCGCGGCCATGAAGGGACTGACTCCCGAGGTTTCCGTCTCCGACGGCATCCGCGCGGCGCTGAAACTGCTGTCTAAGTCGTCGTAGGTCGGGTCGGCTAAACTGTCCGCATGAGCATCCAGACCGACAAATTCGCCGAGCCCTCGCCCGAGCGCCTGATCTCGGCAGGCCGCGAATCGACGCAGGAAGACGCGCTCGAACGCGCCCTGCGGCCCAAGCAACTGGCCGATTACGTCGGCCAGCAGAAAATCCGCGGCCAGCTCGAAATCTTCATCGAGGCCGCCAAGCGGCGCGCCGAATCGATGGACCACGTGCTGCTGTTCGGCCCGCCGGGCCTGGGCAAGACCACGCTGGCGCACATCATCGCCCGCGAGATGGGTGTCAACCTGCGCCAGACCTCGGGGCCGGTGCTGGAGCGCGCCGGCGATCTGGCCGCGATGCTGACCAACCTCGAGCCGAACGATGTCCTGTTCATCGACGAAATCCATCGCCTCTCGCCGGTAGTCGAGGAAATCCTCTACCCCGCGCTGGAGGATTTCCAGATCGACATCATGATCGGCGAAGGGCCGTCGGCGCGTTCGGTCAAGCTCGACCTGCCGCCCTTCACCCTGATCGGCGCCACCACCCGCGCCGGCATGCTGACCAACCCGCTGCGCGACCGCTTCGGCATCGTCGCCCGGCTGGAGTTCTACACGCCGGAAGAACTCGCCCTCATCGTGCGCCGCTCGGCCCACCTGCTCAACTGCGACATCGTCGAAGAAGGCGCGGTCGAGATCGCCAAGCGCAGCCGCGGCACGCCGCGCATCTCCAACCGCCTGCTGCGCCGCGTGCGCGATTTCGCCGAGGTCAAGGCCGATGGCACCATCACGCGCGCCGTGGCCGACGCAGCACTGACCATGCTCGACGTCGACCACCTCGGCCTCGACGTCATGGACCGCAAGCTGCTCGGTGCCATGCTGGAGAAATTCGGCGGCGGCCCGGTCGGCGTGGACAACCTCGCCGCCGCCATCGGCGAGGCGCGCGACACCATCGAGGACGTGCTGGAGCCCTACCTGATCCAGCAGGGCTACCTGCAGCGCACGCCGCGCGGACGGGTGGCGACGGCCAGCATCTGGCGGCATTTCGGGCTGACGTCGCCGAACACCAATCCGAATGGCGCCCTCTGGGAGCCCTGAGGTGAAACCGTCAGGCACCGCCGACGCTGCTCCCGCGATCTGCTTCATCGTCACCTGCAAAGGGCGTCTGCATCACCTGCGGCAGACGCTTCCGACACTCGTGACACAGGCCGGGGCCGAGTGTGTCGTAGTGGACTATGACTGCCCCGACCATGCCTATCTCTGGGTGAGCGAGCACTTCCCGAATGTGCGGATAGCTCGCGTTCTTGACGCACCGACGTTCAACCTGTCGCGGGCGAGGAACATTGGTGCCATGGTGGCCAAGGCACCCTGGCTCTGCTTTATCGATGCCGACATCGCGCTCGCAGGCGATTTTTCCGTCCGCGTCATCCCGATGCTGCTCGCTGACCACTTTTATCGTCCGCAGCCGATGCCCTGGGATGCCTGTGGAACAGTGATCTGTCCGCGCGACCGTTTCATGGCGGTCGAGGGCTACGACGAAGCGATCGAGGGCTGGGGCGGGGAGGACGATGATCTGTATCGTCGACTGATGTTGGCCGGTTGCCCGTCAGGCGCATTCCCCGGTGAACTGCTGGCGACGCTGACCCATCACGACAGCGAGCGAGTCGAGCACTATGCAATCAAGAACCGCTGGCTCAATCAGCGCGTCAATTTTCTCTACCTGCACATCAAGTACGACCTCGAACGCCAAGTCGGGCCGCAAGCTCTGACTCTCGCCGCGCGCCGCAACATTCACGCCGAAGTGGCGCGCACGCTGCTCGCGGATGCCGAGCGTGGCGCGACGAGTTCGCGCATCGAGGTCAACATCCCCGATCGGATCGAAGTGCCGCTCGACCCCCGCTGGCGGCTCAAGCGCCAATGGGTCTACACGATCGAAAGCAACGCCGAGGCAGCGGCGCCGATACCACCGCTCGCGCCAGACTTGACCGCCTCCGCCTTCCCGGCCTCGGCGTACCTGGCTGCCCATGCCGTGGCCAAGCTGCACCTCGGCTGTGGCACGCGCGTGCTCGATGGATGGCTGAACGTCGACATTGAACCTTGCTCACCACAAGTGCTGCGCCTGGACGCGACGCAGCCATTTCCATTCGCCGATGCCTCCTTCGACTATCTGTTCAGCGAACACATGATTGAGCATCTGAGCTATCCGCAAGGGCTGCAAATGCTCACCGAATGCCGGCGCGTGCTCAAGCCCGGCGGCGTGTTGCGCATTGCCACGCCCGACCTGGCCTTTCTTGTCGCCCTCTACGGTACCGGGAAATCAGCACTGCAGAATGCATACCTTGAATGGGCGCGCGCGCGTTTCATCGCCTGGGCACCGGAAGCCAGCGATACCTTTGTCATCAACAACTTCGTCCGCGACTGGGGGCACCAGTTCGTTTACGACGCCAAGACGCTGCATCGTGCCTTGCACGATGCCGGTTTCACCGCCCCCGTCGCCTGTGAAATCAATACCAGCAGCCACGATGCACTGTGCGGGCTGGAGCATCTGGAGCGCATGCCCGAGGGCTTTCTCCGCCTGGAGACAATGATCTTCGAGGCCGCCAGAGGCTGACGCGCGCGCATGTTCTCCTCGACGCTGAACAAGCTGGCAAACCATCATGGCTCCGACAAGGGCAGCACGGTGGCCGACCGGCATCGCTATGCGCAGTTATACGATGTGCTGTTTCACAATGAGCGCGACAGCGCCCGCAAGGTCGTAGAACTCGGACTGGCGCGAGGCGGCCCGGAGGCGCCGATAGGCGGCGCGGTAGAGCGGCATTGCGGCTCGCCCAGCGTGGCGATGTGGATCGAGTACTTTCCAAAGGCAGCGATCTACGGCTTCGACATCACCGACTTTGCCCACCTTGAAAAACATTTCGAGCGCTTCCGCTTCCTCCGCGGCGACTGTGGAAATCCTGTCGATCTTGCGCGCCTTGCGGCGCTGACGGGCAATGACGTCGATATCATCATCGACGATGCCTCCCATGCTTCGTTTCACCAGCAGCTGGCACTGCGCGAGCTGTTCGGCTCCCTGCGCAGCGGTGGCCTCTACGTGATCGAGGATCTACACTGGCAACCGCCGCACATCGAATCGCGGTTGCCTCCGACACCCAAAACCATGGACTGGCTGGCGGCATTTCGCGAAGGCACCGGCCTGCTGTCGAGCGTATGGACCAAAGAGGCGATACATGCGCTGTTCGGCACCGTGGCCTCGGCCGTCGTCCTCACCGACCTCCAAGTCCCGGGAAGCCGGTATCGCAACGCCTTGGCGCTGCTGCGCAAGGCCTGATCCAGACCATGCAGAGTTTCGACGTTTTTGACACCCTGATCGCGCGCAAGTGCATCTGGCCGCAGACAATCTTCTCCCTGGTCGAACAGCGTATCGGATCGCCAGGCTTCGCTTCCCTGCGCATGAAGGCCGAAGCCGGACTGCAGGGCACGGAACACACCCTCGACGATATCTATCGCCGCATGGTCTCCGATTGCGGCGTTGGCCGCGAACTGGCTGACCATGCGCGCTCCGTGGAACTGGCTGCCGAGATGGAGAACGTCATCCCGATCGCGGCCCAGCTGCAGCTCGTGCGCGACGGCGACCTCTTGATCAGCGACACTCCGCTACCGACGGAGTTCCTGGCAATGCTGCTGGAACGAGCCGGCCTGCGCCGCACGGTGTCGATCTGGCGCAGCGCCAGAGGTAAATCCGGCGGCGAGACCTGGCGCACGCTCGCCGCCACCGGCCTCGAATTCACGCACCATGGCGACAATCCACACAGCGACGGCGCCGCGCCGCGCCAACACGGCATTCGCGCCGAAGTCATCGCCATGGCGGCCCCGACCGAGGTCGAACAATTCCTCTTGCAACGCGGGTGGACCGGCACGGCGCTCATCGCGCGGGCGCTGCGCCTGGGAATCGCGGAGCGCGACGAGACCGCCGCCAACCTGTGTCAACTCCAGGCCGGCATCAACGTGCCGATCCTGCTCATCGCCTCGATGCAGCTCGTGCAGCTCGCCACATCGGCCAAATCCGCCGCTGATCGCCTGCTGTTTTCGAGCCGCGACTGCCACGCCTGGTTGCGACTGTTCCGCAGCCTGAGCCGCGCCACGAACACTGGCGGCTCCCTGGGTTGTGAGTATTTCTATACCAGCCGGGTCGCGCGCTTGTCAGGCTCGCCGGCCTATCTGCGCTATTTCGGGGCAATCGCCAGCCCGCGCAGCGTGGTAGTGGACCTCTGCGGCACCGGTGTCTCGCTCGCCGGCCTGTATGCGCGAGCTGGAGTCGTGCCGCAGACATTCCTGCTGCATCGAATAACCATGGACTCCGCCCACGACTCCTATCGGCAACGCTTTGGCGGCGGCGATCTGACCCTGCACCGCCTGCTCGACAGTGGCCAGGGGCTTGGCAACGTCTCCATGGAGATTCTCAATCTGGTCAATCACGGCATGGTTACCGACGTCGTCGATGCTGGTGGAGCACGCTTCATACCGCGCTGCGGCGACAGCAATTTCAGCCTTGAACAGGCGCACTGGATCGACCGCATGTCCGAGGTCATCGACCGGGCTTGCATGTTGATCGAAGACCCCCTCCTGGCGCAGCAGTTGCGAATGCAGGATCTTCATCTCGGCTCACCGCAGGCGCAGCAAACACTTGCCCCCTTGTGGCAGATCGCCGATCGCGCGGAACTCCTCACCCGCTGCTTCGGATCGACATGCTTCGAGGAGAACCGCCGGGTCATGGCCGGTCTCGGCTGCGGCAGCTAGGCAGGCCTGCAGAGCTGGCAGGCAAAGCCGGTAGAATCTTCCCATGAGGTTTACCATGCAAGTCCGCGTCTACTACGAAGACACCGATGCCGCCGGCATTGTCTACTACGCGAACTACCTGCGTTTCATCGAGCGCGGACGCACCGAATTGCTGCGGACGCTGGGCCACGACCAGAATGCGCTCATGAAGGAAGGCATCGCCTTCGCGGTACGCTCGGCCAGCGTCGAATTCCTCAAGCCGGCGCGGCTCGACGACCTGCTCACGGTTGAAACCGACATTGCCTCCCTCGGGCGGGCGCAGGCGACCTTCGCCCAGCGCGTGCTGCGCGGACATGAACTCCTGCTTGATGCGAAAATACGCGTCGCCTGCATCGACCCGACAAGCGGCAGGCCGCGAGCCATGCCGCGCCCAATGCACGATCAACTGGCTGCCCTGACGAAAGTTTCCCAATGAACATCACGCAAGACCTTTCCATCATCGAACTCATCATCCACGCCAGCCTGGTGGTCAAGCTGGTGATGGCGCTGCTGACGCTGGTGTCGCTGACTTCCTGGTACTGGATTTTCCGCAAGGCCTTCGCCATCCGCGACGCGCGGACCAGGACCGACAAGTTCGAGCGTGATTTCTGGAGCGGCGGCGACCTCAACGCGCTCTACCAGAGCGCCGTCAATGACCGCCACCACAGCGGCGCGCTGGAGCGCATCTTCGAAGCCGGTTACCGCGAATTCACCAAGCTGCGCGGACAAAAGACGATCGATCCCACTGCCGTGGTCGACGGCGCGCGGCGCGGGATGCGCGCCACCTACCAGCGCGAGATCGACGACCTCGAAGCGCACCTGGCCTTCCTCGCCTCGGTCGGCTCCGTCTCGCCCTACGTCGGCCTGTTCGGCACGGTGTGGGGCATCATGCATGCCTTCCGCGGCCTGGCCAACATGAGCACGGCGACGCTGTCCGCCGTCGCGCCCGGCATTGCCGAAGCGCTGGTCGCCACCGCGATCGGCCTCTTCGCCGCGATCCCGGCGGTGATCGCCTACAACCGCTTCGCCCATGACGTGGATCGCCTCGCGGTGCGCTTCGAGAGCTTCATGGAAGAGTTTTCCAACATCCTGCAGCGGCAGATGCGATGAGGCAGCGCCGGCTCATGAATGAAATCAACGTCGTGCCCTACATCGACGTGATGCTGGTGCTGCTTGTCATCTTCATGGTCACCGCGCCGATGATCCAGACCGGCAGCGTCGATCTGCCGAGCGTCGGCAAGAGCACGCAACCCCCGGTCGCGCCGCTGGAAGTCATCATCAAGGCCGATGCCTCGCTGGCCCTGCGCGACCGGTCCACGGGCGGCCCGGAGCAGGTTGTGACCCGCGCCGACCTGGCCGGCCGGATCAAGCAAGCCCAGGCCGCCAATCCCCAGCAGGCGGTGCTGATCGCCGGCGATCGCAGCGTCAAGTACGAAGCGGTACTGGGCGTCATGGACGAATTGCAGCGCCAGCAGGTGGCGAAGATCGGCCTTCTGGTGCAACCGATGGCGGCAAAATAGATGGGCAACGAATCGCCGATCCTGCCGCCCGCCAACAAGGCCGGCCAGCGCGCTTCCATCGCACTGGCCATCGCGGTGCATCTGCTGCTGGCCGGCTTCCTGTTCTATGGCGTGCGCTGGCAGACCAAGGCCACCGACGTGGTCGAAGTGGAACTGGTGCGCGCGACTGCCGAGCCTGCCGCCCCCCCGCCGGTCGCCGTACCGCCAGCGCCGACTGTTGTCGAGCCACCTCCGGCACCGAAGGTGGAACCCGCGCCGCCGCCGCCCAAGCCCGACATCGCCATCAAGGACAAGGAAAAACCCAAGCCGCCGCCAAAAGTGGAGCCGCCCCGACCGCGCGTCGATCCATTCCAGGAGCAGCTCAAACGCGAGGCCGAACAGCTGACCCAGCGCAAACAGGCCGACAGCGCGGCGCAGGAGCTCTCGCAGATGAAGGCGGCGCAGGCTGCCGCCTCGCGCAACAAGGCGATTGCCGACTATCTCGGCCGCATCCGCGGCAAGATTCGCGGCAACATCGTCCTGCCGCCGGAAATCAAGGGGAATCCGGAGGCGCTGTTCGATATCACGCAGTTGCCGAGCGGCGAAGTCATCGCCGTGCGCCTCAAGCGCTCGTCCGGCAATGCCGCGCTCGACACCGCCATCGAGCGAGCCATCCTCAAATCCAGCCCGCTGCCGCAACCGCCGCAGGCCGAGTTGTTCTCGCGCCTGATCGAGCTGCGCTATCGACCGCTGGATGATTGACGCCAGTTGGCGAAGCGTGTCGGGCAAGCGACGGATCTCGAGGCATATTCCGGCCTATTCCGGGTTCAAGGCAGCCGGGGCCGAGGCGTTATAATCGGCGCGATGCGATTCCAACGTCTTGTACTTGCCTGCGCTGCCGGCCTGACTCTGCATTCCGTCGCCGCCCACGCGCAACTTACGGTCGAAATTACCGGTGCCGGCGCCAACCGCCTGCCCGTGGCCATTGCCGACTTCACCGGCGAACGCATCGTCGCGCAGGCCTTGGCCTCGGTGATTCGCGCCGACCTCGACCGCAGCGGCCTGTTCCGCCTGGTCGATGCCGGCAGCCCCTTGGCCGACAGCGCGACACCCGCCTTTGAAGATCTCAAGGCGAAGGGCGCCGATGCGGTCGCCGGCGGCAGCGTGACGACAAGCGCCGACGGCCGCTACGAAACCCGGGTGCGCCTGTCCGACGTGCCCAAACAGGCCGCACTGGGCAATCCGGCCTACCTGCATACGGGCGCACAGTTGCGCGCGACGGCCCACCGCATCGCCGACTTCATCTACGAAAAGCTCACCGGCGAGCCCGGCGTGTTCTCCACGCGCATCGCCTATGTGGTGAAGAGCACCGGCCGCTACGAACTGAAAATCGCCGATGCCGACGGCAGCAACGACCAGGCGGCGCTGGCCTCGCGCGAACCGATCATCTCGCCGGCCTGGTCACCCGATGGCGGCAAGCTCGCCTACGTCTCTTTCGAGGCCAAGAAGCCGGTGGTGTATGTGCATGATCTCGCCAGCGGCCGCCGCCACGTCGCGGCCAACTTCAAGGGCTCGAACTCGGCGCCGGCCTGGTCGCCGGACGGCAAGCAACTGGCCGTGGTACTGACCAAGGACGGCTCGTCGCAGCTGTATGTCGTCAATGCCGACGGCAGCGGCGCGACGCGGCTTGCCACCTCGTCCGGCATCGATACCGAGCCGCGCTGGTCGCCGGACGGCCAGGTCATCTACTTCACCTCCGATCGCGGCGGCAGCCCGCAGATCTACCGCATCGCCACTTCGGGCGCCGGAGCAGGAAACCCGGCCGAACGCGTCACCTTCGAAGGCAGCTACAACGTCACGCCGCGGCCCTCCCCGGACGGCAAGAGCCTGGCCTTCATCTCCCGCAACAACGGCCGTTTCCAGCTGGCGCTGATGGATCTGGCGACCAAGCAGACGCAGGTGCTCACCGACTCGGCCAAGGACGAATCGCCCAGCTTCGCCCCCAACGGCCGCATGATTCTCTACGCCACCGAGATCGGCGGGCGCGGCGTTCTGGCCGCGGTTTCCAGCGACGGCCGGGTCAAGCAGAAACTCTCCGTGCAGGCCGCCGACGTGCGGGAACCTGCCTGGGGCCCGCTGGTACGATAAAGTCCGATAAGACAAGATCACCGAATCCATCGAGGAACCATCATGCGCGCACTCTTCATACCCCTCTCCGCCCTGACCCTGCTGCTGGCCGCCTGCGGCTCGCAGCCACCCGCACCCGAACAGCATCCGGCCGGCGTCGAATCGCGCACGCCAAGCTCGGTCAGCACCGCGCCGGTGGCCAAGGTGCAACCGGACAGCTTCGATCCCAGCAGCATTGCCGCGCTGAAGGATCCGCGCAGCCCGCTGTCCAAGCGCAGCGTCTACTTCGATTACGACAGCTACATCGTCAAGGACGAGTTCCAGGCGCTGCTGACGGCCCACGGCAAGTTCCTTTCGGCCAACCCGAAAATGAAAATGCTGATCCAGGGCAATGCGGACGAACGCGGCAGCCGCGAATACAACCTGGCACTGGGCCAGAAACGCGCCGACGCGGTAAGAAAGGCGCTGGCCCTGCTCGGCGCCAAAGAGGACCAGCTCGAAGCCGTCAGCCTCGGCGAAGAAAAGCCGGTCTGTACCGAGTCCGCCGAAGAATGCTGGAGCAAGAACCGTCGCGGCGACATGCTTTACTCGGGCGAGTTCTGAACATGCGAGCCGGCTTGGTCTCGCGGCTGGCCGCACCAATGTTCCTGCTGCTCGCGGGAGCACTCCCCATGTCGGCCCAGGCCGGCATGTTCGACGACGACGAAGCCCGCAACCGGATCGAACAACTGCGGGTGGAAATGACCGATCTCGGCAAGCGTGCCGACACGGTCAGTCGCAACCAGATCGACTTTGCCAACCAGCTCGAAGCGATCAAGGGCGACATCGCCAAGTTGCGCGGCCAGATCGAAGTGCTGACCTATGAGCTCGAAGCCGCACAGAAGCGCCAGAAGGATTTCTACGTCGACCTCGACAATCGGCTGAGGAAGCTGGAACAGCCGCCCGCCGAGGCCAAGGTGGAAGCGCCCAAGGTCGATCCCGCGCAGGAGACCCGCGACTACGAGGCCGCGTTGGCCGGCCTCAAGGCTTCGAAGTTCCGGGAGGCCGGCGCCTCCTTCCTCGCCTTCATCAAGACCTACCCGAACAGCAGCCTGGCCGCGTCGGCCCACTACTGGGGCGGTTACGCCCACGCCCAGGCCAGGGACCACGCCGCCGCCGCCGAACTCTTCGGCAAGTTTGCCGCCAGTTGGTCCACCGACGATCGCGCGCCGGGAGCGCTGGAAAGCCGCGTCGCCAGCCTCGAAGCCGGCAAAGACTTCAAGGCGGCTAAAGCGACCCTCGAACAACTGGCCGAGCGCTACCCCAACAGCGAGGCCGGCAAGCGGGCGAAGCTCAGGCTGAAGAAGAAGTAGTGTCTGCCACAAGCGACGCTCATTTGCAAAACTCCTTGCGCGTCACAGAAATCTTCCATTCCATCCAGGGCGAATCCAGCCGCGTCGGATTGCCCACGGTTTTCGTGCGGCTCACCGGCTGCCCGCTGCGCTGCGTCTGGTGCGATACCGAGTATGCCTTCAGCGGCGGCGAATCCCTGAGCATTGCCGACATCCTGCAGCGGGTTGCCGGATTCGACTGCAAAACGGTCTGCGTCACCGGCGGCGAGCCGCTGGCACAGAAGAACTGCCTGCCGCTGCTGTCCGCGCTATGCGATGCGGGCCATTCGGTATCGCTCGAAACCAGCGGCGCGCTCGACATCGGCGGCATAGATCCGCGCGTGGCGCGCATCGTCGACCTCAAGGCGCCCGGCTCCGGAGAAGAGGCGAAGAACTGCTGGGAGAATATCGGCCTGCTGACGGCCCATGACGAATTGAAGTTCGTCCTCGCCTCGCGCGAGGACTACGACTGGGCCGTATCGGCGTGCCGCCAGCGCCGACTCTTCGAGCGCTGCCCGATACTCTTCTCACCCGTGCAGGGGCAACTCGATCCGACGCAGCTCGCGCAGTGGATCCTCGACGACCGCCTGCCGGTGCGCTTCCAGCTGCAATTGCACAAGCTGCTGTGGGACAACGCCAAGGGGCGCTGACGACTCAGCCTTGCAGCGGCGGGCAGGTTGGGCGCTTGGCGGAAATCACTTTCGTATCGACGCCGGCGTAGTTGAGCCCGCCGAAGAGCCGTGCGTACTCGATCTTCACGCAGCGATCCATGACCACGTCGAGCCCGGCGGCAGAAGCCTTGTCGGCGGCCTCGCGGTTGATCACGCCGAGCTGCAGCCAGAGGCACCTGGCGCCGATGCGAATCGCCTCGTCGGCGATCGGCATCACGTCCTCGGGTTTGCGGAACACATCCACCATATCGACCTTGACCGGAATCGACGCGAGATCCGGATAGCATTTCTGGCCGAGTATTTCGGCAGGACCCGGATTCACCGGAATGATGGTGTAGCCATGCTCCAGCATGTACTTGGCGGCGAAATGGCTGGGGCGGTTCCAGTTCGCCGACAAACCGACCACCGCGATCACCCGGTTGTTCTGCAGCACGCGGCGCAGCCCTGCAACATCCTCGACAATCATGGCTTGCTTCCTTTGGTATGAGGCCTGATTATCTCATTGGCCGGCGTTCTGCACGCTGCCGGCCCGGGCCGGGCCGCGCGGCACGCGAACGAGTTGCCAGTTTGCGCGTGCCCACGCCCAGATCTCGGCCACCGTGGCGCCGGACAATTCCCGAGGCGGCCGCTGCCCGAGAAATTCCAGCGCCGCAAACAGCGCGAGGCCGGGCCGTGAAATGTCCACCGGCGCCGCCCGCGTCTGCTTCGACAGCTTTTCGCCCGAGGCATTGACCACCACCGGCAGATGCGCGTAGCCCGGAGTCGGCGCGCCAAGGCATTGTTGCAGGAATATCTGGCGCGAAGTCGAGGCCAGAAGATCGGCGCCGCGCACGACATGCGTGATGCCGGCATCGGCATCATCGACCACCACCGCGAGTTGATAGGCGAACAGGCCGTCGGCGCGCAGCAGGATGAAGTCGCCCGCCTCGCCGGCCAGATCGCTGACGATGCGGCCCTGGATCGCATCGTCGAAGCCGATCCGGGCATCACCCACCCGCAGGCGCCAGGCCCGCGCCTCGCGCCCTGCCGGCAGCCCGGCCCGACAGGTGCCGGGATAAATCGCCGCGCCGTCGGGGGCGATCGCCGAATCGGCGAGTTCGCGACGGGTGCAACCGCAGGGAAACACCCGGCCGGCGGCTTTGAGCCTTTCCAGCGCGGCGGCATAAGCTTCGGTGCGGCGGCTCTGCCAGACCACCTCGCCATCCCACGCCAACCCGCAAACCTCCAGTACGCGAAGAATTTCGTCGGCGGCGGCCATCGAGCAGCGCGGCTGATCGACATCCTCCATGCGCAACAGCCACTCGCCGCCCCGCGTCTTCGCCTCCAGATACGAACCGACGGCCGCCACCAGCGAACCGAAATGCAATGGCCCTGTCGGCGATGGGGCGAAGCGCCCGCGATAAGCGTGTCGTGCGGTGGTCATCGGGCGGAGTGATAGCACGCCGCGCGGCAAAACGGTAGCATTCGTTTCATATCAAAAGGGAGCCGCCCATGGCCACGCTGGAACTCAACGCCGACAATTTTCAACAGACCATCAATCAACACGCCAACGTGATCATAGACTTCTGGGCGCCCTGGTGCGCGCCCTGCCGCGCGTTTGCGCCAACATTTGAAGCGGCGTCGGAGAAACGCGCCGACGTCGTCTTCGCCAAGGTGAATACCGAGGAGCAGCAGGAAATCGCCGCCGCCTTCAGCATCCGCTCGATTCCCACGCTGATGATTTTCCGCGACCAGATCATCATTTACTCGGAGGCCGGCTCCCTGCCAGCCGGCGCCTTTGATCAACTGATCGAACAGGCCATGGCGCTCGACATGGACACGGTGCGCGCCGAAATCGCGGGACAGGCGGGCACGGCGTAAGCAAGCAGGATAAGCGGTTATGATTGCAACATGATCAAAGGCCGGAAATGAAATCCATGTTTTCCAGGAAGCTCAGCGACGCCGCGGAAGTTCGCCGCGTCGAGATACTTTATGAGCATATGCCGACGACCGCGGTAGCAACACTGGTCGGAATCTTTCTGTGCTTTGTCGTGCTCTTCGGCACCATCGGGCTGGAAATCCAGAAAGCCTGGACCGCCTACATGCTTTCCGTGTTCGCCATGCGCGTCTGGATCTGGTACATCTTCGGCAAGGCCGACCGGCAGGCAGCGGGCATTCGTCGCTGGGAATGGCTGTTTGCCGCCGGCGCTTTCCTTACCAGTGCCGGCTGGGGAGCTCTGTTCGGCCCCCTCTATCCACCGGAACACCATCACAATGCACAAGTGTTCATTCTGCTGCTGGTGGTGGTGGTCGCCTTCATCGGCTCGTTCTTTCTCGCCGTAAGCAATATCGCCTTCTGGCTTTTTTCCATCCCCGTCCTGGCGCCGGCCGGTCTGCATTACATCCTTGGTGTTGCCAATCCCGTGCAATGGCTGATCCTCAGTGCCGTATGCTGCATGGCGGTGCTGCTCCTGATCCAGCGCTCGCTCCACCGCTCCGCGATCGACGATCTTGAACGCAGCACCGAAGCCGAATCCCTGCTGGCCGAACAGCAGGCGATCTTCGAATCGTCGCCGATGGGGATTGCCGTGATCGACAACAAACAAGTGATCAAGTGCAACGCGCGGCTCGGCGACATGCTGGGTCGCCGCATCCAGGAACTGACGACGGCATCCTTGCAGGCGCATTTCGTCAACGCCGAAGAGGCCAGCCAGTTTCTCGCCGATCGGGCCAGCGCATTCGACAAGGGGCGCCTGGCGCAAGGCATGTACCGCCTGCACCGCGCCGACGGTACTCAATTCTGGGCCGAGTTCTCGGGACGCCAGATGGCGGGCAGCCATGCGCGCAGCGTCTGGATGATCGCCGACGTCACCTTGCGCGTCGCCAACGAGCGGCGCGCGCATCCGCGCGAGCAGGAGCCGACTACACGTTGAACAGGAAGTTCAGGACGTCGCCGTCCCTGACGACATAATCCTTCCCCTCGGCGCGCATCTTGCCGGCTTCCTTGGCCCCGGTTTCGCCCTTGTAGGCAATGAAGTCGTCGAAGGCGATGGTCTGGGCGCGGATGAAACCCTTCTCGAAATCGGTATGGATCACGCCGGCGGCCTTGGGCGCCGTATCGCCGACATGGATGGTCCAGGCGCGCACTTCCTTGACGCCGGCGGTGAAGTAGGTCTGCAGGCCGAGCAGTTTGTAGCCGGCACGGATCAGGCGATTCAGGCCCGGTTCTTCCAGGCCCATGTCGGTCAGGAACATCTGCTTTTCGTCATCATCGAGATCGGCAATCTCCGCTTCGATCGCGGCGCAAACCGCGACGGCTTCGGCCTTCTGGGCGGCGGCATGGGCCTTGACCGCATCAAGGTAGGGATTGTTCTCGAAGCCGCCTTCCTTGACGTTGGCGACGTAGAGCACCGGCTTGGCGGTGATCAGGCAGAAGGGCTTGAGGCTGGCCCATTCTTCCTTCGACAGATCCAGCGCCCGCACCGGCCTGGCCTGGTCCAGTTGCGCGACGCATTTCTCCAGTACGGCGCAGAGTATCTTCGCGTCCTTGTCCCCCGCGCTGGCGGGCTTCTTGTAGCGGGCCAGCGCCTTTTCCGCCGTGGCCATGTCGGCCAGCGCCAGTTCCGTGTCGATCACCTCGATGTCATGCAGCGGATCAATCTTGCCCGCCACATGCACCACGTTGTCGTCGCTGAAGCAGCGCACCACGTGCACCACGGCATCGGTTTCGCGGATGTTGGCGAGGAACTGGTTGCCCAGCCCTTCGCCTTTGCTCGCTCCGGCGACAAGTCCGGCAATGTCCACGAATTCGACGATGGCCGGCTGAATTTTCTGCGGCTTGACGATGGCAGACAGCGCAGCCAGCCGCGGGTCCGGCACTTCGACGATGCCGACGTTCGGCTCGATGGTGCAAAAGGGATAGTTCTCCGCCGCGATGCCCGACTTGGTCAGCGCGTTGAAGAGTGTGGACTTGCCGACGTTGGGCAGACCGACGATGCCGCATTTGAGACTCATGGATTTTCTTTCTTGGCCGATTCCGGCTTGCTGTTGATTCTTTGCGTGGCGGCGGCGAAGTCGCCGCGCGCCAGCATGGGCCAGGCGAGCAGGGCGCGGTCGAGTGCCGCGTCGATCTCGGTTCGTTCTTCCTTGCGCGGCGGCTTCAGCACATAGTCGACGACCTCGTTCCTGTCGCCGGGATGGCCGATGCCGATGCGCAGCCGCCAGTAGTCCTGGGTTCCAAGGTGCGCGGTAATGTCCTTGAGGCCGTTGTGGCCGCCGAGGCCACCGCCGAACTTGAGCCGCATCTGGCCCGGTGGCAGATCCAGCTCATCGTGCATGACCAGCATTTCGGCCGGCTCGATGCGGTAGAACTGCGTCAGCGCCCGCACCGACTGGCCGCAGCGGTTCATGAAGGTTTGCGGCAGGAGGAACCACAGGCTCTCGGCGCGCGCCTGCCCGGCCAGGCCGTGAAAGCGCGATTCGCGGGCAGGATTGACGCCAAGTTCCCGTGCCAGACGCTCACAAAGCCAAAACCCGGCGTTGTGCCGGGTTTCAGCGTATTCGGCCCCGGGGTTGCCGAGGCCGACTATCAAGCGCAAAGATGCCTGCAAGAATTATCTCTTGTCGGTCTTCTCGGACTTCTTCTCGGCCTTCTTCTCCACCGGCGCGACAACAGGCGCGGCCTCGACCGGAACTTCTTCTTCGGCCTTGCCGCCGCGGACGATCACGGTTGCCACCACGGGATCCTCACCCTTGTGCAGCACGGCTTCGACACCGGCCGGCAGCTTGAGGTGCGAAACGTGCATCGAATGGCCGGCAACCATGTCCTTCAGATCGACTTCGATGAAGGTCGGCAGGTCTTTCGCCAGGCAACGTACGTCCAGATCGGACATGACGTGCTGCACCATGCCGCCGGAGAGCTTCACGCCAGGCGAGACATCGGCATTGACGAAGTGCAGCGGCACCTTCTGGTGCAGCTTGTGGGTCGCATCGACGCGCTGGAAATCGACGTGGAGGATCACCGGGCGGTAGGGGTGGCGCTGCACATCGCGCAGCAGGCACATTTCCTTCTTGCCGTCGAAATTGACGTTGAGCACGGAGGAATAGAAGGCCTCCTTGCGCAGCAGCTGAAACAGCTCGTTGTGGTCGATGTCGATCTGCTGCGGCTTGGCCGTGCCGCCATACAGAATGCCGGGTACCCGGCCAGTGCGACGCAGGCGGCGGCTCGCTCCAGTGCCCTGTCCATCGCGCTTGTTTGCGTTGAATTCGAGTTGCATGATTTACTCCAGTAAGTGCTGCTTGAAAAATCCCTCGCCCGCGACCAGGCCAGGGGGTGAAAACGAAGTTTCAGTGGAGGCTAACGTTGGCTTTATCAACGTTAAGCGCAGCGGCCGAAACTAAAAAATCAGTCCATGAACAGCGAGGAGACGGAGGACTCGTTGCTGATGCGCAACATGGTCTCGGCCATCAGCTCGGCGATTGAAATCTGGCGGATGCGCTTGCAGGCGCGGGCTTCGTCCGACAGGGGAATGGTGTCGGTCACGACCAGTTCGTCGAGCTCGGACTCCATGATCCTCGATATGGCGCTGCCCGACAGCACCGGGTGGGTACAGTAGGCCAGCACGCTCTTGGCGCCATGTTCCTTGAGTGCCTGCGCCGCCTTGCACAGCGTGCCGGCGGTATCGACCATGTCGTCCATGATGACGCAGGTGCGGCCATCGACTTCGCCGATGATGTTCATGACTTCCGACACGTTGGCCTTCGGCCGGCGCTTGTCGATGATCGCCAGATCCGATTCGAGGCGCTTGGCCAGCGCACGCGCCCGCACCACGCCGCCGACGTCGGGCGAGACCACCAGCAGGTCCTCGTGGCGCTGCTTCCAGATGTCGCCGAGCAGGATCGGCGCCGCATACACGTTGTCTACCGGGATGTCGAAGAAGCCCTGGATCTGGTCGGCATGCAGGTCGACGGTCAGCACGCGCTGCACCCCGGCCGTCTGCAGCATGTTGGCGACCAGCTTGGCCGTGATCGCGACGCGCGCGGAGCGCGTCCGGCGATCCTGGCGGGCATAACCGAAATACGGAATGGCGGCGGTGATGCGTCCGGCGGAGGCCCGTTTCAGGGCGTCCACCATGACCAGCAGTTCCATCAGGTTGTCGTTGGTCGGATAGCAGGTCGACTGCAGGACGAATACGTCGTGGCCGCGCACATGCTCGAGGATTTCGCAACTGACTTCGCCATCGGAAAAACGGCCGACATTGGCGCGGCCGAGCGAGATGTTCAGACGCTTGACGACATCCGCTGCCAACTTGGGATTGGCATTGCCAGTGAATACCATCAGGCTGTCGTAGGCCATGTCGGTCTGCTCAAGTGAAGCTGGAAGGAAAGAGTCCTGCCGGCGCGATCCGTGAAGGGTTGGCTGGGGAGGAAGGATTCGAACCTTCGCATGCTGGAATCAAAATCCAGTGCCTTAACCAACTTGGCGACTCCCCAACATCGACACCCTGCCTTGAGAGCGGAGGTCGAAAGGACGCGCATTTTCGGGGTTTTCGCTCCCGCTGTCAAATCATGCGAGCGGATGCCGGTCCAGTCCGGCCGCAACAAAGCCTTTCATGCCGGGGGGCAACGCCGCCAGGGCAGCCCGCGCCTCCGGCTCCCGCGCGAACTCGACGAAACAGCAGGCACCCGAACCGCTCATGCGTGCCTCGCCGTAGTGTCGCAGCCAATCCAAATGCCGCGCCACTTCAGGATAAAGCGCGCAGGCGACGGCTTCCAGATCGTTGTGGCCGAAGCCCGGGCGCCAGTCGTCGTCGGCAATGGCCGGCGTGTCGCGGCGCAATTGCGCGGAACGAAAAATTTCAAGCGTGGGCACCGCCACGGCGGGCACCAGCACCAGATACCAGGCCGGCGGGGGAACGAGGTCGGTGAAGCGCTCGCCGATGCCTTCGGCAAAGGCCGTGCGGCCGTGGACGAAGATCGGCACGTCGGCGCCGAGGCCAAGGCCGATCCGCTGCAAGGCGGACGAATCGAGACCGGTGCGCCACAGGCGGTTCAGCGCCATCAGCGTCGTCGCCGCATCCGAGCTGCCGCCGCCCAGCCCGCCGCCCATCGGCAAGCGCTTGTCGACATGCAGCGTGACCCCCGCCGTGGCGCCGGTGGCGGCACGCAAGGCGGTCGCCGCGCGGACCGTCAGGTCGGTCTCGGGCGGTACGCCAGGCAAGGGCGTGGCCAGCGCGATGCGGCCGTCGCTGCGCGGCTCGCAACGGATCGTGTCGCCAAAATCGAGGAAGCGGAACACGGTTTGCAGCAAATGGTAGCCGTCGGCACGGCGACCGACGACATGCAGGAACAGGTTGATCTTGGCCGGCGCCGGCCAGTCGCGATCCCAGTCATTCATTTGGGGCGTCCCAGTCATCGACGACGAGCTTGAAGTCGACATCCTCGCGGTGCGCTTCCAGCACGCGCAAGAGTCGGCGCTGGCGGAACGCCGACGTATCGCTGATCACCACGCGCCAGCCGTCAACCTCGCCGCTCAACTCCGCACGGGCACCGCGCAGCCAGTCGGCCATGGCTTCCAGCGGCAGCGGCGCGCCAAGGACGCGCTGTGCCAGTTGCGGCAGGGTGTCGGCGGTAATCGTCGCCTGGTTCGGCTGCTTCAGCCGCGCGCCATCCTTGTCGTGCGTCAGCTCGGCGAGGCCCTGTCCCAGCGGCGACATCAGCAGCACGACATCGCTGCCCGGCGCATGCTCCCAGCGAAAACGCAGATGGTCCCGGCGTTCGCCCTGACGCAGCGAAATGCGGCCTTCGGCGCTGACGCTCGCGAGCGGCGGGCCGAGGCGGGGCGATGAATCGGCTGGCGGTGCGAGCTCGGCGCAGGCGCCCATCAACAAGGCGGCAAGGCAAACCAGCCAGTGCTGCATCGGGGAACTCAGGGTACGAATCGCTTGATGGTCGCGGCCAGCACTTCGTTGGTCGGGTGCGCCTTGGTCGCCTCGCGCCAGACCACCAATGCCTCGCTGGAACGGCCAAGCGCCCACAGCACCTCGCCGACGTGAGCGGCGATCTCGGCATCGGGTTTCTGCGAGTAGGCCTTTTGCAGGGCCTCCAGCGCCGCGGCGAAATTTCCCTGGCGGAACAGCAGCCAGCCCTTGCTGTCGAGGATGAAGGGATCGTCCGGTGCCAGCGACAAGGCCTTCTCGAGCAGTTGCGCGGCTTCGTCAAGGCGCAGGTTGCGGTCAGCCAGCGAGTAGCCGAGCGCGTTGTAGGCCTGCGCCGAATCCGGCTTGAGGACCATCAGGCGGCGCAGGTGGCGCTCCATGACATCCACGTAACCGAGCTTCTCCGCCGTGAGCGCGGTTTCGTAGAGCAGGTCCGGCTGGTCCGGCTGGACTTCCAGGGCCTTGGCGAGGAAGGAAAAGGCTTCCGCATGGCGCCCGGCATCGCGCAGCAACTGGGACTCCGCCACCACCAGGCGGGCGTCGCCGGGCGCACCGGCACGCGCCGCCGCCAGCCGCTCGCGCGCCTCGTCGAGCTTGTTCTGGCGCAGCAGGACCTGGGCGGCCCGCACCTTCGCCGGCAGCGCATGTTCGCCGGCCAACACCTGGTCGTACCAGCGCAGCGCCTCGTCGGGACGTCCGGACTGATCGGCGATCTGCCCCAGGTAGAAGCGCGCCGGATCCAGTTCGCCGCGCCCGATTTCGACAAAACGCCTGAGTTGCTGCTCGGCTTCGGCGGCATCATTGACTTGCAGCGCGAGTATGCCGACAGCGTAGAGCATGTCCGGATTGTCGGGACTTGTCGACAGCAGGCGGCGAAACTCGACCCGCGCCGCTTCGTAGCGCTTCTCGCTCACCAGGCCCCGGGCATACCCCAGGCGCACATCCTTGGCATCCGGATTGGACTCCAGCCAGGTTTTCAGGAAATCAAGTTGCGCGGCTCCCTTGGGCAACAGCTCCGCCTTGAACAGGGCCGCCAGTTCCCAGCTCGGGCGCAATTCCAGTGTCCGCTCGATTTCGCTGCGCGCGCGGTCCGCATCCCCCGCGCCAACCGCTGTCTGGGCGCGCACCAGGCGGGCTTCGGCAAGGTCGAGGTAGGGCTGGGTCAGTTGATCGAACAGCCGCTGCACCGCAAGCCTGTCGGGATAACGGGCAAACGCGCGCACCATGCGGATCAGCGCATCGCCGATCTGCGGGCCTTCCGCCGCCAGGTCGCGGGCAAGGCTGGTGGCCAGTTCCTCGATGCGTCCGCTGGCGAGCAACAGGGTCGCCAGCATCTGGCGTGCCTGCTGGGATTCCGGCTCAAGGCTCAGCCACAAGCGGGAGGCCTCCAGCGCGGAATCGTACTGCCGCGCATGAAAGGCGATCTCTGCCGCCCGGCGCACGATCCGCGGGTCGCGCGTGCTCTGCGCCAGGTCAAGGTAGGCACCGGCCGAGAGCCCGAACTGGCCGCGCTGGGCAGCGATTTCGGCAAGCAGGAACTGATAGAGGATCTGCCCCGTCAGCTCCTGCTTCGGCAGCCGATCCCCGGCTTTCGCCTGCGCCGGCGCGTCGGGTGCTTTCGCATCGGGCGCCTGCGCCCATGTCGCGGTACTGACCAGTGCCAGCGAAAGCGCAAAAACGGAGGGGGACAAGTTCATGGGCGCGGTACCAGGGCCAAACACTGCCGTCAAACGCGGCGTCACATACAATGCGGCGATGTTAGCAGTTTCGTACCGGTCCCGGCATGCCTGAACTTCCCGAGGTCGAAGTCACCTGTCGCGGCATTGCGCCGGCGCTGACCGGCAGCCGGGTTGTCGGCGTCATTGCGCGAACGCCGGCGCTGCGCTATCCGCTGCCGAAACACCTCGACCGAACGCTCGCCGGATCACGCCTGCTCGCGGTCAAGCGCCGCGGCAAATACCTGCTGCTGGATTTCGGCCACGGCCATCTGCTGATCCATCTCGGCATGTCGGGCAGTCTGCGGCTGGTTCCGGCCGGGCTCGCCGCCGAAAAGCATGATCATTTCGATCTGCTGTTCGCCATCAAGGGCAAATCCGTGGCCCTGCGCCTGCGCGACCCCCGCCGCTTCGGCGCCATCCTCTGGCTTGAGGCCGACCCACTGCGGCATCCGCTGCTGGCCGTGCTCGGTGTCGAACCGCTGACCGAAGAATTCAGTGCCGCATGGCTCAAACAGGAACTTGCCGGACTCGCGGCGGCGATCAAGCCGACCCTGATGGACAGCCATCGCGTGGTCGGCATCGGCAATATCTATGCGTCGGAAAGCCTGTTTCGCGCCGGAATCGATCCGCGCACGCCGGCGGGCAAGGTCTCCCTGAAACGCCTGGAACGCCTGGTGCCGGCGATCAAGACGACGCTGGCGGCAGCGATCGCTGCCGGCGGCAGCAGCCTGCGCGACTTCATTCGTTCCGACGGCAGCTCGGGCTATTTCCAGCAGCAGTATTTCGTGTATGGCCGCGGCGGCGAGCCCTGCCGGGTTTGCGGGCACCCCATCCGGGAACTGCGGCAGGGACAGCGCGCGACATTTTTCTGCGCCCGCTGCCAGCGCTAAAGCTTGCTTACTTCGTCGCGGTCAGCTGAAGGAACTTCGCCATCAGCTGGTCCTTCGATTCCACATGGTTGGGATCGTCGGGAATGCAATCGACGGGGCAGACTTCGCGACACTGCGGCGTATCGAAGTGGCCGACGCACTCGGTGCACTTGTTCGGATCGATGATGTAGATTTCATCGCCCTGCGAAATCGCGTTGTTCGGGCACTCGGGCTCGCATACGTCGCAGTTGATGCATTCATCGGTGATCATCAGGGACATGATTTTTTCCTTTTGGCTTTCTGCAGAATGATTAGTTGCGCTTCTCGATCTTCGCGGCAAGCCGTCTCTGGACCTGCGGCGGCACGAACTTGGAAACGTCGCCGCCCAGCGAGGCGATTTCCCTCACCATCGTCGCGGAGACGAACATGTACTGGTCCGACGGCGTGAGGAACACGGTTTCGACATCGGGATAGAGATTGCGGTTCATGCCCGCCATCTGGAACTCGTATTCGAAGTCGGAAACGGCGCGCAGACCGCGCATGATCACGCTGGCGCCATGCTGGCGCATGAAATCCATGAGCAGGCAGTCGAAGCCGTGGATCTCGACGTTGGGGTAATCCGTCAGCACTTCGCGGGCGATCTCGACCCGCTCGGCCAGTGAAAACATCGGGCGCTTGCTGCGGCTCTCGGCAACGCCGATGATGACCCGCTCGAACAGCCGCGAGGCACGCCTCACGAGATCCTCGTGACCGCTGGTGAGGGGATCGAAGGTCCCCGGATAAACGGCGATGCTCTTGCTCATGCCTGCTCCAGCAGGTGAAAGAAAACCTGGCCGGCGCGCCCCTGCTTGACGACCGACCAGCGGCCCAGCCGCTCCAGAGGCATCTCGGCCTCCGCATACAGTCTTGCGTTCGGCGCAGCCAACTGCTCCAGCCGGGGCTCGATGCGCGCCAGCCAGCCCTGTCCATACGGCGGATCGAGAAACACCAGATCGAAGCGCCGACCGGACGAGGGCACGAATTTTAGCGCATCGCAGCAAAATAGTTCCACATGCGGGCTCGCAAAACCATCGGCATGTTTCTTCAGCGCCGTGAACGCCGGGCGCGAACGCTCCACCAGGACGACAGGGGCGGCTCCGCGCGAAGCCGCCTCGAAGCCGAGAATCCCGCTGCCGGCAAACAGGTCAAGGCAGGAAAGTCCGCTCAGATCCTGGCCCAGCCAGTTGAACAAGGTCTCGCGCACCCGATCCGGTGTCGGCCGCAAGCCAGGCGCGTCGGCCACCTCGATCAGGCGGCTGCGCCATTCGCCGCCGGTGATGCGGATGCGGCTCACTACGCCACCGCAGGGCCGCCCCAAGGCGGCGTCAGCAACGATGACGAAAGCGGCGCATCGCGCCGCTGAACCAGCGTCACCCCCTTCCCTGGGAAGGGGGGTGGGGGAAGGGCGGCATCGTTCAGTCAGCCGCGACGATCACCGTCATCAGGTTTTCGGCCTTTACGTGGCGGGCGAAGGCGGCTTTGACCTGCTCGACCGTGACTGCTTTCACCTTGGCCGGGAATTCGTCGAGATAGGTCAGAGGCAAGCCGTAGAAGCCTATCGCGGAAAGATAACCGAGCAGCTTGGCATTGCTGTCCATGCGCAGCGCGAGGCCGTCGACCAGGTTCTTCTTCGCCGCCGCCAGCTCCTTCGGCGTCGGGCCCTTGGCGATGTAGTCGGTGAGTACTTCATCCACCACCTTGAGCGCATCCGGAACCTGCTCGCGCTTGGTCTGCAGGCCAATCTCGAACGGTCCTTCGAGCTTGCGCGGCGCGAAGTAGGAATACACGCTGTAGGCGTAGCCGCGCTTTTCGCGGACTTCCTTCATCAGCCGCGAGACGAAGCCGCCGCCACCCAGGGTGTAGTTTCCGACCAGCAGCGGGAAGTAGTCCGCGTCGCTGCGCCGGATCGCCGGCAGGCCGATGTGGATATGGCTCTGTGCCGCCGGGTGGGCGATCTTGAGCGTGCCGCGCAGCGGCTTTTTCACGTCCGGCGGGACAAGCTTGCCGCCTCCCGCGGGAAGCACTTCGGTCAAATGCTGCGCAATGGCCTCCGCCTCCGCCCTTGATACGTCGCCGATGATCGACACGACGGCGCCCTTTGCGCCATAGTGCTGACGATGAAATGCGACGAGGTCCTCGCGCGTGATGGCGCCCACGCTGTCCACGGTCGGGCTGACGCCGTAGGGATGGTCGGGGTAGATCGCGGCGGCGAAACGCTTGCCGGCGATGGTGTCGGGACGCGTCTCGGCTTCGCGGATGCTGGCGATGGTGCGTCCCTTTTCCCGCTCCAGCACCGCTTGCGGGAAAGTCGGCGCTGACAGGACGGTGCGCATCAGGTTCAAGGCCGCCTCGCGCTCCGCCCTGGCCGAGAGCGTGCGCATGCTGACGCTGGCGCGGTCGCTGTCGACGCCGCCGCCCAGGCGCGCGCCGATGTCGACCAGGCGTCCGGCAATCTGCTCTTCATCGAGGTCCGCGGCGCCGGTCTCCAGCAGGCCGTGCGTCACACTGGCCAGGCCGGACTTACCCGCGGGAACGAACGCGCTGCCCGCGGCAAAATCGATCTGGACGTCGAGGATGGGCAACACGCGTGTCTCGACAAAATAGACCTGCGCCCCGGAGGGAGCCGTCCAGTGTTCGATCTTGACGCCGGCAAAAGCGAGCGACGGGACAATGGAAGACAGCAGCAGAACAATCAGTGTACGCATCAGTGCCTCGCTGCCCCGGAGGGCTTCTTCGGTTTGCTTTGTTCGATGGGCTGCGGATCGAGCACGGCGATGGAGAGCGTGTCGTCCTTGAAGTATTTCTTCGCCACGGCCTGCACCTCTTCCGCCGTAACGCTTTTCACTTTTTCGAGCAGGGTGTCGATGTCGCGCCATGACTGCCCCGCCGCCTCGGCACCGCCGATTTCCATGGCCTGCGCCATCAGCGAATCGCGTTTATATATCTGGGCGGCAATGGACTGGGTCTTGACCCGGGCGAGCTCCTCGGCCGAGACGCCCTCGTCCTGAATGCGCTTGATTTCGCCGCGCAGGGCCGCTTCGAGATCGGCAATGGTCTTGCCTTCGGCCGGCTGTCCGTCGAGGACGAAGTTCGTCTCGCCGCGCAGCGTCGGATCGTAGCCGGCGCCGGCGGACTGGGCGACGCGACTGCCGCGCACCAGGTTTTTGGCAAAGCGCGAAGCCTCGTGCCCATCGAGCACCGACGCCAGCACATCCAGTGCATACGGGTCGCGATCCTTCTGCACATCGCGCAACTTTGGGGCCTTCCATGCCATGGCAAGGTAAGGCAGCTTGGCGGGTGCCTTGACGCTTACCCGGCGGATGCCCGCCTGCTCGGGTTCGTTCTGCGGCTTGCGTTCCGGCAGGGCGTGCGGCTTGTGCGGGCCATAGTATTTCTGTGCCAGGCGAAATACCTCGCGGTGATCGACGTCGCCCACCACCACCACGTAGGCGTTGTTCGGCGCGTACCACTGCCGATACCAGTCGCGCGCGTCCTGCCAGGTCATGTGTTCGAGATCGTCCATCCAGCCGATGATCGGGCGCCGATAGGGATGCACCTGGAAGATCGTCGAATTCAAGGCTTCATGCACCAGGGCATGCGGATTGTCGTCGGTGCGCAACCGCCGCTCTTCCATCACCACCTTGATCTCGGCGGCGAACTCCTTGGCATCGAGAGTCAGGTTCGCCATGCGGTCCGCTTCGAGCTTCATCATGTCAGGCAGTGCGGCCTTCGGCACGATCTGGAAATACGCCGTGTAGTCGCGGCTGGTGAAGGCGTTGTCACGGCCACCGGCTTCGGCCACGCGCTTGTTGAATTCGCCCGGACGCAGGTTCTTCGTACCCTTGAACATCAGGTGCTCCAGCACATGGGCGACACCCGAGGTGCCATCCTTTTCGTCCATGCTGCCGGCGCGATACCAGACCATATGCACCGCCGTCGGCGCCCGGCGGTCTTCCTTGACGATGACGCGCAAGCCGTTGGCGAGCTTCGTTTCGAACGGGTTGGCAAGAGTCGGCGCTGGCGACACGGCGAAAGCCAGCACAACTGAGGCGGCGAGCAATGGTTTCATGTCAGGTCTGGGCGGTTGGCGCGGTTGGGATGAAAAGGGCTTCTGTTAAAATCCTGATCGCGCATCTTAGCGCGGCTCCCGCTTCCGACAGCATTCCGCATGTTTGGTTTCCTGAAAACAAAGGACGATCCCGCAGCGCCGTCGGCAGCGGCGACAGCGGCACGCGCTCCATGGAGCGAACGCCTCAAGGCCGGCCTTTCGCGCACCCGTGAAACCCTCAACACGCCGCTGACGGAACTCTTCAGCCGGGCGAAGATCGACGACGATCTGCTCGATGATCTGGAAACCACGCTGCTGACGGCGGATTGCGGCGTCGACGCCACGCACTGGCTGCTGGCTGAGCTCAAGGCCACCGTCAAGCGCGACAGGCTGGAAACCCCGGCCCAGCTGCGATCGGCCCTGACGCAGGGGCTGCGCACGCTGCTCGCCCCGCTGGAGCAACCACTGCAAGCCGAAGGCCATCAGCCCTTCGTCATCATGATCGCGGGCGTCAATGGCGCCGGCAAGACCACCTCGATCGGCAAGCTGGCCAAACATTTCCAGAGCCAGGGCAAGAGCGTCCTGCTCGCCGCCGGCGACACCTTCCGCGCCGCGGCGCGCGAGCAACTGACGGCCTGGGGCGAACGAAACGGCGTTACCGTCATCGCCCAGGAATCCGGCGATCCGGCGGCGGTGGTGTTCGACGCCATCCATGCCGCCCGCGCCCGCAAGATCGACGTGGTACTGGCCGACACCGCGGGACGTCTGCCGACGCAGCTGCACCTGATGGAAGAAATCGCCAAGGTGCGCCGCGTGATCCAGAAGGCCCATGACACCGGGCCGCACGAAGTGCTGCTGGTGCTCGACGCCAACATCGGCCAGAACGCCGTGCAGCAGGTCAAGGCCTTCGACAAGGCGATCGGCGTCACCGGGCTGGTGATCACCAAACTCGACGGCACTGCCAAGGGCGGCGTGCTCGCCGCCATCGCCCGTCAGTGTCCGAAACCGGTGCGCTTCATCGGCGTCGGCGAGGGCATCGACGACCTGCAGGCCTTCCGCACCGGGGAATTCGTCGAAGCGCTGCTGGGACCCTCATCGGGTTCCTCGCCGGGTGCTTCCTCTTGATCCGCTTCGACCGCGTTTCCAAGCGCTATCCGCCGGGCATCGATGCGCTGTCCGACCTCAGTTTCGAGGTGGCCGAGGGCGAAATGGTGGTGGTCAGCGGCCACTCGGGCGCCGGCAAATCGACGCTGCTGAAACTCATTGCGGCCGTGGAAAAGTCCACCGGGGGCGCGGTTCTGGTCGGCGGCCAGAATATCGGCGGCCTGGCCCGATCCGCATTGCCCTTCCTGCGCCGGCGCATCGGCATGGTGTTCCAGGATCAGAAGCTGCTGTTCGATCGCAGCGTGTTCGACAACGTCATGCTACCCCTGTCGATCGCCGGTTTCCCGGCCAGGGATGCGGCCATGCGCGTTCGCGCGGCACTCGACAAGGTCGGCCTCGCCAACCGCGAGAAAGCCCTGCCGGTCATGCTTTCGGGGGGCGAACAGCAGCGTCTGGCGATCGCCCGCGCCGTGGTGAATCGACCTAGCCTGCTGCTGGCCGATGAGCCCACCGCCCATCTCGACCACGAAACCGCTGCGGATGTCGCGCGCATCTTCCACGAGTTCCACCGCGTAGGCGTTACCCTGCTGATCGCAACCTACGCCTACGATCTGTTTCCCGGCGCACGGCGCTTGCAGCTCGATCACGGGAAACTGGTGCCATGAAAGTCTGGCTCGGCCACCACAACGGCGCGGCCCTGCTGGCACTGCGCAGACTGGCCGCGGCGCCCGTGAACAGCCTGCTGTCCCTGCTCGCCATCGGCGTTGCCCTGGCCCTGCCGGCGGGTGGCCAGATGTTGCTGGCCAACGCAATGCACCTGGCCGGCACGACTTCGGCCGTGCCGCAGATTTCCATTTTCATGGCCACCACTGCGGAGCGGAGGGCGGCGAGCGAGATCGAATCGCGCCTCGGCAAATATGGCGGCGTGAAACATGTGCAGTTCGTGCCGCGCGAGGAAACGCTCGCCCGGATGAAAACCAACCCCGGTCTGCGCGATGTGGTCGAGGCCTTGCCGGGAAACCCGTTCCCCGACGCCTTCGTCGTCACCGCCAGCGACGACCGGCCCGAGGCGATGGAAAAGCTGGCGGTGGAATTCCGTCAGTGGCCCAAGGTCGAGCATGTCCAGCTGGACTCCGCCTGGGTGCGCCGACTCGACGCCCTGCTGAAGCTCGGACGCACGGCCGTGCTGCTCCTCGGCATATTGCTCGGAACCGGGCTGATCGCCATCAGCTTCAGCATCATTCGCATGCAGGTACTCACCCATCGGGCCGAAATCGAGGTGAGCCAGTTGCTCGGTGCGACGGATGGCTTCATCCAGCGCCCTTTCCTCTACTACGGCGTCCTGCTGGGACTGGGCGGCGGTATCGTCGCCTGGCTGCTTGTAGGCGCGGCGGCATTCTGGTTGCGTGCGCCCTTGGGTGAATTGGTGCGCCTGTATGACCTCACGCTCGTCCTGCAGGCCCTGGACGCGCGCGATTCGGCGATGCTGCTCGGCTTTGCCGCCGGCCTTGGCTGGCTGGGAGCGATGATCTCCTTGCGGCAGCATTTGCGACAATATTGAAAGCCGGCCTTCGACACAGGCAATACCGGGGAATCCCGGCGCAGCGGCCGTAACTAAAACGAAGCGGCGCAAAGTTTCAGTGGAGGCTAATGCCAGACTTATCGGCGTTAAGCGCAGCGGCCGTAACTAAAAACCCACATTGCGTTTGATGCGGCGGCCAACACTGGATAGGAATGCATGATTCGAGCGATAATACAAAAATGAGCGAAGAACAACCCATCGAACAACCTCCCCTGGAGTCCGCGCCCGCCGAGCAACCGCCCGCCGAGCCGGTACGCAACGAACCGCCGCCGCCGGATCCGCGTCGTCGCTTGCGGGAATTGCTGGCCATTCCCGACCATCAGCGCACCGACGCCATCTGGGACGAGATCATCGAACTCGAGATTTGCCTGGCGCCAGGCAACCGTATTCAGGGAGCGCCGGGGCAGCAGCAGGAGCCTGGACGGCGTCAGCAAGGTCCGGGCCAAGGGCAGGGACGGCGCCCGGAGCAGCCGAGACGGCAGGATGCAACTCCTGGCAGCAAGCCTTCAAAACGCTTTTTCAAAAAGCCGAAGCGCCCTCAGGGGACCCCGCCGAAAGTCTGAGGTTTGCCCTTCGAGCCTTTGTTCCATCGCCCTCGGCGAGGGTTCGATACCGGCCACTACCGACTCTGAACGACAATCGGCGCACCGCGCATTTTGCCTGCCGCCGACAATTCCCGACAAAATTTGTCGGGAACTTTTCCGGTAATTGGCACTCTCAGTTCAAGAGTGCTAATATTGCCCAAAAGGAGGTCGTACCATGAGTCATACCGCGTCTCTTGACCATTTGCCGATGCTTGCCGGTAGCGGCAGCATTGAAGCTTTCATTTCTGCGGCGAATCGGGTGCCGATGCTCAGCGAAGTGGAAGAACAGGCTCTTGCACGCCGTTTCCGGGAACACGAGGATCTTGACGCTGCGCGCCAGCTGGTCACGTCCCATCTGCGCTTGGTGATTGCCATTGCGCGCGGCTATCTGGGTTATGGCCTGCCCCATGCCGACTTGATACAGGAAGGCAATATCGGCCTGATGAAGGCGGTCAAGCGTTTCGACCCCGATCGCGGCGTGCGTCTGGTGTCGTTCGCCATGCACTGGATCAAGGCCGAGATTCACGAATACATCCTGAAGAACTGGCGCCTGGTCAAGATCGCAACGACGAAGGCGCAGCGCAAGCTGTTCTTCAACCTGCGCAGCATCAAGGCCTCATTGGCGCAGGATGCCGATTCGCGGCAGGGGTTCAACACGCTGGGAGCGGAAGAAGTATCGGCCGTGGCGAAACAGCTCGGCGTCAAGCCGGAAGAGGTCATCGAGATGGAAACGCGCCTGACAGGTGCCGATGTCTCGTTGGAACCGCTGTCGGATACCGAAGAGGAAAGCTACGCCCCCATTGCCTATCTGGCAGCGGATCGCAGCGTCGAGCCTTTGGCGATGCTCGAGCGCAAGGAATATGACCGCATGCAGGACGAAGGCCTGAGTTCGGCGCTGGCCAGTCTCGACGAGCGCAGCCGCGCCATCGTTCAGCGTCGCTGGCTGGTGGCTGACGGCGAAGAAGCCGCAACGTTGCACGAACTGGCGGCCGAATATGGCGTGTCGGCCGAGCGCATTCGCCAGATCGAAGTCAAGGCCATGCAGAAAATGAAGGGCCAGCTGGCAGCCTGAAAAACTTCTGCGACATCACAAAAACGGGCCGCTTTTTCGGAAGCGGCCCGTTTTTATTTGTCCTGCCGCTACTCTCCGGCGAGCAGCCGCTTGATATCCTGCGTCACGCGCTCCGGCGTTTCGCCATGGCGGACATACAGCCTGAGCCGTCCGCGCGGATCGAAAACGTAGCTGCCGGCGGTGTGGTCCACCGTGTATGCCGAAGGCGTCTTGCCCGGCTGCTTGCGATAGAAGATCTTGAACTCGCCTGCCGTCGCGGCAGTCGCCGCCGCATCGCCATACAGGCCAAGAAAGGACGGGTGAAAAGCCGGTACGTATTGCGCCAGGAGTTGCGGCGTATCGCGCTCGGGGTCCACCGTGACGAACAGTACCTGCACCCGTTCGGCATCCGCCCCGAGCTTCGCCATCAGTTCGCGCATGCTGCTCATGGTGGTCGGACAAACATCGGGGCACTGCGTGTAGCCGAAGAACATGAGTACCGTACGGCCCTTGAAATCTGCCAGTCGGCGCGGCGTGCCGTTGTGATCGGTGAGGGCGAAATCCCTGCCCCAGTCAATCCCGGAAAGTTCGGTGGCGTTGAACCTGGCCGGCGGGCTGCAGCCGGCAATCAGCAACAGCAGCACCGACAGCAGCAGCGCGCGCATCCCGGCGTTTACCAGGCTGGCAGGTAGTGATCGACCAGAAGGGCGGCGAAAAGCAGGGCGAGATAGATGATCGACCAACGAAAGGTGATGCGCGCCACGGCATCCGAATAGTCGCGCCAGATCAGCCATGCGTAACCCAGAAACATGGTGTCGAGCAAAACCGCCGACGTCAGGTAGAACCAGCCGGACATCCCGATGACGTAGGGCACCAGGGTCACCAGGGTCAGGCCCACGGTGTAGAAAAACACATGGCGGCGGGTGTATTCGGCGCCATGCGTTACCGGCAGCATCGGCAGCCCGGCCGCGGCGTATTCCTTGGTGCGGTACAGCGCCAGCGACCAGAAATGCGGCGGCGTCCAGACGAAGATGATGAGGAACAGCAGCCAGGCTTCGCCCGGCGCATCCCCTGTCACCGCTGCCCAGCCCAGCACCGGCGGCATGGCGCCGGAAGCACCGCCGATGACGATGTTCTGTGAGGTATTGGGCTTGAGAAAGATGGTGTAGATCACCGCGTAGCCGACGAAGGTGGCGAAGGTCAGCCACATGGTGAAGGGATTCACCCAGTAATAGAGCATGAACAGGCCGGCGCCACCGATCAGGCCCGAGAACAGCAGCGTCTCGATCGAATTGACTTCGCCCTGCGGCAGGGGGCGGCCGCGCGTGCGCGCCATCAGGGCATCGATCTTCTGTTCGATCAGGCAATTCGCGGCGGCGGCGGCCCCGGCTACCAGCGCGATGCCGGCCGTGCCGGCCAGCAGGATGCGCCACGGCACCATGCCGGGAACGGCGAGGAACATGCCGATCACCGCACAGAACACGATCAGCGATACCACGCGCGGCTTCGCCAGCTGGAAATACTGGCGCAGGCGATGGGAGTTGCTTTGCAGTTTCAGGGTAGTGGATTTCACGCTGGGGAAATGAACGTTTGAGCCCGGAGGATGCGGGTGAGTTTATCACGTGGCCAAGGGCTGCAATGCAGCGCCGGCCCCCTATTGTCGTGCGATGCGACGGTAGTCGGCAACCAGCTGGGTCGCAGTCTGCGGCGGCGAAAACACCGCCGCCAGGTGTCCCTGTGGATCGATCAGATAGATCGATGCAGAGTGATCAACGGTATAGCGTTTGGTGTCCGCTCCGTCGTTGCGCTGATAGTAGACGCCGAGCTTTTTGGTCAGGGGTGCCAGCGCGGCGTCATCGCCGCTGACGCCGATAAAGGAGGGATCAAACGCCGCCAGGTACTCGCCCAGCAGTTCACGAGTGTCTCGACGCGGATCGACGGAGACGAACACCACCTGGAAAGTTATGCGCAGCGGTATCCCTTGGGACGGCGCTGGCGGTACGGCGGCGCCCTGCGTTCCAAGCATCGCCTTGACCTCCTTCATCAGCGTCAGCGCCGTCGGGCAGATGTCCGGACACTGGGTATAACCGAAGAAGATGAAGCTCCAGCGTCCAAGCAGATCCGCGTTGGCGAACTCGCCCTTCGGTCCGGCCAGGACGAAAGCCGGCAGCGGCGCGTCGTCGCGAACCTCGGTGACGCTGGGGACTTCGCCGGCGGGAAGCGGCCCGCCGTGAAGGCTTTGCCATGTCAGCCAGCCGCCCGCCAGCGCCAGCGCCAGCCCGGCAACCAGCAGCCACTGCCACACGCTTGATTTCATCCTGACGCTCCAAAAGAACAAGGCGCCCCTTGTTCGGGGCGCCTTGCCGGAATGCTGCGTTGCTCAGCCCTTCTTGAAGCCGTACGGATGCCAGTCGGCGGAAACAGAAGGCGGCGTCGGCCAGTTGCCGTGCGGCGGCGGCGACACCGTGGTCCACTCCAGCGACGGCGAACCCCAGGGGTTGTCTCCGGCCGGAGGCCCCTTCATGGCGCCGACGATCCAGTTCAGCACGGCAATGCCGAAGCCCAGTCCCAGAATCACCGCACCGGCGGTCATCCACTGATGGGCGTGCTCGAACTGCGGGAAATGGGCATAGTCGTAGTAGCGGCGCGGCATGCCATCGACACCGATGTCCATCATGATCCAGAACACGATATTGGTGCCGACGAAGGTCAGCCAGAAACCGGCCTTGCCCCAGAACTCGTTGTACATGCGCCCCGTCATCTTCGGAAACCAGTGGTAGACCCCGGCGAAGATGGAGAAGGTGCCGGCCACGGCCATCACGTAGTGGAAGTGGCCCACGACGTAATAGGTATCGGACAGATGCAGCGTCAACGAGGGCACCGCCAGCGGTACCCCGGTCAAACCGCCGATCAGGAACAGGAAGACGACGCCGAGTGCGTAAAGCATCGGCGTGGTAAAGCTGATCGAGCTCTTGTACAACGTGCCGACCAGGCCGATCACCATCAGGCCGACCGGGATCGAGATCATCAGCGTGGTCACCATCTGGCCGATGCGCAGCCAGTCGGCCATGCCGGACACGTACAGGTGGTGCACCCATACCTCGCCGGCCAGCAGCACGATGCCGCCGATGCCACCATAGACCACCATCTTGTAGTTGAACACCATGTTCTTCGCGTGCGCGGCGATGACCTCATACACCACCCCGAAGTAGGGCAGGAAGATCACGTACACCGCCGGGTGCGAGTAGAACCAGAACAGGTTCTGGTAGGTCAGCACGTCGCCGCCCTTTGACGGGTCGAAGAAGTTGGTGCCCAGATATTTGTCCATGCTGATCAGCGTCACCGCCGTGCCCAGCACCGGCACGAAGATCAGTTGCAGGACGAAGGCGCCCAGCGTGCACCAGACGAAGATGTTCAGCTTGTTGAGCGTGATTCCAGGCGCGCGCATGTAGGCCACGGTGGTCAGGAAGTTAACTCCGCCGATGATCGAGGCGAAGCCGAGGATCAGCACCGTGAAGGAATACATCGCCGTGTTGCCGGTGGTGATGGTGGAATACGGCGGATAGCCGGTCCACATCACATCGGGGGGATCGGGGATGAAGAAAGTCATCACGGCGAGGATCAGGCCGACGTAGAACAGCCACACCGAAAGCGCATTGACGCGTGGGAAAGCCACGTCCTTGGCGCCGATCATCAGCGGAATGCAGAAGTTGGCGAAGAAACCCGTCAGCGCCGGGATCTGGAAACCGAGAATCATCACCGCGCCGTGGGCATAGAGCCAGACGTTGTACTGAGTCGGATTGCCGGTGATGGTCGGGCCGATGGTGGACAACTCGGCCCGCATCAGCAGGGCCATGACGCCGGCGATCGCGAAAGCGAGGATGGAGCCGATCAGATAGAGTACCCCGACCCGCTTGTGGTCGGTGGTGAAAATCCATTCCTTGAGATTCATCTTGTACTTCTCCCTCAGGTCTTCTTGGGCTTGGCGTCAGCCTTGCCGGTGGGCTTGCCGGCGGGTTTGTCAGATTCGGCCGGCACAGACGCAGCGGCCAGCAGGGTTTCTTCCTGCTTCATCCAGGCAGCGTAGTCGTCTGCCGACTTGACGATGACGCGGCCGGCCATGTAGCCGTGCATCACGCCGCAAAACTCGGCACAGGTGACCAGGTGCTCGCCCGGCTTGGTCGGGTGAAACCACAGGTAGGTGACGCGTCCCGGCATCGAGTCCTCCTTGACTCGGAAGTCCGGAATGAAATGACTGTGCAGGGTATCGCGGCTGGTCATGCGCAGCATCACCGGCTTGCCGGCGGGAACGATCAACTGGTTCTGGGTGCGGACGCCGTTGGCATAGGTGTAGTCCCAGCTGTACATGCCGGACTCGAGCTTGACCTCAAGGCGGTCGGCCGGCACGTCGCGATAGGTGTTCCACAGCGCCCAGCCGTTGGCGGCAATGAACAGGTCGTCGGCCAGGAAAACGAAGGTCGGGATCACGACCCAGGCCACGGCGGCGGCCGGCGACAGCTTGGGCGACTGGCCAACCTCGTTGCCGGGCCGGCGGCGGTATTTCCAGACGAAATAGGCCGTCACCAGGGCAAACGCAATGCCGATCACGGTGATATCGATGATCACCTCGTGCCAGAGCTTGTCCCAGCCGCGTGCCGGATCGGCAATCGCGGCCAGCTGGCCGCTTCCGGCCTTTGCGGCAACGTAGGCGTCTGCGGCCCACGCCGGAACCGCGGCCAACAAGGCAGCCAACCCGCCCGTGACGCGCTTCAGTCGTTCATGCATGCGTTTCCTCCCGTAGCTCTTTTTTCATCTTCTTCCGATAGAACCAAGCCCCCAGCCCCATCAGGCCAAGCCCCAGCAGCAGGGACCCGACACCGGCCAGAAGCGAATAATTCAACTGGTACCTGCCTTCCGCATAGTTGTAGCTGAAGCAGGCTCCGGTCACCATGTCGAACACCGCAGTCGAGTTGGAAATCCTCTCCCAGTCGGCATCGGTGATCGCCAATTCAATTGTCCGCGCATCCATTCGCGTGCCGTAGATGTAGCGGGCAACACGTCCTTCGGGCGTCAAAAACACCAGCACGTTCGGATGCAGGAACGCCCCCGCCGCATCCGACCAGAAGAAGCGGAACCCCACTTCCCCGGCAAAACTTTCAACACTACCTTCCGCCGCCCCGACCTTCAGCACCGCGTGGCGCCAACCACCCTGCATGGCCTCCGGCACGCCCGCCGACTTGGCGATGAAAGTCTTTGCCGTCCCGCTCGTGTCGCGCTTGTCGAACGACACGGTAAGCACCCGGTAGTCCTTGCCCAGTTCGAATCGCCTGACTTTCTCCAGCACCTTCGCCAGTTCGGCATTCATGGTCGGGCAACTGCCATCACAACCGTAATACGACAACAACAGAATCAGCGGCTTGCCCAGCATCTCCGAGACGCTGAAATCCATCCCGTCGGCATCGGTCAGCCTGGTTTCACCCTTCAGCCGGTTGCCCAGAAAGCGCGGCTCGTCGATCTGCATGACAGACCCATCCGGCGCACTGTTCCGTGTCGGCTCGCTGACGGCCCAGGCGGCGCTTGACGCCGCCCAGACAGCCACTGAAGCGATTACCAGTAATAGATTTGCGAAACGACGAAGAACCAAATGATGTCTACAAAGTGCCAGTAAAGGCCGGCGGTGCGCATGAAGCCTTCATCGATGTCGCCGCCCCGCATGACGGAAGGAAGTCCCGCCAGGAAAATGGCCAGACCCACCACCACGTGCGAACCGTGGAGGCCGGTGACGGAGAAGAACACGGTGCTGAAGGAATTGGTGCTGATGGTGAAGCCCTGGTGAATCAGGTGCGACCACTCGTAGGCGGACATGCCGAGGAATACCGCGCCCAAGACGATGGTCAGCAGATACCAGAGACGGAAGCCGGCCTTGTTGCCGATGTGCAGCAGATGCTCCGCGTAATGGATGGTGAGTGACGAAGCCACCAGGACAAAGGTCATCACCAGCGGCATCAGCTTGGGCAGCGCAATTGTGCCGGCCGGGGGCCACGAATCGGCGTGCAGGCGGGTGTACCAGTAGCCGGCGAAGAAGGACATGAAGATCATCGCCTCGGCCAGGATGAACCAGCCCATCGCCGAGTAGGAAAGGCTTTCGCCCTTGCCCATCGCTTCGCTGGTCCAGCCGGCCACGCCGGCAATGATCATCGGCAGTGCCAGTCCAAGTGACAGGATCGCGGAAAAACTGTTGTGATAGACGAAGTGAAACGAAAAGGCCACGGCCATGAACAGAATGCCGAAGCTGATGACGAAGGGCCAGACGCTGGTATCCCAGTGGGCGTGAGCATGTCCTTCCGCGTGATGGGCGTCGTGCGCCATTGCTTCTCCCCGTATTCTTATGCCGGAACCCGCAGAAAATATTGCTGCGATGGTTGCCAGTCGATCGATGTTAAAACATAATTGATCTAAATCAACTTGACTGGATTATTTCAAGCTTCGGCAATTTTCGCAACCCGATTCAAGAGGAAATCAGAAAAATGACCCCCAAGCATTTATTCGTCGCGGTCGCCTGCGCGACTTTGGCTACCCTGTCTGGCGCCGCCGGAAAACCCTCCGGCAATGCTGAGGCCGGGCAGCAAAAAGCCGCGGCCTGCGGTGGCTGCCACGGCGCCGACGGCAACAGCGCGCCGGAGATTTTCGCCGCCCTGAAGGCCCCAAAACTCGCCGCCCAGGTGCCGGAATACATCGTCAAGTCATTGCACGACTTCAAGTCCGGGCGGCGCAGCAACGAGACCATGAGCCCGCAGGCTCAGGCCGTGGCCGAAGTCGATATGGCCGACATCGCCGCCTGGTTCGCCAGCCAGAAAGTTGCACCGAATGCGATCCAGAACAAGGAACTGATGGCTCAGGGAGAGAAAATTTTCTTCAAGGGCAAAGGGCGCCCTGATGTCGTCGCCGCCTGTGTCGGTTGTCACGGCCTGAAAGGCATCGGCAATCGCGAGTGGGGCAAGACCATGTCGAAGGTGCCCGCCGTTCTGGCTCCCGCCATCGGCGGCCAGCACGCCGGCTACGTCAGTGACCAGTTGAAGGCTTACAAATCGGGCAAGCGCGCCACCGACCCGGCCAAGGTCATGCGCGACATTGCAGGCCGCATGGACGACAAGGATATTGCGGCCGTTTCCGAGTACATCGCCAGCCTCGGCAAATAGTCCCGGCCAAGGCCCCCCGGCCACTGCAAGCAAATCGGCCCGCGGGAATCCGCGGGCCGATTGTTTTGGGGTCCGGCAACATCGCCCGAACCTCGCCGGCCACCTCAATCCGCAAGTGCGGTGAGCAGTTTGCCGTGCACTCCGCCAAAACCGCCGTTGCTCATGACCAGCACCTGATCGCCCTCGCGCGCATCGGCAGCCACTGCGGCCACCAGCCGGTCGAGATCATCGAAGCTGCGCGCCTTGCTGCCCAGCGGGGCAAGGGTTTCGGCAGCGTCCCAACCCAGATTGCTGGCGTAGCAATACGTCGCATCAGCATCGGCCAGGCTTTCCGGCAGTTGCGCTTTCATGGCGCCGAGCTTCATGGTGTTGGAACGCGGCTCGAGGACGGCAAGAATTCTGGCGCGACCCACGCGCTGGCGCAGGCCTTCAAGCGTTACCCGAATTGCCGTCGGGTGATGCGCGAAATCGTCGATCACGGTCACGCCGCGAACCGTGCCGCGAACCTCAAGCCGGCGCTTGATGCCGCTGAAGGTTTCCAATGCCTTGAGGCCAAGCGCTACAGGAACGCCGGCATGCCGCGCTGCCGCGAGCGCCGCCACGGCATTGGCGCGGTTATGCGCGCCGGCGAGGTCGAAGCGCTCGACCCGGCCCTGCGCTTTACCGCCCAGGCTCACCGTAAAACCACCCGCAGCATCGGGGTCGCCAGCCTGCCAGCCCTCCGTACCGTTGAACCACTCGACCGGCGTCCAGCAGCCGCGCGCCAGGACGCGCTTGAGCGACGCCTCTTCGGCATTGGCGACAATCAGGCCATTCCCCGGCAAAGTCCGCACCAAATGATGGAATTGCGTCTCGATAGCTGCGAGATCGATGAAGATGTCGGCATGATCGAACTCAAGATTGTTCAGGATCGCGGTGCGCGGCTGGTAGTGCACAAACTTCGAACGCTTGTCGCAGAAGGCCGTGTCGTACTCGTCGGCTTCGATGACAAAGAACGGTGAGTCGGTCAATCGGGCTGAAACGCCGAAGCCCTGAGGCACGCCGCCCACCAGAAAGGATGGATTCAGCCCCGCCTCTTCGAGAATCCACGCCAGCAGCGAAGTCGTCGTCGTCTTGCCGTGCGTGCCGGCGACACCCAGCACCCAGCGGCCGCGCAGAATGTTCTGGGCCAGCCACTGCGGACCGGAAACATAGGGCAGGTTCCGCTCGAGAATCGCTTCGAGCAGCGGATTGCCGCGCGAAATCGCGTTGCCCACCACATACAAGTCGGGATTCAGCGCCAACTGCTCGACCCCATAGCCGGCCACCAGATCGATGCCCTGCTCGCCGAGCTGCGTGCTCATCGGCGGATAGACATTGGCATCGCAGCCGGTCACGCGATGCCCGGCGGCACGGGCCAGCAAGGCAATGCCGCCCATGAAGGTGCCGCAAATGCCGAGGATGTGAATATGCATGTCACGGTTCCGTGAAATAATGGAGCGAATTCTATCCCGCCAAGAGATACCGTCCGCTGCGCCAAAAGCGACGGACATCACAGCTCACTGCATTTGCCCAAGCGCACCATGCCACGCCGCAAACTTGCCCCTTCCGCATCCAGCTACCTGCGACGCAGCATTGCCAGCGCAGCGGCACGCCTCATGGCCGAGGAAGGCCTCACCGACTACGGCGCCGCCAAACGCAAGGCGGCGCGCAGCCTGGGCGCTGCCGAAGGGGAGGCGTTGCCGACCAACGAAGAGATCGAAACCGAACTGCGCGCCTGGCAATCTCTCTACCAGGAAGACGAGCAACTCGAACGCGTTCACGACCTGCGCACCACCGGACTCGAAGTCATGCAGTTGCTGGCGGAATTTCACCCCTACCTGACCGGTGGCGCCCTGGACGGCACTGCCGGCCGCTATTCCGCCGTGGAGATCGAACTGTTCGCCGACAGCAGCAAAGATGTAGAGATTGCGCTGCTATCTCACGGCATCTCCTACGATATTATGGATAATCGCCGGGCTGGCGTCGATGCCCAGTTACGCCTCGACTGGAACGACTTCCCGGTTCTGATCGCCATATTCCCTCCGGTCGCCGAACGCCAGCAACCGAAAAACCCGCATGGCGGACGCGGACGCAACCGGGTTCGCGCCGAGGGCGTGATCGAACTCCTGCGAAGCGCGCCCAAATGAAGCGTTCGCTGCTCTGGCTGGCGCTCGGCGGGCTTGCGCTGTTTGCTGCGCTCATCGGCTATCGACTTGGCGTTCTGGGCAAAAGCACGGAAGCACCAATCCCGGTAGCGCCGAAAATACCGATCTTCGATCTCGTCCTCACCGGCCTGGATGCCAAACCGCAGAGCCTCGCCCAATGGCGCGGCAAAATCCTCGTGATCAACTATTGGGCGACCTGGTGCCACCCCTGCCGCGAGGAAATGCCGGGCTTTTCCAGGCTGCAAGAAAAATTCCGCGACAAAGGTGTTCAATTTGTCGGCATCAGCATCGATGACGCAGCTAAAATCATTGAATTTCAGAAAGAAACGCCTGTCAGCTACCCGCTGCTGATCGGTAGCATGGAAATCATGAAAAGCAGTGCCGATCTGGGCAACACGCGGCAGGCCCTGCCATTCACTGCTGTCTTTGATCGCGAGGGAAGGCTTGCCGCGACCAAGCTGGGGCGGCTGTCGGAGTCTGAGCTGGAGCGGCAGCTGAAAGACCTGATTTCCCGATAGCTGGACAAAGTGCGGGTATTTGCGGCAAACTTGCGGTCATGACGAAGCCAAAAAGCAGTAAAGCAAACACTGGCAGCAGCCCCAATGACGCTGTTCTGGTGCTTCACGGGCCCAACCTGAACCTGCTGGGCACGCGCGAACCCGAGATTTACGGACGCACCACGCTGGCCAGCATCCACAAAGCCATGGAAGCGCGGGCGCGTTCGTTCGGCGTTCGGCTCGAGAGCTTTCAAAGCAACCACGAAGGCGAACTGATCGACCGGGTGCAGTCGGCCCGCGAGCAGGGCGTGCGTTTCATCATCATCAACCCGGCGGGCTATACCCATACCAGCGTCGCCTTGCGCGATGCCCTGGCTGCGGTGGCGATCCCGTTCATCGAGGTGCACCTGTCGAATGTGCATGGGCGGGAAGAGTTCCGCCGCCATTCGTATTTCTCGGATATCGCCGTCGGCGTGGTATCCGGTCTTGGCGCTCAAGGCTACGAACTGGCGCTGGAAGCAGCGCTGGCTCGCTTGCGCGCCATCTAGAACCCAGAAAATCGGCGGCTGCGGCCGCAAATCCCAGTTTAAGGAGTCCCCATGGACCTGAGAAAGCTCAAGACCCTGATTGATCTCGTACAGAATTCCGGCATTTCGGAACTCGAAATCAGCGAGGGCGAAGAAAAGATCCGCATCGCCAAGCACCTGAGCGCGGCGCCGGCCACCACCGTGGTCAGCATGCCGGCGGCGGCTCCGGTCGCCGTGTCGCCAGCGCCGACTCCCACCACCGAAGCCGCCCCGGCAAAGATGGAGGGGCACATCATGAAGGCGCCGATGGTCGGCACCTTCTATCGTGCGAGCAGCCCGGACGCCTCTCCCTTTGTCGAGGTCGGCCAAACGGTGAAAGAGGGCGATACGCTGTGCGTCATCGAGGCGATGAAGCTGATGAACGAGATCGAAGCCGACATTTCCGGCGTGATCAAGGCCATCCAGGTTGAAAACGGCCAGGCGGTGGAATTCGGTCAGCCGATGTTCGTGATCGGCTGACGATGAAGGCCCATCCCCCAGCCCCTTCCCCATGGAAAGGGGTGACAAAGGTTCCGCTGCTTTGCAGCGTCCGGTTCAACGATGCATGCCTCCTTGGGGCGGCCCGGCGGAGGCATGATGTTCGGTAAGGTCCTTATTGCAAATCGCGGGGAGATCGCACTGCGCATCCTGCGCGCCTGTCGCGAACTCGGGGTGCGCACGGTCGCCGTCCATTCCGAAGCCGATACCGAGGCGAAGTACGTCAAGCTGGCCGACGAGTCGGTCTGCATCGGCCCGGCCGCGTCATCCCAGAGCTACCTCAACATCCCCGCGATCATTTCCGCCGCCGAGGTCACCGACGCCGAGGCGATCCATCCCGGCTACGGCTTCCTCTCGGAAAACGCCGATTTCGCCGAGCGGGTGGAAAAATCCGGCTTTGCCTTCATCGGCCCGCGCCCCGAGACCATTCGCCTGATGGGCGACAAGGTCAGCGCCAAGAACGCCATGAAGGAAGCCGGGGTGCCCTGCGTGCCCGGCTCCGACGGCGCCCTGCCCGACGACCCGAAGGAAATCGTCAAGATCGGCCGCGCCGTGGGCTATCCGGTGATCATCAAGGCCGCCGGCGGCGGCGGCGGACGCGGCATGCGCGTGGTGCATACCGAGGCCGCGCTGATCAACGCGGTCAACATGACCCGCAGCGAAGCCGGAGCGGCTTTCAACAACTCCACGGTGTACATGGAGAAGTTCCTCGAGAACCCGCGCCATGTGGAAATCCAGGTGCTCTCCGACGCCCATCGCAACTCGGTCTATCTGGGCGAGCGCGACTGCTCGATGCAGCGCCGCCACCAGAAGGTGATCGAGGAAGCTCCGGCGCCCGACATCAACCGCCGCGTGCTTGCCCGCGTCGGCGACCGCTGTGCCGAAGCCTGTCGCCGCATCAACTACCGCGGCGCGGGCACCTTCGAGTTCCTCTACGAGAACGGCGAGTTCTATTTCATCGAGATGAACACCCGCGTCCAGGTCGAGCACCCGGTGACCGAATTCGTCACCGGAATCGACATCGTCCAGGCGCAGATTCGCATCGCCGCCGGAGAAAAACTCTGGTTCAAGCAGCGCGACATCGAACTTCGCGGCCATGCCATCGAATGCCGCATCAATGCCGAAGACCCCTTCAAATTCACGCCCTCGCCGGGAAAGATCACCAACTGGCATCCGCCCGGCGGTCCGGGCATTCGCGTCGATTCCCACGCCTATTCCGGCTACACCGTGCCACCCCACTACGACTCGATGATCGGCAAAGTGATCGCTTACGGCGACACGCGCGAACAGGCCATTCGCCGGATGCGGATTGCACTGTCGGAAATGATGGTGGACGGCATCAAGACCAACATCCCGCTGCATCAGGACCTGATGCTCGACGAGCGCTTCATCAAGGGCGGTACCAGCATTCATTACCTTGAAGAGAAGCTGGCGGCCAGAAACGAAGTAACGAAGGGCAAGTAGGCGCCATGTGGGTCAGCGTCGCCCTGGAGACCGACGCCGCGCATGCGGATTCGCTCACCGACACCTTGCTGGCCGCCGGCGCGATTTCCGTCAGCGTCGAAGATGCGCAGGCGGGGACCGACGAGGAAACGCCGCAATTCGGCGAGCCTGGCGGGGCGAACGACCAGCCCATTGTCCCGCTGTGGAACATCAGCCGCGTAGTGGCGCTATTCGACCCGAGCGATGACCTGATCGGTCGCATCGCCGCCGCCACGGTGGCGGCCGGCATCGACGACCTGCCCGAAATCGAACTGGAAGAAGTCGCCGAGCAGGACTGGGTGCGGCTCACGCAAGCGCAGTTCGATCCAATCCGGGTCAATGACCGCCTGTGGATCGTTCCTTCATGGCATGTGGCGCCCGATCCGAACGCCATCAATCTGGTCCTCGACCCCGGCCTCGCCTTCGGCACCGGATCGCATCCGACGACCTTCCTCTGCCTGCAATGGCTGACCGACACCCTGCACGGCGGCGAAACGCTCCTCGACTACGGCTGCGGCTCGGGCATCCTCGCCATCGCCGCCGCCAAGCTGGGGGCCGCTTCGGTGCTGGGAGTGGACATCGACCGCAATGCACTGGTCTCGGCGCACGACAACGCCGTCAACAACAGCGTGACGCTCGGCTTGCGCCACTCGGGGGAAGCACTGCAAGAGCGCTTCGACATCGTCGTCGCCAATATCCTGACCAACCCCCTCTGCGTACTGGCGCCGCTGCTGGTTGCGCGCATCGCGCCTGGCGGGCGCATTGCGCTGTCGGGCGTGCTGGCGAGCCAGGCGGAGCAAGTCATCGCCGCGTATGCGCCGCTGATCGCGCTGCGCGTCGGCGCCGAACTCGACGGCTGGGTGCGTCTGGAGGGGCAACTATGCTGACGCGCTGCCCTGCCTGCGAAACGCACTTCCGAGTTACCGCGGAGCAGCTCAAGGCGCGCTCCGGTCGCGTGCGCTGCGGCGAATGCCAGAAGGTCTTCAACGCGCTCGACAGCCTGATCGAAGAGCCAATGATGGTGGTCGTGCCCGCCACGGCCGAATTGCCGCCGCAGAACATCGTGCCGCCCCCGGCCGAAACGCAACCTGCCGCGTTTTCCACGGCTGAAACGGATATTCTCGCCGTCCCGCCAGCGCCGACTCCCGAGCAAACTCCTGCGCTGATGCCGGAAGAGCAGGATGACTCCTCCGCATCATCGCGGCCCGAAATCGAAGGGCCACCAGCTCTGGAGCCAGTCGAAGCGGTCGGGTCTCAAGTCGCCGAAGCTGAAGCAGCCCAAGCGGAAGCCATCGAATCCGAGGCGACGGCCGAGCCGGAAGCCGCCCCGGTCGACTGGAGCGAGACATTTCCCGAGCCCCCGCCGCCGCCGCGCCGCTGGCCTTGGGCGGTTGGCGGCCTCGTTGCGCTGATCGCGCTGGGCCTGCAGGCCGCCCTGGCTTTCCGCATCGAGCTGGCGGTGCTGTCGCCGGAGATCAAGCCGGCCCTGGTCGCCTTGTGCGACATTGCCGACTGCGAAGTGGGCCTGCCGGCAAAAGTCGCTCTGGTCAGCATCGAGGCATCCGACCTGCACCCGGACAGCAGCCACCCCGGCCGGCTGGCACTCGCCGCGACGCTGAAGAACCGCGCGCCGTTCGCCCAGCAGTATCCGCATCTGGAACTCACGCTCACCGATACGGCGGACAAGGCCATCGCCCGCAAGATATTGGCGCCGACCGACTACCTGCCGCCGAAAACATCCCTCGTCCACGGCATGCAGCCCAACGCCGATATCATGGTGGCCATCGGCGTCGACCCCGGCGAGATGGCGGCCAGCGGTTACCGGCTGTACCTTTTCTATCCCTGAACCCCGAAAGCTTTCATGAAGACACTCATCTGCGGATCGATGGCCTACGACACCATCATGGTATTCGGCGACCGCTTCAAGAATCACATCCTGCCCGAGCAGATCCACATCCTCAACGTCGCCTTCCTGGTGCCCGACATGCGGCGCGAGTTCGGCGGCTGCGCCGGCAACATCGCCTACAACCTCAAGCTGCTGGGCGGCGAGCCGCTGATCATGGCCACCATCGGCGACGACAGCGCGCCCTACATGCACCGCCTCAAGCAGCTCGGGCTGGACGCAAGCCACGTCAGGGACGTGCCGGGCAGCTTTACCGCGCAGGCCTTCATCACCACCGACCTCGACGACAACCAGATCACCGCGTTCCACCCCGGCGCAATGACGCAGTCGCATCAGAACAAGGTGACGGACGCGAAGGGCGTCACCCTCGGCATCATCTCGCCCGACGGCCGCGACGGCATGCTGCAGCATGCGCGCGAATTCCATGCCGCGAAGATTCCTTTCATCTTCGATCCGGGCCAGGGCCTGCCGATGTTCGACGGCGACGAACTCATGGCCTTCCTGAAACTTGCCGACTATTGCACGGTCAATGACTACGAAGCCAAATTGCTGACGGAGCGCACCGGGCGCACGCTGGAACAACTGGCGAACGAAGTTGAGGCACTGATCGTGACACTGGCCGGCAGCGGATCGCATATCTACGCGCAGGGGCGCCGCATCGAGATTCCCGTGGCGCCGGCGAAAGCCGTGATCGATCCGACGGGATGCGGCGATGCTTATCGCGCCGGCCTGCTGTTCGGCATCAACAAGGGTTGGGCGTGGGAGAAGACCGGGCGGCTGGCTTCGCTGATGGGTTCAATCAAGATCGCGCACCGCGGCGGCCAGAACCACAAACTGACGCGGGACGACATTGCCCGGCACTACCAGGCGGCGTTCGGCGATATTCTCTGGTAAAGGAAACATCATGATGTCCTATCGATTGCTTGCCATCGCATGTGCTGCCGCAGCCACGGTGGCCCTCACCGGCTGCGCCGGAAGCCAGTCCGGCTCGGCCTATTCCCGCTCGCAAACGCGGGGCGAAATGAACGTGCGCATGGGTGTCGTCGAGTCCGTGCGGCAGGTGACCATCGAGGGTACCCAGAGCGGTACCGGCGCCGTGGCCGGCGGCGTCATCGGCGGCATCGCGGGCAGCAACGTCGGTCAAGGCAAGGGTTCCACGGTGGGCTCGGTGCTCGGCGCCGTGCTCGGCGGCGTGGCGGGGCAAGCCATCGAGGAAAAGGCCACCAAGAAGGACGGGCTGGAGATCACCATCAAGCTGGACACAGGGAAAATCATCGCCGTGACCCAGGAAGCCGACGACCAGTTTCGCGTTGGCGAGCGGGTGCGGATATTGTCAGGGAACGGGGTGACGCGGGTCTCGCATTGACGCGGCGCTAGTGGTAGCGCGATTCAGGTACTGATACCCTGGTTTTCGCACCACTGTTGCCAGCGCCACGCATCGACGCACATCTGCTCCAGCCCCCTCTTCGATTTCCAGCCCAGTAATTCGTCTGCCAAGCCGGGATCGGCCCAGCACTGGGCGATGTCGCCGGCGCGGCGCGGTCCGATCTTGCAGGGAATGCTGCGCTGGCTAGCCTGCTCGAAGGCCTTGACCATATCCAGGACTGAATAGCCTCTCCCCGTACCAAGATTCGCGGTGAGCAGGCCACCCAAACGATTGAGGTAATCGAGCGCAGCAACGTGGCCTTCGGCCAGATCGACCACGTGGATGTAGTCGCGCACACCGGTGCCGTCCGGTGTGGGGTAATCATTACCCCAGATGTTGAGGAATTCTCTCTTGCCTATAGCCACCTGGGCAACAAAGGGCATCAGATTATTGGGCATGCCCCGCGGATCCTCGCCTATCAGACCAGACTCGTGCGCACCCACCGGGTTGAAGTAGCGCAGGCGGGCGATGCGCCAATCGGACTCTGCATTGTGGAGATCAGCGAGAATATCCTCGATGATCAGCTTGCTGCGTCCGTAGGGATTCGTCGCCGACCGCTGAGAGTCTTCGCGGATCGGTACGCTCGCCGGATCGCCATACACTGTGGCGGACGAGGAAAAGACCAGAGTCTTGACTTCCGCCCGACGCATGGCGGCCAACAACTGGAGGGTGCCATTTACGTTGTTGTCGTAGTACTCGAGCGGTCGCGCGACGGAGTCGCCCACTGCCTTGAGGCCGGCGAAATGCATCACTGCCGTGATCGGGTGGCGATCAAAAATCTCGTCGAGGACGACGGAATCACGGACATCGCCCTCGACAAAATCCGGGCGCTTGCCGCACAAGGTTTCGAGCCGGTTGACCACATCGGCGCGGCTGTTGCACAAGTTGTCGAGAATCAGCAGGTCGTGCCCGGCCTCGGTCAGGGCCACGCAGGTGTGTGAGCCGATATAGCCCGTACCGCCGGTGACCAGGATCATGGTGCTGACTTCCAAAAAATGAACGCTGAAATTGCGTGCATGGATTTATCCTCGATTGCCGCCTGTTTCAATCCCAGCCCGAGGGCTTCGCCTGCTGCGGACAGGGCTGGCGCATGATGCGGCGGTCTTCCAGCCGCACCGCCGTCAGGCAGCCGCCCCAGAGGCACCCCGTGTCGAGCGCCAGAAGATTTTTCTCTTGGTGAAAACCCAGGGCCGACCAGTGCCCGCACACAATTTGATGGTCCGCACTCGCCCGCATCGGCGCGGCAAACCATGGTACGCAGCCCGGCGGCCCCTTGTCCGGCGGCGCCTTGGCCCCGGCGGCGCGGAATTCCATGGCGCCGGTAGCTGTCACGTAGCGCATGCGCGTCATCGCATTCACCACCACGCGCAGGCGATCCCAGCCAACGAGATCGTCGCGCCACGCTGCCGGCTCGGAGCCCCACATGTGCGCCAGGAAGTCGCGATAATCGTCTGCCATCAATGCCGCAGAGGTTTCGTCGGACAACGCCTTCGCCTGCGCGACCGTCCAGGTCGACAACAGGCCCGCATGTACCATCGCCCAATCGCCCTCGACATGAAACAGCGGCTGCGATCGCAGCCAAGCCAGCAACTCGTCCCGATCGGTGGCAGCCAGCACCGCTTCGAGCGTATCTTCCTTGTTGGCCTTGCCGTAGCCTTCGGCTTGCATCACCAGATGCAGATCATGATTGCCGAGCACGACCGTCGCCGCGGCGCCGAGCGACTTGACGAAGCGCAGCACCTCGAGCGAAGCAGGGCCGCGATTGACCAGATCGCCGACAAACCAGAGACGGTCGGCGGCCGGATCGAAACTGATATAGTCGAGCAGGCGGCGCAGCGGGTCGTAACAGCCCTGCAGGTCGCCAATTGCATATGTAGCCATAGCGCGGCAGTTTACCTTGAGCCCACATCCCAACCCAAAAATACTGATCATCCGCCGCGACAACATCGGCGACCTGGTCTGCACCACGCCGCTGATCGCCGCATTGCGCCAGCGCTTTCCGGAGGGCTGGCTTGGCGCGCTGGTCAATAGCTACAACGCTCCGGTGCTGGACGGCAATCCGGATCTCGATGAGGTGTTCGTCTATACCAAGGCCAAGCATCGCGGTCAAAACGAGTCGTTGCCGGGAATCCTCTGGCGTCGTCTGATGATGATGCGTCGGCTACGCCGAATGCAGCTCGACGACGTGATCCTTGCCGCGCCGGCGCCACAGCCGCGACTTATCGCGCTCGCGCGGTGGCTGAAACCCAAACGGATTATTGGCTTCGGGGAGAACGGCAGGCTGGATGTATCGCTGCCACTCGACACAGAAGATCGCCACGAAGTCGAGGACGTATTTCGCATCGCGGCGATCTACGGTATCGATGGGCCGCCGCCGCCGTGCCGCATCGTTGCCCCGGCCGGCGTATCGCCAGCGCCGACTCTTACCATCGGTGTCCACATCAGCGCGCGCAAACCCTCGCAGCGCTGGCCGGCGGATCGCTTTGCCGAAACCATGCGGGCGATTGCGGCACAAGGCCCGATACGCTTCATGCTGCTGTGGTCGCCCGGCGCTGAAGACAACCCGCTACACCCCGGTGACGATACCAAGGCGCAGGATGTACTTGAAAGAGTCGGCGCTGGCGCCACGGTGATTTCCAGACCCACGCAAACCCTGCCGGAACTGATCGCCGCCCTGGCTGAATGCGATGCAATGATCTGCGCCGACGGCGGCGCCATGCATATCGGAGCGGGCCTGGGCCTGCCCATCGTCTGCCTGTTCGGCAACTCCGGCGCGGGAAGATGGCGGCCCTGGGGTGTTCCCTATCGCCTGCTGCAGCCGCCGTCCTTCGATGTGGCAGATGTTGGAGTCGACGAAGTCGTCACCGCCTTCAATGCACTGAAGGCTGATATTCCGGCACGCGCGCCTTGAGTCCCTGCTTCACGTCGGCCTCGGTGCGCGACGGCACCGCCAGCCACTGCTCAAGATCGGCAAGCCACTGCGCATCGGGCGTAGCGGATGGCTTGGCAATGCGTAGCTTGGGATGGGGCGTCGGCAAGGTCGACTCGCCATCGGCCAGCAACTCCTCATAGAGTTTCTCGCCGGGGCGCAAGCCGGTAAATTCGATCTTGATCTCATCTTCGGTGAAGCCGGAAAGACGAATCAGGTCGCGTGCCAGATCGACAATCTTCACCGGCTCCCCCATGTCCAAAACGAAGATCTGGCCACCTTCCTGCTGCCGGCTGGCAATCAGGCCCGCCTGCAGCACCAGCTGCGCAGCTTCCGGGATCAGCATGAAGTAACGAATGATGTCCGGATGCGTCACCGTTACAGGCCCGCCTGCCGCAATCTGTTGGCGAAACCGCGGAATCACGCTGCCCGACGAACCGAGTACGTTGCCGAAGCGCACCATGACGAAGCGGGTGGCCGAAGCCTGGGTCTGCACCGCCCGGCATACCACCTCCGCCAGGCGTTTGCTGGCGCCCATGACATTGGTCGGATTCACCGCCTTGTCGGTGGAAATCAGCACGAACTCACTTGTGCCGCTGGCAAGTGCGGCGCGCGCCACGTTCAGCGTGCCCCGCACATTGTTCCTCACCGCTTCCCACGCGTTGGCCGATTCCATCAGCGGCACATGCTTGTAGGCGGCCGCATGGAATACCACGTCAGGCTTGTGTTCGGCGAACACGGCTTCCAGTCTTGAAGAGTCCTTGACGTCGCCGACCACGCAGCACACGGGCTGCCCTGCAAACTCCTGTTCGATGCTGTAAAGCGCAAACTCGGACTGCTCCAGAAACACCAGCTTGGCGGGAGCAAAGCGAATGATCTGCCGGCACAACTCCGAGCCGATGGAACCGCCGGCGCCGGTCACAAGAATCGATTTCCCGGTCAGTTGTTCCTTCAGTCCCTCGTTGTCGAGCAGCACCTGTTCGCGCCCGAGCAGGTCCTCGAGCTCGACCTGCCGCACCTCGGCAGCGGTGACGCGCCCGGACAGCACATCCGCCAGCGCCGGCACGGTCAAAGCCTTGAGCCCCGCACCCACCACCAACTCGACCGCGTGCCGGCGAGCGGATGGCGACGCCGATGGCATCGCAACGATCACTGTCGCCACCTGATGCGCCGCTGCAACCCGCGCCACGCTATCCAGCTGCCCGAGCACGGACACCCCCTGCAATTGCAGGCGCAGCTTGGCCGGATCGTCATCCAGCAAACCCACTGCGCGCCAGCGCTGACTGCCGGCAAGGTCACGCAGCAGCGCGGCGCCGGCGCCACCGGCGCCCATTACGATCACGGGTTCCGCGTTGAACCGGCGCGGAGAAACCAGTTGCCCGTCCCTCCATGCCCGATACAGAAACCGGCTGCCCCCCATGATCAATACCAGCAGCAGGGGATGCAGCACCAGGACCGAGCGCGGAACATCGTTGAGACGCTGGAACATGAGCAATACCGCCGGTATCGCCAAACCCGCCGTACCTGCCGCCAGTGCGATCCGCCGCAAGTCGGGAATGCTGGCGAAGCGCCAGATACCCCGATAGAGCCCGAAGCCGTGAAAAATCACAGCCTGCAGCGGAATTGCCCACAGCAGGTTGTTCCACATCGCCTCCACAAAGCTGGGGGGAATGTCGAAATTGAAGCGCAACGCATAGCCCGCCATCCAGGCAATGGCAGCGGCGCAGAGGTCGTGCAAGGAAGCAGTGAGCGAACGGGGATTCATGATGCCGCAATTCTACCGGCTACCTAATTGAAACTTGAAACGCAGCCCACTTCTACCGATCGCCTCACGCAGTTCCGGCCTTGAACCGAAGCGCAAGAGCCACGAGCGGGATATAGGCGACAACAAGGCCGACGACACCGTCGACGCGCCCGGAGGCAATCGCCATTGCCCACGGCAGTAGCCAGAAAAGGTTCAAGGCGGCAACGGCAAGGGTAACCGGACGATGGGCGCCGAACTCGCGACTGGCATGCTGGTAGGCGTGGCTGCAATGCGCCTCGTAGACCCGCTCGCCTCGCAGCAGTCGGCGAATCAGGGTAACAGTGGCGTCGACGATGAACACCCCGAGCAACACCAGCCAGCACCAGAACAGCACCGGACGAACCATGGCTGCCTGCAACGAGAATGCCCCTAGCATCAAGCCGAGAAATCCGCTGCCGGCGTCCCCCATGAAAATCCTTGCGGGCGGAAAGTTCCACAGCAGAAAGCCCAGGGACGCCGCCGCAAGCAGCGCGGGCAGGCCGGCGGCGTCGCCCATCGGCATGCCCGTCAGCCAGTACACCGCCGTTCCACCAGCGCCGACTGTCAGCGCTTCGACCCCGGCGATGCCATCGATCCCGTCCATGAAGTTGTAAAGATTCAACATCCAGACCAGGTAGAGTGCCGCGAGGACGGCTGCCACCGGTCCAATGTCGACGGCGGCGCCCATCCATTCGAAGCGTGGTATTCCGATCCAGTAGAGAATCCACGCGGCGCAGAAAAAGTGCGCAAGCAACCTCCATCGCGCGGCAATGTGGCCGTGGTCATCGACAAAGCCAACCGCTGCAACGCCCGCTCCACCGACCATCAGCGCGGTTGCGACCGCCGCGGATGCTTCTTCCACCAATATAAAACTTGCCATGAACGCCATGACGATAGCAACACCTCCACCACGCGGTGTCGGTGCGAAATGGGAGCTGCGTTCGTTCGGATGATCCAGGAGTTGCCTATACAAGGCATAGCGTCTCATCAGGCCTGTCAGGACAAAAGACAGTGCGACAACCGCTATCAGAATCCAGCCGGCCTTCAATTCAACACACCATGCTTGCGGTAGAAGTTCTGAAACGCCGTCGTCAGGCGTTCCTCGGAAAACTCTTCAACTGCGCGCGCCCGGGCGGCGGCGCCCATCCTCGAGCGCAGTGGCTGATCCTCGGCCAGTTTGAGCATGCCCAGAACGATCTCCGCAACGTTTCCCGGCTCATGAAGAATACCCGTCACCCCATCAACCACGGCGTCGCTGATCCCGTAGATGCGCGACGCCACGGCCGGCAGTCCGCCAGCCGCCGCTTCTATCAGCACACTGCCGAAGCCCTCGCGATAACTTGGAAGGCAGATCACATCCGAAACAGCCATGCATCGTTCAGGTTGCGATGTAAAGCCGACACGATGCAACCGCTGCCTCAGGGCTTCGGGCAGGTTCGCAATGCGCACGTCGTAGCCATCCTCATCCGGGCCTACCAGCACCAAATGCGCGGAGGAATGGCGGTGCGAGATTTCCGCAAACGCCTGCAACAGGTCGGTGACTCCCTTGTCCCGATTGAGACGCCCGACAAATAAAAAGACGAAATCACCCGTCCCAATCCCAAGGTCCCGCCGGCCTTGTTCTCGTGCCTCAGTATCCGGCGCAAAGCGAAGCGGATCAACGCCGACAACCGAGCCATTGCCGAGGACAGAAATTTTTCCCGCCTTGACGATTCCGTTCGCAATCAGAAAATCCCGCTGCGACAAGGAGTCCGTGAGTACGCTCGTCGCCAGCCGCGCAATGAGCCAATCCATCAGCATCAGGAATCGGCGGGAAAGACCTGCCCGCGTAGCCCAGACCTGTCCGGTGAAAGTGTGGAAGCGAACGGGCACCCCGGCAGCAGCCCCTGCCAGCATCGAAAGCAGCCCGGCCTTGGGCATGATCGAGTGCACGCAGTCGAAGCGACCGGATCTTAAGATGCGCCACAGCTTGAACAGCGCCAGGACATCGGACCCCAGACGTATCCTGCGTGGTATTGCCACTTGCCTGAAACGGACAGCGGAGTCAAACTCTCCATTCGCCAGTTCGGAAACGCCGTCGGCGACGAGCGTTACTTGGCTGCTTTCCGCAATCTTCCGGATATGGGGCCCGATATAGACCCGCAACGGCCAGGCGATCGTTGAAACGAAGCAAACCCGTGTGTCTGTTCTGGCCATCTAGTCAAGAAGCTCCAGCGCGCTCACAGGAACCGGGCGGGAGAATTCGAAGCCAAGCTCGCGCCGGATGAGGTCCGCGGGATACCTCGTCCGGGAAACCAGGGCATCGATCCTGGATGAAGTCAGCGGCCAGAACGAACGCCCCTCGAAAACATGGGTAAGGAGTCGCACCAGGGATTCCGGAACAACCAGACGGGGCCGGTTCCGCCCGTATGAGTCCGCAACCGCATTGACCAGTTCGGACAGCGGGCAGTCATTCGACAAGTTGTATATCTTGCCAATTGCATTCGGGCTGCCGGCGCAGGCAGCCAGCGCGCGCGCGACATCATCAACATGAACGTAGGTGCTTATTGCCTCTCGCGAACCCATGTAGAAAAACAATCCACGCCTCACCGCCTTCAGCAAATTGGGGAGCGACCGATTCGGCATGCCAGGGCCGAACACATTGGAGGGCCTGAGAATGGTCAGACTGATCTTTCCCTCTTTCGACGCCTTCAGAAGCAACCGATCCGCTTCCGTCTTGGTGATCTCGTATTCGCCGCGAGGGTTCTCCGCAGAACTCTCCGTGACAACTCGCTCCAGACCACTCCGCCCGCCCGGTCCGTATGCGCCCACGCTGCTCAGCTGGACCCAGCGGATGGGGTGCGAAGAGTTTCCCGCTGCCTCTCGACAAGCGAGATCAAGCAGGCGAGCCGTACCATCGACATGCAAGCGCCGCATGTTCAAGGGGTCGTTGATTTCGCCGGCACAATGGAATACCGCTTTGACACCGCAGAAGAGATCGGGAGGCAGGGATGATGGCTCCATCAGGTCGCCCCTGATTGAACGAACGCCGACCGGAAACACATTGTCGATCTTGCGCGAAAGCGCAACCACCGAATAGCCAAGGGAGCAGAGATGGCCGACAAGCGACCGCCCAATAAAGCCGCTTGCCCCGCTTATCAGTACCACCACGCTTTTAGGTCCACCTTCGTCGCATCAGACTTCAGTTAGCTGAGAGGCTATCCTCTCGTTCCCATCTTCCAACCCGTCATCTTTACAATCTCGGATCGTAGCCTGATCGAGGTATCTATCGACGAATAATCTCGGCTGGCCTGCTTAATGCAATGGAATTTGCACATAGTGCACCAAAGAACACTTGCCCACAAAGGACAAAAATGGTCCCGTAGTGCAGGGATGAAAGGTAACCGGCGAGCAAAAATACCCTGTTCTCTCTCGGACAGAAGTAGTACAAAGCAGCAAGGAGCCCAAACACACCCAGCAAACCAACTTTTTGAACTGCATCAAACAATACAAAATCCCCCCCAGTCTCGCTTGGTGTCATCCCCACTAAATCCACGCCAAACAATACATCTGAGAAACTACTCAACCGCGAAGCTTGCTCACTCTTGAAGTTCCAAATGAACTCCAAGTATCTGAAATTGACTCTCGATCCAATCAACGCCTCGAGAAAATCCGATAAAAGATAGCAACACAGAAGGAATCCGAGTACCACAATCAGTCGCTTGAACGTCTTGGTGCTCTCAGTGGTGTATCCCCGCACAGCCTTCTCAAATTTCCATTTACGCATTATCCGAGGAAAGCTAAGCCCTACCAACAAACCAAATGTCAAGTAGGCCGTTACCGAACCACACAATACAAACGCTAGAAATACACAACCCAATAGGTACGTGCTACTACTTGTATCAATATTTTGACGCACGCTTCTATTTGTATAGAAAAGAAAAAACATTATCGCCAAAATTGAACCGCTTACGCTCGAGTTCACTGCCGGGCCATAGGCACGCACTACCCCTAGTCCGATACTAGCGCGCTCTCCGGGCTCGGCATTTACTATGTCAGGATGCTGGTGGGTTATTGGCTGGATATCGAATATCGAATAGGAGATGACTTCATAAAAAACAAGGCCGACAAATATCCAAACCTGCCCAGCACCTATCCTCAATTTTCTATCAAGCGAAAACGCAGCAATCACAAAAACAATACCAAAATAAAATTGTAGGAGCTTTGTCAGTAGCTCGATTGAGGCCCCTCTAAGAAGAATGGAAAGAGTAACGAACCCAATCAACAAAAAACCAGCAATTGCTTCATTACATCGAACGCTCTTAGTTAGCCCTCTCGCGATACCAAGCACTATCAATGGATAGAATGCGATTTGGGCAGATATAACTTGTGAAAACAATAATACGAATACTTGGATGTCACTTACATTGGGAAGGCGGATTCGGACTGACCTCCACATACTCATGATCGTCCACATGATGTGAAATGAAATTGATTGCCATCACTTCTGGATTTCATATTGCACTCGATCAAATAGAAACGGTCTAGCCTTGTTAATCTGCAATTCTCGGATAAATTTCTGACTCTAGCCAGAGAGATTGTTGCGGCTCCAAAAAGTTTGCTACGTCCTATTTTGAAAACCTTCCGAGCGTCCTGTGTGCAAGATTCCAGGCAGATCGACCGAAAAAAGCCAAAAAATAAAGAATCAAGAATCGCCCACCTGCTCGAATGTGTGGTCGTAGCGCAGCACGCGCCAAGCCAGGCTGATCCCACGCCATTTCGGCTCTTGCCTGGTAATACCCCAGTTTCGCGCGGAAATGCATCAGCTCGGTTGGGTACTTTCGTTCCAGATCAGAACTCATGCTCAGCAGCTTTTGCAGAACAATGGCATTTTCCTGCGCGTATTTTTCGATCTTCCGCACGCTGCTCATTTCGCCATGTATGCGGTACTCGACCAATGGCTCGTCAATGTATCCCGCACGAACATGGGAAAGCAGCCGCATAAAGAGATCGTATTCCTCGGAAACTTCCAACTCGGGATCGAAGAACAGATTCAGACTCGAAGCCCTGAGCATCACGGTCTGCAGATTTACCGGGTATTGGCGCAGGAACCGTGAAAACACGTCCCCCTCCGGCTGTGCGCCAGCCAGCGCCTTCTGACGCACCCGGCCGTCGTTGACCAATTTGAAATAGTTGGAATAGCAAAATCCGGCATCGGGATTTTCGCGGAACCACCGTACCTGCAATTCGAGCTTGGCCGGCAACCATCGGTCGTCGCTATCCAGAAAGGCGATGAATTCTCCGTTCGCCTGCGCGATGGCCGAATTGCGCGCCGAACCGAGGGGAGTCGTTTGGCTGCTCAGATGGTATCGGATCCTGCCATCGGCATAGGAATGAACTATTTCGGCAGTTCCGTCTTCACTGGCATTGTCCCAGAACACCAGTTCCCAATTGCCGTAGGTCTGCTGTAAGACACTGTCAATTGCCTCACGGAGATATCGCTCACCGTTATAGCAATTCATGATCACGCTGACCAAGGGCCGGTCGCCCGGGCCTTCGGCATTGCTCGACTGATCAGTCTTCAGATGAGCTCCTTCAGTCTTGCGCATATGTGCTCGACGCCGATTTTGTCCAGATCCGGATGCAGGGGCAGCGACAGCAACTCCGGAAAAACCGCATCAGTCAGCGGCAGCGGCGATGCTGCGGAATCGCGGTACAAGGACAACCAGTGGTTGGGCTGGTAGTGCATGCCGGTCTGTATGCCCTGCTCCAGCAATCTCGACTGCAACATCTTGCGGTCGCGCAGGTCCTGGATGCGCACCACATAAATGTGCGGCACCACGATAGCATAATCTCGCGGCAGAGCTTGAATTCGCTCATGACCGTGCAGTAATTCGTCATAGCGGCGGGCGAGCTGCTGCCTGGCTTCGGCCATCTGCGGAAATCGCTTGAGTTGTTCGATGCCGATCGCCGCCATGATATTGCTCATGTGATACCGCCAGCCTTGCGCAGTAACATCGAATTCCCAACTGCGCTGGCCGGTGTAGCGCTTTTCCGTGTCCTTTTCCACGCCCAGCAGGCGGGCATCCTGAATCCGCCGCAGAACGTCCGCGTCGTCGGTGACGATGCAACCGCCTTCACCGCTGGTGATGTTCTTGATGCCATCGAAGCTGAAGCAGGCGATATCGCCGAAACCTCCGATCCGCTTGCCCTGGTGCGTCGTGCCGAAGGCATGGGCAGCATCTTCGATCACGCGCAAACTATGTTTCCGGGCGAAGGCATAAATTTCGTCCAGGGCGCCCACACCGCCGCTGTAGTGAACCGGCATGACCGCCTTCGTCCTTGGAGTCAGCCTCTTTTCCGCATCCCGCCAATCCAGGGTCAGCGTCCCGGCGTCCAGATCGCAAGCAACCGCTTTCGCGCCGGTCGCCGAAATGGCTTGAAAGCTGGCGACGTAGGTGAGCGACTGGACCAATACCTCATCGCCGGGCCCGATACCGCAAGCCTGCAGAGCAAGTTGCAGGGCGGCCGTCCCATTCACCACGCATACTGCAGGCCGCCCGAAGAATGCCGTCAGCGCCTGCTCGAACTGCTGTACTTCGGCGCCCATGCCCAGGAATTCCCGGTCCAGCACGCCCATCACCGCCAGTTTCTCGGCCTCGCCGACGCATGACTTCGACAGCCGTATCAGGTTTCCGGGTTTCAAACCCGCCATACTGCGTCTCCTGATTGCCAAAGCTCTTCGAGCTCGTCCCTGTCGCGCTTCGTATCCATGCAGTGCCAGAATCCGTCGTGCCGATACGCCATAAGTTCGCCCATTCGCGCGGCCTGTTCGAGCGGCTGCCTTTCCAGTATGGTCGTATCGTCCGTGATCAGGTCGAAGAATTCGGGCTGGATGACGAAGTACCCCCCGTTGATCCAGCCCTGGCCCATCTGCGGCTTCTCCTGAAAACTCGCCACCTTTTCGTTTTCGATCAGCAATTCGCCAAAGCGTGCGCCGGGATGTACCGCAGTCACCGTCACCATCTTGCCGTGGCTGCGGTGAAATTTCAGCAAGGCATTTATGTCGATATCGGCGACACCATCGCCATAGGTGAGCATGAAGGGTTCGTTGCCGATGAATGACTGCATCCGCTTTACGCGGCCTCCCGTCATGGACTCCAGCCCGGTATGCACCAGAGTCACCCGCCAGTCGGCATCATCGATCTGATGCGGCGACACCGCCCCTGTTGCCAGATCCACCGTGAAGTCCGCATTCAGCGAACGGTAATGAAGGAAATACTCCTTGATCAACTCCGCTTTGTAACCCAGCGCCACATAAAAATCCTTGTGCCCGAAATGGGCGTAGGTACGCATGATGTGCCACAGAATCGGCCGGCCACCTACGGTAACCATTGGTTTCGGAATCGCCTCCGTATACTCGGAAAGACGGGTACCAAAACCGCCGGCGAGAAGAATCGCTTTCATGCCTTGCTCTCCCACTGAATCGGAAATTCACTCTCTGGCTTGCGTTCGACCTCGCCCGGGTCGTGCGGAATATCTGCCAGATTGAGGACCAGGCTGTAGGGTGCAGCCAAGCCGCTGAAGCCGAACCAGATGCCCGGCGGCAGCGTCAGTCGGGCATACCGATCCGGCCCCAACAATTCCTCGCGCATCGCGCCGTCGTCGTCAATAAGCACGAACCGGACTTTACCCACCGGCACAACCAGATTCAATGTCATGCGCAGATGGCGTTTCCAGGCCTTCACTGCGCCTCGCTCGATGCTGGAAAAATATGCCTCCCCGAATCCGGCGAATCCCGGATCGCCGCATTTCATTGCATGCATTACATCGCCGCCGTCGACGGAAACCCGTTTCAGGGGCGTTACTACAACGTGTGCCACGCTCATCGCGCCCACGCCAACCCTTGTGCCCGCGCAGCATCTACGTAGGCCTCGATTTGCGCGGATGAAAAGTCGGCAATCGACTGCGCGGGTTGCTCGTAATAGCGGCGATACCACAAGGCGGTCTCGCGCACCGTCACATCGAAGTCCCACACTGCCCTCCAGTGCAGATGATGCAGGGCCTTGTCGCAGTTCAGTTTCAGGAGTCCGGATTCGTACGGCCCACCGTATTGAGCCGAAACATCTTCATAGCGAACCTGGTCCCAATGGTTCGACATTGCCAGAACCAATTCGCCGACCGAGTGATCCTGCTGCGCCGGCGGACCGAAATTGAAGGCTTGCCCATGCAATGAAGCGCCTTCCTGCAACGCCATGGCCAGATTCAGATAACCGCTGAGCGGCTCCAGGACATGCTGCCATGGTCGCGTCGCCAGCGGATTGCGCAGTGGCACGGTTTCGCCCCTCGACCAGGCGCGCATGCAGTCCGGCACTATGCGATCCTCCGCCCAATCGCCACCGCCGATCACATTCCCGGCACGGCCGACACCAATGCGCACCACGCCATCCGCGGAAAAGAAAGACCTCACATAGGAACGTATCGCCAACTCCGCCGCGCCCTTCGAAGCGCTGTAGGGATCGGGTCCGCCCAAAGCATCCGTCTCGCGGTAACCCCACACCCATTCGACATTGTCATAGCACTTGTCGCTGGTAATCAGCACGGCAACACATGGATTCTCAAGACCGCGCATGGCCTCCAGCAGGTTGATCGTGCCCAGGGCATTCGTCTGCCAAGTATCCACCGGATCGGCATACGAGCGCCGCACCAGCGCCTGAGCCGCCAGATGAAACACGAATTCGGGCTGAATTTTCTCGACCAGAGTCTTCAGCGCCGCACCATCGCGAATATCCAGTCGATAGTCATGCACCTTTCCCGCAAGGCCTGCCGCCATAAAATGTGATGGCTCTGACGGTACTCCGAAGGAGACCCCTGAAACCTGCGCCCCCAACCGTGTCAGCCACAGGCTCAGCCAGGAGCCCTTGAAGCCGGTGTGGCCGGTGACCAGCACCCGTGCATCTTTAAAAAAACTCAATCCATTCATCTTGAGATACTTCGCCAAATTTTAGGGTTTTAGCACCAATCGAGAAAAACTGCCGCCAAGGAAACGTCCTATCGTCTTTACCGTAGCCATGGGATCCCTGGCAAATCTATCCGCCAACTGCCCTAGCGTATCCACAGGAGACGTCAGGAACAGCCACCACCTCGTCTTGAGACGTTCCTTCGCAACCAGATTCATCAGCTGCTCAGGTGACCAAAGAGGCGTTTGAAGCTGGGATTTCTGGATGATCAAATTGTCCCAATCGAAACCGGGCACAAGATAGCCTTTCTCCTTGGCTATATCGAGCACTTCAGACCCAGGATAGGCTGTCAGCAACGATGCGTGCGGGAACACCTTGATCTTTCGACAAAAGACAAAACTATCCCGGATCTGATCGAGGGTTTCCACTGCATCCCGCGCAATGTTGCCCACAACGAGGAAGGTTCCGACTTCCATTCCGTGACGTCGAATCGCATTCACCACGTCCGGCACTTTAGCCACCTTGACCGGCTTGTTGATGATGTTGTCGAGAACCCATTGATTTCCCGACTCGATCGCAATGTTGACGCGGTAGCATCCGGACGCCTTCATTTTCCCCAGAATCTCATCATCCAGCAGCCATGGCGACACCCCGTTCGGAGTATCCCAATGAAGCTTGTACCGCGCCCCTATCGCGTCAAACAGTTCTCCGCTGCGGCGCTGCTTGGCAATGATCTGATCGTCTTCGAAGAATAGCTCGTCGACGCCGTACTTGTTGACGAGTTCGTCGATCTCGCCCAGCACATTCTCAATGGAACGCATCCTCGGGCGACGAGTGAACACCTTGAAGGCGGTACAGAAGTTGCATCTGTATTGACAACCGCGCGAGGTGATCATCGACGCAGCACGTTTGCCCTTGCTGGCTCCGCCATGCCTGACGCCGGCCGTGAAATACTTTTCCATGGGCAGCAAATGTCGGGCCGGATACGGCAGGTCGTCCAGGTCGCTCATTTGCGTGGTCTTGTCGATGACAACCATTTCACCCGATTGATCCCGGTAGGCCAAGCCATCCAAGGTGCGCAAATCGCCATCGGCCTCGATGCAGCGAAGCAGGGGAACAATCAGGTTGTCCCCTTCCGCCAGCACCGCCACGTCAACGCTGGGATCGGCCATGACCATTTCCGGTGCAGAAGTCGGGTGCGCCCCTCCAAAAATGACGACGATTTCCGGATCGACCTCCTTCACCACTTGCGCTACACGATGCGCATTTTTTCGCTGGGAGGTAAACATGCTGGTAACGCCCACAGCGTCGGGATTTTCCCTGCGCACCACGTCCTGAATCTGCTCGAACGTCAGCCCAACGAGAATTTTCTCTTCATTGATTCTGGATTCCTGGTCCCATCCTTCGATAAACGCATCGAGAATGCTGACGCCATATCCCTCTCGTTCCAGCATTGCCGCTATATAGCCCAAACCCAAGGGCGCATTCGGGTTCATGTCGCCCCGAAGATTGTTGGAAAATGCCGGTGGCTGGATCAGGAGTATTTTCTGAATCCGGGGGCGATGCCTGATCGATGCGGCGGGAGACAGCACTTTTTTCGGAGCACTGTTGCACGATGAATCCCCGCCTGCGATCTGAATGACTTTATTGCCCATAATATTTTCCTTTATCCCGAGAACTACCAGACAGCCTCAGAAATCCAGTCTAAGAATGATGCACCACTACGAAAGGGCATTGAGGAAAAGGTGCGCATATTTCACCACTTGCCTTCGTGAAATGCCAACCTCCGCTCCTGCCTCGCCATCCGGCTGTGGATGGTATTTCGGGCAAGCATAGAGCTTGCCTCTCACCAATTCAACCACTCAATGCGTATGGAATTGCTCGGACAATAATTGCCGCCAACGCGGAAGTTCAGGGTCAAGAACAAAGAAGTTCTTACGGTCTCCCGGCGCGCGCGGGTGGGATGCAGCGGAAATCAGCGCGCTGGCCAGCTCATTTTCAGTACTAGCAAATATGACCGTTTCACACCCGCGTAGCGGACTCAAATTGAGGGAATTCGGATCAAGCAGGGAAACCACGGGTACGCCAGCACAATAAACATCGACTGCCGCCGATGTGACGCAACTTGTATAGGCGACATCACACTTGGCCAACAGTTTGGAAACCGGCTCCATTGTTACCGACATTCTGAGGCCGGGATAGTCAGCTGGCTGAACCGGGCAGTTGGGATGGGGCTTGACGTTCACAACCATATCGGACGGCAGATACTGCGCCGCCTTCTCCAGCAGACGCATCTGCTTCCTCGTATTGCGTGGCAGATACTCTCCAAGGACCAGCACCCGCAGTGGACTTTCCGATGGCCGAAAACCAAGAGGTGCTTTCGCTCTGGCTTCGGCCAGATGGAGAAAGCGCAAGGCTTCGACCTCCACCAAATCACCTTCCGGATAGTCACCGGTTAGATAGGTATCACGCGCGATCGCGCCATTGAGCGCAACTTGGTCCGGCAGTGGTAGTTGGTTATCACCGGTACGCGTGTAACAGGATCGGTCGAAAAAATAGCGAAGATCCCAGTACCTGATCGTCGAATGTGGTGACCCGATCAATCGACCATGCCCCAGCGCCTTCCACGCATGTACGAGTGCAAACTCCCACCCCTGATTCTCCTGTAGATACACTCCTATGCGTTGCTTCGGCAAGGACCTCATTGCCGATTCGAGCAGATTGAGAAAGAGGACATTACTCATGGAAGTTTGACCAGACATCGACCATCTCCACTCCTTCCGGAACATCGGTGAGAGATCAAGCCGGCCAGCTCTTGGCATGTTGCGAGACAACCGCACACGCCATCCAGTCCAGCTTAGCCAAAGCCAATCGCGCAGCGTCGCGAGAATAACGCCAATATCTAAAAATGCATCGAGGGTGACATGGGTCTGGCCGCTATGACATGCTTTGTTGAGTCGACCAATGACATCGGCCGCCTTCGCAGCGGTCGGCAGTAGCGCATCCTTTACATACAGATGAAGCCAATTGGTTTTGCAACCCTCACGTTGTAGAGTATCCGGTAGTTGCGCCCAGTAACGGCTCTCAAACCGACCTTCTTCCACCGCATCGGGAACCATATTATCGAGATAGGAAACGAAGGCCATCGTGCCCTGAGTTTCTCGCCATTCCCGTAGACCTATACCCCGTAGCGGCCATCGGTCAACCAAATGGCGCGCCAACCATATCAATGCCTGCACCGGCTGCGGCATCGAACAGTACAATCGCTTCAACCAAGATCTGGACTCGGCTGCCCGAACCATATGCCGCCACTCGAAAGACGCCCCAATCGTGGCGCACCACAGCCGCACCGAATCAGCAAGACTCCTGTTGGAACTGGCCAACACAACACGGCCAAACGAATGATCGCTTGCCCACTTCTCCAGAGCCATCAAACGAATCGCATTATCAATCTGCGGTGACTTGCTGTAATTGCATTTTTCCGCAAACAGGGTCATCCACCAATAGCTGAACCCGGGCCGGAGTTCAAGATGATCGACCAGGCGTCGGCCTTGAATGTGCGTCTCGCCGAGTTCGTAGACCCACGCTAGATATCTCTGGCGAAGATCATCCGCGTTTTCCTCTACCAACTGCGGGATTGAAACAACCTCCGGTGAAGCTATAGTTGCAAAGTCGCGCCAAAGCACCGCCGTCCAACTGCCTGCTGGCGGAGAACCTTCCGCATCCCAGACAAACAGTGTCTCTAATCTGTTTCCGCTCTTCTTCAAACTACGTTCGGGCATTCAAGTCCTGCATCAACCTTTCAACCTTCTTCAGGTCGTCGAGAGTGTCGACCGCCTGGGTGCTGTGCTTGGTTGGCGCCATGCGCACCTTCATGCCATGCTCAAGAATCCGCATCATGTCTACAGACTCTGCAATCTCAAGAGGCGTCGGCGCCAGTCGAGTGTATTCCAGAAGGTAATCGCGGCGAAACGGAATAATACAAACCTGCTTGCCCATGGGAACCTTGCCAACCTTGCAACGGGTCGGAATCGGCTCCCGAGAAAAATACATCGCATTTAGATTGAGATCGCACACCACCTTGATGCAGTTGCGGTCTTCGAATTCAGTGGCGTCCATTATCTGGCCCAACAGGTTCACCACCTGGATAGCCGGGTCATCCAGCATCGGCTGTACAGCTTCGGCGATCATATCGGGATGCGTCATTGGTTCGTCACCTTGCACCATCACAATGATGTCGTAGCGCACATTGTTCGCCTGCTCCAGTTTTAGCAGCGCTTCGGCACAGCGGTCGGATGCCCGCTCATAGGTATCGGCGGTCATGACCGCAACGCCGCCGATCGACTCGATGTAGTCAAAGATTTCCTGATCGCAGGTTGCTACTGCCGTCATCGCCAGCAACGGCGACTTCGCAACGCGCTCATAGACATGGCCGATCATCGGCTTGCCGAGAATCGGCGCCATCGGCTTGCCGGGAAAACGGCTGCTGCCCATTCGGGCTGGAATGAGGGCGAGAATGTTCATGCAAACTCCATCAAAGTAATTATCGAGGCCTACCGGCCCTGGCTGTGCCACGCATCCCCGTGGCGCCAGCGCCGACTATCTGCAAAGAACCCATCTCACGGCTTGCGGCACACCGTCATCATGTGCGAGCTCCACCCCGACAACGCTATCAACTGTTGCCATTCGGCCTTTTCATCGTCAGAGGCGACGGCAACAAACGTCTTCCAGAAGCGATCTTTTATCAAGGATTGATTGTTCGCAAGGATATCCATATCGAGCTTACCCGGTGTGGTCACTTGCAGGCATTCGAAGCCCAGGCGCACCAACAGGCCTGCTACGGAGCGAGGGTTAAAAAAATTGAGATGATGCGGCGGGCTGACGGATTTCGAATCTTCCCACAATGCCTGGATGTCAACGCCAGTTCCGGAGAGGGTGGTAAAAACGAAGAGGTCGCCGGGCGCCATCAACCCCTGCAATTGCCGAAGGAATCTTGCCGGATCATGCAAATGCTCGAACAACTCGAAACTCAAGAATGCCTTCGGTCCGGCGGGAAGGTCCGCGGCTTCCACATCCTCAAGAAACTTCTGAATGACCTGAAGCGATTTATCTCGGCAGGCTGCGGCAAGCAGCGGTCCGGGTTCGATAACGACCGGCGTCTGTCCATGAAAATCTCTCATCACCTCGGCAAAAAGGCCATAGCCGCCCCCGATATCGACAATAGTGTACCGTCCGGCTCCATAGCGATCCAAGGTCTCGCGGATCAATCGGGCCTTCGGCTTCCAGAGCTTTTCCAGGCGCGCATCCGCCGTTTCCTTGTAGAAGGTTGTCGCCCAGAATTTCGAAGAAGGCGATTCTGTGTAGTACTTTGAAAATGCGTCGGCGACGGGCCGCGGATTCACGAAAAGTGTCTGACAGCGAGGACAGGTTTGATAGGAAAAGCCATTCTTCGTGAAGGCCGGCATGCCCTCGCCCTCACAAGCGGGGCAATTGCCGGTTTCACGTCTTGCGTTCCTGAAATAGGTGCCGGTATCCTCTCGCGCAAGGCGTAGGTACTCGTCGAAGACGTCTTTGGGGCGGATCTCTTCTTCCTTCATAGATAGCCTTTGACCATGTCAAAAATCACTTCGTTTCCCCGGCTGGTGTAATGAACGGCATCGTACGTAAGCGACTCGTCGAAATCGGGGAGGTCGACAACCTGAGCGCCGTTGATCGAGCGGTTGAATTCATTCGACTCGGTCAGTGCAAAGAAAAAGGAACTTGGACGCAACCGTTCAACGCGGATTCCCGGATCGACAAGCGGGCTGTTGATGACCACAGTAGGTTGCCGAACCACGGTTGATTCAATACATTGTCGGTAAGTGCCGTCATAAGCCATCGAGTACAAGGGAATCTCGTCGCCCCTCGATGAAACGATGTGTTGCAAAGCATAGGATTTCGCGACGCCCTTGCCGACCAGAAACTCCACCTGCCTAATAGCATCCTCCAGAATCGACTGCTTCTTGGGGGTAAAGTCGACGAAACCCATGTTGGTCACGATCTGGGCCGGATTCAGCCTGTTGAGCGTAATGAAGTTGATCAAGGTCGCCCATGTGGTCAATTCAAGCGGTCGACAGAGCGAAAGGTAATAGCCGCCAGCACCTGATATCCACCCGGTCAGTTTGTCGGCAAGTGAGCCCTCGAATCCTCCGCTGACACCCCGGGAATCGAGGAAGATCAGGTAGTCCAGCTTTCCCCGGCCGCCGTTGGAGCGCACATCGAAGTCACGCCCCGCATGCAACCGATCTCCCGCAAGGACCAGAGGTCCGAAGTTCGGACAATCGATCTCAATCGACTCCATGACTGACAACACTGTTCAACATCACCGCATCAATTGAATAAGCCAGAAACCGGTAGCCCTCGTCAAGCCGGCGGTTAAGTTCATCCCGGGAGGGCGCCACGACATGGAGGCCGGCGGGTACAGCATGGGCTTCCGCAAGTGCACGAATCTTCTCCATCACAGCACAAAACTCTGGATGATCAAACTGCGCAGTCAGTCCCATTGATGCCGACAGATCATAAGGTCCGATCAGTATGGCATCCAGTCCATCGACCGCAAGAATGCCCTCCAGATTCGCCACGGCGCGATGATGCTCGATCATGGCCACCAGCAGGGGGGCTTGCGCCTCCTCGCGATAGGCATCGAAGTGCTTGCCGAAGAGATTGGCCCGCGAGAAGCCGACGCCACGGGTTCCGGCCGGAGGCCAGCGACAGGCATCGCGCACGCCAGCCAACTGCTCCGCGCTTTCGATCATGGGCACGATCACCCCGCCGGCACCGGCATCCAGTGCCTGCTTGCAATCCTTCGGCTGACCATGGGCGAGGCGTACCAGCGGCAAGGTTCCGCCCAGTTCGAGCGCACGGAACAGGTCCGGCAGTTGATGGATGGCAACCGCCCCATGCTCCATATCCACGGCCACCCAGTCATAGCCGCCCTGCCCCATGATTTCGGCGATAGCCGGATGCGGGATCTGCATCCAGCTGCCAATGGAGTGGCCGCCGCTTTTCAGTTGTGCGCGGATTTCCCGGACGGCTTTCAATCTATTCATGGGTCAGATTCTCGAACATCGGGCCGGCAAAGCGGTCCTGAAGGTCCCGGTTAAAGAGGGTACGGCGCAACAGGAAAGGAACGTCGTGGTTTTGGGCGGCAATCAGGTCGGTTTCCGCATCGCCCACCATAATCGCCTGGCTTGGATTCAATTGTAAATGGCTTAAAACATCCTTTAGTGCATCAGCCTTTTTTTTCGGCGCGCCATGAATCTCACGGAAACAATGGGTTAGGTCGAGCGCGTCAAGAATTTGCTGAATCTCGTCCTGAGGGGTAGCCGAAACAAGAACGAAGTACTGTCGGGTATGGTGATTCGCCAGATACTCGCGAACGCCTGGAACCCATGGCGAATCGATCACTGCTTGCATGGCGAGGGCGGAAAAATGTTCGCAGAACTCACGCACCCGCGCGTCTGTCGCCGGCTCCTCCACCCAGGCGAGGTAAAGCGGAATCTTCTCAAAGCGTGAAACCCCGCCGTTCGCCTCATGGTGTTTCCGGACCCGCGCGGCAACGGCACAGCCATAGGGAAGAAATAAGGTCTCGAACGCATCCGACTTCGCCTCGACAGAGTCCTTGATGACGCCGTCAAAGTCCCAGAAAATGAGTGAGGCCGCTGACAAGAGTTTGCCTATGTCAATTTGACGCGCAGTACTCATGATTACGAATCTACTGCGCGCGCCAATCTTGAACGAATTGGCCGTGCCGGATTGCCAACACATACGGTCATCGAAGGCAAATCGCTTGTTACAACGCTGCCGGCACCCACCACACAACCTGATCCAATTGTTACACCCGAAGTAACGATCACGTTCGCCGCCAACCATACATTGTCGCCAATCACAATTTTCCCCCGGCGATGGCCTTGCTTGCGAATTGGCACGCTGGCATCGGCGAACTCATGATCCGACGCTCGGAGCACTACATTCGGGCCGATCAATACATCGTTGCCAATGACTATTTCGCCACTCGCCGCACCGATCAATACATTGTGGTTGAAAGAACAATACGATCCGATACTCAGATTTCCACCTTCGTTGGCATAAAGGTAGGAGCCGCTCATGATGGAAGTTCCTTCTCCAATTCGTATGGCGGCAAAACCCATAATGACCAATTGCGCATCGAAACGCACCCCTCCACCACAATATGCAAAACGACTTCTCCAGAAAGCGCGACGAAGGTATTGACCACCCATAGCGGTTGGCCAAGGGCTCAGAAACGCATCAAGTGCTAAACGCAGTCGATCAATCAGCCACATCAGACATTGGCAAAAAAGCCGGCTCTGGTAAGAAAGCGCTTCTGTCGTCGATCAATCTTATCTGCCTCCGCGCACATGATCGATCAGTTGCAACAAGCCTTGCCCTAAATCCACGTGCATCGGCGGTACATACTTCCGGCCGAGTTTCGGCTGATAGGCATAGGGTGTACGTACATAGTGGCCCGGCTGGTCGCCTGCAACGAATTCCACGGCGTTCGTGAGGCCCAGTATCTCGGCAAGCATCTCCAGCAGGTCGAGTACGCGCATCGGCTCCTGCCCCGTCAGCACGACGCTCTGGTTGCGGAACTCGTCGCCGAGTGCCGCCACGCTGGCCCGCGCCGCATCCTCGACATGGATGTATTCGCGCAGGGTGTCGGGACTGCCCTCGTATCGCAGCACGCCAGTTTCCAATGCGCCCCTGACGATCCGGTACAGGCCGTTGGTTTCGTCGGCGCGCGGCCCATAGAGCGATCCATAGCGCAGGATCGTGTAGTCAAGGCCATAGACGCGCTGGTATTCCTCGACATAATGCTCGGCAGCCTGCTTGCTGCAGCGATAAAAACCGCCCTCGCGGCTGTAGACATAGACGGTGCTGGCGTAGATGAAGCGTTCGACACGGTGCGCGCGGCATGATTCCAGCACCTGGGCGTTGCCGAGCACGTTGATCCGCACAGTTTCCAGGGGCTTGTCGAGTGCCTGGTTGAGATCGGCCAGCGCCGCGAAGTTATAGACGTAGTCGGCCCCCGCAATGGCGTCATCGAGCTTGCGGGCATCCAGCAGATCACCGATGACCATTTCCTGGTCGCCGTTCAGCCAGGGCGAAACTTTCTGGTCGTAGATGCGTACCCGATGCCCGGTCGCGCTAAGTGCATCCGCTACATGGCTGCCGAGAAAACCGGAACCGCCGATTACGCAAACATTTTTCACGTCACAACCCCTGCCTTTGCACTTCGTATTCGTCCGGCGGCACGAGTCCCTGCAGCATCTGTCCGGTCAGGAACCGGATGGCCTCCTCGGTCGCCTCTATTTCCATCCGCATGCGGCAGTCTACCGACATCGACCCCATGTGCGAGGTAAGCAGGCAGCGGTCGCTCCGCACCAGGTCGCCGGCATAGGGCTCCTGCTCGAACACGTCGATGGCTGCGCCGGCCAGGTGCCCGGTGTCGAGCACCTGTGCCAGATCGTGTTCATTGACGATACCGCCGCGCGATGTGTTGATGATAATTGCATCCTGCTTCATCTGCAGCAACTGCTCGCGCCTGATCATGTTCTTGGTCTGGGCCGTCAGCGGGACGTGCAGGGTGATGACGTCCGCGCTGCGATAGATATCCTCCTTGCCGACCCATTCGATCGCCGTGTCCCGTTCCGGCCGGAGGTTTGGCCGCAGATCATTGACCAGGATGCGCGGCCGACCGAAACCGCCGAGGCAATCGAGCACCTGCCCGCCGATGCGGCCGGCGCCGATCACGCCGATGGTGATTTCGGCAATGCGACGCCCGAAGTAGCGATGCCATTCACCACTATGCATGCGGGCATTGACTGTGTGGATCGAGCGTAGCAGCGACAGCATCAGGCCAATCGTCAGTTCCGCCACGGCCGGAGCCGGCGCATCCGGCGTGTAGCTGACCTGGATGCCACGCCGCTCTGCCGCCAGCAAATCGACGCTGTCCAGGCCGATGCCGACGCGCGAAATCAGTTTCAGGCGGCTGGCACGGCGCATGACCCGCTCGGTGATCGGCTCGGTACCGGCAATCAGGACATCGAAATCGGTCACCATCTCCGCAAGCTCCTCTTCCCTGAGCTTGCGTCCGATCGGATTGACCAGGTATTCGATGCCGGCAGCGTCGAGTTGCTCTATCGGCAGGCGGTTCTTGTCTCCGAAAGGCACGGTGGTGATCAGCACCTTGGGCATGGGGGGCTCCTGTCATTCAATGAATAATCCTCCGGGTGGCGCTGCATCCAGCAACCAGTTTGCATTCAGCACCAGCCGCGCCGGCAGGTTGTCCGCATCGGCCGGATCGAGCATGGCCATCTCCCAAACCCGCGCCTTTGCAAGACCGGTGGCCAGCACAAATACTGTTTTCGCCCGCGCGATAACCGGGGGAGTGATAGTCAGCCGTTGCGGGGGCGGCTTGGGTCCGACCACCGGTACCACGCGGCGCAGCCGTTCGTGCAACGCCGGACTGCCGGGAAACAGCGAGGCCACATGTCCGTCCTCACCGACTCCAAGCAGCAATACATCCAACTGTTCCGGAAGTATCTGCTCATAACGGCGTGCCGCAGCATCGTGGTCGGGTGTGTCGGCTTCCATGCGGAAAACCCGACAACCGGCGGGCAGGCCGTTGCGGAAAAGCGTCTGTCTTGCCATGTCGTAGTTGCTGGCAGGATGGTCGGCGGCGACGCAGCGCTCATCGCCGAAATAGAACGCTATGCCCGCCAACTGCCGAAAATCAGGCATCGCAGCCCAGGCCCGGTAAAGACTTCCCGCACTGCGGCCGCCCGTGAGCATGACGCTGCATTCGCCACGTTCGCGCAAGCCGGCGGCGACCCGCTGCTGGACGAGGCCGGCTGCGGCCTGCGGCCAGACGTCAGCAGGAAACGTCCATGCTTGGCCGTTCATGGCCCGCCCCCGGTTGCCGGCCATCCACCGACACTACCGCGACGCTTACCACATCGGATAGATGTCATCCGGCCGATCCTTCTTTTTTCTGTCAAACAGTTGCCGAATCCATTCAACGAGTTTCTTTATCATGCCTTGACCCCAGAACAATACCGCTGATCTTGTCGGCGATCACGCCATAGCCGGTTCCGTTGAGATGAACGGCGTCCGTAAACAGGCCGACGCTTTCCGCCGCCATTTCCTTGAAGACAGGGTGGTAGGTGATTCCCGCAAACTCAGACAATGCCGAATCCAGCCTGCCGTATGCTGCAACCATGTAGCGATCAAACGTATCGTTGATGCTGTAGAAGTGGAAGTTGCGTGCCTCCGCGCCATCCCTCCCGTACGAATAGTACGGCTGCAGGATGCAGTGGATCTCGATTCCCCGCGCCGCCGCGACTGCAACGAGTACTTTCAGCCAGGCGAGATAGTTTTCCACCGCCACGGCTGCCTGCGCATCGACATCGACCCCGCCCGTCGCAGCGGCAGATGCCTTTGCCGCCTGCTGTCCGCCCGCGACACGATAGACGGCACGGGCGATCACTGAGTGCCGCAGCATCTCGCGCACCAGCATGGTCGCACGACGGCGAACATCCGGGGCGGTGTCGAAATGTTCGTCGATCGCCTGTGCATATTTTCTCTCGCCATAAAAGGCCAGCGCATCCGCACTGGTCGGGTAACCGTGGTAGTCAAACGGCAAGGCCAGGGCAAGGTTGTTGGCGCCATCGAACAGCAGTATCCGCTTCGGCCTGATCGCATCGAGATGGCGCAGCAAGGTAATCACTTCCTGCTCGATGTTCCAGCCGGGAATCGCCAGGTTGATCACATCGGCCAGGTATTTCTCGCGCAGGTGGCCGCTGACGTTCCAGGCATTGCCCGGGCTGCCAACGCCGAAGGCTGCACTGCCACCGACGAGGATGTTTTCGCATGGCCGGATGGCATCCAAGTAGCCGTACGGGGCGATCTCGAACCTGCAGGCGACATCCTGATTGTCCGGGAGGTTGTAGTAATGCTTCGACAGCGTGACGCTGAACGTCCCCGGCTGCAGGGTGTACATGTTGTACCTGGAGAACCGGAACTGCATGCCCCGGGTCCGGCGCGACAGGCCGAAGTAGATGTCGATGGCGAAAGCCAGGAGAGCGACGGCGATGATGAGTTGGATCATGTCGATAAGCAGGAGTGACCTGAATGGGAGGCCGCGGATTCAGTCCAGCACGAACTTGCTGCGCCACTTCTCGTCGGTTTCCACATAGTTCTTCTGTTCGTTCTTGTAAATCACGAAATCTTCCAGAACCAGCACATCCATTTCGGTGCGCATGAAACAGCGATAGCTGTCCTCGGGGGTACAAACGATAGGTTCGCCGCGCACGTTGAACGAGGTATTCACGATCACCGCGCAACCCGTCTTTTCGAAAAACTTCTCGATCAGGCGGTGATAGCGCGGGTTGGTCTCGCGATGGACCGTCTGTACGCGCGCGGAGTAATCGATATGCGTCACCGCTGGAATCGTCGACCGGGGTATGTTCAACTTTTCGATGCCGAACAATCTTTCGTGCTCCGCGGTCATCGGAATCCTCAGGTCGGCGGCGATGGAAGCAACAATCAGCATGTAGGGGCTGTCTTGGGCCAGTTCGAAATAGTCGCGGGCTTTCTCCTGCAGCACGCTCGGGGCAAACGGCCGGAAGGACTCGCGCTGCTTGATCTTCAGGTTCATGACCGACTGCATCTGCGGGTTGCGCGGATCCCCCAAGATGCTTCTTGCCCCGAGTGCGCGGGGACCGAACTCCATGCGTCCCTGATGCCAACCGACCACCTTGCCCTCCGCCAGCGCGGTGCTGGCAACATCCAGTAATTGTTCCAGCTCATCGTACTGGTGGAACGTCGCTTTGAGCGCGGACAGGGTGGTACGTACGCTTTCGTTGCTGAATTGCGGACCCAGATAGCTGCCCTTCATGCGGTCGCCGGCTGCTGGCCCGGCGTACCGTTCTGCCGCTCTCTCGGCGTAGTAAAAATCCATGGCGGCGCCCACCGATCCACCGGCATCCCCTGCGGCCGGCTGGATCCACATCCGCTCGAAAATTTTTTGCTGAAGGATGCGGCCGTTACCCACGCAATTGAGCGCCACTCCGCCCGCCAGACAGAGATTAGCGCTGCCGGTAGCCTGTTTCGCGGTCTGCGCCAGGCGCAGCATGATTTCCTCCGTGACCTCCTGTACCGACCTGGCGAGGTCCATCTCCCTCTGGGTCAGTTCGCTTTCGGGCTTGCGTGGCGGCCCGCCAAACAGGTCATGGAACTTCTCGCTGGTCATCTTGCTGCCGATGGCGTAGTCGAAATATTCCATATTCAGGCGAAAAGTGCCGTCCTCCCGGATATCGATCAGCTTTTCCTTGATCAGGGCGACATAGCGTGGACTGCCGTAGGGGGCCAGCCCCATGACCTTGTACTCGCCGCTATTGACCTTGAAGCCGGTGTAGTAGGTAAAGGCGGAGTAGAGTAGGCCAAGGGAATGGGGAAATTCCACTTGCATGATCTGGGTTAGCGATTTGCCTTGCCCATGCCAAATTGAAGTCGTGGCGAACTCCCCGACGCCGTCCATGACCAGAACCGCGGCATCAGAAAACGGCGACGGATAGAAAGCACTGGCGGCGTGAGAGCGATGGTGACAAATATTCGAGATTCTCTCCTTGGCAATCTCGCAGCCGAAATGCGCACGGAACTCGTCGCACAGCCGCCGCTTCCAGTAAAGCTCTCCGCCGAGCCATTTGGGCAGCACGCGAAAGGAAAAGGGAATGCTGCGGGGAAAATTGTCCAGAATCGTTCTGGCGATTCTTTTGAACTTGAGGCTGGGGCTGTCATAAAACACGACCCGATCCACCTGATCCATGCGGATTCCGGCCTGCTCCAGGCAGTAGCGGATCGAATTCGCGGGAAAACCCGGATCGTGCTTGATTCTCGTGAAGCGCTCCTCCTGGGCGGCGGCCAGCAGGTTGTCGTTTTTCAGGAGCGCGGCGGCGGCATCGTGATAACCACCGGATATTCCTAATATATACATGTTGGCTCTCGTGTTAATCGGGGTAGCAGCTTCATTTTGCCCCCGGCACCTTGCGCAGAATCGCTCCGATCTCGCCTCTTTGTAACCCGATGAGCTGCGGTACCAGCAGGATCACCACCGCAACGAGAGCGGTATAGACGAACCCGTCCAGGATCAGCCGGGCCAGCCTTGACATTGCAAACGTCGATGTCGATGTGGAACTGGCGAGCGAGCATAGCAGGAGGGTCGTGGGCACGATCAACTGGTGAGCGAAAAATTTCCAGAAATTCAATGACATCAAACGGACGTTGAACCACAACCCGACATTGACGAAGATGAACTGCGTTAGAACGATCTGCAACGACAGGCCGGCGGCACCCAGACCCATCCCCCCTGATTCAGTCGGCAGCACCAGCCACAACATTAGCGGCAATCCAGTGAGCGTGCCGACAATGCCGATGTTGCGGTAGAGCCTCGTCTGGCCGGTCGCATAGTATACGGAGCCACTCAACTGGCCGTAGGTCTGGTGCATGGGATAAAGCGTCAAGACTGCCATGACCAGCGATCCCTGTTCCCAGGCCGATCCTCCCAGCAGCCAGACTACGTCTGCGGCATGGCAGGCGATGAACACAGAGAAATAGGCTGCCATCGTATAAGACATCGGAATAGCGCGGCGAAACATCGCCGCCATCCGTCCCATGTCTTTCAAGTCCCAAGCCACAGCGAATTCACGGGACAGAAGCTGAGTCATGGCACTGGTGAACAGGAAGCACACGGCGCCAACCTGGTAAGCCAGTCCGAAATATCCTTGTTCAGTGGCCCCCGCTTGGGTCTGAAGTACCCAACGATCCACCAGTACACCCAACGTGCATACTGAAGCATAGGCAAGGAGGGGGTGCGAGTAGTCCCAGAACTCGCGGGCATAGGCGCGTTGAGGTTGCGCCGGCGGCGTCCCGGCAGGCGCCAGCGCACGGCGCTTCAGCAGGTGGGTCAGCAACGCAACGGCTAGCAGCAGTGCGGCGATCTGGTAGAGGAAGTAGCCTTCCAGTCGCAGGCCAAAGAGCCAGATGGTCGCCGCCAGCGCTGAGACTGCCACCACGCGCGCAGACGCATAGAGCATTTCCCCCCGCACCGTCAGATGCCATGCATCCACCATCTTGCGGGTGATGTCCAGCCACCAAGTGATGACGGCAAAGCACGCCGCCAGACCGACCAGCATGGGCCCCTCTCCGGGCCATACCCGCTCGCCGAGGGAGGTGCCCGCCAGAAGTGTTGCGCCGCCGATCATCAATAGCGATGCGCTCAGGAACCATTTTCGGTAGAACACGACCAGTCCCGCGTCGCCCGGTCGTTGCGAGAGGCGGGTGTAGAAGCAGGTTGATGTACCCGCGTCGAAGTAACCCTTGACCTGCAGGAAGAAGCTGGTGAGGAACTCGTAGCGACCGTAGCTCTCCGGACCCAACGTGCGGGGAACCAGGCCTAGGACCACCATCCCAGCCACAAGGCTGACCACGTTGCCAGCTAATTTCGATGCGTACTGACGAGCGAATTTCATCCGCTAGCGTGCTCCATCGAGTACAGCTTCAAATTCGCGCGCCCACTGTTTTGCCCAGTCCGGCGAAAAATTCGCGTAACACTGAACAAAATCGTGCCGGGCAACTTGAACCTCTGGCTTGCGCCACCAGCCCTCGATGTCTTGACCCAAACCGGCAATGAAACGCGCGGCATCCTTGCCAGAATGATGCAGAACACCGACCCGTTGCAATGCGTCAATTCCCGCACGGGTCTCGTCACGATAAACATAGGCCGCAGGGTTATAGAAAACAACCGTCGGAATATTTAAGCCCAACGTTTCCAACCACGCTGTTCCGAGATAGTTATGCACCACCAGACGGGATGAGGAATAAGCCGCGAAAGGGCCGAGGCTTTTGTCGAATCTCGCTTCAGGCGCTGCCGCTCGCATTGATTCAACCGCACCCCAACCGTAATCGACATTAAACGGGCGAACAACCAGATTCGACCGGTCCGGGTACTCCATGAGAAATTCGCAAGTGTTGCGATGCATGATCTCGATGGTTCCCGGCATCGGCGCGAACGTCATCCGGAATGGCATCCGGGGAAGGTCAAGGCAATTCAACAGTATCTGCCCGCTCGATGGCTTGCGCTTGACGGACGGCATTGCCGGGCTAAGTGGATGCACGAATGATCCATCGCGCCTCCAGCCCCACGTATAGAATCGATCGGAAACCCGAATCTCATAATTTTCCACAACGAGTTGCGGGTCTAGTCCATACCCCCCTCCATGTTGGTGATACAGAAGGCGGGTTCCCTCTTGGCGCCATTCGGCCATGAGAATCTGGAAAGTGGGGTGTGCATGCAAAGCATTGGCGCTGTATACGGCTTGCGGTCTCGGTAAAGGCAGACTGAGGACAGCCTCACGATAATCCTCAAACCCTTCGAGCAATCCGATCGGAATATATAGGGGCAAGAGAGTCCCGACAAGTTCCTCAAAATTACGAGGAGGTGTTGGCAACTCTGCAGATCGTCTCTTACGCCAGTTCCAGTTGGCAGTGGCGGCAACCGATATTGGATACGTCATATCGTCCCGCGCGATCCAGTTCCGCCAACGCCAAAGTGTCCACATAGACTCCTGGCGCGAGCACTTGAAATATGGTTGTGTCAGTAGTACCTTTGGCTTGCCGGTCGAGATACCTCGCAATATTTTGTGGACACCACGATATCTTCCACCGCTGCTGGTGTAATCCGAGTCCTGAGCAACCGGCCAGCTTTCTGCCGACCCTCCCTCCAGCAACCGCGCTACCGCGCCACGGAGATGACGATGCCAACCGATGTCTACCGTCATTTGTTGGGCATGCTTTGTACTCTTGACTATCGGTATCGGATCGGAGTCGGCGGGTATGCTGCCCGCCAATACCTCGCGCCACGCCGTATAGATATTATGTGTGAGATTTTCAAGCCACATTCCCGCGACGAGGTCATGGTATTCGATCGGGCGCGATACGCCATGAAACTCATCGAGTAGCCGCTTCAGGCGGGCCAGCAACGCGGGCCGCAGACGACTCGTTGCCTCTAGGCCAGTTGCGACAGCCTCGGCGTCCCAGACGAATGACGGCGAACTCATCGACAGCTCAAACCTTTCTTACCTGGTAGGCCAAGTAGCAGTTCATCCCGTCGATCCGAAAATACTCGTTCGAAAACAGCAGGTAGAAAACTACGAGGTAGGGGTAGCAAATGCTCATCCACAGGAATTTAGCGAAGGTTCTGAGCTGCCCCGGAAGGAAGCCGAAAAACCTAATTAGTGGCTTGAGAAGCGGTCGGGTCTGGATGTCATAGACCTTCCATGCGAAAGCACTCAACCCGGAATGTCGTGCCTTGATTTCAAATCCATGGCGCGGGAAAAATCGCTCCCATTCCTCGGGCGATTTTGCGAGCCGGGTGATTTCGTCGTAGCGGCCATTGTCCATCCGGGAAAAATAGGCGCCAAACATCCCGGGAAAGGCCTGCGCGAGACGGTGGCAGATGAACGACGGCTTGAACTTGGCGTCGTACAGCAGAATCAGCATGGATCCGCCGGGCACCAGGACGCGCGCGGCTTCGCGAATCGCCGCTTCGTGGTCGTTCAGCCCGTGAGGGGTGTAGTAGAAAACCTTCGGCACCGAGGCCGACGACAGCGGAAGTTTCTCGTAAGCCGCCACCTGGCAGTTCTTGGCGAAACCGATTTCCCTGATTTTCTGCACATGGGATTCCTTGGCATCGATCGCCAGCGTGATATCCGGGCTGCTCAAGGAAACTGCGGGCTGCAACACGTCGGCCCGGTGGCTGTCATAAATGTCCTGCTTGGAAAGATCGGTCAGCAGGTAGCGATCGAACCGGAGCGGAAAGGATCCGCCGTGCATTACGTAGCTGAACACGCCATCGCCCGACCCGATCTCCACCACCGGCCCGGACCAATCGAGACGGTGGAGAAGGCTGGACGTCAGCGTGTCGTTGACCGCGTCGTGGGGTTTCAGAAAATATAGGCTGTGATAGCGCCACAGCCGGGTAAGCACGAACAGCAAATGCTTCACAATGATTTGTGGAATACCACGTAGCTCGTGCCCAGTCCGTTGTACCCCCTGAACAGCTTCCCGCCGACCTGGCTCAAATCGAAGTCCCGGTTTTCCCGAGCCTTGAGCACGATCATTTCCAGCACCCTGAGCAGCTCGCCATTCAGGTCAGTCAAGTGTTGATTGATGTAGCCCGATACCTCGCCAACCAGAGTGGCTACGCCGCGTTCGACATCCTTGAGCTTGTTCCGAACCGCACCAAAAGTTTGATCGCTCGAGTCGCGGGCCTGAAGTATCTCGTTGAGGCCCTGGAACAGCGATTCAATATCATTGCCGACTTTCGGCAGTCGCTCGGTCAGTTCGCCAAAGACGGCAGAATCTTCGTCTTGTGCATAAAGCCACCGCAATCGCAGCATTGAAAAATACAGTTCATAGACTGGCGAATCCTTGGGAATCAGCTTGAAGTAGGGAGAATCCACAACGAATGGCAGGTCGACGTTCGGCCAGCCGGAATAATATTCAAGGCCGAAGCGCGACGTCCACGAAAGCAGCTTCTGGGTGGATATCCCGATGTAGTGAGGATTGACCAGATAATCATTGATGACGCTGTCGGCAGTGCGGCCGCCATACTTCACCGACCGTTCGATGTGCTCAGCAAAGCAGGCCTTCGCGATGCGAAACACTTCCGCGTCCGACTTGTCCGAGTTGGCCAGTACGATCGCACGATGCAGCAGGCGCTGGATCAGGCCCGAGTCCTCGATGTAGCCAAGGATGACAAAACCCCCTTTGCGGCTGGCGTCGGCCATCCGGCGCAGCATGTTTTCCTGGTCCGGCACGTGCGCAATGACGCCGAAACTCGCCGAGATGTCGTAGGCCCCGGATTGAAATGGATAGGCGTCGATGTCGCCGACCGAAAAAACAGTTTGGGAAGATAGCCCAAACTGCTCCCTCAGGTCGTTCGCCCGCGCAATCGATATATCGTTGAAGTCGAAGCCCTCGACGTTTGCGCCCCAGTTGGCAAGGACAATGTCCATTTCGCCGGTGCCGCAGCCGAAATCGATGACCTTCTTCCCGTGAAACAGCTCCGGAGGGAATTTCAGCTTGTGAAAGAAAAGGTTGAACTGGCTTTGCTGGTACTTGGCGAGTTCATCCTTAGACTCAATGCCTATTTTGGAGGGGCTGACTTTCTGAAATGCGGTCAGTACCTCTTGTTTGAATTCCTTACTCATGCTCGAACTCTCTTCAGGATCAGATGGTCATTCAGGATTACACCATCGAGACCGCTGTTCTCGAGCACGAATACGGCCTCGGCAGGCGTGTTGACGATGGGATGTCCGTGCAGATTGAAACTGGTGTTCAACAACGCGCCGCGTCCCGTCAGCGTTTCGAAGGCTTCGAGAATGGAGTAGAGGTCGGGGTTGGTATCCCGATGCAGGATCTGGGCGCGGGCCGTCCGGTCGGCTGGATGACAGGCTGCGATCATGGCCTCGTAGCCTTCGGCGGTGGTGTCGAAGCCGATGGTCATGTGGGGCGATTCGAGGTTCTTCGGATTCAACAGGTAGCGATGAACGTACTTGTCCATCATCACAGGGGCGAAGGGCATCCAGAAATCGCGACTCTTGACCGCGGCGTTGATTTTCTCCTTCACCCTGAGGTCGCTCGGGTCGGCCAGTATCGACCGATTGCCCAGCGAGCGCTGGCCGAATTCCATGCGCCCGGCGCAGCGGGCGAGTATCTTGCCGTCGCGGAGCAGTTCCGCGATCCGCATGGGTGTGGGCGAAGGTGACACCTGGTACTTCGAGGAATCGAGCCCGGCGATTACTGCAGCCTCCTGCTCCGGCGTGGCTGACGGGCCAAGGTACAGGTGCGGCAGGGACGCTACGGCGCGAGAATCCCACGGCTTTCCCGCCTCGCGCGCCAAGTCTTCCGCGAGGCAGATGCCGGCGCTGATGGCCATGGATTCGTCGCTTGCCGAGCCGCCGATGAACAGGTTCTCGACGCCGGGTAGGGCCGCGATCTTGCCCATCGCCTTGATGTTCATCGCCACCCCGCCGGCGATCACCACCTTGCCGATGCCGAATTTGGCGACAGCGTTCTGCACCCACTCGGTCAGCAAGTCCTCGACCCAGGTTTGCAGGGCAAAGGCGATGTTGTCGAAGCGCACCCCTTCCAGCCGCTCCCTGAACCAGAAATAGCTGTCGGTCGGCTTCTCCCGCCACTTGAATTCGATGCCGTCCACAAAGAGCGTGCTCTTGAAGACGTCAAGCGCCTTCTGGGCGTGCTTCGCCTTGCCGTAGGGCGCCAGCCCCATCACCTTGAACTCATGCTCGTTCGGCTTCATTCCGAGCAGCAGGGTCATGTAGCGGTAGATACGCCCGATGTTGGCTTCGTTGGTTTCAAAAGCCCGCGTGTACCTGCCGACTTCGTCAAACACCCCGATCGTTGCGTTCAGGTTGTCACCCAGCCCGTCGATGGTCAGGGCAAGCACCTTTTCGCCGCGCCAAGGCGAGGCGTAATAGGAATATGCGGCATGGCAGCGGTGATGTTCTATACGCCTCACTTTCGCCACAGGAATGTTCAGGAAATCGGCAACCATCCGTTCACGATCGCGCGCATATTTCTGATTCCTGTCGGGAGCGTTGAGGTTCTCCTTCCAGTAAGTCGCGGGATACATATCCAGCGTAAGGCGTTCGCCGAAGAGCTCTGTTAACGACGGCAAGGTGGCGCTCTTGTCCACCAGATAGGGTCGCCAGCGTAGGAGTTGCTCTTTCAGGTAGTCCTCTGTCGTCCATTGGCTGCGCCTGACGACCAGATCATCAAAGGGCGCGACAAAGCTCGCGATCGCTACGGCGTCGAGTTCCTCCGGCACGATTCCGGCTTGGTCAAGGCAGTAGCCAATTGCGTTCCGTGGAAACACTTCATCGTTCTTGAGCCGGGTGAAGCGCTCTTCGTGGGTCGCCGCCGCTACTTTGCCGTCGGTGTATAGGGCGGCGCTGGAGGGAAGATTGAGATACAGGGATAGGATGTTCATTGTCGTTTTGAAAAGCAGTCGTTCAGCATTTAGGAATTAATGTGACGCCTTGCGCCCAAGGAAGCGCAGGTACTTGTCCTTCTCGTAGTTGCCGACGACTCGATTCGAGTTGATTTCATAGGTCGACGACACATAGATGCTTTCGAAATCCTTCGAAAGAAACTCGGCGATCGAAAACGTCGTCGGGAAGATGTCCGATCCGACGAAGCTCGGCCTGTCCGGCACGGACTGCAGCATGTAGATGGCGCCGCCCGGTTTCAGCAATTCCCTGGCCCTGTCGAAGAACTGCCCGGCGTCGAGTGCCACATACCACAGCACGTCCTTCACGTAGAGCAAATCGAACCTTCCCTGCCAAGGGGAAATATCGTCGCGCAGGATGTCGATGCCGTGAAAGCTCAGTTGTGGATGGAGCAAACGGGCCCGCGCGGCGGCCTCCGACGAGACGTCGATCCCCGTCACGTCGAGCCCGGCAACAAGCGGCGAAAGTTCGGCATAAAGCCGGGCCGCAACATAGCCGAGGCCACAGCCCAGATCGCAGATCGAACGGATGCCGAGCTCCGGCAGAAAGTGCTTGAGTATCGCAATGTCCAGGTCGACGAACACCTGATTGGCCGTCTTGTCCTGATGCCACGGCACTTCCCTTGAATGACGATACATATCGTCGAATTGCCCCAGCAGTTTGCCGTCCTTGAAGACATAGTCATGATAGTCGTCGCTGACCTTGCTCATCGCCTCACCACGTTCCCCGCATCCATCACACGCTGTCCAAGGCCAGGTGGTCCGTCAGTTCATCGGCCACCGCGGCGATGTATTCGCGGTCAGCGTCTTCATTTACCCACAAGTTGAGAACCCGATCGCCGATGTGGTCGCTGACGGCGGCATTTACTCCCGACACAGCTCGGTCCTCGAAAAACAGGTCTGCCGAGGGAAACCAGCTGCTGATCCTGAATCCCTTCACCAGCAATGATTTCAACAGTGCGTCGCGCCGCTCGATAAGCACGTTGAAGCGCCAAGGCACCGAACCGGCGGGTGGACGGAGAATCTCCATGCCTACCGACTCGCAACGGGCCAGCAACCCTTCCAGCGTTTCAGCTCTTTCGCGGCGCGACTGCACCACGCCATCGAGCTTTTCCAGCTGCTCCTCTATTTCCGGCCCTCGGGCGCGATCGAAGCTGCAAAGAATGTGCTGGCGAAGCGCCAAGGCGCGCGTCTTGAATGCGGTGCTGAAGGCATTGATGCCGGGGCCATAGTGTCTGTTGTAAAGATCCGTGTGGTACTGCCCAAACGCGCTCACGGCCTCCTTCGACGCCGCAGTCTGCACGCCTAGCGCGGCTTCGCGGGCAACAAGCTCGTTCAGAACGAAAAGCCGGCTGGTCAGGACCGCCCCGCCATGCCCGACATCGATGATCTTTCCCGCGCCGAAGCTGACCACCGCGATATCAGAAAAACTGCCGACGGGCTGTCCGTCGAGGCTGGCGCCTTGCGCCACCGCCAGGTCCTCGATCAGTGGGATGCCCCGCGACTTGCAGTAGGCGGCAATCTCCCGGATGTTGCACACCGAACCGTAGGCATGGACCGCGATCACCGCGTCGACCTGGCCGCCCTTGCCGATCAATTCAGCGATGTCGATGCCGAGATCGCGCGTCGTGACGTCGAGGTAAACCGGGGCGTTGCCTGAAAGCAGGACGGCCAGAGGAACATTGGGACAGACGCTGTTGGGAATGGCGACCCGCTTGCCCCGCAGGCCCAGTGCGGCGAGCGCGAGGCAAAGCCCGGTTGTGGCGTTGCCTACCGGATGGCAGTGGCTTTGCTGGTGAATCCCGCACAGCAATTTTTCCAGCTTGCCGCTCACTCGGTATCCGCCGAAGGAAAATGGCTGAGATTCACGACTCGAAACCGGCTACTTTCCAACGATCTGCGCCCGGTTGATGTAATTCTCGATTTTGACTGTGCGGCCGTTGATGACGGCCTCTTCGTCGGCCGCCGCTTTTCGTGGGTAGAAGCAGTTCTTGCAGGGTTTCAGGCTCTTGAAGCCATCGTGTCGCTGGTGTGCCTCGCGCACCTGCCGGAATTTCTCGCCGTGCCAGATCTCGTGGATCGTCTGGGTCGTGATGTCGCCGATATCGATGTCCATGAAGTCGTCGCTGCTGCACATGGCGGCGCGGCCATTCGAGCCGATGACCACCCGCTGATAGTGCTGGGGACAGGCAAAGTTGTCTTCGTAGACAATGTCGCTGTCGTTGTGCAGATAGTCGATGAGGGGATTGAACGCAATCAGGTCCACTATCGGAGCAAAGGTATTGTAGAAACCCTCGGGGTTTTCCCGGATCGCCGGCCAGACCCCCTGGATCTTGATCAAGGGCTTTTCCAGGCCGTTCGCTTTCTTGTAGTTGGAAATGTCCTGCAGCTTCTTCAGGGTCTCTTCGAACTTGAGCGGCTTTCTGATCTGGTTGTAGGTCTCCCCCATACCGTCGATCGAAATGGTGATGAGGTCAACGCCAGCTTCGGCAAGCTTGATGAAATAGTCGAGATGAAGACGATAGCCGTTGGTCAGGAACGAGACTTCCTTGATCCCGCTTTCCTTGGCGAGACGGACTGCATCGACCAGCCGCGGATGCAGGGTCGGCTCGCCGATCCAGCTCAGTCGCAGCGAATAGATCTTGCCCGCAACTTCGGCAATGACCTTTTTGATGATGTTGTAGTTGAGCTGCCCTTTCTTGAATGGCAACACCCGCTTTTCCACAAACTCGTCCGTTACCGTAGGGCACATCGGGCATTTCAGATTGCAGCGCGAGACTGTTTCCAGATCGACCAGGAGCGGGTAGTCGGTCAGCTTTCGGGTCTTCGGCAGCTCATCCCACAAACGTCGATATTCCTTGTACTCGGCCTCCCACCCGCGCGCGAGCTTTGCGTAGAACGCGGCGACGCGCTCCGGGGGTTCCAGGTCGAAAAAGTGCCCCTTGTTTACCGGAGAAAATTTTTCGCCGGCTTTTTGCTCGTTTTCCATGGCGTTGTCGGTGAGGAAGTTATTGATTCGAAGCCCCGGTTCAGGGGCTCGCGTGTGAGGTTGAATGCCGTTGCGGCTTTAGGGCAACTTGATAGTAGGGAACCAACGAGCCGCCGAAGCTCAACTTGAACCATCCCCGGCGCGGACTGTTGACGCCTTCGAGGTCGATCTGGGTTATGCCTTTCGCCGCCAGTGCTGTGAAGGCATCCCACAGGATTGCCGTTCCGGTTGCGGTGTTGCGCAGGGCAGGATCGCTTGCCCCGAACAGATAATAGGCCCGGAGTGTGTCGAGCGCATACACCGCGACGCTTCCGGGGCTGCCGTCGGCCGTGCGCGAAGAGAACATCCTGGCCGAGCCGTTGCCAAGCAACGCCTCGACCAGCGCGGCCATGCGGTCCAGCGCGGGCAATGCCACCGCCTCCCCCTGGCGTTCCATGGTCCGGCGATAGAAATCGACGAACACCGCTACATCTCGGAACTCTTCCGTGACCACACCGTCCCGTCGCGCGTAGCGGATTTCCTGGCGGCGGGCGCCGGTTGCCTGACGGTACGCCTCGATGTCCTCCAACCGCTCCGTGCCGGTAAAGTCGGCGATGGACAGGTAGGAGGTGTAACGGACGTCGACGCTGAAGCGCCCCGCATCCTGACCATAGTTGTGCCAAAGAAACGGGCGGACATCGTCGATCGACGGTGCCAATGCAAACTCCACGGCGTCATATATGTCGGCCAGCGCACCGACGATGAATGTCGCGATTTCGTGTCTTTCGGAAATCCGCTGCGCACGGCTCTGACCGCTAGTGGGAGCGCCGAAACAGATTCCGCTGTAGATCACCAGGTCGTCGAGAACCGCCGACGTGCCGTCGGGACTTTCGACCACGGCGACAAGGGCGCGCAGTTCGTCGGCGTTGTAGCACCGATACAGGCCCAGCCGACACCCGGTGTGAGCCAGATAGTTCGACGCGATGAACACCGACGCATCTGGCGAGGCGCCGACGAAGGCGTCCCACATGCCGTCGAGAACAGCGGGGGTCAAGCGGTAGTTCTTAGCCATGTTCCGCGTCAGACAAGTTCCAGGACTCCCTTGCCCGCAAGCCGGTCGGCTATCGGCGCCAGTTCCGCGAGCGGAACTTCCAGCCTTGCCGCGATGCGATCGAGGTCGAGCTTGCCGTCGCACAGAAACAGCAGCCACAGGATCAGGTCCAGTTCCGATCTGCCGCCGAGTTCCGGGCGTTGCGCACCGCCGGTGGCGGGATACAGGTCATGGCGCGAGAGCATCACCTCGCAGTGGGGAATCCTGTTGCGATAGATACGGCGCGCTTCGAGCTTTTTGATCAGGCGGACATAGACCTTCAGGGTCTCCGCAATCTGTTTCGCCGTCACGAAGGACAGGTCATCGAGCGAGGAATGGTAATAGGGGTATTCGTAGTAGCGGTCGCGGCAGATGGTTGCCGCATTGATGCGAAAGCCCTGCGATGAGTATTGCCGTTCGTCGCTGCCGTGGATGTCGAAGGGATAGGTGATGAATTCGGTTCCGGTTTCAGCCAGCACTTCTTCGATCATGGCGTTGATGGGATGCGACGGGTCGAAGCTCTGCTTGTAGCCGAACTTGCCGGGCCCGCCGACGGTGGTGATGACCAGGCCCAGGTCGATCCGCTTCATCGCTGCCTCGTTGCGCGCGCAATAGGCGACGGCGCCGATGGTTTCCGGAACGAAGACGATGCGGTAGCTCCAGTGGCGATTCTTGAGCCCCGCGATGTGACGCGCCAGAAAGGCGGTGAGCAGCACGCCGCTGAGGCTGTCGTTGGCCATCGACGGATGGCAGATGTAGCAGGAGAGCAGGATTTCTTCGGTGGATCGTCCTGGTACCAGGTATTCACCGTAGCTCAGTGCGTCCGGTTTGAGCTCGCTGTCGATGACAACCGTGAAAGGGCCTCGCTGCTTTTTCATTTCGGCGAATTGCGCATGCGTCACGCAAAAACCCCAGTCGCGCCGGTAATAGCTGGTGCGGTACGGGATGGCATCCGCCAGCTCGGGATGACGATGCAGGCGGGGCTGGAGTTCCACCCAATCCATGACCGCGTTCACGGGTTCGCTGTAGCTGACCACATGCAGGTTGCTGACGCGGAAATCGACCATGCGACGCCCGCTCGCGTCGGCGATCCAGGCATCGCGGATATTCCATTCGTCGGGAATGGTCCAGTCGTATACGGCCGTGCCGGACGGCACATCATGGATGGCGAGGGGGATGAGTTCCTGCAGGACTCTCAGCGTCTCGCGGTTCGGGTTGCCGGTGATGCTGCGGCACAGCGGAAACAATCGTTGCAGGTACCGATCGAGTTCAGCGCATGCATCAACAGAAAAGTCGGCGCTGGCGACACGGCGATTTGCCAGGGCAATCCTGATGATTTCGCATGCCGGGGTGTCGATGGCCACTCCGGCGGAGACCAGGGCCTCAAGGTTTGCCAGATCGGCCGGCGCGTCGACATCGAAACGGAGCTCCGGGAAGGCCAGCCCGGCGGGAACGGAAAGCGCGCTCAATTTGAGCTCGCTCGCATGGTCCCAAAGGTAGAGCGTGGCGTGCTCGCGGTGACGTGGCTCGATCGCATCGGCGGCGATTTCTTCGAGCAATGCCGCGGAGAGGATCTCGGCGCCGAAGCCGTCGGCATAAGCGCTGCCGAGCCGATCCTGATGGTTGCAGGCGTAGTCGCACGGGTGATCCGCAAAATGCTGGACCAGGCGATCGACCTCGACCGGATCGATGAAGGGATTGTCGGCGCAGATGCGCACGATGTTGTCGGCGCCCGCCATCCTCGCGGCGCCGACGAAGCGACCGAGCACGTCGGCTTCGCTGCCGCGAAACACCTCAACGCCGAGGCTGGCTGCAAGTTCAACCAGCGCATCGTCGCCGGCGCCATCGGATGTGGCCAGCACGACCTGCGCCAGCGTGGTGGCGCGGAGCAGGCGGCGCACAACCCATTCGAGCAGGGGGATGCCCCCCAGCCGGGCCAGCATCTTGCCCGGGAAGCGGCTCGACCCCATGCGGGCCTGGATGATGGCTACATTGCGTGGATTCATTCGCTCGCGGGTGCAAGGTCTTGCCATTGCAGGACATGGTCGGCTTGGAGGGCGGCGGCTGCACAACGATTCAGCACCTCGTCCCAATGCATGGGACTGACGCCGGTACCCGGCCGCTTGTAGGTGAGGTCCGCCGCCGTGAGTCGCTGCCCGGCGGTCACGTCGCGGGCGAGGACGATGCTGCGGCGGGCATTCTTGCGCGAGATGGCCTCGGTGGCGATCGGCGCCTTGTGGTCGGTCGGCCCCAGCAATACATGCACGGTTTCGGCCAGCGCGACGAAGCGGGCGAGGTCGTGTTGATCCATGGCGTGGTAGTGGTCGTTGCCCGGCAGCGCCTTGTCGTGCGTGAAATGCTTTTCGATGATGACGGCACCGAGCAGATGAGCGGCGACCAGCGAGGTCATGGCGTCATCCGGCAGGGTATGGTCGGAGTAGCCGATGATGTTGCGCGGGTAGGCCCGCTTCAGGCCTTCGATCATGCGCAGGTGGGCATTGGCATTGTCGGTCGGATAATTGAGGATGCAATGCAGCAGGGCAATGTCTGCGCATCCGGCTTGGGTCAGTGCTTCGACGGCGACATCGACTTCGCCCAGCGTCGATGCGCCGGTCGACAACACCACCGGTTTGCCCTTGGCGGCGACCTTGCGCAGGAAGGGAATGTTGGTCAGGTCGGCGGAGGCGATCTTGAAAAAAGGAACCAGCGGGTCGAGGAATTCGATCGCCTCGTCGTCGAAAGGTGTCGAGAGAAAGTCGATGCCGGTCTGCCGGCAATGTTCGGCGAGGGCCCGGTACTCATCCGGCCCGAAGTTGTCGTACTTCTGGAACAGCGCGTACTGGCTACGAGTGGGTTCTTTCGTGGTGTCCCAATATGACGGCGAGTGCTTCGATGCCAGCGTGCCGGCCTTGTAGCTCTGGAACTTGGCCGCATCGGCACCGCCCTGCCTGGCCAAGTCGATCAGCCGCTTTGCTTGATCCATCGACCCCTCGTGATTGACACCGATTTCCGCGATCACGTACGGTTTGCTGAGGGAATCGACGACCCGGCTACCCAGTCTGATGGAGTTAAGCATTCGTTTGACCTCTCGAGGTATTGCTATAGCGCACTGTCCGTGCTGTGTTTGCGGACCAGGTTCTGGCGATGGTGTTCCATTGCCTCGGCATCGTTGGTGATGTTGGTTTCGTGCCGGCGATAGCGATACAGGGGGAGCTCAAGCCGGCTGATGCTGTACTTTTTTTCGAAGCGGATCCGAAGATCCTGGTCCTCGTGGCAACGGAAACTTTCGTCGTACATCCCTATGTCGAGCAGCTGCTGCTTGCGAAACATGATGCCGCAGGCGATAGGATGATCCATGCAATTGGCACGTTCCAAAATTTCCTCCGCGTCATTTACGAGGAAATAGTCGCAGGCAACAGCATCCGCGTAACGGTTCTGGTCGAGATAGAAGTGCAGGAAGTTCAGGAAATTGTGGTTGACGTAATCGTCGGAATCAACGCGGACGATGTATTCCGACCGGGCCGCCATTATTCCGCGGTTTATGGAGGCGGGAAGCCCGAGATTGGTTTCATTGGTGATGGGACGAATGGCGTCGTGGAACAACTCTAGCGCGTAGGGCGTGCGGTCGGTGCTACCGTCATTGACCACGATGATTTCGTAGGTCTCGTGCGGTATGGTTTGATGCAGCAGGGAACGCAGGCAGCGGCCAATGAACTTCTCCTGGTTGTAGGCGGCCACGATCACCGAAACGAGGGGCCCTTTCCGGCTCACGATTTCATCGCCTTTTCGATAGCGCGGCGGGCACGGCTCGGAACGTCTTCGGCCAGCTTGACGCCGACCGGGAGGGATACCGCGCGGGACAGGATGGCGTTCGACCGCGGAAAGGCAGTGTCCAGGTTTCCGCCGTGCGCCGCGACCAGTTCCGGCATGTGCTTCCAGGTGCCGGCGAAATGCCATGTATAGGCTTCGGGCAGTATCTTGGTGGCGAGCCCGGCGGCCAGGAGCCCCTCGCGGCACCGCAGGGCGGCTGGATTGTCCGGGACGAGAAATACCAGGGCATCGGCAGTGTCGTAGGCACCCTGTGGCACCGCCCTGGGCTGGATCCCCGGCAGATCGGAGATCGCCTGCCATAGGCTGTCGCGGTTTCTGCGCTGAGCCTCGACGACCCCGGACAGCTTCTTTAGCTGTGCTATGCCCACGGCGCCCTGCAATTCCATCATCCTGTAATTGAAGCCGCTGCTCGCGCGGGTGTCTTCCCAGCGTGGCACGGCGGGATTGTTTTCATGCCCATGGTCGTGCCAGGCGGCGGCCTTTTTCCAGACATCTTCGTCGCCAAATACCACCATGCCGCCTTCTCCGGTCGTCATGGTCTTGGCGAAGTCGAAGCTGAAAGTGCCGACATCACCCCAGGTGCCCAGCGGTTTGCCTTGCAGGTTGCCGCCGCATCCCCAGGCGGTGTCTTCGATCAGCACCAGATTCTTCCGGCGGCAAATTTCGGCGATTTCCGGCAGGCGCGCCGGCGTCCCGAGCATATGCACGACGATGACGGCTTTGGTGCGCGGCGTTATTTTGCGCAGCAGATCGTCGGGGTCCATGTTGAGCGTGGTGTCGATCTCGGCGCATACCGGGGTGGCGCGCGATTCGATGATGGCCTCGGCGGTTGCAACGAAGGTGAAACTCTGGGTGATGACTTCATCGCCGGGACCGATGCCCAGCGCCGCCAGCGCCACCCGCAGCGCAGCGGTGCCCGAGGTCACCGCGAGGGCATGCTTGATGCCCATTTTCGCGGCGAACTCCTGCTCGAACTGGCGAACCTTGTAGCAGTCGTTGCGCAAGGCGTCGAAGCCGTGCCGGAACAGGACGCCGCCATGGGCGAACACGTCCTGGATTTCCGCCAGTTCCTCGCTGCCGATCAATTCATAGCCGGGCATCTTTGTTCCTTCCGTTTACATCTTCCTGAACAGGTCGGTGACCTTTTCCAGCGTGAGGATAGCCTTGTAGTTTTCGCCCAGGGCATTGGTCAGCGGCTTCTGGTGCATGGTCGATGCGTCGTACAGTGCTTTGTAGGTGGCGTCGTCGAGATTCCTGCAGATGCCTTCGGGAACGCTGACCCGCTGACGCTCGGCCATTTGCCAGAATTCATCGTAGGCGGCCGGATAGTAGTCGGCCATGGCGCGCATGACGATGCAGTTGCCGACGCAGTGATGCACGCCGAGCACGACGCTCAGGCCGGCCGAGAGCGGATGAACGAGTCCGACATAGCTGGTGGCGATGGCGCAGCCGCCGAGGTAGGAGGCGACCATCAGCCGTTCGCGATTCGCCGGCGTCTGCATGTCGTCTTCGAGGAATACCTGGCGGCAGAGGTTGATGGTTTCCCGCGAGTAGGCGTCGCCGATGGCGTTGCGGTAGGAGCCCGCCAGCGCCTCGATGCAATGGATGTAGGCGTCCATGCCGGTGTAGAAATACTGGTCGCGCGGCACGGTCGCCGTCAGCTCGGGGTCCATGATCACATGGTCGAATACGGTGAAGTCGCTGTTCATGCCCAGCTTCAGGCCGCTGGCGGGATTGGTCATCACGCAGGTGCGGGTCGCTTCGGCGCCGGTGCCTGAAATCGTCGGGATTCCAACCTTGAATATCCCTGGAAGCTTCACGAGGTCCCAGCCCTGGTACTGCGCCGCCTTGCCGCCATTCGTCAGCAGGTTCGAGACCGCCTTGGCGGTGTCCATCGTGATCCCGCCGCCCATTCCGACGACGGCCACGGGTTTCGTGTATCCCTCCTGGAGAAGGGCCGCGACGAGACTGTCGATTTCGTCGGTCGTGGGTTCATCTGTGGTGTCGATGAATTTGAGCGCATCCCCGGAACGAAAAGCCAGGCGATCACCCGTTGTCGAGTCAGGCTTGAAGTATCGATCCACCAGAAAAATCGCGTATGCCGGTTCGCCTTTCTGGCTTGCCTCGGTCCGCAGGCGCGCAAGCAATCCATGAAGCTCCCCCAGCGAAGACGCACCGATGTTGTAGCGACCGACGTTTCTGACCAGTTTGACGCCGGAGTCCAGTATGTTTGCCACGAATAGTCCTTTTCGGTAATGCTTCCGGGCACGCTACCGCCATGCCCGTGCACCGGGGTGCACAGCAGGTGGTCAGCGATGCCCTGGTCGCCTGATGCAACCGGAGCGCCCGGAATGTTCCGGAACGCTGTTGAAATGCGGTGAAATGCGCTTGCTGCTCTTTACTGCAATTAATCGATGGATCAGTTGGCAAGCAGCAATTGGTGACGGCTCAGGATCACCCGGGTGTCCGTTCCTAGGAGATGCATCAGCACGATCACCCTTTGCTGCGAAACCTTCGAGATCAGGCCTTCCAGTCCGGTCAGCGGCCCGTCGGCGACGCGGATTCGTTCGCCCGGCTGAAACGGGCTGATGTCTTCATCAGGGGTCTCGTTCTGGCGGGTTTCGAAATCGCGAATGTTCTTCAATGTTTCCGGCTGGATGGCAGCCGGCTCCTGGCCGAAGCGAACGATGCCGGCCACGCCGAGGGTCGAGCGTACGGAGGCAATCGAATGGGCGGCCGATCCGGGCTGGAGAAAAATGTAGCGCGGGAACAAGGGCTCCAGCCGGGCCTGCTGGCGGCCGCGGCAGCGCTTCAAGACCTTGAGTCGCGGCAGATACACGGCAAAGCCCTGGCGTGCAAGATTCTCGCAGGCGGTCTGTTCCTGGCGGACTTTGGTATGTACGACATACCAGGGCAGAGCCGGCGAGAAATCGTCGGCAAGCAGCACCCCGGCACCGGGCATAACCGCTTGCATCAGGCCGGAAGGCGGATTTTGACGGGGCTCGTGCGCCGCTCCATGCAGCAGGTTCATGCCGTGGCATCCCTTTCCGCATCGCGCCGCAGTTCTTCGATCTCGCTGCGGATGGCCTCGTACTCGGCAACCTTGTACTTGAGAAAGCTGATGGTGAGCCGGGCTTTTGCTTCAATGCCGCTGGGCGTCAGCAGGTAGCTGTAGGCAAGCTTGTTGTCGTTGCGGCGGAAGTTGTCCATCTTGACCAGGCCCTTCTGCACCAGCGCCCGCAGGCAATAGTTGGCCTTGCCCAGGCTGACGCCCATCGCCTGGGCCATTTCCCGCTGCTGGATGGCGGGATTGGCCTCGATGAGCTTGAGGAGCTTGTAGTGATGCGACTCGGGAAACAAGGCGATCAGACCACCGGTTCATGACGTGAACGGGAGTCTACAGGGCCGGCGAAGTATGGTCAATGCATTGCTGTCAGATAGGCCAGATCGAACTTGCCGGGCGCATAGCCGAAATCCCGCGACGCTTCGCCGTGCTCGAACACCAGGTCGGCCTCCATGCGCAGCGCCATGTCGGGCGTCAGGTGCGCAAACCGGGGATGAAGACGTGCGAGCAGCACGGCCAGCCGGAACGCGGTGAAGGGGATGCGAATAAAGATGGGGCGGCGACCCAGCGTCTCGAAAATGCGCCGCACCATGTCGACATAGGCGAGGGTTTCTCCGCCGCTCAGGTTGTACGCCTTGTTGTGGGTTTCGGCTCTGTCCAGACTTTGCACGCAGGCGACGGCCAGGTCGCGCGCATTCACCGGCTGCCGCAAACCGCCACCGGCGCCGAACAGGGGGAAAAAACCGAAGCGGCGAATCAGGCGCGCGATATCGGCCACATTGCGGTCGCCGCCATGGCCGCCATAGATCAGTGTCGGCCGGAAAATCGTCCATGCGATGCCGAGTCGCTCGCATTCGGCAGCCACCTGGTCTTCTGCGGCGATGAGCTTGCCGACGACATCCAGTTCGTAGGAGCTGGCGGATGCCCGCTTGGTGAAACGACTGGTCGAGCTGAATGCAATGAGGCGCCGTACGCCGCAAGCGCTGAATTTCTCAAGCCAGTCCGGAAGCAGCCAAAGGGCGGCGGTGTGAATCAGTGCATCGGCCGCGATACCACCCAGGCCAGCGGCCGTATCGGCCAGATCGAGGTAGCGCCAGGAATCACCGGCTCCACCCGAAACAGGCTTTCGTCCCAGGGCGAGGGTTGACAGGCCTTTCTCGCGCAGCATGGGCAACAGCAGGGACCCGATCGTGCTCGTCGCTCCAGTGACACAGATTCTGTCGCTCGGCTTTGCTGCCATTTCCTAGCCGTCCTGAAACTGTTGCGCGGTTTTCCTCAGAGCGTCGTCGATCGACACCGGGGGTTCCCAACCAAGCATGCATCGAGTCTTGGAAATGTCGACCTGCAGCGTATCGCAAAGGCGCTGCGTGATCGCTTCCCTGCCAAAGACACGGCCAGCGGCTTCAATCACGAACTTCGGCACCGGCAGCAATCGCGCGCGCCGGTTGAAGGCCGTCGCCGTCCTTTGCAGCAAGGCTTTGACCGTCAGGTCTTCGCCATCGCTGACGAGAAATATCTGATTCGCCGCCGCCGGATGATGCAGGCAGGTGGCGATGCAGTCGACCAGGTTATCCAGCGAAACCAGGCTGCGCCGGTTGTCGAGTGACCCGAGGGGAAGCGGTACGCCCTTGCGTAACCAGCGCATCATCGCCTGGAAGTTGGCCTTGACGCCGGGGCCGTAAACCAGAACCGGCCGAAGGATCACAACCTCCATTCCGGTTTGCCCCGCAAGTTGCATCAAGGCTTGCTCGGCCTCGAGCTTCGAAATTCCGTAAGGGTCCTGCGGCCGCGGTTCATCGTCCGTCGTGAACGGCTGGCCGACGGGAGTGTTCTCTCCATTGACCTTGATCGAACTCATGAAAACAAAGCGCCGGACGCCCAGCGCAGCCGCCTGCCGCGCCAGGTTCAGGGTCAGAGCCACGTTGATGCGCCGGTATTCCGCCAGCGGATCGGCCGCGGTTTCCTGCATGAGATGTACACGGGCCGCCAGATGGACGACGGAATCGACCCCCGAAAGGGCGGCAGTCCAATCCGTGCGTTCGTCTATTTCCCCCATCGCTGCATGTTGCACGTCAGCCGACTGACCGCCATCGCAGTTTCTGCGGACGGCACCACGCACGCGATAGCCCCGGGATGGCAAATCGGCGCAAACCGCCTTCCCGATGAAGCCGTTGGCACCCGTGACGAGTATTCGCCGACCTGAACCCGTTGCCGGGTCAGGTCCTGGATTCCCTCTCGCCCCCCACGGGGCCGCTGTCGGTTCCTCCGCGCATTCGCTGCGCAGAACCCCACCCCACTTGCGCCAATACAGCAAGCCCGACCTTGCGGTGAGAAGCATGGCCTGGAACGAGCGATGAGTATCGCGCGCCCATCTGTGGGTTACGCGGACGCTCGGAACATAGAACACGCGGGCGACCTTGAGTATTCGCCGGCCGATATCCGCATCCTCGTAGTGCAGGAAGAAATCCGGATCGAAACCGCCGATAGCCTGCAGCGGCGCGGTGCGAAAGAACATGAAACAACCCGTCGGATACTCCAGCGGATGTATGGGCTTGTCGTAGTCGCAGTCGCGCATCTCGAATTCATCGACGACGGAGTGCAGCAGGGACTGTAGCCATAGCGGGGCGAAGCTGCGCAAAAACATGATCAGCAGCGTCGGGTTGCGTTTGCACAGATAGTGCCGCTCGCCGTCTTCGCCGACGACTGCCGGGCTCAATAGTCCGACGTCGGCGTGGTCTTCCATGAAACGCAAGGCTTCGAGCAGCGCATCGGCGTCGACGAACAGATCCGGATTGATCACGGCGTGATAGTCGGAATGGGCGTGGGCAATCGCCAGGTTGTTTCCGCGCCCGTAACCGACGTTGCCGGGCGACTGCACCAACTGCAGACTCCAGTCCGGCACCCTGGCCCGAAAGCCCTCAAACCAGTTGGAAATCGCCAGGTACAGGGCAAGGTCGTCCGAATTGTCGATCAGGGTCAGGCTCGGCCGGAGCGCGTAATGCTGTTTGGCGACGAGCACGGCCTGCTGCAATGCGAGCAAAGTCCGCTCCACCGCCGGCAAGTCGGGCTTGTAGAGAACCACCGATGCACTGAGGACTATAGCCTTCACTTCGGCCCGTCCGGTTCTCCGGATGCCGACCTAGCCAAGACGGTGGCGGGCACACCTACGGCCACGGAATGAGAGGGGACGTCGCGCAACACCACCGCATTGGCGCCAATTTTTGCGTGGTCGCCGACCGTTATGCCGCCTATCACCTTGGCGCCGGCGCCGATCAGTACGCCATTTCCGACGACTGGCCGTGCGGCCGCCGTAAAGCCTATCTCGGGCTCGCTCGTGCCCAGGGTCACACCTTGCATGATCGTGCAGTTGTCGCCAATGCGGGCCGCGCCAATGACAGTCCCGACGGTATGCGGAAGAAACAATCCGCCACCGATCTCGACCAGGGGCGACACCTCGATGCCGAACACAAGCACGTTGATAGCTGAAAAAAACTTCGCCAGCAGACCGATGCGGCGGCCGTGAAAATACTCCGCAAGGCGCAGTAACACCACCGGCACCATGCGCGGATTGAAGCAGGCGGCGAACAGCATGGTCCCCGATACCGGGCCGCGATGTCCACACAAAAAATAGTAGCGCTCGATATCGAGCCACAGCTTGGTCACGGTACCACCCTCCTGCGGGCAATGAAGGCCGCGATGGCGACTGCCAGGCCAATACCGGCGCAGATCATCGCCACCGGTTCCGGTGGCGCGGTCCGCGATCGGGTCGACACCAATGCCAGACAAATCAGCGGCATCGTCCCCCCCGCCAGCAGCGGCCAGATGTCGCGCCGACACATAAGCCGATTCTTCATGCGCGCAAACTCCACAACAAATACAAAATACAGGAAGTTAGGCAGCACAAATGCCCAGCCCAGCGCCTCCAGGGAAGGGGAATTGTTCAACACATAACGGGTCGCTGCAAGCAGCAGTAGATTGGCGGCCAGGTCCGAGGCCACCAACGCGCGCGAACTTCGCGTAGCCAGCATCAAGGTGCCATAGACCCAGGAAACGCCGCGAAATATCACGGCAATGACCAGGATCATCAAGATCCGTCCGGACTCCTGAAACTGCGGGCTGTAGAAAAGGTCGAGCAATGGCTCCCTAAACAATACGAGTGCATTGCAGGCGAGGATGCTGATGCCCAGCACCAGATAGGCTGTCTTCAGCATGCAGGCCTTCTGTTCATTTGGGTGCCTGGCCGCAGTGAGCAGGGGAAGGTATATGGCGTTGCAGGCGGTGAGCAGCAGCGTCGTGTAGTTGAACGTCAGGGTCCAGCCGGCATCGAACAAACCGGCGAAGGCCAGCCCCTTGGCCTCGATCACCCAGGAGCGAACCAGGAGCAGCGTCAGCGTCGTCGCCATGGCGGAGGCAAGGGTCGAGATCGCAAAACGGATCAAGGCACCGCTCTCGGCCTTGGAAAGCGTGCCCGGCATTGACTCGCCGCCCAGCCTTGGCAGGCGTGACACGCCATACGCCGCCAGAAGGCAGGTCACACCGAAGCACATGATGAATGAAACAGTCAGCAGTGCGTGGCTCGCTGGCTGGCTCCACCACCAGGCGCCGCCCAGCACGATCACCAGCACTGCGGGACCGGCAATTTGTGCCACGGCCAGATCGCGGTAGGACCGATACCCGTTAAGCACGGCCAGCGCATAGGTGGCGCCAATACTCAGCAATACCGCCGCAGCTATCCAGCGCACCGTCGCGATAATATCTGGGGCAGTGGAGGAGAACAGCAGCAGCGTGATTGGCTGCGCGGCAATCGCCATCACCAGCGCGATCGCCGTGCCGGCGATTCCCGTGTACCGAAAGGCAATAGTGCGGAATCGCTGTCGCGCCAGTTCGTCTCCCCGTTCCGCCAGCCCCTGGACAACCACCGTCGTGCCGCCGAACGTGGCGGCCACGGTCGCGGCCTGGATCACCTGCCTGAGCTGCGAGAACAGGCCCACGCCTTCCGGCCCCATCCACAAGGCGACCACCTTGAAGCCGAGCAGCCAGCACAGGGCAGCACCGAAAACTCCGGCGGTGCTTGCAAGAACCCCGCCTTTCACGATCGGAGAGAAGTGCGCATCAAACGGTGACCGCCCTATGCGTCGGCTTTGCCTGCCGCCGAGGGGCGCAAGTTCGCCAGCAACAGCCCCCACATGAAGAATGCAAAGATGCCCGGGTACGGTTGCCGCAAAGTCACCTTGAAATTGCTGTCAACAACGACAAGGAAAGCCACAATCGCCAGCAACCACCATGTTTCCGCCGACAGGGTCTTGCGCTGCTTCCAGCACAGGCACGCGGTGTAGCCGGCCAGGGCAAACACGGGCAGCAGCGCAATGATGCCAAAGGTATAGGCAACATCGAGATACCAGTTGTGCGGGCTTGTTCGAATCTCGCGTGGCATCGGCTGCGGATGCCCGACCAGAAAAGTCCTTCCGCTTTCCACAATGCCCGTGCCGAAAAGCCTCCAGTCGTTGAAGCGCTCCTGGACATTTCCGGGAATCCGACCTTCCGCAAGTTCCGCAAACTTTCCCATGAACAAACCCGATCCGGCCTGCCCGTCGCTCCTGACGGCATATACACCGACCGCGACGACTGCTGCGATCAGAAGCAGTTGCGCCATGCGCGATTTGACATTTGCGCGGTATGGCCACACCCTGGAAACAGCAAACGCAAACACGACGAAACCGAAGGGAAGTATCGTCAAAAAGGAGAAGCTTCGCGTTACATAGGCAAACATCGGGATCATCAAAATGCAAAGCCAGCGCTTGTACTCACCCCAGAGCGACGTCAGCGCGTACACATACGCACATACAAAAATCACCGGAACATACTGCCAGTGGGAATAAATGCTGAAAACATACAAGTAGTGGGTAATGCGCTCCTCGCCCTGCAACCAGGTCGCCAGCAACTGCAAAGGCACCACCAGGGAGAGCACGACGAGAAAGGCGCGCGCAATCGCTTTCCCGGGATCGCCCATCATCTGACCCAGCAACAATCCGGCTAGAGGCAGCATCACCTGCGCGGCCATGATCAATTTGCGCTGAGGAGCTGTAACGCCATCGCCACCGAGCCAGAGGGAAATGCCGCTCGCCAAAAGAACCGCCAAGACCATGACAAGCGCCTGTCGCGCCTGGCCGACGCGGGTTGTCAGCAATGCCAGCGCTCCAACGCAGACCGGGATCGAAACTGGCAGAGGAAGGGTTGCCAGTACCCCCCCGGAATCGCGCATCAATTCGATATCCCGGTAGATCCCGCCACGAATCTGAAAAAACAGCGGGAACACGATGCCAATACCCACACCCCACGACAACCAGTTGGCAGCCTTCCGGTTGACTGTTCCCTGGTTCATTCCAACCGGCCATCCGCAGTTTGTTCCATCGATCCAGGTCGCCGGAGGTGCCGGAACAGCACGGCCACCATGCCGAAAAACATACCGCCCAATGCTCCCAACAAGAGCGTCTGCGCTTTCCTTGGCGATACCGGAGCTTCGGAAACCATTGGCTCTGCAAAGGCAGCCGTGACAGCCTTGCCGGTCAGGGAAATCCATTCGCGATATTGCGATTCCCGACGCCGCAGCTCCCTGATGCGACTCTCATTGGTGGCGAAGAGTTGCGCGTAAAGCATGGACTCGCTGAATTGATCGCGGGGTGCCAATTGGTTCTGCAAGCGTGCCGCGCGTTCCAGTTCGCCCATCACTTTCCCGGCTTCCCTCGCTTCCGCCGATATTTCCTTCAATTCCGACTGCAAACTCTCAATTACGGGTTGCGCCACCGCCCTGTGCAAATGAGACAGATGTTCGACGGTTGCATTCAGGGAACTTGCCGTATCTTCGCGCTTCAGTCCGCGTACCCTAAGTTCGATGAGGTCGCTGCCTTTGGCGATGGTCGCCTTGAGTGAGCTCGCATACACGGCTCCTCGCGGGTCGCCGCTCCATCCCAGCTTCTTGACCATGGCGTCCTTGAAAGTCGGAAACATGACGCGTTCGACAACCCGCGCCAATGACTCGACAGGTGCCAACCCGACCTGCGCGACCTGTCCGGCCTGCCCGACCTGTCCGGCCTGCCCGACTAGTCCAACCTGTCCAACCTGCCCGATCTGCACCAACACCATCGCCTCGTATTGGGGTGGCGTGATGGCAAGATAGCCGACGGCAGCAGCAGCGCCAACGATAGTTCCACCGATAATCCAGCGCCAGCCTTGGATCAAAGTCCGCCAAAGATCATAAAGGGAGATTTCGTCATCGGAAGAAAGAAATTGCTGGGAGCGAATAGGGGGAGTCATATAGTCAGGATATCAGTCGAATGTTTAGCTACGGCGAAGATTATGTTGATTCTCCGGCGCAACGACTTGTCTGAGCGGCGGTTTCAGCCACCATGGTGCGCAATGAAATCCCTGTAGGCCAGCGCTACGCCCTCACGCAAGGGAATCTTCGCCTGCCAGCCCATCCCCCGCATCCGGCTGACGTCGAGCAACTTGCGCGGCGTGCCGTCCGGCTTGGTGCTGTCGAACACGATGCGACCGGTAAAGCCGACGACGGACATGACCGTCTCGGCAAGTTCTCGAATGGTGACGTCCTCGCCGACGCCGATGTTGTAGATACCGTCTCCAACGCCCCGTTCCATGAGAAAGACGCAGGCATCCGCCAGGTCATCGACATAGAGAAATTCCCGCCGCGGCGTACCACTGCCCCACACGACAAGCTCCTTGTCGCCACGCTGCTTCGCTTCATGCGCCTTGCGAATCAGCGCGGGCAGAACGTGGCTGTTGGCCAGATCGTAGTTGTCGTTGGGGCCGTATAGATTCGTCGGCATGGCCGAGAAGTACTGTGTGCCGTGCTGGCGATTGTAGCTTTCGCAGAGCTTGATGCCGGCGATCTTGGCGATGGCATAGGGCTCGTTGGTCTGTTCCAGCGGGCCGGTAAGCAGATAGTCTTCCTTGATCGGCTGCGGGCAGTCGCGTGGATAGATGCAGCTCGAGCCGAGAAAACACAATCGCTTCACACCGGCGAGCCATGCTCCGTGAATCAGGTTGGCCTCGATCATCAGGTTCTGGTAGATGAAGTCGGCGCGGAAGCTGTTGTTGGCCTGGATGCCACCCACCTTGGCTGCGGCGATGAAGATGAAGTCGGGTTTTTCCTGCTTGAGAAACTCTTCCGTAGCCACCTGGCTCAGCAGGTCAAGTTCGGCGCGCGTGCGAACGAGGATATTGCCGTAGCCGGCCTGCCCCAATCGGCGAACCAGCGCCGATCCCACCATGCCTCTATGGCCGGCAACGTAGATCTTCGCCGCGGTTTTCATCATCTATCGATCATTCGTGGCGGTCCATGGCCTTGTAGCCATGCTTCTTCACAAGCTCGTCCCGTTCTGCCGCGATGAGGTCCTCACGAACCATTTCAGCAACGAGTTCGGCGAAAGTCGTCCTCGGTGTCCATCCCAGTTTTTCGCGTGCCTTGGTCGCATCGCCCAGCAGGGTTTCGACTTCCGTCGGCCGGAAATAGCGCGGATCGACCTGGACGATGCAATTGCCCTGCGCGTCGTAGCCTTTTTCATCCACGCCCGACCCGCGCCAATCCACGGAGATGCCGATTTCCGCGCCGGCGGCATTGACGAAATCGCGCACGCTGTATTGCACGCCGGTGGCGATGACGAAGTCTTCGGGCTTTTCCTGTTGCAGCATCAGCCACTGCATCTCGATGTAGTCTCGGGCATGACCCCAGTCACGCTTCGAATCGAGGTTGCCGAGGAACAGGCAATCCTGCAGGCCGAGCTTGATGCGCGCCAAGGCGCGTGTGATCTTGCGCGTGACGAAGGTTTCGCCGCGAATCGGCGATTCGTGGTTGAACAGGATGCCGTTGCAGGCATACATGCCGTAGGCCTCGCGGTAGTTCACCGTGATCCAGTAGGCATAGAGTTTGGCCACTGCGTAGGGGCTGCGCGGATAGAAGGGCGTGGTTTCCTTCTGCGGGGTTTCCTGAACCAGGCCGAAGAGCTCTGACGTGCTGGCCTGATAGAAGCGGGCCCTTTTCTCCATGCCGAGGATGCGCATCGCTTCGAGGATGCGCAGGGCGCCGAGCGCATCCGAATTGGCAGTGTACTCGGGCTCCTCGAAGCTCACGGCAACATGGCTCTGCGCCGCAAGGTTGTAGATTTCGTCGGGCTGCACCTGCTGGATGATGCGTACCAGGCTGGAGCTGTCGGTCATGTCGCCGTGGTGCAAGGTGAAGCGGCGGTTCGATACATGCGGATCCTGGTACAGATGATCGATGCGATCGGTATTGAACAGCGAACTGCGGCGCTTGATGCCGTGTACCTCGTAACCCTTGTCGAGCAGGAACTCGGCGAGATAGGCGCCGTCCTGGCCCGTAACGCCGGTAATCAGAGCGATTTTTGCGGTCATTGCTTGCGTCCGTAGTTGTCTTCAAAGCGCACGATGTCATCTTCGCCCAGGTAGCTGCCCGACTGCACCTCGATGATTTCGAGCGGTATCTGGCCGGGGTTTTCCAGCCGATGCTTTACGCCCAGCGGAATGTAGGTCGATTCGTTTTCGCCGAGCAGGATGATTTCATCGCCGCGGGTCACCTTGGCGGTGCCGCGCACCACTACCCAGTGCTCGGCGCGATGATGATGCATTTGCAGCGACAGGGTGGCTCCGGGGCGCACCACGATGCGCTTGACCTGAAAGCGTTCGCCACTGTCGATGCCGTCGTACCAACCCCACGGTCGATGCACCTTGCGGTGCAGATCGACCTCGCTGCGGCCGGCTGCCTTGAGGCGGCTGACGATGCGCTTGACCTCCTGGGTGCGGGACTTCGGTGCGATCAGCACGGCGTCCGCGGTTTCGACCACCACCATGTCCTCGCAGCCGATGCAGGCGACGAGGCCGTGTTCGGCGATTACCAGGTTGCCGTGCGAATCCTCCAGCCAGACATCGCCCTTTACGGCATTGTCGTCGGCATCGCGCTCGATGGCCTGCCACAGCGCATCCCAGGCACCGACATCCGACCAGCCGGCATCGAGCGGAACCACGCGACCTGGAATGTCGAGTGTCCTGTCGGCAGGAAGCTTTTCCATCACCGCGTAGTCGATCGAGTCGGCGGGAGATGCGGCGAACGCATCCGCATCGAGTCGAACGAAGTCGCCATCCTCGTTCGCACTCTCGACCGCCGCGCGGCAGGCGGCCAGCATCTCCGGCGCAAAATGGCCGATAGCCTTGAGCCACACCGAGGCACGCAGCATGAAGATGCCGCTGTTCCAGAAATGTCGGCCGCCGGCCACGTATTCGGCGGCGATGGTGGCATCGGGTTTTTCACGAAAGGCGAGGAGTTCGATCGAAGCCGCCGCTCCGCCAGCGCCGTCCCCGGGGATACCGCTTTGCATAACTCTTGTTTCGATATAGCCGTAACCGGTTTCCGGGCGGTCCGGCACGATGCCGAAAGTGACCACGGCACCGCGTTCGGCCTCGGGCAAGCCATGCAACACGGCCGCGGTGAATGCGTCGACATTGCGCACATGGTGATCCGCGGGCGTGGCCAGCAATACCGGATCGTCCCCATCGCGAGTGGCGAACAGCGCCGCAGCGGTCAGCGCAGGAGCGGTATTGCGACCGATCGGCTCCAGCAGCAAAGTCCAGTGTGCCAATCCGAGCTGGCGCAATTGCTCGGCGGTGATGAAGCGATATTCCTGATTGCTGACGACAATCGGCGCGCCCAGAGGCAGGCCTTCGAGGCGGCGCAAGGTGTTCTGCAGCAAACTCTCGCCGCCCAGCAAGGGTTGCAGCTGCTTCGGATGCTTCTCGCGCGAGACGGGCCACAGGCGCGTGCCCGAACCGCCGCTCAGTACTACCGGGACGATTCGCGAGTCAGACATTCAAGGCACTCCGATCGGTCAAACGCATGGATTGATTGGCTGCTTCAACATATTTTCAAAGCTTATCACGCACCCGCAGATACCTCGGGAAGCGCGGCATGCCGTTCTTCGTCAGCTCGCGATAACGGTAGGTGATCTGCGTGCCTACCGACGGCGGATTGCGGCGCTGGGCATCGGTAAGACCGCTGCCCAGGGCGAAGTGGCGACCGTCGGGCAACTCCATCTGCAATGCGCCAAGCATGCCGGCATATTTTCCCTTGCCAGGCAGATGGGCGACAACGATGGCTTCGGCGTCGAGCCATGGAGTTAGTTTGAGCAAGGCACTGGAGCGACCGGTTTCGTAGGCGGCATCGTCGCGGTGAAGCATGAGTCCTTCGCCGCCGCTACGGACAATGTCGCGCAGCCTTTTCTGCAGCGCCGCCGCATCGGGTAGCCGGAATTGGGGAACGGCTTGCAGCCAGGGAAGATTCGCCGCGACGATGACGGCCTTGATCTGTTCCACGCGTTCGGTAAAGCTGCCGGGGGCATTGGGCAATTCGAAGATCATGTAGCGCACGCGTTGCCATTCGGCATCCACGGGCCCCTGGCGCCGGACAATGGCCGAGAGTTGATCAAAGCTGCCGCGTCCGAGCCAAAGTTCGCCATCCAGTGGCTGCCGGGGCAAGGCGTCGATAAACCACTTCGGGGCGGGTACCGGGTTGCCGCTGCGAAAGCGCAGAACCTTGCCGTCCCATACGGCACGCACTCCGTCGAGTTTTTCGCTGGCCCAGTAGCGGGATACGTCGATGTCGCCGCGATAGCGTTCGGCCAGGAGCAAAGTCGGCGCTGGCGAAGCGGCGGAAAACGCAGGTACGAAGGCCGCGGCGGCGAGCAACGCGGAGAGTATCGCAAGGGCACGCCTAAAATCAGGAATGGTAGCTCCGGTACCACTCGACAAAGCGGCGCACGCCTTCGGTCACCGGCATGGCCGGTGAAAATCCGGTGACGTGCTTGAGTTCGGAGGTGTCGGCGTAGGTCGCCGGCACATCGCCGTCCTGCAAGGGCAAAAAATTCTTCTTCGCGGTCTTGCCCAAAGCCAGTTCCAGCGCCTCGATATAGGCCATCAGTTCGACCGGCTGGTTATTGCCGATGTTGAACACGCGATACGGCGCCCAGCTGGTCGCCGGATCGGGCGTCTGCTTGTCGAAATCGGGGTTGGCTTGCGCCGGCTGGTCGAGGACGCGGATCACGCCCTCGGCAATGTCGTCGATGTAGGTGAAGTCGCGCCGCATCTTGCCGTGGTTGAAGACATCGATGGGGCGGTCTTCGAGGATGGCCTTGGCGAACAGGAACAGCGCCATGTCGGGCCGTCCCCAAGGGCCATACACGGTGAAGAAGCGCAGTCCGGTGGTCGGCAGATTGAAGAGGTGGCTGTAGGTGTGCGCCATCAGTTCGTTGGCCTTCTTGGTCGCGGCGTAGAGGCTGACCGGGTGATCGACGTTGTCGTGTTCGGAAAATGGCATCCGCTCGTTGCCGCCGTAGATGCTGGAACTGCTGGCGTAGACGAAGTGTTCGACACCGTTGTGGCGGCAGCCTTCGAGGATATTCACGAAACCCACCACATTGCTGTCGACATAGGCATGCGGGTTTTGCAGCGAGTAGCGTACGCCGGCCTGTGCCGCCAGATTCACCACGCGCTGCGGACGCTCAGCGGCAAACAAGGCCGCGATGCCTTCGCGGTCGGCGATATCGAGTCGCGACAGCCTGAAGCGCGGATTGGGCGTCAGCCGCGCCAGTCGCGCTTCCTTCAAGGCCACGTCGTAGTAGTCGTTGAGGTTATCTACTCCGACGACTTCGTCGCCGCGCGCCAGCAAACGCTCGCAGACATGCATGCCGATGAACCCGGCCGCGCCGGTGACCAGAACTTTCATTGTCCGCTTCTCTGAAAAGCCAGCATTTTCGCATACTTGAAAAAGCTCGCACCGCAACCGACGAGGATGTGCACCAGCCCCGGAAGGCCGTCGAGCAGGCCCAGGCGAAGGAAGTAGAACTTGACGAAGCGCAGCAAGGGCGAGAACAGCAGGTGCATCACGGTCGCCCGCTTGCCGCTCGCCAGCGCTTCTTCGGCGGCAAGGGTGCTGTAACGGTTCTGCTTGGCGAGATAGGTCTCCAGCGACTCGGCCGATTCGTGCAGCAGATCGCCTTGCAGCGTGCCGATCGCGCCGGCGGCGATCACCTTCTCATGTACCGGATCATCCGACCAGCGCGCATGGCGACGGTCGAAGAGCCGCAGGCTCCAGTCCGGATAGCCTTCGCCGTGGCGCAGATAACGCCCCATGAAACGGTTGCGGCGGGCAAATCGGTAAGCACTGAAAGTCGGCGCTGACGATACGGCACCACGCACCTCCCGAATGCTCTCTTGCAGGCCTTCACTCACCCGCTCGTCGGCATCGATGCAGAGCACCCAGTCGTGGCTCGCCTGGTCGACGGCAAACTGCTTCTGCGGCCCGAAACCGCGCCATTCCGACTGGATTACCCGCGCACCATGTCGCCCGGCAATCTCCGCCGTGCCGTCGTCGCTGCCCGAATCGACGACGACGATTTCGTCGCAGAACGCCACGCTCGCCAGGCAGTCGGCGAGCTGATGGGCGGCGTTCTTGGTGATCAGGACAGCGGATATCGGCATGCGGTCGGCGGAGGTCATGGGCAGCTATAATTGCACTCGGGATGCATTTTACGGCGCAAGGCGTCATCCCGCTCCTACCGATGCGCATTCTTCTCATCAAAACATCCTCCCTTGGCGACGTGGTGCACAACCTGCCGGTCGTCACCGACCTGCGCCGCGAGCATCCCGAAGCCGAGATCGACTGGGTGGTGGAGGAAGGCTTCGCCGATATCGCGCGGCTGCATCCCGGCGTACGGCGGGTGATTCCCGTGGCGCTGCGACGCTGGCGCAAATCCTTGCTCGCTCCCACAACCTGGAAAGAAATGCGCGCCTTTCGTGCGTCGCTGCAAGCCGAGAACTACGACCGGGTCATCGACACGCAAGGCTTGCTCAAGAGCGCCCTGATCGCCCGCATGGCGCACGGCAGGCGCTGCGGCTACGACGTCTCGTCAGCCCGCGAACCGCTGGCGGCGCGCTTCTATGAAGCGACATTCGAGGTGCCGAGGAACCTTCATGCGGTCGAGCGCAACCGCCGTCTTGCTGCACTGGCGGCCGGCTACGTCGCATCCGCCGCGCCCGACTATGGAATCGCCGCGCCGCCAACGCCGACTCTTGAAAGCCTCGACGTCGTGCTCTTGACCGCCACCTCGCGCGACGACAAGCTGTGGCCGGAGAATAGCTGGATCGCTGCGGGCCGCGCCTTGCACGAACGCGGGCTCAACTGCCTGCTGCCGGCGGGCAGCGCCACCGAGCGCGAGCGCGCGACGCGGATCGCGCAGGCCATTCCGGGCGCAATCGCCCTGCCGCCCCTGAGCTTGCCGGAACTCGCCGAACGGTTGGCCGCCGCGCGCATCGTCATCGGCGTCGATACCGGCCTGGTCCATCTTGCCGCGGCACTGGGGCGGCCGACACTGGCATTGTTCTGCGCCTCCGATCCGGCCCTGACCGGCGTTGTCGCCAGCACGCCGGCCATCAGTCTCGGCACGCGGGGTCAGCCCCCCAGCGTCGAGCACGTCCTCGCGGCGGCACTGCCATTGCTCTGATGGCACGCTTCATCTACACCCTCGCCGTGCTGACCCTGCTGCCCTGGGCGATCCTGCATCTGCTCTGGCGCGCCCGCCGGCAGCCGGAATATCTGCGCCACTGGGGCGAACGATTTGGCATGTTTGGTGCCGTAACGCCAGCGCCGTCCCACGAGGGGATACCGCTTCGCATAACCATCTGGCTGCACGCGGTATCGGTCGGCGAAACCCGCGCCGCGCAGCCCTTGGTCGCGGCCTTGCGCCAGCGCTATCCGGATCACCGCATCCTGTTCACCCACATGACGCCCACCGGGCGCGCCACGTCCGAAGCGCTGTTTGGCGACAGCGTGGAGCGCATCTACCTGCCCTACGACACGCCATGGGCGATGCGGCGCTTTCTGCACCACTACCGCCCGCAACTCGGTTTCATCATGGAAACCGAGCTGTGGCCGAACCTGATCGCCGCCTGCAGGCAGGAGAAGATACCGCTGCGACTGGTCAATGCCCGCCTCTCGCAGCGCTCGGCCCGACGCTATGCCAGATTTCCGGCGCTGACGCGCGAAGCGTTGCGAGGCTTGGTCGCTGTCGGCGCGCAATCCTCCGATGATGCGATGCGTCTCGAAGCGCTGGGTGCGCAAGACATTAGGGTGACCGGAAACATCAAGTTCGACATCGCCGTGCCGGATGCGCAACTGGCGCTTGCCCGCGAGTTTCGGCTGCGCTACGGCAAGCGCCCGGTATGGCTGGCCGCCAGCACACGCGAAGGCGAGGAAGTGCTGGTCCTCGACGCATGGAAAAGAGTTATGCGCAGCGGTATCCCCTTGCGGGACGGCGCTGGCGACACGGCGGCGTTGCTGGTCATCGTCCCCCGCCATCCGCAGCGCTTCGACGAGGTGTCGCGCCTGGCCGCGGAGCGCGGATTCGTCGTCCAGCGCCGCAGCGACGACACACCTGTTGCGCCGTCCGCCCAGGTGCTGATTGGCGACAGCATGGGCGAAATGTTCGCCTGGTACGCGTCCGTCGACGTCGCCTTCATCGGCGGCAGCCTGCTGGATTTCGGCAGCCAGAATTTGATCGAAGCGGCGGCCTGCGGCACGCCGGTAGTGATCGGCCCATCGACGCGGAATTTCGCCGAAGTGGCGCGCGAGGCCATCGCCTGCGGTGCAGCCCTTTCAATCGGCGATGCCGACGATCTGGTCACCCAGGTCAATGTCCTGCTTGCCGATGCCGAGCGCCGACGCCAGATGGGTGATGCCGGCCGTGCCTTCGCCGCGCATCATCGCGGCGCCACGGCGCGCACGCTGGAGTTGATCAGTCGAGAAGCGCGTTGATCGCTGCGACGTCGTCTTCGCCCAGGCTGCCGGCGGCGGCCTTGAGTTTGAGCAGCGCCGCCAGCGTGTCCAGCCTGGCCTTCGCCAGCTTCTGCCGGGTATCGAATAACTGGCTCTGGGCGTTCAATACGTCGATGTTGATGCGCACGCCGACTTCATAGCCGAGCTTGTTCGAATCCAGGGCCGATTGCGATGAGGTCAGCGCCGCTTCATAGGCCTTCACCTGCGCCATCCCGGAACTCACACCCAGATAGGCCTGCCGCGCGTTGAGCGCCGCCGTGCGCCGCGCATTTTCCAGGTCGGCGCTGGCCTTTTCCTTCAGGGCGACGGCTTCGCGGTCCTTGGAAACCACGCCGCCGCCGGCGAAGATCGGAATCGACAGTTGCAGCCCGATGGTGCTCGCATTGCTGTCGCTGCCGTAACCCAGGGTCGAACTGTTGGTTGCCGAACTGCGGCCGCGCGTCGCCACCAGATCCAGCGTCGGGTAATGCCCGGCGCGCTGCTTTTCGATCTCGCGCGTGGCAATTTCATAGAGGGCCTGGTAGATCTGCACCGAAGCGCTGGCCGACTCGGCCATTTCCACCCACTTGTTGATGTCGTCCGGTTGCGGGCGAACCAGCTGCACGCCGGGGCGCAGGTTCTTCAGGCCTTCCGGCTCCTTGCCGATCACGGCGCGCAGCGCCTGGCGCTTGACGCTCAGATCATTCTGCGCCGCGATTTCCTGCGCGCTGGTCAAGTCGTACCGCGCCTGGGCTTCATGGGTGTCCGTAATCGTTGCCGTGCCCACCTCGAAATTGCGCTTGGCCGATTCGAGCTGTTCGGCAATCGCCACCTTCTGTGCCTGTGCCGTCGCCAGCGTGTCCTGCGCCAGCAGCACGTCGAAGTAGGCCTGTGCCGCGCGCACGATGAGTTCCTGCCGTGCCAGGCCGAACTGCGCTTCGGCTTGCGCCACGGCCAGTTCCGACTGCGTGTAGGCGACCCAGTTCTGCCAGCGGAACAGCGGTTGCGACAGCGTCACCGTCCAGCCGTTGCTGTTGTATTTGGTGTTGGTCTCGGTAGCACCGCTTACCCGGCGCGTCGTGTCGATGTCGTTCCACGTCGTGCTGGCGGCGAGGCCGACGGTCGGCAGCAGGCCGGTGCGGCCCTGTGGCAGCTTCTCGCGTCCCGCGTCGAGCGCGGCGCGCGCCGATGCATATTGCGCATCGTAGGCGACGGCATCGCGGTATACGGCCATCAGGTCGGCGCCATGGGCGAGTTTTACAAAGCCGCCGGCACTCAGGCAACCGGCCAGCATCAGGGAAATTGCATTCTTCATACGTGCTCCATGGCTCGATTCAATACGTTGGCATGGCTGGATCAACATCCCGCGCCCAGGCCGCGACACCGCCCTGCAGGTTGATGATGCTGCTGAAGCCCATTTGTTCCAGAAACATTCCGGCTTGAAAGCTGCGCGCACCGTGATGGCAGATCATCACGATGTCCGCATCCCGCTTCAATTCGTTGTAGCGCGCCGGTATGCCGCGCATCGGCATGGATTGCGAGCCGGCAATGCGGCAGGTTTCGAATTCCCAGGGTTCGCGGACATCCAGCAGCACGGGCTGGGCCCGCTGCGTATCGGCGAGCCATTCCTTGAGCTGGGAAGCGGAAAGCTGGCGCATGGGCTCAAAAAGCGAAGGCAGGCGCAGACACTGCCTCGCGCAGCAAGGTCGCCACGGTTTCGAATACGGCCACGCGGCGAAAATCGCTGCCGGTTCTTGTGTAGAGCACGGCTTCCATTGCCGGGGCCTTGCCTTCGATGGCAAAAAGACGCCCGCCCGGCTTGAGCTGGTCGAGCAGGATCCGCGGCACCCTGGTCACTGCGCCCGATACCATGATCGCGTCGTAAGGGGCATGGGCAGCGAGGCCTTCCAGGCCATTGCCGGGCTCCACGGAAACGTTGGTCACGCCGGCGCGGCGCAGATTTTCGCGCGCCGTCGCGGCCAGTTGTGGATCGATTTCGATCGACCAGACGTGGTCGGCATGGGCGCCCAGCAGGGCCGCCATGTAGCCGGAGCCGGTGCCGACTTCCAGCACGTTCTCATGCTTCTTCATCGCCAGGGCCTGCAGCGCGTGGGCTTCGACCTTGGGCGCAAGCATGCTGGCGCCGCCCCCCAGAGGAAGTTCCGTGTCGGCGAACGCCAACTGGCGCATCGCGGGCGGCACGAACTCCTCCCGCTTGACCACGAACAACACATCGAGCACGTCCGGATTCAGCACCTCCCAGGGGCGCAATTGCTGCTCGATCATGTTGAAACGCGCTTGTTCGAAGTTCATGATTTCTCCAAGATTGCTATATTAGCATAATCTAATATGTCGGCAAGGCCGGCAAGGGCAGGATTCTACGCTTACACCATGTCGCCGGTCGGCTCCTTCACCCTGAACCATGCCGCGTACAAAGCCGGCAGGAACAGGCAGGTCAGCACCGTGGCGATGATCAGGCCGCCCATGATGGCCACCGCCATCGGGCCCCAGAACACCTGCCGGGTCAGCGGGATCATGGCCAGCACCGCTGCCGCCGCCGTCAGGGTAATGGGTCGGAAACGGCGCACGGTCGAGCCGACGATCGCCTCCCATTCGCTCTTGCCGGACTGCTCGTCCTGCTCGATCTGGTCGACCAGGATCACCGAGTTGCGCAGGATCATGCCCATCAGTGCGATCACGCCGAGGTTGGCGACAAAGCCGTAGGGCACCTGGAACACCAGCAGCGCCAGCGTCACGCCGATCAGGCCCAGCGGCGCCGTGAGCAAGACCATGATGGTACGGCTGATGCTCTGCAACTGGATCATCAGCAGGGTGATGACGCCGACGATCATCAGCGGTACCGCCGCCTTGATCGAGTTTTCGCCCTTGGCCGACTCCTCGGTCGAGCCGCCCAGCTCGATGCGGAATCCGGGCGGCAGCTTGGACTTCAGTGTTGCCAATTGCAGATCGATCTGGGCGGAGACCGCCTGCGGCTGCAGGTTGCCGACCACGTCGGCACGGACGGTGATCGTCGGCAAGCGGTCGCGCCGCCAGATCAGGCCTTCTTCCAGCACCGGGACCAGGCGCGCCACCTGTGCCAGCGGAATGTGGCGGCCGCTTGCGGCGACAATGTCGAGGTCGGGCAGGCGCTGCAGTGAACGCGGATCCGCGCCACCGTCGGCACCGGCGCGCCAGACCACGTCGATCAACTGGTCGTTCTCGCGGAACTGCGTCACCGTGGCGCCCACCAGCCAGCCTTGCAGCGTCAGCGCCACGTCCTGGCTGGAAACCCCCAGCGCGCGGGCGCGGGCCTGGTCGATCTCGACCCGCACGGATTTGACGCGATCGTTCCAGTCGAAATTCACGTTGCGCAGGTTGGGGTGGGCGCGCATCACGGTCGAAATGCTTTCCGCCCCGTCGCGCAAGGCCGCCAGGTCTTCGCCAAGAATGCGGAACTGCACCGGATAGCCCACCGGCGGCCCGTTCTCCAGCCGCACCACGCGCAGACGCAGATGCGACCAGGAACCGTCCGCCGCATCGAATGCCGCCTCCAGCTTGTTCTTGACCTCTTCCCGCTCCTTCAGCCCCTTGGTGACGATCACCATCTGCCCGAAATTGTCGGCAAACAGTTGCTGATCGAGCGACAGGAAAAACCTTGGCGCGCCATTGCCGATGTAGGACGACCAGGACTCGATGCCGGGATCCTTGTCGATCAGGGCTTCGACGCGCTTGACCTCGCGTTCGGTGGCCTTCAGCGAGGCGCCCTGCGGCAGCCAGATGTCGACCATCACTTCGGGCCGGCTGGCGGCCGGGAAGAACTGCTTCTGCACGCCCTTGTTGAAGGCCACCAGCGACAGCGCGAACACCGCGATCGTGGCGAAGATCACCAGCCAGCGATGGCGCAGGCACCACACCACGAGGGCACGGAAGCGTTGATAAAAGGGCGAGTCATAAATGTCACCGCCGTGCTTCTCGCCAATCTCGCGCAGCTTGACCGGATCAAGCAGCTTGTAGCCGAGCCAGGGTGTGAACACCACCGCGACTATCCACGACACCAACAGCGCTATGGTGACCACCTGGAAAATCGAGATGGTGTATTCGCCGGCGCCGGACTTGGCGAAGCCGACCGGCGTGAAGCCGGCCGCGGTGATCAGCGTTCCCGTCAGCATCGGAAACGCCGTCGAGGTGTAGGCGAAGGTGGCCGCCTTGAAGCGGTCCCAGCCCTGCTCCATTTTCACCACCATCATTTCCGCCGCAATGATGGCGTCATCGACCAGCAGGCCCAGCGAAATCACCAGGGCGCCGAGCGAAATGCGTTGCAGGTCGATGCCGAAGACCTTCATGGCGAGGAAGGTCATCGCCAGCACCAGCGGAATCGACAGCGCCACCACCGTGCCGGTGCGCCAGCCCAAGCTGAGGAAGGACACCGCGAGGACGATGATCATGGCTTCGCCCAGCGTACGCACGAAAAGGTTGAGCGATGTCTTGACGATCTCCGGCTGGTCGAACACCACATGCACGTCCATGCCCACCGGCAGGTCCTGCTGCAGGCGGGCCATGGTGGCGGCAAGATTTTCGCCCAGCGCGATGACGTTGCCACCCTTGGCCATGACTATGCCGAGACCGATCGCCTCGCGGCCCGCCACCCGCATGCGCGGCTGCGGCGGATCGGCAAGTCCGCGCGTCACTCGTGCGATGTCGCCCAGCCGGATATTCCGCCCGCCCACCGCCAGCGTGGTTTCACGCAGCGCATCGACGCTGTCGAAGGGGCCGGAGACGCGCAGCCGCACGCGGTCCGTTTCGGTCTCGACGTGACCCGCCGGCGCCACGGCGTTCTGCCGTTGCAGCGCGTCGAACACCTGGGTCGGCGCCAGGCCCATGGCGGCCAGGCGCGCCGGGCTGACGTCGATGTAGATCTTTTCGTCCTGCACGCCGATCAGCTCGATCTTCTTCACATCCGCGACGCGGCGCAGTTCGCGCGCCAGCTTGTCGGCCTCGCGGCGCAGGTCGCCCATGCCGTAGCCCGCCTTGTCGTCGCGCGAGGTCAGGGCGAAGATTTTCATCTGCACGTCGCCGAATTCGTCGTTGGGGAAAGGCCCCTGCACCCCCGCCGGCAAGGTGTGGCGAATGTCGTCGAGCTTCTTGCGCACCTGGCGCCAGGCTTCCGGCACCTCGGTCTTCGGCGTGTAGTCCTTGAGGATCACGATGGTCAGCGATTCGCCCGGCTTGGACGCCGTGCGCAGCACATCGACCCAGGGTGTTTCGGCCAGCTTCTTCTCGATGCGCTCGGTCAGTTGCTGCTCGACCTGCTGCGCGTTGGCACCTGGCCACAGGGTGCGCACCACCATGACCTTGAAGGTGAAGTCGGGATCTTCGGCGCGCCCGAGCTGGAAGAAGGCGAGGACGCCGCCGACCATGAAGACGATGATCAGATACAGCACCATCTGCGGGTGCTTGAGCGCCCACTCGGAGAGATTGAGCTGCTTCATCGGCTGCTCGCCTGCGTCGCGATGCGCACTTTCTCGCCGGCCGTGAGCAGGTTTACGCCGGCCGCGACGATCCGCTCGCCGCCACTCAGGCCCGCGACGACCACCGCCCCGCTATCCGTATAGGCCGCAACGGTAACGGCCTGCAAACTCACCGTGTCGCCAGCGCCGACTCTCCATACCGCCGGCTGGTTGCCCTGCTGGAATATCGCCGTCAGCGGCACCGTGAGCCGGGTTGCTCCCGGCGCTCCGGTCGGGAAGCGCACCGTCGCGCTCATGCCCAGCGGCAGCAGCGGATCGGCATCCTTGAGGCTGACGCGCGCGGCATAGGTACGGGTCACCGGATCGGCGACCGGCGAAACCTCGCGCAACCGCCCCGCCAGCGGTTTCGTCCCCGCACCCTGGGTGGCCCAGAGCGTGACTTCAGCGGCTTGTCCGAGTTTGAATGTGCTCACTTCACCTTCCGGCAGAGCGACCGCGATCTCGCGCTCGCCATCCGGGGCCAGACGAAACACCGGCTGCCCTGCGCTCACGACCTGTCCCGGCTCGGCCAGCACTTGCCCGATGACTCCTGCGCGGTCGGCAACAAGGCTGGTGTAGCTCGCCTGGTTCTTGGCCAGTGCGGCCTGCGCCTCGGCGGCCTTGAAGGTAGTCTCCCTGGCGTCGAGCGCCGAAGCGCTGATGAAATTCTTTGCCCGCAGGTCGCGGTAGCGGGCCACATCGGCCGCCGCCAGCGCCCGCTGCGCCTCCGCCTGGGTCGCTTGCAGCCCGGCATCTGCCGGGTCGAGGCGTGCCAGCACCTGCCCGGCCTTGACCGCCGTGCCGGCATCGACGCGGCGCTCGACGATCTTGCCGGCAATGCGGAATCCCAGCGTGGTCTCGATCCGTGCGCGCACTTCACCGCTGTAGCTGCGCTGCGCTCCGTCCGTCGCCGTATCGCCAGCGCCGACTGTCATGATCCGCACCAGTTTCGGCACGACCGGTGGTGGTGGCGGTTCGCTGCAGGCAGTGAGCAGTACGGGGAGAAAGAGGAGGGGTGCGAGTTTCATGCGGAATCTCCGGAAGGGCCGGCAACACGCCGGCGCAGCCATGGTGTGAAATTGTCGGGGCGGGCCTGAATCCCCACCTGCCCCGTGAGCGCGCTTTGCGGGCAATGCATGACAGCGCAGGCAGAGCAAAAAAACACGGGGTTCATCTTCAGGCTCTCCGGCGGCCCGTGGCGGCCGGTGCCATCAGCCCCCCCAGGGCCAGATCGAAATGGGTTTGCAGATAGGTTTGCGGATCGTGGGCGACACCGCAGCAAGCGCCCAGCGAATGGCGCCAGATCACCATCATCAGCACCGGCGCGAAAATCACGTCGATTGCGGTTTCGACATCGACGGCGCGAAACTCGCCGGACCCAATGCCCCGCTGCAGCGTGCGCCGCATCAGGTCGCGACCGCGCACGATCACTGCGTCGTGATAGTAGATCGCCAGTTCGGGAAAGTTCCCCGCCTCGCTGATCATCAGCTTGGGCACCCCGGCCAGAGGCGTGTTGCCGATGCGCTGCCACCATTCACCGATCAGCGCACGCAGCAGATCGGCGGTGCTGCCCTCGAAACCATCGACCAGGCCCGCGCCCTCTTCCAGAATCGGCACGATGCCCTCCTGGATCACTGCCTTGAACAGCGCTTCCTTGCTGTCGAAGTAGAGATACAACGTTCCCTTCGATACTCCCGCGCGCGCCGCCACATCGTCCAGCCGCGTGCCGACGAATCCCTTTTCGACAAACAGTTCCAGCGCCGCCGCCATGAGTTCGGCGGGACGGGCTTCCTTGCGGCGTTGGCGGGGGTGCGCTGAAGCTTCCATTGCGGGACGTTTAATTACTGACCGGTCAGTCAGTATATGGAAACTTGTCTCGGCGTCAACCCCGCCCGGCGACGCCAAACCGGCGTGCGGGTTTACGCGGTAAGCTGATTGTGCCGTTTGCCCGGCACCTTAGGAAATAGGAAGGAAGCCGCCATGCGCATCGAAGAAGAGCTCAAGCTCGATTTTCAGGATGTCCTCATCCGGCCCAAGCGCTCGACCCTGACATCGCGTTCGGACGTGGATATTTCACGCGAATTCGTCTTCCGCCATTCCGGCCGCGGCTATCGCGGCGTGCCCATCATCGCGGCCAACATGGACACGGTCGGCACCTTCGAAATGGCCCGGGTACTGGCCCGGCACCAGTTGGCCACGGCGCTGCACAAGCACTACGCCGAGGCCGAGTTGACGGAGTTTTTCCGGGAACTGCCGGAGACAACGACCGCCTTCTATTCAATGGGCATCACCCGCGAAGACTACGAAAAGTTCTGCCGGGTGAAGCAGGAAGTCGGCGATGCCGTTTCCTTCGTCTGTGTCGATGTGGCCAACGGCTATACCAGGTCCTTCGTCGATGCTCTCCACCGCCTGCGCGACGCCTGGCCGCAGATCACCATCATGGCCGGCAATGTCGTCACCGGCGAAATGGCGGAAGAACTGATTCTCGATGGCGCCGACATCGTCAAGGTCGGCATCGGCCCCGGCTCGGTATGCACCACGCGCAAGATGACCGGCATCGGCTACCCGCAACTCTCGGCCGTGATCGAATGCGCCGACGCCGCGCATGGACTGGGCGGCCTGATCTGCGCCGACGGCGGCTGCACCTCGCCGGGCGATCTGGCCAAGGCCTTCGGCGGCGGCGCCGACTTCGTCATGCTGGGCGGCATGCTGGCCGGCCACGACGAATGCATGGGCGAAGTCACCGAGCGAAGCGGCAAGCGCAAGGTGCGCTTCTACGGCATGAGTTCGCGCACCGCGATGGACAAGCATGCCGGCGGTGTCGCCAACTACCGCGCCTCGGAAGGCAAGGAGGTACTACTCGATTACCGCGGACCGGTCGAGGGCACGGTCCTGGAGATTCTGGGCGGGGTGCGTTCCGCCTGCACTTATGTCGGCGCACACAAGCTCAGGGAACTGTCCAAGCGCACTACCTTCATTCGCGTTGCGCGGCAGTTGAATGAAGTGTTCGGCCAGTCCTGACAGGTCATGAGCAAATCAACCTGTTTTCCGCAGATGACGCAGATTTTCGCAGATGAAAACGCGGTCCTTCAAAGGGTTGGGGGTGCTCGCGGACAAACCCGATGGGTGATCGGCAAGGCGTGCCAAACGTGTTGATCCATCTGCGGAAATCTGCGAAATCTGCGGATCAACTGTTTTTTCCAGGATCAATGGTGCGCGGCGTGTTCGCGCTTCTTGCCCTGCTGTTTGTCGCCGCCTGCGGCAAACCGAAAGAAGCCGCCCTGCCGCCGGGCGCCAAGGTTCTGGCGCTGGGAGACAGCCTGACCGCGGCTCACGGCGTCACGCCAGAAGAGGCGTGGCCAGCCCTGCTGGGCAAGCGCACCGGCTGGGTCGTGATCAATGCCGGCGTCAGCGGCGACACCAGCGCCGGCGCCTTGCAGCGCTTGCCGGCACTGCTCGACGAGCACGCTCCCACGCTGGTGCTGGTGACCCTGGGCGGCAACGACATGCTGCGGCGGCTGCCACAAGGGCAGACGGTCAGCAACCTCGGACAAATGCTGACGCTGGTGAAGGTCCGCGGCAGCAAGGCGGTGCTGCTGGCGACGCCGAAACCGAGCATCGCCGGCGCGGTCTTCAACAATCTGTCCGCTGCCGATTTCTACCAGCAGGTGGCCAAGGAACACCAGGCGCCGCTGATCGAGGACGCACTGCCCGAGGTCCTCTCGAATACCGACCTCAAGGCCGATCAACTGCACCCGAATGTTGCCGGCCACGCCCTGCTGTCAAAGAAGATCTTCGAGGCCCTCAAGGCCATCGGCTATGCCCGGTAGCCGCCTTGCTGTGAAACACCGAGTTCGAAGTCTCCGGTAATGGACGCGCGCAGCGCGCCGACTGGTAACCCCCCGCGAGGGGGGGAAAGGGGAGCGGGCGACCAATTCGCCTTTAGTTACGGCCGCTGCGCTTAACGCCGATGATGCCGGCGTTAGCCTCCACTGAAACTTCGTTTTCGCGTGTTTCATCTTCGGTGGGTGGCGCTCGGTGCCATGAGCGTCAGCGCGATTCCTTGATCAGGCGTCCGTTCGACGGCTGCACCGGCCTTGCGTTGTTGCGGTAGAGCCGCGAGAAGATCGAGATCTGGTCGGCCGACACCTGCAGCGGCTGCTTCATCACCATCCACAGCACGCCTTCGGTGCAGGGCGGCGTGGTCAGCGAACCCATGTAGGTCCAGTAGCTGCGGATTTCCGGCAACAACTGCATGAGGTCGATCGGCTCCGTCGGCATGACTTCCATGTCCTTTTCCAGCGGCATGTTGTTCCACAGGGTCTGGATCAAGGGATGCTCGCTGCCCTTTTCGAGCAGGACGGCGATGACGGCCAGTTGCCCCTCGTCGTTCTTGTGCACCAGATGCACCACCATGTCGTAGAGCCGGCCATTGACGCGCTCTTCCGCGGGGCGATGGAAATGAAACTGGACCAGTTCATAGCGCTTGCCCATGACATGCATGACCATGCCTTCGCCGACACTGACCTGCAGGGTATGGCCGTTGTCGACGATGCGGAACTGCGTCGGTCGGTACTCGAAACGGATGGCTTCGAGACTGACCTTGATACCGTCGCGAATGTCGATGGGAGACTGACGCTGACCCGTGCCGCAGGTCGCGTATTCGCTGCGCAGCTTGCCCCAGTTGGCGGGCGCGCCTGCCCCTTCATAGGACCAGTGGGCGTGCATGTCGGCCGCCGGGTTTTCGGCAACCGGGGGCGGCGCCGGTTTCTTCTTGATGACGGTCTTGCGCGGGCCGCTGGTGGCGTACTGCAGCTCGCGCAAGCGTCTCTCGCTGGCGCTTTCCGTCGGCTTCGCTGCCGCCTGGGAAGCGGCCGTGGCAACCGCCTTGACTTCGGGCTTTGCCCCCGGCTTGGCGGGAGTGGGAGCGGGGGCTGAAGCCGGGGCTGCGCCAGGTTTGATTCCGGCGCTCGACGCAGCCTGGTCCGCCGCCGCCTTGTCGATCGCCGGCAGCATGATGTGTCGCGGCTTTTCGCCGGCAGGTGTCGGCGCAGCAGTGGCAGGGGCTGCCGGCGCGACGGCGGCGGGTGCCACCGGCTTGGGCGAGGCATCGGCCACAGGCACGATGCGGGGTCGGGCACCTTCGGCCAGGGTTCGCATGTCGGCATGCATCGCCGTCGCCCGCTCCGGATCCTGCATATCGAGCGCGGACCGGCTTGCGGCGTTCGCCACCGCGGCGGCCGCGCTGGCGGCATGCACGCGACAGGCCTCGTTCAGCAGGCGTTCGTCAATGCTACCGATCTGTATCTTGTTGGCGCGCTGGCGCGAGACCGGTTCCTCGCGAACCAGGGTATCGCCGTTGAAATAGGCGCGTCGCAGCGTGGTGAACCGGCGGCCGGCGCAATCATAAAGATTTTGGGCGTGAATCTCGTTGTACACACCGCCCGGGTCCTTGACGTCGCGGCCAAGAATGATGCGGCTCCAGCCCGTAATGCCGCCGGCACTGCCGGCAATGCGTGCCTTGTCGATCTCGATGGTCTCGTTCTGGCCGGCAATGACGCCTTGCCAGTTGGCGGCTTGAACGGGACAATTCACCAACAGGACGAGCGCCGTTGCGGCCAAAGTGCTTGCAAAAGCCGGCGGCATGCGAAACACAGACATGAATTTCCCTTTATCCCTATTAGCTACGGCCGCTGCCCTTAACGACGCTCAAAATACAGGCGTTAGCCTTCACTGAACGTGGTTTCTAGATTTCTGGTGTTACGGCCCTGAATTGCAATACTTTAGCCCCAATCGAATTTCAAGCCTACCCCGAATTCCGCCCGAGTGCCCTTTGAGCTGCGCGGGTTGCATTCGTTCAGCCTTTCCAGTAGCTTCAAACCTCTGCCCCACCCCACCCAGAATCGAGCTTGCCCCATGAATGCCAACGAAAAGTTTATCGCTGCCGACGCCCATGTAGACGCCGCCGCCATCGCCCCCCTGCCCAATTCGCGCAAGATTTACGTTACCGGCAGCCGGCCGGACATCCGCGTGCCGATGCGCGAAATTGCCCAGAGCCCGACCGGCGACACCCCCAACCCGCCGGTCACCGTCTATGACTGTTCCGGGCCCTACACCGATCCGGCCGCCGCCATCGACATCCGCAAGGGCCTGCCCGGCCTGCGGGCGCAATGGATTGCCGAGCGCAACGATACCGAGGAACTTCCCGGCCTGTCGTCAGACTACGGCCGGCAGCGCCTGGCCGATGCCGAACTGTCGAACTTGCGCTTCGACCTCGGACGGCGGCCGCGCCGCGCCAAGCCCGGCGCCAACGTGACGCAAATGCATTACGCGCGGCGCGGCATCATCACGCCCGAAATGGAATACGTCGCAATCCGCGAAAACCAGAAGCTCGAAGGCCTCGACGATCTCTTGCGCAGCCAGCATCCGGGGCAGAGCTTCGGCGCCTCGATTCCGCGCGTGATCACGCCCGAATTCGTCCGCGACGAAATCGCCCGCGGCCGCGCCATCATTCCGAACAACATCAACCACCCCGAGTCCGAGCCGATGATCATCGGCCGCAACTTCCTGACCAAGATCAACTGCAACATCGGCAACTCGCCGCTGGCCTCCACCATCCAGGACGAGGTCGACAAGATGACCTGGGCCATCCGCTGGGGCGGCGACACGGTGATGGACCTCTCCACCGGCAAGAACATCCACGAGACGCGCGAGTGGATCGTAAGGAATTCCCCGGTCGCCATCGGCACGGTGCCGATCTACCAGGCGCTGGAAAAGGTCGATGGCAAGGCCGAGGACCTCACCTGGGAAATCTTCCGCGACACGCTGATCGAACAGGCCGAGCAGGGCGTCGATTATTTCACCATCCATGCCGGCGTGCTGCTGCGCTACGTGCCGCTGACCGCCAAGCGCATGACGGGGATAGTGAGCCGCGGCGGCTCGATCCTCGCCAAGTGGTGTTTGTCGCACCACAAGGAGAATTTCCTCTACACGCATTTCGAGGACATCTGCGAAATCATGAAGGCCTACGACGTCGCCTTCAGCCTCGGCGACGGCCTGCGCCCCGGCTCGATCTACGACGCCAACGATGCGGCGCAGATGGGCGAACTGGAAACCCTGGGCGAGCTCACCAAGATCGCGTGGAAGCACGATGTCCAGGTGATGATCGAAGGCCCCGGCCACGTGCCGATGCACATGATCAAGTTCAACATGGACGAGCAGTTGCGCCTCTGCGGCGAGGCGCCCTTCTACACCCTGGGCCCGCTGACCACCGACATAGCACCCGGCTACGACCACATCACCAGCGCCATCGGCGCCGCCATGATCGGCTGGTACGGCACGGCCATGCTCTGTTATGTGACGCCGAAGGAACACCTCGGCCTGCCCGACAAGAACGACGTCAAGGACGGCATCATGGCCTACAAGATCGCGGCGCACGCCGCCGATCTGGCGAAAGGCCACCCGGGCGCGCAGGTGCGCGACAACGCGCTGTCCAAGGCGCGCTTCGAATTCCGCTGGGAAGACCAGTTCAACCTCGGCCTCGACCCCGACAAGGCGCGCGAATTCCACGACGAAACCCTGCCCCAGCACGGTGCCAAGCTGGCCCACTTCTGCTCCATGTGCGGGCCGCATTTCTGCTCCATGAAGATCACCCAGGACGTGCGCGACTACGCGGCGAAGATCGGCGTTTCGGAACAGGAAGCCTTGAACAAGGGCATGGAAGTCAAGGCTGTCGAGTTCGTCAAGGCCGGCAGCGAAATTTACAAGGTTTCCTGAGAGTCGGCGCTGGAGCTACGGCGAACGGGGCGATGATGGACTGCCGTCCCGGTTGCGGCGCCTGCTGCATCGCGCCTTCGATCACCACGTTGAACAAGGCGGCGGGCGACCCCTGCCGTCATCTCGATGCGGAGTTGCGCTGTCGGGTATTTGGCATGCCGCAACGACCTGCTTGTTGTTCGGGGCTGAAGCCCTCGGTCGAAATGTGCGGCCATGATCGCGAAGCCGCGCTGGCCTGGCTGACCCGGCTCGAAACGGAAACTACGCCGCCCAGTATTGGTCCAGGTTCTTGATGCCCCATTTCTCGGCATCTTCGCGGGCAACGATCTTCTCGCTGACGTTGGGGCGGGAAAGATCGATCAGTTCCGGCGGAACATAGGCCATCGATTTGGTCGAGAAAAAGACCTTGATGCGCGGTGTCAGCAACGATTTGTCCGATTGCTCGGCGACCACCCCGAGGCGCCCCGAACTCAGTCGCACCAGCGAGCCGACGGGATAAATGCCGATGCTCTTGACGAAGGCCTGAAAGATCCGCCCGTCGAAATGGCCGTTGGTCCATTCGGTCATCTTGCGGATCGACTCGGCCGGATCCCAACCCGACTTGTACGGCCGGTTGGAAGTGATGGCGTCATAGACATCGCAGACCGCGCCCATTTTGGCGAACACGCTGATCTGCTCGTCTTTCAGGCGGTGCGGGTAACCGCTGCCATCGACCTTTTCGTGATGGTGCAGGCAGACATCCAGCACCGTGGGGCCGGCGGTACCGCCCTCGACCAGCAACCGATGACCTTCTTCGGGATGGCTCTTGATGATGCGGAATTCCTCGTCGGTCAGCTTGCCCGGCTTGTTGAGCACTTCCATCGGCATCATCGCCTTGCCCAGATCGTGCAGCAGTCCGGACATGCCGGCCTCCCGGGTCTCCTTTTCGTCGAGATTGAGCTGGCGCGCCAGTACGACCATCAGCGCGCAGACGGCGACCGAATGCATGTAGGTATAGTCGTCCGCCGTTTTCAGCCGGGCGAGGCTGATCAGGGCGCCGGGGTTGCGCGCCACCGAGGAAGAAATCTCGTCCACCAGTTCGCCGGCGGCTTCGGCGGAAATCGCCTTGCCCATGCGCACTTCCTGGAACATGGAGACGACGGCGTCCTTCCCGTTCGCGCATATCTTCGCGGCGCGCTTGACTTCCTCGGTCATGGCGACCCGCTTCGGCTGCGAGACCTGTATCGGTGTGCCCGTCGCGGCCGCGGTCTCCATCAATTCCGCGTCGACTTTGGCTTCGACCTGTTCCTTGCTTGCGGCGGCCGGAATATCGAGCCCTTTGTCGATGTCGATCCAGACCTCCTTGATCCCGCTTTCGATGATGAGGCGGATATCCTTCGGGTCCTTGATGACGAATTTGGTGCGCCAGAAGGGATGCTCCATCCAGGAGCCGCAAAGCTCCTCAAGATGCATGCCCACACGCAGATGTTCGACGCCGATTTTTTTCAGCATGCTAGACTTTGCAGCCCTCTACAGCGGCCGCCATCAATTCTTTCCCTATGGATTTTCACCCGCTGCTCCAAGCTCTTTTACTGGGCCTGGTTGAAGGTTTCACGGAATTCCTTCCCGTTTCATCTACCGGCCATCTTATCTTGGCTGGCGATCTTTTGCACTTCAATGACGAAAAGGGCAAGCTGTTCGAGATCGTCATCCAGTCCGGCGCGATCCTCGCCGTCTGCTGGGAGTATCGCGAGCGCATCGTGAAGGTATTCGGCACGCTGGGGCACGACGCGGATTCGCAACGCCTGGTGCGCAACATCGCCGTCGCCTTCATGCCGCTGGCCATATTGGGGCTGCTGTTCGGCAAGGCGATCAAGGCCACGCTGTTCAACCCGGTGGCGGTCGCGACGGCTTTCATCGTCGGCGCCTTCATCATCCTCTGGGCCGAGCGGCGCGAGCATGTCATCCGTGTCGAGCGTGTCGAAGACCTGAACCTGATGGACGCCGTGAAGCTCGGCCTGGCGCAGGCCTGTGCGCTGATTCCCGGCACCTCGCGTTCCGGCGCCACGATCATCGGCGGCTTGCTGTTCGGTCTTTCGCGCAAGGCAGCGACCGAGTTTTCCTTTTTCCTTGCGATCCCCACGCTGCTCGCCGCCACCGCCTACCAGCTGTACAAGGAACGCCACCTGCTGTCCATGGACGACCTCGGCATGTGGGTCGTCGGCTTCGTCGCCTCCTTCGTCTCCGCCTTCCTTTGCGTGCGCTGGCTGTTGCGCTTCATTTCCAGCCACGACTTCACGATCTTCGCCTGGTACCGCATCGCCTTCGGCATCGTGGTGCTGGCGTCCTGGCAAATGGGCATCGTCAATTGGAGCGCTGCTTGATTCTCTACCTGCATGGCTTCACCAGCGGCCCGCAATCGCACAAGGCGCAGGCCCTTGGCGCGCGCATGCGCGAACGCGGCCTCGGCGAAAAGTTCATCTGCCCGCAATTGCCGGCTTCGCCGCGCGAGGCGATCGCGCTGGCCGAAGGCCTGATTGCCAGGCACGGTGTCAGCACCGTGGTCGGCTCCTCGCTCGGCGGCTATTACTCGACGTATCTCGCCGAAAGCTTCGACCTCAAGGCCGTGCTGGTCAACCCGGCCGTGGTCGCCCACCTCTCCCTGCAGCAATACATTGGCCCGCAACAATGGCTCTACTCGGGCGAGCCCTTCGAGTTCACCCTTCGGCACATCGAGGAACTGCGCGCCATCGAAGTCCCGGTCCTGGGCAAACCGCAGCGCTTCTGGCTGCTGGTGGAAGAAGGCGACGAAACGCTGGACTACCGCCATGCCGTCAGCCGTTACGCCGGAGCGCGGCAAACCGTGCTGCCCGGCGGCGATCACAGCTTCACGCGCTGGAACGACTACCTCGATCCGGTCATCGCGTTCGCCGGACTCGCCTGAACGCAATGCAGCCGGCGGCGACGCGTGAAAATATCCGGCTCGGCATTTTCGCCGGGCTCGCGGCCTACCTGATCTGGGGGCTGGTGCCGATCTTCTTCAAGCAGATCGCCGAGGTGCCGGCCGACGAAATCATTGCCCACCGCGTGGTCTGGGCCATGGCGCTGATGACCGCGGTGATCGGCTTCGGTCGCGGCTTCGGCGAAGCCTTGCGGCTCGCCCGCATCCCGGCGCAACTGGCGCGCATCGCGCTGGCATCGGCCATGGTGCTGATCAACTGGCTGACCTTCGTCTGGGGCGTGAATAGCGGCCACATTCTCGAAACCAGCCTCGGCTATTTCATCCTGCCGCTGTTCAACGTCGCGCTCGGCGTGCTGCTGCTGAAGGAGCGCCTGCGCCCGCTGCAATGGCTGGCCGTCGCGCTGGCGACCATCGGTGTCATCATCGAAACGGTGCAGGTCGGCGGCCTGCCCTGGATCTCGCTGGTGCTGGCCGGCAGCTTCGGCATCTACGGGCTGCTGCGCAAGCAGTTGCCGCTCGATGCCGCCAGCGGCCTGTTTCTCGAAACCGTGTGCATGCTGCCGGTGGCGCTGGCCTGGCTGGTCTGGCTGGCGTATTCCGGGCAGAGCCACTTCGGCGCCGGCCAAGGCCTGCCGAACGGGCGCGACCTGATGCTGATCGCCACCGGCGCCGTGACCGCCATTCCGCTGCTGCTGTTTGCCGTCGCCGCAAGACGGCTGCCGCTCAACATGATGGGCTTCCTGCAATACCTCGCGCCCTCGATCACCTTCCTGCTCGCCGTGTTCGTCTATCGCGAGCCGCTGGACCTGAGCCGCGCATTGGCCTTCGCCGCGATCTGGGCCGGCCTTGCGGTGTACACCGTCGACCTATTTCGCGCCGCTGCCGCCAGGGCGCCCGGCGTGCCATGAGTTTCGATGCCGCCCAGTTCAAGCGGATCGAGCGCGCCGGCTACGACCGCATCGGCCCGCGCTATCTGGCCGCCTCCGGCGCGCGCGGCGAACCGACCGACGCCCTGCTGGCGGCGGCGGATCTGGGGCCGGGACAGCGCGTGCTCGACCTCGCCAGCGGCCCCGGCCTGCTGGCGCGCGAGGCACAAGACGCGGTCGGCGAGAATGGGCTGGCGATTGCCAGCGACATCAGCGAGGGCCAACTGGCCTGCTGCCCCGGCCTGGTCCGGGTGGCCGCCGATGGCGAGGCCCTGCCTTTCGCCAGCGGGAGCTTCGATCGCGTGCTGTGCGGACTCGGCCTGATGTTCTTTCCCGACGATCAGGCCGCCTTGAAGGAGATGCGCCGGGTACTCGCTCGGGACGGAATGCTGACACTCTCGGTGTGGGGCGCTGCCTGCGAAGTGCCGCTGGTCGAGGCGGCGCTTGGCTGCATGCGCCGCCTGCTGCCGCCGCCGAAGGTGGCGCGCCCCTCGATCTTCCGCTTTGGCGACACCGGCGAGCTCGCTCGCCGTCTCGCCAGCGCCGACTTTCAGGATATTGAAATCGAGCCCTGCCGCTTTACCACCCGCTTCAACGATGCCGCCGCCTACTGGCAGGGCTTTCTCGACCTCGCCGGCGGCGCGGCGGAAAGCCTGTCGCGCCTGCCGGCCGAAAAGCAGCAGGCGCTCGCAGTCGCCGTTGCCGAAGAGCTCGCCCCGTATGCGGTGGCCGGCGGCTTCGAGCTGACCAGCACCATCCTGATCGCCACCGCCAGGCCGGTATAATTCGCTTCCCCGCAGGTCGGCCCGACGCCGGTCCCTGATTCCCGATTCCTGATCCCCAATCCCTGAAATGAATGTCCTGTTTGAAGAGGACGGCGCTTTCCGTGCCGGCACCGTGCTTGCCGACAATGTGGCTTCGCTGCAGATCGAACTCGCCTCCGGCAAGCGCTCCAAGGTCAAGGCGGCGAATGTCCTGCTGCGCTTTTCCGCCCCGGCGCCGGGCGAACTGCTGGAACGGGCGGAAGCCGATGCGGAAGGCATCGACGTCGACTTTCTCTGGGAAGTCTGCGGCGAGGCCGAGTTCGGCTTCGAGGAACTCGCCGCGGAATACCACGGCAGCAAACCCGATCCGGTCCAGGCCGCCGCCGTGCTGTTGCGCCTGCATTCGGCGCCGATCCATTTCCATCGCAAGGGTCGCGGCCGCTTCCGCAAGGCGCCACCGGAAATCCTGGAGGCCGCGCTGGCCGGCCTGGAAAGGAAGCGCCAGCAGGCGGCGGCCATCGAACGCATGGTCGAGGAACTCAAGCGCGGCCAACTGCCCGCCGAGTTCACGCCGCTGCTGACGCAACTGATCTACAAGCCGGACCGCAACCGCCCCGAGACCAAGGCGCTCGAAGCCGCCTGCAATGAAACCGGCAAGTCCGCCGCACGCCTGCTGTTCGAGTGCGGCGCGCTGCCCTCGACCCACGACTATCACCTCGGACGTTTCCTCTTCGAGTTCTTTCCCGAGAGCAAGGGTGGTACCGGATTTCCACAGTTCGCCGCACCGCGCGAACCGGCCGACTTGCCTCTGGCGAAGGTCGCCGCCTTCAGCGTCGACGACGCCCATACCACCGAAATCGACGACGCCTTTTCCGTCACCGCGAATCCCGACGGCGGCTGGCACATCGGCATCCACATCGCGGCGCCGGGGCTGGGCTTCGGCCCCGACTCCGACCTCGGCCGCATCGCCCGCGAACGGCTGTCCACGGTGTACATGCCGGGGCGCAAGATCACCATGCTGCCGGAAGACATCGTCGAGCATTTCACGCTCGCCGCCGGACACACCGTGGCCGCCATTTCGCTCTATCTCGACGTCGCCGCCGACTACCGCCTGCTTGGCCACGAAACGCGCATGGAACAGGTGCCGATCGTCGCCAACCTGCGCCACCACGATATCGAGCCGGTGTTCAACGAAACCACGCTGGCCGCAGGCCTGACGGAATTTCCGTATCGGGACGAACTGAAGCTGCTCTGGGAATTCGCCCAGGTGCTCGAAGCCGGACGCGGCAAGCCCTCCGACAACAGCACGCGCAAGGACTACAACTTCATTGTCGACTGGGCCGCCGAGAGCGGCATCGCGGCGGAACCGGGCAAGGGTTTCGTCAGCATCGACGACCGCGCGCGCGGCAGCCCGCTGGATACGCTGGTCGCCGAACTGATGATCATGGCCAACGCCACCTGGGGCGCAATGCTGCGCGATGCCGGCATCCCCGCGCTGTACCGCGTGCAGACCGCGGGCAAGGTGCGCATGAGCACGGTCGCGGCGGCGCACGAAGGCCTCGGCGTCGAGTGCTATGCCTGGTCGTCGTCGCCGCTGCGGCGCTACTGCGATCTGCTCAACCAGTGGCAGTTGATCGCCCTGCTGCGCGAAGAGGCGCCGCCATTCCCGCCGAAATCGGCCGACCTGCTGGCCGCGATGCGCGACTTCGAACTGACCTATGCCGCCTACGCCGAATTCCAGCGCGGCATGGAGCGCTACTGGTGCCTGCGCTGGCTGCTGCAACAAGGCATGCAGGTGGCGCTGGCGCAGGTGCTGCGCGAATCGCTGGTGCGCCTCGACGCCATTCCGCTGGTGGCGCGCGCGCCCTCGGTTCCCGAATTGCCGAGGGGTGCCCGCGTGCAACTGGCCGTCGAAGGCATCGATCTGCTGGAGGCCGAGCTGCGCCTGCGCTATCTGGAACTGGCGCCCGAATTGGCGCCCAATACGGGCTCTGATGCTGCCTTAGCCGACGACGAGGGCGAAGAAGTCGCGGAGTAAAATTATCGGGCTCATGCCAAGCCCGTCCAACCCGCCCAGCCCGTCACGCTTTTCCCGGCCCGCGCTGCCGGCGCTGCCAATGCCGGCCTTTCTCGCCGCGATGGATGCGCCGCAGCGCCACCTGACGCTGGCGCTGGGTGTTTCGCTGGCGCTTCATGCCGTACTGCTCACCGTTCATTTCACGCCGCCGGATTTCATCGACAAGGCGCGCGAGAGGGCGCTCGACGTCATCCTGGTCAACAGCAAGAGCAAGAACCGGCCGGACAAGGCGCAGGCCAAGGCGCAGGCCAACCTTGATGGCGGCGGCAACACCGAGGAAGATCGCCGCGCCAAAACGCCGCTGCCGCCCTCGCCCAATACCAGGGAGGGCCGCGAACTGCTCGAAGCGCAGCGCCGCGTCGCCGAGCTGGAAGCGCAGCAGCAGCAGCAGATGACGCGGCTGAAAAGCGAGCGGGCCGTCGCCGCCAACAAGGCGCAGAACAGCCAGACCGCGACCACCGAGCCGGTTCGTTCCGGCGCCGACCTCGCCAGCAGCGCGCTGGCCATCGCCCGCATCGAAGGCCAGATTTCGCGCCAGCTCGACGAATACAACCAGCGGCCGCGCAAGAAGTTCATCGGCGCGCGGGTCGAGGAATTCCGCTTCGCCCAGTACGTCGAGGATTGGCGGCAGAAGATCGAGCGCATCGGCAACCTGAACTATCCCGATGCCGCCAAGGGCCGCCTTTACGGCAGCCTGGTGCTGACCGTGGTGATCAAGGCCAATGGCGACCTCGACCGCGTCGAGGTCAGCCGCTCCTCGGGCAAAGTCCTGCTCGACGACGCCGCGCGCCGCATCGTGCAGATGGCGGCCCCCTACGCCGCCTTCCCCGAAGCCATCCGGCGCGACACCGACGTGCTCGAAATCACGCGCACCTGGACCTTTACCAACACGGATCGTCTGCGTTCGGATTGAGACATGACTGACCGCTACGCCGTGTTCGGCAACCCCATCGGGCACAGCAAGTCGCCCCGCATCCATGCGCTGTTCGCGGCACAGACCGGGCAGGACATCAGCTACGAGGCGATTCTGGTCGAGCGGGGCAGCTTCCCGGCGGCGGTGGATGCCTTCATGGCCGCGGACACGGCGCCGGCGCGGGGCGCCAATGTCACGGTGCCGTTCAAGGAAGAAGCCTTCCGCCTCGCCACGCGCCGCACGCCGCGCGCGGAAGCCGCCGGTGCGGTGAATACGCTGAGCTTCGACGCCGGTGCCATCATCGGCGACAACACCGACGGCGCGGGGCTGGTGCGCGACCTGAAGCACAACCTCGGCTGCGACCCGGCCGGGCGGCGCATCCTGCTGCTGGGCGCCGGCGGTGCGGCGCGCGGCGTGATCCTGCCGCTGCTGCTGGAAAATCCGGCCGAACTGGTGATCGCCAATCGCACCGAAGAAACCGCGGCACGTCTGGCCCTGGAGTTTGGCCGCCTGCCGGGCTGCGCGGTCAGCGTCAAACCCGACGGCATCGGCTTCGCCGGTCTCGCCGGGCGCGCATTCGACCTGGTCATCAACGCCACCTCGGCGGGGCTCAGCGGCGCCGTACTGCCGTTGCCGACTGCCGTGTTCGCGCCGCGCTGCGTCGCCTACGAAATGGTCTATGGCCGCGCAACGCCCTTCATGAACCAGGCCCGGGCGGCGGGCGCCCGCGTCGCCGACGGACTCGGCATGCTGGTCGAGCAGGCGGCGGAAGCCTTCTTCGTCTGGCGTGGCGTGCGCCCGCGTACCGCATCCGTGCTGGCGGCGCTCAAGACACCATGAGACCGGCGCCACGCTGGCTCAAGCTGGGACTGGCAACGGTCGTCGGCTTGCTCCTGCTCTGGCAAGGCTGGTATCTGGGCTGGGTAGTCTGGTGGAAGTGGGTAAATCCCGGAACGACCAGTTTCCAGAGCCAGCGGCTGGAAGAGGCCCGGCAGAAGAATCCCAAGGCGGAACTCAAGCGGCAATGGGTGCCCTACGAGAAAATATCGCTGCATCTGAAGCGCGCCGTGATCGCCGCCGAGGACGACAAGTTCGTCGATCACGAGGGCTTCGACTGGGAAGGCATCCAGAAGGCCATCGAGAAGAACCAGAAGAAGGGCAAGGTGGTGGCCGGCGGTTCGACCATTTCCCAGCAACTGGCGAAGAACCTGCTGCTGTCGCCGACCAAGTCGATCCTGCGCAAGGGCGAAGAAGCCATCATCACGGTCTGGATCGAGTTGCTGTGGGACAAACGGCGCATCCTCGAGGTCTACCTCAACGTCGTCGAATGGGGCGATGGCGTGTTCGGCGCCGAAGCCGCCGCGCGGCGCTACTACGGCATTCCGGCCGCGCAACTCGGCGCCGAACAGGCGGCACGCCTTGCGGTAATGCTGCCCGCGCCGCGCCGTTACGAACGCAATCCCTGGTCGGCCTACATGAACGGCCGCACGCAGTTGATTCTCGGCCGCATGCCCAACGCCGAAGTGCCATGAACCCTAGGATCTGCTCTTAATCATGCGCCATCTGCCGGATGATTGAGAACAGACCATGACGAACGCGACTAGAATACGGCGGCCATGAGCGAGCACATCGAAAATCAGGCCGACAACGACCAGGAGGCACTCCAGTTCGCCGAGGAGCAGAACACGCTGCGCCTGGTCGAGGAGTTGCTGGCGCGCCAGAAGCGGGTCGAGAACGTGGTTCACCGGCAGGGCCACGAAGGCCCGCGCCAGGCCATCGTCGAGAATCTGGTGCATGTCCAGCATCTGGAGGAGTTGCGCCGCAAGCTGGACCAGATGCCGTCGGATGCCATCGCGCGCATCCTCGAAGCGCTGCCACCGGACGACAGCCTGGTGGTCTGGGAACTGGTCGCCAAGGCCCGCGGCGAGGAAATCCTCGACGAACTTTCGGATGCGCTGCGCGACACCCTGCGCGAATCGCTCCCCGTTGCGCCGGCTGCGCCGGCCGCGCCGCGCAAGCCGGTTACCGTGAACGCCTTCGAGCTGAAGAACGGTCGCCTGCGCCAGGTCGAAGTCGATAGCAAGGCGGCCCTCGCCGCCACCACGCCGATCTGGGTGGACCTGCTGGCCCCGTCCAAGGAAGAACGGCAATGGGTCGCGGAAATCTTCCAGCTGACGCTGCCGGATGCGGACGACCTGACCGACCTCGAAGAATCCGCGCGCTTCTACATCGAGGAGAACGGCGAGGTGCATCTGCACTCGGCCTTCCTGCTCGACAAGGAGGACGAGTCGCGCAACGTCGCGGTCGCCTTCATCCTGCACAACAACATCCTGTTCTCGATGCGCGACGAGGAACTGCCGGTGTTCCGCCTGCAACGCCTGCGGGCGCGGATCCAGCCGGGCTATGTCTCGGAAGGCAAGGACGTGCTGCTCGACCTCTACGGCGCCGACGTCGAGTACTCCGCCGACGCGCTGGAGGACATCTACGCCGAGCTGGAAAAGGTCGGCCGCACCGTGCTGACGCCGCATGTCAGCGACGACGAGGCAGCCGAGATCCTCTCCGACATCGCCAAGGAGGAGGACCTCAATGGCCGCATCCGGCGCAACGTGCTCGACACGCGCCGCGCGCTGTCCTTCCTGATGCGCAGCCGGCTGATGTCGACCGACCAGCACGACGACGCGCGCCAGATCCTGCGCGACATCGATTCGCTGGACGGCCACACCTCCTTCCTGTTCGGCAAGATCAACTTCCTGATGGACGCCACGGTCGGCTTCATCAACATCAACCAGAACAAGCGCGTGTCCAAGCTGACCACCATCAGCGTGGTGTTCGTGCCGCTCAACATCATCGCCGGCATCGGCGGCATGAGCGAGTTCTCGATGATGACCCAGGGGATTTCCTGGCCGCTGGCCTACGGCGCCTTCGTCGTCGCCATGGGATTGTTCGGCTGGGGCACCTACGTCACCCTGCGCTGGATGGAGACCCGCAAGGCAAGGAAACTGCTTGCCGCCCGGCGCAGCGGGCGCGAAGCCTGAGCCGTTACTTCGTCACCAGTTTCAGGCCGAGGATGCCGGCCACGATCAGGCCGATGCAGACCAGCCGCGCCACTTCGCGCGATTCGTTGAACAGCAGCATGCCGAGAATCGCCGTACCGACGGCGCCGACTCCTGTCCATACCGCATAGGCGGTGCCCACCGGCAGGGTCTTCAGCGACCAGGCCAGCAGGATCACCGAGGCCGCCATGGCGGCCAGTGTCCACGCGCTCGGAATCAGGCGGGTAAAACCTTCGGTGTATTTGAGGCCGATGGCCCAGGCGATCTCGCACAGGCCGGCAACCAGCAGCACGGCCCAGGCAGCGGTGGAACTCAATACCGGCATGAGAATCCGCCGTACCGCCAGCGCCGACTTTATCCGGCCGCGAAGATCGCGTCGGCGGCCGCTATCGTTGCCGCGATGTCGGCATCGCTGTGCGCCGCCGAAACGAAGCCGGCCTCGAAGGCCGAGGGCGCCAGATAGAAGCCGGCATCGAGCATGGCGTGGAAGAAGCGGTTGAAGGCCTCCTTGTCGGATGCCATCACCTCCGCATAGGACGTCGGCGGCGTGGCGGCGAAATAGACGCCGAACATGCCGCCCACGGACTGCGCCGAAAATTTCACGCCGCGCTTTTTCGCGGCGGCGGCGAGGCCATCCACCAGGGTTCTGGTCTTTGCCGTCAGCGCGTCGTAGAAGCCCGGCGCGCCGACTTTCTTCAGCGTCACCAGGCCCGCCGCGACCGACAGCGGATTGCCCGAGAGCGTGCCGGCCTGATACACGGGGCCCAGCGGCGCGATCTTTTCCATGATGTCGCGGCGGCCGCCGAAGGCACCGAGCGGCATGCCGCCGCCGACCACCTTGCCGAAGGTCGACAGGTCCGGCGTGATGCCGTACAAGCCCTGCGCCGAACCGGGGCCGACACGAAAGCCGGTCATGACTTCGTCGAAGATCAGCACCGATCCATGCTGCGTGCACAGCTCGCGCATGGCGGCGAGGAATTCGGGCTTGGGCGCGATCAGGTTCATGTTGCCGGCCACCGGCTCGACGATCACGCAGGCGATGGTCTTGCCGTGCTTCGCAAATGCGTCGCGCAGGCCCTGCGCGTCGTTGTAGTCGAGCACCAGGGTGTGCTGCGCCAGATCGGCCGGCACGCCGGCCGACGAGGGATTGCCGAAGGTCAGGAGGCCCGAACCGGCCTTGACCAGCAGGCTGTCGCCGTGGCCGTGGTAGCAGCCCTCGAACTTGATGATCGCATCGCGGCCGGTGAAGCCGCGCGCCAGGCGGATCGCGCTCATGGTGGCTTCGGTACCGGACGACACCAGACGCACCATCTCCATGCTCGGCACGCGCCGCACCAGCAGTTCGGCCAGTTCGATCTCGGCCTCGGTCGGCGCGCCGAAGGAAAGGCCTTTCATTGCGGCTTCCTGCACCGCGCGCACGGTATCGGCGTCGGCATGGCCGAGGATCAGCGGGCCCCAGGAACCGACATAGTCGATGTACTCCTTGCCGTCCGCGTCCCGCACCCGGGCGCCGGAGCCCGAGGCGAAAAAGCACGGTGCGCCGCCGACGGAACGGAAGGCGCGCACGGGCGAGTTGACGCCACCGGGAATGGTTTTCTGGGCACGGGAGAAGAGTTCTTCGTTGCGAGTCATTTTCAGGGATCGGGAATCGGGGATCGGGAATCGAATTTTAACGGCGCTTTATTCGGCGCCAGCAAGGGTCACGCCGGCACGGCGGCAAAAAGTTGCTGATAGGACGCTGCCCGCGCCTTGATGTCCATGGCGTCGAACAGGTCGCTGACCACGGCAATCATGTCGGCACCGGCGGCGATCACCTCCGGCGCATTGTCGAGCGTGATGCCGCCGATGGCGGCGATCGGCAAGCCGAAACGGCGGCGGGCCTCGCCCAGCATTTCGAGCGGAGCCCGCACCGCGGCGGGCTTGGTGCGGGAGGCAAACATGCTGCCGAAAGCCAGATAGTCGGCCCCGGCCTTCACGGCCTCTTCGCCGCGCGCAAGTTCGTTGTAGCAGGACACGCCGAGGATCCGCTTCGGCCCCAGCGCATCGCGCGCGGCGGCCAGCGCGCCGCCCGGTGCATCGTCGCGTCCGATGTGGGCACCGTCGGCGCCGATTTCCACCGCCAGCCAGACGTCGTCGTTGATGATCAGCTTTGCCCCCGAGGCGCGACAGATGCGCAGCATTTCGGCGGCCTGCGCGCGGCGCAGGGCGCGCGGCGCGGCCTTGTTGCGGTACTGGACGAAAGGGGTGCCGCCATCGAGCGCCGCCTTTACCAGCGCCGACAGCCGCGGCAACAGCGGGTCATCAACGGTAACGGCGCACAAGCCCCGGATCATCATCTGGATGCACTCCCTGAAAGCAGCAGGACATCAGGCTTCATCGGCTTCGTCATCCCCTTCCCGCGACCAGAACAAACGGTCGGGGATGAATTGTCCCATGCCGGGGCGAAAACCGGCGGCCAGCGTGCGCCATGTGTACTCCTGCGCCCCGATGACCGCCTCGGCCACATCCGCCCCGCTGGCGAAATGGGCGGCAATCGCCGACGCCAGCGTGCAGCCCGAGCCATGGTAGCTGCCGGGCAGGCGGTCCCAGCGGTCGCTGCGCACCGTGCCGTGGCTGCCGTACAGCGTGTTGATGACCTGCGGCGTGCCCTCGTGGGTGCCCGTGACCAGCACATACTCGCATCCGGCATCGATCAGGCGATGGGCGCATTCGGCGAGGCCGAGTTCGAGGCGGCTGTCTTCGCTCCCCTCGCCTATCTGCTGTGCAAGCCGCCTGGCTTCGAGGCTGTTGGGCGTCAGCAGCGTGGTCTGGGGCAGCAGCAGGCCGATCATGGCCTCGATCATTTCCTCGTCGGCAAACTGGTCGCCGCGCCCCGACGCCAGCACCGGATCGAGCACCACGGGAATGTCGGGATAGTCCGAGATCACCTCGGCAATCGCGGCGATGACTTCGACACTGCCCATCATGCCCAGCTTGAAGGCCGCCACCGGCATGTCCTCCAGCAGGGCGCGGGCCTGGTCGGCGACCCATTCGGCGTCGATCGGCAGCACACCCTCGACGCCGGCGGTGTCCTGCACGGTAATCGCCGTCACAACGGAAAGCGGGTGGCAACCGAGGCTGGCCAGCGTCAGGATGTCGGCCTGCAATCCCGCGCCGCCGGTAGGGTCGGAAGCGGCAAAGCTCAGGACAATGGGCGGAAACGGGTTGGCAAGAGAGGCGGCGGTCATGAATATCCTGATCCGTCCCGGAAGCACGGAACGGCGGGCAGCTTGGGTTAATATCGTGCAATTCTATCCGAACGCATACCGCCCCCGCCCGCGGCACAGACGCGCGGCGGCTCGATGGGATGAAATACCGCCCGCTTGGACCAACCCTGAATGCGGCGGCCGCAAGGAAGATTTTGAAATGCTCGAAATCTAAGTATGATTAAGGATATAAAGCCTGGCCTCGGCAAAAAATAACGAACGGGGTGACGGGGGGACATGGAAAGTACTCGCGAGGAGCGGGGCTTTCCGCGCTGGTTTTCTGTTCCAGCTCCGCCCGCGGTCGCCATGATTGAAGTCAGAATGCTGCATGGAGTAATGTGAGCGACACACCCCCGCTTTCCGGCATCAAGGTGATGGTGATCGATGATTCGAACACCATCCGCAAGACCGCGGAAATTTTCCTGCTGCAGGCCGGCGCCCAGGTGGTGCTGGCCGAGGACGGCTTCGATGCGCTGGCGAAGATCAACGATCACCAGCCCAACGTGGTTTTCTGCGACATCCTGATGCCGCGTCTCGACGGCTATCAAACCTGCGCGCTGATCAAGAAGAACGCAAAGTTTGCAGCCACCCCGGTGATCATGCTCTCCTCCAAGGATGGCCTGTTTGACCGTGCGCGCGGGCGCATGGTCGGCTCCGACGAGTATCTGACCAAGCCTTTTACCAAAGACAGCCTGCTTAAAACCGTTGCCGCCCACGCCGCGCGGCCCTGACGTGTTTCCTTCTCTTATTAGCGAGTAGCCATCATGCCCATCAAGACAGTTCTGATCATCGACGATTCCCCCACCGAACGCCACATCCTGACCCAGTTGCTGGTAGGCAGCGGCTACGAAGTCAGCACCGCCGAAAGCGGCGACGAAGGCATCGAGCGCGCCAAGCAGATCAAGCCCGACCTCATCCTGATGGACGTGGTGATGCCGGGCACCAACGGCTTCCAGGCCACCCGCGCGCTGTCGCGGGATGATGCGACCAAGGACATCCCGGTCATCATCTGCACCACCAAGGACCAGGAGACCGACAAGGTCTGGGGCATGCGCCAGGGCGCGCACGATTACGTCGTCAAACCGGTGGATGGCCAGGCTCTGCTGGCCAAGATCGCCGCGCTGGGATAAAGCGACCGATATGGCGAAGCGCATCAGTCTGCGCGAATTCCAGCAAGGCCTTTCCGAGCGCCTGGTCTCCGCACGACGCGGCGAAGGCGGCCAGGCCTTGCTGGGCGTCGAATCCGGCGCCGATGACCTGCCGGGCGGCAGCCACTGGCTGATCGACCTGGCCGACTCGGGCGAGGTGTCGCCTTTGCCGCAGCTCACGCCGGCGCCGCTGACCAAGCCGTGGTTCGCCGGCATCGCCAACATTCGCGGCGTGCTCTACAGCGTGGTGGACTTTTCCGCCTGGCGCGGCGGCGCGCCGACGCCGATCAACGCGCAGTCACGGCTGTTGCTGGTCGGCGCGCGACACGGCATCAACAGCGCACTGCTGGTGCGTCGCGCGCTGGGACTGCGTCCGCAGTTGCAGATGCATGCGGCAGGCGAAGCCAGAGTCGGCGCCGGCGACACGGCGCCCTGGCTGGGCGGCCGCTTCAAGGATGCACAAGATGTCACCTGGACCCAGTTGCGCATCCCGGCACTGCTGGCCGACCCCAACTATCTCGATATCGCTCTCTGAGCGTTCCGGAAAGGACACTCCATGGCCTTCAAGCTGCCCTTCACCTTGCCGAACTTCGACCGCCGCGGCAAGGATTCGCCCGAAGCCGCCGTAACCAGGGCGGCGCCCGAGGCCGACCGGCGCCGGAAAGGCTTGCCATTGATCGGCCAGCTCGATATCGAGACCCAGTTCCGCATCCTTGGCACGGTTTTCCTGATCAGCCTGCTGATCACCATCGCGGCAATCTTCATGCAGGGCCAGGCAACCACCCGGGGCACCACCTACCTGTCCGTCGTCAGCCACATCTCGCCGCTGACCCAGCAGATTCCCAAGGCCACCCAGAATGCCATGCAGGGCCAGGCGGAAGGCTTCACCGAGCTGCGCGACGCACGCGACAACTTCAACAGGCTGATCGAGGGCCTGATCGAAGGCGGAGAAATCAGGGGCATCAAGGTCTCGGCCACCAGCCTGGAAACGCGCCCGGCGCTCGACACCTTGCGCGCGGCATGGGTCAAGCAGGACGAGATCATCAGTCAGTTGCTGGCACAGGAAACCCGCTTCACGGCAATCGGGCGTCTTGCCAGGGAAGCGGTGCAGAATGGCGCGGGCATGAGCGCCGCGGCGGATGCCATCGGCGGCAAACTGCCCGGCCTGACGGAGCGGATCCTGCGAGCCTCCACCCACCTTGCCTGGGCACCGGGCTTCGACGAAGCGATGGCCGCACAACTGGCCAAGGACATCACGCTCGCTCAGGAACTGGCCCCCGCCGATACCCAGCTGGCCAAAAGCCTGAAGGCCATGCAGCCGGCGGTGCCCGTGCTGTCCGGCAACCTCAAACCCCTGTCGAGCGCCCGCACGGCAAGCGTCGCCCTGGTTTCCGGTTCGCGCAAAATCGCTGAAAATACCGCGGACCTGGTCAAGGCTTACGAGAACGAAATCACCGAGCAGAGCGCCACCTCCTTCTCGGCCGCCATCTTCGGCTCGCTGGCCCTGGTGATGCTGGTGCTGATGGTGAAAGCCTTCAACGACGAAGGCATGCGCCGCAGCGACGAAGCCGACCACCAGCGCCGCCTCGCGGAATCCGCCAAGGATGCGACGCAGGGCGCCATTTTGCGTCTGATGAACGAAATGGGCGACCTGGCCGACGGTGACCTGACCATCCGCGCCACCGTGTCAGAGGACATCACCGGCGCCATTGCCGACTCGGTGAACTACACGGTTGAAGAACTCGCCGTGCTGGTACGACGCATCAACGACGCGGCCGAACGCGTGACCCGCGCCTCCAGCGCCGCGCAAAGCACCTCCAACGATCTGCTCGCGGCCACCCAGGTACAGTCGGACCAGATCCAGAACGCCAACGCCGTGGTTCTTGAAATGGCCAACTCGATGAAGACCGTGTCGTCCTCGGCGCTGGAATCGGCCCGCGTGGCGCGCGCCTCGCTTGAAGCCGCGCAGAAGGGCGCCGCGGCCGTGTCGAACTCGATCTCGGGCATGAATGAAATCCGCACCCAGATCCAGGAAACCTCGAAGCGGATCAAACGCCTGGGCGAATCCTCGCAGGAGATCGGCGAAATCGTGGAACTGATTTCCGACATTACGGAACAGACCAACGTGCTGGCCTTGAACGCCGCCATCCAGGCCGCCTCGGCCGGCGAGGCGGGACGGGGCTTCTCGGTGGTTGCGGAAGAAGTGCAGCGACTGGCCGAACGCTCCGGCGAGGCGACCAAGCAGATTGCCGCCATCGTCAAGACGATTCAGACCGACACCCACGACGCCGTGGCCGCCATGGAATATTCGACGCAGGGCGTGGTCGAAGGAGCCAAGCTGTCGGACGCCGCCGGTCAGGCGCTGAACGAAATCTCAAGCGTGTCGCAGGATCTTGCCCGGCTGATTCAGGCGATCTCCAGCGACACCCAGGCCCAGGCCGACATCGCTACCCAGGTGGCGGACTCGATGCAGAGCATTCTGCGAATTACCGGCCAGACCACCACCAGCACCAAGGAAACCGCCGTATCGATTGGCGAGCTTACCGAGCTCGCCGTCGAACTGAAGGGCTCGGTCTCGGGCTTCAAGGTGTGAAGAGAGCCTCCCGCAATCATCGCGTGCTGAACGGTTTTTCATGAGCATGGATCTCGACATCGGTCCGCTGTCCTGGGTCAAGGGTGAAATCGACCTTGCGCTGGAACGCGCCGGGCATGACCTTTCCGCCCATGCCACCGATCCCTCGGGAGACGGCCTGAAGAAGGCGCGCGCCAGCATGCACCAGGCGCATGGCGCACTGGCCATTGTCGGCCTTGACGGCATCACAGAATTTGCCGACGCGATCGAGAAATTGCTGGCCGCGCTGGCCGACGATACGACGCCGGATGCCGGCGCCGCCGTGACCGCGGCGCAAAGCGGCTTTACCGCGTTGCGCGGCTATCTCGACGACCTGATGGCCGGCCACCCCAACCAGCCGCTGAAGCTTTTTGTGCCTTATCGCGCCATGGTCGTGGCGCGCGGCCAACCGGCGCCGGGGCCGGCCGAACTGTTCTTCCCCGATCTCACCCAGCGGCCGCCGAAACGCGAAAGGGAACCCGCCCCGCTCGCCGCCGAAGCCCTTGCGGCGCGCCTCAAGGCGGCGCGCCTGGGCTTCGAGCGCGGCCTGCTGAAGTGGATCAAGAGCGATCCCAAGGGCATCGCCGAGATGAAGGTCTCGGTCGCCATGATCGAAATGACGCGTGGCACGCCGGCGGCACGCGCCTACTGGTGGATCGCGCTGGGTGTGCTCGATGCACTGGCGGCCGACGGCCTGCCCGACGCAACGGACGCAAAACGCTTCGCCATGCGCCTCGGTGCGCAGATCAAGAAACTGGCCGAGGGCAAGGCCGAAGCCGACGAACAGCACATGCGCGAGGCGCTGTACCTCGCCGCCTGCGCCACGGCGGGTGGCGAAGCACTGGCCATCGTGCGCGCCGCCTACCGCCTGGAAGGCATGGTGCCGACCGCGACGCCCTCGGAGACCGAAAGGCTGCTGCCGCACATTCGTCGCTTGCGCGAGTTGCTGGCGGCCGCCAAGGAAGACTGGAACCGCCTGTGCGCCGGCACCGCCGCCGCGCTGCCGCCCTTCCATGAGCATGCGGCGAAGATCGCCGAAGAGGGCGCCGCCACCGGTCAGACGGACTACGCGCGCTTGAGCGCCGCGATTCTCGAACAGGCTGACCAGTTGCGCCGCGACCCGACCCGACACAACGAAAGCATGGCGCTGGAGATGGCCACGGCACTGCTGCTGGCCGAATCCGTCCTGGAAAACTTCCAGACGCTCGACGCAGACTTCGCGCACTCCGCGGACGCCGTCGTCAGCCGCCTCGCCGCGCTGGGTCGCGGCGAAGAACTCGGCATGCTGGAACTGCCGCATCTGGACGCCATGTCGCGCCGCGCGCAGGAACGCCTGCTGCTCGAATCGGTGGCGCGCGAAATCCGTTCCAATCTCGGCACCATCGAACAGACGCTGGATGCCTTCTTCCGCGATCCCTCGCGCCAGGCCACCCTGGCCGCGCTCAAACAGCCCATTCGCCAGATTCAGGGCGCGCTTCTGGTGCTCGGCCAGGATCGGGCCAACACCATCCTCGGCGAATGCGCGAACGCCATCGAGCGTTTCGCAGAGCCCGGATTCGCGGCACGGGCCGGCGATTTCGAAGACGTGGCGAAGAAGCTTTCGGCACTGGGCTTCTTCGTCACGCAGTTGCAAGGCGGCGCAGCCGACATTGACGCCATCCTTGAACCACCGCCCGTCGCCCATCCGGTCCGCGAGGAAGCCGAAGCCGTTGTGGTGCCGGCGTTGGCGCCGCCCGAAGAACTCGCTGCCCCGATTCAGGTGGCAGAGCCCGCTGCCGACGAAGCGCCGGTAGCCGAAGAGGCGCTGCCCGACTTCGAAGTCGAAGGTTTCGAAGCCGCGCCGGAACCTGCGCCGGCACCTCCTGCGCCGGCAGCGCCCGTCGAAGCCCCTGCCCCATCGGCCGAAGCCTCGCGCCTGGTGGATGCCAGCGAGGAAGAACTCGACGCGGAACTGCTCTCGATATTCCTCGAAGAAGCCAACGAGGTGCTGGCCACCATCAACGAGCATCTGCCCGTGGTCCGTGCCACGCCCGGCAACCAGGAGGCACTGGTCACACTGCGCCGCAGCTTCCATACCCTGAAGGGCAGCGGCCGCATGGTTGGCCTGACCGATCTGGGTGAAGCCGCCTGGGCCGTGGAACAGGTCATGAACGGCTGGCTGCACGAGACACGTCCGGCCACGCCCGCCCTGCTGGAAACGCTGGATCTCGCCGCCGGCATTTTCAAGCAATGGGTCATGCAACTCGAAGCCGGCGGCGGCAGCCATTTCGACGCTGCCGAACTGATCCACCGCTGCAATATCCTGGGCGGTGCCGAAGATGTCGAAGCCGAAACCGCCGTAGCGCCAGCGCCGACTGTCGAGGAAATCGCCCCCGAGGAAGAGGCCGCGGCCGAAATGGCGGCAGCCGAAGAGCCAGCAGCGCCGACACCCTCTATCGAAGAAGCTGCGCCCGAAGAAGAAATCGCGCTCGAAATTGCCGCACCCGAAGAAATCGCCGCGCCGATTCCGCCGGTCGAGGAAGCTGCGCCCGTCGAAGAAATCGCGGTCGAGGAAGTCGCGGCAGAGCAGGTTCCGACTGTCGAAGAAGTCTTCGCGGAAGAAATCGCCGTACCGCCAGCGCCGACTATTGAAGAGGCCGCACCCGAAGAAGTCGTGCTCGAAGAGGCCGCGCCCGTAGAAGCCGTGCCGGAGGAAATCGTACCCGAGCCCGCGCCCACGGCCGAAGTCGTCTCCTTCCCCGCGCCCCCGCCAATCCGCGTCGGCGACGTCGAGGTGTCCCCGACGCTCTACAACCTTTATCTCGACGAGACGCGCGAACACATCGCCACGCTGCAGGCCAATCTTGGCCTTGAAGTGGTGCCCGACAATGACGTCATCCGCGCCGCCCACACCACGGCCAGCATTTCGGCCGCGGTCGGCATGATGCCGATTTCGGCTCTCGCCCGTGCGCTGGAAGATGCGCTGGTGCGCCTGTCGCTGGTCGAGGCAAGCCCGACCGATTCCCAACGTTTCATTTTCGCCCGCTGCGCCGGCGCCCTCGAAGGCATGCTGGGTGCCGTCGCCGAGCGCCGCATGCCCGGCGAGGAAGCGGCGCTCGCCACCGAACTGAACGCGATGACGCCGGTCGATGCCACCTCGTTCGAACCGTCGGCCGAATCCGTCGCCGAGCCATCCGCCGAGGAGCCTGTCGAACCGGCCGTGCCGGAAATCACCCTGACGGCAGCCGAGCGCCGCGCCGCGCGGATCGAGGACGAAATCGACCCGCAGGTGTTGCCGCTGTTCCTCGAAGAAAGCGTCGACCTGATGCGCGAGATCGGCGAGGGGCTGCGCAACTGGCGTGCCGCTCCGACCGATTCCGAGATCTCGCGCATGCTCCAGCGCGCGCTGCATACGCTCAAGGGCAGTGCCCGGATGGCTGGCGCCATGGGCTGCGGCGAACTGCTGCATTCGATGGAAGACCGCATCGAGCAGGCGACCGCGATGAAGTCGGTGCAGCCGGCCACCATCGACGGACTGGAAACTTCCTACGACCGTGCCGCGATGCTGATCGAGCATCTGCGCAATCCCGAAGCCGCCCGGCCGGAAGCGGAAGAGCCGGCGCATCCTGCCGCGGGCGCCGTCGTCGAATCGGCGGCACCCGAAGCGCCGCAAACCGAACGCGGAACGGCAGTCGCAGCGGAGGCGCATGCCCCCGCCGCGGCCCACCCCGCCCACGCCCCCGCCTTCGTGCCCGCGCCGCAGGTGCATCTGCGGGTACGTGCGGACCTGGTCGACCAGTTGGTGAATGAGGCCGGCGAAGTCGCCATTGCCCGCGGCCGGATCGAGGGCGAAATGCTGGCGCTGAAGGCCTCGCTGCTCGAACTCACGGAAAACGTCATTCGCCTGCGCAAGCAGTTGCGCGAAGTCGAAATCCAGGCCGAATCGCAGATGCAGTCGCAGCAGGCACTGGCCACCGAACGCGCGCAGGAGTTCGACCCGCTCGAATTCGACCGCTTCACCCGCTTCCAGGAAGTGACGCGGATGATGGCCGAGAGCGTGAACGACGTCGCCACCGTGCAGCAGAACCTGCTGCGCAACCTCGACCACGCCAACGCCGCCGTCGCCGCACAGGCGCGCCTTTCCCGCGAACTGTCGCAGCGCATGATGGGCGTGCGCATGGTGCCCTTCGAGAGCCTGGCCGAGCGCCTGCATCGCGTGGTGCGCCAGGCCGCCAAGGACTCCGGCAAGCGCGCCAACCTCGACATCCGCCACGGCCAGACTGAAATCGACCGCTCGGTGCTGGACAAGATGGCCGGCCCGCTCGAGCACCTGCTGCGCAACAGCGTCGCCCACGGCCTGGAAGAAAGCGCCGCGCGCGCCGCCGCCGGCAAGGAACCGATCGGCCAGATTTCCCTCTCGCTGGCGCAGGAGGGCAACGAAATCGTGGTGTCCATCGCCGACGACGGCGCCGGCCTCAACTTCCCGCGCATTCGCCAGCGCGCCATCGAAAACGGCCTGATCACAGCGGACGCCGAAACCGACGAAGCAACCCTGACGCAGCTGATCTTCCAGCCCGGCTTCTCCACCGCCAGCGAGCTCACGGCGCTCGCCGGACGCGGCGTCGGCATGGACGTGGTGAAGAGCGAGACCGCCAGCCTCGGCGGCCGCATCGAGGTCGCCACCGTCACCGGCAAGGGCTCCACCTTCCGCATCTACCTGCCGCTGACCCTGGCCGTAACGCAAGCGGTGCTGGTCACCGCCGGCAACCGGATCTACGCCATTCCGTCATCCATGATCGAGCAGGCCACCGCCCACAAGCCCGACGCCGCGGCGCAGATACGCAGCACAGGCGGTACCGAGTGGCTGGGAAATCGTTATCCCTACCATTATCTCCCGGTACTGCTCGGCGAAAAGGGAGCCACGCCGCCACCGGCACGGCGGCACTGGATCCTGCTGGTCAAGGGCGGAACCGAACGCGTCGCGCTCGAAGTCGACAGCCTTAGCGGCAACCAGGAAGTCGTGGTCAAGGCCGTCGGGCCGCAGCTCGCCCGCGTGCCCGGCCTGGCGGGCGCCACCGTGCTGGGCAATGGCGAGGTGGCGCTGATTCTGAACCCGGTCGGCCTGGCGGCGCGTGCCGTCGAACGCGCCAATGTCCCGGTCGAGGTCGCGCCCGCGCCGACCGAAACCCAGATCGTCCAGGCAGCCACGGCGGCCTCGGTGATGGTGGTCGACGATTCGCTCACCGTACGCAAGATCAGCGGACGCCTGCTCGCGCGCCACGGCTATCACGTGCTGACGGCCAAGGACGGCGTGGATGCGCTGGAGCAGCTTGGCGAAGTGATGCCCGATGTCATGCTGCTGGACATCGAAATGCCGCGCATGGACGGCTTCGATCTGGCGCGCAACATCCGCGCCGACAATCGCCTGAAGCATATTCCGATCATCATGATCACCTCGCGCACCGCCGACAAGCACCGCCAGCATGCGGCGGAAATCGGCGTCAATCACTATCTGGGCAAGCCCTACGACGAAGAAGAACTGCTGGGCTGCATACGCGAGTGCATCGACCAGAAACAGTGACCGCCGGACCCATCATGACCCAGACCGCAAGCGCACGCCCCTTCAAGGTACTCGGCATCCAGCAGATCGCCATCGGCGGCCCCTCCAAGGACCGCCTGAGGAAGCTCTGGGTCGAGATGTTCGGCCTGGCGGTGACGGGCAACTTCGTCAGCGAGCGCGAGAACGTGGATGAAGACATCACCGCCATGGGCAGCGGCCCGTTCAAGGTGGAAGTCGATCTGATGCAGCCGCTCGATCCGGCGAAGAAGCCTGCCGTGCACGAACCGCCGCTCAATCACGTCGGGCTCTGGATCGACGATCTGCCGGCCGCCGTGGAATGGCTCACGGCGCAAGGCGTGCGCTTCGCGCCGGGCGGCATTCGCAAGGGCGCCGCCGGCTACGACATCACTTTCCTCCATCCCAAGGCCAACGAGCAGTTCCCGATTGCCGGAGAAGGCGTGCTGATCGAACTGGTGCAGGCGCCGCCGGAAGTGACGGCAGCCTTTGCGCGATTCGCCTGATCGCGCCGACGGCTAGGCGGCAAACACCCGGTAGCAGCCGCGGCCCGCATCCTTCGCCGCATACATCGCCTGATCCGCGCGCCGCATCAGTTCGGCGGGAGACAGTTCGCCGCCGGTGAATAGCGCAATGCCGATGCTGGCGCCGATTTCCAGCGGCAAGCCAAGCACCCGCATCGGTTCGCCGAGGCTGGCCACAAGCTTCTGCGCCAGGCGTTCGGCATCGGCGCCGCCGCCGAGCCCGGTCAACACGACGACGAACTCGTCACCGCCCAGGCGCGCCACCGTATCAACCTCGCGCACCGCCGCCTTGAGACGGTCCGCCGTGCAGCGCAGCACTTCGTCGCCGATGGCATGGCCGTAGCCGTCGTTGATCGGCTTGAACTGATCGAGATCCACCAGCAGCAACGCGACCTGCCCATGCGTGCGCCGCGCCTGCTGCATTGATTGCAGCAGGCGCGCATCGAGCAGCAGTCGGTTGGGAAGGCCCGTCAGCGTATCGGTATGGGCCAGCGCCTGCAGCTGGCGCTCGTTCTCGCGCAAGCGTGCGTTGGCTGCTTCGAGTTCCTCGGTGCGCTCCTCGACTCGCTGCTCAAGGCTCGCTTCGGAGCGTTGCAGGGCGCCCACCAGTTGCTGCTTGACGGCCAGCGCCTCGCCCTGCGCCAGATCCTTTTCGCGACGCAGGCCGTTGATGCGGTCCGCCAGGGCAAACGACAGCAGCAGCATTTCCAGCGCCGATCCGATTTGAATCGCATAGAAGCTGAAGAACGTGGTCGGCAGCAGGTTCAGGTTGCGCAAGCCGACGATGCCGACGCCCAGCAGCAGCAGCGTCCAGGCCAGCAGAAAGATGCGTGCGCCGGGCTGGCCCTTGCGCCAGCAGCGCAAGCCGGCAATCACCGCGACCAGGGAAAACGTGACGCCGGTCAGCGACGTCAGAATCGCCGCCAGGCGGTAGGGTGCGACGAGGGGCGCCAGCATGCACAGCGCGAACAGTGCCGCCAGGCCGATCACGGCGCCATCGAGACGTGGCGCGTTGCGCCGCGTCGCGAGGAAGGCGCGCGTGAACAACGCGCCGAACAGCCCGGTCGCGGCAAAGCCGGTGCTGAAGGCGGCATTGCCCCAGGCCGGCCAGTGGGGCCAGAGGAATTCATTGCCCAGGCCGTTGAGGGAAAGCTGTCCGACGGCCATGCTGGCGGCAAACAGGACGTAGGTGAGATAGGTGCTGTCGCGCAGCGAAAACCACAGCAGCAGGTTATAGAGCGCGAGCGACAGCAGCATGCCGAAGTAGACCGACAGCACGGCGTAGCTGGTGTGCGACTCCTCCCGAAATGCCTCGGCTTGCCACAAACGCAAGGGAACCGTCAGCGAACCCTCAGAAGCGACACGCAGCCAGACCGTATTGGTGCCCGTCTCACCGAGGCGCAGCGGAAACACGAAGTTGCGATGCTTCACCGGGCGCGCGGCAAAAGGCAACAGGTCGCTGGCGCTCAGATGCTCGCCGCCGGGACCGAAAAAGTCCACGCGGTCCAGCGTGGGGAAGCCCACCTCCAGCATCCAGTCGCGCGCAACAGCGGGGCCGGCCTCGACGTCGAAACGCAACCACCAGGCGGAGGAAGAATAGCCGAAGTTGATCGCCGCATCGCCGCGCAACCGCGAGGGCTGGAAGTCGGCGGCGCGGGCCTGAACGTCAGCGAGCGACATGTGTCCGCCCGGATCCTCCAGGACCGCCACATCCGCCGCAAGGGCCAGGGACGCGACACCTGGCGCCAGCCTGACGCCGGCGAGCGCTGTACCGCCGTGGCAGAGCCAGCAGCACAACAGGAACAGCAAAACGGAAATGCGCGGCACAGCAAGCATCCGGTTGGAATACGCTTCAAATTCTAACCGAACGGCCGCGTCCGCCGGCGTCGGCGCCGGTGCCGGCGCGTACAGACATGCTCCATCAGTTCGGTAGAATCGGCCTTTCAATCACTCTTTCAACACTGCCATGCTCTTCGATCCCTATTCGAATTCCGCCCTTCGACTCGCCAACCGCATCGCCATGGCGCCCATGACCCGTTGCCGCGCCGACCATGCGGACGCCGTGCCCAACGCCATGATCGTGGAATACTACCGCCAGCGCGCCAGCGCCGGCCTGATCATCTCGGAGGGCGTGCCGGTTTCCGATCGCGCGCGCGGATACATCAACACGCCGGCGCTGTGGAACGAATCGCAGGCGGCTGGCTGGAAACGGGTGACCGACGCGGTGCACGCCGCAGACGGAAAAATATTCGCCCAGCTGTGGCATTGCGGCCGCGTCGCACATTCCGCGCTGCATGCCGACGGCAGTGCGCCGGCTGGTGTCTCGATCAAACCCGCGGCAACGCAGACCATGATTCCAGGCCCCGACGGCAGGCCCGTGCCCGCCCCCTGCGGCCAGCCGCAAGCGCTGAGCCTGCAGGAGATTCGCGGCGTCGTGGCCGAGTTTGCCCATGCCGCAAAACTCGCCATGCAGGCGGGCTTCGACGGCGTCGAGATCCACGGCGCCAACGGCTATCTGCTCGACCAGTTCCGCTGCCCGGCGCTGAACGACCGCAACGATGCCTACGGCGGCTCGCTGGCCAATCGCTACCGCCTGCTGCTGGAAGTGGTCGATGCGGTGGCGGCGGAAGTCGCGCCGGAGCGCATCGCCGTGCGCCAGTCGCCGTATGGGGTGGCCAACGACATGGTCGCCGACCCCGAGCCGCTGGTGACGTATCCGTGGCTGGCGCGCGAACTGAACCGGCGCGGCATAGGCTTTCTGCATATCTACTGCCAGAGCGCGGACTGGATTCACGATGCCGCGCATTCGATGATGCCGGCGCTGCGCGACGCCTTCCACGGCGCGCTGATCGCCTGCGGCGGCTTCAAGACGCCGGCGGCCTGCGAAGCGATCCTGACGCGCGGCCACGCCGACCTGATCGCGATCGGCAAGCCCTTCATCGCCAATCCGAACCTCGTCGAGCGCCTGCGCCGCGATGCCCCGCTCAACAAGTGGGACGCCGCCACCTTCTATGCGCCGGGTGAAAAGGGCTACACGGACTACCCTCCGCTCTGAGTTCCCGAGAGTCGGCGCTGGCGGCACGGCGAGATGAAGCTAACGATGCGGAAACGGATCGCCGGTATCGGGCTGCTCGCCGGCCTCGCGTTTCCTGCGGCGGCAGAAACCGCACCTGATTTTGCGGGAACGACACTGACCGGCGACTGGAACGGCGCTCGCAGCGAGTGGTGGCAGCGCGGCCTGGCGCTGGAAGCCGGGCTCAAACTCGACAGCCTGCACAATCGGGGCGGCACCCGCGATGGCGGCCAGACGGTCACCCATCTGGAACTGAAGCTGCGCGCCGACCTGGAAAAGCTGCTGGGCTGGAACAATGCTGTCGCCTACCTCAACACGGATACGGACGGCGGCGCCGGCATCAATGCGCGACGCACCGGCAGCCTGATGGGCGTCAGCAACATCGAGGTGCCGGTGCCGACCACACGCCTGTTTCACGCCTGGCTGCAGAAGGGCTTTCTCGACGATCGCTTCTCCGTCCTGGCCGGCATCTACCCGATCGATTCCGAATTCTTCGCCATGGATTCCGCGGCGACGCTGTTGCATCCGGCCTATGGCACGCCGGCCGACCTGGCGCTGACCAACGCGCCGTCGGTATTCAACAACGCCGCCTTCGGCATCCGCACCAAGTGGCTCTCGGAAAACCGTACGTGGTATGCGATGGGCGCGCTGATGGACGGTGTCCCCAACGATCCGGCGCGACCGAGGGCCACGGCCATCCGCTTTGCCAAGGGCGACGGCGCCTTCGTCATCGGCGAAATCGGCTGGACACCGCTGGAAGCCGGTCATGCCTTCGAGCCCGTCGATCCGGCCCGGGTGCGACCGAGCCCGGAAATCGCCGCCCACGAAAAATACGGCGGCCTCAGCAAATATGCCATCGGCTTCTGGCGTTACGGAAACCGCGTTGCCGATCAACTCGATGTCGATGCCCTCGGCAACCCGGTCCAGCGCCGCTCGCAGGGCGGCTACCTGCTGGCCGAACGCACCCTGTTCAGCCTGGGTGGAGACGCCGGACGCGACGTCACGGCCTTCGGCCGCTACTCATTCAACAGCGGCCACTCGATCGCCATCGATCGCATGTGGAACCTCGGGCTGCGCGTGCGCGGTCCATTCCCCGACCGGCCTGACGACAGCATCGCCATCGGCTGGACGCGTAGCCGCCTGGCGCCGAAGTGGCGCGCCGTGCAACAAGCCGACGGTACAGACACGGCGGCGGCCGAGGAAGCGTTCGAGATCACCTGGCGCGCGGCGATCACGCCCTGGTTCGCGCTGCAGCCCAATTTGCAGCATGTCCGTCATCCCGGTGGCACATCAGCGGCACGCAATGCGACGCTGATCGGCGCGCGCATCGAACTCACCTTCTGACTGCCGTTACCTCCGGCGATCGTTCACTCGATTTCGGTATTCCACAGCTGATGCGCGTCAAGCATCAGGCGATAGCGCGCCTCGCTGGCTTCGAGCCGCGCCTGTGTCGCCGCCAGTCGCGCCTCGATGGCCTGGCGGCGGGCGTTCTGCAATTCCGCGAACTGGCCTTCACCCAGGCGCCACGCCTTTTCCAGCAAGCGCGCATTGTCATCCATGCGCCGCGCGACCTCCGCCAGCCGCAGCCATTGCTCGCGACTGCCGTGCGCGAGTCGGACCGTGCGCTGCGCCTCGGCCTCGACACGCGCCAGCACCAAGGCTTCGCGCGCGCTGGCCGCATCGGCCTCGGCCGCACCGGCCCGTGCCGACGCGGCACGCCCGCTGCCGGGCAAGGGAATCGTCAGTTGCAGGCCGACAATGCGCTCCTGACCGTCGCGCTCGCTGCCATAGGTGAGGCCAACCGTCGGATCGGGCAGTCGCTCGGCGTCCAGACGCTGGGCCGCAAGCCTCCCGCGCCTGGCGCCGCCACGGGCCAGGGCAAGTTCATGGTTGTGCGCCAGGATGCGCTCGCGCCAGACCTCGGGTGCGTCGGGGATGGCAGGCGGTCCATCGAGCGCCGCCTGCGCCGGCAGCGCTATGCCGGGAAAATGCTGGACGAATTCGAGTGCCGCGCGATCCTGCCGATTGGCGGCCTGCGCCTGCTGTCCCTGTGCTTGTGCCAGCTGGGCCCCGGACAACAGTTCTTCCAGTTTCGCCGCATCGCCAGCGCCGACTCTCTTGCCGACTACTTCGTGCTGGCGTCGCAGGGTTTCGACCTGCGCCGCCCACTCCTTTGCCGCCGCGGCTTCACGCTGCCATTCGAACCAGCGGCTGAGCAACAGTCGCGCGGTCTCGTGCAGGGCATCACCCAGTGCGAAACGGGCCTGGTCCACACCGGCAGCACCCAGCTCCGCATCCTTGGCCGCCTTGCCCGGCAGGCGAATGGCCCGCTCGAATCCGATTTCCTGCTCGCGATAGCTGAGGCCAAGCGGGCGCTCGCGCCTCTGCTGAGTGGAGAGCTTCAGCGCAAGCTCGTGGGGGCCGGCCTCGAGTCGATCACGATTGGCTTCTTCGACCTGGATGCCGGCGACTGCGCCACGCACCACGGGATGAGCGCGCAGCGCCTGCTCCACCAGAACCGCCGGTGGCAGATCAGGCGCATCGACAGCGAAAGCCGTCAGCGGCCAAAGCAAGAGGATCAATAGACGTTTCATGCCAAGGCCCCCGAATCGAGCACGGGACTCAGCCACCAGGTGACCTCCGGGCTCGGCAACTCGCTCTTGAGTTCCTGCAGCAATTCGGCGACATGAAGAGCGTCCATGAGGATTTCGATGCGCACCCGCTCGGCGCGGCCGCGCACCTGCTCGCGCGCGCTGGCGATGCCCTCGGGGTCGCCATGTCCCTCGATGCGATGCGTATTGAAAGGGCCAACCCACGCCGGATGCTTCAGCAGACTGTCAAGAATGCGTGCTTCCAGCCCTTTCGGCAAAACCAGCGTCAGGCAGACGTCGAAACGCTTTGTCATGATTCCTTTCCCCAGCGTTGATAGAGAATGGGCAGCATCACCAATGTCAGCAAGGTCGAAGTGATCAGGCCGCCGATGACGACAATGGCCAGCGGGCGCTGGATCTCCGAGCCCGGCCCGGTGGCGAACAGGAGCGGCACCAGGCCAAAGGCGGCAATGCTGGCGGTCATCAAGACCGGCCTCAGGCGACGCTTGGAACCTTCGATCACCACTCGTTCCAGCGGCATGCCCTGCGCCCGCAACTGGTTGAAGTAGGAAATCAGCACCAGGCCGTTGAGCACGGCGATGCCAAGCAGGGCGATGAAGCCGACCGAGGCCGGCACTGACAGATACTCACCGGCAACCAGCAGGGCGAAGACGCCGCCGATCAGCGCGAAAGGAATATTGACGAAGACCATCGCCGCCTGGCGTACCGAGCCGAAGGTGGTGAAAAGAATGTGGAAGATCAGTGCCAGCGCCACCGGCACTACCAACATCAAGCGTTTCGCGGCACGCTGCTGGTTCTCGAACTGCCCGCCCCAGGCCAAACGATAACCCGCGGGCAGCTTGACCTCGGCGGCCACCCTGGTCTTCGCTTCCTCGACGAAACCGACCAGATCGCGGCCGGTGACGTTGGCCTGGATCACGACCAGCCGTGCCGCGTTTTCGTGGTCCACCTTGACCGGACCGGCGAGACGCTTGAGCGTGGCCACCGCGGAAAGCGGCACGGTCTGCCCGTTCGCCAACGCCAGGTGGACGCCGCCGAACAGTGCCGGCGACATGCGCATCTCGTCACTGCCGCGGATCACCAGCGGCGTGCGGCGGCCGCCTTCGAGCACCAGTCCCAATGACTGGCCTTCGATCTGTGCGCGCAGGGCGCCGGCGATGTCCTCGATGGAGAGCCCGACACGACCTGCCACCAGGCGGTCGACCTCGACCGTGAAGTACTGCACGCCCTCATTTTTGACCGTCAGTACGTCCTGCGCGCCGGGCACGGTTTTCAGCAACCCGGCGATCTTCTCGGCCAGCGCGTTGAGTTCGCCCAGATCGGTGCCGAAGACCTTGATCGCCAGATCACCACGCGTTCCGGTCAGCATCTCGGAGACGCGCATCTCGATCGGCTGGGTAAAGGCGATGTCCATGCCGGGGAAGTCGGCGAGTACCTTGCGGATTTCATTGGTCAACCATTCCTTGTCCGGCTGGCGCCACTCCTTGCGCGGCGCCAGGACGAGGAAGCTGTCGGTCTCGTTGAGTCCCATCGGATCAAGGCCGAGCTCGTCCGAGCCGGTGCGGGCAACGATATCCTTGATCTCCGGCACACGCTCGAGCAAAGCCTTCTGTACCGCGAGATCGGTGCGCGCACTTTGTTCGAGGCTGATCGAAGGCAGCTTGGCCAGTTGCATCAGGATGTCGCCCTCGTCCATGGTCGGCATGAAAGCCTTGCCGAGCAGGAAGAAGGCCGCGACCGTGGCGACCAGCGCTGCGACGGCGGTCGTGATCACCTTGCGCGAATTGGCCAGGCTCCAGGCCAGCAGGGGTTCATAGAGGCGCATCGCCTGACGCGGCAGCCAGGGCTCGTGGTGTCCGCTCGTGGGTTTCAGCAGGTAGGACGTCAGCACCGGAATCACGGTCAATGACAGCAGCAGCGAGCCCGAGAGCGCGAACACGATGGTCAATGCCACGGGAATGAAGAGCTTGCCCTCCAGCCCCTGCAGGGTCAGCAGCGGCAGGAAGACGATGACGATGATGGCCATGCCGGACACCACCGGCTCCGTTACCTCGCGCACGGCGCGGTAGATGCGATGCAGGAAGGGCAGCTTGGCGCCGGCCGGATCGCCGAGCTGGCTTTCGACGTTTTCCACCACCACCACGGCGGCATCCACCAGCATGCCGATGGCAATGGCCAGGCCGCCCAGGCTCATCAGGTTGGCCGACATGCCAAAGGCGCTCATCAGGATGAAGGTCACCAGCGCGGCCAGCGGCAGCACGCAGGCCACGGCAATTGCCGCGCGCAGGTTGCCGAGGAAGGCCAGCAGCAGCACAACCACGAGCACGATGGCCTCCGCCAGCGCGCGGGCCACGGTGCCGATGGCGCGGTCGACCAGCGCGCCGCGGTCGTAGAAAATCTTCGTCGTCACGCCCGGCGGCAGCGCGGTTGCGATTTCGGCCAGTTTGGCGCGCACGCCCTCGACCACGGTGCGCGCATTGGCGCCGCGCAGACCGAGTACCAGACCCTCGACCGCTTCCTCCTTGCCGCCGCGAGTAACGAAACCGTAGCGGGTCAGGCTGCCGACACGCACCTCGGCGACGTCGCCGACACGGGTGACGTGCGGCGGATGTGCTGTATGCGGATCAGGTATCAGGATGGCACGCAAATCATCCAGTGTCCTGACACTGCCTTCGACACGCACCAGCAGCGATTCCTCGCCCTCGGACAGGCGGCCGGCGCCGTCGTTGCGATTATTGGCCTCGAGCGCGCGACGCAGGTCGGCCAAGGTCAGGCTGCGCGCCTTCAACGCCAGCAGGTTAGGCACCACCTCGAAGCTGCGTACATGGCCACCCAGGGCGTTGACGTCGGCCACGCCGGGTAGCGTGCGCAGTTGCGGCCGGATCACCCAATCGAGCAGGCTGCGTTTTTCCGCCAGCGACAGGTTGCCTTCGATGGTGAACATCAGCATCTCGCCCAGCGGCGTGGTGATCGGCGCCAGGCCGCCGGAAACCTCGGCGGGGAAGTCCTTCATTGCGCTGGCCAGCCGCTCGGACACCTGCTGGCGCGCCCAGTAGATGTCGGCGCTGTCTTCGAAATCGAGCGTGATGTCGGCGATGGCGTACTTGGCCACGGCGCGCAGGCTGCGCTGCTTGGGAATGCCGAGCATTTCCAGCTCGATCGGCGTGACGACACGCGCCTCGACTTCCTCCGGCGTCATGCCCGGCGCCTTGACGATGATCTTGACCTGGGTCGACGACACATCGGGATAGGCATCGATCGGCAGCCCGCGTACGGCATAGGCGCCGGCACCGATCAGCAGCAGGGTCGCGATCAGCACCAGCAGGCGCTGGGTCAGCGCAAATTCGACGAGTTTTTGCAGCATGTCACTGATTCCCGCCGAGACCCAGCCAGGATGCCTTCAGTGTCGATGCGCCCTTGATTGCAAACCGGGTGTCGCCAGCAAGATCGGCGGTCAGCAACGCCGTATCGGACGTTTCGTCGAGCAGTTTGACGGGCACCGGACGAAAGCCGCCAGCCGCCTCGACAAAGATCCAGACCTGCCCCTCATGGCGCACCAAAGCCGCAGCGGGCAAACGCCAGGTTTTCTCGTCCAGCTGTCGCGCGGGGCGAATTTCCGCCTGCACATACTGGAAGGGTCGAATGCAGGCTTCCGGCTTGCGCAATTCGGCACGGATCAGCAACGACTGGCTGGCTGCCTGCATTTGCGGCGCAACCAGAGTCACGCGTCCGGCCTGCGTGCAGCCGGGAATATTCACTGTATCGCCCGCTGCAATACCGGCTGCCTGCGCTGGTGCGGCCTGAATTTCCAGCCACAGCGGTGCCAGCCGCCCAAGCTTCAGCAGCGGCGTCATGGCATCGACACGCTGTCCGGGCTGGACATTGGCTTCGAGTACCACGCCATCGAAGGGGGCACGCAACTCCGCGATCCCGGTGACCTCCTTGGCAGACCCGGCCATGCCGGCCAGCTGCATCGCACGCTGTTTCTCGGCCGCCAGCGCCACTGCCTGCCGTTCGCCCGCCAGAGTGGCCGAAAGCCGGCTTTGCGCAATGATGCCATCGGCAAACAGCGCCTCATCCCGGCGCCGGTTTTCGGCCGCCAGTTGCGCCTGGGCGATAGCGTTCAAGTGGTCGCGCTGCAATTCGAGCAATGTCCCGCCCTGCAGTCGCAGCAGCGGTTGCCCTTTCTTCACCGTATCACCATAGGCGACTTTCACTGCGGCGACCATGGCCGGCACCGCCGCCGCGACCACCTCGACCTGCCCCGGAGGAACTATGACTTGCGCCGGCAGGCGCAGGTTGGCAAAGGATTTCTGCTCGGCCAGCGTCGCCGTGAGAATGCCTGCCTGCCTTACCTGTGCAGGAGAAAGCCTGATTTCGTCTGCCGCGGCGAACAAGGGCAACAGGAGCAGCGGAATGGAGAGCAAACGGCGCATGATGCTTGGTCTGTAACACGTCGATGCGGCCAATATACATCGCCAGGATTAACCCACCATTAACGAGAAGCTGATGGCTGCCCCAAGCCAATAGTCGGCGCCGGCGATACGGCGATATGGATCGATCAGCGCGCCGCTGCGAGTACGGTATCCTCCAGCGGCACGCGAACACAGGCGGCGGTGCCGCCGCCCTCGCGCGGCCTCAGTTCCACCGTCCACCCGTTGGCCGTGGCGATCTGGCGCACGATGGCCAGGCCCAGGCCACTGCCTCCGGTGCTGCTGCTGCGCGAGGGCTCGAGCCGGTAGAAGGGACGGAACACGGCTTCCCGCTCGTGTTCCGGAATGCCCGGACCGCGATCCAGAACACAGATATCGACCACGCCGTCGGCGATGCGGTACTCGATATCGATCGGCTGACCGGCGCCATAGCGCACTGCGTTGTCGACGAGATTGGAAAAGATGCGCTTGAGCGCCAGCGGCCGTACGCTGAGGCGGCAATCGGGGCCCTTGCGACCGCGCAGTTCGGCGCCGGTGTGGGCATACTCGGCGGCGACACTGGAGAGAAGATCGCACAAATCCAGTTCGACCGAGTCCTGCTCGGCAAAATCACGACTCACCTCAAGGCAGCGGGCGATCAGTTCGTTCATGCCATCCACATCGCGCAGAACGCGCTCGAAGAGGTCCGGGGCCGGATTTTCGGAGAGCATCCCAAGCGCGAGCCGGATGCGGGCCAGCGGCGTGCGCAGGTCGTGCGAGATCCCCGCCAGCAGCGTGGTACGGTTGGCCAGCAGTTCCTCGACCTGTTCGCCCATGCGATTGAATTCGCGCGCCAGGGTCGCGAGTTCGGTCGGGCCGGTTTCCGCCAGCGGCTCCGGCCGCCGGCCCTGACCGATGCGCTGGGTTGCCGCAGCCAGGCGCGAGAGTGGGCCGATCAGCCAGTGCGCCAGCCAGGCCGAGGTAACCAGGGTCACCAGCGTACCCACCGAAAAGATCAGCAACATGGCCAGCCAGGGCTGCACGTCGACCCGGCTTGAGGGAAATCCGACGCGCACGATTTTTCCCGCGACCGGCACGTCGGCCCAGTACCACTGCTCGCCATCCGCGCTGCGGCTGGTGCGTATTTCGACGCGTTCGCCGGAACGGGCGCTCAAGGATGTCTCCAGCAGCTGGAAATACGGGAGCATGCGGGTAAAGCTTTTCGTCTCGACAGGGGGATCCTGCACCTGAAGGCGGTGCAGGCGCCCGATGCGGTCCTGCAGCCAGGGTCGGTCGGCGGCTGGTTCGTTCTGCCAGGCATGCGCCGTGTCGATCATCAGCGCGGCGAGATCGCTCGTGGCGTGGCGGCCCAGCGGCACCAGCGCGAAGTAGGTGATGATGGCAATGGTAAAAATCTGGAACGCAAAGGAGACCAGCGCGATCACCAGCGCGGTGCGTCCGAACAGGGTGCGCGGTGCCATCACGATCGACGTGCGCCACCGGGCGAGAAAAGGTAGCCTTCACCCCAAACGGTGCGCAGATACACCGGATGTGCCGGATCGGGCTCGATCTTGCGGCGCAGGCGGGTGACGCGCACATCGACCATGCGGTCGAAGGGTGCGCGCTCGTAACCCTTGAGCAATTCGACCAATGCATCGCGTCCCAGCACGCGGTCGGGATGATCGAGCAGCACCTTGAGCAGGGCGAACTCGGCCCCGGACACATCAATCTCCTCCCCGTTGCGCGTCAAGGAATGTGCATCAAGATCGACTTCGAAGGGGCCGAAGCGGCGGATGCGTCCGGACGCGGCGGCAGGCTGGCGACGGCGCAGCACCGCCGTCACGCGCGCCAGCAATTCGCGGTGGCTGAAGGGTTTGGGCAGATAGTCGTCGGCCCCGACTTCGAGGCCGACGATGCGGTCAACCTCCTCGCCGCGCGCCGAGAGCATGATGATCGGCAGCCCGCTGCTGCCAAGCCCGCGCGCCAGGCTCAAACCATCCTCTCCCGGCAACATGACATCGAGCAGGATCAGATCGACCTGATGGGCGGCAAGGTGCCGTTTCATGGATAGCCCATCGGCGACTCCGCTCGCCTCGTAGCCGTTGTCGGAAAGATAGCGCACCAGCAATTCGCGCAGGCCTTCGTCATCGTCAACCACGAGTATGCGTCCGCGACATTCCGCCATGGCTTCGATCACTCCCCTTGTAACAACTTGAAATATTTGCGGCCTCCCTGCAACAGCCGGGAAACCGCTCATCCCTAATCTTCTTGTGCGGAAAAACATAACACAAGAAGGGGGAGAAGATGATCAGACGTGCTTCGGCACTTGCCATGTTGTTGACGCTGACGCTGCCGGCTGCGGCCGAGCAGGTTGGCGCGCGCGCCAAGGGCGGCTTCCCCGAATCGTTTTTCATGGAGAAGGTTCCGCGGGCCGAAGCCAATGCGACCGCGGAAAAACTCGCCAGGGCGGTGATGGCTGCGCGCATGATCATTTTCGCTTACGCCGGCAAGATTGTCGATCCGACACTCGGCGACAAGGGGCTTTCCGGCGACGCGCTCGAAAGCCAGTGGCGGTCCGCGGTCGAGCCCGACTTGATCGACGCCTCGCCCAGTCAGAAGAAAATCTTCGAAAAACTCTTCTGGGCCGGTCGCCAGGTGATGGACAACAACCAGGAACGCATCAACACCAAGGGCGTGGGCTGGAAGAACTTCCTGCCGGCCAAATGGGAGCGCGAAATGGGTCAGGTATTCGCGGCCCGTACCGGCATCATCATCAAGCAGCCGGGGCGCGCCTACCGCAGCCCGATGAATGCCCCCGACGACACCGAGCGCGCAGCGCTGGAGCATTACGTCAAGGCCGGCCATGGCGAAAACAAGCCACTGACGAGCTTCGCCAAATGGGGCAAGCAGGAGGTGTATCGCCACATGGAACCTATCCGCCTGATCCCGGCCTGCCTTGGCTGCCATGGCAAGCCGAAGGGGGAGCCCGACATGCTCGGTTTCGAGAAGGATGGCCTCGAAGCCGGCGACGTCATCGGCGTGATGAGCGTGACGGTCGGCTTAAGCGATTAATCAATTTGTCCGAGGTGCCGCGGTCGTCGAAAAGTCGCTGCGGACCCGAGTCACACCAATTCAATAAGGAGAAAACCATGTTCATGAAGCAAAAGTTCGTAGCCACTCTCGCCGCTTTCGCCATCCTCGGTGCCGCAGTCGCCGGTCCGGCTGGCGCGGCGGAAGAGGCCAAGGCAGCCGCCAACGGCCACACCTACCCCAGCATCGAGAAGACGTCGGCGGATACCCCGAAGCAGTACAAGATGAGCCCGGAATTCCAGGCCCAGATCAAAAAGCTGCCGCCGGAGTTCATCCAGCAGTTCAAGAAAATGACGTCCAAGCATACTCGTTATAGCGAAGACGCCACCGCGCGTCAGGTGATGATGGAACTGCTCTCCGATGTCCAGTGCACCACGGCCGGATTGATGGTGGAGAACGGCGAGATGGCCGCCGACTGCGCGGTTCGCGCCTCCCGCCACCGCTGGCCGAAAGGGCACCTGATGGCCTACGTGAAGCTTGAGCAGATCAACGTCGACTCGCTCGCCACGCTGCCGAAGATCAACGCCCAGGTCGAAGGCGGGCTGGAGCGCGTGGCGGAAATGGCGCTCAAAAAGGACTTCGTCAGCGCCGGTGCCGAAATGGGCAAGGTGCTGAGCGGCTGCTCGAGCTGCCACAACCTGTTCCGCTTCGGCAAGGGTGACTCACCCTACATCGTCGAGTAAATCCAGCCGGCAGTATCGCAGGCAGCGCCGCCATCCACCGTATCGGGCCGATGGCGGCAACAAAAATATCGTTCAGGCATCGTCTCGGGGAGGAGAAGATTCATGGGAAATAACGGAAAGTTGTTGGTAATGGCCGCCGCGGTGTCCGCGGCACTGGGTACGTCGGGGCAAGCGGCGGCGGCGGATTGGGTAATGGCGCAAGCGATGGAACCGCCGACCACCACGCACAAGTTCTTCGGCGTGGCGCAGGCTTCCTATACGAACTACTACGGCTGCGACAAGCTGGAGGGCATGCGAAATGTTGGCGCCAATGCATTCTCGGCGCTCAACGGCAGCTACAACGCCATGTGTCGGGTCGGGCCGGAATTCCATGACAAGCAGTCCGACCTCAATCTCGACAACCTGGCGATCGGCCTGCGCGGCAATCTCATTCCCGGCAAGATCAACTACTTCGTGATGGCCAATGCGGGCATGAATGCGGCCAACTACAGTCCGCTCGACAGCTCTCGTGCCCACACGATCAGCCTCACCGACGCGACAATGACCTTCAGCTACGTCCCGGGTGTCCGCGTGCGTGCCGGCCTGATGCGCAAGCCAGGACCAGAGGAGATGTACCAGGCCATCGACAGCAACAGCTACATGTGGCCGACCGACTTCATCGCCCGCGTGCAGATAGAGAAGTTCTTCAAAGTGAACTCCAAGGGCACGACCATCATTCCCGGCCAGGGCTACGGTACGGCAATCAAGACCGGCTATGACAGCGATGCCGGGCGCGACTGGGGCTTCCAGTTCTTCGATGCCTTCAAGTCCGGCAAATGGACCAGCACCTATGCCGTCATGGTCGGCAACGGCAGCGGCATCCACAAGATCAGGGACTACAACAACAAGAAGGATCTGAACCTCTATTTCTCCACCGAGTACGACCTGCCCGGCGGCAAGGGGCCCAACAAGCACGGCATCAAGGGTTACGTCTATCACCAGGGTGGCACGCGCAATTTCGAAACCGACGCGTCGGGCACATTGAGCCAGGACTTCAAGTTCACGCGCCAGGGCGGCGGCGTCAAGGCGCTCGGCGAGATCTTCGGCGAAGGGCGCGGCACACATCGGCTCGGCCTCGACCTGATGTACGCCGACGGCATGATCTTCTACACGCCGACCGGCAACGTGGTCGACGAAGCCTTCGGCGGCCAGGTCCAGATCGCTGCCGAGAAGGGCAACAAGGCGCGCGGCCTCACGCTCGACTACGGCTACTACCTCAACGACAAGTGGAATTTCGGCGTTCGCTATGCGCAGCACGACGTTCTCTATGCCACCATCGGCACCGCTACCTGGGGAGCCAGCGACAAGCGGGTTATCAAGCAGCTTACCTTCGCGGTGAACTACCACCTGTCGCCGGCGACGCGCGTCACCTTCAACCTGGAACCGCGCGATGCCAAAGCGCCCAACCCCAATGCCAACGCGATCAACGAGGCCAACTCTCAAATCGTGGTCAACGCGGTCGGTGCTCGCTACGGCCTGCTGCTGACGCATCAGTTCTGAGGCTCGGCGAAACGATGAAAACGGTTTCTGCTGTGGTGGCCATCATCCTGGGCCCGGCGCTGGCCATGTCGGCGGGCGCCCAGGCGCCGGCCGACTACTCTGCCTATCCGTGCCTGAGTTATACCCTGGCCTGCGGCAAGAGCGCTACGCGCAAGCCGCAAACGAAGACACTCGAGGGTGCCCTCAACGGCAATGCCGAAAAAGGCCGGCAGATCGCCCAGGCCCGCGACAAGGGCAACTGCCTCGCCTGCCACCTCATGAAAGGCGGCAGCCAGCCCGGTACGCGCGGGCCGGATCTCAGCCACTACGGCAACGCGGGGCGCAGTGACGCGGAAACCTACACGGCAATCCACGACATGCGCACGCGCAATCCCGAAACACTGATGCCACCCTTCGGCACCAACGAAATCCTGAGCGACCTGGAGATCCGTGACGTCGTCGCGTTTCTCCAGGCCTCCAAATGAGGACCGGCATCATGCGAATGAAGATCCGCGCATGGGTGTTATCCGCCATCGCCGCACTGGGAACGACTGCGACGGTCGCAAGCGACGAGCCTTATCGTGAATATTATCCGCAGGCCCGCATCGATCCGGCCAGGGGGGTGAATGGAGACATCGGCTTCAGCGATACCCTGCCGTACTGGCGCAACGAGGAAGAGGTCGAACGCAACGCCAAATGGGTCGGCGATCCGAACGAACAGTGGAAGCTCAACTGGAAGTTCATGGACCTCGATCGCATCGACCTGCATCCGGGCCATCTGGCGGTCGACGAAGGCGAGGCGATGGTGGCAAAGCTCGCCAAGCGCGACCCGGCATTCCTCACCTGCCTGGCCGACGGAGGCACGAAGCTGAACGGACTCGCAGCGGGCTATCCCAAGTATGACCGGGCTCTCGGTCGCATTGTCACCGTGGAAAGCCGCATCGAGCACTGCGCAAAGAGCGTACTTAACGAGGAAATCCGGCAGGGCTCGCCGGCCAACAACAAGATCGCTGTCTATTTCAAGTCGCTCAGTGGCGGTACGCCGATCAAGGTCAACATCGGAGACGGCAAAGTGATGGAAGCCTATCGTCGTGGCGAGAGACTCTTCTACAAGAAAACCGGCCAGCTCAATTTCGCCTGCGCCTCCTGCCATGTTCCCGGGAGCATCATGGGCCACAAGCTGCGCGGCGAAACGCCGACCACGCCCTTCGCCGACGCGGCGCACTACCCCACCTACCGTACGCCGGTCGGCGCGCTGGAATCGATCCAGGAGCGCTTCGCCCGCTGCCTGGGTCAAATGCGCACCGTGCAACTCAAACCGGGCGATCCGGCATTCGTGGATCTCGAAGTCTTCATGACCGTGCTGTCCAACGGCTATCCGGTCTCGGTTCCCTCGGCTCGTTGAGCCGGTCACTTTTCATTTCCTGGAGTCACACAATGAATAGGTTACGCAGATTGATACTTAAAGGCAGCGCCGGCGGCAGCGTACTGGCTTGCGCCCTTGCTTCCGGGCTGCTGCGCCCAACCGCGGCTTTCGCCATCGATTGGAACAAGACGGGGTTCGAAGCAAAGGCGGTCGCCGACGCACTGAAGCACATCGGTGCCGCAGGCGCCACCGAAAGCGCCGAGATCCTCATCAAGGCGCCGGATATCGCCGAGAACGGTGCGGTGATTCCGATCGAGGTGACAAGCCGCATCGCCGGTGCCGAATCGATCTCCCTGCTGGTCGAAAAGAATCCGTTTCCGCTACTGGCCCATGTCGATCTGGTGAACGGCACCGAAGGCTATATCAACACCCGCTTCAAGATGGGCCAAACCTCCGTGGTCAAGGTTGTGGTCAAGGCCGGCGGCAAGCACTACATCGCCAGCCGGGAAGTCAAGGTCACTATCGGCGGCTGCGGCGGCTAGAAGAACACTCAAGGAGCAAGCAATGGCAGAACTCATGAAAATCCGTACCAAGCTGGTCGACGGCTCGGCTCATATCGTCGCGCTGATCATTCATCCGATGGAAACCGGGCAGCGCAAGGACCCGCGCACCGGTCAGGCCTATCCCGCGCATTTCATCCAGAACGTGACGGCCACGATCAATGACAAACCTGTGCTGATCGCCCAGTGGGGCCCGGCGATTTCAAAAAACCCCCTGCTCGGCTTCCGCGTCAAGGGTGCCAAGGCCGGCGACAAGCTGGTGATCGCCTGGGAAGACAACAAGGGCGAAAAGGCACGCTCCGAGGCAACGATCGCCTAACCTGGATACATAAAACTCCATGAAACCAAGACACCAAAAACTTGCCGCAAGCTTCGTCGGTACGCTCTGCGTGGTCGGTATGGCGCTTGCCGCCGGCCCCGCCAAAACTTCCAAACCCCAACCCGCCGCCGACCAGCGCGCACCGCTCGTGCTGCTCGATGCGGAACGCCATCTCGTGCTCGAGGAAATGCGCAATTTTCTCGCGGTGCTGCAGACCATAACGGATGCCCTGCCGCGCGAGGACATGAAAGAAGTCGCACGTGCGGCCCGCAGCATGGGCAGCGGCGCCGCCAACGAGATTCCTCCCGTCACGGTGGCCAAGCTGCCCGAGGAGTTCAAGGTTCTTGCCGGTGGCGTGCACACCAGCTTCGACTTGATCGCCCTCGATGCGGAAAGCTTGGGCGATCCGAAGCACACCGTATCGCAGGTCGCCGAAATGCTGCAGAAATGCAACGCCTGTCACGGCATCTATCAGATCAAGGTGGGCAAGGACGTTCGAGCGAAGAGCAAAGCGAATTGAAGAAAGTTTCTTCTCCAAAGGAGACGCACATGCAAACCCGACGACTTGCCCTGTTCGTGGCCGCCATGGCCGGCGTGATCGCCGCGCCGCTGCCCTTCCCGGTGGCGGCGCTTGCCGCCGATGCCGCGACCATGCAGCCGAAGGAAGGCTGGTACAAGGCCCTGGTCGATTTCGACTTCATGCGCCAGAACGTGGACATCCCTCTCAAGAAGGGCGTGATGATCATCGATTCGCGGCCCGCGGCGCGCCAATACGATCCCGGCCACATCCCCGGCGCGGTGAACATCCCCGACAGCCAGTTCGACAAACAGGTCGCCAAACTGCCCGCCGACAAGGCCACCCTGCTGCTGTTCTACTGTGGCGGTGTTGACTGCATGCTGAGCCACAACTCGGCTTTCAAGGCCGAGAAACTGGGCTTCACCAACATCAGGGTTTACCCGTCCGGCATGCCTGACTGGAAGGCGAAGGGCGGGCCGATTTCGGTTTCGGCAGCCTTCATCCAGAAGCTGATCGACGACAAGGCCGCCTATGTCCTGATCGATGCGCGCCCAAAGCGCGTGGCCGACAAGGGCATGATCCCGACCGCGATCAACATTTCCGACACCGAATTCGACAAGCATGTCGACAAGCTGCCGACGGACAAGGCGATGCCGCTGATCTATTACTGCGGCGGCCTGGAGTGCGTGCTGTCCGACAAGTCGGCGGAGAAGGCCAGGAAGCTGGGCTACACCAACGTGCTGACCTACCCGCCGGGCTATCCGGAATGGGAGAAACTGCATGGCGCCCCGGCGCCTGCCGCTGCCGGCGGCAGCGGTGCGGCTGGCGGTGCGGCTGGCGGTGCGGCAGCAGCAGCGGCACTGGTGCCGGGCAAGGAAAAGGGCACGGTGACGGTGGCGTCCTTCGAGCAGGTCTGGAAGACGAACCCCGGTTCGGTGATGCTGGTCGATGTGCGCGATGCCAAGGAATTCGCCGCCGGCACCATCAAGGGCGCGGTGAACATTCCGATGAACGAGCTGGAGAAGAAGATCTCCGCGCTGCCGACGGACAAGCCGGTGGTCTTCGTCTGCGGTACGGGTGCGCGCTCCGGCGAGGCCTACGATACGGTGAAGCTGCTGGGCGGCAAAGTGCAGGCGTCCTTCATCGATGCCGACATCAAGTTCAATGCCGACGGCAGTTACGCGATGACGGCAAAGAAGTAGCGCTGGTATCTGCAACAGTCGGCGCTTGCGACACGGCGATTCCTCGCCGTGTCGCAAGCGCCGACTTTCTCGCAGTACTACTTGAAGGCGATGATGGCCTGATCCACCGCCAGGCTCTCGCCCGGCATGGCCAGCAGCTTTTCCACCACACAGTCGCGCTCGGCCTTGAGCACGTTCTCCATTTTCATCGCTTCGATCTTGGCCAGGATTTCGCCGGCCTTGACCTCCTGCCCTGCCGTCACGGCGATCTGCGTCAACAGGCCGGGCATCGGCGAGAGCAGGAACTTCGACATGTCGGGCGCGGCCTTGACCGGCATCAGCGCCTTCAGCACCGCCGTGCGCGCCGACATCACCTGCATGTCGGCCTGCACGCCCCAGTGGAACAGGCGATAGACCAGCCCGCGCCGCTCGACCTGCATGCAGATCGACTGGCCATTGAGCGTGCCGACATACAGCGGATCACCGAATTGCCAGTCGGAGCGCAACTCATAGTTCTCACCGGCGAAGCTGACATCCCAGCCGCCGTCCGCCTTGAGCACCCTCGCCTGATACTGTTCCGTCCCGAGCTGCACGACGAAGTCGTCGCCCGGCACGAATTCATGTCCCGGCATCTGCCCGGAGATGGTCGCATTGCGCGCCAGATACTGGCGATGGATCGCAGCCGCGACGGCCACCAGCATCGCCGGATCGTCGTGCGGCACGTCGGCGGCATTGAAGCCCTTGGGATACTGCTCGGCGATCAGGCCGGTGTTGAAGTCGCCTGAAAGGAAGCGCGGGTTCTGCATCAGCGCCGCCTGGAAGGCGATGTTGGAGGCCACGCCGCGAATCACGAACTGGTTCAGCGCATCGCGCATGCGGGCGATCGCCTGATCTCGCGTCGCGGCATGAACGATCAACTTGGCGATCATCGAGTCATAGAACATCGAAATCTCGCCGCCTTCATAGACGCCGGTATCGACGCGCACGCCCGCATTTCCGTGACCGGCTTCGGGCGGCGGCAGGTACTTCACCAGACGACCGGTGGAAGGCAGGAAACCGCGGAAAGGATCTTCGGCATTGATGCGGCACTCCATGGCCCAGCCGTTGAGCCTGACCTGCTCCTGGGTGAACGGCAGCTTTTCGCCCGCCGCAACGCGGATCATCAGCTCCACCAAGTCCAGCCCGGTGATGAGTTCGGTGACCGGATGCTCGACCTGCAAACGTGTGTTCATTTCCAGGAAGTAGAAGCTCTTGTCCTTGCCGACGACGAACTCGACGGTGCCCGCGCTCTGGTAATTCACCGCCTTGGCCAGGGCCACCGCCTGCTCGCCCATGGCCTTGCGCGTCGCCGGATCGATGAAGGAAGACGGCGCCTCCTCGATCACCTTCTGGTGGCGACGCTGCAGGGAACATTCGCGCTCGTGCAGATAGATCGTGTTGCCGTGGGCGTCGCCGATCAGCTGGATTTCGATGTGGCGCGGTTCTTCGACAAACTTCTCGACGAAGATGCGGTCGTCGCCAAAGGCATTCTTGGCTTCCGTCTTGCACGCGGCAAAGCCTTCGTGGGCTTCCTTGTTGTTGTAGGCCACGCGCAGGCCCTTGCCGCCGCCACCCGCCGAGGCCTTGATCATCACCGGATAGCCGATGCCCTTGGCGATCTCCACTGCCTGCTCGGGCGTGTCGATCGCGGCGTTGTGACCCGGAATGGTATTGACCTTCGCTTCCAGCGCCAGCTTCTTCGAGGCGATCTTGTCGCCCATCGCCGCCATCGAGTGGTGCTTGGGGCCGATGAAAATGATGCCGCTTTCCTCCAGCCGGCGAGCGAATTCGGGATTCTCCGAAAGGAATCCGTAGCCCGGATGCACCGCCTCGGCGCCGGTCTCCTTGCAGGCCGCGATGATCTTGTCGATCGAGAGATAGGATTCCTTCGACGGCGGCGGGCCGATGCAGACGGACTCGTCGGCCATCTCGACATGCATCGCATCCTTGTCGGCTTCGGAATACACCGCGACGGTGGCAATGCCCATCTTGCGGGCGGTCTTGATGACGCGGCAGGCGATCTCGCCGCGGTTTGCAATCAGTATTTTTTTGAACATGGCTTAAAACCTTTCGACGCAAAGGCGCAAAGACGCAAAGAAAGGCCGGGGCGCGAGATTCTTCATGGTTCTCTTTGCGCCTTTGCGTCTTTGCGTCGGAAATTGAATTTTCAAAGCGGAATGTTGCCGTGCTTGCGCCACGGATTCTCGATTTTCTTGCCACGCAGCATCGCCAGGCTGCGGCAGATGCGCTTGCGGGTTTCGTTGGGCATGATCACGTCGTCGATGAAGCCACGCGCGCCGGCGACGAAGGGGTTGGCGAACTTGGCCTTGTACTCGGCTTCCTTCGCCGCCAGCTTCGCCGGGTCACCCTTGTCCTCGCGAAAGATGATCTCGACCGCGCCCTTCGGCCCCATCACGGCGATTTCCGCCGAGGGCCAGGCGAAGTTCACATCGCCGCGCAAATGCTTCGAGGCCATCACGTCGTAGGCGCCGCCATAAGCCTTGCGCGTGATCAGCGTGACCTTCGGCACCGTGCATTCGGCGTAGGCATAGAGCAGCTTGGCGCCGTGCTTGATGATGCCGCCGTATTCCTGCGCCGTACCGGGCATGAAGCCGGGCACATCCACGAGGGTAATAATGGGGATGTTGAAGGCATCGCAGAAGCGCACGAAGCGGCCGGCCTTGATCGAGGACTTGATGTCGAGGCAGCCGGCCAGCACCATCGGCTGGTTGGCGACGATGCCCACGGTCTGGCCTTCCATGCGGGCGAAGCCGATGATGATGTTTTTGGCATGGTCGGGCTGGATCTCGAAGAAATCGGTGTCGTCCACCATCTTCAGGATCAGTTCCTTCATGTCGTAGGGCTTGTTGGCGTTGTCCGGCACCAGCGTGTCGAGCGAGAAGTCGAGCCGATCCGCCGCGTCACTGGTCTCCCGTACCGGCGGCTTTTCCTTGTTGTTGAGCGGCAGGTAGTTGAAGAAGCGGCGCAGCATCAGCAGCGCGTCGACGTCGTTCTCGAAGGCGAGGTCGGCCACGCCGGACTTGCTGGTGTGCGTCACGGCACCGCCGAGTTCCTCGGCCGTGACTTCCTCGTGGGTCACGGTCTTGACGACTTCCGGTCCGGTAACGAACATGTAGGAGGAATCCTTGACCATGAAGATGAAGTCGGTCATCGCCGGGCTGTACACCGCACCGCCGGCGCAGGGACCCATGATCATCGAGATCTGCGGGATCACGCCCGACGCCATCACGTTGCGCTGGAACACGTCGGCATAGCCGCCGAGCGCGGCGACGCCTTCCTGGATGCGCGCGCCGCCGGAGTCGTTGAGGCCGATCACCGGCGCGCCGACCTTCATCGCATGGTCCATGATCTTGCAGATCTTCTCGGCATGCGCTTCGGAGAGCGCGCCGCCGAACACCGTGAAGTCCTGCGAGAAGACGAACACCATGCGGCCGTTGATGGTGCCGTAGCCGGTCACCACGCCGTCGCCGGGAATGTGGCTTTCGCCCATGCCGAAATCGACGCAGCGATGTTCCTTGAACATGTCCCACTCTTCGAAGGTGCCATCGTCGAGCAGCATCTCGATGCGCTCGCGCGCGGTCAGCTTGCCCTTGCCGTGCTGGGCGTCGATGCGTTTCTGGCCGCCTCCCAGCGCCGCCCTGCCGCGCTTTTCGTCCAGTTGGTGAATGATGTCGTGCATGCGATGTCCTCCAATCAGAAACTAGAAATGGCGGCCGACCAGCGCCAGCAGGCGCTGCGCCGCGACGGTCGGCGTTGTCGTGCCGGCCTCGACGGAAACTGAAAGCTCGGCCAATGCGGACTTCACGGCCGGGTGTTCGCGAAAGCGGTTGCGCAGATCGGAATCGATTTGCTGCCACATCCAGGCCAGCGCCTGGTGGCGGCGCTTCGCCGCAAACTCGCCACTCGCAATCAGCGTGCTTTTGAACTTTTCGACGACCTGCCAGAACTCGACCAGGCCGTCCTTGCGGATGGCCGACAGCGTCAGCACCGGCGGTTGCCAGTTGGCCGATGCCGGATGCAGCATGGCCAGCGCCGAGCGCATTTGCGCGGCCGCCAGTTGCGCCGCCTTCGGGTCGATGTCGGCCTTGTTGAACACCACCAGGTCGGCCAGTTCCATGATGCCCTTCTTGATCGCCTGCAGGTCATCGCCGGCATTCGGCAACTGCAGCAGGACGAAGCAGTCGGTCATGCCGGCCACGGCGGTTTCCGACTGGCCGACGCCCACCGTCTCGACGATGATGATGTCGTAGCCGGCGGCTTCGCACAGCAGCAGCGCCTCGCGGGTGTGTTCGGCAACGCCGCCGAGGCTGCCCGACGACGGCGAAGGCCGGATGAAGGCTTCGCTGCGTTGCGAGAGCAGTTCCATGCGCGTCTTGTCGCCGAGGATGGAGCCGCCATGCACCGTCGACGACGGGTCCACCGCGAGTACCGCGACACGATGGCCGGCTTCGATCAGATGCATGCCGAGAGCCTCGATGAAAGTGGATTTGCCGACACCGGGGACGCCCGAGATGCCGATGCGCATCGACCGTCCGGTATGCGGCAGCAGTGCGTCGAGAAGTTTCTGCGCCCGTACCCGGTGCTCCGGGCGCGTCGACTCGACCAGGGTGATGGCCTTGGCCAGGTCGCGCCGGTTTCCCGCCAGCAGGCCGTCAACCAGGACTAGATCCTGCGCATCCACGTCGAGCTGGCCCAGTTCGGGCTTCGGCTGCATCGTCAGATCAGGCGCTGGCCGGCAGGTGTGCGGCGCGAATGGCGCGCAGCACCTCGTGGGCACATTGCGGAATCGGCGTGCCGGGGCCGAAGATGCCCGCCGCCCCGTCCTTGTACAACTGGCCATAGTCCTGCGCCGGAATCACGCCGCCGACGAAGACCACGATGTCGTTCGCGCCCTGCTCGCGCAAGGCCTTGACCAGCGCCGGCACCAGCGTCTTGTGCCCGGCCGCCAGCGTGGAAACGCCGATCGCATGCACATCGTTTTCGATGGCCTGGCGCGCGGCTTCTTCCGGCGTCTGGAACAGCGGGCCGACGTCGACGTCGAAGCCGAGGTCGGCAAAGGCCGTGGCCACCACCTTGGCGCCGCGATCGTGGCCGTCCTGGCCGAGCTTGGCGATCATGATGCGCGGACGGCGCCCTTCGGCGGCGGCAAAATTGTCGATCAGGTCGCGGATTTCCTGCATGGTTCCGTCCTCGCCGAAGGCGGCGCTATAGACGCCCGAAACGGTCTGGTTGGTGGCGCGATGCCGGCCCCAGACGGCTTCCAGTGCGTCCGAAATTTCGCCGACTGTAGCACGCTGCCGGCTGGCCTTGATCGCCAGGTCGAGCAGGTTGCCCTGGCCTGTTTTTGCCGCCTCGGTCAGCGCCGCCAGCGCCGATTGCACGGCGGCGCCGTCGCGCGTGGCGCGAATCTGCTTGAGGCGCACGATCTGCGCGTCGCGCACGGCGTGGTTGTCGACATCTAGCGTCTCGATCGGGGCTTCTTCCTTCAGCTTGTACTTGTTCACGCCGACGATGACATCCTGCCCGGAGTCGATGCGTGCCTGCTTCTGCGCGGCGCAGGTTTCGATCTGCAGCTTGGCCCAACCGCTTTGTACGGCCTGGGTCATGCCGCCCATCTTGTCTACGTCCTCGATGATGCGCCAGGCCTCGTCGGCGATGTCCTGGGTCAGCTTTTCCATCATGTAGCTGCCCGCCCAGGGGTCGATGACGCTGGTGATGTGCGTCTCTTCCTGGATGATGAGCTGGGTGTTGCGCGCGATGCGCGACGAAAACTCGGTAGGCAACGCAATGGCTTCGTCGAGCGAATTGGTGTGCAGCGACTGCGTGCCGCCGAACACCGCGGCCATCGCCTCGATCGTAGTGCGCACCACATTGTTGTACGGGTCCTGCTCGGTCAGCGACCATCCCGAAGTCTGGCAGTGGGTGCGCAGCATCATCGACTTCGGATTCTTCGGCTTGAACTCGTCCATGATCCGCCACCACAACAAGCGCGCGGCACGCATCTTGGCGATCTCGAGGTAGAAGTTCATGCCTATCGCCCAGAAGAAGGACAGGCGTCCGGCGAAGGCATCGACGTCCATGCCGCTGGCAATCGCCGTCTTGACGTACTCGCGGCCGTCGGCCAGGGTGAAGGCAAGTTCCAGCGCCTGCGTGGCGCCGGCTTCCTGCATGTGGTAACCGGAAATCGAGATCGAGTTGAACTTCGGCATGTTCTGCGCGGTGTAGCCGATGATGTCGGCGATGATGCGCATCGACGGCTCGGGCGGGAAGATGTAGGTGTTGCGGACCATGAACTCCTTGAGGATGTCGTTCTGGATCGTGCCCGAGAGTTGTTCCTGCGTCACGCCCTGCTCTTCGGCGGCGACCACGTAGCCGGCAAGTATCGGCAGCACGGCACCGTTCATGGTCATCGACACCGAGACCTTGTCGAGCGGAATGCCGTCGAACAGGATTTTCATGTCCTCCACGGAATCGATCGCCACGCCCGCCTTGCCGACGTCGCCGGTGACGCGCGGATGGTCCGAGTCATAGCCGCGATGCGTTGCCAGGTCGAAGGCCACCGACACGCCCTGAGCACCGGCCGCCAGCGCCTGCCGGTAGAAGGCGTTGGACGCCTCGGCCGTCGAAAAGCCGGCATATTGACGGATGGTCCACGGCCGCACCGCGTACATGGTGGCTTGCGGCCCGCGCAGGAAGGGCGCGAAACCGGGCAGCGTGTCGGCCCAGGGCAGGCCCTCGACATCGGCCCGGGTGTAGAGCGGCTTGACCGTCAGGCCTTCCGGCGTGACCCAGTCGAGTTTCGACAGATCGCCGCCGGGCGCCGATTTCGCCGCCGCCTTGGCCCAGGCTTCAAGCGAGGGGATGCTGACTTCGGATGCCTTGCTCATGTTCATTCCTTTTAGTTACGGCCGCTGCGCTTAACGCCGATGATGCCGGCGATAGCCTCCACTGAAACTTCGTTTTCAATCCGCTTGACTTCCTGACAAGGAGCCATGATACTGCATCCATAATTATGAATGCAAGACCATCGTCACATATTCTTACCGCGCCCGCCTTGTACGAACAGGTGGCCGAGCGCTTGCGCAGCCGCATCTTCGCGCATGAGTTGCCACCCGGCGGCTGGATCGATGAGCAAGCGCTCGCATCGGAGTACGGCATCAGCCGCACGCCGCTGCGCGAAGCCCTGAAAGTGCTCGCCGCAGAAGGCCTGGTGGTACTCAAGCCGCGTCGCGGCTGCTACGTCACCGAGTTGTCTGAACAGGACATCGACGAAGTCTTCCCGGTCATGGCCCTGCTCGAAGGCCGGGTTGCCGAAGAGGCGGCTCGCCGTGCCACCAGCGCCGACTTTGCCCATCTTGCCGCCATCCACGAAGAACTCGAACGGCATGCGGCGGCCAACGATGCCGACCGTTTTTTCGAAGCCAACCAGCGCTTCCACGCCGCCCTGCAGACCATCGCCGGCAACCGCTATCTGGCGCAACTGATCGATGACGCGCGCAAGGTCATCAAGCTCACCCGCCGCGACTCGCTGCGACTGGAAGGCCGCCTGAAGCAATCGCTGGCCGAGCACCGCGCGATCCTCGAAGCCCTGCGACTCAAGGATGCCGACCTGGCGGGGCAGCGCATGCGCGACCACCTGCTGTCCGGCCGTGCCGCGCTGGCACGACTGGCGACGTCGAACTGATCGTCCGCCGTCGCTACGGTCTCAGACGCCGTTCTGCCTGAACCACTCCAGCAATCGCTTCCAGCCATCCTCGGCCGGCTCCTTGCGGTAGGTCGGCCGGTAGTCCGCATGAAACGCGTGTGGTGCGTCGGGATAGACATGGATCTGCGATTTGCTGCCGGCCTTTTTCAGCGCCTCCCGCATGTCCTCGACCTGGTCCAGCGTGATGCCCTGATCCTTGCCGGCATACAGGCCCAGTACCGGCGCCTTCATCTGGGCCGCCAGATCGATCGGGTGCTTCGGCTGGCGCGCGGTCGGCGCCATTTCGAGATGCCCGTACCACGCCACTGCCGCCTTCAAAGCCGGATTGTGCGCAGCGTAGAGCCACGTCGTGCGTCCGCCGCGGCAGAAGCCCGTCACCGCGAGGCGCTGCGGATCGCCGCCGTTCTTTGCCGCCCAGGCGGCGGCCGCATCAAGGTCGGCCATGTGCTCGGCATCCGTGGCCGAAGCCACCGGACCCGCCAGGATTTCCTGAACATTGCTCATCTTCGCCGTTTCGCCGTGACGGATGTACATGTCCACCGCAATTGCCAGATAGCCGGCCTTGGCCAATCGACGGCAGACGTCGCGCAGATACTCGTGCACGCCGAAGATTTCATGGATCACCAGCACCGTCGGCAGCTTTGAGCCACCGGCCGGCATGGCACGATAGCCCGGCAATTCGCGATCGGCGGCAGGCACCTTGATGTCGCCGGCAATCAAGCCTTCGCTGTCGGTCTTGATTACCGTCTGCGCCGAGATAGGCTGCGTCGCGAGGGCAAAGCCGGCGCCGACGGCGGTGGCGATGAAGGAACGGCGGGTGAAGGGTTCGGACGGCAGAAGGCTGTCGAACTGCGCCTGCTCGTCGGTCTTTCTTGGGCTCTTTTTTTCCTGGGACTTGTTCATGCAGGTCTCCTTGGTTTCAGTCGGGGAACCCGTAAAATACGCCGACATCAAGGCAAACTCAATGAGGACAGCATGAGCACCCAATCCATCAGCCGCTTTCCCGTTCCGAAACTCGAAGACCTGCCGGAAGACATCCGCGCCCGCATCCTCGAGGTCCAGGAAAAATCCGGCTTCATCCCCAACGTGTTCCTTGCGCTGGCGCACCGCCCCGCCGAGTGGCGCGCCTTCTTCGCCTTCCACGACGCGCTGATGGAAAAGGACAGCGGCTTGACCAAGGCCGAACGCGAAATGATCGTGGTCGCCACCTCGAATGCCAACGGCTGCCAGTACTGCGTGGTCGCCCACGGCGCCATCCTGCGCATCCGCGCGAAGAGCCCGCTCGTCGCCGATCAGGTCGCCGTCAACTACCGCAAGGCGGACATCACCCCGCGCCAGAAAGCCATGCTGGATTTCGCGATGAAGGTCGCGCTGGATTCGGGCGCCATCGGCGATTCCGATTACGACACCCTCCACGGACATGGCTTCAGCGACGAGGACATCTGGGACATCGGCGCCGTGGCGGCGTTTTTCGGACTCAGCAATCGCATGGCGAACATGACAAGCATGCGACCGAATGACGAGTTTTATCTGATGGGACGACTGCCGAAGCAGAAGTAAAAAACCGGCGGTCTTTCGACGGCCGGTTTTCTTGAGTCACTGCGCCGGGAAAGTCGGCGCCGGCGGTACGGCGACTCGCTTTGCGGACTTGGGATTCCCCTTCGGGGGCAGGTCGCTTTGCGGACTTGGAATTCCCCTTCGGGGCAAGTCACATCTTGCACTCGGCATCGTCGCCCTTGCCGATGCCCTTGCCGCCGCCCTTGTTCTGTGCGATCGAGCTGGGCATCGTGACCTGGATGCCTTGTTGCGGCGGCACGATCGTCGGCGGCGCATTCGGGTTGGCGACGAAGCCGAATTGCCCGGCGTTGATCTGTACCGTGCCAGCCCGGTTGCTCATGCTGATCGAGCCGTTGGTGACGTCCACATGCAGCCCGTTGGGCGGCGGCTTGCCTCCCGTGGTCGGTACCCCGCCGCAGTCGTTCTGGCACAGCAGCGCGCCAAAGTGCGTGCCGCGGATGCCGATGGTCGCCGTCTCGGTCTGGAAGCTGACCTTCTCCCGGCTGCGCTTGCCGAGCAAGCCGGTTACCGCCCGCAGGCCGCCCTTGAACATGTTCATGACGATGTTGTCGTTTTCAGGCTTGGCGGCGTTGTAGGCGTAGTTCTCGATCTTGAGCTGGGTGCCGGGGCGCAGGACGACTTCGCCGCCGTCCACGAACTTGATCCGCGCGTAGGTCTCGGCTTCGGTGCTGAGCGTGTCGCCTTCCAGGACTTCCGACTTGACGCTGAGCAGTTTGCTGGTGCCGTCCACCCGCTTGGCCGACAGGGTGCCCGACAGGTGCGTGATCTGGCCCGCCGGGGCCGCGTGCACGGCCGGGATGGACACCAGGCTGAGGGCCAGGGCGGCCAGGAGGGTTCGCATCATGCTTCCCTCCGGCTTACGAGCACTGGGCAACTTTCTTCTGGCCTGGCTTGTCATCTTTTTTCCCGTCCTTGCCATTGTCCGCTTTCTTGTCTTTGTCCTTGTCGTCTTTCTTGTCATCTTTCTTGTCGCCGTTGCCGCCGCTGTCGTCGCCGCCGAAGCTGCCTTCGGTGCCGCCCGCGGTGGTGCCACCCGTCCCGCTTCCCGGCTGGGTCCCGCCCGGCCCGGTGATTTCAAAGCTCGGCGGCGGTTTGTCGATCGGGGTATCGGTGGGGGGCGGGGGTTTGCACAGGCTCGGACTGAGGACGCAGATGTCCAGGGTGGTTCCGGAGTAGGCGATTTGCAGGCCGGCGCCCGCGACGGCCGGCGTGCTGGTGTTCACGGCAAAGAAGCCGCTGCCGCCCACCACCGTGGTGGTGGTCTCTTTGCCGTCGATCATGACGCCGCCGCTGCTGCGGCCGGCGAAGGCGAGGTGCGTGGTCGCCGGGATGCCGGTGCCGATGTCGGACAGGATGTAGGAGGGCGAGTAGCCGACCGTGCCGTCGTTCAGCACCAGCGTCGAGGCGGATCCCATCAGGTCCAGATACACGTCGTTGGCGGCGTTGATGTGCGCGCCGTTGTTCAGCTTCAGGTTGCCTCCCACCAGGATGCTGGCGTCAGGGAAGTACGCCACCGACTGGTTGTAGCCCGCCCAGATGTAGCCGCCGTAGCTGGCGTTGCCAATGTTGAGATTGCCTCCCACCATCAGTTCCAGGTCGCCTGTCGTCGTCTTGATATACCCGCCGTTGATGGTGACGTCGTTCGCTACGACGCCCACAAAAGTCCCCGCCGCGGCAAGCGAACCGCCACTGCCGATCGTCAATGATCCCGCCCCGAGTGCTATCTCTTTCCCCTGCACGGCGCCATTGATAACCACGCTGTTGCCCAGCAAACCCAGTTTGTAGGTCGACGAACCAAATGCTGCGGGCAGGCTCAACGTCCCCCCTGCCGCAAGGATGAGCTTGCCGTTAACCGGAGCCACGGTAATGTTCGGTGCCCCGGTCAAATCACCGCCGACCGCAAACAGCATGTCGCCATTGGCGCCGGCATTCAGATTGACAATCCCCGGATTGGCGATGGAACCGCTGTGATAGAACCCGATTGACGGCTGATACGAAGCGCTGTCGGTAAGGTTCATGTTGCCGCCGGGCATGTTGTCAATCGCCCAGATGCGGATGCCGCCGTAGTTTGAGCCGGCGGCAACCGTGGCATTGGTTGCGCTGGCCGCCTTCACGTCGGAACTTATCGCCAGAGCTCCGGCCGTACCGCCAAAGCTGGTGAGCGATGCCGAGGTGCCGGCCGTGATGTTCACCACCCCGCTGCCGTTGTCGTCGTAGATGCCGCCGTAGGCGCTGACCGAGGCGGCGGTGCCCGATGAAATCTCGCCCAGATAAACGTTGCCTCCGTAAGGCGAACCGGAGCTTGTGGTAATCACGACGCCCGGCCCGGTACTTGCCGTGGCCTTGACCAGATGAAAGCTCTTGTAGGAGTTGTAGTTCAGATCGCCGGTCGAATACAAGGTCACGTAATCGACCTTGTTGTTGCCGCTGAAACCCACGGTTCCCGAGCCATAGGATGTCGCAACCAGGGAGTTCGCCGTAATCGCTCCGCCCGATGCCTGCGATATGCCGCCGCTGCCTGTACGCATCGACACATCGCTGGCGGACATGAACACGCCCGCCGGAATGCTGATGTTGCCCGCGTTCGGCGTCACGGGCGCGGTCAGGGACGAACTGCCGTCCCAGCCGGCGACGACGCGCAGCGTGCCGAAGTTGTAGGTGCCGGCCACGAATGTGACGGTGGATGTTGAAGCGAACGTCATGTTTCCGGAAAAGGCCAGACCGCTTCCCGGAACGCCGAGACCGCCAGCCGTATTTGCCAGAATGCCGCCGCTCATCGTCGAATTGACAAAGGTCGTCGCGACTCCCAGATTCAGGGTACCGGGACCGGCAATACTGGCGTCATAGAACGTCCGGGCGCCACCATGCACTTCCGAAAGCAGCAAAGTGCCGCCGGCGCCGATATTGACGCCGCCATAGAGGGTCCCTGCGTTCTGCATCGACAGCAGCGTATTGGCGGCGATGTTCAGGGTGCCGGTCGCACTCTGGTTGTATTGGGCTTCAAACGCACTGCTGTCGGCGAAATTGACAACACCATCGTTGTAGATCTGCCCCGCCTGCCCGGTGTTCTCGCTCTGGATCGGCCAGCCATGCGTGGAGTTGATGTTCAACACTCCGCTGCTCTTGTTGTTCAGCGTCGAGTACGCACTGCTGTAAAGGTCGAGGTACGACTCGCCGTTCAGGTTGAGGGTGCCGTAATTCTCCCAGGACCGTCCGGTGGCCGCTCCGCCCATGTAGGCGGCCACCACGGCGCCGGCTGATGCGCCGGAAAACGTCAGCGTCGCGCCCGACTGTACTTCGACCTTGCGGTTGGCCGCGGGATTGAAGTTGATGCCGAGCGAACCCGCGGCGGTGGTATTGAAAGTGGTCGTGCCACCAACAAACTTGATGTCGTTGTCGGCGGTGAGGGTGAGGGTTCGCGCGATTGCCGAAGCATTGGTGATGGCTATGCTGCCGCCCGAGGCATCGAACTTGATGTCGCCGGTCCCGCCTCCGTAGCTGCTGGTCGTGATGGTGATGTCGTTGCTCGCGAGGTTCGCGTTGATGTCGTAATCGTTGAGCGTGGCTGTCGTGCCGCCGCCGTTGTCAAAAATGGTGCCCGGAAACGTCGCGCTGCCCGAGCTGGCGGAATGCACGATGGTGATGTCGGTCGGATCGAGCAGCCAGCTTCCAACGCTGCCGTTTGCCGCCGCGGTGTTCACCTTGATGCCGGCCACATCCAGATAGCGCTTTCCCGACGTCTCCACAAACCCGCCATCACCACCACTGGCGCCGCCGCGTGCGCTGATGCTGCCGTAGGCCCGCGTCGTGTCGTCCGCCCACACGATCACCGTGCCGCCAGCGCCGACTTCCGTGGCGTCCGCCTTCAGGCTCGCCTCCGGTCCGAACCAGGTGGATGTTCGCGTTCTGGATCTCCGGGTTCTTGCCCTGGTAGTCGCCGCCGACCTTGATCGTGCCGCCTCCGGTCGTCCCGCTGGCGTCGATGCTGGCCTTGTCCATCACCGCCACCCGGTTGCCCAGCACTTCCACTTGTCCGCCCTTGGTGCCGGTGGTGACGATGCGACCGTTGCCGTCGACATAGGCGTCCTGGCTGGCCTTGAGGAATATCCTGCCGCCTTCATTGACGACGCTGCTGGCGTTGAGCGTGCCGCTGTTCTTGACGATGACGCCGGCGATGCCGATGCGGCCGGCTTCGGCCGTGATGGTGCCAAGGTTGGTGGCGTTGCCGGTCGCGCCGGTGATGTCAACCTTGATGCCGGGCAGGGCGCTGTCGATCAGGCTGACTGTTGCGCCGGCGGCGAGTATGGTTTCGCCACCCGGGGTGGTGATGATGCCGCTGTTGGCTTCGCCAGCCACGCTTTCGTTTTTGACGTTGGCACCGATGAGGTAGACGCTGCCGCCGGCGGGCGTCCTGATTTCGCCCTGGTTGATGACGTCCTTGGCGGTGCCGTCATTGATGAACAGGTGCCGTCCGGCGAGGAAGTCTTCATTCCGGATGTTGAGCGTGCTGGCGACAAAGGCGGCGGTGTCGACCCGTCCGCCGGCGCCAACCATGATGCCGGCCGGGTTGATGAGCCAGACCCGGCCGTTGGAGCTCAGGGTGCCGTAGATCGCCGTGGGGTCGCTCAAGACCCGGTTGAGGACGCTGGAGGAGGCGGAGCTTTGCTGGAAATGCGTCTTCTCGCCGGCGGCGATCGAAAACTTGTCCCAGTGGATGATGGCGCCGTTGCTGTTGGTGACCGTCAGCACGTTGCCGACCTGGTTGAAACTCGCCGTGCCATTGACGACCGTCGGATTGACCGGGTTGGACAGCGCCGGTGCCGCAAGAAAACACGCGGCTACCGCGACAACTCCCAGTCTCACCGGCGTCATCAACCGACCCGTCTGCTTGCGGGGTGGGTTCGTGTTGTTCATCTGCAAACTCCTGAAGCAGGATGGTAGCCCGTTTATGCCACACTTATATCCTAAAACTGCTTGTGTGTCAGGGAGTAAGTCACACTCACGACGGGGGAAACCTCAAAAACAGGAATTCATGACAAAAACGCCGGCAGTCTCCCGACGGCCGGCGTTTTTGCTGTGTTTCAAACCTTCCTACATCTTGCACTCGGCATCGTCGCCCTTGCCGATGCCCTTGCCGCCGCCCTTGTTCTGTGCGATCGAGCTGGGCATCGTGACCTGGATGCCTTGTTGCGGCGGCACGATCGTCGGCGGCGCATTCGGGTTGGCGACGAAGCCGAATTGCCCGGCGTTGATCTGTACCGTGCCAGCCCGGTTGCTCATGCTGATCGAGCCGTTGGTGACGTCCACATGCAGCCCGTTGGGCGGCGGCTTGCCTCCCGTGGTCGGTACCCCGCCGCAGTCGTTCTGGCACAGCAGCGCGCCAAAGTGCGTGCCGCGGATGCCGATGGTCGCCGTCTCGGTCTGGAAGCTGACCTTCTCCCGGCTGCGCTTGCCGAGCAAGCCGGTTACCGCCCGCAGGCCGCCCTTGAACATGTTCATGACGATGTTGTCGTTTTCAGGCTTGGCGGCGTTGTAGGCGTAGTTCTCGATCTTGAGCTGGGTGCCGGGGCGCAGGACGACTTCGCCGCCGTCCACGAACTTGATCCGCGCGTAGGTCTCGGCTTCGGTGCTGAGCGTGTCGCCTTCCAGGACTTCCGACTTGACGCTGAGCAGTTTGCTGGTGCCGTCCACCCGCTTGGCCGACAGGGTGCCCGACAGGTGCGTGATCTGGCCCGCCGGGGCCGCGTGCACGGCCGGGATGGACACCAGGCTGAGGGCCAGGGCGGCCAGGAGGGTTCGCATCATGCTTCCCTCCGGCTTACGAGCACTGGGCAACTTTCTTCTGGCCTGGCTTGTCATCTTTTTTCCCGTCCTTGCCATTGTCCGCTTTCTTGTCTTTGTCCTTGTCGTCTTTCTTGTCATCTTTCTTGTCGCCGTTGCCGCCGCTGTCGTCGCCGCCGAAGCTGCCTTCGGTGCCGCCCGCGGTGGTGCCACCCGTCCCGCTTCCCGGCTGGGTCCCGCCCGGCCCGGTGATTTCAAAGCTCGGCGGCGGTTTGTCGATCGGGGTATCGGTGGGGGGCGGGGGTTTGCACAGGCTCGGACTGAGGACGCAGATGTCCAGGGTGGTTCCGGAGTAGGCGATTTGCAGGCCGGCGCCCGCGACGGCCGGCGTGCTGGTGTTCACGGCAAAGAAGCCGCTGCCGCCCACCACCGTGGTGGTGGTCTCTTTGCCGTCGATCATGACGCCGCCGCTGCTGCGGCCGGCGAAGGCGAGGTGCGTGGTCGCCGGGATGCCGGTGCCGATGTCGGACAGGATGTAGGAGGGCGAGTAGCCGACCGTGCCGTCGTTCAGCACCAGCGTCGAGGCGGATCCCATCAGGTCCAGATACACGTCGTTGGCGGCGTTGATGTGCGCGCCGTTGTTCAGCTTCAGGTTGCCTCCCACCAGGATGCTGGCGTCAGGGAAGTACGCCACCGACTGGTTGTAGCCCGCCCAGATGTAGCCGCCGTAGCTGGCGTTGCCAATGTTGAGATTGCCTCCCACCATCAGTTCCAGGTCGCCTGTCGTCGTCTTGATATACCCGCCGTTGATGGTGACGTCGTTCGCTACGACGCCCACCAAGCTGTTGGTGGCGTGGATGCCGCTGCCGTTGCCGACGGTCAGGCTGCCGGCGACCAAGCCGACATCCAGTGCGGAGACGCTGCTATTGACGGCGACGGCGCTGCCGGCGACAAGAAGATCGGCTGTGGTGGTGACCGGCGCAGCAATGTTGACCGTCGATCCCGCCAGCAAAAGGTCGTTGTTGCCCACACTGAGCGCCCCGGATATGGCCAGCAAACCGCTCGCACCAAGACCGATGGAACCGGCGCCACCGGTGTTGAAGGTGGCGGAGGAATAATTCAATCCATCGTTGCTCACAAGGCTGATGTCACCGCCGTACAGTGCCGTCAGGGAAAAGCTTCCTGTTGCCGTCAGGGTTCCGGTACCGGTGAAGTTCTGCGTAAAACTCGCGGACGTTCCGGCGGAAGCATTGTCGGTAAGCGTTACAGAGCTCGGTTGAGCGGCGCTGGTATTGGCAATGCGGATGCCGCCGTTGGCGGAGCCGCCATCTACCTGGGCAACAATGCTGCTTGTTGCGGCGACATCAGCGCTGATGGCCAGACTCCCGGCGGATCCTCCATAAAGGCTTTGCAGACTGACCGTCGGCCCGCTGATATTGATGGCACTGCCGTTGTTGTCGTGGATGTCGTAAAACGCCGCGATAACGGCTCCCCCGGTGCCGGAGTTAATCGTTCCCAGTCCGACGCTCTGCGCTTTGAACGTGACGAGCCCGGTACTCGTGGTAGCGTCGAAGTTGTCGACCCGGTTCTCGATACTCAACAAATCAACCGGTCCGGCCCCGGTCGCTGTCGCGGTAAGCCAGTCGGTGACGATCATGCCGCCAGCGGTCTGGAAGACCCCGGGGCCTGTGCCCGTGGAATCAAGCAGTACCGAGCCGCCCATGCCATAGCCGGTACCAATGAGACCCTTGCCCAGCGTCATGCTGCCGGTGCCGCCCACTCCCGAATGCAGGCTGATCGTGCCCCCCGCCTTGCTACCGATGCGATCCGCCAACGCGTTGGCACTATTCAGCGTAATGGCACGGCTATTAATGACGAGATTCACTGGGGTGTTATTCGCGCCGCCGATCAGGGCCATCGAACCACCATCCTGACCTATGGCACCGCCAGTAAGCGTCAGGTCACCGCCGACATTGAGCGTGACATTGACAAGGCTGCCGGCATCGGAGCCGATAACGGCTGGCGCCAGCCATTTGAGAGTATTGGGCGTGGAATCGGCATAGGTCAATGCAGCGCCTTGCGCCGCTGTCGAACCGCCAGTCAGCGTGAGGTTGCCGGTGGTGCTGACGGTGACCGATGACTTGCCGCCGATATAGGCGCCACCGTAGGCCGCACTGCCGCCATTGAGGGCAATGCTTGCCGCCGAGACACTCAGGTTGCCGTCGGCGCTGATGCCGGCGTCATTGCTCACCTCAAGGTCGGGACCGAAATACACGCCGCCGCTGGTGCCGCCGGTAATGGTGATTGCGCCGCTGGCCGTCACGTTCGACGTCGACTTGGATTCGATGCCGGCCCAGTTGCCGTTGCCGCCGCCGCCGCCCGTAATCGTGATCGCCGTGGCGTTAATGGTCTGGGCGCCGGTGCTGCGAATCTGGGCCTCGTTGTGCGTGGCGCAGCTCGCGCAAATCAGCGTCTGCCCCGGACCGCCGTAATCGTTGTAGGACGACCCGCCGTAGGTTGCGGTGCCGGTACCGGCTATCACGGAAATGGCCAGGCTGCCCGCGGTCTTGGTGATGGTCTGGGTGCCGCCCGCCTCGATCCGCGCCGCATTGCCGCCATATGTCGTATTGCTGTTGCTGCCCTGCAATTGAAGCGTGTTGGCGGCACTGCCGCTGAAGGTAATGACCTGGGAACCGTAGGTGGAAAGCCGCGCCTCGCCAACAGTGGAGGTCATCGTTACGCTGCCGTTTGCCGCGCCGGCGCCCACCGTGATGGTCTGGTTGCCTTGTGACATCAGACTGGCATTGGACGTAACGGCGTTGATGGTGATGGACTCCGCCCCGACACTCATGGTTCCACCGGCGGCGACCGCGGCATCGGTGATGCTCAAAGCGCCTTTGGCTTTGAGCACGATGCTGCCGCTGCCGGCGAGGTTGGTGCCGATGTTGGCTCCGGTATTGATGGTGATGTTGCCGGCGGTATTGGTGGCCGTCGGGCTGGCATATCCGCTCGCGGGCAGCCAGCCGGCTACCAGTGTCAGGTTGCCGGTGCCGGAATGATAGATCGATGCATTGTTGGCGAGAGTAATGTGCCGTTCTGCGAGCAATGAGAGGGAGTTGGCACTTCCGGACAGCACACCCGCACCGGTCACACTGATGTCGCCGCTGCCGTAACCCGTCGATGATGTTTGAATGACGACATTGGTGCTCGATAGCTGGCCATTGATGTAGTCCCAACCCATGGTCGAAGCACCATCCGTACCGCCGTCGAAGACTCCGCCATAGAAGCTGCCGTAGCTAGGGCCGCCATACGTCGTGACGATGGTGATGTCCGTCGGGTCGAGCAACAGCGTTCCGGTCTTGCCGTTGGGTGCAGAAGTGTCAACCGTCGCCAGGAAATCCAGATAGCGCTTTCCCGACGTCTCCACAAACCCGCCATCACCACCACTGGCGCCGCCGCGTGCGCTGATGCTGCCGTAGGCCCGCGTCGTGTCGTCCGCCCACACGATCACCGTGCCGCCAGCGCCGACTTCCGTGGCGTCCGCCTTCAGGCTCGCCTCCGGTCCGAACCAGGTGATGTTCGCGTTCTGGATCTCCGGGTTCTTGCCCTGGTAGTCGCCGCCGACCTTGATCGTGCCGCCTCCGGTCGTCCCGCTGGCGTCGATGCTGGCCTTGTCCATCACCGCCACCCGGTTGCCCAGCACTTCCACTTGTCCGCCCTTGGTGCCGGTGGTGACGATGCGACCGTTGCCGTCGACATAGGCGTCCTGGCTGGCCTTGAGGAATATCCTGCCGCCTTCATTGACGACGCTGCTGGCGTTGAGCGTGCCGCTGTTCTTGACGATGACGCCGGCGATGCCGATGCGGCCGGCTTCGGCCGTGATGGTGCCAAGGTTGGTGGCGTTGCCGGTCGCGCCGGTGATGTCAACCTTGATGCCGGGCAGGGCGCTGTCGATCAGGCTGACGGTCTGGCCGGCGGCCAGTATCGTTTCGCCGCCCGGGGTGGTGATGATGCCGCTGTTGGCTTCGCCGGCGACGCTTTCGTTTTTGACGTTGGCGCCGATGAGATAGACGCTGCCGCCGGCGGGCGTCCTGATTTCGCCCTGGTTGATGACGTCCTTGGCGGTGCCGTCGTTGATGAACAGGTGCCGTCCGGCGAGGAAGTCTTCATTCCGGATGTTGAGCGTGCTGGCGACAAAGGCGGCGGTGTCGACCCGTCCGCCGGCGCCAACCATGATGCCGGCCGGGTTGATGAGCCAGACCCGGCCGTTGGAGCTCAGGGTGCCGTAGATCGCCGTGGGGTCGCTCAAGACCCGGTTGAGGACGCTGGAGGAGGCGGAGCTTTGCTGGAAATGCGTCTTCTCGCCGGCGGCGATCGAAAACTTGTCCCAGTGGATGATGGCGCCGTTGCTGTTGGTGACCGTCAGCACGTTGCCGACCTGGTTGAAACTCGCCGTGCCATTGACGACCGTCGGATTGACCGGGTTGGACAGCGCCGGTGCCGCAAGAAAACACGCGGCTACCGCGACAACTCCCAGTCTCACCGGCGTCATCAACCGACCCGTCTGCTTGCGGGGTGGGTTCGTGTTGTTCATCTGCAAACTCCAGGGGCGGGACAGCCGCCCTTTCAATTCAAATTTATAGCCCTAAAACCACTTGCCGGCGAGGGAGAAAGTCACATCCGGAGCAAGCGAGCCTCTGATCAGAAGCCGAAGGCGAGGCCGAAGTGACCGCGGATGTCGCCGGGCTTGGCTGCCTCGGCGGTTCCCGGTCCCGGCTGATGGCCTTCCAGGACACGGGCAATGTCGAAGCGGGCCGAAATATCCTTTTTCAGGTTGTAACGCAAGCCAATACCGGCCGATGAGACGTTGGTGCGGGCGAAGGTAGTCGCTGCCAGGTTATGCCCGCTGGCCCAGTCGTAAAAGACGACGCCCTTGAGCGAACCTTCGACACCCAGCTTGCTCGCATAGTCGGGCGAATAAAGTTCGAGGTTTGCCACAAAGCCGCGATCCGCCGCGACTGCCCGCTCGAGGAAACCGCGCACGGTAGTGCTGCCCGTCAGGCCAATCTGCTCAGGTGCGGGAAGCGGGTTCTGCGCATATTGCCCGTTGAAGGCGGCGCGCCCCAGCCACTCGCCGGAAATCGCCGCCGAATAGCTGCCGCCCAGGCGCAAGGCAGTGAAGGTGTCCGAAGTCTGGCGGCCGGTGACGAAGGAATAGCGGTCGGTACCTGCCGTCCCGGCATAGTGACTACCCATCGGGAACATATGATGGACGAAGCCCGCATTGAAATCGATCGCCTCGCCGGGTTTCTGCCACTGCCCGCTATAGGTTGCGGTGATCGGACGGAGGGTATAGGGCGTGCAGCTTGCGGTGGTTCCGGGCGGGGTCGGTACGCCTGCGGTTGTGCAGCGCGAATTCATGTACTTGTAGTCGAATCCGAGCACCAGCTTGGAGGTGAACTCGCCGGCGCGCGGGAAAATATGGTTATAGCGCAAACCGAATACCTCGCCCTTGCCGTTGAGGGCCAGCGTGCCTCCGGGGGCCAGCACCGATGCCGGCGTGTTGGTGCTTGAATTACCGTAGATCACGTCGATGCTGTCGCCGATCGAATACAGCGGCAGGCGATAGCCGACGCTGTAAATATCCACCTTGACGCCACCCGGCGCATCCAGTGCCGTGGTGTAGGCCAGTGTCAGCACCTGGTCGCTGTTTCCCACATTCGCGTTCTGGTAGGAGACGCCCACCCGATGCTTGCCGCTGGCCTTGGTGCCGGTGTTGTCCAGCGTTACATAGACGCGATCGGGATCCTCTTCCTTGACCTCCACCTTGACATCGACCTTGCCTTCTTCTTCGCTGGTGGCGAGCGTCACTTCAAGCTGCTTGGCCGGGCTCTCGTTGCTGAGCTGGATGTTCTCGGAAAGCTGGCGCATGTTGGGCGCCGTACCCTCCTTCAGGTGCGGCAGGCTGGCACGAACATTCTCGTTGCTGAAATACTTGTTGCCGGTGATGGTGACCTTGCCGACGACGCCTTCGGTAACCTGCAACCGGACCACGCCGGTGGTGAGTTCCTGCTCCGGCACATAGACCTGCACGGTACCGTACCCGAGGCGGCGATATTCTCCTTCGAGGGCTTCCAGCGCCTTCTGCACATCGCCATAAATCTTGCGGCGGCCGACAAAGGGCGCCACCAGGTCCTGAACTTTTTCCTTCGGGAGAAGCGAATTCCCCTCGACCTGAAAACGCACAATGTCGAAACTGGTGTCCTGCGCGCCCGCATGATTCAGCGATCCGCCGACCAGAATGGCGGCAGCGGCCAACATTTTGGCAATCGCCTTCCTCATATACACATCCTCAATGAAATCATTTACATATCAAGCAATAGCTAAAGCTGTTTCTAGATAATCGCAAAACTAGCAGTTTTTCAGTCTATCAGCAATTCTCAAAGCCCCAAACTATTGGTGGCACAAGGAAAAACGTTGCTCGCGCGCAACGCTCGAAAGAGCTCACACGCTGAAAACAGGGCATTCAGTAAACAGAGGGAAGGGAATTGTTGTTGCCCGAACGAGGACAGGATAGTGAAGCTTATGCGCAGCGGTACTGCATTGAAATACAGAAGTTGGAGTATTCCTTATACCGGGAAACCCGTACATATCTTTCTGCCGCGCCGAAACGAGTCGCTTGTGATCCTGACGGGATTGGCTGGAAGAGCCCTGCTTCGGACACCTCCCCGCTTTCTTGCCGATTCTCCCGGGACTTGAGTCGGCCCTGACTCAAAGTCGGTCAGCGCAGCGTCGATCGGTCACGCGGCAGCGCGCGTTGCCCGCCAATGTCAATACTTGAAAGTCTGTCGTCGAGGCGCAGCTGCAACGGGTCCTGCCCGACCGACGACAGCCCCCAGAAGGGGCGCGGCACCTTGCCCAGCCACGTTCCGACCGCGATGCCGACCATCAGGGCCAGGGCCGTGCCGGCAAGCAAGCGACGATACGTCGGTGCCGGACGGCGATCCGGGGATGCCTTGCCGTTTGACGCCTCGGGCGATGGCGCGGATGCCCGGACGGCCGCCAGCGCGTTGGCGGTTTTCTGGTGGCGGGCTGCCGCCGTTGCGGCTTCGTCTTCAGCCGCCATGCGTTCGGCCCGCGCCATGCTCGCCTCATGTTCGGCCTGGAGGCGCGCGGCAGCGGCGTGTCCGGCTTCGGCTTCCTGTTCGGCACGGCGCTGCGCCTCCCGCGCCGCCTCTTTTTCCGCGGCCATGCACGACAGGGCCGCGGCCTCGGCAACCTGCTCTGCGCGCAGCTTTTCGCTCGCCAGATTGGCCGCGCGCCGCTCGGCATCGACCCGCTCGCGAGTCAACCGGGCAAGCTCCTCCTGCTTGTTGGCGCGGGCTGTCGCGGCGATGGCAAGTTCCGAGGCAGCGAATTCACGGCGCTGGGCATCCGCCAGCGCACGCTGCTCCGCCTCGATCCGGGTGCGCAGGGCGACTTCGGCCAGGCGTTCGGCATGCGCCTGCTGTGCCGCCGCCGCCTCGGCCGCCGTCTCGGCGGCAGCACGGCTGATGGCGTGTTCCGCGGCGAGATCATCCGCCTGCTTGCGCCGTTGCGCAGCGGCAATGTGTTCAGCGGCCAGCAACTGCCTCGACTCGGCGGCGGCACGGGCGCGTTCTTCAGCGCCGGCACGGGCCAATGCGTCTGCCTCGGCGGCCCGCTCGGCGTCCGTGGCATTCGCGGCGGCGAAATTGCCGCTCGCGACAAATTCGCGGCGCAACCGCTCCGTATCCTTCAATCCCTGCAACAGTTTGCTCAAGCACGCTCCCGAATTCCGGACGCAATTTGAAGCCGCCGGTCGCGACAGCCTAACCCAGTCCCGGCACGGGCCGAAGGTAGAATAGGCCCATGGAAGTAGCCCAAACCCAGCGTCAGACCCTGCTCGTTTTCACCAACCTGCCGGACGAAGCCAGCGCCCATGCGCTGGCCACCGCGCTGGTGGTCGAGCGCGTGGCGGCCTGCGTCAATGTGCTTGCGCCTTGCCGCTCGGTCTACCACTGGCAGGGCAAGGTGGAGGAAGCGACGGAAATTCCTTTGCTGATCAAGACGACAGCCGGGTGCTACGCCGTACTGGAAGCGGCGATCCGCGCCCGCCATCCGTATGAACTTCCCGAGATCGTCGCGGTCCCAGTTGCCCATGGCCTGCCGGAGTACCTGGACTGGGTCGCCACCGAAACTCTGGTAGAACACCCTGACAGGAACCCGCCCACATGCTGATCCGCTTTCTGCTCCTGCTGCTGTTCGCCTTGACGGGCCTGGCTCGCGCCGAAGAACCCCTGCCTCCCGAACAGGCCTTTCGCTTCTCGGCGCGCGCAATCGATGCCAGGACGATCGAAGCGCGCTGGCAGATCACCGACCAGTACTACATGTACCGCGACAAGTTCAAGTTCGTGCTGGAAGGCGGCACGCTTGGTGCGGCAAAGCTGCCGCCCGGCAAGATCAAGGAAGACGAGATTTTCGGCAAGGTCGAGACCTACCGCAAGGAAGTGAAAATCCTGCTGCCGGTCGAAGCTACCGGTCCGGTCACGCTTAAAGCCATCTCGCAAGGCTGCTGGGATGGCGGCATCTGCTACCCGCCGATCAACCAGGAGGCGAAACTCGAACTGGCTGCCGCCGCGAGCACAATCGGGTCGACGGCTCCGCTGGCGACACCGGTCGCCGTGCCGCCAGCGCCGACTCCGGCAATGCCGGCGTCGGCCCCGCCCGTCGACGAAAGCTCGCGCATCGCCGGCCTGTTCAAGGGAGGCAATTTCGCCCTCGTGCTGCTCAGCTTCTTCGGCTTCGGTCTGCTGCTCTCGCTGACGCCCTGTGTCTTCCCGATGATCCCGATCCTGTCCGGCATCATCGTCAATCACGGACACGCGGTGAGCCATCTGCGTGCCTTCGTGCTGTCGCTGGCCTACGTGCTGGGCATGGCCGTCACCTATGCCGCGGTCGGCGTCGCCGCCGGACTTTCCGGCACCCTGCTCTCGGCCGCGCTGCAAAACGTCTGGGTGCTGGGCGGCTTCGCGCTGGTGTTCGTCGTGCTCTCGCTGTCGATGTTCGGCTTCTATGAGTTGCAGATGCCCTCGGTGCTGCAGAGCCGGGTTTCCGACACGGCCAACCGCCAGGGCGGGTCGCTGCCCGCCATCGCGCTGATGGGCGCGCTCTCGGCGCTGATCGTCGGCCCCTGCGTCGCCGCACCGCTGGCCGGGGCATTGCTGTACATCGCACAGACCGGCAACGCGACACTCGGCGGTGCGGCGCTGTTCGTCATGTCGCTCGGCATGGGGGCGCCGCTGCTGCTGGTCGGCGCCTTCTCGCGCTCGCTGCTGCCGAAGTCGGGGCCGTGGATGGAAGGCGTCAAGAAATTCTTCGGCGTCATCATGCTGGCCACCGCCTTGTGGCTGGTCTCGCCGGTGATTCCGCTGTGGCTGCAGATGCTCGGCTGGGCGCTGCTGATGGTGATCCCCGCGATCTTTCTGCACGCGCTCGACCCGCTGCCGCAGCATGCCCACGGCTGGCAACGCCTGGGCAAGGGGCTCGGTGTGATGCTGCTGCTCGGCGGCGCGGCGATGCTGATCGGCGTGTTGGGCGGCGCGAAAGATCCGCTGCAACCGCTCGGCTTCCTTGGTGGCGGCACGGCCGCCGTGTCGCCAGCGCCGACTTTCGAGCGCGTGGCGTCGATCGAGCGGCTCGATGCCAGGCTCGCCGAAGCGAAAGCCGCGGGCAAGCCCGTGATGCTGGATTTCTACGCCGACTGGTGCGTGAGCTGCAAGGAGATGGAGCGTTTCACCTTCGCCGACCCGCAAGTCGCCGCGCGCATGAAACAGATCGTGCTGCTGAAGGCGGATGTAACCGCCAACACCGCCGCCGACGCGGCGCTGCTCAAGCGCTTCGGCCTGTTCGGCCCGCCCGGCATAATCTTCTTCGACGCCGCCGGCCGCGAACTGAATGACTTGCGCGTCGTCGGCTTCCAGCCGGCGGAAAAGTTTCTGCCTACCCTCGAGCGCATCCTGCGCTAATTTTCAGGAGTTCCCATGTTCACGGGCATCATCACCGCCGTCGGAAAAATCAGCCATGTCCAGCCGCTCGAAAAGGGCCTGCGCCTCACCATCAAGGCACCCGGCCTCAAGCTCGGCGATGTTGCGCTGGGTGATTCGATCGCCCACGGCGGCGTCTGCCTGACCGTCATCGCGAAGAAGAAGGACAGCTATCAGGTCGATGTCTCGCGCGAGACGCTGGATTGCACGGTCGGCCTCGACGCGGCGGGCGGCGAAGTCAATCTGGAGAAGGCCATGCGCCTCTCGGATTTCATCGGCGGCCATCTGGTCTCGGGCCACGTCGACGGTGTCGGCGAGGTAGAGAAGTTCGAGCCGGTCGGCGAATCGCATGAACTGGTGATCAAGGCACCGAAGGGCCTGGCGAAATACATTGCGCGCAAGGGCTCGATCGTCGTCGATGGCGTCTCGCTGACGACAAATCGCGTCAAAGGCCGCAGGTTCTCCATCAACCTGATTCCGCACACCGTCGAAGTGACCGCGTTGAAACGCCTGCACCCCGGTGCGAAGGTCAATCTCGAAATCGACCTGATCGCACGCTACGTCGAACGCATGCTGTCGGCCGGCGCGGCGTAAAATGCACCCCTTCCAAATTTTGGTACTTCCGACATGAGCATCAGCCCCGTTCTCGATATCGTCGCCGACATGCGCGCCGGCCGCATGGTCATTCTGGTCGATGAAGAAGACCGCGAAAACGAAGGCGACCTGGTCCTCGCCGCCGACCATGTGACGCCCGAAGCGATCAACTTCATGGCCAAGCACGGGCGCGGCCTGATCTGCCTGACGCTGACCGAGGCGCGCTGCCGCCAGCTCGACCTGCCCCTGATGGTGCGCGACAACAAGGCCCAGCATGGCACCGCCTTCACCATGTCGATCGAGGCCGCCGAGGGCGTCACCACCGGCATCTCGGCGCAGGATCGTTCGCGCACGGTGCAAGCCGCCGTGGCGAAGAACGCCAAACCCGCCGACATCGTCCAGCCCGGCCACATCTTCCCGCTGATGGCGCAAAACGGCGGCGTGCTGGTGCGCGCCGGCCATACCGAAGCCGGCTGCGACTTCGCCGCGATGGCCGGCTGCGAACCCGCCGCCGTGATCTGCGAAATCCTCAAGGACGACGGCACCATGGCGCGCCTGCCGGACCTGCTCGAATTCGCCGCCGAGCACAAGCTCAAGATCGGCACCATCCGCGACCTGATCCAGCATCGTTCGGAAACCGAAAAGCTGATCGAGTGCGTCGCCGACAAACTGGTCGAAAGCGCGCAAGGCGCCTTCCGCCTGCGCGCCTTTGCCGACCGCAGCAGCGGCGACGTGCATCTGGCCCTGTCCTGCGGCGAGATCACCCCCGGCGAGGAAACCCTGGTGCGCGTGCATGAATCGATCTGCGTCATGGACTTCCTCGATCGCAACAATTGCCGCCACACCTACGGCGTCGATTTCGCGCTGCGCTCGATTGCGCAGGAAGGGCGCGGCGTGCTGGTACTGCTGCATCGCGCGGAATCCGGCAATGCCCTGCTGGCAGCCCTGAATGACGACAAGGCGACGCGGCCGGCACAGAAGTGGGACCCGCGCATCTATGGCATCGGCGCCCAGATATTGCGTGAAGTCGGCGTCGGCAAGATGCGCCTGATGGCCAGTCCGCGCAAGATGCCGAGCATGGCCGGCTTCGGGCTTGAAATCACCGGCTACTTCACGCCGACGGGAGAGAAGACGGCATGACTATTCGAGAACTGGAACCCAACATGGCCGGCCGCGGAATGCGCGTCGGCATCGCCCAGGCCCGTTTCAACGAGGACATCGGCGAGGGTCTGCGTTCGGGCTGCCTCGCCGAACTCGTTCGTCTCGGTGTCGCCGAGGCCGACATCACCTACGCCACCGTCCCCGGCGCACTGGAACTGCCGCTGACCCTGCAGGCGATGGCACAAAGCGGCCGCTTCGATGCGCTGGTGGCGCTGGGCGCGGTGATCCGCGGCGAGACCTATCATTTCGAGATCGTCTCCAACGAATCGGCGCGCGGCATCACCGACGTGCAGTTGAACACCGGCATCCCGATCGCCAATGCCGTGCTGACCACCGAGAACGACGACCAGGCGCTGGTGCGCATGGTGCAAAAGGGCACCGAGGCAGCGCAGGCCGCCATCGAAATGGCGAATCTTCTGAAGGCCGTAAAGTAGTGAGCAGCGGAAAATCGCCGCGCCGCCGCGCCCGCGAGTTCATCGTCCAGGGCCTCTACCAATGGCAGGTCGGCGGCCAGGACGAGGCGGCGATCCAGATGCAGGCGGAAGGCGTCGCCGGCTTTGACAAGGCCGATGGCGAGCTTTACACCACCCTGCTCGCCGAAGCCCGGCAGAACGTCGAAGCGCTGAAGCTCGAGCTGGCCCCGCACATCGACCGCAGCTGGGAGGAAGTGTCGCCGATCGAGCGCTGCATCCTGCTGCTCGGCGCCTGCGAACTCAAGCTGCATGTCGAAACGCCCTACCGCGTGATCATCAACGAGGCCATCGAACTGGCCAAGACCTTCGGCGGCACCGACGGCCACAAGTTCGTCAATGGCGTGCTGGACAAGCTGGCCGCGGTGTTGCGGCCGACGGAGATGCGGAAGCCCTGAGCGGCGGTTGCGATCCGTGCCCTCGGAATTCGAACTCATCGCGCGCTACTTCACGCGCGGCACCTCCCACACGAAGCTCGGCGTCGGCGACGACGGCGCGCTGATCGCCCCGACACCCGGCCAGGAACTGGTGATCTCGACCGACCTGCTGGTGGAAGGCACGCATTTTCTCGCCGACACCGATCCCGAAGCGCTGGGCTGGAAGACGCTGGCGGTGAATGTCTCCGACCTGGCCGCGATGGGCGCGCAGCCGCGCTGGGCGCTGCTGGCCGCCGTGCTGCCAGCGCCGACTCCCGACTGGATCGGGACCTTTGCGCGAGGCTTCTTCGAGTGCGCCAACCGCTACAACATCGACCTGATCGGCGGCGACACCACCCGCGGGCCGCGCGCTTTCTGCGTCACGATTCTGGGCGAAGCTCCGGCCGGGGAAGCGCTGCGGCGCGACGGCGCGCAAGCCGGCGATTCGATCTGGGTGTCGGGTTGGCCGGGACGTGCCGCGCTGGGGCTGGCCCATCTGCAGGGGCGCACGGTCCTCGTCGAACCGCAACTCGGCGAATGCCTCGCCGCGCTGCACCGTCCGCAGCCGCGCGTCGCCCTCGGCCTCGCGCTGCGTGGAGTGGCGACGGCGGCCATCGACGTTTCCGACGGGCTGCTGGCCGACCTCGGGCACATCCTCGAACAATCCGCGCGCGCCGCCCGGCTGCAGATCCCCGGCCTGCCCGCTGCGGGAATCGAGCGTGACTGCCTGCTGGCCGGCGGCGACGACTACGAACTGCTATTCACCGCACCGGCATCGCGCGACAGCGACATCGCCGCGCTGGCCGGCGAGCTGCGACTGCCGCTGACCCGCATCGGGCACATCACCGCGGGGCCGCCCGGTGAACTCGTCGTGTGCGACGATGACGGAACCGTCATCACGCCCGCACGACGCGGCTACGACCACTTTATGTCCCCGCTGGAAGCGGGGACGGTATCCTAGGATATCCAGCTTGGCAAAACTTCCCCCGCCTCCGCTCAAGTTCCTGTTCCATCACCCGGCACATTTCATCGCCTGCGGCATGGGCAGCGGGCTTTCCCGCTTCGCGCCGGGCACCGCCGGCACCGCCTTCGCCTGGCTGACGTTTCCCCTGCTGCGCATGTACCTGGAAAGCGACCTGGGCCTCGCGATCTTCCTCCTGCTGGCCTTTGCGGTCGGCGTCTCGGCCTGCCAGATCACCGGCCGCGCCCTCGGCGTGGTCGATCACGGCGCCATCGTCTGGGACGAAATCGTGCCCTTCTGGGCGGTGCTGATGCTGACGCCGCCCGAGCTGCTCTGGCAGTTGGCGGCCTTCCTCTGGTTTCGTTTCTACGACATCGTCAAACCGCAGCCGGCGAAGTTTTTCGACACGCGGGTGAAGAACGGCTTCGGCGTGATGATGGACGACGTCATCGCCGCCGGCTACACGGTGCTGACCATCGCCGTGTTCAAAGCCTTCCTGCCCTTCTGATGGACGCCGACCTCGTTGCCCTGTCGGAAGCCGTGGGTTCGGCGTGCCTCCAGCGCCGACTCCTGCTTGCCGCCGCAGAATCCTGCACCGGTGGCTGGACGGCACAAGTGATCACTCACACGGCGGGCAGTTCGGCATGGTTCGACCGGGGCTTCGTCACCTACAGCAACGAAGCCAAGCTCGAGTTGCTGGGCGTGGCGCCCGAAACCCTCCAACACTTCGGCGCCGTGAGCCCCGAAACGGCGACGGCCATGGCCGAAGGCGCACTGAAAAACTCCAAGGCGATGATTTCACTGGCTATTACCGGAATTGCCGGCCCCTCGGGTGGCTCACCTGGTAAGCCAGTGGGCACCGTATGCTTTGCCTGGTGTCGGGCGGGCGAAATCGCGGAATCGGAAACCGCGCATTTTGCCGGCGACCGCGAGGCAGTACGCCGCCAGGCGGTGGTTTTCTCCCTGCGCGGCCTGCTGGCACGACTCGACACTGCATGATCGGGCGGAGAGCGCAAAAACTGTGCCATCCATGCCATAATCGAAACAACTTTTGAAGGATGCACTTAATGGACGACAACAAGAGCAAGGCACTCCAGGCCGCCCTGGCCCAGATCGAAAAGCAGTTCGGCAAGGGCTCCATCATGAAAATGGGCGAAGGTCTCGCCACCGACGACATCCAGACCGTTTCCACCGGCTCGCTCGGGCTCGATATCGCCTTGGGCATAGGCGGCCTGCCGCGCGGCCGGGTGGTCGAGGTCTATGGACCGGAATCTTCCGGCAAGACCACCCTGTGCCTGCACGTCGTCGCCGAGATCCAGAAGGCCGGCGGCGTCGCCGCCTACATCGATGCAGAAAACGCGCTCGACCCCGGCTATGCCGCCAAGCTCGGCGTCAACGTGCCTGACCTGTTGATCTCGCAGCCCGACACCGGTGAACAGGGCCTGGAAATCACCGACATGCTGGTGCGCTCCGGCGGCGTCGACCTGATCGTGATCGACTCGGTCGCCGCGCTGACGCCGCGCGCCGAAATCGAGGGCGAAATGGGCGACCAGTTGCCCGGCCTGCAGGCGCGGCTGATGTCGCAGGCGCTGCGCAAGCTCACCGCCAACATCAAGCGCACCAACACGCTGGTGATCTTCATCAACCAGATCCGCATGAAGATCGGCGTCATGTTCGGCAACCCCGAGACCACCACCGGCGGCAACGCGCTCAAGTTCTACGCCTCGGTGCGCATGGACATCCGCCGCACCGGCGCCATCAAGAAGGGCGACGAAGTCATCGGCAACGAGACCAAGGTCAAGGTGGTCAAGAACAAGGTCGCGCCGCCCTTCCGCGAGGCCCATTTCGACATCCTCTACGGCGAGGGCATTTCGCGTCAGGGTGAAATCGTCGAACTCGGCGTCGAGCACAAGATCGTCGAAAAATCCGGCGCCTGGTATGCCTACAAGGGCGAGAAGATCGGCCAGGGCAAGGACAACGCACGCGAATTCCTGCGCGAGCATGCCGACATCGCGGTGGAGATCGAGAACCGCGTGCGCGAGGCCGTCGGCGTCGCCGCGCTGGGCAAACCGGCTACCTCTGCGGAGTAGCGGTGTCGTGAGCAGTCTGCGCCAGCGGGCGATTCGTTTGCTGGCGCAGCGTGAGCACACCAAACTTGAACTCGCACGCAAACTTGCCGCTCACGGCACTTCCGACGAAATAGATACCGTGCTGGCCGAACTGGAAACATCTCAGCTGCAATCCGACAGCCGCGCTGCCGAAAGCTATGTGCGCAGCCACGCCTCCCGCCTGGGCGCCTCGCGCCTGCGCCAGAACCTGAAAACCCGGGGCGTAAACGGCGAGTTGATCGATGTGCAACTGGCGCAAGGCGCATTGCCCGACGAACTCGAACGGGCGCGTGCCGTGTGGAGCAGGAAATTCTCCGCGGCGCCGGGCGACGCCCGGGAATGGGCGCGTCAGGCGCGCTTTCTGCAAAGCCGCGGTTTCGCCACCGACATCATCCGCCGCCTGCTCAAGGAACCGATGGGAGCTGCGGAAGAATGAGCGCCGCGCGCAGGGCCGCCCCAAGCCGACGCCAATCAAAACAACGGAGGCTGCAACAGCAGCCGAACAACCGTCACCCCCGCCCCGCGGGCGGGGGCTGGGGGGTGGGTCAATGAGCGCCACGCTCTCGGCACACAACCTGCGCAAGAAGTACAAGTCGCGAACGGTGGTGACCGACGTGTCCTTCGAGGTCGCCGCCGGCGAAGTCGTGGGTTTGCTGGGTCCCAACGGCGCCGGCAAGACCACCTGCTTCTACATGATCGTCGGCCTGGTCGCCGCCGACGGCGGCGAGATTCGGGTGGAAAGCGAAGGCGAGCAGTTGCGCCTGACCCACATGCCGATCCACCAGCGCGCCAAGCTGGGCCTGTCCTACCTGCCGCAGGAAAACTCGGTGTTCAGGAAGCTCACGGTCTCCGAGAACGTGCGTGCCGTGCTGGAACTGCAAGGTCTCGACGACGCCGCGATGGAAGAGCGCGAAGAAACCCTGCTGCAGGAACTGCACATCACCCACATCCGCAAGAACCTGGCGGCTTCGCTTTCCGGCGGCGAGCGCCGCCGCGTCGAAATCGCCCGGGCGCTGGCCACCAGTCCGCGCTTCATCCTGCTCGACGAGCCCTTTGCCGGCGTCGACCCGATTGCCGTGATCGACATCCAGAAGATCATCCGTTACCTGAAGGAAAGCGGCATCGGCGTGCTGATCACCGATCACAATGTGCGGGAAACCCTGGGCATCTGCGATCGCGCCACCATCATCAACGCCGGCGAAGTGCTTGCCGCTGGACAACCGGCCGAGATAGTCGATAATGAAAGTGTGCGTCGGGTTTATCTCGGCGAGCACTTCAGAATGTAACTACAAGAACAAGAAGCTATGAGGCAGGGACTCCAGCTCAGGCTCTCGCAGCATCTGGCACTGACGCCGCAGTTGCAGCAGTCGATCAGGCTGTTGCAGTTGTCGACGCTGGAACTCAATGCCGAGATCGATCAAGCCCTGCAGGACAATCCCCTGCTGGAGCGCGACGAACCCGAAGAGCCGGCTTTCAATCCCTCGGCAGATGCGCTGGCGACGCCGCAGACCGTCACGCCGACCGACAGCGACGAACGCCTGGAGCCGCGCGGCGGCGATGATGAAGGTTGGGGCATGGATTTTTCCGGCAGCCACGGCCAGCGCGATCCCAACGATGACGACCTCGACAGCGGCGAATCCCAGGCCGCGTCCGTTTCGCTGCGCGAGCATCTGGGCGAACAGCTGGCCATGACCCAGTTGCCCGACCGCGAACGGGCGCTGGCCGGATTTCTGATCGAAGCCCTGAACGACGACGGCTACCTGACGCAGCCGCTGGACGAATTGATCGACCTGCTGGTCGCCGACGAAGATGGCAATGGCGAAGTGCGCGAGGCGCTGCTGGAAGAACTCGGCATCGCCCTGCGCCATTTGCAGAACCTCGATCCGCCGGGCATCGGCGCGCGCAATGCGCAGGAATGCCTGGCGCTGCAACTCAACTGCCTGCCGCCTTGCGCGACCCGCAGCCTGGCGCTGGCCATCGTTGCCGATCATCTCGACCACCTCGCTGCGCGCGACTTTGCGCGCATCAAAAAGTCGCTGGGCTGCGACGACGACGAACTGCGCCTCGCGCAAACCCTGATCCGCTCGCTGAATCCGCGCCCCGGCGCGCAGTACGCGCCGGTCGATACGCGCTATGTGGTGCCCGACGTATCGGTGAAAAAGCTGCATGGACAATGGATCGTCAGCCTCAACCGCGACGCCATGCCGCGCCTGCGCATCAACCGCCTCTACGCCGACATCCTGAACCGCCATCGTGGCGGTAACGGCTCGTCCACCGGGCTCGCCACCCAGTTGCAGGAAGCCAAGTGGCTGATCAAGAATGTCCAGCAGCGCTTCGACACCATCCTGCGCGTATCGCAGGCCATCGTCGATCGCCAGCGGGCCTTCTTCGACCACGGCGAAGTGGCGATGCGGCCGCTGACCCTGCGCGAGATCGCAGAGACCGTCAAGCTTCACGAATCGACGATTTCGCGCGTGACGACGCAGAAGTATCTGGCCAGTCCGCGCGGCGTCTATGAACTCAAATACTTTTTTGGCAGCCACGTCGCCACCGATACCGGCGGCGCGGCTTCCTCAACCGCAATTCGGGCGCTGATCAAGCAATTGGTCGGCGCCGAGGACGGCAAGAAGCCGCTCTCGGATGCCCGTCTTGCGGAAATCCTCGGCGAGCAGGGCATCGTCGTGGCACGTCGCACCGTAGCGAAGTACCGCGAACTGCTCGGCATACCGCCGGTCAACCTCAGAAAAGCACTCTGAGAAATCACTTCTGACAAGGAGACATCATGAACCTCAACATTACCGGCCACCACATCGAAGTCACTCCGGCCATTCGCGAATACGTCACGGGAAAGCTCGAACGGGTGCTGCGGCATTTCGATCAGGTGACCAGCTCGCACGTCATCCTGTCGGTTGAGAAACTGCAACAGAAAGCCGAAGTAACCCTTCACGTCAAAGGCAAGGACATCTTTGCCGATGCTACCGACGCCGACCTGTATGCCGCGATCGACCTCGTGGCCGACAAGCTCGATCGCCAGGTCGTCAAGCACAAGGAAAAAGTCTCCAATCACAACCACGACAAGCGTCAGCAAGCCGAATAGGCCAGGCGTCGATGGCGGCAAGCGGACAGCGGCGGGATATTTCCCGCACGCCTGCACCGGAAACGGTATCCGCCGGATAGCGTTATACTGCGCGCCGCCTCCGCCTCCGCTCATTTGCCCGCCATTCGCCGATTGCTTCCACCATGAATCAGATCGCCCGCCTGCTGCCACTCGACAATGTGGTGGCCAATCTCGACGCCAGCAGCAAGAAACGCGTATTCGAGCAGGCGGGCATTCTGTTCGAGAATCGTCAAAGCGTCGCTCGCAGCACGGTCTATGACGCCCTGTTTGCACGCGAAAAACTGGGTTCCACCGGACTCGGCCAGGGCATCGCGATTCCCCATGGGCGCATCAAGGGCCTCAAGGCCCCGATCGGTGCGTTCTTTCGCCTCATGTCGCCGGTGCAGTTCGACGCCCCCGACGGCAAGCCGGTCGAACTGATTTTTGTGCTGCTGGTCCCGGAAGCCGCCAACGAACATCACTTGCATCTGCTCTCCGAACTGGCGCAAATGTTCTCCGACAAGAACTTTCGCGAGCAACTCGCTACCGTTCCGGATGCCGCTGCGTTGCATGGCCTCTTCGCCAATTGGGCCGCCAACTAGTCGTTTCCCAGCTGTTTGAACGCAACCGCGAGCGGCTCCAGCTCTCGTGGGTGAGCGGCCCCATGACACGGGCGATTTGCACCACGGAGCATGTGGTTTCACCTGCCGACCTCATCGGCCACCTCAATCTGATGCATCCGGAACGCCTGCAGGTGATCGGCACGCCGGAAGTCGCCTGGGCGGCCCGCCACACGCCGGAAAAGGTGGCGCACCACATGCAGGAAATCTACAACGCCAAGCCGCCGGCAATCATCGTCGCCGACGGCTGCACGATCAGCGACGAAGTCAGCAAGGGCTGCGAAGACTCCGGCACGCCATTGCTGCAAACGCCGCTTTCCTCGGCGTTCGTGATCGACACCCTGCGCACCTTCGTCTCGCGCCAGCTGGCCGAAACCGGAACATTGCACGGCGTCTTCATGGACGTGCTGGGCATGGGCGTGCTGATCACCGGCGATTCCGGCGTCGGCAAGAGCGAGCTCGGCCTCGAACTGATTTCGCGCGGGCACGGCCTGGTCGCCGACGACGTGGTCGATGTCTCGCGCATCGGCTCGGATACGCTGGAAGGTCGCTGCCCGGAGCTGCTCAAGGACTTCCTTGAAGTGCGGGGGCTGGGGTTGATCAACATCCGCACCGTTTTCGGCGAGACCTCCTGCCGGCGCAAGATGCGCCTCAAACTCATCGTGCACCTGCAAAAGCCGACGCCCGGCGTGCCGGATGCCGCCCGCCTGCCGCTCGATGCGCAGACCGAAACCATCCTCGGCGTGCCGATCCGGCGCGTCACCATCCCGGTCGCCGCCGGCCGCAACCTTGCGGTCTTGCTCGAAGCGGCGGTACGCGCCACGGTGCTGAAACTGCGCGGCATCGACAGCATGCAGGAATTTGTCGAGCGCCAGGAAGCCGCCCTCCGGGCCGATAGCGGACAGGACCCGGTCAACTAAGCCGGCGAAGCAGCGTTAGAGAAGTACGGCAACTTGAACGCTTGTTGCCGCCCATACAACCAAGGAGAACCAGAATGCGCAAACTGATCGCCATTGCTTTGACCACGCTGTTCGCTGCCAACGTCGCCTTTGCCGCGGCCGCCAAGGACGCCCCGGCGGCTCCGGCCAAGGCAGCTGAACCGGCGAAGGCGGCCGAAGCCGCGAAGCCTGCTGCTGCCCCCGCCAAACCCGCCGCCGCAAGCGACTGCGAAGCGAAGGCGGTAAGCAAGGATGGCAAACCGCTCGCCGGCGCCGCCAAGGCCGCTTCGATCAAGAAGTGCGAAGGTGCCGGCAAGCCCGCCGAAGCCAGCGGCTGCGAAGCCAAGGCCGTGAGCAAGGACGGCAAGCCGCTCGCCGGCGCCGCCAAGGGTGCCTTCATGAAGAAGTGCGAAAAGGACGCGAAGGCCAAGTAAGCCGCTTCCGCCCCATCGAACGCCGGCCCTGCAAAGGGCCGGCGTTTTTGCTTGTGTCCGCGCCAAAGCTGCGGACGGTATCCCCGCGATCGGCGCTAAAATCCCTCGCCTATCCCTGCCGAACCCGCCATGAACCCATCCCCATCCCAGCCGCCCAAGTTCGAACCCGGTGGCGATCGCATCATCCTCGTCATCGTGCTGATCGTCGTCACGGCCCTGGGCGGCATGCTCTGGAGCTTTGTCTCGCGCCAGAGCGCGCCGCGCGACGCCCCGGGGATCAAGGCGCGTCACTTGCCGCCGTCGGAACAGCCCGCGCCGCCGCCGGCAAAGCAGGTCGCCGTGCCGCCAGCGCCGACTGTTCCCATGCCTCGCTGATTCACCCCTATGCAACGGGTTGCATTGCAACTCGTTGCATAGTATTGTGCGCGGCATGGCCCTCGACCACGCCCTGCTGGTATCCCTGCTCGAAAAGCCCAGTTCCGGTTACGAACTGGCGCGCCGCTTCGACCGTTCCATCGGCTATTTCTGGCACGCCACCCACCAGCAGATTTATCGCGTGCTGTCGCGCATGGAAGCCGCGGACTGGATCGCCGCCGAAGTCGAAGCCGGCGCAACCGCACCCGATCGCAAGGTGTTTACCGTCACTGCCGCAGGCCGCGCCGAACTTTCGCGCTGGATGGCGGAACCCGTCGAGCCGGAAGGCACGCGCGACGCCCTGATGGTCAAGCTGCGCGGCGCGGCCTTCGGCGATCCGCATGCCTTGATTACCGAACTCGAACACCATCGCGCTGCACACGCCAACCGCCTGACCGCCTACCGCGTCATCGAGGCGCGCGACTTTTCAGGCGCACTGGACCCCCAGCGCGCCTTGCAATACATGGTGCTGAAAAGCGGCCTGCGCTTCGAACTGGGCTGGCTCGAATGGTGCGAAGAGGCGCTCGACCTGCTGCGCAGCATAAAACAAGTCAAACGGAGGAAGACAAAATGAGCAATCCCTACCCGCACCTGCTGGCGCCGCTGGACCTCGGCTTCACCACGCTGAAGAACCGCGTCCTGATGGGCTCGATGCATACCGGCCTGGAGGATATCGGCAACAGCCACGACCGCATGGCGGCCTTCTACGCCGCGCGCGCCAGGGGCGGCGTCGGCCTCATCGTCACCGGCGGCTTCGCGCCGAACCAGGACAGCATCGTCATGCAAGGCGCCTCGATTCTCGACAACGAGACCGAAGCCGCCAGGCACCGCGTCATCACCGACGCCGTGCATGCCCACGGCGGCAAGATCTGCGTGCAGATCCTGCACACCGGCCGCTATGCCTACAGCAAGCGCCCCGTCGCCCCGTCGGCCTTGAAAGCGCCGATCAACCCGGCGACGCCACACGCCCTGACCGAGGAAGAAATACTCAAGACCATCGCCGACTACGCCCAGTGCGCGGCGATGTGCCAGTTCGCCAATTATGACGGTGTCGAGATCATGGGCTCGGAAGGCTACCTGATCAACCAGTTCATCGCGCCGCAGACCAACCATCGCGACGACCGCTGGGGCGGCAGCCTGGAAAACCGCATGCGCTTCGGCCTCGAGGTGATCCGCGCCGTGCGTGCCAAAGTCGGCGCCAATTTCATCATCATCTTCCGCCTCTCGATGCTCGATCTGGTTGAAGGCGGCAGCACCTGGGACGAAGTCGTCGCCATGGCCAGGGAAGTCGAGAAGGCCGGCGCCACGATCATCAACACGGGAGTGGGCTGGCACGAGGCGCGCATCCCGACCATCGCCACCATGGTGCCGCGCGCAGCCTACACCTGGGTCACGCGGCGCATGAAGGGCCAGGTGAAGATTCCACTGATCACCACCAATCGCATCAACGATCCGCAGGTCGGCGAAGACGTCATTGCCCGCGGCGATGCCGACATGGTCTCGATGGCGCGCCCCTTCCTCGCCGATGCCGAATTCGTGAACAAGGCCGCCGCCGGCCGCGCCGACGCGATCAATACCTGCATCGCCTGCAACCAGGCCTGCCTCGACCACATCTTTTCGCGCCAGTTGTGTTCCTGCCTGGTCAATCCCTTTGCCTGCCACGAACTGGACGTCACGGTCGAGCCCGCCGTCGCGCCGAAGCGCGTCGCGGTTGTCGGTGCCGGCCCCGCCGGCCTCGCTGCCGCAACACAACTCGCCGAGCGCGGCCACCGCGTCAGCCTGTTCGATGCCGCCGCTGAAATCGGCGGCCAGTTCAACCTGGCGCGGCGCATTCCGGGCAAGGAAGAATTCGGCGAAACCCTGCGTTACTTCGCCACGCGCCTGAAGGAATTGAAGGTCGATGTGCAACTCAATCGCCGTGTAGGTGTTGGCAACCCCGGCGCCGACTTGTCGGGCTTCGACCACGTCGTCGTCGCCACCGGCATCGTGCCGCGCACGCCGGCGATCCCCGGCATCGAGCACCCGAAAGTCACCAGCTACATCGACCTGCTCGAAGGCCGCAAGACCGCCGGCGGGAAGGTGGCGATCATCGGCGCCGGCGGCATCGGCTTCGACGTTGCCGAATACCTGACGCATGCGGGCGACCACGGCGATCCGATCGACGCCTACCGCAAGGAATGGGGCATCGACCCCGACTACCAGGATAAACGCGGCGGCCTGGCCACGCCGCAAATGGGACCCAGCCCGCGCGAAGTCTGGCTGTTGCAACGCAAGACCACCAAGGTCGGCGACGGCCTGGCCAAGACCACCGGCTGGGCGCGCCGCCTGCTGCTGCAAAAGCGCGGCGTACACATGCAGGGCGGCGTCGAATACCTGAAGATCGACGACGCCGGACTGCACATCGCGATCGATGGCAAAGAGAGCGTACTACCGGTCGATACCGTCGTCATCTGCGCCGGGCAGGAGCCGCGCCGCGAACTCGTTGCCGGACTCGAAGCCGCCGGTATCGAGCACACCCTGGTCGGCGGCGCCGATGTTGCCGCCGAACTCGATGCCAAGCGCGCGATCTGGCAGGCCACCGAGTTCGCTGTCGAGTACTGAGCCCTCAGATCAGAAACTCGCTCCACGCTGCCGGTGCGCGTACCGGCAGCGGTTCATATCCGGGCATGGCGGCCAGGCGCTGGCGGAAGGTATTGCCCTGCAGCCGCGTCAGAAACTGCTTGCCCTCCACGCTGTCCGCAACGGCGGAACGCATGGCGAAGCCGTAGCGTTCCCAGACCACGGGCACAAAACCGAGGTCGTAGCGAGCGGCGGCGGCCTCGATGCCGAAGCCGACATCGGCCTGCCCCGCGGCCACGGTAGCGGCGATCGCTTCATGGGTGAACTCTTCGTGGGCATAGCCGGCGATACTCTCCGGCCGCAGGCCATTGGCCGCCAGCAACTGGTCGATCAGGCTGCGCGTCCCCGAGCCGCGCTGGCGATTCACCATGCGCAGGCCGCGCTTCGATGCATCGGCCAGTGTTTGCAGCCGGTGCGGATTGCCGCGTGCGACGATCAGCCCCTGGCAGCGGCGCATCACCGGCACGCATGCATGCTGGGCCGGCTTCAGCCAACGGCCGAGCCAGGTCGTGACCTGTACCGCCGTCCAGTCTTCCGGCACATGGAATCCCGCAATATCGCATTCATCGCGCCCCAACCCCGCCAGTGCTTCTTCGCTGCCGCGCCAGAACAGCTCGAAAGGAATGCGGCGGCCATGCTCGACCCAGTCGGCCAGGGCCAGATCATGGCTCGCCGCCAGCCGCAGGCGCTCGGGTACGGTACGCACCACGGGCGCCAGCAACGCCTCCAGTCGGCGCTGCCATGGGATATGCGCAGCTTCCAGCGCCGGACGTGCCTCGGCGTCGAGCTGCACCAGGGCCTCGCCGAATTCCGTCAGACGGGTACCCCGGCCGCGCTCCATGATCACCAGAGCCGCGCCCAGAGCCTGCTCGCAGTCGCGCAACAAGCCCCACGCCGAACGGTAGGACATGCCGGCCTGCTTCGCCGCATTGCCCAAGGCTCCTTCCACTTCCAGCGCGGCGAGCAGGGCCAGCAAACGGCTGGTATCGACATCGTCCAGCAGCGGCCCGAAATCCCAAGCCCAGCGCAAACGTGGCAGAGGCGATTTCAGGCGAGATGTTGTTGCAGAAGACGACATATATGACCCCTTGTTTTCATAGCTTACGCTTGTTGGCCCATATGTAGCGAGCTGCATAGCTGGTACATCAACAAATGAATGGCTTCAGCGATCCCCTGATCACCGCCTGGCAGCTGGTTGCCGGCGCCGATGCGCGCCTGGCTGACATCGTCCTGCTCAGCCTGCGCGTCAGCCTCGCCGCTACCCTGATCGCCTGTGTGATCGGCATGCCGATCGGTGCCTTGCTGGCGGTCGGCCGCTTTCCCGGACGACGCACGCTGATCGTGCTGTTCAACGGCCTCATGGGCCTGCCGCCGGTGGTGGTCGGCCTGCTGGTGTATCTGCTGCTGTCGCGGGCAGGGCCGCTCGGGGCGTTCGGCTTGCTGTTTTCGCCGACCGCCATGGTGATCGCGCAAGCCGTGCTGGTGACGCCGATCGTCGCCGCGCTGACGCGTCAAGTGGTGGCCGATGCCTGGACAGAATACCGCGAGCAATTGCGTTCGCTCGGCGCCAGTCGTACCCGCGCCGCCGCCACCCTGCTCTGGGATGGCCGCTTTTCGCTATCGACGGCGGCACTGGCCGGCTTCGGTCGCGCCATCGCCGAAGTCGGCGCCGTGATGATCGTCGGCGGCAACATCGACGGCGTGACGCGCGTGATGACCACCACCATCGCGCTGGAAACCAGCAAGGGCGACCTGCCGCTGGCGCTGGCGCTGGGCGTGATCCTGATCGCCGTGGTGCTGGCGATCAATGCGGTGGCCTATGCCGTGCGCGGCTGGGCCGAGAGGAGCTGGGGATGAGGGCGGGGCTCACATGACTGCCTGGCTTGCCATCGAGCGCCTGGGCCTCACCGAAAACAGCACGCGCATCATCGATGACGTGTCGCTGCAATTCGAAGCGCAACGCACCGTCGTGCTCGGCCCCAACGGCGCTGGCAAGAGTACGCTGCTGCGACTGATCCACGGCCTGCTGCATCCGAGTAGCGGCAGCTTGCGCTGGCCGCAGCCCCTGACCCAGGCCATGGTCTTCCAGCGGCCGGTGATGTTGCGCACCACCGCGCTGGCCAACGTGATCTACGGCCTCAAGCTCCAGGGACATGCCGCGAGTGAATGCGACAAAAGGGCCCGGGCGGCACTGGCGCGCGTCGGTCTCGCGCAACTCGCACGGCGTCCGGCGCGGCTGCTCTCCGGCGGCGAGCAGCAGCGCGCGGCGCTGGCCCGCGCCTGGGCGCTGGAGCCCGAATTGCTGATCCTCGACGAGCCCACCGCCAGCCTCGACCCCGCCAGCAGCCGCGAAGTCGAACGCGTCATCAACGATATCGCCGCCGCCGGTACCCGCATCCTGATGACCACGCACAACCTGGCCCAGGCGCGACGCATTGCCGAGGAAATCGTTTTCATCGATCGCGGCCGGATCGTCGAACAGACGGCGGTCGCGAATTTCTTCACCCAGCCGCAGACTGAAGCGGCACAACGCTTTCTCCAGGAGGAAATCCCATGATCGCAGGTCGCCTGTTCCGTTCCGCCATCGCCGTCCTCGGTGTGCTTGCCGCCAGCGCAAGCCAGGCCCAGGACCGCTTCATCACCGTCTCCTCGACCACCTCGACCGAGCAGTCCGGCCTCTTCGGCCAACTGCTGCCTGCCTTTGAAAAGGCCAGCGGCATCAAGGTGCGCGTCGTCGCGCTGGGTACCGGCCAGGCACTCGATCTGGCGCGCCGCGGCGATGCCGATGTGGTCTTCGTCCATGACAAGGCCGCCGAGGAAAAATTCATTGCCGAAGGCTACGGCGTCAAACGCCAGGAAGTCATGTACAACGACTTCGTCGTGATCGGGCCGAAGGCCGATCCGGCCAAGGCGGCGGGCAAGGATATCCTCGAAGGCCTGCGCCGCATCGAGGCAGCCAAGGCAGCCTTCGTCTCGCGTGGCGACAAGAGCGGCACCCATGCCGCCGAACTGCGCTACTGGAAAGCCGCCGGCGTCGACCTCGACAAGGCCAAGGGACCCTGGTACCGCGACACCGGCTCGGGCATGGGCCCGGCGCTGAACACCGCAGCCTCGATGAACGCCTACATCCTCGCCGACCGCGGCACCTGGCTCTCGTTCAAGAATCGCGGCGATCTGGGCATCGTCGTCGAAGGCGACACCAAGCTGTTCAACCAGTACGGCGTGATCCTGGTCAATCCGGCGAAGCACCCTCACGTCAAGCAGGCCGACGGGCAGAAGTTCATCGACTGGGTGGTCTCGGCGGAGGGCCAGAAGGCCATCGCCGACTACAAGATCGGCGGCGAGCAGCTGTTCTTCCCCAACGCCCGACGCTGAGCGGACTGGGTTTGCAGCGGCGAGGGCAGTAGAATACGGCCCTCGCCGAATTTCCCCGGCGCATCAACCGGTTGCACTGCCATGCTCGTCGCATCAAACGTCACCATCCAGTTCGGCGCCAAGCCGCTTTTCGAAAACGTCTCGGTCAAGTTCGGCGAAGGCAACCGCTACGGCCTGATCGGCGCCAACGGCTCGGGCAAGACCACTTTCATGAAGATCCTGGCCGGCGTGCTGGAGTCTTCCGCCGGCAACGTCTCGCTCGATCCGGGCGAGCGCATGGCCTACCTCAAGCAGGACCAGTTCGGCTACGAGAACGTGCGGGTGCTCGACGTGGTGATGATGGGCCACGCCGAGATGTGGGCCTGCATGTCGGAGCGCGACGCGATCTACGCCAATCCGGATTCGAGCGAAGACGACTACATGCGCGCCGCCGAACTCGAATCGCATTTCGCCGAGTACGACGGCTACACCGCCGAATCGCGCGCCGGCGAGCTGCTGCTGGGCGCCGGCATCCCGATCGAGAAGCACAACGGGCCGATGAGCGAAGTGGCGCCGGGCTGGAAACTGCGCGTGCTGCTGGTGCAGGCGCTGTTCGCCAACCCGGACATCCTGCTGCTCGACGAGCCGACCAACAACCTCGACATCAACACCATCCGCTGGCTGGAGGACATCCTCAACGAGCGCGAGAGCACCATGATCATCATCTCGCACGACCGGCATTTCCTGAACCAGGTCTGTACCCACATGGCCGACCTGGATTACGGCACGATCAAGGTCTACGGCGGCAATTACGACGACTTCATGGAAGCCTCGACCGTCGCCCGCGAGCGCCAGGTCTCGGCCAATGCCAAGGCCAAGGAGCGCGTCGCCGACCTGCAGGGTTTCGTGCGCCGCTTCTCGGCCAACAAGTCCAAGGCGCGCCAGGCCACCAGCCGCCTGAAGCTGATCGAGAAGATCAAGCCGGAAGACATCAAGCCCTCGTCGCGCCAGTATCCGTGGATACGTTTCGACTTCGACGACAAGGAAAAACTGCACCGCCTGGCCTGCGAAATCGAGAATCTCGGCTTCGGCTACGAGCCGAAAGTGCCGATCATCAAGTCGCTGTCGATGAGCATCGAGGCCGGCGACAAGGTCGCCATCATCGGCGAGAACGGCGTCGGCAAGACAACCCTGCTGCGCCTGCTGGCCGGCGAGAAGCTGGGCGGTCTGACGCCCCTGGGCGGCCACGTCAAATGGGCCGAGAAGGCCCGTCCCGGCGTCTTCGCCCAGGACCACGCGGCCGACTTCGCCGCGAACACACCGCTCACCGAATGGATCGTGCAATGGGTGCGCGAAGGCGGCTATGACGGCGGCGACGTCGAAACCCTGGTGCGCGGCACGCTGGGCCGGCTGCTGTTTTCAGGCGACGAGGCGAAGAAACCGGTGAATGTGATTTCCGGCGGCGAGCAGGGCCGCATGCTGTTCGGCAAATTGATGCTGCTCCGAAACAACGTGCTGCTGATGGACGAGCCGACCAACCACCTCGACATGGAATCGATCGAATCGCTCAACAGCGCCCTGGAGAAATATACCGGCACGCTGATTTTCGTCTCGCACGACCGCGAGTTCGTTTCCTCGCTGGCGACGCGCATCATCGACATCAAGCCGGATCGCAGCATCGTCGACTACCGCGGCAGCTACGAGGAATATCTTTCCAGCCAGGGCCTGGGTTGAAGGCAGGAAGGCTTTGATCCGCAGATTACGCAGATTACGCAGATGGATTCAATGATGTTCATCTGTGAAAATCTGCGTAATCTGCGGAAAATGAATTGAATCGCCCGCTTGCGGCAAGGCGCGTCTTGTATTACAGTTAATACAGAGCTCTTTCAGGAACCCCATCATGACCACCACCGTTCGCCTTCCCCTCCGCGTTGAACAGGCGCTGGCGACGTATTGCGTTGAAACGAAGCGCACCAAGTCGGAAGTGATCGTCGAACTGCTGGAGCAGCGATTCACGGGCACCGATACCGAACGAACGCCTTACGAACTGGCGCGGGAAGCCGGCTTCATCGGCTGCTTATCCGGCAAAGGCGCTGGGGTGGCGCAAGCGGGCGGCACCAAGGAACGGGTCACCGCAGCCATTCGCAAAAAGCACGCACGGTGAGTTCCATTCTGGTCGATACCGGTCCGCTGGTGGCGCTGGCGGACAAGCGCGACAACGCCCATCTCGACTGCAAAATCTTTCTCGAAGCCTATCGCGGCCGGCTGGTCACGACTTGGGCGGTACTCACCGAGTTCTCGCACCTGGCGCCATCGATTGCGGCGACGCTGCCGCTGTATCGATGGATCGACAAGGGCGGCTTGGAGTTGCTGCCGCTGGGTCGCGACGAACTGGTGCGCGCCATCGACTGGATCGAGAAATACGCCGACCGGCCGCTGGACCTTGCCGATGCCTCGCTGGTGGTGGCGGCCATGGCCACCGGCATTCACACGGTGTGGACGCTCGATCGCAACGATTTCGAAACCTATCGCCTGCCCGGACGCAAGCGCTTCCATCTCGCGGCAATGGACAGATGAGATTCCTGCGCGGCCCTGCCCGCTTCATGCTCAAGCTGCTGGGCTGGAAGCTGATCGACCTGCCGCAACGACCGGCGAAGGCCGTGGTGATCGCCTACCCGCACACCTCTAACTGGGATTTCCCGGTGACGCTGCTGGCGCTCGCCGCGCTACCCTATGGCGCGCAATGGGTGGCCAAGGACACCCTGTTTCGCGGCCCGCTCGGCCCGGTCATGCGCGCCCTGGGCGGCGTCGCGGTTAACCGGCGCGAGCGCACCGGCTTCGTCGAGCGCGTCGCCGAAGAATTTCGCCGCCGCGACAACTTCCACCTGATCATCGCCACCGAAGGCACGCGCCGCCTGCAGGCCGGCTGGAAATCCGGCTTCTACCGCATCGCCATGGCGGCCGGCGTGCCGGTCATCATGGCCGTGGTCGATTACGGCAAGCGCGAGGTCGGCCTGCTGTCGACCATCGCACTGACCGGCGACGAAGCTGCCGACATGGCGCGCATCGCCGCCTGTTACGAGGGCCGCACCGGCTATCACCCCGAAAACGCCTCACCGATACGACTTCTATGATTCTTCTACGCGATCTGGGTTTTTCCCGCAACGGCGAGGCGCTGGTCACCGGCGCTTCGCTGCAACTGCATCCGGGCTGGAAGATCGGCCTGATCGGCGCCAATGGTTGCGGCAAATCCTCCTTCCTCGGACTCCTGCGCGGCGAGTTGCACGCCGACCGCGGCGACCTCGAACGCCCGCCCGGCTGGGTGCTGGCCCACGTTGCCCAGGACACCCCGGCGCTGCCCGATGCGGCGCTGGAGTTCGTGCTCGACGGCGACACCGAACTGCGCCAGATCGAACGCGACCTCGCCGCCGCCGAGGCGCATCACGACGACCACCACGCCGGCGAACAGATCGGCCTCTTGCATTCGCGCCTCGGCGAAATCGACGGCTACGCGGCGCCGGCGCGCGCGGCAGCGCTGATGCACGGCCTCGGCTTTTCCGACGAGGACTTCCGGCGCCCGGTGGCGGAGTTCTCCGGCGGCTGGCGCGTGCGCCTGAACCTGGCACGCGCCCTGATGTGCCGCTCCGACCTGCTGCTGCTCGACGAGCCAACCAACCACCTCGACCTCGACGCCATCATCTGGCTCGAAGCCTGGCTGAAGGGTTATGCCGGCACGCTGATCCTGATCTCGCACGACCGCGATTTCCTCGACGTCGTCACCAGCCACATCCTCGCCATCGAGGCCGGCAAGATGCAGCTGTTCACCGGCAACTACTCGGCCTGCGAACGCGCGCGCGCCGAGCGCCTGGCCAACGACCTGGCGCTGGCGGCCAAGCAGAAGCGCGAGGCGGCGCACCTGCAAAGCTACATCGACCGCTTTCGCGCCAAGGCCTCGAAGGCGCGGCAGGCGCAAAGCCGGATCAAGATGCTGGCGAAGATGGGCGATATCGTTGCCGCCCACATCGACACTCCCTTCAGCTTCAGTTTTCCGGAACCGACCGGCTTTTCCGACCCGCTGCTGCTGGTGGACGACGCAAAAGTCGGCTACGGCGAGACGACGATATTCGAGAAACTCAGATTCACGCTGCGCCCCGACAGCCGCATCGGCCTGCTTGGGCGCAACGGCGCCGGCAAATCCACGCTGATGAAACTGCTGGCCGGCGAATTGCAGCCGCTCTCCGGCGTGCGCGAGGCGGGACGCAACCTCAAACTCGGCTATTTCGCCCAGCACCAGCTCGAACAACTGCGCCCGGCCGAATCGCCGCTGTGGCACATGATCAAGCTGGAGCCGCGCACGCGCGAGCAGGATCTGCGCAACTACCTCGGCGGTTTCGACTTCCGCGGCGACATGGTCGACGCGCCCTGCGGCCGCTTCTCCGGCGGCGAGAAGACCCGCCTGGCGCTGGCGCTGATGATCCGCACCGCGCCCAACCTGCTGCTGATGGACGAGCCGACCAACCACCTCGACCTCGAAATGCGGGAGGCCTTGACCATCGCCCTGCAGGAAACCGAGGCCGGCATGGTGCTGGTCTCGCACGACCGGCATCTCCTGCGCGCCACCTGCGACGAGCTCTGGCTGGTGGCCGACGGCAAGGTGACGCCCTTCGACGGCGACCTCGACGATTATGCCGAATGGCTGGCGCAGGATCGCGCCGCGGAGAAGAAGGGCGGCAAAGCCAACACCGCGAAGGAAAAGTCGGTCGTCGCGGCACCCGCTGCGTCCAAAGAGTCGGCGCTGGCGGTACGGCGGCCATTGCTCAAGGAATCCGAGAAACTCGAACAACAGCTCGCCGAATGGCAAGGCGAACTGAAACTGCTGGAAACCCGGCTCGCCGACCAGTCGCTGTATGCCAGCCCGGAAACCCGCCTGCTTGAAGATCTCACCTTGCGGCAGAATCTGTTGACGCAGAATATCGAGAAGGCAGAATCACGCTGGCTGGAGATTCACGAACTGCTGGAGAGCACCAAGGAGATTTGAATGGCAGCGAAAGCGACGACCCCGAAGCGGCCCCCTGCCGTGAAAGCCAAGGCAAAGCCCGCGGCCCCGGCCAGGGCCGCCGCAAAACCCGCCGCGAAGCCCGCCACCAGCGCGCCGGCAATCCCGCGTCCGCGGCGACCGGCATCCGGCGACGTCACGCCGTCCCACACGAAAAAGGGCATCAAGGATTTCGTGATCAAGGACCGCTCTGACGCCGCGCGCGATTCGAAGATGGAGGCGGTGCGCGACATCATTTCCCATGCGAAACCCGGCGAGGGCGCCAAGCTGGCGAAGGGCCTCAAGGCCGTGGTCGAAGGCGCCTCGCCCGACGACATCGAGGCGCTCAAGCAGGCCCTGCTGCAGCGCGAAGTCGCCGCCAGCGAACATCCGGACGAGGAGCTGGCGCCGAACTGGCGCGAAGGCGGCTATCCCTATCGCCACCTGATGACGCGACGCAATTACGAGAAGCAGAAATACCATCTGCAGGTCGAGCTGCTCAAGCTGCAGGCCTGGGTCAAGGAGACCGGGCAGAAGGTCGTGATCCTGTTCGAGGGCCGCGACGCGGCGGGCAAGGGCGGCGCCATCAAGCGCTTCATGGAGCACCTGAATCCGCGCGGCGCAAGCGTCGTCGCGCTGGAAAAGCCGTCCGAAGTGGAACGCGGCCAGTGGTATTTCCAGCGCTACGTGCAGCACCTGCCGACCGCCGGCGAGATCGCGCTGTTCGACCGCTCCTGGTACAACCGCGCCGGCGTCGAGCGCGTCATGGGTTTCTGCAGCGACGTCGAGTATCAGGAATTCATGCGGCAAACGCCGGAGTTCGAGCGCACGCTGGTCAGGAGCGGCGTGCATCTGATCAAGTTCTGGTATTCGGTGTCGCGCGACGAACAGCGGCGCCGTTTCAAGGAGCGCGAAACCCATCCGCTCAAGCAGTGGAAGCTGTCGCCGATCGACCTCGCCTCGCTCGACAAGTGGGACGACTACACCAAGGCCAAGGAAGCGATGTTCTTCCACACCGACACCGCCGACGCGCCATGGACCGTGATCAAGTCCGATTGCAAGAAACGCGCGCGGCTCAACGCGCTGCGCTACGTGCTGCACAAGCTGCCCTACACCAACAAGGACGTGCAGCAGATCGGCACGCTCGACACGCTGCTGGTCGGCCGCGCCCACATCGTGTACGAGATCGGCGAGAAATCCAGCGTAGTCATCTGAATGTACCTGCCCGCCCATTTCGAGGAAAGCCGCGTCGAGGTGCTGCACGCGCTGATGGTCGAGCATCCCTTCGCCACGCTGCTGACGCAGGGCGCGGGCGGGCTGGAAGCGAACCACCTGCCCCTGCACCTCGAAGCCGAAGCCGGACCGTTCGGCGTGCTGCAAGGGCACGTCGCGCGCGCCAATCCGCTATGGAAACAGGCGGCGGACAGCGAGGTGCTGGTGGTCTTCCACGGCCCGCAGGCCTACGTCACGCCCTCGTGGTACGAAACCAAGCGCGAACACGGCAAGGCGGTGCCGACCTGGAACTACGTCGTCGTCCATGCCCACGGCCGGCTGCGGGCGATCGACGATGCGGACTGGCTGCTCGGCAACCTGGAAGCACTGGTCGCGCACCACGAAGCCGGCTTCGCCGAGCCCTGGCAGATCGGCGATGCACCGCCCGAGTACATCGAGAAGATGCTGGCGGCCATCGTCGGCATCGAGATCGAGATCACCGAACTCAAGGGCAAGTGGAAGACCAGCCAGAACCAGCCGCCGGCCAATCGCGCCGGCGTGGTGGCCGGACTGCGCGAACTCGGCACCGACGAAGCGGCGGCGATGGCCGGGCTGGTTGCCGGCACCCTGAATCCATGAACCTGAAACCAGCCGAGCTGCCCGAACCCTCGGCCGATGCGCGCACCGCGAGCGCGGCCCTGACGCGCATCATCGCCGCCGAGATTGCCGCGTGCGGCGGCTGGATGTCCTTCGCCCGCTACATGGAGCTGGCGCTGTACGCGCCGGGCCTCGGCTACTACTCGGGCGGCTCGCACAAGTTCGGCGACTATCACGAGGGCGGCGACTTCCTCACCGCGCCGGAACTGACGCCGCTCTACGCTCAGGCGCTGGCGCGGCAAGTGGCGCCCATCCTCGCCGCATCGAGCCCCGTGGTGATGGAGGCCGGTGCCGGCAGCGGCAAGCTGGCGGCGGACCTGCTGCTGGCGCTTGACGCGCTGGGCTGCGCCCCCGAGCGCTACCGGATCCTCGAACTTTCCGGCGAATTGCGCGCGCGGCAGCAGGCGACGCTGGCCGAACGGGCGCCGAAGTTCGCCAACCGCGTCGAATGGCTCGACGAATTGCCGGAGAAGTTCTCCGGCTGCCTGGTCGGCAACGAAGTACTCGACGCCATGCCGACCCATGCCCTGCGCTGGGGCGACGAAGCAGAAGGCGGAATAGTCGAACGCGGCGTCGGCCTCGACGACGGCCGCCTGGTGGTGGCCGAGCGCCCCGCCACCGGCGCGCTGCTGGCGGCGGCGCAGACCATGCCGGTGATCGCACCCTACCGTGGCGAGATCAGCCTCGCGGCGCGGGCCTGGGTGTCCGAGCTGGCGCGGCGCCTGGAAAAAGGCGCGATGCTGCTGATCGACTACGGCCTGCCGCGTCACGAGCTTTACCACCCGCTGCGCGATGGCGGCACGCTGCGCTGCCATTACCGGCATCGCGTGCATGAAGACGCCTTCTGGTTTCCCGGCCTCTCCGACATCACCTCGCACGTCGACTTCACCGCCGTGGCCGAAGCCGGCTTCGATGCCGGGCTGGAGGTGCTGGGCTACATCAGCCAGGCCAACTTCCTGATCAACTGCGGCATCGGCGAACTGCTGTTGCAGGGAGTCGGCGCCGGCGGTACGGCGAATCCCGACCAGTTGCGTGCACGCGGCGCCGTCAATGTGCTCATCTCCCCCAACGAGATGGGCGAACTGTTCAAGGTGATTGCGCTCGGACGCGGCGTGCCGGGGCCGTTGATCGGATTCAGCCGCGGTGACCGCGTCCATGCCCTGTAAATATCCAGACGGAGAACGAGAATGACAAGAACACTGAAATGCCTGACGGGCCTGGCCTGCCTCTCGCTGCTGGCCGGCTGCGGCGATATCAACGTCAGGAAGTACATACCCTTCACCGGCGATGCACCGCAAGAGCGTTCGCGCACGCCGGCCAATGCCATCGAGTACCAGTGCAGCGCCGGCAAGCGCTTTTACGTCCGCACGCTGGAAGGCGGCGCGGCCGTATGGCTGATCCTGCCGGAACGCGAAGTGCGGCTGAACAAGCTCGGCGCCGGCGCCGACATGCGCTACAGCAACGGCATCGCGGTGCTGGAGATCAGCGGCAACACCGCAACGCTGACCGACGGCGCGGCGGCCACCTTCACCGGCTGCAAGACGGGCGGCAGCGAAGCGCCGGCTTCAGCCAGGTAAAAGCGTCAAGCTATTTTCCGCAGATTTCGCAGATTAAAACGCGGCGATTCATCGGGGCGGATGTGGTCGCCGGCACACCCGATAGGTGATGAGTAATGTGCCCCAAGGCCGTTGGTCCATCTGCGAAATCTGCGGATCAATTGCTTTTTAAAGCTTCAGAGGCAGGCCTGCTCCAGTGCCTTCTCGCACTTGTCGCAAAACCCGTCGTCGCCGACCGGGCCGGGCGTGCCGCACCTGAGGCAGACCGTCTGCTCCGGCGCCGGCGGATTCGCGGCGGGGTCGGGTTCGGGAGTATTTGCAGCATCGTTCATTGACAGGCTCCTGATCGAGTAACGTCGGCCCGGCCTAGGGCTTGCCGAGCGCCTTGCGCACGGCCGCAATCAGCTTGGCCGCATCGACCGGCTTCAGCAGATAGCCGGCCACGCGCTGCGACAAGGCTTCCTTGACGATCTCGCCTTCGGCACGGGACGTCGCCATGATCACGCGCAGATCCGGATGGACCGCGCGCAGGCAGCGCAACACATTGAGGCCATCCAGCTCGGGCATGTCGACGTCGAGAAACACCAGGTCGGGCCGATGTTCCTCGATCGCCACCAGGCCCTGCATGCCGTCGCCCGCTTCGGCCACCACCTCGACGTTCTCGCCTCCGAGCAGGGTCTTGAGCAAGCCCCGGACTTCGGCGTCGCCATCGACGATGACGCAGCGCCGACCCGACGATTCCGCCGCCGCATCTGCTGGCCGGTCGTCGCGCGGCTTCCTGACAATGGCGATCTGCTCGAAGGTTTTCAGGATGCGGCCGGGATTCAGCGGCTTGGTCACATAACCGATGGCGCCGAGGGAAAACGCCTGCTGTATCAGCGCCTGATCCTGGTTGCCGCTGACCACCAGCACGGTCGTGTCGAGACCGGCTTCCTTGATTTCGGTCAGAACCGCCATGCCGTCCATGACCGGCATCATCATGTCCAGCAACACCACATCGGGCTTCATCTGCCGGATCAGCGTCAGCGCCGTTTTGCCCTCGGCCGCTTCGCCGACCACGTCGTGCCCGTCGGCCTTGACGATGCCGCGCAGCGCCGCCCGCATCGAGGCGTTGTCATCCACCACCAGAACGGTCAAATGACGCTTTTTGGCATTGGACACCGGAGAGCCCTCCAGTCCGTCAGTCGCAGCTTGCCTTGCAGGCCGCCGGATCGGCCGCGCAGTTGCCGGCCTCCAGCTTGCACTCCGCCCGCGTCCGCCAGGTGAAGCTGATGCCTTCGCCATAGCCGCACACCAGCTGGGTCATCTTGCCCTGCTTGCCGACCCTGACGGCGGAAACCCTGGCCGCCTTGACGCTCGCCGGGGATCGGTCGCAGGAAACATAGGCATTGAACACTCCGTCCGCCGATTCCCACAAGGCCACGTTCTTCAGCTTGCGGTAGCGCTGGTAATCGGTACAGACGTCGGTGTCGCCCCGGTAGGCCTTGCCGTCGTCGCTGCAGTAACCGGTAAAGGTGTATTTCAATTCCTCCTCGGCGGGACAGGCGGCGACCTGCACCGCCGTGGCCAGGTCGGGACAGGACACCGTGGCGGCCATGCCGGGCACGGCCAGCGCAAGGCCCAGCAGCAGGACAGGCAATTTCGACTTCATGAAGAGTTCTCCAGAACAGTGTTCCCGGCCAAGTGGCATCGCCTATTTTACGGCGTAGCGCCAGGCCCGTCCGGATCGGCCTGCCGGGCCAGCCACTGGCGAAACGGCTCGACCGCCGGATTCGTCGCGGCCCGGTCGGCCAGCAGCAGGTAGTAGGAACGCGGATTGGAAAAGCGCTGCGGCAGGGGCGCCACCAGCTTGCCCTGCTTCAGCAGGTCGGCCACCAGCGCCAGCGATGCCAGCGCGACGCCCTGCCCATCGACCGCGGCGCGGATGCTCGGCTCGTACTGGTTGAAGGCGATGCTGCCGGCCGGCCGCAGATCGGGAACGCCGGCCATCTCCAGCCATACCGGCCACGACAGCCACGGCCGGCGCTGCTTGTCGTCCTCGTACACCAGCAGGATGTGATGCGCCAGATCGGCGGGCTTCGCCAGCGGCTTGCCGGTTTTTTTCAGCAAGGCCGGGCTGACCACCGGCAGCACCGTGTCGCCGAACAGGCGCAAGGCCGCAGCCGGCGCGTTGCGGTCCTGCAGGTAGCGCACCGCCGCGTCGAAACGGCCGCGCTCCAGATCGACCAGCCGCGTGTCGGCCGAAATGCGGATGTCGATGCCGGGATGGCTGCGGCGGAAATCCGCCAGGCGCGGGATCAGCCAGAAGCTGGCAAAGGCCTGCGTGGTCGCCAGGGTGACAGTCGGCTCGTCGCCGCCGCGCAGTTCGGCCGCCGCCGCGCGCAGCTCGGCAAAGGCGGCCTCGGTGGCCCGCTGCAGGCGTTCGCCCGCGGTGGTGAGCGCCAGCGCGCGCGTCTTGCGCTCGAAGAGGCGTGTCGCCAGCGCCGACTCCAGGGCGATCACCTGTTTGCTGACGGCCGATTGCGTGACGAACAACTCCTCGGCGGCGCGGGTAAAGCTCAGGTGACGCGCGGCGACCTCAAAGGTGCGCAAGGCGTCGAGCGGCGGCAAATCGTGCTGCTTATGCATTCCATTTACTCATGTATATCAGGCCGCGAACTCGCTGGTCGGGCGGGCCTGCCGGGGCAATAATCCAATCGCCCCACCCTTGAGGAACCATCATGGATGCCACTGAATACCTCGTTTCTTCACTGCTTTGCGGATCGCAGGAAAGGCGCCGCGCGCAGTTCGCGGCACCCGCCGCCAGCCATGCTAACGGATTCCGTTCAGAAATGCACACCATCGTCGAGCGGGCACTGGCGAAGAACCAGTTGCTGGTCGTGCCCGATGCCGACATCAGCCTGCTCTGCCTCGAAGGCGAGCTTTGGCTGACCCGTGACGGCGATAGCGAGGACTACATCCTCGGCCCCGGCCAGAGCTTCGACGCGCGACGCGGCGACCGGATCGTGGTGCAGGCCTTGCGGACCAGCCGATTGAAACTAAACGCCTGAAACCATCAGGCGTTCGAGGCAGGCCCGGATAGCGGGCGGGATCGCCGTCGGCTTGACGTCGTCGCGGCCGACGAAGACATGCACGAACCAGCCCGTGGCGGCCGGCGCATCCTCGCCGGCGCGGAACAGCGCGATCTCGTAGCGCACCGACGACTTGCCCAGGTGCGCCACGCGCAGGCCGGCGGCGATGGTCTCGGGAAAGGCCAGCGGCGCCAGGTAGCGGCAGTGCGACTCGACGCAGTAGCCGACCACGCGACCGGCATGGATGTCGAGCCCGCCCTCGCGGATCAGGTACTCGTTGATGACCGTGTCGAAGTAGCTGTAATAGACGACGTTATTGACGTGGCCGTAGACGTCGTTGTCCATCCAGCGGGTGGGGATGGTGAGGAAGTGCGGGAAATCGGCGCGGCCGGGAGGTGTGGAAACCGCGGTTGAAACCGCGGCGGGCGTGGGGACGGAACTCATCGTGCGCTTCCTGAAGATCGAAGCGCGCGATGATACCAACAGGAGCTAGCGGTAGGTGCCGGCGCTCACTGCTGGTTGCGGTACATCGCGGCGAGAAATGCATCCGCATCGACGTCATTCGACGTCGCGGCACGATGCTGAACCTCCTGCAAGCCCAGTTGCAACTCGGGCTTGGCCGGCGTCCACTCGGCGTTGAGGACTTCATCCTCGAACGCTCCGAATTCATCCTCGATGAGTTTGCCTGTACTCATGTCCATCACCATTATCATCGCCGTCTCCCGTAGTGGAACCGTGCGCTTCAGAGCATATAACGTCGATGGCGCGGGAAAGTTGAACGCAGCCTCAAATTCTTTCGCCGCTGTTGTTTTGGCGCGACGCCGGCGCGTGCCACGGCGCCACCCGCAGCAGCAGCACCATGCCCGGCACCGCCAGCGCGGCACACAGCAGGAAGAAGGCCAGCCAGCCCATCTGCTCGACCAGGTAGCCGGTGGTGGCATTGATGAAAGTACGCGGCACGGCGGCCAAACTGGTGAATAGGGCCAGTTGTGTCGCTGTGTACAGCGGATGGGTGGCGCGGGCGATGAAGGCGACGAAGGCCGCCGTACCAAGGCCCACGCCCAGCGCCTCGAAGCCGATCACCAGCGCCAATTGGGCCAGCTCGGCCGCGCCCACCGTTTCGTGGCGGCCGATCCAGGCCAGCCAGGCGAAACCGAAGATCGACACCAGTTGCACCACGCCGAACAGCCACAGCGCACGGTTGATGCCCAGCTTCACCATCCACAGCCCGCCGATCAGGCCGCCGATCACCGCCGGCCACAGCCCGGCATTCTTCGCCACGATGCCGATCTGCGACTTGGCAAAGCCCATGTCGAGATAGAAAGGTGTCGCCAGCGCGGTGCACATCGAATCGCCCAGCTTGTAGAGAAAGATGAAGCCGAGGATCAGCAGCGCCTCGCGCAGGCCGGCGCGGTTGATGAACTCGTGGAAGGGTTCGACCACGGCATCGCGCAGCGTCTTCGGCGCATTGCCCGCCACCGCCGGCTCGCGTGCGAACAGGGCGAGCGCCATGCCCGGCAGCATAAACAGCGCGGTGATGACGAACACCTGCAGCCAGGGCAGGCGGTCGGCCAGGATCAAGGAGAGCGAGCCCGGCACCAGCCCGGCGATGCGATAGGCATTGACATGCACCGAGTTGCCCAGGCCCAGCTCCTGCTCGTTCAAAATCTCGCGGCGATAGGCATCGAGCGCGATGTCCTGCGTCGCCGACAGCAAGGCCACGGCGGCGGTCAGCCAAAGTATCGGCACGATCTCGCTGCCGGGCGCGAACAGGCCGAGCGAGGCGATCGCCAGCAGCAGGCCGATCTGCGTGATCAGCATCCAGCCGCGCCGCCTTCCCAGCGGCGGCGCGTAGCGGTCGAGCAGCGGCGACCAGAGGAATTTCCAGGTGTAGGGAAACTGGATCAGCGCAAAGAGGCCGATGGTCTTGAGGTCGACGCCTTCCGAACGCAGCCAGGCCGGCACCAGGTTCAGCAACAGGTAGAGCGGCAGGCCGGACGAGAAGCCGGTGAACACGCAAATCAGCATGCGCCGGGTGAACAGCGCGGCAAGCCAGGGCGACATCAAGGCTGGTCCGGCGCGGCGTTAACTCGACGTGCGCAATCGAACAAGGAATCCGGCATCCCTATCAGCCGCGGCTGGCTTCGGCATGCAGCTTCAGCCCCAGCGCCCCGATGACCTTGAGGATGGTGTCGAAGCCGGGAGTCCGTTCGCCGGAAAGCGCCTTGTACAGGCTTTCGCGCGACAGCCCGGCGTCCCGCGCCACCTGCGACATGCCCTTGGCACGCGCGATATCGCCGAGCGCCTTCGCAATGAACGCAGCATCGCCGTCGGCTTCCTCGAAGCAGGCTTCAAGGTAGGCCGCCATTTCCTCGGGAGTTCTGAGATGTTCGGCGATGTCGTAGCGGGTGGTCACGGTCTTGCCCATGGTGCTTACTCCGAAACGCCTTCGCCCACTGGCTCGACATCTCCGGGGTTTCCAGCAGCAAGCCGTTCGATTCTTGCTTGAACGCGCGCTCTGGCCTGAAGATCGCCGAGTGCATCAAGCCATCGAGCGAAAAGCTCGGTCTTGCGAACTTCGATCACGATGCAACTGTAGCCGATGGGCTACACTCTGTCAATGCCATGCGATCGATGGGACTGACCACGCCGCGCCCTCCCTTGTTCAGCACGTGGGTGTAGATCATGGTGGTGGCGACGTCGCTGTGGCCGAGCAGTTCTTGTATGGTGCGGATGTCGTAGCCGGCTTCGAGCAGGTGCGTGGCGAAGGAATGCCGCAGGGTGTGCACTGTCACCGGCTTGCGGATCCCCGTCAGAAACGTCGCGTCGCGAATCGCACGTTGCAAGCGCTGTTCGTACAAATGATGGCGACGCTCGATGCGGCTGCGCGGATCGACGGACAGTTCGGGCGACGGCCAGACCCAGAACCAGGGCCATGACACCGCGGCTTGCGGCCACTTGCGCGCCAACGCATCGGGCATCTCGACCCCGGGCCGACCTGCAACATGGTCGTGCTCCCACACCGCTCGCGCATGGGCGATCTGCAGGCGCAAGGGCTCGGCCAGCGCTACCGGCAGCATCACCCTGCGATCCTTGCCGCCCTTGCCCTCGCGCACGACAATTTCGCGACGGTCGAAATCCACGTCCTTGACGCGCAGGCGCAGCGCCTCCATCAGACGCAAGCCCGTTCCGTAGATCAATCGGCCGAGAACCGCCATCGTCCCTTCCAGCGCAGCCAGCAGCCGCGCCACTTCGGCCTCGGACAGCACCACCGGCACCCGCTGCCGCGCCTTGGGCCGCAGCATGTCATCCATCCAGGGCAGGTTGGTTTCCAGCACCTCGCGGTACAGGAACAGGATCGCCGACAGGGCCTGCTTGTGCGTCGAGGGCGCCACTTCGCGCTCCGCCGCCAGCCACGACAGGAAGGCAGTCACCTCCGGCGCGCCCATGTCACGCGGGTGCCTTCCGCTTGCCTGCTGCCGCGCGGTACGCTGGTTTCGGCTTCTATCCGTCCGGCGTCACGGGTTTGCCGGTGGCCTACTGTGCTCCGTTCTCGTTTGCCTTCGCTTGCCGCGCTGACGCTCACGTTCTCCTCGCTCGGCACTTCGCTTTGCCGCGCCCGCTCAGTTGTGGGCTGCGCTCGCCGTGTTGCCAGCGCCGACTTTCAGCTACCCAAGGCACCGCTTGTGGTCCGTTCAAGTCCATCACTCTTTGTGCCCTCTGCCGGGCGCTGGGTCGGCGCGCCTCGCGGTCATTGGCCCCATCACCGTGTCACCTCGGGTTCGTGCCCCAACCCGCCGGTCAACCTCGCTCCCTTCGGTCGCTGGACGCTGCGCGATAAAACCGCGCAGCGCCGGTTACCTGCACGTTATGCGTCTTAGATTCGCTCCGGTGTCCAAGACATTTCGCTCTATTGCCGTTGCTCACGGCTTGCTACTCTCTATATCGGCAACTGCTGCCGACTATCCCTGGACCTTACTGAAGTCGCCAACGTTCAAGACCGCCTATTTCAAGATGCTCGGCCCCAACCAGAATGCTCCTTGGCTGAGAAAGCTTCACGGCCCCAGCGCTCCCGTTGAGTATGTGCAACTCGTATCACGAAACGAAGAGTTCGTTCTACTTGATGTCTGCAAACCTCATGACTGCGGAAACACTAACGCCCTTATTCTTTACTCTGAAGCCCGGGGCGCAGCCTTTGCCTTGCTATTCACCGATGGCACCGCGAAGTATCTTGGCTCTCCACCAGATGATGTGAAGGACACTCTTTCACATCACTTTGAAAAACGGCGCTCAAAGTAGCCGCATAACATGGCGCTCAACCTCGCTCCCTTCGGTCGCTGGACGCTGCGCGATAAAGCCGCGCAGCGCCGGTTAGGCGGATGCGCCGGTAACGTCGTTCTTGTAGCGGGCGTCGAAGCGGGAGACGTCGAGCCGGTGATCGACCAGGTAGTTCAGGGCATGCTCGAAGGTACCCGGATGCAACTGCCGGTCGAGATCGACGGCAATGAAGCGCGGGCTGGTGTCTATCTGCTTGTAGCGGGCCATGATTGCTCCTTCGCAAGAACTTATGCTTGGAGTATTGATATTCCATTTGGTTCACGGCAGGATGCGTGGATGAAAAGACTTTTTCTACAGCTTCGTTGGGCGTCAGAAGAGCACCTTGATACGTGTTCTCGTATTTGCTAACATTCGATTATGTCTTTCGAGATCGAGTACTTCCACGAGCGGGTGCTTCACGACGTTGAGTCGTGGCCTGTGGACGTCCTAGCCGACTACGCACGCTTGGTTGAACTGCTAATCGAACACGGACCGAGTCTCAGGCTCCCGCACTCGCGAGCCTTTGGTGACGGCTTGTTTGAGCTTCGGCCTCGCGGTCGTTCCGGCATTGGTCGAGCGTTCTACTGCTTTCTCGTTGGCAAACGGGTTGTCGTCCTGCACGCCTTCATAAAGAAGTCTCAGGAAACACCCGACCGAGAATTGAAGTTAGCGCGAAAGCGCATGAAGGAGGTTTCAAATGGCTGAACTGAAATTCAAACCCGTCCGCCATTCGCACAAGGAGTTTCTTGCGAAGGCAGCAACCCGCAAGGGGTTCGTCGAAGCCTATGACGCCCTTGCTCTTGAGTACCAGGTTGCCGGCCAAATGCTCAAGGCGCGTTCTCGTGCCGGCCTGACGCAAGACGCCGTTGCTGAACGAATGGGAACAACCAAAAGCGCGGTTTCGAGGCTCGAATCTGCTGGAAAGCATGCCCCGTCGCTCGCAACGCTCAAACGGTATGCGCAAGCTGTCGGTTGTGAACTTCAAGTAAAGCTCGTACGGCAGAGGGCGGCATGACGCCCAAAATGACGGCAACGATTACGCCTCTCCGAAAAACCGACACCGAGTCTCATCAACTCATTGAGCGTTGGCTGAATGGCCCGCCCTACGGTATCGTTGAGCATGTGTTCGACGAAAATGATTTCGGCTCACTGTACGAGAGTGAAGCCGTCGTTCCAGGGGGCGCTGCGCGATGAAGCCGCGCAGCGCCGGTGTGGACTCGCTATGAGTGAGGCGCGGCCCAGCCCATCCATCAGCACGGCTTGCCTGGTCGGCCACATCACGGTAAAGGATGCCGCACTGTGGGCCGAGTATCGCAGCCGGGTGCCGGCGACGCTGGCGCCCTGGGGCGGCGAGCTGCTGCTGCGCGGCAAGCGCTTCGCGGTGCTGGCCGGCGAGCACCGGCACACCGACGTGGTGGTGATCCGCTTTCCGAACCGGGCGGCGCTCGATGGCTGGCATGCGTCGGCTGCGTACCAGGCGCTGATTCCGTTGCGGCAGCAGGCGGCGGACGTGGTTCTGCTGGCCTACGAGGAATAGCGGCCAGCTGCGGCCGTGCGGGCGCCGTGGCACGGGCGCTGGAAGAATTGGACGTGGACTGCCGTACAATCGGACCATTCGACCATTCATCCATTCCCTGACAGAGGCCTCCGATGGCAAAACCCAATTATTCGTTCGAGAAGCGCCAGCGAGATCTGGCCAAGAAGGCCAAGAAAGAGGAAAAGCGCCTGCGCAAGGCCGGCACAACTGCGAATCCGGAGGCTACGGAAACTCCCGAGCCGGCCGCGGTGCCTCCGGCAGCGGAAGTAAAGACGGTTCCCTGAACTTTCCGAGCCTGTCCGTCGCTCAGCGGCCGAGCCGGTAGACGGCAAGGCTGCCGAGGAAATTGGGCTCTTCGGTCACCAGCCGGCCGGCTTCGTCGAGCACCTGCCGCTCGCGGATGACCAGCTTCATTTTCGCGCACAGCGATTCGAAATCGAGCAGGGTGAAGAAGCGCAGGTTGGGCGTGTCGAACCACTCGTAGGGCAGGTCTTCGGACACCGGCATGCGCCCGCCCATGACCGCGAGGCGGTTCTTCCAGTAGGCAAAATTCGGAAAGCTGACCACGGCCTCGCGCCCGACGCGCAGCATTTCGGCGAGGATGCGTTCGGTGTGGCGCACGGTTTGCAGGGTGCGCGAGAGCACGACGTGGTTGAAGGTCTGGTCGTCGAAGCCGGCGAGGCCCTGCTCCAGGTTGCCCTGGATGACGTTGATGTCCTTGGCGATGGCGGCCAGCACGCCGGCTTCTTCGAGTTCGACGCCGTAGCCTTTGGCGCCGCGCTCCTCGATCAGGCGCTTCAACAGCGAGCCGTCGCCGCAGCCGAGGTCGAGCACGCGCTCGCCGGGCTGCACCCAGCCGGCGATGAGGTCAAAGTCCGCTCGTTCGAGAGGCTGTGTCATAGTTTCACCCGCTTCAGGTAGGTGTCGACCACGGCGTGGTAGTGCGGCTCGTCCATCAGGAAGGAGTCGTGGCCGTGGGCGCTGTCGATTTCGGCATAGGCGACGGCCTGCCCGTTATGCACCAGGGCATGCACGATCTCGCGCGAGCGTTCCGGCGAGAAGCGCCAGTCGGTGCTGAAGGCGACCACCAGGAATTTGGCTCGGGCGCGCGCCAGTGCGCGGGCGAGGTCGTCGTCGAAATCCTGCGCGGGATCGAAGTAGTCGAGCGCCTTGGTCATGCGCAGGTAGGTGTTGGCGTCGAACACGCCGGCGAACTTGTCACCCTGGTAGCGCAAGTAGGATTCGATTTCGAATTCGACGTCGAAGCCGTAGCTGCCGGCGCCGGTGCGCAGCCGCCGGCCGAACTTCTCGGCCATCTGGTCGTCGGACAGATAGGTGATGTGCCCGAGCATGCGCGCCAGGCGCAGGCCGCGCACGGGGCGCACGCCGTGCTCGTAGAAGTGGCCGCCGTGGAAATCCGGGTCGGTGAGGATGGCCTGGCGCGCGACGTCGTTGAAGGCGATGTTCTCGGCCGACAATTTCGGCGCCGCGGCGATGACGAGGGCATGGCGCACGCGATCGGGGAAACTCAGCGTCCATTGCAGCGCCTGCATGCCGCCGAGGCTGCCACCCATCACCGCGGCCCAGGCGCCGATGCCGAGGTGGTCGGCCAGCCGCGCTTGCGCATCGACCCAGTCTTCGACGGTGACCACCGGGAAATCGGCGCCCCAGGGCTTGCCGGTGGCGGGGTTGGTGCTGGCGGGACCGGTGGAGCCGTGGCAGCCGCCGAGGTTGTTCACGCCGACGATGAAGAAGCGCTCGGTGTCGAGCGGTCGGCCGGGGCCGACGATGTTGTCCCACCAGCCGATGTTGGCCGGATTGCCCTCGGTGTGGCCGGCCACGTGATGGTGGCCGGACAGGGCGTGGCAGACCAGGATGGCGTTGGATTTCGCGGCGTTGAGCGTGCCGTAGGTTTCATACACCAGGTCGAAAGCGGGCAGCAGGCCGCCGCCCTTGAGTGCGAGGGGCTGGGTGAAGTGCGCGATTTGCGCGCTGACGAGGCCGACACCTGACATTACGGATTCCTGAAAACAGCAACGCCCGCGAGCGCGTAAAACAAGCGATCCGGGCGTTGTAACTTCCGTCTCGCTTAGCCGTATTTGTTGCGCGCCCGCAAGCTGAGTCAAATTGGCGCGATGGATGAACTATGCCGCGCGGCGCTGGCCTTGTCAATCGGCCCGGTGCGTTTGCGGCCTACAGGCGTTCGAGCTGCTCGCTGATCTTTTCCGGTTCGTCGAGCTTGAGCAAGCGCGCGACGCGAACCGCGAGCTGCGTCGCGTCGGACATCATGACCTGCTGCTTGACTTCGAGCAGTTGCGTCGGGTGCATGGAAAACTGGCGCAGGCCCATGCCCAGCAGCAGCTTGGTAAGCTTCGGGTCGCCGGCCATTTCGCCGCACACCGCGACCGGCATGCCGACCCGCTGCGCGCTCTGGATGGTCTGCGATATCAGCTTGAGCACGGCCGGGTGCAGCGGGTCGTAGAGGTGCGCGACCGAGCCGTCGGTGCGGTCGATGGCCAGGGTGTACTGGATCAGGTCGTTGGTGCCGATCGAAAGAAAATCCAGCCGGCGCAGGAAGGGTCCGAGCGACAGGGCGGCGGCGGGGATTTCGATCATGCCGCCGACTTCGAGCATGTCGAACTTGTGCCGCGATTCGCGCAACTGCATTTTGGCGAGCTCGATCAGCGACAGGGTCTGCTCGATCTCCACGGCATGCGCCAGCATCGGGATCAGCAATCGCACCTTGCCGTAATGCGAGGCGCGCAGGATGGCGCGCAACTGCGCCAGAAAAAGCTGCGGCTCGGCCAGGCAGAAGCGGATGGCGCGCAGGCCCAGCGCCGGGTTGGGCGCGGCGCGATTGCCGGCGCGATCGCGCAAGGCGCGGGCTTCCTTGTCGGCGCCGATGTCCAGCGTGCGGATGGTGACCGGCTTGCCGGCGAGCGCCTTGACCACGCTGCGATAGGCCTCGAACTGCTCGTCTTCGCCGGGCAGCTCGTCACGATTCATGAAGAGGAATTCGGTGCGGAACAGGCCGACGCCGTCGGCGCCGACATCCCGCGCGCTTTCGGCGTCCTGCGGCAATTCGATGTTGGCATGCAGCTCGATCTCCTCGCCGTCCAGCGTGCGCGAACGGCCGGTGACCAGGCGCTTGAGCTTGGAGCGTTCGAGTTCGAGTTCGGTCTTGCGGAAGCGGTATTCCTGCAGCACGCCGGCGTCGGGGTCGACGATCAGCACGCCGCGCGTGCCGTCGACGATCAGCAGGTCGTCGTCCTGGATCAGCGGCCGCGCGTGCTGCATGCCGACCACCGCCGGGATGGCAAGGCTGCGCGCGACGATGGCGGTGTGCGAGGTGGCACCGCCCAGATCGGTGACGAAGCCGCCGATCTTCAAGCTCTTGAACTGGATGGTGTCGGCCGGCGAAAGGTCGTTGGCGACGACGATCAGCTCGACATCGGCGGCGACGGTCTTGCGCCGCGACAGCTTGCGCGCCTTGCCCTGCAGCACCTTGAGCACGCGCTCGACCACCTGCACGATGTCCTGCTTGCGTTCGCGCAGGTAGGCGTCCTCGAATTCGTCGAACTGGTCCACCGCCTGCTGCATCTGCTGCACCAGGGCCCATTCGGCATTGCAGCGGCGATCGCGGATCAGGTCGCGCGCCGCCTCGGTCAGGGCGGGATCGGCGAGGATCATGGCGTGCAGGTCGACGAAGGCGGACAGCTCGGCCGGCGCGCCGGGCACGCTGGCCTCGCTGCGCAGGGCGTCGAGTTCGGCGCGCGCAATCGCCACGGCCTTGTCGAAGCGGATCAGCTCGCCCACCACGTCGCGCTCGCGCAACTGGTACTGCGCGACCTCGAACCTGGCGTGCGACACCAGGTGCGCGCGGCCGATCGCAATGCCGCCGGATACAGCCTGGCCGTGGAGGCTGAAGGTCACTCGCCCTCGCCGAACTTGTTGGCGATCAGCGCCAGCATGGCCTGCATGGCTTCATCGGCGCGTTCGCCTTCGGTATCGATGATCACGGTGGCGCCCTTGCCGGCGGCCAGCATCATCACGCCCATGATGCTCTTGGCGTTGATGCGGCGGCTGCCCCGCTCCATCCACACTTCGCAGGGAAAGGAACCGGCGAGCTGGGTCAGCTTGGCCGAGGCGCGGGCATGCAGGCCCAGTTTGTTGGTGATTTCGGCTTCGATGCGTGGCATGTCAGTGTTTCAGCATGTTGAGGACGCCGTCGCGGCCACCGGCGACCGTTCGGGTGATCAGGGTTTCCATGTCCTTGTCGCGGTAGGCAATCGCGCGCAGCAGCATCGGCAGATTGACGCCGGCAACGCCTTCGATGCGGCCCGGCTCGAGAAGTTTCATCGCCAGGTTGGAGGGCGTGGCGCCATAGATGTCGGTGAGGATCAGGACACCGCGCCCGCTGTCGACCAGCTTCAGCATGTCCCGCGCCAGCGGCAGCGCATCGAGCGGATCGTCCTGCGCGGCGACGCCCAGTTGCGCGATCTGCAGGGGCCGCTTGTTGAGCACGTGGCAGGCGCACTGGATCAGCGCTTCGCCGTAGGTGCTGTGGGTGAGGAGGAATATGCCGACCATCCTTTAATTCTAACGGATCACGATCCAGCCCAGCGCGAGGATGGCGGCAAGAATCAGCACTATCGACAGCCGCCGCGCCCAGCGCTGCTTGCCGGCTTCCAGCGCATTGTCGGCGTCGACGATGCGGCGGATGCGCCGCAGTGCGGCGATGCCGACGGTGCGGCGCACGGCGCGGCGGATTTCGGGATCGTCGTTCATTCAATTTTCCGCAGATTTCGCAGATTTTCGCAGATTAAAAAGCGGTAGCTCATCGGCTTGGAGGTGTTTGGCGGCGGGCCAGAAGGATGACGAGTCAGGCGCGCCAAGCGGGTTGATCCATCTGCGCAAATCTGCGAAATCTGCGGACCAACTGCATTTTCAAGCTTCACGGCACCGCCTCCAGCTTCAGGTCGGGAACCTCGATCTTGAGGCGCGCCTGCATCGCCGGCGTGGCGCTCGCCGTACCGTCAGCGCCGACTCTCAGCACCGCATCGACGCCGAGCTTTTTGGCCATGCCGCGCCATTCGCGGCCGGCGATGAAAATCGGCTTGGACAGCGCGTCGGAGCGCATGCCGGCGCCCGGCCCCGGCGCGATCAGCACCGTCACCGCCTGGGTGGCGTCGGCGGGAATCCCGGTGCGCGGATCGAGCAGGTGGCAGTAGCGGCGGCCGGCCACTTCGAAGTAGCGGTGGTAGTCGCCCGAGGTGCCGATGGCTTCGCCGTCCTTCAATTCCAGCGTGGCCAGCGGCGCGCCGCCGACGCCCTGCGGCCGCGGATGCTGGATGCCGATGCGCCAGTGCGTGCCGGCCGCATCACGGGTGCCGAGCGCCATGACGTTGCCGCCGATGTTGATCAGGGCGTTGGCCACGCCATCCTGCTTGAGCGAGGCGACGGCGCGGTCAAGCGCGACGCCCTTGAGATAACCGCCGAAGTCCAGCGCAACGCTCCTGTTGCGGCTGTCGACACGATTGCCTTCCAGGCGCAGATCGGCGATCGAGGGATGCCGAGCCAGCAGCGCGTGGACCGCCGCCGAATCCGGCAGGCGCGCCTGGATGTCGTCGGTGTGAAAGCCCCACAGCGCGATCAGCCGGCCGATGCCGGGATCGAACAGATGGTCGCCGGCGGCGGCGGCGGCTTGCGCTTCGCGGATGAAGGCGGCGAACTCGGGCGTGACATCGTGCGTGCGTCCGGCGGCAATGGACTGGTTCAAGGCCGAGAGTTCGGAGGGCTGCCAGGCGTGGTAAGTGCGGTGCAGGCGGTCGAAGTCCTGCAGCACGCGGGCGCCGGCGGCGCGGGCCTGCGCTTCGGGCACGCCGGCGATCAGCACTTCGACGCGGGTGCCGAACACATAGGATTCCTGCCGCCACGGCGCCGGCTGCCCGCACGCGGCAAGCAGCCAAATCGTGGCGAGCAGGATCAGGAGGCGGCGGACGTTCGGCACTCCCTTTCCAGGGCGTCGATGGCCAGCGCGGCGACGTCGAACTTCATCTGCTGTGCGATCTCGACAAAGCAGGTCGGGCTGGTGACGTTGATCTCGGTGAGGCAGTCTCCGATCACGTCGAGGCCAACGATCAGGAGGCCGCGCGCCCAGAGAGTCGGCGCCAGCGCCTCGGCGATTTCGCGGTCGCGACCCAGCAGCGGCCGTGCCACGCCCTTGCCGCCGGCGGCGAGGTTGCCGCGGGATTCGCCGGGCTTCGGAATGCGCGCCAGGCAGTAGGGCACGGGCTCGCCGGCGATCAGCAGGATGCGCTTGTCGCCGTGCGTGATGGCCGGCAGGTAGCGCTGCGCCATGATGCTGCGCGCGCCGAAGTTGGTCAGGGTTTCGACGATGACGTTGCGATTGGGGTCGTTTTTCAGCACGCGGAAAATGCTGCTGCCGCCCATGCCGTCGAGCGGCTTGAGGATCACGTCGCCGAGTTCGTCGATGAAGGCGTGGATGTCGTCCGGATCACGGGCGATCAGCGTGGTCGGCGTGTATTGCGGGAATTCGGTGATTGCGACTTTTTCGGAATGGTCGCGGATGGCACGCGGCTTGTTCCAGATGCGCGCGCCCTGGCTTTCCGCGCGTTCCAGCAGCCAGGTGGCGGCGACGTATTCGAAATCGAAGGGCGGGTCCTGGCGCATCAGCACGGCGTCCCAGGCGGTCAGCGGCAGCACGGCTTCTTCGGCGACGGCGTACCACGCCGTGTCGTCATCCGCTACGGCGAGGAGAGCGTCTTTTGCTCGACCGCCTTGTAGCGCAGGGGCTTTATCAGCGCCGACTTTCAGGCGCTGCGCGCGCGCCGCGACGACGCCGTCGCGCCAGGTCAGTGCCGCGCGCTGGATGGCCCATACCTCGTGGCCGCGCTTCGCCGCGCAGCGCATCATGGCCACGCTCGAATCCTTGTAGGCCTTGAGGCCTTCCAGCGGATCGAGGATGAAGGCAAGCTTCATGCAAAAAACCTCAGATCGATCCGCAGATTTCGCAGATGAGCGCAGATTTGAAGAACCAGATTTTCATCTGCGTTAATCTGCGAAATCTGCGGATCAAATGTATTTTTCAGATTCATGGCTCACTCGCGCGGCGCGGCGCGTTCGAGTTCGAGCGAGGCGGCCAGCATGGCCAGCCGCGCCACCACGCCGTAGGCATAAAAGCGGTTGGGCGGCGCGTCGGGGCCGAGCTGGGCATCGGGCAGGCTGCAGCCGGTCTCGAAGGCCAGCGGCTTGAAGGTCATGCCCGGCGCGTTGAGGTTCTCGTCGATGCCGCGCGCGGTATTGACGCGGTAGAAGCCGCCGACCACATAGCGGTCGATCATGTACACCACCGGCTCGGCGCTGCCTTCGTCGACGCGCTCGAAGGTCGGCACGCCTTCCTGGATGATGACTTCGGTGACCGCCATGCCTTCCTTGACCACCGCCATCTTGTTGCGCTGCTTGCGGTTGAGGTTCTTCACTTCGCTGGCGTCCTTCACCGTCATGATGCCCATGCCGTAGGTGCCGGCGTCGGCCTTGACGATGACGAAGGGCTCGGACTCGATGCCGTATTCCTTGTATTTGGCGCGCATGCGGTAGAGCAGCGTGTCGATGTTGGCGGCGAGGCATTCCTCGCCGGCGCGCTCGTGGAAATTGATCTTGCCGCAGACTTCGAATTCCGGATTGATCAGCCACGGGTCGATGCCGATCTCGCTGGCGAAACTGATCGCCACGTCCTGATAGGCGGCGAAATGCCGCGACTTGCGGCGCACGTGCCAACCGGCCCACAGCGGCGGAATCAGGAACTGCTCGTTGATGTTCTGCAACAGCTCGGGCACGCCGCCCGAGAGGTCGTTGTTGAGCAGCACGGCGCAGGGATCGAAGCCTTCCAGCCCGAGCCGGCGGCCGGCGCTGCCGATGCGCTTCAGCGGTTCCAGCACCAGCTTCTGCCCGTCCGGCAGGTCAAGCGTGGTGGATTCCGTGATCTCAGGCAGCAGGCTGCCGATGCGCACGTTCAAGCCCGTGTGGTGCAGGATGGTGGCCAGGCGCGCCACGTTCATCAGGTAGAACTGGTTGCGCGTGTGGTTCTCCGGCACCAGCAGGAGGTTGCGCGCCTCGGGGCAGATCTTCTCGATCGCCGACATCGCGGCCTGCACGCACAGCGGCAGGAAGTCGGGATTCAGGTTGTTGAAACCGCCGGGAAACAGGTTGGTATCAACCGGCGCCAGCTTGAAGCCGGCATTGCGCAGATCGACCGAGCTGTAAAACGGCGGCGTGTGCTCCAGCCACTGCGTGCGCAGCCAGCGCTCGACCGTGGTGTCGTTGTCGAGGATGCGCCGTTCGAGTTCGAGCAGCGGGCCGGTCAGCGCCGTGGTGAGGTGGGGAACCATGGGTGGGGTATGGGATTCATGAACGATGGCCAATGGCAAAGTGTAGCAGCCCCGACCCGTTCCGGACGGCGGGTCGCCGGGCCGCGCCTACTTCAGCAGGGCGACGCCCTTGATCTGGGCATGGACATCCAGGCCCGGCCTCAGGCCGAGCGCATCGACCGATTTGCGCGTGATGCGGGCGAGGATCGTGGTGCCGCCCAGATCGAGGCTCACCACGCACTGGCTGGCACCGGCCGGGGTGATGTCCGCGACCCGCGCCGGCAGGATGTTGATGATGCTGGTCCCGGTTTGCGCCGCCAGGGTGATGCTGACGTCGCGTGCGAGGACCCGCACCCGCACCCGCTGACCGACGTCGCGCGCCTGGCGCGGCAGGCTCAGCCGGCCGCCCGGAAATTCGACCGTCGTCAGCTGGTAGCTTTCGTCGTGAGCCGCGACGCCGGCCTCGATCAGGGCGCCTTCTGCGTCGTCGCGCGACAGGCGCAGGTCGGTGCGCGCCATGAGCTCGATGATCGAGCCCTGCGCCGCCACCCGCCCGGCATCGAGCACCACCATGTGATCGGCCAGGCGCGCGACTTCGTCGATGGCATGGCTGACATACAGCACCGGAATGTCGAGCGTGTCGTGCAGGCGCTCAAGGTAGGGCAGGACTTCCTGCTTGCGCGCCTGGTCCAGCGCGGCCAGCGGCTCGTCCAGCAGCAGCAGGCGCGGGCTGACGCCCAGCGCGCGGGCGATGGCGACGCGCTGCCGCTCGCCGCCCGAAAGCCGGTCCGGCTTGCGCTCCATCAGGTGGCCGATGCCGAGCAGCCCGATGACGTCGTCGAGCGCCACCTTGCGCGATGACGCCGGTATGCGACTGAGGCCGTAGTCGAGATTGCGCCGCACGTCCAGGTGCGGAAACAGGCGGGCGTCCTGGAATACATAGCCGAGCGGGCGCGCGTGCGTCGGCAGGAAGGTTTGCGCGTCCTGCCAGACGCCATCATCCACCGCCAGATAGCCGTCCGCCGCCCTTTCCAGCCCGGCGATCAGGCGCAGCAAAGTAGTCTTGCCCGAGCCGGACGGACCGAAGATGGCGCTCACCCCACGCGCAGGCAGGCGCAAGTCGACATCGAGGCCGAAGCCCGGATAGTCGTGGCGGAAGCGGGCGGCCAGTTCGTTCATGTGCGCAGCATCGTCGCGCGACGATTGAAGGCGTAGAGCAGGAACAGCGTGAGGAAGGAGAAGCCCATCAGCACGATGGCGAGTTCATGGGCCTGGCCGTATTCCAGTGCCTCGACGTAGTCGTAGATCTGCACCGAGACCACGCGCGTCTGCCCCGGAATGTTGCCGCCGACCATCAGCACCACGCCGAATTCGCCCACCGTGTGCGCGAAGCCGAGCACGGCGGCGATGATGAAGCCCGGCCGCGCCAGTGGCAGGGCCACGGTGAAGAAGCGGTCGCGCGGGGTGGCGCGCAAGGTGGCGGCCGCTTCGAGCAGGCCGGGGCCGATCGCGGCGAAGGCGTTCTGGATCGGCTGCACCACGAAGGGCAGCGAATAGAACACCGAGGCGACGACAAGGCCGGTAAAAGTAAAGGGAAGCGTGCCCAGGCCCAGCGCCTGTGTCAGCTGCCCGACCGGCCCGTGCGGCCCCATCGCCACCAGCAGGTAGAAGCCCAGCACCGACGGCGGCAGCACGATGGGCAGGGCGACCACGGCCTCGACCGGCGCCTTCAGCCACGAACGGGTAGTCGCCAGCCACCACGCGATCGGCGTGCCGATCAGCAGCAGCAGGGCCGTGACCACCGACGCCAGCTTTACCGTCAGCAGGATGGCCTCGAGGTTGGCGGCGGCGAACATGGCGTTACTGGTAGCCGTGGGCGCGGATGATGGCCTGCGCCCGCCGCCCGCGCAGGTAGCGCAGCAGGGCGTTGGCGGCGGCCTTGTCGCGGCCGGGATTGAGGATCACCGCATCCTGGCGGATGGGCCGGTGCATCCCGGCGGGAACGATCCAGGCCGAGCCGGCGCCGATGCGTCCGTCCTTCATGACTTGCGAGAGGGCGACGAAGCCCAGCTCGGCATTGCCGGACACCACGAACTGATGGGTCTGCGCGATGTTCTCGCCCTGGACGAACTTCGCGCGCAAGCTCGCGGCGAGGCCGAGTTTTTCAAGCGTCTCCATCGCCGCCGCGCCGTAGGGCGCCAGTTTCGGATTCGCCAGCGCCAGATGCGCGAATGCCCCGCGCGACAGCACCTCGCCTTTGGCATCGACGAAATCGGGGCGCGCCGACCACAGCGCCAGCGTCCCCACGGCATAGGTGAAGCGGCTTCCCGCTTCCGCCAGACCTTCCTGCTCCAGCTTCGCCGGCGTTTCATCATCCGCCGACAAAAAGACCTGGAAGGGCGCGCCGTTTTTGATCTGGGCGTAAAACTTTCCCGTGGCCCCGAAGGACAGCTGCGCCTTGTGTCCCGTGAGCTTCTCGAATTCGGCGACGATGGCCTTCATCGGCGCCGTGAAGTTGGCGGCCACCGCCACCTGCACCTCCTCGGCGTGCGCCAGCGGCGCCAGCGCCAGCGTGGCCAGGAAGAAGAAGGTGTTGCGAGTCATTGCATTGCTCTCCATAAAAGAGATTCGCTATGTTTCATAGTACATATCGACGACACAAGAAATCGTCCTAGGCTTCGTTGGCGCCCACCATCAGCCGCGCCAGGGCTTTCATCTCGGCCGCCACGGCCATGGCGGCCTTGGTTTCCATGGCGCGGTAGCGCGCCAGCACGTCCACGCCGAATTCGGTGACGCGCGCGCCGCCGCCGCCGGCGCCGCCGGTCAGCGTCTCCACCAGCGGCGAGCGGAAGGAACGATTCATCACCTCGACCAGGTTCCATGCCCGGCGATAGGACATGCCCAGCTCGCGGCCCGCGGCGGAGATCGAGCCGCTGCGGGCAATGGCCTCAAGCAGGTCGGCCTTCCCCGGGCCGAGGGCGATTTCGGCGCCGAGCAGGATGCGCAATCTGGGTTTCGCTGGTTTGGACATGGCGTGGCGACATCGTTGCCGTTTCGATATATACGGCAAAGCATAGCGAAAACCGGCCGCGTTGTCCAAGGCAGATGTCCTGGCGGATGCTTCGGGTAAAGCCTAGATCAGGCCCTTGACCGCAAATTCGGCAAAGGCTTCCGGCAGCAGGGCTTGCTCGAGGCTGCGCTGCGAAAACAGGAAGCGGCCGTCGCAGACGAAGCCGAGTTCGTGCCAATCGACCTCGTTGAGCATCGCGGTCAGGCGCTTGAGCTCGGCGGCTTTCAGTTTCGTCCGATGCGGGAACAGCGCCAGCACCGCGCCGTCGTAGTTGTCGCAGGGATGGAGGAAGAAGGGCTGCGGATTGCGCGTCTTGCCATTCACGTAGATGCGTGGCGCATCGGTAACGAAATGGCGACGCCCCCACTTCCACCAGTTCGATTCGTCGAAGCGCGTCACGCGGCGCGCCAGCAGGCGCTCCTTGAACGGTTCCAGATACGGCAGCGGGCCTTCGCGGTCGAGGTAGACCATGCGCCGCGTCTCGCCGGTCTGCGCGGTTTTCGAGCAGACGAAATCCGCGTTGGCGAACTCCTCGTTGCTGAATATCTCGTCGGCACCGGACACCGCGCCGACCCTGACGGCGAACACGCTGGCCAGCGGCAGGCTGTAGATGCCGCGGGTGAACATCAGTTGCCCGCCGGAGAGCGCCATGCGCCGCCCGTCCGTCAGGCGATGGCTGGCATTGCCTTTTTCGAAGCGCCAGATGGCGCAATTGGGCGTGGCGCCGGCAAAGATTTTCGCGTCGCCGAGATCTTCGAAATCGGTGATGGTGCCGTGGTCGAACAGCCAGGTGTTGAGACGTCCGGCGCCGGTAGCCTTGAGGAAATCGCGCGGCGTGATGAGGATCAGCTCGCCGCCGGGGGCGAGGTGGCGCACGCACTTCTCGATGAAATGCAGGTAGAGGTTGGCGTGGCCGTCGAGCAGGCTGGAGCCGAGGCGCAGCGCGGTTTCCGGCAGGATGTCGCGCGCCTTGACGTAGGGCGGGTTGCCGATGACGGTGGCGAACTGCTCGGACTCCGGGTAGGCGAAGAAATCGATGTTGAGCGCGCCTTCGGGGCAGTGCGCGGCATCCAGTTCGATCGCCACGCAACCGGGGATGCGCGCCGAAAACGCGCCGTCGCCGCAGGCCGGATCAAGCGCGCGGCCGTGGTTTCGCCGCAGGGCGAGCATGCGGTCGACGATCGCGGACGGTGTGAACACCTGCCCGTAACGGGCGATGTCGCGCGGTGCGGATTCCGGGGTTGTCACAGAAGTCGGCGCTGGCGCTGCGGCGACCACGGCACCTCGACTGCCTCTCCCCCCGACCCCCTCCCCGAGGGAAGGGGCGATTCCGGTTCGCCGCTGACGCGGCTCCATGTCTTGGGCTGCACCGCCTTGGGACGGCCCGGCGGCGGCGTTCATGCCGGTTTCTTGCCCGCCTTGGCCTTGGCCGCCGCCGCGTGCTGCGCGGCATAGGCCTGGTGCGCCGCGGCTTCGGCCTGGCCGACTTCGACCGCGCAGCCCATGTCGGACAGCACGGAACCCAGCGCGGAGAGCGAGAGCATGACGTTCTCGGCCTTGCAGGAATAGCCCATGAGGCCGAAGCGCCAGATCTTGCCTGCGAGCGGGCCGAGGCCGGCGCCGATTTCGAGGTTGAATTCGGCGAGCAGGCGCTTCCTCACTTCGGCTTCGGCGATGCCTTCCGGCACATGCACGGCGTTCATCTGCGGCAGTCGTGCGCCTTCGCGGACGACGAACTTGAGGCCCATGGCTTCGAGGCCGGCCTTGATCGCCAGGTGGTGGCGCTGGTGGCGCGCCCAGGCGTGTTCGAGGCCTTCTTCGCGCAGCAGCAGCAGGGCTTCGTGCAGGGCGTAGAGGCTGTTGCCCGGCGCGGTGTGGTGGTAGGTGCGCTGGGTTTCGCCCCAGTAGGCCATCACCAGGTTGAGGTCCATGAACCAGCTTTGCACCTTGCTCTTGCGCGCCTTGACGCGGGCGATCGCGGCCTCCGAGAAGGACACCGGGGAGAGGCCCGGCGTGCACGACAGGCATTTCTGGCTGGCGGAATAGATCGCATCGGCGCCCCACTCGTCGGTCAGCACCGGCGTGCCGCCGAGGGAAGTGACGGCATCGACGATGCTCAGTGCGCCGGCCTGCTTCGCCAGCGCGATCAGGGTCTTGGCATCGGACTGCGCGCCGGTGGAGGTTTCGGCGTGCACGAAGGCGACGATTTTCGTATCGGGGTGGGCCTTCAGCGCATCGGCCAGCTTCTGCGGATCGACGGGTTCGCCCCAGGTATCCTCGACCACGACGCAGACGCCGCCGGCGCGTTCGACGTTCTCGATCATGCGCCCGCCGAAGACGCCGTTGCGGCAGACGATGACCTTGTCGCCGCGCTCGACCAGATTGACGAAGCAGGTTTCCATGCCGACCGAACCGGGGCCGGAGACGGGGAAAGTCAGCGGGTTCTTCGTCTGATACGTATAACGCAGCAGGTCCTTCAATTCTTCCATCATGCCGACGAAAATCGGGTCGAGGTAGCCGATCACCGGCTGGCCCAGCGCGGCAATGGTGCGCGGATGCATTTCCGACGGGCCGGGGCCCATCAGGGTGCGCAGCGGCGGATGGAAGGAGGCGATCTTCTTCGGCGAGGGCAGTAGCGTCATGGTTCGGGAATCACTCGGGTATCAGAAAAAATCCCGGCGCGGGGCCGGGATCGGGATTGCAGCGGATGGAGATCAGAACGTGCCGATCACCCACATCGGCACGCGCAGGCCGGAGTCGCGCACATCCTGACGGCTCCAGATGCCATTGCCGGCGTTGTCGATCAGGTAGTAGGGCACGCCGTGCGGCGGCGTGACTTTCATCATGTAGAGCTTGCCGCTCATGCGGAACTCTTCGACCTTGTCTTCGCCGCGCTTGGTGATGGTGACCTGCGGCTCCAGCGCTTCGTTCAAGCCGGCCGGCGGCGGTGGCGGCTCGGGGATGGGCTCCAGCTTGGGCCGGGTCTGCGCGGCAACGCTCAGCGCAAGGGTGGAAAGCAATAAGGCGATCAAGCGGCGCATGGCATGTCCTTAACGTGAAACAACTCGTTCGGAGCGATGGGTGATAGCCGAGCGAAGCGAGCAAATCAGTAGCCTCCCCGTGAGGGGAGGATGGGAGGGGCGGGCCTTCAATTCGCTTTTCACGTGTTTCATCATCAGGGATGATCGCCACTGCTGCATGAACGTTAGGGGAATTGCCGTGAGTTTATCAAAGGTTCAGCAGCAATTCGTGCTCTTCCGGCAGCGGGCCGAAACCGCGAGCCTCGTAGTGGTCGAAGATTGCCGCGACCACCGCCTCCGGTTCGTCAATGACCTGCAGCAGATCGACGTCTTCGGGATTGATCATGTTCTCGGCCACCAGACGGGCACGGAACCAGTCGATGAGGCCGGCCCAGAACTCGGTACCGACCAGGATCAGCGGAATGCGCGGCGTCTTGCCGGTCTGGATCAGCGTCAGGGCTTCGAGCAGTTCGTCCAGCGTGCCGAAGCCGCCGGGCATCACCACATAGGCCGCCGCGACCTTGACGAACATGTATTTGCGGGCGAAGAAGTGACGAAAGGTTTGCGAGATGTCCTGATAGTGATTGGCCTTCTGCTCGTGCGGGAGCTGGATGTTGAGGCCGATCGACATGCTCTTGCCTTCGAAGGCGCCCTTGTTGGCCGCCTCCATGACGCCGGGACCGCCGCCGGAGACCACCGAAAAGCCCGCATCGGAAAGCAGGCGGGCGATTTTTTCGGTGAGCTGGTAGTTGCTCGAATCCCGTGCAATCCGCGCGCTGCCGAAGATCGACACGGCCGGCCGCACCTCGGCCAGGCGCTCGGTCGCCTCGACGAACTCTGCCATAATGCCGAACACCCGCCAGGCTTCGCGCGCGCTGGTCGCGGTCTGCCGGGCAGGGGCGGCATCCAGACTCAGCGTTCCCTTTGCCCGGCTCTTGGGTAGTTTTTCCTTCTCGTTCATTTCGCTGCTCTCCTTCATGCCCACGCTTCTGCTCGTCGACGGCTCGTCCTATCTTTACCGCGCATTCCATGCCCTGCCGGATTTGCGCACGGCCGCCGGCGAACCGACCGGCGCCATCCGCGGCGTGCTGTCCATGCTGCGTGTGCTCGAAGCCGACTATAAGTCAGATTATCGCGCCGTGGTGTTCGATGCCAAGGGCAAAACCTTCCGCGACGACTGGTACCCGGAATACAAGGCGCACCGGCCCTCGATGCCGGAGGACCTGGCGGCACAGGTGGAGCCGCTGCACGAATGCATCCGCGCCGCCGGCTGGCCGCTGTTGATGGTGACTGGCGTCGAGGCCGACGACGTGATCGGCACGCTGTCGACTCAGGCCGCCGCGGCGGGCATCGACTGCGTGATCTCGACCGGCGACAAGGACCTGGCGCAACTGGTGAATCAGCATGTCACGCTGGTCAACACCATGAGCAACGAAACCCTGGACCGCGCCGGCGTGATCAACAAGTTCGGCGTGCCGCCCGAACGCATCGTCGATTACCTGGCGCTGGTCGGCGACACCTCGGACGGCGTGCCCGGCGTATCCAAGGTCGGGCCGAAGACCGCCGTGAAATGGCTGGACACCTGGGGATCGCTCGACGCGATCGTGGCGCATGCCAGCGAGATCGGTGGCGCGGTCGGCGAAAACCTGAGGAAGCACCTCGACTTCCTGCCGCTCGGGGTCAAGCTGGTCACCGTGGTCTGCGACCTGCCCTTGCCGCAGACCGTGACCGAACTCACGCCGCAGGCACCGGACCAGGACAAGCTGGCCGAGCTGTATGCGCGGCTCGAATTCAAGGGCTGGCTGCGCGAGTTGGGCGGAGAGGCACCACCGCCCGCGCCACGCACAAAAGCCGCCGTACCGCCAGCGCCGACTTCTGAACCCACCGCTCATGTCGAGCCCGACCGCAGCGGCTACCAATGCATCCTCGATGCCACGCAACTCGACGACTGGCTGGCGCGCCTCGACACCGCCACGCTGGTCTCGCTCGACACCGAAACCACCGGCCTCGACCCGATGCAGGCGCAACTGGTGGGCATTTCCTTCGCCATTGCCGCGGATGACCGCGTCGATGCCGCCTACCTGCCGCTCGGCCACAGCTATGCCGGCGCACCGACGCAATTGCCCTTCGCCGAAACCCTGGCGCGGCTCAAGCCCTGGCTGGAATCGGCGCAGCGGCCGAAGCTGGGCCAGCACCTCAAGTACGACCGCCACATCTTCGCCAACCATGGCGTGCAATTGCGCGGCATCGTCGAGGACACCCTGCTGCAGTCCTACGTGCTGGAATCCGACAAGCCGCACGATCTGGGCTCGCTGGCGGCGCGCCATTGCGCGCTGAAGACCATCAGCTACGACGACGTCACCGGCAAGGGCACCAACCGGATTTCGTTCTCCCAGGTCGAGGTCGCACGCGCCGCCGAATACGCCGCCGAGGATGCCGACGTCACGCTGCGCGTACATCGGGTGCTGCGCCCGCAGCTCGCCGCCGAGCCGCAACTGGAAAGCCTCTACCGCGATCTGGAACTGCCGGTGGCCGAGGTGCTGTTCAGGATCGAGCGCAACGGCGTGCTGATCGACGCCGCGACGCTGGTGCAGCAAAGCGACGAGCTCGGGCGCAAGATCATGGCCCTCGAAGCGGAGGCGCAACAGCTCGCCGGCCAGCCCTTCAACCTGAATTCGCCGAAGCAGCTGGCCGAAATCCTGTTCAACCAGCTGGGCCTGCCGGTGGTGAAGAAGACGCCCTCGGGCGGCCCGTCGACCGACGAGGAAGTGCTGGAGAAGCTAGCCGAGGATTACCCGCTGCCGAAGAAGATTCTCGAACACCGCAGCCTGGCCAAACTGAAGAACACCTACACCGACAAACTGCCGAAGATGATCAACCCGGCCACCGGCCGCGTGCATACCAGCTTCGGCCAGGCTACCGCAGTCACCGGCCGGCTGGCCTCGACCGACCCCAACCTGCAGAACATTCCGATCCGCACGCCGGAGGGCCGCCGCATCCGCTCCGCGTTTGTCGCGCCGGAAAATCACCGTATCGTCAGCGCCGACTATTCGCAGATCGAGCTGCGCATCATGGCGCATCTGTCGGACGACCCGCGCCTGCTCGAAGCTTTCGCCCAGGGAGAGGACGTGCATCGCGCGACGGCCGGCGAGATCTTCGGCGTCACGCCGATCGAAGTCAGCAGCGAACAGCGCCGCGCCGCCAAGGTGATCAACTTCGGCCTGATCTACGGCATGAGCGCCTTCGGCCTGGCCAGGCAGATCGGCGTCGATCGCAGCGCCGCCGCCGCCTACATGGACCGCTATTTCGCGCGCTACCCCGGCGTCGCCCGCTACATGGAAGAGACCCGCGCCATCGCCCGCGACAAGGGCTATGTCGAGACCGTGTTCGGCCGCCGCCTGTGGCTGCCCGAGATCAAGTCGTCCAACGCCGGCCGCCGCCAGGGCGCCGAGCGCGCCGCGATCAATGCGCCGATGCAGGGCACCGCCGCCGACCTGATCAAGCGCGCGATGCTGGCCGTGCAGGACTGGCTCGACGCACAAAAGCTGCGCACGCTGATGGTGCTGCAGGTGCATGACGAACTGGTGCTGGAAGTGCCGGACGAAGAGCTCACCATCGTCGATGCGGCGCTGCCGAAACTGATGGGAGGCGTGGCCAAGCTCAAGGTACCTCTTCTTGTCGAGGTGGGAGTCGGCGCGAACTGGGATGCCGCGCACTGAGTTTCAGGCCTGACTTTCATGAAGTGATGCGGCACTCCTGATGATGAAACACGCGAAAGGCAAATTGAAGTCCCCCCACCCCCATCCCCGCCCCAGGGCGGGGCGACTGGCAAGCTCGCTGCGCTCGGCTATCACCAGCCGCTCCGAACGGGCTGTTTCACGCTAAGCCCCTGTATACTTCGCGGTTTCCCGTTTCCCGACTCCCTGTGCAAGATAGCCGCGACCTTTATTTGCGCCTGCTCGGCCATGTGCGCCCGCACTGGAAGGGCTTCGGCCTGACGCTGGCGGCGACGGCGCTGGCGGCGGCCACCGAGCCGCTGTTTCCGGCGCTGATGAAACCCTTGCTGGACAAGGGCTTCGGCCAGGGCGGCAACGACTGGCTGGCCTGGCTGCCGCTGGCGATCATCGGCATATTCCTGCTGCGCGGCGTCGCCGGCTTTCTCGCTTCCTACGGCATGTCCTGGGTTTCCAACCGCGTCATCACCGACCTGCGCCAGCTGATGTTCGAACGCCTGATGCGCCTGCCGGCGAGCTACTTCGACGCCCACGCCTCCTCGGTGCCGGCCACGCGCATCGCCTATGACGTGAATGGCGTCGCCGCGGCGGCGACTTCGACGCTGACGGTGCTGATCCGCGACACGCTCTCGGTGATCGGCCTGGTGGCCTGGCTGCTTTACCTGAACTGGAAGCTGACCCTGATCAGCCTGGCCGTGATTCCGCTCACCGCCCTCGTCGTGCGCGCCTTCTCCAAGCGCCTGCGCAAGCTCTCGCTGGCGGCGCAGGAAGGCATGGCGCAGATGAACGAGGTGCTGCAGGAATCGATACGCGGTCAGAAGGTGGTCAAGATTTTCGGCGGCGAGGCGCATGCGACCTCGCGCTTTTCGCGAGTCAATAACGCGCTGCGCGGCTACGGCATGCGCCAGGCGATCGCCGCGGCGGCGGTGGCGCCGATCACCCAGATCTTTGCCTCGGTCGGCCTCGCCATCGTTGTGTACGTCGCCATGCAGCAGTCGGCCGGCAATGAAACCACGATCGGTGGCTTCGTTTCCTTCATCACCGCGATGCTCCTCCTGCTGGCGCCGCTCAAGCACCTGGCCGACATCAATGCACCGCTGCAGCGCGGCCTGGCCGCCGCCGAAAGCGTGTTCCGCATGCTCGACGAGGCGGCCGAGGTCGACGCCGGCACGGAGCAGCTCGGCCGCGCGCGCGGCGAGATCGAATTCGCCGGCGTCGGCTTGCGCTACGCAGGTGCCGAGCGCGAGGCATTGGCCGCAATCGACCTGCGGATTCGTCCCGGGGAAACCGTCGCGCTGGTCGGACCCTCGGGCGGCGGCAAAACCTCGCTGGTCAATCTCGTGCCGCGCTTCTATCACGCCGGCAGCGGCCGGATCCGCATCGACGGCCACGACATCGAGACGCTGACGCTGGGCAGCTTGCGCGCCAACATCGCCCACGTCGGCCAGGACGTGTTCCTCTTCGACGACACGGTCGCCGCCAACATCGCCTACGGCGGCAAGCGCGATGCCAGCCGCAGCGAGATCGAAGCCGCCGCCCGCGCCGCCCATGCGCTGGAGTTCATCGCCGCCATGCCGCAGGGCTTCGATACCGTGATCGGCGAAAACGGCTCGCGCCTGTCGGGCGGCCAGCGCCAGCGCATCGCCATCGCCCGCGCCATCCTCAAGGACGCGCCGATCCTGATCCTCGACGAAGCTACCTCAGCACTCGACAGCGAATCCGAACGCGCCGTGCAGGAGGCGCTGGAAACATTGATGAAGGGCCGCACCACGCTGGTCATCGCGCATCGCCTGTCCACCGTCGAGCATGCCGACCGCATCGTCGTTCTGTCGCACGGTCGCATCTCGGAGATCGGCAGCCATGCTGAACTGCTGGCGACTGGAGGCCTCTATGCCAGCCTCTACCGGCTGCAATTCGCGGAGGCTGATTGAAAATTCTCCACACGGAAGCCTCCTGTGGTTGGGGTGGCCAGGAAATCCGCATCCTCGAAGAGTCGCGCGGACTGATTGCTCGCGGCCACGAGGTCACGGTGGTCTGCCCGGCGCATGCGCGAACGACGGCCGAGGCGGCGCGCTTCGGCGTGCCGGTGGTGTCGCTCCCCATCGAGTTCAAAACCATTGCCGGATTCAAGGCGCTGCGCGACTATCTGGCCAGCCATGCGTCGGACGTGGTGAATACCCACAGTTCGGCCGACTCCTGGCTGACGAGCCTCGCTTGCGCCTCGCTCGCGAATCCGCCGGCCATTGTGCGCACCCGCCACATCTCGGCGCCGGTGTCGGGCAACTTCGCCAACCGCTGGCTCTACCGTCAGGCGAGTGCCGTGGTCACCACCGGCGAAAGTCTGCGCCGGCACGTGATCGATACCCTCGGCCTCGACCCGCAACGTGTGACCTCGGTGCCGACCGGCATCGACACCGAACGTTTCGCGCCGGCGGACAAGGCAGCCGCCACAATTGCGCTCGGACTCGATCCGCAACACAAACACCTCGGCATCGTCGCCACGCTGCGCAGCTGGAAGGGCCACCTGTTCCTGCTCGACGCCTTCGCCCAGTTGAAGCGACCCGAGCTGCGCCTGCTGATCGTCGGCGAAGGCCCGATGCGCGGCCCGATCGAGGAAAAGATCGCGGCGCTCGGAATTCGGGAGCGAGTGATGCTGGCCGGCCAGCGCAGCGACCCCGAGCGCTGGCTGCAGGCGATGGACGTTTTCTGCCTGCCCTCCTATGCCAACGAAGGCGTGCCGCAGGCCATCCTGCAGGCCATGCTCTGCGGCCTGCCCATCGTCACCACGCCGGTGGGGGCGATACTCGAAGCCGTCAGCGACAAAAACTCAGCGCTGATCGTGCCGCCCAAGGATGCCGCAGCGCTCGCCGCCGCCATCGGTCGCCTGCTCGACGACAGTACGCTCGCGGCAACGCTCGGCGCTGAAGCGCGCCGTGTCGCCAGCGCCGACTTTTCAAGGGAGGCCATGCTCGACAGGATGGAACCCATTTTTTCCGCTGCGATGCGTGACGCGAACTGACATGGGCAAGCACTGGAGCCGCCTCAAACGCAGCCTTTCCCGCCGCTGGAAGGAATGGCGCCTGCCGCACGGCTATGAGCGCCTCGGCACGCGCTACGGCGGCTGGTGGGTGGACACGCGAGCGGTGGGCCCGCAGCCGTTGCTGATCGATTGCGGCCTCGGTGAAGACATCAGCTTCCCGGTGGCCTTCCTGCAACGTTTTGCTGACGCACGGGTGATCGGCGTCGATCCCAATCCGCGAAGCCTCGCTTACTGCCGCGCGCGCTGCCCATCGGGCATGGAGATTCTGGCAAACGCCTTCTGGACCACGACCGGCGAACCCATCGTCTTTCACCTGCCGCGCACCCAGGACAAGCTGCCGCAGGGCGCCGACGGTGTTTCCGGCAGCCTCGATCCCTCCCACGAGTATGTGGAAGGCGGCGAGCGCATCGAGACGAAAACCGTCGATCTCGACAGCCTGCTGTCCCGCACCGGACGAACGGAGTGCGACGTCCTCAAGCTGGACGTGGAAGGCGCCGAATATGCGTTGCTTGACGCGCTGATCGCCAGCGGCCGCATCCAGGCCGCACGCCAGGTGCTGATCGAATTCCATCACGGCGTCACCCGACATACGTCGGACGAAACGCGCAGAATCGTCGATAGCCTAGCAGCAGCCGGCTTCCGGCTGATTCACACCGAAAGCCGCAATTACATTTTCCGACGCGAATTCGCGCGATGACGCCCAAGAGCATTCTTGTCATCAACGTCTCCCGCATCGGCGATACGCTGCTGGCGACGCCCGCCATCCGCGCGCTCGCGGTCGCCTGGCCCGAGGCCGCCATTGATGTACTGGCCCATCCGGGCCGCATGGAGGTACTGCTGCATCTACCCTTCGTCCGAAAAGTTGCCGCGATCAGCAAGAAAACGGCTCTGTTTCGCGGCTGGGGCGGGCTACTGGCCAAGCCTTACGACCTGGCGCTGGTGTACGGTAATGACGAGGCGTTGATCGCCTACGCCTCGCGGGTGGCAAAGCGGGTGGCGGCCTTTCGCCAAGCCAACGCCCGGATAAATTCCCGGCTCTCCGTCGTGGTCGAGCCGCCATCCTTTCAGAGCGACCACTCGGTGCGGCTGGCACTGGCGCTGCCGTCGGCGCTGGGAGTTCAGCCCGCCGGCTTGCGGCTGTCCTACACGGTGACCGATGCCGAGCGAACCTGGGCCACAACGACACTGGCCCGCGATCTGCCGGACGGGGCGACGCCGCTGATCGGGTTGCAGGTGGCCAGTTTTCCGACCAAGTCTTATCGCGACTGGCCCATCGAATCCTTCATGGAGCTCTGCGTTCGCATTCGCCGCGACTGGCCACGGGCGCATTTCCTGATCTTCGGCGGCAGCGAAGAACAGCAACGCACAACAGCCCTCAAGGCTCGGCTTGGACCGGCCGCCACGCTGTATGCCGGCCGCCTCAGCCTGCGCCAGACCGGCGCCCTGATGAGCCGGCTCGACATCTTCATCGGTGTGGACACGGGCCCGACGCATCTGATGAGCTCATTCGATATTCCCCTAGTCGGTCTTTACCATGGCTTCTCGCGCAGCGAACTGATCGCACCGCTGGAACATCCCTGCTTCTATCCGGTGGACCATCCACTCGCGGGGCCCGAGTGTTCGACCGATGCCTCCATGGCCGACATCAGCGTCGATCGTGTCTGGGCGGCCGTGCAGCGGGCGCTGCAGGATCGCGCGACGGAAACTCGCGCGCCATGAAGTTCGCGCTGCTCACCACCAACCTCGCCGGCGGCGGCGCCGAAAAGGCGCTGGCCAAGATCGGCAGCGGGCTCGCCGCACGCGGCCACGACGTGGATTTCATCGTCTGCGAGGACGCGGGGCTCCATGCAGCCAACTACGCACCGCCCGCGGGCTGCAGCTTTCACGCCTTGTCCGCCCGCGCCGGTCACGGCTGGCTGGGCAAGCGACGCCTGGCCTGGCGCCTGCAGCGCTTGCTGGCAACGCGCCAGCACGACCTGCTGGTGTCCACCCTGCCCTTTGCCGACGTAGTGGCGGCACTCGCCCGCGCGCCGCGTCACGTCTGCCGCATTGCGAACACGCTGTCAGCGGAGATTGCGCGACTGCCGGCGGGCAAGGCCCAGCGGCGCGCGGCGCGCTATCGCACGCTCTACGGCGCGCGCCCGCTGGTGGCTGTCTCGCAGGGCGTGGCCGAGGATATGCGTTCGCACTTCGACATCGCGGCCGAACGCATGCGCGTGATCGTCAATCCCTTCGATCCGGCCGCCATTCGCGTGCTGGCCGCCGAACCCTGTGCGGCCCGGCCCAACGAACCCTACATCCTGCACGTCGGCCGCTTTGCCGCACAAAAGCGCCACGACCTGCTGCTCGCGGCATTCGCACAGGCGGCACTGCCGCATACACTGGTGCTGCTGACGCCGCCCGATGAACGGCTTGCCGCGCTGATCGCACAAAACGGTCTGCAGCGCCGTGTCGCCATCGCCGACTTTCAGGCCAACCCCTATCCCTGGATGGCGGGCGCCGACCTGCTGGTGTTGTGCTCCGACCACGAAGGCCTGCCCAATGTGCTGATCGAGGCGCTGGCCTGCGGCACGCGCGTGGTCAGCACCGACTGCCCCTCCGGCCCGCGCGAAATCCTCGGCGGAGAACTGGCGCAATGGCTGGTGCCCTGCGACAACGTCGATGCATTGACGACTGCAATGCGCGCGGCAGTGGCGGCACCGAAACCCGGGGCTGATGCCGTTGCGGCCGCGTTGGCTCCCTACGACGCGGAGCGGGCGCTCGACGCCTGGGAAGCGCTGGCCCGGGAGAGTTTCTGATGTGCGGCATCCTGCTCACCGTCGGTGACGCCTTCCCGGCCGATTTCGACGCGGCGCTGGCGACGCTCAGATCGCGCGGCCCCGACGCACGCGAGGTGCTGGTCCACGGCGATGCCCTGCTCGGCCACGCACGACTGGCAGTGATCGACCTGACCGGCGGGCGCCAGCCGATGTCCGCGGCCAACGGCCGGCTGGCCATGGTCTACAACGGCGAGATCTACAACTTCGCCGCCCTGCGCCGCGAACTCGAAGCGGTCGGCCATGCCTTCAGCACCCGTTCCGACAGCGAAGTGCTGCTGACCGGCTACCTGCACTGGGGCGAAGCCGTGGTCCAGCGCCTCGACGGCATGTTCGCCTTCGCCATCCACGACGCGCAGGATGGCAGCGTCTTCCTCGCCCGCGACCGGCTCGGCATCAAGCCGCTGTTCTGGGGCGTGCATGCCGGCGGACTGGTCGCCGCATCGACGCTAGCGCCGTTTTTCGCGCTGGGCGCCTTCCCGAGGAAACTCGACGCGGAAGGCCTGCGCGACTATCTTGCCTTCCAGACGCCGCTGGCCCCACGCACCCTGGTGCGCGACATCCACGCCCTGCCGCCGGGCGCCTGCTTGAAGTGGAGAGTCGGCGCTGGCGTTGCGGCGCGCCAGTGGTGGACGATCCCGGACGCGACGGAACGCGCGCCCGATCATGAAACGCTGGTTGCCGAAACCGACAGCCTGCTGGCGCAAGCCGTCAAGGACCAGCTGGTCGCCGACGTGCCGCTCGGCGCCTTCCTTTCCGGCGGCATCGACAGCAGCCTCGTTGTGCATTACATGGCATTGGCACAGGCCAGCCCGCTGAAAACCTTCAGCGTGCGCTTCGCCGAAGCCGGCTTCGACGAAAGCCCCGCCGCACGCGCCGTGGCCGAACAGTACGGCACCGAGCACCACGTCCTCGATGCGCCGCAACTGACTGCCGAGACGCTGGCCGCAGCCCTTGCCGATCTCGACCAGCCGCTGGCCGACCCGGCCTACATCCCCACTTGGGCGCTGTCGCACCTGACGCGGCAGCATGTCACCGTGGCGCTGTCGGGTGATGGCGGCGATGAACTCTTCGGCGGCTATTCGCGTTTTCTCGACACGGCCGACCGCCATCCGGACACGCTCGGTAAGCGTGCACTCCGTGGCTTGCTGCGACACGGCCTCGCGCCGGCCAGCCTGACCCGGCGCGCGCTGGCGGGACCCGAACTGCTGCTCTACCAGCGCGTCGAGCTCGGCGATTACCCCGGCAGCCGCAAGGACCTGCGCCGCTATCTGGCGCCCGAGCTGGCCGCCGGCTGCCGACCTCAAGCCACCCTGGAGCTGTGGCGCGAACTCGCGTCCCGACATGGCGGCTACGACCGCGGCGCGCTGCTGCGGGCCGACCTGTGGACCTACCTGTCTGAAAACTGCCTGGCCAAGACCGACCGCGCCAGCATGGCCCACGGCCTGGAGGTGCGCGTGCCGCTGCTGGCCAACGAGCTGCAGGACCGCATGCTGCGCCTGCCGGCGAGCGTGCATTTCGATGCCGGCGGCGGCAAGGCTCTGCTGCGCGCGCTGGCGCGCCGCCACCTGCCGCAAGCCGTCTGGAACCGCGAGAAGCACGGCTTCTCCGTGCCGCTGCGCGCCAACTTTGCCGGTTCTTGGCGCGACTGGTGCGACGCGCAGATCGCATCCGCTCCCTTGATCGCGCCGTGGCTGGCCACCGGCCCGCTCGCCGCGCTGTGGCAGGAAGCCCGACAGGGGAAAGGCAACGTACGCCTGATGTACACTTTCGCCGTGCTGCTGGCCTGGCTCGAAACGCACGCCCTCGAAGCATGAGGTTCACATTACGGAGATGAGATGCGCAAGAACAGCCGCACCGCCCGCAAGCTGAAGAAACTCGCTTGGCGCTTCAGCCAGCCCGACTGGGCAGACAACCACGGCGTGCTGCTGCCGGTGAAGCACGCGCTGGTCTCGCCGGGCATCGCCCGCGAAATCTACCTCGGCGACTACGAGGCGAAGGAAATCGAGATCATCTCGAAACGCCTCGCGACCGACGACGTGGTGTTCGAGGTCGGCGCCGGACTCGGCTTCCTGTCCGCCTATTGTGCCAAGCTGACGGGGGCGGCCAGGGTGTTCGCCTACGAGGCCAACCCGGAGCTGATTCCGCTGATCCGCGAAACCCATGCGAAGAACGACGTGGCGCCGACGCTGATCAACGCGCTGCTGGCGAAGGGTGATGGCGAACGCGAGTTCCACCTCGAAGACGACTTCTGGGCCTCCTCCGCGCACCGCACCGGCGGCCGCGCGATCACGGTAAAGCAGCTCGATCTCAACAACGAACTGGCGCGGGTCAAGCCCAGCTTCCTGATCGTGGACATCGAGGGCGGCGAAGCCGAGTTCTTCGCCGGCGCCGATTTGTCGACGGTGCAGAAGATCTGCGTCGAAACCCATCCCGACGTGCTCGGCGACCGCGTGCTGTCGGAGATGTTCGCCGGCTTGGTGGCGAAGGGCTTCGCGCTCGATTTCTCGCTGATCCGCAAGAACGTGTTTTTCTTCCACCGCGTGGCATGACCACACGGGATGTCCTGCTGATCGCCCACGGCAGCCTGCATCCGGCCCTGCGCCGCGAACTCGCCGCGCGCGGCCTGACGCTGCGCGAAAGTCGGCGCTGGCAGGACGCCGATCGCAGCGAACCGCAGCGCATTCTCGGCGCCTATACCTGGTTCTACGAAGGCCTGCGCCATCCGCTGACGATCTGGGGCATGCATCGCTTCCTGCGCCGGCAGGGCATCCCGCTGTTCGTCTGGAACCAGGATGCGCCGCACTACCTGAACCGCGCCGCATGGCGGCTGGACTGGCTGGATCGCGCCCACCTGTTCGACGTGTACGCCACGCACAGCCTGGTCGATACACGGCGCAGTTTCGCCGACAGCCTGCTCTACCTGCCGAACGCCGCCGACACGAGCCGTTATCACCTGCACGGCAGGACGCTGGACGAACTGCGCGAGCCGGCCCGCTACCAGCACGACGTCAGCTTCTTCGGCGCCATGGACGGCCTTCGCTACAAGGAAATGCGCGGCCGCCAGGAATTCTTCGCCGCGCTGGGCGGACGGCTGGCCAGGCGAGGCATCCGCTTCGTGTTCCGCGAATCGACCGGCATGAGCATCGAGGAACAAGTGGCGCTGATCCAGAGCAGCCGCATCAACCTCAACTTCGGCGCTTCCTGCGACTACGGTGCGCCCGTGGCCTCGGGATTGCCCGAGCGCTGCTACGGCATCCCGGCCTGCGGCGGCTTCCTGCTCTGCGACAAGCGCACGCACGCACGCGACGACTTCACGCCGGGCGACAACTGGGCCGAGTTCGACGGGCTGGACAACTGCGTGACGCAGATCGAGCACTGGCTGGCGAACTTCGCCGCCGCGCGCGACCTCGCCGAACGGTGCCACGCCCACGTCTTGGTGCAGCACACCTATGCCCAGCGTGCGGCGGCGCTGCACAATACATTATTGGCCTGGCACCAAGGCAAAAGAGGCAGGCTGCAATGAGCGCACCACTGCTGTCCATAGTGATGCCCGTCTACAACGTCGCGCCCTACCTGCCGCGCTGCCTCGAAAGCCTTGCCGCACTCAACCCGCCGGCCGACGAGATCATCGTCGTCGATGACGGTTCGACCGACGACTGCCCGCGCATCCTTGCCGAATTCGCACCGCGCCTGCCGCAAATGCGAGTGATCCGCCAGGAAAACGGCGGACTTTCGGCGGCGCGCAATACGGGACTGGACGCGGCGCGCGGCAAATACCTGGCGTTTGTCGACTCGGACGATTTCGTCGAACCCGATGCCTACGCCGAGGCCTTGCGCCTGGCCGAAGACGAACAACTCGACATGGTGCTGTTCAACGCCCGCTATCATTTCGAAGGCCGTCAAGCAGACCGGCCTATCTATGCCGATGCGCCGGCGACAGACATCATCCCAGGCCGGGAATGGCTGCGGCAACGCCTGAAGGCCGGACGTTTTCTGCATATGGTCTGGATGCATCTGTATCGCCGCGACTTCATCGAGGCCAATCACTTTCGCTTCGTGCCGCGCCTGATACATGAGGATGTAATCTGGACGACGAAAGTCCTGCTTGCTGCGCAGCGCATCATCTGCCTGCCGCGGATCTCGGTGAACTATCGGATTCCCATCCGGAACGCACCGCCCGAAGCAAAGCAAAAGCGCCTCGAGGCCATCGTCGATAGCAGCGTCTTCAATGCCCGCACCGAAGCGGAACTCGCGGCGGAACTGACTGGCGACCCGGAACTGCGCGCGTTACTGTGCCATCGCCTGGTCGATGGAGCCCTTTCGATATTCCATCTGCTGGCGAAAATGCCGGATCGCGCCGCCGCGCGCCGTGTTCGACGGGACCTGCGAACAAAAGGCGTGCTGGGACTGCTCTGGCGTCATGCCGGGAATGCGGCGCAGCGGCGGCGGATCGCGAAACACTATGTGCTCAGTTTGCTGTAAGCCCGCGTGTAGTAGGCTTGGCGCTTTCCGGCCGGTGGCAAGAGCGCCGGCTGTCTGCGGGAGAAGTAATGAAATCCTTGCTTGATCAACTGGTTTGCGGTTACCTGCGGCGGGTACCGATAACCGAGGGAAAGGGTCGAATCTACCGCCGGTTTGCGCGGCGGGACTGGCCTGTCGGCGCGTTCGTGAACGTGCGGACCAAGGACGGCTTTCTCCTGCGACTCAATCCTCGCAACGAAGAGCATCGGCGCATCTATTACTACGGCGAGCACGACGAGCGCTATGAGCTTGCCTTGCTGCGCAAGATCATTCAGCCCGGCGACGTGTTCTGGGATATCGGCGCCAACGTCGGCTACTACACCTGTCTCGCCGCCACCTTGGTCGGCGAGCCGGGCCGCGTGGTGGCGTTCGAACCAGCGCCGACCACCCGAAACTTCCTCGAAGACAACATTCGACTCAATGCGTTCAGCAACGTCGCGGTACTGCCCTATGCCGTTGGCGAGCGCAATGGCGTCGCCGCGATCCACATGAGCGACCCCGCCCTCGGCGAGGGGACGGCTTCGCTCAACGCGTCCGATGACAAATCATTCAGTGTAGACATTGAAGTGCGCCGTCTGGACGATCTCTACTCCAGCCTGCCGCCGCCAATGGTGGTAAAAATCGACGTCGAAGGCGTGTTCGGCCAGCTCTGGCGAGGTGCGCGTGGCTTCTTTTCGGCGCATGCTCCGATCGTCATGGCGGAACTCAAAGGAGAAGCTTTTGTCTCCGCCGCCGGAAACCTCGGCGAGGAAATCGCCGCGCTGGGTTACTCCATGTTCGAAATCCACAAGCACTCGATCCGGCGAGTTGCGGATCCCGCGACATCGAGAAAGCGCAACTTCATTCTCGTCAAGCAGGACAGTCCGGCCTTTGCAAGGCTGGAGTCGATGGTGGCCTAAGGTACCGAATGGGAGGCTACGCCGGATGTAGTGCCAAGCAGTGGCAGTTCGCCGCATGGCTTGCGGCGGTTGCATTCATCTTTCCGATTCCGCATACCATTGCGCTGCGTAACCTGTTGTTGCTGGTCGGGTTGGTCGGGCTGGTATGGATCGGTCGCACCTCGCTGCCGAAACCCGCATCATGGATGAAGCCGGCCGCCTGGTGCCTGATTGCGCTCACCAGCTGGATCGCTTTCCATTCCGTCACCGTAGCGCCATCGCCGACTCTCGCGCTCGACCAGTTCCGCGCCAATTGGATGATGCCGCTGCTGCTCGGTGGCGTTGGTGCCTGGGCCGCAACGCAACTGCCACGGGAACGCGCGGCGCAGGTCGTGGTGATAGCGCTGGCCGCACATATGGTCTGGCTGCTGGGATGGCAGATCACGCTGTGGCTGAAGATCGGTGCTTGGCCTTTCAAGGCAACACCCTTTGGCGCCTATGATTTCCACGGCACGCTGAACAGCTACCTGCTTGCCCTGCTGGTGGCGGATCGCCTGGCATGGACCCGCAGCAGCCATTCTCCGCTGGCGCTCGGGCAGCGCGGCGGATGGGCGCTGCTGGCGCTGTCCCTGGCGGCCGACGTCGCACTGCAGTCGCGCAACAGCACGGTTGTCTCGGTGGCCATTCTGGCGGCGGGCAGCCTCGTCCTGCTGAATGCACAATCGCACCGGCGGCGGCTCGCCATTGTCGCGCTTGGCGCCGTTGCACTGATCGCGGCCAGTTCGTTCCGCTTCGATCACCGGTGGCAGAGTCTGCGCGAATCCATCGTCATCGGCTGGACATCGAACAACACCTACTGGCTGACCGGCGATGGCGAGCCGGGGCATAAGATATCGCCGCCGGCAACGCCCTCGGGCGATCCGCTCGAAACCTCGGCCTATCTTCGCGCTGCAATGGCGCGCCAATCCATCGATTTTCTCGCCGACCACCCGCTCGGCATCGGCTTCGGTCACGATGCCTTCGGGCGCGCCATCGCGATGAAGCATGGCCACTCCGGGATGATCAGCAGCCACAGCGGCTGGCTCGATTTCGCCTTGGGCACGGGTTTCGTCGGACTGGCGTTACTATTGACGACGGCTGGTGTTGCTATCCGCGCGGGTTGGCGACAATTCCGCGAACGACAAGATGCCCAGGCACTCCTGCTGGCGTTCTTCGTCGGTGGCTATATGCTGCGCTGCCTGCTCGACGGACACCTCTCCGGCTGGCGGCTTGGCCTCTTTTCATTTGTCGTCGGCGTGCTGGTCGCCGGCATGCACGAGAAGCCGGACGAACCATGAAGCTCGTGCAGATCAACCTCCAGCCGCACTTCGGCGGCGGCGAGGTGTACACCGCCTTCCTCTGCCGCGCGCTGTCGCAGCTCGGCATGCCGACGCGCCTGCTGGTCCATCCGCGCGCCGGCTTCTGGGACCGGCTCGGACTGCCTGCCGACACCGAGCGCATCGCCGTCGCCGATGCCACCGATCTGCCGCAGCATTTGCCCGCCGGACCTGTCTGGCTGCTGTCACACGGCCCGCTGCCCTCCGGCTTGCGTGCCGTGCTTCCGGGGCGCCTGCGCACCGCCATCGCGCACATGCCGGTGCAGGGCCGCGATCCCGCCGCCTTCGCCGACCACGATCGCATCTACGCAGTTTCCGGCTGGGTGCGTGACGGCCTCCAGGCAGCGGATCTGCCGGCCTGGGACGAGCCGCTGTACGGCGTCGCCGACCTCGCGAACCGCCCCGGCGGCGGGGAGATACGCCGCAGCAGCCGCTACGACTGGGATCGACGCAAGGGTCGCGACCGCCTGCTGGGCTGGCTCGAGCCGCTGGTCGAAATGCTGCGGCCGCATCCGGCCTTCGAGCGGCGGCCCGGCCTTACGCTGGGCATCGTCTCGCGCCTGACGCCGATCAAGCAGTTCCCGCTGCTGTTCTCGAATCTGGCGCCGGTACTCGCACGTCATCCACAGGTACATCTGGAAATCTTCGGTAGCGGCGGCTATGCCTCGGTGCGCGACCTCGACCGCGCACTCGCGGAGCTGCCCGCCGGACAGGTGCGCTTCTGGGGCCAGCAGGGCAATGTCGCCGACATCTACCCGCAGCTCGACTATCTGCTTTCCGGCCTCCCGGAAAAGGAGGCGCTGGGCCTCAACATCATCGAGGCGCAAGCCTGCGGCACGCCGGTAATCGCCGTCAATGCACCGCCCTTCACCGAAACCGTGGTCAACGACCTGACCGGCTTTCTCTACCGTGATCCGCGACAGGACGCCGGGGGCGATTTCGGGAGACTGCTGGACGAACTGCTGGCGGGCCGCGCCAAGCCGAGACCAGAACTGGCCGGGTCGCACCTCGCGCGCTTTTCCTTCGAAGCCTTCGTCGAGCGCCTGCGGCCGGTGGTGGCCGACGCCGAAGGTCAAATCAAGCGCGAATAAAGCGCCATCAACTGCGCCGCCATCTGCGCCAGATCGAGATGGGCGACGCTGGCACGGGCGGCATCGCGCATTACCGAAGCTGTCGCGCACAACGCATCCAGACTCGCCGCCAATGCTGTGGCGTCGCCTGCGCTGATCACCCTGCCGTTCGTCGGCGTAACCAGTTCCGCCGCGCCGCAAGTAGTCGTCGTGACCAGCGGCAGGCCGCAGGCCAGCGCCTCCAGCGCGGCATTGGGAAAGGGATCGTAGCGCGTGGGCAGGGCGAATACATCGGCCGCGCCGTAGAACGGCTTGACGTCGGCCTGCGCGCCGAGGAACAGCACGCGCTCATCGACGCCCAGCGTCTGCGCCAGCTTGCGCATCAGCGTCTCGTGCTTGTCGCGGCCGATCACCCAGAGCCGGGCATCGTTGCGCGACATTCGCGACAAGGCATGGAGCAGGGTCGGCAGGCCCTTGCGTTCATAACCCGAACCGACGAAAAGGATTACCGGCGCCGTCTCGCCAACGCCGATCTTCTCGCGCAAGGCCCGACCGTGTTCCTCGCGCAAGCGCGGATGGAAGGCCTCAAGATCGACGCCGTTATAGATCACCTGCAACTTTTCGTCGGCAACGCCGAAGCGGCGCGCGATGTCGTCCCGCACCATGCGCGAGTTGCAGATCACCGTGCGCAGGCTCGGGTGGCGGAACATCTCCGCCTCCGCCACCAGTGTGTAACGATGCCACGGCGCCAGCCGGTCGAAGGCCTTGTTGCGCAGTTCCAGCCAGGAGGCATGGACCCCGTCGCCGGCGCGGTAGATGTCGCAGCCGGGGATGCGCTCGTGGCTTTGCACCAGGTCGAAACGCTTCTGCGCCATCAGGCGCTGCACGCCGCGCGCAAACCCGGCGTCGCGCCAAGTGCGGCCGAGATAGAAGGGATCGACGCGCACGTACTGCATGTCGCCCGCAGCCTCGCCCTGCCATTGGCGCGCGACGATCGAGACATCGACGTGCTTCGCCCGCAGCGCCGCCAGCGCGCGCTCGACGAAGCGCTCGGCGCCGCCGAAGGGGGTGTATTTCTGGCGGACGATGGCAAGCTTCACGCCAACAGCTCCTCGCAGGCCGCCAGTACTTGCGAGACTGGCAGCGTCGTCAGGCAATCGCTGACCTTGCTGTCATTGCAGCCAGCCATGCCGCAGGGGCGACAGGGATGGGTGTTCGAGGCAACGACGCGATGGGGATTATTCCCAACGTCGCCCCACGGCCCCCATTCCCGATCACCCGACGGGCCGAAGATGGCGACCACCGGCGTGCCCATCGCGGCGGCGATGTGCATCGGCGCCGAATCGACGCCGACGAATAGCTTCGCCTGCGCCGTAAGCGCCGCGAGTTCCTTGAGCGAGAGCTGCCCGGAAAGGTCAATAGTCGGCGCTGGCGCGCTCTGCGTACCTGGAATTCCGCTTCGCGGGCAGGTAACGGCGTCGCGCGCGGCACACACGGCGTCAATCAGCGCCTTCTCCTTCGCATCCGGTGCCGACGTCAGCACGATGGGCAGGCCCTTCGCCGCGAGCACGTCGCACAAGGCCGCCACACGATCCGCCGGCCAGCACTTGAAGGTCCAGCGCGATGCGGGATGGACATGGACGAAGCCGCCCTGCGCCAAGCCATGCCGCGCCAGCAATTCCGCCACGTGCGACTCCGCCGCTGGCCCCGGCACCATGGTCACGCGCATGTCCGCGGGCGTCGGTTCACACCCGAGCGCGCGCAGGCTGTCGAGGTTGGTATCCACCGTGTGGCGGTCGCCATGCGATTGCGCCGGATAAAGGTGGGTAAAACTTTTTGCCCAGAATCCTTCACGCGAGCGTGGCGCCACCGACCAGTGCGGCCGCAGCAGGCGCACCATCCAGGCGCCGCGCGTATGCACCGAAAGATGCACCACAAGATCGTAATGCCGCGACCGCAATCCGGACATCAGTTTCCATTCGGCCGCGGCCTGCGACAACATCCCCTGCCGCTTCCAGTTGCGGTCGATCAGGTGCAGTTGCGCCAGCGCCGGATGGCCTTCGAGCATCAACGCAGTATCGGCGTAGACCAGCGCATCCACTTCGCATTGGGGGACGAGGCGCTTCAGCATCGAAAGCACGGGTGTAGCGAGCAGCACATCGCCGTGATGGCGCAGCTTGATCACCAGCGCACGGCGCAGGCTGGCCGGAGAAAAGGCTTCAATGGGCATGTGCCCATTTTGCCAGAGCGGGGGCCATTTACCGGCGGCGGCTGTCAAAGCACATTCAGTTTGCAGGCTTGTTGCTTGACCTGATTGGACTTTTACCGGAAACTTGCGGCCATGAGCGTTTCCCTCGATCACCTTGAGCACAAGGTCGAACAGATATTGGCCGTGTGCGCCAGCCTGCGCAGCGAGAATCAGGCCCTGCGCGCCAACGTGACGGGCTTGGAAACCGAAAATGCCGCGCTGGCAAAGAAGATCGACGTCACGCGCGAGCGCCTTGAAGCACTGATGACGCGGTTGCCCGACGAATGAGCAATACCCTTGAGGTCAAGCTGCTGGGCAAGGAATACCGTGTTGCCTGCGAACCGGCGGAACGCGAGTCGCTGCTTGCCGCCGTGGCCTTTCTCGACGACAAGCTGAAGGAAATCGGCGACAAGACATCCAGCGGCGCGCGCGCCAGCGGAGAACGCCTCGCCGTCATGGCGGCACTGAATCTGGCCCATGAACTGCTCACCGTAAAGAACACCCCGGCGGATGCCGCCGCGGCACTTGAAAGCGAATCGATTCAGCGTAGAATAAATTCCATCGAGGCCAAGCTCGACGAATCGCTGGCGCAGCACGAACAGTTGTTCTGAACGCTGTTCCGCGGGTTTTCCGCCCCCGATTCGTCGAGCTGGGCCTCTCCGGGTTTCCCCTGCGGTGTTCGCCAAGGCCATACATTCCTTGAACCAATGCTAATTGGCACCGGCCGCAGCCCAAAGACGCCGCTGTTGTGATCGCTCCCGGTGAGCGAACCTGAAGCGGCAGGAAAGTGGCCTCTCTGAACCCAGGTTCAGGATGCCGGCCAAACGGCACTCGCGGGGGAATCTGTCAGCAGGGCGCGGAAAACGAAGTTTCAGTGCAGGCTAATGCCGGCTTTTCGGCGTTAAGCGAAGCGGCCGAAACTAAGATTCCGCGCCCTTTTTTAGTGATGTTTGATACTCTCACCGCCGAAACAGCAGGCACCTGCCGCTACCTAAGCTTCGTTTTGAACCCATGAGTGATCAAGCACCCCAGATACGCGATCAACTGCGGGAAGTGTTCATCGGCCGCCAGCCGATCCTCGACAAGGATCAGGGGCTGGCGGGTTACGAACTGCTGTTCCGTGCCTCGGCGGAAAACTCCGCTCATGTCGATAGCGCCACGGCCGCCAAGGCGGCGACCGCCGACGTGGTCTGCAAGGCCTTCGCCGAACTGGGCCTGGCCAATGTCTTCGGCCAGGTGCGCGCCTTCATCAATGTCGATGCCCTGTTCCTCGAAAGCGATCTGGTCGAATTGCTGCCGAAAGACATCGTCGTGCTCGAAATCGATGTGGTGGCCTTCGACAATCCGGCACTGCTGCCCCGTTGCCAGGAACTCAAGGCCAAGGGATATGCCTTTTCGCTGTCCGGCGTCACCGATGTCGGCGACCACCTCTGGCCGCTGGTCGACCTCGCCACCTGGCTCAAGATCAACATCGACGGCCTGGCCGGCGATCAGTTGCAAACCTCGGCACGGGCACTGGGCACCACGCGCCGCCTGCTGGTTGCCGCCCACGTCGAATCCCAGTCGCAGATGGAACTCTGCCGGCTGCTCGGCTTCCAGTTGTTCCAGGGCTACTACTTCGCCAAGCCCGTGATCGTGGAGGGGCGCAAGCTGGACGCCTCGACCCAGGGCCTGTTGCGCCTGATAAAACTGGTGGCGGATGACGCCGACCCGGCCCGCCTCGACGCCGCCTTCCGCACCGAACCGGCACTCGTCATCAATCTCCTGCGGCTGACCAATTCGGTCGGCGTCGGCGCGCGGGCGCGCATCACCTCGGTGCGCCACGCCATCACCGTGCTGGGCCGGCGCCAGTTGCAGCGCTGGCTGCAGTTGCTGCTGTTCAGTCGCGGCGCCGACATCGATCTTGCCCACAATCCGCTGCTGCAACTGGCCGCGCTGCGCGGGCGCTTCATGGAACTGCTGGTCGAAAAGCTGCATCCGGGGCAAAGGGATCTGCGCGATCCGGCCTTCATTACCGGCCTGATGTCGGTGGTCCCCGCCGCGCTGGGCATGTCGATGACGGATGTGCTGGCGCAGATCGCGGTCGGCAACGACGTGCGGCTGGCGTTGACGCACCGCGAGGGCACGCTCGGCAAGCTGTTCGCGCTCACGGAACGTTACGACGACAATGACGTCGCCGGCGTCCAGGAACTGCTCAGCCCATATGGGGCCAATGCCAGTCTTGGCCTGCTGGGAGAAATCCTCGGCGAATCGCTGACCTGGGTCCAGCAGCTCGGCATGGACGCGGAGTAATGCCGCGCTACTGGCTGATGAAAACCGAGCCCGCGGTGGTGGGCATCGACGACGTGCTGGCGATGCCGCAGCAGACGGTCGACTGGTGGGGCGTGCGCAACTACCAGGCACGCAACTTCATGCGCGACCAGATGCAGGTCGGCGATGGCGTGCTGTTCTATCACTCGTCCTGCCCCGAGCCGGGCATTGCGGGGCTGGCCGAAGTATCGCAGCTGGCCTATCCGGACCGCACCCAGTTCGATCCCGACAGCCCCTACTTCGACCCGAAATCCACTCCGGAAAACCCGCGCTGGGTGAATGTCGATGTGCGCGTCGTGAAGAAAACGCGTCTGGTCGGCCTCGACGAACTGCGCACGCACCCTGAACTCGCCCATCTGCGGGCCCTGCAGAAAGGCAACCGCCTGTCGATCACCCCGGTCGACCCGGCGGAATGGAAGTTCATCACCGGCAAGCTGATGAAGGCATCGAAATGACGCTCTGGTGGCTGAGCTATCCGCTGCTGGGCGTCTTCGCCGGCTTCGTCGCCGGCCTGTTCGGCGTCGGCGGCGGACTGACCATCGTGCCCTTGCTGTTCATGATTTTCACGGCGCAGAACTTTCCGGTGGAGCACAGCATGCATCTGGCGCTCGGCACCTCGATGGCGACCATCGTGTTCACCTCGATCGCCAGCATGCGCGCGCATCACAGCCACGGCGCCGTGCGCTGGGACATCGTGAAAAGTTTCGCGCCGGGACTGGTGGTCGGTACGCTGTCCGGTTCCTTCTTCGCCACCTGGGTGCCGACGCGACCGCTGGCCATGGTATTCACCGCCATCGTGTATTACGCCTCGGTACAGATGATGCTCGACTTCAAGCCAAAGCCGCACCGCCAGTTGCCGGGAAGCTTCGGCATGGTCGTCGCCGGTACGCTGGTGGGCATCGTGTCGAGCCTGGTCGCCGCCGGCGGCGGCTTCCTGACCATTCCCTTCATGGTGTTCTGCAACGTGGTGATTCACCAGGCAGTCGGCACCTCATCGGCGCTCGGCTTCCCGATCGCCGTGGCCGGCACCGTCGGCTACATCGTCAGCGGCCTGAAGACATCGGGGCTGCCGGAATACTCGCTGGGCTTCGTCTATCTGCCGGCCTTCGTCGGCGTCGTCGCCATCAGCTTCATGATGGCGCCGGTCGGCGCCCGGCTTGCGCACAAGCTGCCGGTGAAGCAACTGAAGCGCGCCTTCGGCGGCTTCCTCGCGCTGCTGGCGAGCAAGATGCTGCACGGCTTGCTGAGTTAACGCTCATGGCGCCGAGCGCCATCCACCGAGGATGAAACACGCGAAGGGCGAATTGGTCGCCCGCCCCCCTTCCGCTACGCGGCCCACGGCTGGCTTTGCACAGCCAGCCGGCTGCGGCGGCGCGACGCATGCGTCGCGAATTCCCGCCTCGCCCCTCGCGGGGGTTACCAGTCGGCGCGCTGCGCGCGAGTGTCAGCCGCGCCTCCGGTCAGTTGTTTCAGCGTTTGACGACGCTGGCATCCTGCCCGAACAGGATGCGTTTGGCATCTTCACTGACCACCGGCGCCGGATTGATCTCCTTTGCCAGCGCATAGGCCCGCTGCGTCGCCGGTCGTTCGCGAATCGCGGCAAACCAGCGTTTCAGGTGCGGAAAATCATCCAGGTTCTGCCGCTGTTTCTCGTGCGGCACGATCCACGGGTAGCAGGCCATGTCGGCGATCGAATAGCCGCCGGCGATGAACTCGCGATCGGCCAGCTGCTTGTTGAGCACCGCGTACAGCCGCGCGGTTTCCTTGACGTAGCGTTCGATGGCATAGGGCACCGGCTCGGGGGCGTACTGCGTGAAATGGTGGTTCTGCCCGGCCATCGGCCCGAGCCCGCCCATCTGCCAGAACAGCCACTGGATGGTTTCGGTGCGGCCGCGCAGATCGGGGGCAATGAATTTTCCGGTCTTGTCGGCCAGATACAGCAGGATCGCGCCCGATTCGAACAGCGAAATCGGCGCACCGCCATCGGCCGGCGCGTGGTCGACGATGGCCGGAATCCGGTTGTTCGGCGCAATTTTCAGGAAGTCCGCCGCGAACTGCTCGCCCTTGCCGATGTTGATCGGCACGATGCGATGGGGCAGGCCCGTTTCTTCGAGAAACATCGTGATCTTGTGGCCGTTCGGGGTGGTCCAGTAATAGAGGTCGATCATGTGGTCTGCTCCATGCGTTGCACGATGCGGCACGCGGCTTCGCGCGCCCAGAGGGCGTAAATCGGCGGCCCCGGATGGAAGCCGTCGCCGGCCATGGCCGGGGCGTCCATCATCTCATGGCCGAGGGCGAGGAACTCGCAGCCGGGGCGGCTCGCCGCCACCTTCGCCAGCACCCGGTTGAAATCGCGCGCGCGACTGCCGACATACCAGCGCAAGGGCTGCGGCAGCGCCGGAAAGCGGTGCATCGGCGGCAGGCCGGACAGCAGCAGATGACGCGCGCCGAAGCGCGCTTGCAGCACGGCGATCAATTCCCGCTGCGCGCGGCGCCATGCCGCCAGCGATACGCGCCCCGTGACGTCGTTCACGCCCAGCGAGGTGACGACCACGTCGAACGTCTCCGCCGGTAATCCTCGCAGATGGTCCAGCATGTCGGCCGTGGTGGCGCCGGTGAAGGCCAGCAGCTTCCAGCGCAGCCGGAAAGTCGGCGCCAGCGACACGGCGAGCTGCCCGGAGAGAGCCTCGTCCTGCGTCGGCGCGCCGACACCGGCGGCGGCCGAATCGCCGAGGATCAGCAGTCGCAGCGGCGTGCCGCTGCCGACCTCCCCTTCGCGCGGCCCGTCGGCTTCCGGCAACACGGGCACCGTGCGGCGCACGCGACGGCCCTGTGCCAGCAACACCGGGCCGAGCAAAACGGTGGCCAGTGCGTGGCGCAAGTTCAGTGGCGGTGGTGCGCCGCGGTGCGCACGGCCAGATAGACTTCGCGCAGGAACAGGCTGAGGCCGGAGATCATCGCCAGCATCGCGCCGATGAACACCGTCGCCACGCTGCGCGCCAGATCGATGCCGAGCAGGGCGCCGAGGAAGGCGCCGGCAACCACCAGGCACACCAACAGCGCGGACAGCACGGCGCAGAAGATCGCGTAATAGATCAGCCGCGTGCGACGATGGAGGTTGCCGATTTCCGTGGCTGCCGCCTCGGCGTCGGCGGGCTCGCAGGTCTGCAGTCGCTCCTGCACCACGCGCCGCCGATCGACAATCCGTCCCAGGCGCGTGTTCAGCGCGTTGATCAGCGTCGCGATCGCGGTGAGCAGGAAGACCGGCGCGACTGCCAGCTGAATGACGTGACTGATGTCGGTGAGATTGGGATTCATGGCCTCAGGTCTTTGCCCCCGTCAGCAAGCGCGCAATCTGCGCGTCCTTGTCCTGCCACAATTGCTGCACCCAGCGCTGGAAGGCCGCGCGCACCTCGGCATCGCCCGCGTAATCGCTGTGCATCAGATGCTCGGGGACCGGCAGGATCTGTACCCGCACGATCACGCGCTTGAGTTTGCCGCAGAGAAACTCCCAGAAATTCGGCGCGCCATCCGGATAGACAATGGTGACGTCGAGGATGGCCTGAAAGCGGTCGCCCATGGCATTGAGCGCCAGCGCGATGCCGCCGGCCTTGGGCTTGAGCAGATGGCGGTAGGGCGATTGCTGGCGCTGGTGCTTGGCCGGCGTGAAGCGCGTGCCTTCGAGAAAGTTCATGACGCTGGTCGGGATCAGGGCGAATTTCTCGCAGGCGCGGCGCGTGGCCGCCTGGTCCTTGCCGCGCATTTCCGGATGCAGCTTGAGGTAGTCCTCGCCGTGGCGGCGCATGAAGGGAAAATCCAGCGCCCACCAGGCCAGGCCCATCACCGGCACCCATTTCAGCTGCTGCTTGATGAAGAATTTCAGCAGCGGAATGCGGCGATTGAACAAGTGCTGCAGGACGAAGATGTCGGCCCAGGTCTGGTGATTGCAGTTGACCAGATACCAGTTGTGCGGATCCAGCCCGGCAATGCCTTCGACATCCCACTTGGTGCGCTGGGTCAATGCCATCCAGCCGCTGTTGCCGGAAATCCACGTCTCGGCGATGGACACCAGCACAGGGTCGATGCGCAGGCGCACAGCCTTGAACGGCAGGATCAGCTTGATGATTGCGAACGCCAGCAGGATCGGCACCCAGAACAGCGCGTTGAGCGCCAGCAGCAGCGAGGCGATCAGGCCGAGCAGCGGCGCCGGCAGGAAATTCAGCACGCCAGCCTCAGAGCTTGTGAAAAAATCGTAGCGAGCGGGCCGCAGCGGGGTGCGGCCGGAGCGCAGCTACCGGAATGTACGTTTCTGTACATGAGGATAGCGAGCACCGCCCAAGCCCCGATCCGGCACGCGCAGTAGATTTGTTCGCAAGCTCTCAGCGAGGGGTCATCGGCGAATAGTTCTTCCGCAGGATGTTCTTCTGCACCTTGCCCATGGCGTTGCGCGGCAGTTCGTCGACCAGATAGACCCACTTGGGCACCTTGAAGTTCGCCAGCTTGTCCTTGATGGCGCCGATGATACCGGACTCGGTGAGCGCCCTGCCTTCCGCGTTCTTCTGGCGCACCACCACGGCCGTCACCGCTTCGCCAAAATCGGGATGCGGCAGGCCGATCACCGCCGATTCGACCACGCCGGGCATGGCGTCGATGAGTTCCTCGATTTCCTTCGGATAGACATTGAGTCCGCCGGTGATCACCAGGTCCTTCGAGCGGCCGCTGATCGTCACGTAGCCGTCGGCATCGAAGCTGCCCATGTCGCCGGTCTTGAAGAAACCCTCGGCGGTGAATTCCTCCCGGGTCTTTTCCGGCATGCCCCAGTAGCCGACGAAGACGTTGTCGCCCTTGACCTGGATGTTGCCGACGACGCCCGGCTTTGTCGCCGTACCGCCAGCGCCGACTATCTGCAATGAGGTTCCCGGCAACGGAAAGCCCACCGTGCCGCCACGCCGCTCTCCTTCATACGGATTCGAGGTAAACATGCCGCCCTCGGTCATGCCGTAGCGCTCGAGTATCGTGTGGCCGGTGCGCTGCCTGAACTCGTCGAAGGTTTCCTTCAGCAGCGGCGCCGAACCGGAGACGAACAGGCGGATGTTGCGGCAGGTGTCGCGGCCGAAGGCGGGATCGAGCAGCAGGCGCACGTAATAGGTCGGCACGCCCATGAACACGGTCGATTGCGGCAGCAGCTGCATGGCGCGCGCCGCGTCGAACTTCGGCTCGAAGAACATCGCCGAGCCGTTCAGCAACACGCAATGGCAGGCGACGAACAGGCCATGCACGTGGAAAGTCGGCAGCATGTGCAGCAGCACGTCGCCGGACTGAAAGTGCCAATACGCATGCAGCGTCCTCGCGTTGTGCGCGAGGTTGCCGTGCGTCAGCATGGCGCCCTTCGAGCGGCCGGTGGTGCCCGAGGTGTAGAGGATCGCGGCGAGGTCGCCGGTCGTCCTTGCCACCGTGGAAAAAATATCCGACTGCGGCGTCGCGGCATCGATCAGCGAACCGCGTCCGGTGTCGTCGAGTTCCAATACATGCGGCACGCCGGCCTTCGCCGCCAGCTCTGCGGCCAGCGTGCGCATCTGCGGTCGACAGACGAAGAGGCCCGGTTTCGCGTCGCCGAGAAAGTACTCCAGCTCGTGGCGCTGGTAGGCCGGATTCAGCGGCAGGAACACCATGCCGGCGCGAATCGCGGCAAGGTAGAGTACCAGCGCTTCGGGCGTCTTTTCCACCTGGGCCGCGACGCGGTCGCCCGGCTTGAGGCCGCGCCCGACGATCAGGTTGGCCATGCGCGCCGAGGCGCGCTGGATGTCGCCATAGGTCCACACCCTGCCATCGGGCAGGATCATGCAGGCTGCGGCGGGATTCTTCGGGAAATGCGCCGACAGCAGCGAATACAGGTTCTGGTTCATGAATCGGTTTGTGTCATTTGACGTTGTTCGGCAGCCACAGCGCGATGTCCGGAAAGAAGGCCAGCAGCACGATGGACAGAATCATCAGTCCGATGAAGGGCAGCGTGCCCCAGATGATTTCGGAAAGCTTGATGTCGGGCGCGATCGAGTTGATGACGAACAGGTTGAGGCCGACCGGCGGATGGATCAGGCCCATTTCCATGAGGATGGTCATGACCACGCCGAACCAGACCAGGTCGATGCCGTGCGCCTTCAGCGCCGGCAGGATGATCGGCGTCACCATCAGGATGATCGCCACCGGCGGCAGGAAGAAGCCCAGCACCACCAGCAGGATGTTGGCGGCGATGAAGAAGCCCCACTTGCCCAGCGGCAGGCCGACCATCCACGCGGCGACTTCCTGCGTGATGTGCAGGTAGCTCATGACATAGGTGTAGAGGAAGCTCATGGCGATGATCATCATGACCATGGTCGATTCGCGCACCGTGCCGCCGAGGATGGCCTTCATCTCCGTCCAGCGCCAGCAGCCGTAGATCATCATCACCATCAAGAGCGAAGCGAAGGCGCCGATGCCGGCGACTTCCGACGGCGTCGCCCAGCCGCCGTAGAGCGCGACCATGATGATGACGATGATGGCGATGAAGGGCGCCAGCCGCGGAATGGTCTCGAACTTCTCGCGCCAGGTGAAGTTTTCCACGCGCAGGATTTCCGTGTTGTCGCCTTGCGCGCGCGCGCGCGCCTGCTCGCGGCGGAACTGGATCACCACCCAGACGATGAACAGCGCGGTAAGCAGCAGGCCGGGGCCGACGCCGGCCATGAACAGCTTGCCGATCGACTGCTCGGTGACCACGCCGTAGAGGATCAGCGTCAAGGACGGCGGGATCAGGATGCCCAGCGTGCCGCCGGCGGCGATGATGCCGGCCGCCAGCCCGGACGAGTAGCCGCGCTTGCGCATTTCCGGGATGCCCGAGGAGCCAATCGCCGAACAGGTGGCCGGGCTCGATCCGCACATCGCGGCGAACACCGAACAGGCCATGACGTTGGCAGCGCCGAGACCACCGGGAATGCGCCCCATCCAGCGGTTGAGCGAGGAATACAGGTCGCCGCCGGCGCGCGACTTGCCGATCGCCGCGCCCATCAGGACGAACAGCGGGATCGTCAGCAGCACGAAATTGTCGAGTTCGGAATACAGGGTTTCGGCCACCAGCCCCACGGTTTCGCTGGGCATGTAGAACAGCATGAAGACCAGGGCCACGCCGCCGACCGCGAATGCGATCGGCATTCCGGAGAACAGTGCGACGAAGGTGGCGACGCCGAACAGGATTCCTACCTGGAGCGTACTCATCCCAAGAACCCCGGTTCAGTCCGCAGATGACGCAGATTACGCAGAGAAAACCACTGAGCGAACAGCCCGCATGGCCCGTCCGAGACGTGATGACGTTCATCCAGGCAATGCGCTGCGCCATCTGCGTCAATCGGCGAAATCTGCGGACCGAATGCTTTTTGCGGGCTCATTCCTCGTCCTCCCGATGCGCGTGGAGATGCTGGTCGCCGAGTTGCACCAGCATTTGCAGCGAGAGCATGGTCATGCCCAGCGCCATGAACAGGTAGGCGGGCCACAGCTTGGGCGCCCAGGCAGTGTTGCTCATCTTGCCGTCCGCCCAGGCTTCATGGAAGAACTTCCAGGCATGCCAGGCGATGAACAGGCAGAAGGCCATCGACAGGATGTCGCCGACCACACCGCGCCAGCGGTTGGCGCGCTCGGACAGGAGTGAATCGAGCACCTCGATGCCGACATGCCCGCGCGACGCCTGGGTAAACGCCGCGCTCATGAAGGTGGCAACGATCAACAGCATGATCGACATTTCGATTTCCCAGTCGGTCGGCCAGTTGAGCCAGTAGCGCACCACCACCTCGAAGACGAGGACGCCGCTGCAGATCACGATCAACACCCCGGACAGGTAGCCGGTCAGGGTGTTGATCGCGGTCACCGCACGGCTGAATTGCCGCCACAATTTACGCATTGTCGAATTCCCTTTTCAGGTCATTTGTGACGCGAAGACGAACCGCAGGCAGTGCGAATGGCACGGCAAGGTGAGCGACAAAGTCACGGATGGGCTGGGAAGGGAATTACTTGACCGCCACGGCCATGTCGAACAACTGCTTGCCATCCTTGACCTTCTCTTCGAAATCCTTCCAGGCCGAAGCCTTGGCCACTTCGCGCCACTTGTCGAAGGCCGCCCTGTCCATGTCGACCACCTTGCGTCCGGCCTTGGTATAGACCTCGACCACGCGCTCGTCGTCGGCCTTGGCGGCGTCCATGCCGAACTTCTCCAGCGAGGCGCCGACTTCCATGACGATCTTCTGCTGTGCCGGCGTCAGCGCATCGAAAGTCTTCTTCGACATCAGGAGTGGCTCGAACATGAACCAGAAGGAATGCTTGCGCCCGGCGGTGAGATGGTCCGAGGTCTCGTGCAGGCGGAAACTGATCAGCGAGGTGCTCGACGTGATCGCGGCATCCAGCACGCCTGACTGCATCGCGCTGTAGATCTCGTTCGACGCCACATTGGTCACGGCGCCGCCGGCGGCCTTGATCATCAGGTCCACCTCGCGGCTGCCACCGCGCACCTTCATGCCCTTGGCATCGTCTGGGCTCACCACCGGCTTGCCCTTGGCGGCGATGCCGCCGGCCTGCCAGACCCAGGTGACGATCTTGACGTTGCGCTCGTCGAGCAGGCGGGTCAATTCCTTGCCGATCGGCGCGTCCTTCCAGCGCAGGCCCTGTTCGTAGCTGGTGATCAGGGCCGGCATCAGGGTCAGGTTGGCGGCGGGGAATTCGCCGCCGGCATAGGCCAGCGGATACAGCGACATGTCGAGGGCGCCGGTCGACAAGGCCTTGTACTGCGGCACCGCCTTCATCAGCGAAGCGGCCGGATAGATCTCGAACTTGAGCGTGCCGTTGCTCTTCTTTTCCACCTCGGCGGCAAACTTGCGCACCAGGCGATCGCGGAAATCGCCTTCGTCGATGGTGCCGCCGGGGAACTGGTGGGAAATCTTGATGACTTTGGCCTGGGCCAGCACGGGTGCGCTGCCGCAGCCCAATGCAAGAATGCCGATGGCAGCCACAGCGCCTTTCAGGAAATTGCGTCGCATGGTTTGTCTCCTCGTTTAGTTTTGTTTCTGCCGTGCCAGACGCCTGACGGCGGCCGATGTGGCGATGGTGCCCTCGCGGGCAAAGCTTTCAACGTTCTCCTCCAGTTCGTCGAGGTCATACAGATAATTGACCATGACGCCGAAGGACTGCTTCATGCCGTTGGGTGAAGCGTCGCCCAGCGGATTGATGCGTTCGAGGCGGGCGCCGTTGCCCAGATGAAAACGGGCGACGGGGTCCAGCGGCAACCTGCCGTCGCCGCGGCCGGACTTGGCCTGCGTCAGGTAGCGCGCCGCCAGTTGGGACAGGGATTCATTGGTCTTGCGCGCCAGGGCGCGATCCTTCGCCCATTCGCCGGCCGCGAGTTGCGCAAGGTCGGGTTCGAGCCCGGCGGCGGCCAGCTCCTGCGGATTTTTTCTGGCCCACGACGAGAATCCGGGCAGCGGCGACAGGGTGGCGAAATGCCTGAGCTTGGGGAAGTCGCGCTGCAAATCGTCGATCACGCGCTTCAGCAGGAAGTTGCCGAAGGACACGCCGCGCAGACCCGTCTGCGTATTCGAGATCGAATAGAAGATCGCGGTATCGGCGCGGCGCGCGTCGAACACCGGCGCGTGCTCGTCGAGCAGGGCCTGCACGCTGTCGGCGAGGTGGTCGGTGAGCGCCACCTCGACGAAGATCAGCGGTTCCATCGGCATGCGCGGATGGAAGAAGGCGTAAAGGCGGCGATCCGAATCGAGCCGGTTCTTGAGGTCGGTCCAGGAGCGGATTTCGTGCACCGCCTCGTACTTGATCAGCTTCTCCAGCAGCACCGCCGGCGACGCCCAGGTGATGCGCTGCAGTTCGAGGAAGCCGACGTCGAACCACGCCGCCAGCCGCGATTCGAGTTCGCGATCGAGCGGCGACAGCTCGGCATCTTCATCGAGGTAGCGCAGCAGGTCGGCGCGCAGATCGACCAGAAATTTCACACCCTGCGGGATCGCGTTGAACTGGGTGAGTATCCGGATGCGCGCCGAACGCAAGGCCGCGCGCAAGGCGGCTTCGGCATCCCATTGGCGCTCGCTGCCGACTGCGGCCTGATAGGCTGCGTGGGCCGTCGCCACACGCGCCGGATCCGGGCCGAATTCGAGCGAAATCAGACGCAGGAAAGCATGGCGCCCGACATCGTCGAGTTCGAGGTAGGTCTGCGCCAGTGCCGCCGCCCGCGTGCGCGCCGAAACCTCGCCACCCTTCGCTTCGGCGCATTCGGCCAGTTGCCGGCGCCATTGGTCGAGCTGTTTTGGCTTCACGCTCGCCGTAGCGCCAGCGCCGACTATCGACTTCAGCCGCTGCACCAGGCCCTCAGCCATCGACCGCCTCCGTTGCCAATGACATTTCGCGCAGCGCATCGAGTTGCGCCAGCAGATGGCCGCGCATCACCGCCTCGGCGGCATCGGCATCGTGCCGATGCAAGGCCTGCATCAGCGCGCGATGCTCGGCCAGCGAGGCCGCGAGCCGGCCTTCCAGGCGCAGCGAATGGTGGCGCGACAGTTTCAGCAGCTTGCGCAAATCGCCGATCACGATCTGCAGCCAGCGGTTACCCGCGCACTCCTGCAACTGGTCGTGAAAGACGTAGTTGGTTTCGTAGTAGTGATTCACGTCGCCGGCGGCGGCATGCCTTTCCAGCTTTTCATGCAGGGCGTCGAGCGCCTTGAGCTGGGCCGGCGTGCATTTGCTCGCCACTTCGTGGGCGACGCGGCCTTCCAGCGTGGCCATGATGGGAAAAATTTCTTCCAGGTCGCGCAAGGTCAGTTCGGTGACAAAGCAGCCCTTGTGCGGTTGCAGATCGACCAGGCCTTCGGCCGAGAGCACTTTCAGCGCTTCGCGCAGCGGCGTGCGGCTGATGCCCAACTGCTCGGCGAGCACCGCCTCATCCAGGCGCTGGCCCGGCGCCAGCACGTGGTTGTAGATTTGCTCGCGCAGCAAATCGATGGCCTGCTGCGACAGCGATGAGCGATTGATCCTTGTTTTCACGAGGGTTTATGATTGCATACGGTATTTTGTATACAACATACCGGGGTTTGGCAGCAAAGGTCAAGCGGCACTGCAACAAACCGCTACTGCGGCATCAACTGCGAGAAATCGTCAATCGCCGGGTAATCGCCGGTGTGCTTTTCCGGCTGCTTGGTGTCCGGCCGCTTTACCGCCACCAGATGCGCGATGCCGTAGCGCCGCGCGCTGTCGAGCACCGGCAGGCTGTCATCGACCAGCAGGGTGCGCGCCGGATCGAAGGGTTCGATTTCCTGCAGCCGCTGCCAGAAGGCCTGCTCCTCCTTCGCCGCGCCCAGCGCGTGCGAACTGACGATGGCGTCGAAGCGTGGCGTCAGGCCGGTCTTCGCCATTTTCAGCGTCACGCTCTTGTGGTGCGCGTTGGTCGCCAGCACCACGCGTCGGCCGCTGGCGCGCACCGCGTCGAGGAAAGCCGGCACGTGCGGATGGATGCCGATCAGATGCGCGACTTCCTCCTTGAAGCGCATGATGTCCAGTTCGAGTTCGGTTTCCCAGAAATCCACCGAGTACCACTCCAGTGTGCCGGCCCGGCCGTGATAGCGCGCCATCAGTTCCTCGCGCCCGGCGTCGGGCGACAGCCCGCGCGACTCGGCATAACGCCGCGGCAGATGCGTCTGCCAGAAGTGGTTGTCGAAATGCAGGTCGAGCAGCGTACCGTCCATGTCGAGCAGGACGGTATCGATCTTCGACCAGTCAAGCATGGGGATCACCGAACGGATTGACGCAATGAAACACTTTGTTTGGAGCTCCCTGTGACTTACGCGCGTAGCGCGCCGCTTGGTAACCCCCCGTGAGGGGGAAGGGGGCGGGCGAAATAAACCGCTTTTCGCGTGTTTCACCTTCTGCGGGTGGCGCTCGGTGCCATGAGCGTTACGGACGGATGTAGGCATAGCCCTGTTGCTGGCGGCGCATCAGCTGCACCACGCCGGCCGGCACGTATTCGATGTTCTTGTGCATGTCGTCGCGGCTGATCTTCAGGTTGCGCATGGTGTTCTCGCAGGCCACCACCTTGACCCCGGCGGCGACGGCTTCCTCGATGCGGTTGGCAATGAGTGCGTCGGCCTTGAGCATGCCGATGCCGGGACCGTAGGCCACGATCTCGATCTCCGTCTTGTCGGCGCCGAGATCCGCCTGCACGTTCTTGGCGTTGTTGAGCGCGAGGTTCCATTTCTGCGGATCGGCGTCGGAGACCTGGATGACGACGCGCTCCTTCTGCGGCGCCTTCGCGGCCGGCTTCTTCTTCTGCACCGCAACGGCCTTCTTCGGCTCGTCGGCGGCAAGCACGCTCAGGGGCAGGGCAAGGGCCGCGCAGGCGATGGCGGCGGCGAGTTGACGCGGAATGCTGTACATGGGTTCTCTCCTCGGGTAAATGGACGCTGCGTCTGACGCGCAGTCGCGCAAGCATAGCAGCCCGGCGGCGATCTCTGCCGGCCCCTGCGTTTATGCGCAAATACAAACCGGCTATGGCCGGATGTAGGTCCAGCCCTGCTGCTGCAGGCGCATGATTTCAACATAGCCCGCCCTGGCATAGGCAATGCCGTCGATCATGTCGTCCTTCTCCAGCTTCTGCGCCGTCATCGAATTGCCGCAGGCGACGAAACGCACCCCGGCCGCCATCGCGTCCTGCACCTTGTTCGCGGTCAGCGCCTCGGCCTTGAGCATGCCCAGCGCCGGACCGATGACCACCACCGCGACATCGACCTTGCCCAGCTCTTCCTGCACATTGTTGATGTTGGTGAGCACCGTGTTCCACTTGCGCGAATCGTCGTCGTTGACCTGGAATACCACGCGGTTCGGCGCGCCCGCGTCCGCCGCGCGAACGCAGGCTGCCGCCAGCGCGAGCAACGCCATCAGTGCAAATGTCGTGAAATGTCTCGGCTTCATGTCGGTTATCCTTCGCGGCAGAACATCGGGGCACTCTGCCACAAATTCCTCATGGATAAAATCGATTGTGCCGTCATCGGCGCCGGCGTCATCGGCCTGGCCGTGGCCCGCAAGCTGGCCGCCGCCGGCCGCGAAGTGCTGATCCTCGAAAGCGAAAATGCCTTCGGCACCGGCATCAGCGCGCGCAACAGCGAGGTGATCCATGCCGGCATCTACTATGCCGCCGGCTCGCTCAAGGCGCGCCTGTGCGTCGCCGGTCGCCGCATGCTCTACGCCTACTGCGCCGAGCGCGGCATCGGCCATCGGCGCTGCGGCAAGCTGATCGTCGCCACCCGCGACGATCAGCTTGCACGGCTCGACGGCATCGCAGCGGCCGCCCGCAGCAATGGCGTGGATGACCTGCAATTCCTGTCGCGCAATGAAGCCCGCGCGCTGGAACCGGCGCTGGAATGCACGGCCGCGCTGCTGTCGCCCTCGACCGGCATCATCGACAGCCACGCCCTGATGCTCTCGCTGCTGGGCGACGCGGAACGCGACGGCGCCGTGCTGGCGCTCAACAGCCCGGTGCGCGGCGGACGCGTCGACCGTGACGGCATCATGCTCGAAGCAGGAGTCGGCGCTGGCGAGACGGCGATCCTGGCGCAAAGCGTGGTGAATTGCGCCGGACTCGGCGCCCAGGGCATCGCCCGCGCCTTGCGCGGCCTGTCGCCGGCATCCGTGCCGCCGCTGCACTATGCCAAAGGCAACTACTACTCCCTGGCCGGTCGCGCGCCGTTCTCGCGCCTGATCTACCCGGTGCCGGAAGCAGCCGGCCTCGGGGTGCATCTCACGCTCGACCTTGGCGGGCAGGCGCGCTTCGGTCCCGACGTGGAATGGATCGAGAACATCGACTACGCGGTCGCGCCTGAACGCGCCGACGCCTTCTACGCCGAGGTGCGCCGCTACTGGCCGCAACTGCCCGACGGCGCGCTGCTGCCCGCCTATGCCGGCATCCGACCCAAGCCGCACGCGCCCGGCGCGCCGGCCTGCGATTTTCTGGTTTCAGGTCCGGCCGAACATGGCGTGCCAGGTTTGGTCAACCTGTACGGCATCGAATCACCGGGCCTGACGGCCAGCCTCGCGCTCGCCGACCATGCGGTTGCCAGCCTCAGCGGCCCGTGAATTTCGGCGCCCGCTTTTCCAGAAACGCCGCCATTCCTTCGGCGTAATCCTGCGTATCGAGGAAGGCGAAGGACGCGCGCTTTTCTTCCAGGCTCAAGGGACGATTCTCCATCAGCCGCGCGATCCACTGCTTGTGCCAGCGCGCCACCAGCGGCGCGCCCGAGGCGATGCGCGCCGCCGTTGCCTGCGCTTCGCGCTCCAGCTCGGCATCGGCCACCATCCGCGTCAACAAGCCCTTGGCATAGGCCTCGGCGGCGCTCAGCAGGCGTCCTTCAAGCAGGATTTCCTTGGCCACGGCGGGGCCGGCCAGTTTGAGGAAGCCCGCGAGTTCGCCGGGGTACATGGAGAAGCCCAGCTTCATGATCGGCGCGCCGAAGCGCGCGCTGTCGCCGGCTATGCGCAGGTCGCAGGCACAGGCGATTTCCAGGCCGCCGCCGACGCAGGGGCCGAGGATCGCGGCCAGCGTGGGATGCGGGCAGGACTCGATGGCGGCCAGCGCGGCGCCCACTGCCTCGTGGTAGGCCAGCGCCCGGTCGACATCGGCGCGCGCGGTGCGGAATTCTTCGAGGTCGCCGCCGGCGGCAAAGACCGGGCCCTCGCCGCGCACGATGACGCAACGCAGTGAAGCGTCGGCCGCCAGCTCGCCCATGACTTCGCGCAGCCGTCGCCACATCGCCGCGTTCAGCGCATTGAGCTTTTCCGGATTGAAGAGGGTGACGGTGGCGATCACGCCGTCACGCTCAAGGAGGATGTCGGGATTCATGATTCAAAACCTCAGTCGTGCATCTGCCGGCAATGGCTCTCGCGGGCAAAAATCAGGATGGTGCCGGCAACGGCCATGGCGCCCACCGTCAGCGTGAAGCCGGCCTGGTAGGCCGCGGCATCGTAAATCCGCACGCCGGCCTGGATCACGCCGTTCCAGCGCTGGTCGAGCATCCAGCCCACCGCCGGCTGCAGCAGCATGCCGCCCAGGAGCGGTCCCATGTTGCAAAAACCCGAGGCCGTGCCCACCAGCCGCAGCGGCACCGATTCCTTGGCCCAGGCAAAACCGATGATGATGTTGCCCGAGGCAAAGCCGGTCGGAATCAGCAGCAGCACCATGGCCCACAGGGGCAGCGGCAGAAAGATGATCGCCGCCCAGCCCAGCAGCGCCACGCCGGAGGTGATCAGGTAGAGCGGCTTCCTCCTGCCCATGCGTTCCGACCAGCTGCCCAGGAGCGGCCCGCCCAGCGCCCATGCCACCAGCAGGATCGAGGTGATCGCGGCGGCGGCCTTGGGGTCCAGGCCATGCACCTGGCGCAGGAAGGGTACGCCCCAGAGCCCGGCGAAGGTCAGCACCGCGCCGGAAAAACCGATCGGCACCGCCGTCAGGATCCACACGTTGCGATAGGACAGCACTTCCATCAGGCCGCGCAGCAGCGAAGTCGAGGCGTGCGCTCCGTGCGCGCCCTGAAAATGGCTGGCATAGCCGCGCTCGACCGGATCGTCGCGCACGAAGAGCCAGGTGGCGATGCACAGCGCCGCCGTCAGTACCGCGGAAACACCCATCACCGGGCGCCAGCCGAAGGTCTCCACCAGAAAGCGCAGCGGCACGCCCGCCACCACGCCGCCGACCACGCCCATCAAGAGCGCCATGCCCGAGGCCAGCGCGTATTGCTTCGGCGCAAACCAGTGGCTGGCCAGCTTGAGCATGGAGACGAAAGCCACCGCCACCGACGCACCGATCAGCAAGCGCCCCATGTTGGCCCAGAAGATGCTGGGCGCAAAAGCGAACAGCGCCGTGCCCAGCGCGGCCACGCCTGCCCCTGCGGTGAGCAGGCGGCGCGGGCCCCAGCGGTCGGCGATCATCCCGGTGGGAATCTGCATCGCGACATAGGAATAGAAATAGAAGGCTGAAAGATTGCCCAGCGCCGCGCCGGTGATGGCGAACTCGGTCATCAGCTGGTCGGTGATCACCGCCGGCGCCACGCGCAGGTAGAAACCGATCAGGTAGAGCAGCGCGCCCAGGCCCCATACGCTCCAGGCCAGCGAAGCGGGCGGAAAGTTTTTCTGATCGCTCATGCCGGAAAAGCCTCCGCCCACCACAGCCTCGCCTTGAGGCCCCAGGTTGTCGCATAGCCGACCACGCGGAAACGCACATTGCCCCGCGCATCGACCACGAAATGCGTCGGCACGCTGCGCACGCGCCAGTTCATCGCGTGGCGGCCATCGGCATCGATCAGTTGCGGCAGATCGATGCCGCGCTCCTTCAGATGCTTCAGCACCGTCGCCGCATCGCCCGACTGCATGGCCACCGGAATCACGCGATGGTCCCGCGCCACGGCAACGATGTTGTCTTCCTCCGCCTTGCACACCGGGCACCAGGTCGACCAGAAAGCCACCAAAGTCGCCGTCTCGCCAGCGCCGACTCTTGCATGCGTTCCATCAGTGAGCACACCGGCGAGCGGCGGTGCCGCGCCCTCGGGCAGGCCGCGCGTCTGCCAGTACTGGGCGCCAAGGATGACGGCGAGGATCAGGCCGGCTTCGAGCAGGCGGCGTTGCCAGCGTTTGGCGGGAAGCAAATTGCGGAAATTGAAAGTGTCGCTCATATCCGGCCGAATCTTAGCGGACGCAGCGGGTTTTCGCGGCAGGCGCCCCAACGCGGCTCAAGCAAGCGATTGGCGGGCTTGCCTTTCGAATTGCGCCGATATTGCCGGTTTCGCCCAACTGCCGCACAATGCATCGCATGTGGTACCGCATCTTGTTACCTGCCATGAAGTTCGCCAGACCATCGTTGCGTGCCGGCTTCCTGCTGCTTTCGCTTCTGGCAATCGCGTTGCCGTCGCATGGCCAGGTCCTGCGCCTCAACAGCGGCGTCGGGGCGCCCTACCTGCAGGAAGACAGGATGGGATTTCTCGATCTGCTGATACCCGAGGTTTTCCGCCGCATCGGCGTAAAGGCCGAGAGCGTGCGCTATGAGGCCACGGAACGCGCGATGATCAACGCCGACAAGGGCGTCGATGATGGCGTGGCGATGCGCATCCGGGGACTGGAAAAGACCTACCCGAACCTGGTCCGCGTGGACGAAAAGGTCATCGACAACGAGTTCATCGCCTACGCCACACGATTGCAGATCGCCACCACCGGCTTCGATGTCCTCAAGGCCTACCAGGTGGGTTACATCAATGGCTGGAAAGTATTCGAGTCCGGCCTGCTGCCCGGCACACCCGTGACAAAGGTACAGGGAGCGGAGCAGTTGTTCACCCTGCTGACCAGTGATCGCACCGACCTGATCCTCTTCGAGCGCTGGCAGGGCAACCATATCCTGCGCGAGCGCGGCATCAAGGCACGGATGCTGCGCCCGCCGCTCGTCACCACCGAGATGTTCATGTACCTGCATGTGAAGCATGCCCATCTGGTCGAACCTGCCGCCCGCGCACTGCGCGAAATGAAGGCCGACGGCAGTTACCAGCGCATTGCCGCCCGATCGCTGCCCGGCTACGGAAGACCATGATGCCGCCCGACGTCGGCAGCGGCGGGCAGCGGCTGGCGCGACGCCTGGTGTTGCTGACTTTGCTGGCGAGCGGACTGATTGCCGCCTGCATCACCGCCGCCCAGCTCTATCTCGAATACGACCGCGAGGTCGATGCCATCCATCAGCGCTTCACGGAGATCGAAACCGCCTACCTGCCGAGCGTCAAGCAGGGCCTCTGGGTGATGGACCGCCAGGCGTTGCAGGTTCTCGCCGACGGCATCCGTCAGTTGCCCGACTTCGGCTATGCGGCAATGCGGGTCGAAGGCGCGCTGGTCGCCGTCAGCGGCACGCCGCCGGCGAAGCGCTTTCTGAGCCGGACCTTCGAAATCGACTACGAATATCGGGGAGCCACGCAGCGCATCGGCACGCTCGAGGTCGTGGCCAGCGACGCCGGTCCCCTGCGCCGTACCTGGGAGCGGCTCGGCTTCGTGCTGATCCTGAACGGCCTCAAGGCCGCCGTCATCGCGGCGCTGGTCCTGCTCCTGGTGCGACACATGATCACCCATCCGGTATCGCGCATCCACGCCCACACCCGCAAGATGGCCGCCGGCCGGCTCGAAGAGCCGCTGGTACTGGCGGCGCGTTACCCATCGAGCCGGGACGACGAAATCCATGAACTCGCCGAGGCCGTGGACGACATGCGCGTCAGCCTGCGCGATCGCAATGCCGCCTTGCTGGAACTCAACGCACAACTCGTCGAGGCCGTCGCCGCCAAGGAAATCGCCCTGTTGCAGGTTCGCGCCCACGCCGAAGCGCTTGAGCTCGCCGCCGGCGTGTTCGCCCATACCTTCGAAGGCATCATGATCACCGATGCCACGGCCACGATTCTCTCGGTCAACCCGGCGTTCACCGCCATCACCGGCTACGCGGCGAGCGAGGCCATCGGCCAGACGCCCCGCCTGCTGCATTCCGAGCATCAACAGGCCAGCTTTTACAGTGACCTGTGGGCATCGCTGGTCGCCACTGGCAACTGGCGCGGCGAGCTCTGGAATCGACGCAAGGATGGCGAGGCCTATCTGCAATGGACCAGCATCACCACCATTCGCGATGCCGCCGGGCAGCCGCATCGCTATATCGCCGTGATGACCGACATTACGGAAATCCGCCGCAAGGACGAACACATTTTCCACCAGGCCTATCACGACGCGCTGACCGACTTGCCCAATCGAGCCCTGTTGCAGAATCGCCTGGATCACGCCATCAAGACCGCACAACGGGACATGACGCGGATCGCCGTATTGTTCATCGACCTGGACCGCTTCAAGGTCATCAACGATAGCCTCGGACATGTCACCGGCGACGAATTGCTGCAATGCGCCGCCAGAAGGCTGACGAACTCCGTTCGTGCCAGCGACACCGTGTCGCGCCAGGGCGGTGATGAATTCGTCATTCTCGCGTCCATCGAACACATTGCCGATGCGGTGCACATTGCCGAAAAGGTCATTGCCGACATGAACGAACCCTTCGACATCGGCGAACACCGGCTCAATGTCGGCGCCAGCGTCGGCATCAGCATTTATCCGCAGGAAGGCGACGATGCCGCCACGTTGCTGCGCAACGCCGATGTCGCCATGTACGCGGCCAAGGAGGCCGGTCGCGGCACCTTCCGTTTCTTCGACCCGGCGATGAACGAGCGCGCGCAAAAGCGGCTGCACCTGGAGGAAACCCTGCGCCGCGCGCTTTCCGGCAACGAGTTCGAACTGTTCTACCAGCCCAAGATCTGCCTCATCGACAGCCGCTACTGCGGGATGGAAGCGCTGATCCGCTGGCGCGATCCCGAGCTTGGCATCGTGTCGCCGGCGGACTTCATCCCCCTGGCGGAGGAAACGGGGCTGATCGAACCGATCGGCAACTGGGTACTGGAAACGGCATGTGCGCAAATGCGGCGCTGGGCCGATGCCGGCCGGATTGCCGGACCCGTGGCGGTGAATGTTTCCGCCAAGCAGTTGAACAACCCGGACTTCGCCGCCGAACTCGAAGCGATCCTGAAACGCCACCGGCTGGAGGCGTCCTGTCTGCAGCTTGAGGTCACCGAATCGACGGTGATGACCGATCCCGAGATGGCCATCGAGGCGCTGAGCAAGCTGGCCGCGCTGGGTGTCACCATTGCCATCGATGACTTCGGCACCGGGTATTCGAGTTTCAGCTACCTGAAGCGACTGCCGATTCATCTGCTGAAGGTCGATCGCTCCTTCGTCACCGATATCGGCATCTCGCGCGAGGACGACGAAATCGTCACCGCGATCATCCAGGTCGCCCTGGCGCTCAAGCTCATGGTGGTGGCCGAGGGTGTGGAAACAGCGCGGCAGGCCGCGTTCCTGAACGGGCTCGGCTGCCATTTCGCCCAGGGCTACCTCTACGCCAGGCCGCTTCCCGTCAAGGAGTTCGAGGATTTGCTCGGCGCCTGAGCCGCTTCACCGACGCGTCAGCACTGCTCCCACGGCAGGCCTTCGAAGCGCCAGCCGTTCATCGCGCCGCGATGGTGGTTGTCGTCGAGTTCGCCTTCGAAACCGTGCAGCACGTTGAACACCCGCGTGAAGCCGGCGGCTTCGAGCGCATGGCCGGCATCGACCGAGCGGTTGCCGCTGCGGCAGATCAGTACGATGGGCCGATCGCCCGAATGTCCGGCGAGCTTCCTCACTTCGCCGACAAAGTGGGGATTGATTTCCCAGTCGGGACCGTCGTTCCAGGAGACATGGCTGACTCCGGCCGGATGGCCGACGAAGAAAAACTCCATCTCGCTGCGGCAATCGACGAACAAGGCACTGGGGTTGTCGTGAAGGAACTTGGCGGCTTCCTTGGGTGTCAGATGCTTCATGATGTTCTTCACCTCGCTGTTGGAACGGCAATTGTAGCCAAGCACGGTATAGTAATCCGACCTGTCCATTCTTGCCGATCCATGCCATGACGCTCCATGCTCTGAAACACCTGCTGTCCATCACGGCCGCCCTGCTGGCGATCACCGCCCATGCCGCGCCGGACCTCGCCGCGCCCGACGCCGCCGACGCGGCCGCCGCCGGCAAGCTCACGCTGATCGACATCCGCACACCGCCCGAGTGGAAGGAGACCGGCATCGCCAAGGGCGCCCGGCGGGTCAACATGCTGCATCCGCAGGGTGCGACGGGCTTCGTCGAACAGTTGCTGGGCGAAGTGAAGGGCGACAAAAATGCACCCATCGCGCTGATCTGCCGCACCGGCAACCGCACCACCCAGGTGCAGCGCTACCTGCAAAGCGTCGGCTTCACGCAGGTGTACAACGTCAAGGAAGGCATGGCCGGCAGCGGCGCCGGCCCCGGCTGGCTCAAGCGCGGCCTGCCGGTGGAGACCTGCACGACGCAGTGCTGAACGCCGGGAGTTCCCGGAGGGACGCACGGCGCTGGCGCCGGCGGCACGGCAGCGCCTGGCACGGATGCTAAAATCCGCGTCAATTCAAGCCCTTCCTTTCCATCTATGCAACCCGACCGCAGCACCGAATTGCGCGAACTGCTCGCGCAACGCCTCCTCATTCTCGATGGCGCCATGGGCACCATGGTGCAGCGCCACGGCCTGGTCGAGGCCGACTATCGCGCAGGTGTGACAAATTCGCGTTTTGCCGACTCGGCCAAGGACCTGAAGGGCAACAACGATCTGCTGTGTATCACGCGGCCGGACGTGATCGGCGGCATCCACGCCGAATACCTCGCCGCCGGCGCCGACATCATCGAGACCAACAGCTTCAACGCGACGCGGGTGTCGCAGGCCGAGTACGGCCTGGCCGAACTGGCCTTCGAGCTGAACGTCGCCGCCGCGCGCCTGGCGCGCGAAACCGCGGACACCTTCTCGACGCCGGACAAGCCGCGCTTCGTCGCCGGCGTGCTGGGGCCGACCTCGCGTACCGCCTCGCTCTCGCCCGACGTCAATGATCCCGGCGCGCGCAACATCACCTTTGACGCGCTGGTCGCCGATTACGTCGAAGCCGCGCGCGGCCTGACCGAGGGCGGCGTCGACATCCTGCTGGTCGAAACCATTTTCGACACGCTCAACGCCAAGGCCGCGCTGTTCGCCATCGAGAAGTTTTTCGATGAAGCCGGGCGGCGCTGGCCGGTGATGATTTCCGGCACCATCACCGATGCGTCAGGGCGCACGCTCTCGGGCCAGACGGCGGAGGCCTTCTGGAATTCGCTGCGCCACGCGCGACCATTGAGCTTCGGCCTCAACTGCGCGCTCGGCGCCAGGGAACTGCGCCAGTATGTCGAGGAGTTGTCGAAACTCTGCGACTGCTACATCTCGGCGCATCCCAACGCCGGCCTGCCCAACGCCTTTGGCGGCTACGACGAAACGCCGCAGATGCTGGCCGACGAAATCGCCGAATGGGGCAAGGCAGGGATCATCAACATCGCCGGCGGCTGCTGCGGCACCTCGCCGGATCACATCCGCGCGATTGCCGCAGCACTGCAAGGCATGAAACCCCGCCGTCCCGCCAGCGCCGACTTCCGGCTGCGCCTCTCCGGCCTCGAAGCCTTCAACATCGGCGGCGACAGCCTGTTCGTCAATGTCGGCGAGCGTACCAACGTCACCGGCTCCAAAGCCTTCGCCCGCATGATCCTCGAAGGCCGCTTCGACGACGCGCTGGCCGTCGCCCGCCAGCAGGTCGAGAACGGCGCGCAGGTGGTCGACATCAACATGGACGAAGCCATGCTCGATTCGCAAGCGGCGATGGTGCGCTTCCTGCACCTGGTCGGCTCCGAGCCGGACATCTGCAAGGTGCCGCTGATGCTCGACAGCTCGAAGTGGGACGTCATCGAAGCCGGCCTCAAATGCATCCAGGGCAAGGGCATCGTCAATTCCATCTCGATGAAGGAAGGCGAGGCGAAGTTCCTCGAACAGGCGCGGCTGGCACGGCGCTACGGCGCGGCGGTGATCGTCATGGCCTTCGACGAGCAGGGCCAGGCCGACACCTACCGGCGCAAGATCGAGATCTGCCAGCGCGCCTACGAGGCGCTGGTGGCCGACGGCTTTCCGGCCGAGGACATCATTTTCGATCCGAACATCTTCGCCATCGCCACGGGCATTCCCGAGCACGACAACTACGCGGTGGATTTCATCAATGCGCTGGCCTGGATCAAGCAGAACCTGCCGCATGCGCGAACCTCGGGCGGTGTCTCCAACGTGAGCTTTTCGTTTCGCGGCAACGACGCGATGCGCGAGGCGATCCACACCGTCTTCCTCTACCACGCGGTCAAGGCCGGACTCACCATGGGCATCGTCAATGCCGGTCAGTTGGGCGTGTATGACGACCTTGCGCCCGAATTGCGCGAGGCGGTGGAAGACGTGGTGCTCAACCGCAAAGTCGGCGCTGGCGACACGCTGATCGAACTCGCCACACGGGTCAAGGGTGCCGCCAAAGAGCAGGTGGTCGACCTGGCTTGGCGCCAATGGCCGGTGGACAAGCGGCTTGAGCATGCGATGGTCAAGGGCATCACGGAATACGTCGTCGCTGACACCGAGGAATGCCGCGCGGCATTGGCAGCCGCCGGCAAGCCGCCCTTGTCGGTGATCGAAGGTCCGCTGATGGGCGGCATGAACGTGGTCGGCGACCTGTTCGGCGCCGGCAAGATGTTCCTGCCGCAGGTGGTGAAATCGGCGCGCGTGATGAAGCAGGCCGTGGCGCACCTGATCCCCTGGATCGAGGAGGAAAAGAAGCGCACCGGCTCGACCTCGAAGGGCCGCATCGTGATCGCCACCGTGAAGGGCGACGTGCACGACATCGGCAAGAACATCGTCGGCGTGGTGCTCGGCTGCAACGGCTACGACATCATCGACCTCGGCGTCATGGTCTCGGCCGACAAGATCCTGCACGCGGCGAAGGAACACGGTGCGCAGGCGATCGGCCTGTCCGGCCTGATCACGCCGTCGCTGGAGGAAATGAGCCACATCGCCAGCGAGATGCAGCGCCAGGGCTTCACCCAGCCGCTCTTGATCGGCGGCGCGACGACCTCGCGCGCGCACACCGCGATCAAGATCGCGCCGAACTATGCCGGCCCGGTGGTGTATGTGCCGGATGCATCGCGCGCCGTGGGCGTCGTCACCAGGCTGCTGTCGATCGACATGCGCGATGCCTACGTCGACGAAATCGCCGCCGACTACGAAAAAGTGCGCGGCCAGCATGCGAACAAAAAAGGCGTGGCGCTGGTCTCGCTGGAAGCGGCGCGCGCCAATCGGGCCAGACTGAATTACGCACCGGTCAAACCGAGGCAGCTTGGCGTCACCGTGCTCAAGGATCTCGATCTGGCCGAACTGGCGAAGTACATCGACTGGGGCCCCTTCTTCCAGACCTGGGACCTCGCCGGCAGCTACCCGAAGATTCTCGACGATGCCGTCGTCGGCGATGCCGCGCGCAATGTGTTCAAGGACGGCAAGGCGATGCTGCGGCAACTCATCGCGGAAAAGTGGATCAGCGCCAATGCGGTGTTCGGCCTCTTCCCTGCCAACGCCGTGGGCGACGACATTGCGTTCTACGCCGACGAGGCGCGCGCCACGCCGCTGATGACCTGGCACGGCCTGCGCCAGCAGCAGGAGCGCCCGGCCGGCAAGCCGCAGCAGTGTCTGTCGGACTTCGTCGCACCGGGAGTCGGCGCTGGCGATACGGCAAACTGCGCGCCGGATTACGCCGGCGCCTTCGCCGTCACCGCCGGCCTCGGCATCGAAAAGAAGCTCGCCGAATTCGAAGCGCAGCACGACGACTACCACGCCATCATGCTCAAGTCGCTCGCCGATCGCCTCGCCGAAGCCGCCGCCGAATGGCTGCACGAACGGGTACGCAAGGAGTACTGGGGCTATGCCGGCGACGAAGCGCTCGACTGTGCCGCACTGATCGACGAAAAGTACCGGGGCATCCGTCCCGCGCCGGGCTACCCGGCCTGCCCCGACCACACCTCGAAGGGCGCGCTGTTCGGCCTGCTCGACGCGCCGCAGAATGCCGGCATGCAGCTCACCGAAAGCTACGCCATGACGCCGGCCGCCTCGGTCGCCGGCTTCTACCTGGCCCACCCCGAGTCGCACTACTTCGCCGTCGGCAAGATCGGCCGCGACCAGCTTGAAGACTGGGCTCGGCGCTGTGGAATTACCATTCAAGAAGCCGAAAAATGGCTCGCCCCTTTGCTGTAATCCCCAAGGAGAACCCAATGTCCGAAAACGAACCGAATCGCCTGAGCTTCAATGAAGCCGTGGTCTTCGTCAAACAGCGCAAGCAGGCGGCGTTCGCCGCGATGCCGGTGTTCGGCGACGAAGAAGACGGCACCGCGGAAACCGCCGAAGGCGCACGCATCTTCATCCTGCTGCCCGATGAGGATGAAGGCTGGAGCCTGCGCTTCATCGCGGGGCCGTTCTTTACCGCCGCCTACGCGGCCAATGACACCATCCCCGCCGACGAGATTCCCGATCGCGTGCGCGAACTGCTGTTCATGCCGACACGCTGCGAGGAGGACTGGTTCAGCGACCAGCTGCAGGTACTTCTGGCCAAGCTGACGCAAGCCGCCGGCATTGGCGACCAGATGCCGGACTACGTGTCGCAAGCCACCAAGGGCGCCGGACCGGAAGCCGTCTTTCCGGTATCCTTCATCGGATTGAACAAGCCGCTTTGAACAAGGACTGCCCAGCATGAGCCAGGAAATCCCGCGCGGCACCCGCGCCCACACCCCCGACCTGGACTGGAGCCAGGTGCGCGAAACCGTGCTGATGCTGGAGCTCGCCGCCGGGCAAGTCGATGCCGCGATGCGCGACTCGAATTCCTCGGTCGACACGCTGATGGATACCTTCACCTCGATGGCAAGTACGCTGGGCATGATCGACGTGGCGCTGGGAACGCTGCCCGACACGGTCGGCAACGGCCTGGTCAAATCGGAAATCCAGGAAGGCGCCCGGCAGATTTCGCAGAAAGTGCATCACGCCATCATCGCCTTCCAGTTCTACGACAAGCTGGTGCAGCGCCTCGATCACGTCTGCCACAGCCTGAGCGAACTCTCGGCCGTGGTCAGCAGCACCGAGCGCATCTACAACCCGCAGGAATGGAGCGCGCTGCAGGAGCGCATTCGCTCGAAATACACCATGGCCGAAGAGCGCGGCATGTTCGATGCGGTGATGGCGGGCGCCACGGTGCATGACGCGCTGAAGAACTACATGGCGGAGCGCATGCAGAAAGTGGAAGAGAGCAGCGGCGAGATCGAGCTGTTCTAGACGCCCCAGACCACGGGTTTTTTCTTCTTCAGCGACCACTCCAGCAGTTCCAGCAGCGGCACCGCGCGCTGCGTCAGCGTAACGAAGGGGCGCGAACTCTGCGCACCGCCGCTGCGATCGGGCTCGGTCCGCGGCAGGTCTTCCTCCTGCAATCCTGCACGCTGCTGCTTGTCTTCCTCGATCGCGGCCTTGAGCCGGGCGATCGCTTCCGGCAATTGCTCGACGGTGACGATGCCCTTGTCGGTTACGTCCTTGCCCATGAGTTTCATCATGCGCTGGGCGACGTCGCCGAACATGATGACGTCGCCGGAAGCGGGAGACTGGAAGGTCACGATCATCCGAAAAACCTCGGTTGTATCCGCAGATTACACAGATTACGCAGATGACGCGATCCGACCAAGTAACGCCCCGATCCATCTGCGTTAATCGGCGAAATCTGCGGATCAAATGCTTCTGGCAGCATCATCCTTCAAGCTCCCGCAACCAGTCGAGAATCTGCTGCGCCGGCTTTTTCCAGTCGCGCTCCAGCATCAGGCCGTGGCCCATGCCGGGAAAGACATGAGCATCCACGTCGTAGGTGCGGGCGGTCATTTCCACCAGCGAGGCGGGGATCAGGTGATCGAATTCCGCGCCCTGCACCAGCAGTGGCGTGCGCTTGACGCGCCCCGCGCGCGGCATGCCGAACAGCGACATGTCCCAGATGGCGCGATGCGATTCGGACTGCGAGCCCTTGTAGTAGCGCTTCAGGTCGTCGAGCGACACCGGCTGGGCGAACAGCGCCTCGCGCAGGGTTTCCAGCGAGGCCTTGCCGCCGCTCATCAGGCTGTTGAGGTCCTTCATCATGCCCGGCTTGGAAAACATCATGCCCATCGCCGCCGACAGCAGGCCTTGCGGCGGCACGGCACACATCAGCACGGCCCCGGGCGCGATGTGTTCTTCGAGATATTTCTGCACCACGAAGCCGCCCATCGAATGCCCGATCAGCACCGGCGGCGCCGGCAGTGCCGCGGCCACGGCGGCGACATCGCGCACATAGTCGCCGATCGAAAAGCTGTCGAGGTGCTTGCGGCCCGGCGAGCCGCCGTGTCCGGAGAGGCTCACGGCATAGGCCGCGTAACCCGCCTCGGCGAAGAACGGCAGGAAATGCTCTTCCCAGCACCAGGCGGCGGTATAGGCGCCATGCACGAACAGCAGCGGCGTCGGCTGCGTTTTGCCCGCCGGCATGCGGACGAGGACTTCGTGATGTTCGAAACGGGGTGGATTCATCGGCTGGGATTGCGGAGGGGCGGCACCCTCTGGTGGGATAAGATCGGCGGTCCGCCCAATTTTACCGCGCGCCATCCATGCTGAAATGGCTGATTGTCCTGTTTGCCACGGTTTTCGTATTCGGCCTGCTGCAACCGCGTTTGCTGCAATTGGGCCGGCTGCCGGGCGATCTGCGCTTCAAGCTGCGCGGCAGGGAATATTCCTTTCCCTTTGCCTCGGTAATCCTGTTTTCGCTGCTGGCCGCGTTTATCGGCTGGCTGCTCTGAGGGTGCGCAAGGCCTCGACGCGCGCCGCGCCGATGTTGCCGGGGATGGCTCGCGGATCGGCGGTCGCACCGGCAATGGCCCCGGCATCGATCGCGCGCACCGCCGCAAGGGCCGCCCGCCACGCCGCCGCCTGCACGTAGTCGCGCTCTTCCCAGCCCAGCCGGCCGCGATAGTCCGCCTCGCAGGCCAGCAGTATCAATTCGAAGCGCTCGGGGCGGCGCAGCGCGTCGCAGCGTTCCAGCAAGGTCAATTGGGTTTCCGGGCGCAGCTCGGCGACGCGATGCATGTCGCCATGGAAGCGCGCGACAAGACGCGCGACGTCGCGGCAATCGGTGGGGACGCGCAGCCGTTCGCAAACGGCTTCGACCATGGCCAGGCTCTTCAATTCGTGGCCATGGTGGCGCGGCAGGATGTCGGCCGGCGTGCGCCCCTTGCCCAGGTCGTGCGTCAGCGCGGCGAAGCGCGCCGGCAGCGCCGCGGACAGGCGCGCCGCCATGTCGATCACCATCATGACATGCACGCCGGTATCCACCTCCGGGTGGTAATCGGCGCGCTGCGGCACGCCCCAGAGGGCGTCCAGCTCGGGCAGCAGGCGCGCCAGCGCGCCGCATTCGCGCAGCACGTCGAACATGCGCGACGGCTTCGCTTCCATCAGGCCGCGCGCCAGTTCCTGCCAGACGCGCTCGGACACCAGCGCATCGACCTCACCGGCGGCGACCATGTCGCGCATGAGCCGCAGGGTTTCGGCGGCAATCGAGAAATCCGTAAAGCGCGCGGCAAAGCGCGCCACGCGCAGGATGCGCACCGGGTCTTCGGCGAAGGCCGGCGACACGTGGCGCAACACGCGCGCCGCCAGGTCGGCGCGACCATTGTGCGGATCGATGATCGCCCCCGTTTCGCCCCTGGCCATGGCGTTGATGGTCAGGTCGCGGCGCACGAGGTCCTGCTCCAGCGTCACGCCCGGCGCGGCATGAAAGGCGAAGCCCGCATAGCCCGGCGCGGTCTTGCGCTCGGTGCGCGCCAGCGCGTATTCCTCATGGGTTTGCGGATGCAGGAACACCGGAAAGTCGCGACCGACCGGAACGAAACCCTGCGCCAGCATGTCCTGCGGCGTGGCGCCGACCACCACCCAGTCGCGGTCCTTGACCGCCAGGCCCATCAGTTCGTCGCGTACCGCACCGCCCACGGCGTAGATTTCCATGGCGGCTTGTCAGTTGCGCAGATACATCGGCGCCACGCTTTCCAGCGGCGTCGCCTTGCGGCCGAAGGGCAATGCGCAACCGGCGTCGCATACGCTGGCGACCTGCATCGAGCGAATGTTGTCGCGCGTCATCGGGCCGTTGGGAATGAACTCCATGGCCCAGGCCTGCAGCCACGCAATGCCATGCGGCAGGCCGATCACGGCGCGCGGATGGCCCGAGACGGACGCCGCGTAACTGACCAGCTGGCGCAGGCTGTACTGCGTCGGACCGCACAGATCGTAGCGGGCACCGATGCTGTCGGACCGCGACAGGCTGTCCGCCACGGCGGCGGCAACGTCCTCCACCCACACCGGCTGGAAGCGCGCCTCGGCACCGGCCAGCGGGAAGAAGGGCGCGATCATCGCCATGCGCGCGAACAGCGTAAGGAAGGAATCGCCCCGCCCGAAGATTACCGAGGGCCGAAACAGCGTGAGATCGAGCCCGGCATCGCGCAGCGTCGCCTCGCCCGCCGCCTTGGAGCGCAGATAGCCGGAAGGCGCATCGGCTGCGGCTTTCAGCGCGGAGACATGCAGCACCCGGCGCACGCCGGCCGCCTTCGCCGCCGCGGCGATTTTCCGCGGCAGCTCGACATGGGCGCGGGCGAAGCCCTTGCCGTAAGGCTCGCCTTCGCCGCCCTTGAGGATGCCGACCAGGCTGATCACGGCATCCTGCCCGGCCATCAGCCGGGCCAGCGTCGCCGGATCATGGACGTCCGCGTCGACCACGCGTACGGTGGGCAGCACCAGAAGATGCTTGGCCTTTTCGCGACGGCGCGTCGGTAGCGTAAAGCAACAGTCGGCGCTGGCGGGACGGCGAGCCAGTTCGCGCACGATGGCGCTGCCCAGAAACCCGGTGCCGCCAATCACCAGAATGTTTTTCAGGGCAGTTCCTCCACGCCCTTCTCGCCCTGTCCGCGCGCGCCGATCACGCCCAGCGTGCTTTTCAGCGACTGCGGGCGGCCGGAAAACAGCGTGTTGTAATACACCGCGTTGCTCATGACCTTCTTGACGTAATCGCGGGTTTCGCTGAAGGGGATGGTCTCGGCATAGATTGCGCCTTCCAGGGGGTGTTCCGCGCGCCATTTGCGGGCCCGGCCGGGGCCTGCGTTGTAGGCCGCGGAAGCCAGTACCGGATGGTTGTCGAGCGAGTCGAGCACCATCTTCATGTAGTTGGTGCCGAGCGTGACATTGGTGTCCATTTCGGTCACCCGCGCCGGGTGGAAGTTGCTCAGGTTGATTTTCTTCGCCACCCATTTCGCCGTGGCGGGCATGAGTTGCATCAAGCCCTTGGCGCCGACCGAGGACTTGGCGTTCATGATGAAGCGCGATTCCTGCCGCATCAGGCCATATACCCAACCGTTGTCGAGCGCCAGCTGGTCGGCCTTGGGTCGCACCTGATCGCTGAAGGGCGCAATGTAGCGCAGGCCGTAATTGTGCTGCGCCAGCGTGCGGTCGGCGGTATTGATGGCGCGATCCCAGATCTCATGGCGCCGGGCGAACTCCGCGGCGGCGAGCAAGGCCCTGTCGTCCATGCCGCGCAGCGCCCATGCCCATTCGCGGATGCCTTCGAGGCGCATATCGACGCGGAACAGCGCCAGCGCCCGGCGAAAACCCTGATTCGCTTCGGCGACGGCAAGCTCTTCCGCGCTGGGGGGCGTCGCGTGCGGCGGCACTTCGATCGTGCGGCCCAGCTCCTCGTCGGCAAGATTGCCGTAGAAGTTGGGCTGGCCGCCGATCTTCAGAAACAGCGCACGGGCCTCGCCGGGCTGCCCGCCGGCAGCCAGCGCGCGCGCCAGCCAATAGGTCCAGTCCGGCTGTGCGGCGATGTTGGGCGACATGGCGCCTATCGCGCGGCGCACCGCGCTCCAGTCATGCACCCGCAAGGCAGCGCGCACATGCCACGCCCGCTGCTCTTCGGACAGAGTCGTGCCGACCGCTTTTTCATACCAATCCAGGGCCTCGGGCTGGTGCCGCAGCGCCGTCTGCCAGGCGATCTGGCCCCAGGCGTAGGCGCGTTCTTCGGCGCTGAATTGCGCTTCGATGCGCGACCAGCGTTTTGCCGCATCCTGCGGATCGTTGCGCGCCAGGCGCTGCACCGCGAACAGCGCCACTTCGCGCCCGCCGCGTTTTGCGGCAAAGCCGGCCGGGAGCTTGTCGAAATACCGTGCCGGGCTTTGCGCGATGGATTCCAGGCCGCGTCCGTCGAAACCTTCGCTGGCCGGCAAGTAGGCAGCCGCGCTGCGCGCTGCGCCCACGCGCTTGGCTTCGAACAGCCGGCGCACGCGCTGCCAGACTTCTTCCACCGTCAGGCCGCCGGCCGCAACCATCTGGTCGACCAGCGTCTCGCAGGCTTGCGGCAGATCCTGCCCGCTGTTCCAGTAGGGCCGCACCGAATCCGGGGTGTTTGCGGCCTGCGCCGCGTAGCAACTTGTTTCGGCGTCGGGCACCATCAAGGCCGGCAACTCGCGCCTGAAGCTTTCCCAGTCGCCTTTCTTGCCCATCACGCGCAGCCAGTCGCCGCGCAATTTCTCCGCAAGATAGGCGCCCTGGTAACGGCCCAGATAGTCGGCTACCCCGCTTTCATCGCCATCGTCCAGACGCAGCCGCAAGGCCCAGTATTCGGCCCAGGCCTGCAGGGGATGCCCTTGCAACGCCTCGATCTGCCGCCCCAGACGAACCCGTTCGCCGTTGCGAAAAGCCTCCCGCGCCGACAAGAAAACCGTATCGCCGCGCTCGGCATAAGTCGGCGCTGGCGCCACGGCGATCCCCATGAAGGTCGCGGCGACAAGGCCGATGCGGCATAGAGACGTGACAGAGTTGGGGTTATAGTTCATTTACCGGCTTCTACCTGGCTTGCTCCGACTTCCACGTTAGCACATGGCTGTCCCCTCTCCGTCGACCGAACACACCGCCGATTCCTCCGTTTTTCGCGCTGCGCTGCGACGGGAGAAGCTCGCCGCGCGCATGGCGCTTGAGGAAAAAGCCCGCCTTGCGCTTGCGGCGCGGATCGAGGCGCATCTGGCGCAGCTGCTGATGCCGCTCGCACCGCAAACCTTGGCGTTCTGTGCGCCCGTGCGCGGAGAGTTCGATGCGCAACCACTGGCCACCCTCCTCATTGAACGCGGCTGGCGGGCCGCAATGCCGATTGTCGAAGCGCCTGAAGCACCGATGAGCTTCCGCACCTGGACGCCTGCCACCGCCATGAGCACCGACCGCCACGGCATTCCGGTTCCGACCGGGGGCGAGCTTGTCACCCCGGACATTGTGCTGCTGCCACTGGTCGCCTTCGACACCCGGGGATTCCGTCTCGGTTACGGTGGCGGATACTTCGACCGCACGCTGGCGACACTGGTTCCCCGTCCATTTTCAATCGGCGTCGGCTTCGAACTCGCCCGCGTGGCGGACATCCGACCGCAAGCGCACGACCTGCGCCTCGATGTCGTGATCACCGAAACAGGCATCGTGCGCCATACTTGAACCATTGCAATAACCTTCGATTTCAACGCCCAGCCTTGCATCCGTCACGATTTCAGTGAATCATGACAAAAAGAAAGCCCCCATATGCCTGACGAAAACTTCCCGCTGCTGGTATTTCAGCCCGTGTCCGGCCCCAATCAGGAATGGGCCAGCGTATATGTGCACGGCGCCGAACTGGCCGATGCGGCAGTGTTGGAGCGGCTATTTGAAAAATTCGGCCTGGCGGAAGCGATATCCGGTCTGGCCTGCCTGCTGCCCGCGGGCGTGGTCGAGCGGCTCGATGGCGCCCGGCTGCCGGCCCGACTGGTGGTGCAGGAGGCCGGCAGCCCGCCGCCGACCGCAACGCTTCCAGCCTCGACCGCGCACAGCGGTCCGCAACATACCTTGCTGCTGAAGCTTCTGGCCCAGATCACCCATGATGCCGAAACGCGGGATATCGAAGCCACGCTGAAGCACGATCCGCAACTCTCGGTGCAGTTGCTGCGCCTGGTCAATTCGGTGGCCTTTTCGCCCAGCACGCGCATCAACAGTTTTGCCCACGCGATTACCCTGCTCGGCCGCCGGCAGTTGCAGCGCTGGCTGCAACTCCTGCTCTATGCCAGCCAGACGTCGGGCGGCGCGGCAAATCCGCTGATGGCTGCCGCCGCGCTGCGCGCCTCGCTGATGGAAGGCCTGTGCAAGGCCACGGGAGGCGACCGGACGACACAGGACGAAGCCTTCATGGTCGGCATGTTCTCGCTGCTCGAAGTCCTGTTCGCACAACCCCTCGCCAGCATCATTGCGCCGTTGCGCCTGGCAGAGGAGATCAGTACCGCACTGCTGCAGCACACCGGAAAACTGGGAATTCTGCTGACCCTGGCGGAGGCGGCCGGGGGAGGGCCGGAAATGGTCGCTCCCGCGCTGAAGCAGGCCCGGATCAGCAATGAAATCTGGTGCAAGGCCCAGATCGGGGCCCTGCACTGGACCACGCAGATCGGCCGGGAACAGTAAAGGACAATGGCCACGGCCGATAGCGAACTGGAGGATCTGCGCCAGCAGGCGCAGATCCTCCAGCACATCAACGAATCGGTCATCTCCATGGACCTGGCCGGCTTCATCACCGGCTGGAACAGCAGTGCGGAACGCCTGTTTGGCTACAGCGAGGCCGAAGTCATCGGCCGCCACGTATTGTTTCTCTACGCGGACGAAAGCGAAGAAGACTTCCGTTTCGAGGATGCCTTTCTCAACCGCGGCGGCCGCGAGATGGAGGTGCGCCGGCGCAAGAAAAACGGCGAGATATTCTGGGCCCGGCTCCAGCTTTCGCTATTGAAGGATGATGACGGCCAGCCGAACGGGATCATCGGCTTTCTTTCCGACATTACCGAAAGGCGCGATGCCGCCGAGCAGCTCCGCCTGCACGCACGCATCTTCGAGCAATCGGACGAAGCGATCCTGATCACCGATGCGCGGGAAAAAATCGTGTCGGTCAATCCGGCGTTCACCCGCATCACGGGTTACAGCGCGGATGAGGTCATCGGCGAAACGCCCCGCAAGTTCCGCTCCGGCCGGCACGATGCGGCCTTTTTCGCCAAGATGTGGGAACGGCTGCTCGGCACGGGTTACTGGCAAGGCGAGGTGTGGGATCGCCGCAAGGATGGCGAGATCTACCCGAAATGGCTGTCGATCGGTTCGGTGCGCGATGCCAAGGGTGAAATCACCCACTATTTTTCCATCTTCACCGACATCACGGACAGAAAGCGGGCGGAGGGGCGCATCCACCACCTGGCTTACTTCGATGCCCTGACCGGATTGCCCAATCGCGTGCAGTTCAACCGCCTTGCCGATCAGGCGCTCATGGCATCGAAGCGCAAGGAGGGTTTCGGCGCGGTGCTGTTCATCGACCTCAACCGCTTCAAGCCGATCAACGACACGCTGGGCCACGTCGTCGGCGACAAGGTGCTGCAGGAAACCGCCAATCGCTTCCGCTCCTGCCTGCGCGGCGCCGATATGGTTTGCCGCCTGGGCGGCGACGAATTCGCGGTGGGGCTGTTCGAGATTGCCAGCCGCGATCATGCCGCCAACGTGGCGCATAAACTCCTTGCCGCGCTGGATGATCCCATTGTCATCGGCGGCCGCGAGCTGAAACTGGGCGCCGCGATCGGCATCAGCATTTTCCCGGAAGACGGCATGGACACGGAAACGCTGCTGCGCCAGGCCGACATCGCCATGTATCGCGCCAAGCAGACTGGGCCGGACGGCCTGTCCTTTTTCAGCGAAGACATGAACCAGCGCGCGGTCGATCGACTGAACCTCGAAGCGGGCTTGCGCCGCGCCATCGATCGCGACGAACTGCTGCTCCACTACCAGCCGAAGGTCAGCATCGAGACCGGCGCAATCATCGGCGCCGAGGCACTGGTGCGCTGGCGGCATCCGGAACGCGGCCTGGTGCCGCCCGCCGAATTCGTTCCGGTCGCCGAGGAATCCGGACTGATCGTCCATGTCAGCAACTGGGTTCTTGAAGCTGCCTGCCGGCAGATCCGGCAATGGATGGACGAAGGCTTGCCGGCGATGCACATCGCCGTGAATCTTTCGGCGCGCGATTTCTCCAGCAGCCTGCCGGCGCGCGTGCAGGAGTTGCTGGAACGGCACAAGATCGGCGCCGAATGGCTGGAGCTGGAGATCACCGAAGGCATGCTGATGCACCACACGGCAAAGGTGGTCGCCATGATGGACGAAATCACGGCACTCGGCGTGGCCCTCTCGCTCGACGATTTCGGCACCGGCTATTCAAGCCTTTCCTACCTCAAGCGCTTCCCCATCGATACGCTCAAGATCGATCGCAGCTTCGTCATCAGCATCCCCGACGATGTTGACGACTGCGCGATTGCCGGCGCCATCGTCAGCATGTCCAAGCAGCTGAAGCACAACGTGATTGCGGAAGGCGTCGAATCCGGCGACCAGCTGGCGTTTCTCAAAAGCCTCGGCTGCGACGAAATCCAGGGCTACCTGTTCTCGCCGCCGGTGCCGGCCGAAACCTTCGCGGCCATGGTGCGCGAAGGCAAACGGCTGGCGGCCTAAGGCTCATGGCAGCGAGAGCCACCCGCCGAAGGTGAAACACGCGAAAACGCAGTTTCAGTGGAGGCTAACGCCGGCATCATCGGCGTTAAGCGCAGCGGCCGTAACTAAAAGCGAATTGATCGCCCGCCCCCTACCCCCCTCGCGGGGGGGGGTTACCAGTCGGCGCGCTGCGCGCGTCCATTACCCGAGACTTCGAACAAGGTGTTTCACGTTAAAGACTCGCGGCCCGGGACAAGCGCACCAGGGCTTCGTCGAGCAGCGCGCGCCGCGTGCCGAAATTGAGGCGGACGAAACCCGGCGCCCCGAAATCCGCGCCGTCGGAAAGCCCCAGTCCGTGCCGCTCGAACCAGCGGGCCGGATTGTCGATGCCGCGATCCGCGGCAAACTCGCGCGCATCGATCCACGCCAGGTAGGTCGCCTCCACCGGCCGCATGTCGAGGCCTGGCGTCGCGGCCACCGCCCGCTCGACGGCGCGCAGGTTGCCGCGCAGATAATCGAGCAGGGCGGCGTGCCAGTCGTCGCACAAGGTGAGTGCCGCCTCGTTCGCCACCATGCCCAGGGCATTCACGTGCGGCACGATGCCATGCATGGCCTCGCGAAAAGCGCGGCGCAGGCGGCTGTCGGGAATGACCGCGAAGGCACAGCCGAGACCGGGAATGTTGAAGGTCTTGGACGGCGCCATCAGGGTAATGGTGCGCGCCGCCAATTCGGGGCTTAGCGTCGCGAAAAGTCGGTGCCGGCGGGACGGCGACAGGATCAGGCCGTTGTGGATTTCGTCGGAACAGACCACCAGATCGTGCTTTTCCGCGAGCAGCGCGATCTGCCACAGTTCGTCGTCGTTCCACACCCGCCCCGTCGGATTGTGTGGATGGCAGAGCAGGAACAGCTTGGCCTGACTGCTCTTGAGCACCGCATCGACGGTGGGGAAATCCCACAGCCAGCCCGCCGAGTCGCGCACCAGCGGAGCGCTCGCCACCCGCCGGCCGGAGAATTTCGGCGCCGAAAGAAAGGGCGGATAAATCGGCGTCGCGGTAAATGCCGCATCGCCCGCCGTTCCGACCGCGCGGCAGGCGACATTGAGCCCGGACACCAGACCGGGCAGCCAGACCAGCCATTCGGGGTCGATGGTCCAATCGAACGTGCGGGCGACATAGCCCACCACGGCATCGATCTGGCTCCGGGTGGGCTGGTTGTAGCCGAACACGCCATGATCGATGCGTTGCCGCAGCGCGCTGATGACCGGTGGCGGCGCGGCGAAGTCCATGTCGGCGACCCAAAGCGGGATCACGTCGCGAACCGCCTCGTTCGGACCTTGGCCAGCGGCATATTTCGCCCACTTCACCGAATCCGTGTTGGCCCGATCCAGAACTGCGTCAAAATCAAAGCTCATGTGAATGCATCGACCCGCGGCAAGTGGGAGGCTTCGTCGCACACTATTTACAATAGTGTGACATAAGTCACGCGGCATCAGATCGATCGTCAACCGGGAAAGGCCTTGCGGCGTTCATCGAAAATGCATTTTCGCCAACCGCGCGTTCGCCGCGCGCCCCCTGTGGGAGGTTCGTTGCGGTCCATTGGCCGAATCTGGCATGATGATCTTGTCTGGCTCGTTTGCGCATGAAGGTCTACACTTGCAGCATGGGTTTGAGGGAGGTGTTTGAACATCCCTTGTCGTCGCGTCGCCAATTTGCGTCTTACTGCTAAAGGGGTTGCAATGTCAGTACTTTCGCCAAAGCGTCTTTCGCTGGGTTTTTCGCTGCTGGCTTTTTCCGCGGTTGCCTGCGCCCAACTCGGGCCGTCTGGCCCGGCGGCGGCGGCCACCTCCGCTGCCGGACCGAAAACGCCGGCCACCAAGACCATCACCAATTTCACGCAGGCCCTGCGTTGCATGGATCAGTTGTTTCTGGCCCATGGCAAGCAAGGCATCGTGATTACTTCCGCAGGGGTGCCGGACGAAACCGGCAAGGTCCGCACCGGGACCAAGGAAATGGTCATCACGGCAATCGCGAAAATGACCCTGCAGAGCAATGCCTTCGAATTCATCGACTTCCATGGCGGCGGCGACGATCTGGCGCGGCTGTTCGAGGCTCGCGGCGATGCCGGCCGCAAGATTCCCGACTATTACATTCGCGGCTCGATCACGCAGATGGACGACAACTCGGTGCGCAGCAGCAAGGGCGCCGGGATTTCACTGCCCTTCCTTGACCTGGGCTACTCGAAGGACGAATCCTTCGACCTGATCAGCATGGACATGAGCGTGGGCGAAGCCGCCACGCGCAAGATTCTTCCCGTGACCAGCACCTCCAACACGATGGTCATGGTCAAGGGCGGGAAATCCGGCGAGGCCGGCGGCAAGCTGGGGAAAATCGGCCTGAGTTTCAACCTCGATCTCAGCCGCTCGGAAGGCCTGGGAGCCACCACGCGAACCCTGCTTGAACTCAGCCTGATCGAAACCCTCGGCAAATTTACGCAGGTTCCCTACTGGCGTTGCCTGGATACCGACATCACCAACCCGCTGATTCGCGACCAGGCCCGCGAAAGCTACGACATGCTGCAGGACAAGGAGCGCATCACCTTCGTCCAGCGCAAGCTGGGCGGCAGCATGAATCGCTACAAGGGGCCGGTCGACGGCGTGATCAATGCCGATCTGAAGCAAGCCGTCGGAGAGTATCAGGCTGCCGTTGGCCTGGTGGCCAACGGTCAGATCGACTTCGACCTCTACGCCAGCTTGCTCGACGATATGCAGAACAGCCTGGCCGCCCTGCCGGCCGTCAAGCCGGCAAGCGTGCCCGGCGTTTCCGCGGCCATCGGCGCGCCGCCCGCGGCAGCCGCGCCGGCTTACGTTCCACCGGGCGCATCGGTCCCGACGGCCAACGCCTTCCGCATCAATCTCGATAGCGAAAAGGGGGGGCGTCCGACCTATCGCGTCGGCGAGTTCCTCAGCATGAACCTGTCGCTTTCAAGTGACGGCACGGCCTACTGCTACTACGAAGACAACGCGCGCAACACGGCGCGCATCTTCCCCAACCAGTTCCAGTCAAATCCGACCCTCAGGGGGAACAGCAGCGTACGCCTGCCCAGCGGCGGCTTCAAAATCCGCTTCGACCAGGCCGGCCGCGAACGGGTCGCCTGCATCGGTGCCGACCGGGAACTGGTCGTTCCGAAAGCGTTGCAGGGAGTGCGGGACCTGACGCCATTGCCGGTCAAGTCGGTCGATGAAGTGGTCAACCAGTTCCGCCAGGTCAACCCGAGCGCAGTAGTCAGTCAGATCGACATTACCGTGAATCGCTGAGAAATCCATGAAGCGTGTCGCCGCACCCTTCCTGTTCCTGGTGACGGGAGCCTTGGTGCTCTCGACAGATGCCCTGGCGGCGGAAGAAGCGCGACGGGTCGAACCCGGCGGCGCTTTTCTGCTGGCCGAGATCGTGGTTCCAGCCCAGCCGGACAGTGGGCAGAAGGCCAGGAAATCGGCAGCGGAAGCACGCGTCAAGGCCAAGGCCTATCAGGAATCGGAGTCGGGAAGCCCTGCGATCGTCGTCATTCCCGAGGAGGAGGAAGGACTGCTCGGTCCCCGGCGACAACCGGAAAGCGGTGCCTCCCAGAACCGGGCCAAGGCGCGTTTGTACCAGCAAGGACAAACCCCCGCACAGGTACCGGTTCCGACCATTCCAGGCACCGGAACAAGCACTGCGGATCGTGCGCAGGACAATCGCGCCAAGGCGCGCAGCTACGTTGCCACCGACAACACGGTAGTCATCGAGCGGATCGGAGCGGATGGCATTCCCATCGTTTCCTGCGGAAAACTGGTTTCCAACGTCGCAGGTCATATCGGTGATGACATGCAACCCGGCTCGGTATTTTTCATAATGCGAGACAACAAGCCGTTCAAGGTCCGGTGCGCCCAGCAATAGTGTGTAAAAAGTCACATTTGAGGGTAACCGGGCAATCATTCTGTCAACGTCGGATATCTTGAAGCGTTATTTGCTTTATGAAAAGAGGATTGAAGCTGTTGCCACTTTCGACCCTCGCCTGTTTGGGCGGGTTGTTTGTTGCACCCGGTTTCGCCATCGGGCAGGTTACGGTAGGTGTGCCGGGAGCCAATGTGAAGCTGGAAAAGGGGGCGGGCGGCAACACGGCGATCAGCATAGGTCCGGGCAGCACGGCCAGCAATTCGGCAGGGTCGATTGACGCCGATGTGCAGATGGAAGGCGTGGCCGTGATCAACGATGATGTGTTTATCGACGGCGAAAAGATTCAGCGCGGGAAAACCCGGCACACTTCGAAGAAAACCGGAAAGTCCTATCGGATTCAGTGGGGGAAAAATGGAAACGTCAGTGTTGAGCAAAACTAATTTGCTTGCTGGCTTTGCATCGGTCACCCTTGCAGCGATGCTGGCCATTGCTCCAGCTCGGGTTCAGGCTGAAATCCTCCTGCAGACCAACTCCGGTGTATGGGTTAACGGAACGCAGTTTGCGGCCGGCTTCAAGACCATGCCGGGCGTCGTGGTGGCGCCGGATGCGCGCGGCAACAGCGGGTTCCAGGCACAGCGCGCACTGGCATGGTCTTCCTACCGTCGCGCCGACAGTTCGACGGGGCTGCTGTTAGTGGATCCCGCGGCAAGTGGTACATTGTCGGCGACAACGCCCCGTCAGGCGGCCGTTCGATCCCATGTTTCGCGGGCCAACGCGTATCGACTCGAGTATTTCAAAAAATAGCCGGGGAAAATGATGTCGTTCCAGAAACCAATTATGACTGTGGTTCGTTTCGGATTGTTGATTGCGGCCAGTGCCATTGCACTGCTTGTCCATGCTGCGCCGCCACAACCCGTTGGCGGCAACTTTTCCCAGATTGTCGGCAGCCGGACGGGGCAACTTGCCATCTGGCGATATGCCGAAAATCCGAAAATTTACGTGTTTGATTTTGCCGGTCTGGCGCATCAGGGGCGCAGCTTCAACCGGATCACCCAATTTACCGAACAGCAAAGTTCCGAGCCTTATCCACGAGTCCTGACGGCAGAGGAAATGGCAATGCGGCTTGCGGCCGCAAAACGCTCCGAGTCGGATTTCGCGTTTGGCCACGACGTCATGGTCCATGAACTGGTGACGTTCTTCAATTTTGCGCAGCGCGACAAGGTCCCGCTGAACCCGGACGAAACCGCTGTCAGGGATTTCCTTGTTGCACAAGGCATGATGCGCGACTGGCGCGGCTTCTGGCAGGCTGTCGAACCCAACAATGTGATCCTTTCCATCCCGCAGACCCAGGAAAAAAGCGCCGGCGAGCCCATGATCAACGCCGCGGCCCGCTACGCGATCCTGCTGCACGAGATGGCGCACGGCGAGTACTACACGAACCCGTATTACACGCAATATTGCCGGCGATTCTGGCAGGAATCGCTGTCGGAAGCCCAGCGCGAAGCCTTCAAGGCCTTCCTCGGCAAGTACGGCTATGCCACCGGTTTCGAGGAAATGATGATCAACGAGACACAGGCATACCTCATGTTTACCCCGGATCCGTCATCGTTCAGCGCCCGCAAATTGGGCGTTTCGCAGCAGGAACTTGACGCAATGAGGGACACCTTCCGCAAGGGCAGGCCACCCACCAGTCTGCCCTTGCACTGGAATATTGGAGAGTAAGCCATGAATAAACCACATATCATTGTCGGCCTGGCGCTGCTTGCAATTGGCACCGGGGCCGTAGCTCAGAAAACGCAAACCACGAACATCAAGGGCAATACCGAAATCAACGTCAATACCAATAACACGACCGCTGTCGCGGTAGGTGAGAATGTCGTAGCCAAAAACCGGATTGGTGTCATCCAGGGTGACAAGAAGGGCGACACCAAGATTTCCGTCAGCGCAACCAACGTGACCAACGTGGTGGCCGGACGCAACAAGAAGGCATGTGTCAACATTGGAGCGATTGTCAAAAATGATGAATGTAAATAACCAAATTCTGCGCGTTTGCGCCGGTCTGTTCCTGGGCCTTGCAGTTTCCGTCGTCTCCGCGGAGCCGCTGAACGCCCACTCGAACCAGAAAATCAACAGTGCCAAAGCCAAGGGGTGGAATACCGGTTCAATCGGCACCGACCCTGCTCTCCAAAAGGACGTGGTGAAAATTCAGAAGAAGAAGGACGGTGGCTGCAGCGACGTTAACGTCGGAACCGCACAAAAAGGAAAAACCAAGGCAGGCGAAAAGGCTCCGAAGGACATCGTGGTCGCTACCAAGAACGTTATCAACGTCTGCAAATAAGGAACGAATCAATGAAGACCATTTTTCGCCCGGCGACTTCCGCGCTGATCTCCGGCCTGATTGTTCTGGCCATGGGTAGCGGGCAGGCTGTCGCCGCTGATGACGACGCAGCAAAACTGAAAGAACTCGAGCGCGCCATGACGGCACCCGGCGAGGGCGAGCCCGCCAAGAAAAAGATGCGCACGCGCGCGATCGTTTTTGACAATGCCGGCTCCCCCGCGGCGGCCAGCGCGCCGGCGCCGGCGGCGGCTCTGGATTGTGCGAATCTCCCGCCTGACGTCAAAGCCAACGCGGTCGATTTTGCCATTCAGTTCCAGGTCGGCAGCGCCAAGATATCGCCCACGTCGGAAGCCACCCTGGGCAGCATTGCGAAGATTCTGACGCTTGCCCCGGACCGTTGTGTCCTGGTCGAAGGACACACCGATATCACCGGCAATGCCGACAAGAACCTGGCTCTTTCCAGGGACCGTGCAAACTCGGTGGTGAATTACATTGCCGGCAAAGCCGGTATCGAACGCAAACGTCTGGTCCCGCTGGGGAAGGGCTCCAGCACACCCGCAGCCGGTCTCGACCCGCGCGATCCCAAGAACCGCCGTGTCGTTTTCAAGGTTGTGGCCGGTTAACGGCCAGCCTGGAGACTCAACATGCGTAAGCTCACTTTTCTCGTTGCCTCTGCTTTCGTCGCCCTGCCCGTTCTCGCACAGCCAGTCATGCGCTCCAGCAGCCCTGCGGGTGTGCAGATTCAAGGCGGCGTGGACCTCAAGGCGAAGCAGGACGACACTGCGGCGATCGCGGCAGGTCAGGACAATGAGGCGAAGAATTCAGCCGGCGCCATCAAGGGCGGCACCCAGATCCAGGGCAACACCAACATCAAATCCGAGCAGAAGAACGCAAGGGCTGTTGCGGTTGGCAAGGATAACAAGGCAACAAATGAAGCAGGCGTAATCGGCGGTAAATAGGCAGTACCCACTTTTTGTTAACCCAAAGGAGAAGTAACCATGCGCAAAATTGCAATCATCGCTCTGACCGTTCTTTCCACCGCGGCTTTCGCTCAGCAAGGCGGCCAAGTCAGCCAGAAGGGTGCCCAAGGCACGTCCGGCGGCGTCAACATCCAGGGCAACACCACCATCAAGGCTGACCAGAAGAACGTGACCGCCGTTGCCGTTGGCCAGGGCAACACGGCGAAGAACACCGCCGGCGCCATCAAGGGCGGCACCAACATCCAGGGCAACACCACCATCAAGGCCAGCCAGAAGAACGCGACGGCCGTTGCCGTTGGCAAGGGCAACACCGCTGCCAACGAAGCCGGCGTTATCGGCGGCAAGTAATACAGTCACTGCTGTTGAGTGGCCGGAAGGCGGGGGCAACCCCGCCTTCTTTTTTTGTCCCGATCCCGTCAAGGGTCGGGACGGTATCCCCCGGTGGGATAGGCAAGCGCGACGGGTAGCCTTGCGCCCCCCTCGCTCAAGGAATTTCAGTTGGCCATCGCCAGCACCATGACGCGGCCGTCGTCGGCAAACGCCACCTTGTAGCTGTTTTCCTTGTAGGTCTTGTTGTTGCTGACCAACGCCGTCTTGACCGTGTAGGTCTTGCCCTTGGCGCTTGCCGGCAGCTTGAACTTCGAGTTCGTCTGGTAGCGGCCCGCGCCATCGACCGCAGCAACCTTTTCCGTCTTCTCTTCGACCAGCTTGTTGTTCTCGTCGTAGATGGCGTATTTCTGCTGCACCTGCGGCACCTTGTCGCCATAGCCGATCATGTCGGTGTTAGACGTGAGCTGGATCTCCTTCTGTCCCGAAGCGTCGGGCGGCGCCTCTTTCACCTGCGTGCTGAAACTGGCCGGTACCACGTCCTTCCTGGGCGGTGCGGAGGTCTTGGACGAAGCATATTCCTTGTTGACCTGCTGCGCGCTGGCGATCTTTTTCGATTCGAAGTACCAGCCGATCAGGAAGCCGGCAACCGCACCGATCACGGCACCCTTGGCGCAGTCCGACCCGGTGGCGCTCGCCAGGGCACAGCCGGCGGCGGCGCCGATCAGGGCGCCCTTGGCCTTGTCATCAATGACAAAGGTTCCGTCTTCGTTTTTCTTGAAGCTGCCGTCGGGGTTCGTCGCACAACCGGTTGATGTCGCCAGGAAAGCGATGGCGACAGCGGCAGCGATGGGGCGTTGCAGGTTGCGGGGGCTCATGTCATTTCTCCAATAGGATGGGATTACTTGATTACGATGGCGATCGGCTCGTCAATGCCGTGATCGCTGATGAAGGGCCGCTGCTCGTTGTTCGACAATTCCTTGACCCGGCGCGTGACATAGCGCTTGAGCCCGGTGGGATAAACCAAATTATCCTCCTTGTCCGCCGCCTTGCCGCGCAAGCCTTCGATCAGTGCCTTGGTGAAGAATCCGTTTTCATCATCCTCACCGGATTTTTCCTTGCCTGTGGACGAGGCAAAGATGGTGACGCCGCGCTCATCGTCGATCTTGTTGATCATCTCGGTGGCGTTCGACGCCTTGCCCGACGCCTGGTTGGTCAGGGCGCCGGAATAGCAGGCGTCGAGGAAGAACATGGCGCGCCCCGGCAGGCTTTGCAGGGTGCCGACGATCTTATCCCCGGGCACCCACTCCGCCGACTTGGCGGCCATGCCCCCCGGTTTGAAGGGAATGAAGTAATACGACTTGCCCTCGGCAATGCCGTGACCGGCAAGGAACAAAACACCGGCATCCTTCTCCTTGACGTTCGCCTTGAGCCAGTTGAGGCCTTCGATGATGCCATCCCGCGTCGCCATCTCGTCGGTGAGCATCTTGAATTCGAGCTTGTTGTAGATTTTTCGAACGCCGGCCGGGGGATGGGCAATGCGGGCCATTTGCGACTTGAAGGCGTTGGCGTCCTTGACCGGACTCACCAGGTCATTGGGCGCCGGGTATTTGTTGATCGCCACGACCAGCATGTAGAGCGTTTCATAGTCGGCCTTGTCCCTCGCGGGAGGTGCCGGAGCCGCCGTGACGCGACTCACCTTGACAACGACCGGATCCGACTTGGCATTGCGGTTTTCGGCGATCAGCAGGATCTCGGCATCCTTGCCGGGCGGCACGCGCACCTGGATTTCCTGAGGCTGAACTTCGCCTTGCGCGCCGCGCTGCGTGACGGGCTTGATGCTGCGGTCGAGGCGACCGTTGACGCGAACCTTGATGTCCTTCACCGGGGCATCCGGCGGGGTGCGCACCGCATAACGCACCTTGACCAGATCGCTGCTGGATTCGACCTGGCTGTCGGACTGCAACTCGATGACCGGCGGCACGATCTCGACCAGCTTCGCAGCCGCGGCGGGCGCCACCGGCACGGCGGCGGCCTTCGGCATTGCCTTCGCGGGCGGTTGGGCGCGTGCTGCCGGCGGCGGCTCGGCATTCGCGGCTTCGAGGGCCGCGAGATCCGCCTGTGCCAGGCGCAGGGCTTCCTTCTCGTCTCCCGCGGCAAGCAACTTCTGTATTACGTCGGGACGATAGAGTCGATCGCGAAAGCGGCCCGCCGTGAAAAAGTCCGCGGACTGGTTGAAGGCGCGGTTGAGGTGCCAACCGACCAGATTTTCTCCACCGACCGAGGTGTCGTAGTAGCCGGAAGGCGTCCAGACGATCCAGCGCTCGCGGTCGGCATGCACGAACAACGCCATCTGCTCGGCACCATCGTTGAGGCGCAGCCAGCGGATGCTGCCGTCGCCCAGTCCGGCGACCACCCAGCGGCCGTCCGTGCTGACGTTCACGGCCCACGCCGCGGCCGGTACGCGCCGCTCCCAGAGCACCGCGCCATCGCTGCTGAAATGCCTCAGGAACCATTCGCTGCCGAGGACAAAACTGCGATCGCCCGGCCCCATGGCCAGACTGCGCGCCACCTCGCCGGGGCGCAAGGACAGCGCGCGGCCATTGACGCGCGGCGCAGTCGAGTTCTTCCAGTCGGCGTTATCGCCACGCGTTCGAGGGGCGCTCGCCTTGTCCGGGGGCGATCCGCTTTTCAGGCTGCCGGCGGCGAGATCGAAGACCATGCCGCCAGCCTGTGGCGAGAAACGAAAGGCAACTGTCTCGGCGGTCGGATTGAGCCGGAAGCTGTCGCCCGCATCGCGAAAATCAGCGCTTTGGGAGCGATTGGCCGCCTGGGTTTTTCCCTGCGGGTCGAATACCGCCCACGCCGGCTCCGCCGAAGCTGCCGCAACGCTGCCATCCGGCAGGCTTGCCAGCCCCATCACCGTATTGCTGAACTGGCCGATTTCGCGCTTCGCGCCGCGACCGTTCTGGCCGAACGCCAGCACCGGAAAGCGGCCGCCGCTGACATGGCTGCCCGCCGCAAACAGCGTGCTGCCGTCGGCGGACCAGGCGACGCGGCCAAGATTGCCGCCCTTGAGTTCGATGCTGTGAACCACGGCGAGGCTGGTCGCGTCGAGCAGATCGACGCGGGCCTGATCCTGATAGCCGACGGCAAGCGTGCGGCCATCGGCGGAGAAACTCACGCCATAGGGCTTGCCGCCGGGCGCCTGTTTGCGCGCCATGCGTTCCAGCCCCTTGGGTCCTATCCTGTAGATGCGGATGGCGCCGTCGATGCTGGCCACCGCGAGGCGACCGTCGGCGGCAAACTCGGCGCCGAAGATCGCCTCGTTGAACTCGGGATCGGCGCCGACAAACTGCAGATTGCGGCGAAACACCCGCAAGCCTTCCTGACGCAGGCCGATCGCCAGATACTGGTTGTCCCGCGACCATGCAAGTTGCGTAATCGGCGCCTCCATGCCGGTCAGCGTGCTTTTCGGCGGCACGCTGGCGCTGGTGCGGTCGAACAGATGCAGCAGATGGCCGCCACCGCCGTCAAAGGCCGAATTGCCGCCCAGGGCCACCGTCCGTCCGTCCGGTGAAATCGCGGCGGCATACACCGCACCCAGGCTCTCGGCGCCGATCGGCGGACGCAGCACCGCGACAGCCTGGCCGCTGCGCGCATCCCACAGGCGAGCCGTCTTGTCTTCGGAAGCGGTGACGATCCAGCGTCCGGATGTGTCGGCACTGATGCGGGAAATCAGGCCCAGATGGCTGCCGGTCTCGATCCGCAGCACCGGCTCCCTTGGCAAAGTCGGCGCTGCCGGGACGGCGGCCGTGAAGCCGAGAGCGGCGACGCAAAGGCCGCGCAGCCACCATGCCAAAGCGGGACGGGACACCGGATGCGCTTTCATCTGACCAGCATTTCGACGCGCCGGTTGCGCGCTTCCGCGACCTCATCCGCAGTGGCGACCAGCGGCTCGCGTTCGCCACGCCCCGAAGCGCTGATGTTCTCGGCCAGGAAGCCTTGCTCGATCAGCTGGGCGCGAACCTTTTCGGCGCGGCGCAGCGCCAGTCGATCGTTGTCCGTTACCGATCCGACGCGATCGGTGTGACCCACGACGATCAGATCCGGGGCCGGGCGCTTCTTGATTTCGGCAAAAACGTTTTCAAGTTCGCGTTGGGATTCGGCGGTCAGGACGTCGCCGCCCTCGACAAAATACAGTACGAAGCGGGCAGGCGCCATGGGCTGCGCATCCAGCGCTTCCTTGTACATTTCCCTGATCTCGGCCACACCCAGTTTGGCCGGAGCCGCTTCGCCGCCGCGAACCGTTGCGCTGGCATTGGCCTGGTCAAGCGTCAGCGGGCTTCCCTGGCGCGGCGTGACGACCATCCGGCCGGTCTTGCCGTCACCATCCGGAAGGACGGAGAAATGCTCGCGCGGACTGCCGCAGGCAGCCAGCAGGGCGACGGTCATGGCCGCGGCGAACGCACGGAAACAAGGCGCGGGAATGTTCATCACTTGTTCTCCTCGACATTCACCATGAACTGCCGGGCATTGCCTTTCACTTCCGCCTGCGGCGTGCTGATCTTCACGCTGTCGGGAGCGCCCTGCGCCAGATTGCCGGCCTGCAGCGACACCGTTCCTTGTTTGACAAATGCATCGAAGGCGCCCAGGTAAGTGGTCGGATCGTAGTTGAAGGTCTTCAATTGAACCTCGCCGGCCGGACCCATCGAGAGGGTCGAATTGTCGGCAAACATGAGGCCGACCGAGCCGTTGGCTTCGGTGATTACCGCATCCCCGACCTTGAGGCGGGCACCGACCGGGGAAGGAAACCTCTGGCCGCCGCGCTCGATGCGCACGATCCCGCGCGAAACCTTGACCTGCGCCACCCAGACTTGCGCCGTGGCCCCGGCGGCGCTCGCCTGGGCAACAACGGGGGACGAGAAAGCCAGACCGAGGATCGCGCTGCAACTCAAACGGCCGAGCCAAGTGATCTTCATTGCGGAAGCCTCCAGAGCGGGAAGAAGAATTCTACCCATTCCGCCTGCCTATTTTGGCGCCTGAAAGAGAAAATCCCCGCCCTCGACATGGCCGGCCGAAACCACCGCGCCGTATTGCGGCTGCTGCGGATATTCCTTGCTCACATCCTTGCTCACCACGTTCCAGATTTGCGCGCCGGGCGTGAGGCTGCCGCTGGCCTGGAGTGTCTTGATCAGGTTCCAGGCAAAGATCGAATGCCCTTCCTTGCCCTCGTCGGAAACCGGCTCGTCGGCACCCGAGGAAAACACCAGCACCGACCGCTGCTTGAGGACCTCTTCCGCCTTGAGCTCCCGGCCTTGCGTCACCTTCTGCTCCTTGGTCAGGCTGCCGGAATAGCAGCTGTCGGAAATCAGGATCAATTGCCGGGCGCGTATCGCGGCGAGCAGCTTGGAAATGTCGCTGTTGGAAATCCAGCCCTGGGCGGTCTTGACCGAAGCATCGACCGGAATCCAGTAGCCCATCTTGATGTCTTCCATCAGGTAGCCGTGGCCGGCATAGAACAGCAGCACACTGTCATCGGGTTTGGCTTCAAGCGCCATGTCGTTGAGGGCTTCGATGATCTTCGCCTTGCCCGCATCCGGAACGATCCGGGTTTCGAAACCAAAGCGGGCCCGCAGCACATCGGCGATTTTCGACACGTCGGCAATCGGGGTTTCCAGCGGAGGGATCGGCGCCGCATAGGCGTTATTGCCGACCAGTATGGCGAAACGGCGGCGTACGGGCGCTTCGGCCACCGGGACGACAGGCGCCTGCGCCGCGGGTTGGGGCGTGCTGACGGCGGGCGCAACCGGAGTTGCAGCAGCAACGGGAGGCACAATGGGAGCCGCAACGGGCGCCGGCACAACGGCGGCCACCGGCTCGGGTCGGGCCAGACAGTTGCCACCCTTGGGGCTCTGTCCCGCCGGGCATTCCGGCACATCGGCCGCCGCCGGATTCTTGCGCAACTCCTCCAGCGCCTCGCGATAGAGCAGGGTGCGCGCCTGATGCCGCTGCATCTGGATCGCCTGAAACTGTCCCATGCCCGGAATGCCGCCCATGAACGCAGGCGGACGGATCATCTGCGCGTGAACCATCGGGGCCATCGATATGGCGGCCCAAACCAGCCAGTACGACACTCGCGATTTCATTTCCCCACCTCCCGACCCGTCACCCGCCCCAACAGTGTGCCCCAGTCCCGCGCCCAGCAGCACTCGTGGTCAAAGCCGGGGATCACCTCCAAGTCGCCGCCCTTGCGGCGAACAAAGCTTTCGACAATCGCCGCCGGAACGATCTCGTCCTTGCCGCCGACAAAATGCCGGCTTCGCGGCAAGCGAACATTCTCGCGCAACTCGGCCGGATCGAGCGATCCCGTCAGCACCGACGCCTTGTGCCAAGCCGCCCACTCCGCAACTGCCAGCGGCGCGGCAACCGTGACGAGCAGATCGACATCGTCGCGTCGCGCGGCCAGCAAGGTGGCCAGCACGCCGCCGCCCGAATATCCGACCAGACGAATTCGCCGTGCCGCCAGCGCCGACTTCTGCCGACTGATCGCCGCATCGTAGGCCTCGACGACTTCCGGCGCAAAGCGCCGCTCGGTCCAGTACGCGCTGTCGCAATTTCGCAGCGCCACCGCATCCAGGTACTGGCAGGGACGCCCCAGATAGACCACCGCTGCGGAAGGATGGGCAGCTGCCAAGGCCAGCGATACAGGCTTGGTCGGCGTCGGGTCGCGTGGTGGATGGTAAGGCGTAGTCCAGGCGGCACCGTCGCCTTCAATGTAGATCGTCAACGTATCGCCCGGCACCGATGGTTTGCGCACAAACGCGGTGAGACTGAACGCCCCGGCCTTGACCGCCGTTTCAGTGAAGCCGTGCTCACCGGCCCATTGAGCGATCTCACGCGCGCCGCGAAACGAGTCCGACGTGCTGCAACCGGACAAGGCCGCAAACAAAAAGGCCGCGCTCAAGAGCGCGGCCCGGATCGGGGAGCCCCCCGGCAGCATCAGAAGCGAACGTTGATGTTCGCCATCAGCTTGTTGTTCTTGGCACGGCTGCGCCCTGTCTCCTGCTCATAACCAATGCCACCGGTCATCGCATTCTTGATCGAAATGAAATTGGCGCCCAGCGACCAGACGAACGCACTCTTGCCCATCGCCGTGGCGTCCTGCTGCGCCGCTGTTGCAGTGCTCGAACGATCATCCGCGACGTAAGCAAGGCCAAAATAGGGCATCACACCGTTCATCCAGTAGGCAGCCTGACCGGCAATCCGGAACTGCCCCACTTCATTGGTGACTTTGGTATTGGCCAGGGTGGCCCCGTTGTTCGTGGTGTCGGCGCCCTTCTCCTGACCAAACAGGTAGCTGCCCTTGCCGGTCAATTGCCAGTTGCCGCTCCAGCGCGTATAGCCAATATTGGTACCGTAGAAGAAGCGCTTCGTATCAGTCTTTACGGTGCTGTCGACCGTGCTCTTGCCGTTGCCCCAGCCGATCGTCGCGTCAAGCGCCCAATCCTTGTTGATCTGCCAGCCGAGATAGGGTGCATAGGTGTAGCCGCTGGTGCTTACCGATTTGGAGGCATCCGGAGCGGCCAGGGTGTAGGACGCCGCCGAGCCCCGGCCATGGTCGAAGGCGAGCGAAAGGCCGATGGCCAGGTTCGGCGCGTATTGATAGTCGCCACCAAGCACGAAATTGTCGATGCGGTTGTCAAACTTGTTGGTCCGGTCGGCGCCGTTGAAGTTGTAAGTGCCGCGGTCATATTTCGCGTCGGCCTCGGCAACACTGGCCCAGACGTTCCACTTTCCAGCCGGATTGCCGGCAGCCAGACCTTTGCGTTCACCGGAATCACTCACCACGCCGGGCGGTGCAGTCAACGTGGCGCCACGGTTGCTCACATTCGACGAAATTGCCAGCATCTGCTCCAGAGACGTGGCCTGGATGCTTTTCGCACCTGCCGCCGTGTTGGCACTCGAACCGAAGCACTCCGGATGCGATCCGGTAATCAATGCCTCGCACGACGCACTGCCGGCGCACGCATTGAAAGAAGCAATGGCGCTGGGGCAGGTTGTTGCATTCGCCATCCCGCTCGCGCCAAAAAAACCCGCCGCCATGCCAGTTGCCAACACATATCTAAGCTGCTTGATCATATTCGCCTCCACAATAAATTGATTCCTGACCAGATTCCAAAATCACGCCGCCACGGAGAATCGTGATGCAACCTGACAGTTTGCCGATTCTTAGCCGGATAGCCATAAAAGAAATAAGCATATTCTGCAACCGCTAAAACCAAAATACCGGGATCGCCGTATTTTGGGGATCGAGAGTAAGTGGCTTTTCTGCAACATACCAGCCTCAGAGTCCGCTCGCATCGGAACGCGTCGGCGTCGACTGCAACTAGTTCTTGCTCTCCCGCGCGTTTTTCACAGACTTCCGGTACAGCGAAATCAACAGCGCCGCTTCCGGGGTTTTCGGCCCGTCCTGCTGCAAATCGCCCAGCACCCTTTCCACCCGGTCCAGTTCGCGCATGTCGAACAGGCCGGACAACAGGTACATCTCCGGCCCCAGGTCGTTGGCTTCGGCCCGGCGCTTGAGATCCTGATAGGTATCTTCCAGCTTGATCAAGGCACTCTGGCTGGGCACCGAGCGCAAACGGGTTACTCCGCCGCGGCCCTGGCTGTCCAGCGCAGGCGTGCGCGCAAGCTGCCGGGCCATGACCAGCGGCAGCAGCTTGATTTCCGGAGCCGGCAAGCCGCCCGGTTTCCCTTCGCGCAAAGCCATGTCCAGACGCCCGGGGCCGGACCAGGTTTCCCGGCGCCCGTTCTCGAAGTACACCACCTGCAGGCGACTGTCCTTATCGAGGGTAAGCCGATCGCCTTCCTTGAGCTTGACGAAGGCTTCGACCGGAACCTGCGCCGCTTCGGCCAGCCGCGTGACCCTGCCCTGCACCGACATGACGAGCGCAACTTCGGTCGCCCACGCCCGGCCGGAAACCAGCAAAACCAGACCAATCCATAAATACCTGTATGTCATGGCAACCTCATGCAACGTCGACAATCTCGAACGCCTCCACCGGCGCAACACGGCCCTTGACTGCGAGACGATGGAGGGCGCCCGTTTTCAGTTCGCCTCCAAACATCGAAACGGTATCACGGCTGGCCAGAATATGTGCGCCGGTTTCCTTGGTCTGGCCCTCCAGCCGCGAGGCGATATTCACCGTGTCGCCGATCGCGGTGTATTCCATGCGCACCGACGAGCCGATGTTGCCGATCACCGCCTCGCCGCTATGCACGCCGATGCCGATGTCGAATTCGGGCAGGTCGCGGCCGGCGAAGCGCTGTCCGACCCAGCCGCGGAATTCCATCGCGACGCCACGCAGGGCCACCGCCGCGCGCAGCGCGCGACGGGCATGATCGGGCTGGGCCAGCGGCGCGCCGAACTCGGCCATGATGGCATCGCCGATGAACTTGTCGATGGTCGCGCCTTCGGCGAGCAGCACTTTGCAGGCACGCTCGAGATAGGTATTGAGCAGTTCCACCACTTCGCGCGCGCTGAGCTTTTCCGAGAAGGTGGTGAAGTTGCGGATGTCGGAAAACAGCACGCTGATCTGTCGCGTCTGGCCGCCGAGCTCGGGCAGCTCGGGCGATTCCAGCAGCGCCGTGACCACCTGCGGCGAGACATAGCGGCCGAACATCTGGCCGATGCGCTCGCGCTCGCGCTGTTCGCGCGTCAGCCGCAACAGGGCAAGGCAGACCAGCACCACCAGCATGCCGACCTGCAGGTGGGCGACAGGAAACAGCAGGTTCTGCCGGAACAGCAGGTAGGCCGCCATCGCCGCGACCTGTATCGCCAGGAACACCAGCACCGCCGAGCGCCAGGCCGGGAGCGACATGCCGAACCACGCCAGCGCGCCCAGCACCACGGCAAACATCGCCAGCCGCGCCGCGGCCGGCACATCATCGAGGAAGCGACCGGCCAGCAGGGTTTCGATCACGTTGGCCTGGATTTCCGGACCGGCCATCAGCGTATTGGCGCCGCCGATGCTGGTTGAATACGGTGTCGGATGCAGGTCGTTCATGCTGGCGTAACCGGCGCCGATCACCACCACCTTGCCGGCCAGGGCGTGTACCTCGGGGTCGCTGGCGGCATTCGGCGCCAGCAGCTTGCGGAAGGACACGGTGTGGAAACTGCCCGGCGGGCCGGCAAACGCAATCGGTATCGCTCGCGCCGCCGGCAGCTCGCGGCCGCCGAAACGCCACGCCGCTGCCCGACTGTCCTGCCCGGTCGCGGCGGCGGCGGCCAGCAGGCCGAAAGACAAATGCGGCAGGCCTTGCGTTTGCGCAAATTCGCCGGGCGCCGCAACCAGCGCAAAACGCCGCACCGCGCCGTCGGCGTCGGAGGGCAGGTTGGCCAGCCCGACATGTCCCGGCAGATCAAGATTCGGCAAGGCCAGCAGGTAGTCCGGGCTGGGCAGGATGAAATCGTTCACCGTGTCGCCGGCGCCGACTCTGAAGCCGGCCAGCAGCACACCGCCCTGGTTGATCTGCCGGCGAAACGGCTGATCGTAGTTGCGCGAGGCTTCGCGCCCCACCAGGCCCAGCTTCTCGATCCAGCGTTCCGGGCTGCCGCTGAAAATGAAATCGATCGCGACCACCCTGGCGCCGACCTCGCGCAGCGTGGCCACTGCTTTGGCGAAATGCGGCGTCCAGAAGGCCAGCGGTTCGTCCGGCCGCTCGTTCAACGTCGGATCGTCGAGCATCACCAGTGCCGTGTGGCGCGGCGCTTCGCGCGGGCCGGCGATGCGATGCCACAGATCGGTGTAGAGATATTCGATGCGCGTCGCGACGCCGCTGCGGTACAGCCCTTCGGCCACGACCGTCGCCAACAGGGCGGCGGCCAGTGCGATCATCGCCGTGTTGTGGCCGAGGCGACGTGCCAGCCCCACGGCTACCCCAGAAACAGGCGGTACGCCGGGTTCTTCGTTTCGTCCCAGAAGCGGTAGCCGAGGTTCTTGAGAAAGGCCCGGAAATCCTTCATCTCCTTCGGCGGCACTTCCATGCCGACCAGCACACGGCCCGTATCGGCACCGTGGTTGCGGTAGTGGAACAGGCTGATGTTCCAGCCGGCGCTCATCTTGTTGAGGAAATGCATCAGCGCGCCGGGGCGTTCGGGAAACTCGAAGCGGTAGATCAGCTCGTTCTTGACTTGCGGCGCATGGCCGCCGACCAGATGGCGGATGTGCAGCTTGGCCATTTCGTCGTCGGTCAGGTCCAGCGCCGGGTAGCCGTTCTTCTGCAGCTGTGCGACCAGCTTGGTGGCTTCACCGCGATTGGCTACCTGCATGCCGACGAACACATGCGCCTCGCCGGCATCGTGGAAGCGGTAGTTGAATTCGGTAATGCTGCGCGAGCCGATCAGGCTGACGAACTTCTTGTAGCTGCCCGGCTTCTCCGGCAGGGTCACGGCCAGCACGGCTTCGCGCTGCTCGCCGACCTCGGCGCGTTCGGCGACGAAGCGCAGGCGGTCGAAATTCATGTTGGCGCCGGAAGCCACCGCCACCAGCGTCTTGCCCTGCACGCCGTGCTTCTTGGCCCAGGCCTTGGCGCCGGCCACCGCCAGCGCACCGGCCGGCTCGAGGATCGAACGCGTGTCCTCGAACACGTCCTTGATCGCCGCACAAATGGCGTCGGTGTCGACCAACACCATCTCGTCGACATACTGCTGGCACAGGCGGAAAGTCTCCTGCCCGACATACTTGACCGCCGCGCCATCGGCAAACAGGCCGACTGATTCCAGGCGCACGCGCTTGCCCGCCTTGAGCGAGCGGTCCATGGCATCGGCATCGGCCGCTTCGACGCCGATCACCCTGGTCTCGGGCCGCAGACGTTTGATGTAGGCCGCCACCCCCGAGATCAGCCCGCCGCCGCCGACGCAGCAGAACACCGCATCGATCGGGTCCGGATGCTGGCGCAGGATCTCCATGCCGATGGTGCCCTGCCCGGCGATCACGTCCGGATCGTCGAAGGGATGGACGAAATTGAGCTTCTGCTTCTTCTCCAGTTCCAGGGCATGGGCGTAGGCGGCGTCATAGGAATCACCGGCCAGCACCACTTCGGCGCCGCGCTTCTTCACCGCGTCGATCTTGATCTGCGGCGTGGTGGTCGGCATCACGATCACGGCGCGCAGCCCCAGCTTCTGCGCCGAGAGCGCCACGCCCTGCGCGTGGTTGCCGGCCGAGGCGCAGATCACGCCGCGCTTCCTCTGCGCCGGCGTCAGGTGGGCGATCTTGTTGTAGGCGCCGCGCAGCTTGAAGCTGAACACCGGCTGCATGTCCTCGCGCTTGAACAGGATGTTGTTGCCGACGCGCGCCGACAGGATCGGCGCCGGCTCCAAGGGCGTTTCGATGGCGACGTCATAGACGCGGGCGTTGAGAATTCTTTCGAGATAATCCATGGCGGCGGGGCGGAAGGTTCGGTAGCCGCAAAGGGTAACATGGCGCATGGACTTCGCTTACACGGCGGAAGCCGGTTTGGCCGGCCTGTTTCTCGCCAGCTTTCTTTCCGCGACGCTGCTGCCGGGCGGCTCCGAAGCCGTGCTGTTCGCCGTGATCAAGCTGCATCCCGAGCAAACACTGCCGGCACTGCTGCTGGCGACGCTGGGCAACACGCTGGGCGGCATGACCACCTACGCCATGGGCCGGCTGCTGCCGCAACACCTTGCCCCGGAGAAATCGGCGCTGGCGAGACGGCGCGGACCGCCGATCCTGCTGCTGGCCTGGGCACCGATCATCGGCGATGCCCTGTGTGCCGCCGCCGGCTGGCTGCGTCTGGCGCCGCTGCCCTGCGCACTGTGGATGGCGACCGGGAAAGCCGCGCGCTATGTGCTGGTGGCGGCCGGCGCCGGGATGGTCTGAGCCGAGATGCGCAGGAAGTAGGCCAGCACGCCGAGACCCGCAATCGTCAGGCTCGCCACGCCCGCCAGCCAGAACCCGGCGGCGCCGCGTGCCGCACCGAACATGTCGGTCAGCCCCAGCAGATAACCGCCGCCAAGGCCCACGCCCCACAGCGCCACGGCATAGATCGCCATCGGCGCCATGGAACGCTTGTAGCCGCGCAGCACCTGCGCCATGACCGCCTGCACGGCGTCGGCCACATGGTAGAAGGCCACGATGGCCAGCAACGTCGCAGCAGCGGCCGCGACCTGCGGGTCGGCGGTGTAAGCCCGAGCCAGCGGACGGGCACCGAAGAAAATTGCCGTGCCGACCAGCAGCGCAACGCCGCAGCCGACGCCCAGCCCGAGCAGGCCGGCGTGCCGCGAGCGCCGACTGTCGCCGGCGCCCAGCGCCTGGCCGACCAGCACGCCGGTGGCACTGCCCAGCGCCATCGGCACCATGAAAACGAAGACCGCGACGTTGGCCGCAATCTGGTGCGCCGCCGATGTTTCCGGCCCGAGCCGGGCGATGAACAAGGCCATGAAGGTGAAGGCCGTGACGTCGACCATGAAGGTCGCCCCCATCGGCAAACCGAGCAGCAACAACTCGCGCAGGGCCGGCAGGCGCGGCCACTCGAAGCGGGCAAACACGCCATAGACGGCATAGTCGATATCGCGCCGGCACCACAGCCAGGACAGTGTGGCGACGGTCCAGGTGATCACCGCCGTAGACCAGCCGCAACCGGCACCGCCCAGCGCCGGAAAACCGAAATGGCCGTACATGAAAACCCAGTTGAGCGGCGCCTTCAGCGCCAAACCGAGCAGGTTGAAGAACATCACCGGGCGCGGCCGGCCGATGCCGGTGGTGAAGCCGTAGAACACCCGGAAGAACAGCACGCCCGGCACCGCCCAGGCCACGCCGTCGAGATAGGCGCGCACTTTCACTTCGACCTCCGGCGTCAGGCGCGAAAACCGCAGCAGCAGGTCGGGATGCTTCAGCACGGCGAACGCAACCAGCGACAGGCCCAGCGCCAGCCAGGCGCATTGCCGCACGTCGGCGCCGATCTCGGCGAAGCGCTTCGCGCCGTAGTGATGCGCCACCACCGGGGTAAGCGCCAACAGCACGCCCATCGCCGTGACAAAGACGATGGCATAAATGCTGGCGCCGATGCCGACCGCCGCGAGATCGACCGACGAAAGCCGGCCGGCCATCAGCGTGTCGATCACGCCATTGGCCATCACCGCCGCCTGGGCGATCAGCACGGGCCAGGCGAGGTGCAGCAGTTCGCGCGGAAGGGAACGTGGGGCTGACATGCGCGGAGTCTAGCTGACGGCCAACAGCAGCAGCCCGCCGACAGCTGGCGTCAAATCACCAGCGGCTGGTCGGGCAATTCGTTGGGGTTGCTCACACCCGCCGGAAAGTGGCGCGCCAGCAGTTCGCCGGCACGGGCCACCGCCTGCAGCGCACCCTGCCGCCATTCGCCGCGGCGGAAGCTCGCCTCCATGGCGCGGCAGATCGCATCCCATTCGGCCTGCGGCACGCGCGCCGCGATGCCGCGGTCGGCGAGGATTTCGACACGATGATCGACCAGTTGCACGTAGATCAGGATGCCGCTGTTTTCGTCGGTATCCCAGACGCGCAGTTGCGAAAACAGATCCACCGCCCTGTCCCTCGGCGACAGATCGCGCCACAGTGCCGACAGAGGCAGCGGGCCTTCGACCACGAAGCGCAATTCGCCGCGATGCGATTTTTCGCAGGCTGCGATGGCATCGCCGATCGCCGCGAGATCGGCGCGGGCAAGTACGCGCCGGGCGAACCAGTCCGGCAGCAGCAGATGCTCGAGTACCCGTGAAAGCTTCATTTCACCATCTCCCCGAGGCACCACCGCCGCCGAATCCGCCGCCGCCGCCCGAGAAGCCGCCGCCTCCCCCGGAAAATCCGCCGCCGCCACGGCCACCGGAAAACACATTGACGAAGGACAGCAGGAACACCAGCACCGCCGCGCCAGCGGCAATGCCCAGGGAACCGAAGACCATGAAACCCAGCCAGCCGCCGATCGCCGCGGCCGCCAGCGAGCCGAACAGGCCGAACATCATGCGCAAAAAGCCGGCGCCGGCCACAACCAGGAACAACCATTCGATCCAGTCCGGCTGCTCGCCGCCCTGCGGCGCGGCGATGGGGGCCGGAACGGTTTCGCCAGGCTGACCGGCGCCGCCCAGCGCCTGATCAAGGGCCGCGATCGCCGTCTGCAACCCGCCGAAGAAGTCGCCCTGGCGAAAGGCCGGGGCCATGCGTTCGTTGACGATGCGGCTGGCAATCGCATCGGGGATGGGCCCTTCCAGTCCGTAGCCGACTTCGATGCGCATCCGGCGATCGTTCTTGGCGACGATGACGATGACGCCGTTGTCGGCGCCCTTGCGCCCGATCTTCCAGGCCTCCGCGAGGCGTATGCCGAATTGCTCGATGGCTTCGGGCTGCGTCGTCGGCAGCAGCAACACCGCGATCTGTGCGCGCCCGGCACGGTCGATCGCCGCCAGTTGCGCCTCCAGCCGACCGCGCTGGGTGGCGTCGAGGGTACCGGTCAGGTCGGTGACGCGCGCGCTGAGCGCCGGCAGCGGCACCGGCTCGGCCGCCCGCCCGATGCCGGGCAGCAGCAACCAGAGCAGGGCCAGCCAGGCCGGCCAGCGCAGCATCACGGTATTACTTGGCCGGCGCGGGTGCGGGAGTCGGCGCTGGCGCCACGGCGGGTGCGGCGGCGGGCGGCGCGTCGAACTTGATCGCCGGCGGCGTCGACATCGCCTTTTCATCCTCGACCGTGAAATTGGCCTTGGTCTGCCAGCCCATGACCATCGCGGTCAGGTTGTTGGGGAAGGTGCGCACCGAGACGTTGTACTCCTGCACCGACTTGATGTAGCGGTTGCGCGCCACGGTGATGCGGTTCTCGGTGCCCTCCACCTGCGCCTGCAGGTCGCGGAAATTGGCGTCGGCCTTGAGGTTCGGGTAGTTTTCCGCGACGACCAGCAGCCGCGACAGCGCCCCGCCCAGTTCGCCCTGGGCCTTCTGAAACTTGGCGAAGGCGGCCGGGTCGTTGATCAGCTCGGGCGTGGCTTTCATCCCGGCGACATTGGCGCGCGCCTCGGTCACGCGGGTCAGCACGTCCTTCTCGTGGCTGGCGTAACCCTGCACCACCGACACCAAGTTGGGAATCAGGTCCGCGCGGCGCTTGTACTGGTTCAACACCTCCGACCACGCGGCATTCACCGCCTCGTCGTTGATCTGGATCTGGTTGTAACCGCAGCCGGACAGCAGGGTCGCCGCAAGGGCCAGCACGGCAAAGAGGCGCATACGCATGGTGTTCTCCAATCGGGAGGGGAAACAGCTGCAAATATGGCGGCGATGTACTGCAATTGCAAGGGGGACTTCTTCTCCCACGCTCCAGCGCCGGGACTCGCACCGGCGCGGCCACCCATCAGGCACGGACCCCAGAAGTCGGCGCTGACCACACGCCGCGCAGGGCCTCTGCCGCGCCCCATCGCCTACAATAGAGCCCCCTCAGCCTCGCCGAACGCCAGCATGACCGCCCGCCTGCGCGAAATCCCCTACAACTACACCTCGTTCTCCGACCGCGAGATCGTCATCCGCCTGCTCGGCGCGGAGGCTTGGGCGACGCTGAACGAATTGCGCGCGGAGCGCGTCACCGGCCGCTCCGCGCGCATGCTCTACGAAGTGCTGGGCGACATCTGGGTGGTACGGCGCAATCCCTATCTGGAAGACGACCTGCTGGGCAATCGCGAACGGCGCGAGGCGCTGGTGGAGGCCCTGCGCCACCGGCTGCGCGAAATCGACAAGCGGCGTGAGGTTGGCACACCCCGGAACGAGCGCGTCGCACTGTTGCTGACCGCCGCACAGGCCGCCGTGCAGTCCTTCGAGCGCTGGTTCGAGGAAACCCGCAGCCTGCGCAAGAAGGCGTTGAAGGCGCTGGCCCGCCACACGCGTCGCGACAACATCTGTTTTGACGGCCTGGCGCGCGTCTCGCATGTGACGGACGCCACCGACTGGCGTGTCGAGTATCCCTTCGTCGTGCTGGCGCCCGACACCGAAGATGAGATGGCGCCGCTGGTGCGCGCCTGCATCGAACTCGGCCTGACCATCATCCCGCGCGGCGGCGGCACTGGTTACACCGGCGGCGCGGTGCCGCTGGATGCCCTCTCGGTGGTGATCAACACCGAAAAGCTGATCGATCTCGGCGCCGTCGAGATGAAGCGCCTGCCCGGAACCGACAGGGACTACGCGACGGTGCGCACCGGCGCCGGGCTGGTTACGCGCCGCGTCATGGAAGCGGCTGAGAAAGCCGAGCTGGTGTTCGCCTGCGACCCGACCTCGGCTGACGCCTCCTGCATCGGCGGCAACATCGCGATGAACGCGGGTGGCAAGAAGGCGGTGCTGTGGGGCACGGCGCTGGACAACCTGGCCTCGTGGCGCATGGTGACACCCGACGGCAACTGGCTGGACGTCGAGCGCCTCAACCACAATTTCGGCAAGATCCACGAACAGGAAACTGTCAGCTTCCGCCTCGTGCGCTGGGACGCGACAGGAAAGAAGAAGCTCGGCGAGGAGCAACTCGACGTGCCGGGCCGGCTGTTCCGCAAGGAAGGCCTCGGCAAGGACGTCACCGACAAGTTCCTCGCCGGCATTCCGGGCGTGCAGAAGGAAGGCACCGACGGCCTGATCACTTCGGCGGTGTGGGTGTTGCACAAGATGCCGCCGGTGACGCGCACGGTCTGCCTGGAATTCTTCGGCCGCGTCACCGACGCCGTGCCCTCCATCGTCGAGATCACCGATTACTTCAAGCCGGGCGGCGCGGGACTCGCCGCCGGCGTGCAACTTGCCGGCCTCGAACACCTCGACGAACGCTACGTGCGCGCCGTCGGCTATGCGACCAAGGCAAAACGGCACGGCCGGCCGAAGATGGTGCTGATCGGCGACATAGTCGGCGCCGACGACACGGCGGTGATGGCCGCCGCATCCGAAGTGGTACGCATGGCCAATGCGCGCGGCGCCGAGGGCTTCATCGCCGTCTCGCCCGAGGCGCGCAAGAAGTTCTGGCTCGACCGCGCGCGCACCGCGGCGATTTCGAAGCACACCAACGCCTTCAAGGTGAACGAGGATGTGGTGATTCCGCTGCCGCGCATGGGCGACTACTGCGACGGCATCGAACGCATCAACATCGAACTCTCGATCGCCAACAAGATCGAACTGGCCGACGCGCTGAGCGAATTTCTCAAGGGCGAACTGCCGCTGCATGCGGGTGACGCCAACCTCGACCCGGAGCTGCTGCTGGGCGACAAGCGCGAGCAGGCATTGGAGCTGATCGCCGAGGTGCGTGCCGGCTGGCAGGGCCTGCTCGACAATCTCGACCGGCATTTCGCCGAGTTGCAGGATTACCGTTTGCGCGTGTCGTGGAAGACCGAACTCAAGGCGCCGCTGGAAGCCCTGTTCGACGGCAATGCCTTCCGCCCGGTGCTGGAGCGGATCACGGCGATCCACCAGGAAGTGCTGCGCGGCCGCGTCTTCGTCGCCCTGCACATGCACGCCGGCGACGGCAACGTGCACACCAACATCCCGGTGAATTCCGACCACTATGCGATGCTGCAGACCGCCTACAAGGCCGTCGAACGCATCATGGCTCTGGCCAAGTCGCTGGGCGGGGTAATCTCCGGCGAACATGGCATCGGCATCACCAAGCTGGAATTCCTTGGCGACGACGAGATCCGCCCCTTCCGCGACTACAAGCAGAAGGTCGACCCGGACGGCTGCTTCAATCGCGGCAAGCTGATGGCGGGTGGCGATCTGGCCAACGCCTACACGCCGTCGTTCGCGTTGCTCGGCGTCGAGTCGCTGATCATGGAGCAATCCGACGTCGGCAGGATTTCCGAGTCGATCAAGAACTGCCTGCGCTGCGGCAAGTGCAAGCCGGTGTGCTCGACCCATGTGCCGCGCGCCAACCTGCTCTACAGCCCGCGCAACAAGATCCTCGGCACCTCGCTGCTGATCGAAGCCTTCCTCTACGAAGAGCAGACCCGGCGCGGCATTTCGCTGCAGCACTTCGACGAATTTTCCGACGTCGCCGACCATTGCACCGTGTGCCACAAGTGCGTGACGCCCTGCCCGGTGGATATCGACTTCGGCGACGTCTCGGTGGCGATGCGCAACTTCCTGCGCCGCCAGGGCAAGAAAAAATTCAATCCGGGCACGGCGGCGGCGATGGGCTTCCTTTCCGCCACCGACCCGGCAACCATCAAGCTGGTGCGCGCCGGCATGATCCAGCTCGGCTACAAGGCGCAGCGCCTCGGCCACGCACTGGCGAAATCCTTCGGCCTGATCCAGGACAGCGTCAAGCATCCGCCGGCCACGCTGGGGCGCCCCGAACTCAAGGCGCAGGTGATCCATTTCCTCAACAAGCCGATGCCGAAGGACGTGCCCAACCGCACCTCGCGCGCCCTGCTCGACGTCGAGGACGACAGCCTGATCCCGGTGATCCGCGACCCGCAGCGAACTGCCGAGGATTCCGAAGCGGTGTTCTACTTTCCCGGTTGCGGCTCGGAGCGACTGTTCTCGCAAGTCGGGCTGGCCACGCAGGCCATGCTCTGGCATGCCGGCGCCACCACGGTGTTGCCGCCGGGCTACCTGTGCTGCGGCTATCCGCAGACCGCCAGCGGCGACGAGGACAAGGGCCAAGCCATCACCACGGCCAACCGCGTGCTGTTCCACCGCGTCGCCAACACGCTGAACTACCTCGACATCAAGACCGTCGTGGTCTCCTGCGGCACCTGCATGGACCAGTTGCTGAAGTACGAGTTCGGCAAGATATTCCCCGGCTGCCGGCTGGTGGACATCCACGAATGGCTGTTCGAAAAAGGCATCAAGCTCGATGGCGTGAAAGGCATGCAGTACATGTACCACGAGCCCTGCCACACGCCGATGAAACACTATTCGGGCGTCAAGGTGGCCAACGCGCTGATGGGCCAGCGCGTCGATCTCAGCGATCGCTGCTGCGGCGAATCGGGATCGCTGGCCGTTTCGCGGCCCGATGTGTCGACCCAGATCCGCTTCCGCAAGCAACAGGAAATCGAGGCAGGTGCTGCCGAACTCAGAAGAGTCGGCGCCGGCGGTACGGCGGTGAAAATCCTCACCTCCTGCCCCTCCTGCCTGCAAGGCCTGTCGCGCTACGAGAACGATGCGGATATTTCCGCCGACTACATCGTGGTCGAAATGGCCAGGGCGATCCTCGGTCCCGACTGGATGCAGAACTACCTGCGCGCGGCCAACAGCGGCGGCATTGAACGGATACTGCTTTGAGCGAAACCGACAGCGCACCGGGCCGGCCGATCGACAAGCGGCCCTTCTACTGGATGCTGGGCATTCTCGGCGGCATGGTCGTGTCCGTGCTCGGCTTCCAGTTCGCGGGCAACCAGAAGCTGCACAACACGGCGTTGTGGCAGCGTTTCAGGCCCGTGACGCTGGTCTCGCCGCCGCAGACCGCGACGCCGGTGGAAGTGCAGGACACGCGTCGCGTGGGCTATGTCGTGGTGCAGACGGAAAAGGGACTCTACTTCCTGACCGGGGCCAAATACGTGCCGCCCGCCGGATCGAAGGTGGTGGTGCAAGCCAACGAGCGCTGGGACTTGTTCCTCTGCGCCGAAGACGGCAGCCGCTGCATGAGCATCCATTCCTTCTGCGCCGAGGCCACCTGGCCCAATCTGCGGCGCGATGAGCAAGGCCGCATGGAATCCTGCTTCGCCCCACGCGCGCTCGACACGCCCTTGCCGGAAGTCTCCAGCGTGAAACCGCTGACGGCCGTGCCCGGCGGCGTCGGCAAGGGCAAGCGCATGCCGCCGGCCCTGGGCTTGTCCCATCCGCGCGAATGGTCCTGGCGCATGGGCCTGCCCGCACAATCGCGCTGAAACACCCGATCAGGGCCGTGCGACACCACATGGCGCCGGATTGGCGCTATGCTTATGAAATGCGATACATATCAACTGCAAGCTCTGTGCCGATTCCGGCGATGATTTGCTGCGAACTCCGACAGCCGAACTTTCGACCTTGAATGAAACGCCATGAACTTTGACCTGCCTCCCACCGGTACCGACCCGAGCCCCGCCTTCGTCAATGCGATTGCCTGCCAGGACTGGCTGGTCACCGTTCCGCTGGCGAATGCCGTGCAGGCACAGTCGATGTTCCTGCGCCAGTTGAACCTGCTGCACCGTTTCGCCCTCCCTGCTTCCGAGCGTTTTGCCATTCTTGACACGCTGCGCGGTCCGGTAAGCGACGTGCAGGGAGACGCGGTAAAGAAGTTCGCCAGCAAGCCCCTGCCTTTCGCGCCGCACGAGCAGGCGGCGCTGGACAGCACGCTGAACGTCTGGCACATGCTGGCACTGGGCTACCTGCGCTGTTTCGAATCCCTCTGCGCGGGGGATTCCGGCGTTATCACGACGGCCGTCTTGCAGTCAAAGCGGACACTGCTCGCCGGCGACCAGGAGCTGGCAGCCAAGATCGCCGTCCTCGCCCAGCGCACGCTGTCGGTGTTTGCCGACTGGCAGGTTGATCTGTGTCGCGGCGAGCAGTTGCCCGACCCGACCTACTGGAAGAAATTGCACCAGATTTTTTCCGCCGCCGAGACTCTCGGCATCGCCGCGCGCGCGGTCAATGATCCGGTGCGGCACGGCAACGCGCCGACCAGCGCGCTGGCCGCCTACGGTGAATGCAACCTGCTCTCCACGGCCAACCCCTATGAGCTCCCGGCACGCCATCTGGCCTGGGTGGCACGCTGGGCAAGGCGCTGGGGCGCCAAGCTGGCGCTGCTGAAAATGCCGCCCGAAGACATTCGCAACCGCGCCGTGCCGCTGTGGGTCGACCTCGAGTCCGATCGGCCGGCAAGCTATGCGCCGCGAGCCTCAAGCAGCGGTCGCTGGCTGGAAACCACCGAGCTCAGGAAGAGCCTGGTGGCCCGCATCGCCTTGCTGGAACAAGGTCGCGCCCCCGCCCAGCTGCAGCTCGGCGACGACGTTACCCAGCCCGCCGCGGGCCAGTTGCTGGAACGGGTTCTGCAACGCTGGTGCAAGGGCGGCGTGCCGCGTCGCCATGAACGCCGCAGCGCAAGCGGCACCTGCAATTTCATTGCGGGCTTCGAGGCGGTGCATTACCACCTCTCGGGCCGCCAGATGTTTCATGCCCCCTCGCGCGACGATACGACGCTGCGACGCGAGCGGGAACAGTTCGAAACCTTCGGCGACCATAGCCACAAGGCAGGAAGTACCGGCGGCGAAGAGGGCGCATCGAATCTCGAGAACTGGGAAATCATGGACGACTGGCGCCTGCTCGATGAGTCCGCCACCGGCCTGCGCATCTCGCGGCCGCTGAAGGAAGGCGCGCGCATCGGGGCCGGCCAGTTGATCGCGGTAAAAACGCAGGACAGCCAGCACTTCACCCTGGGCAACGTGCGCTGGGCATTGCGCGAAGGAGATGCCTCCCTCGCGGCGGGCATTCAGCTATTCCCCGGCCAACCGCGTCCGGTCGCGATACGCACGGTGGAAGCCGACGGCCGCGGCACGTGGCGCCCGGGCTTCCTGCTGCCGGAAGCCGCCGACCTCAAGGAGCCGCCAAGCGTGGTTGTTCCCGTCGGCACATTTCGCATCGAACGCAGCATCGAGGTCATGGTCGATGAGAAACTACGAGTGCTGAAGCTGTCCCGCGTCCTCGATCGCGGCGTCGAGTTCGAGCGCTGCAATTTTCACGACTGAATCCGGTGCGGTGGAAACACCGCGCTGAAGGTCGAACCATGCCCCGGCTCGCTTTCGATCTGAAGCACCGCCTGGTGCCGCTCCAGCACATGCTTGACGATGGCCAGGCCAAGCCCGGTGCCGCCCGCTTCGCGCGAACGACCACGATCGACCCGGTAAAACCGCTCCGTCAGGCGGGGCAGGTGTTCCGGAGCGATGCCGATGCCGCTGTCGCGCACTGAATACCGGCCGCCGGCCTCGCCCTCGGCGCTCCAGCGCAACATGATCTCGCCGCCGTCCGGGGTATAGCGCACCGCATTCACGGCCAGGTTGGCAAAGGCCGAACGCAACTCGCGCGCACTGCCCAGCAGGACCTTGGGCCCCCCGCTTTCAAGCGTGATGCGATGCCGCCCCGCCGAAAGCGCTTCGATTTCCTGACAGATGTCGGCCAGCATGGCGGCAACGTCTATCGGATCTTCAAGAGGCGGCGGCGCATCGGTTTCCAGCGACGACAGCGTCAGCAGGTCGTCGATCAGCTGCTGCATGCGCCGCGCCTGGTCGGCGGCGGTTTTCAGGTAATGGGCAAGCTCCTGTGGCGGCGTATCGTCCAGCGCATCCAATGCGGTTTCGACAAAGCCGAGCGTCACGGTCAGCGGCGTCTTCAGTTCATGCGAAACATTGGCGACGAAATCGCGCCGCATGGTGGCGAGCTTCTGCAACTGCGTCACGTCGCGCACCAGCAGCAGCGTGCGTCCCGCCGCGAAAGGAGCAGCCTGGACCTGCAGGGTGCGGCCCGGATTGCGCTGGGTGCGCAGCTCCAGCGGCACGCCGCGATGATCGGGGCTGTCGAGGTAGGCCAGAAATTCCGGTTCGCGCAGCAGATGCGTGATGCGGCTGCCGGTATCGATCGAACCCTTGAGGCCGAGGCAGGCCTCGGCGTGGAGATTCATCCACTCGATGGCGCGGTGGCCGTCGAGGATCATGACGCCGTCGGGCAAGGCCTCGGCGGCGCGGCGGAAGCGATCCAGCTCCTGGGTCGCCTGCTCGCGCTCGGCACTGGCCAGCCGGCCCCGCCGGTGCAGGGCTTCGAACACCGCACCCCAGGCACCGCTGGCGCTCGGTGTCGGCGTGCCCAGCGGACAACCGGCCCAGTGGATGAGGCGCAGCACCATCCAGAGCTGGCGCAGAAAAAAGAAGGCGAAGCTGCCAAGCGCCATCAGTACCGCACCGGACTCGCGTGCCGCAAACCAGCCCGCCAGCGTGGCCAGAGCCGCCAGCGCAATGGCCGCCAGCAGCTCCCTCAGTACCGCCCTCACGTCGCTGAAATCCGGTAGCCGCTGCCACGCACCGTCTGGATCAGCGCATCATGTCCGGTCGCTTCGAGGGCGGCGCGCAGGCGGCGAATATGCACGTCGACCGTGCGCTCCTCGACGAAAACATGGTCGCCCCACACCTGGTCGAGCAGCTGCGCGCGGCCATGCACCCGCTCCGGATGCGTCATCAGAAAATGCAGCAGGCGGAATTCCGTCGGACCGAGATCCACCTCCGCATTGCCGGCCGTGATCCGGTGCGTCACCGGATCCAGCCGCAGGCCGCCGATCTCGACGGCATCCTCGGTGGCTTGCGGTGCATGCCGGCGCAGCACGGCCTTGATGCGCGCCATCAACTCGCGCGGGCTGAAGGGCTTGGTCACGTAGTCATCGGCACCGATCTCCAGGCCTTCTATCTTGTCGCGCTCCTCGGCGCGCGAGGTCAGCATGATGATGGGCAGCATCCGGGTGCGTGCCTCGCTGCGCAACAGGCGAGCGAAGTCTACCCCGCTCATGCCGGGCAGCATCCAGTCGAGCAGTACCAGATCGGGAAGCGCCTGCTGTACCAGGCGACGCGCGGTTTCGGCATCGGTCGCCAGTTGCACGGAATGGCCGGCGCGGCGCAGATTGACCTCGATCAGCGACTGGATCGCCGGTTCATCCTCAACTACCAGTATCGTCGCGGGCATGGTTATTCGGTCTCTCCAAAAGCCTGCAGTCTATTGCGGCTTGATGACGGTTCCATGACATCGATGCGGCCCGCCGCGTGCGCTATCATAGCGGGCCAATTCAAGGAGCTGTCACCATGTCCGGTCTCGACCCCAAGACCCCGATTCCCACCGAGATCACCCTGCACAAAAAGTCGCGCATGCTCGAACTCACCTTCGACGACGGCAGCCACTACAACCTGCCCGCCGAATTCCTGCGCGTCTGGAGTCCCTCCGCCGAAGTTCGCGGCCACGGTCCGGGACAGGAGACGCTGCAAACCGGCAAGCGCAATGTCGAGATCACCGCGCTGGAGCCGGTCGGCAACTATGCGGTGCAGCCGACTTTCTCCGATGGCCACAGCAGCGGCATCTACTCGTGGGATTTGCTGCACAAGCTCGGCGCCGATCAGGAAGCGCTCTGGGCGGATTATCTCGACCGCCTTGAAAAAGCCGGTGCCAGCCGCGATGTGGACTCGACGACCAAGCCACCCAAGTCGGGTGGCTGCGGCAGCCATTGAGCAAGAACTCGGCATGAGCAAGACCCATTTCGGTTTTGAAACCGTAGACGAGAAGGAAAAGGCGCAGCGCGTAGCCGGCGTCTTTTCGTCGGTCGCGCAGAAATACGACGTGATGAACGATCTCATGTCGATGGGTCTGCATCGGCTCTGGAAGAAATTCACCATCGACATCGCCGCGCCGCGACCCGGCGAACGCGTGCTCGATGTCGCCGGCGGCACGGCCGATCTTTCGTCGGCCTTCGCCCGCCGCGTCGGTGCCGACGGTCAGGTCTGGCTCACCGACATCAACAACGCCATGCTCGGCGTCGGTCGCGACCGCCTGCTCGATGAAGGCGTACTGGCTCCGGTGGCCCAGTGCGATGCGGAAAAGCTGCCCTTCCCCGACAACCATTTCGACATCGTCACGGTGGCCTTCGGCCTGCGCAACATGACACACAAGGATCGCGCGCTGGCGGAAATGCGCCGCGTGCTGCGACCCGGCGGACGCCTGCTGGTACTGGAGTTTTCCAAAGTGTGGAAGCCGCTGGAAAAGGCCTATGATGCCTACTCGTTCAAGTTGCTGCCCTGGCTGGGCGAGAAAATCGCAGGGGACGCCGAGTCCTACCGCTACCTGGCCGAGTCGATCCGCATGCACCCCGACCAGGCCACGCTCAAGGCCATGATGGAACAAGCCGGGCTGGAACGGGTCGAAGTATTCAACATGACAGCCGGCGTCGTCGCGCTGCATCGTGGTTACAAGTTCTAAAGCTCATGGTCACATCAGACCATCCGCAGAGAATGAAACACGCGAATAGCGAATTGAAGGCCCGCCCCTCCCATCCGCTTCGCGGCCCACGGCTGTCTTTGCACAGCCAGCCGGCTGCGGCGGCGCACCGCATGCGGTGCGAAACCCCGCCTCGCCCCCTCACGGGGAGGCTTCTGATTTGCTCGCTTCGCTCGACTGTCACCGGTCGCTCTGAACGAGTTGTTTCACATTAACGAGGAGAAGAAACAATGAAGCGATTGGTGATTGCCGTCTTTGCGGCGGTGGTTGGATTGGGCTTGATGGTTCCGGATGCCGAAGCCCGGCGTCTGGGTGGCGGCAAGTCGGCCGGCATGCAGCGCCAGGCGACACCCGCTCCCACGGCACCGGCTGCGGCCGGCAAGCCTGCGGCCGCTCCGGCCGCAGCAGCGGCACCCGCGGCTGCGGCCAAGCCGGCCGGCATGAGCCGCTTCCTCGGCCCCCTGGCCGGCCTCGCCGCCGGTCTTGGCATCGCCGCGCTGCTGTCGCACTTCGGCCTCGGCGAAGGCATGGCCAACATGCTGCTGATTCTCGCACTGGGCATGGTGGCATTCTTCGTCATCCGCTGGCTCATGAGCAAGCGCACTCCCCAAGCCGGCATGCAGTACGCCGGTGCCGGCCCCGGCAATGCCGCTCCGGCGAATTTCACGCCCGCTCGATTCGAAGGCTCGGGGGTCGGCGCTGGCGCTACGGTGGCCGCTGCTGCCGGAAACATCCCCGCCGATTTCGACGTGGAAGGTTTCCTGCGCCAGGCCAAGCTCAACTTCGTGCGCCTGCAGGCGGCCAACGACCGTGGCGACATGGACGACATCCGCGAGTTCACGGCGCCCGAGTTGTTCGCCGAGATCAAGCTGCAGCATCAGGAACGTGGCGGCCGCAACCAGGAAACCGACGTGATGCAATTGAACGCAGAACTGCTCGAAGTCGCTACCGAGGAAGGTCGCCACGTGGCCAGCGTGCATTTCTCCGGCCAGTTGCGTGAGGACAGCGGCACACCGGAAGCCTTCGCCGAAACCTGGCATCTGGTGAAGCCTACCGACGGCAGCCGCGGCTGGAACGTGGCCGGGATCCAGCAGGTCTGACGCTCGCCCGCGAAGCGGAATTCCCGGCGCGCAAAACGACCGTCACCATGCAGCCCCTGCCCGCACCGCTGCTTGCAGCGATCAATCACCTGCTCGGGCAGGCCGCTTGGGCGCGGGAAAAGCTGGCGCCGTTTGCCGGACATGCCGCCCGGATAAAACTGCCGCCTTTCGAGGCGGCTTTTTTGATTGGTAGCGATGGATTCATTTCCGCACCCGCACCCGAGGCCGAGCTGGAGGTCAGCATTTCGCTGCCGGCTGCCACGCCGCTGCTGGCACTGCAGGGCAAGGAAGTGGTGATGCGGGCGGCACGCATCGAGGGTTCGGCGGAATTCGCCCAGACGCTGGCTTTCGTCATTCGCAACCTGCGCTGGGATGCGGAGGAGGATCTCTCGAAAGTCTTTGGCGACATCGCGGCCCATCGCATCGTGACCGGCACCCGCGAGTTTGTCGCCTGGCAACAGCAGGCGGCGCAGAACTTCGCCGAAAATCTCGCCGAGTACTTCACCGAAGAGCAGCCCATGATTGCACGCCAGGAGGATATCACCGGGTTTTCCGGCGATATCGATCGCCTGCGCGACGACGTCGCGCGACTGGAAAAGCGGATACAAATGCTCGGCTGAAGCTGGACTGATCGCCGCCTAAATTATTTTTATTGGCTCCTTCCAAACCGGGTGTGCACAATCACGCCTCAAACCAACCGGGAGGATATGTTCATGAAAAAGCTGCTTTTTGTCGCTGCGACGCTGATCGCTCCGTTTGCCGCAACGCCGGCCCACGCCAACGACTCCGCGCTGCTCGACGAAGCACGCAAGGTGGCCACCACCTTGCCACCCAAGCTGCTCGTCGCCCTGCAGGAAGAAATCCGCAAGTCCGGAGCGGAAGGCGCGATTCCCGTCTGCAAGGACATGGCACCCAAAATGGCCGGCGAGATCTCGCAGCAGACCGGATGGAAGATCAAGCGCGTCAGCCTCAAGGCGCGCAACGACGCGCGGGCGATTCCCGATGAGTGGGAAAAGGCCGCACTGGAAGATTTCGACAAGCGCGCCGCCGCCGGCGAAGCGCCGGGCAAGCTGGAAAAGGGCGAGAAAGTCGGCAACGAATACCGCTTCGTCAAGGCGCTACCGGTGCAGGGCCTGTGCCTTAGCTGCCATGGCCCCGCCGACCAACTCAAGCCCGCAGTCCAGGCCGTACTCAGCCAGCATTACCCCAACGACAAGGCCACCGGCTATTCGGAAGGCCAGATCCGCGGCGTGATCAGCGTGCGCAAGGGGCTCTGAGCGCGCAGGTTTGAAGCCACCTGAGCTCACGCCTCAGGTGGCGAGGGCAATACTGTAGCCCGCGGGCCGGGCAGCCTCGAGTGCAAGCAGGCGGTTGTAGATTTCTGCGGGCGGGGTTCCCTTGGCCTTCTCGAATTCATACAAGGCTATTCGCGCCAGGCGCGATTGCTCGAGTTCGGACTGTGCCCTGGCGATGCCTGCCGCATTGATCGCCGGCGAGCTTCCGCCGGCAAAGCGGGACGCCGCCAGATCGCCGTAGGCCTTCGCGGGAACCACCACCACCTCGCGGCGATAGGCCATCTCGTGCGCCAATCGCGCGGCGAGTTCGGCATCTTCGCCGAGCGCCTTGAGCGTGGCCGCCTGTTGCTGCTCGAGTTCCGCTGCGCGCTGCAACTGGCGCACGGCCTCGGCGCTGATGCTGACATCATCGGCCGCCAGCGTCGCCTCGACCTGTTCCGCAGCCGGCTTCGCCGGCGGCAAAGGGCCGGAAGAACTTGCCGGCGTAGCGGCAGATTGTGTAGCGAACTGGTCAAGAGACCGGGTCAAATCCCCCAGACGGACCATCGGACACCCCGAAAAATGGAAGTGTCCGACTCATTGCAAGCATCAGGCCAGCACCGTTAATGTGAAGCGCCGTGTTCGAAGGCTCCGGTAATGGACGCGCGCAGCGCGCCGATTAATAACCCCCCCCGTGAGGGGCGAGGCGGGAATTCGCGACGCATGCGTCGCGCCGCCGCAGCCGGCTGGCTGTGCAAAGCCGGCCGTGGGCCGCGTAGCGGAAGGGGGGCGGGCGACCAATTCGCCTTTAGCGTGTTTCTTCTTCGGCGGATGGCACTCGGTGCCATCCGCGTTAAGAGGGCTTTGCCTCCGCCACGCCGCCACCCAGCGCCTTGTAGAAACTTGCGGCCGTCGCCAGCAACTGCCGCCGTACCGCCAGCGCCGACTGTTGCGCGGCAAAATGTTCGCGCTGGGCATCGAGCAGTTCGAGATGGCTGGAAACGCCGGCCTGGTAGCGCGCCTCGACAATCTTCAGGCGCTGGCCCTGTGCGGCAACATTGGCTTCCTGCGCCTGAAGCTGTTCGGCCAGCTGGCTGCGCGCCGCCAGCAGGTCGGCAATTTCGCGGAAGGCCAGCTGGATGCTCTTCTCATACTCGGCCACGGCGATGTTCTTGCGCGCCTTTGCCAGATCGACGTTGTCGGTGCTGCGCCCGGCATCGAACAGCGGCAGGCGCAAGACCGGCGTGAAACTCCAGGCACCGCTGCCGGCATCGAACAACCCGGAGAGACCCCTGCTGGCAGTTCCGGCGGCGGCCGTCAGCAGGATCTTCGGCAGGAAGGCGGCGCGCGCGGCGCCGATGTTGGCATTGGCCGCAATCAATTTCTGCTCGGCGGCCAGCACGTCCGGACGGGCCAGCAGGATTTCCGCCGGCAGGCCCACCGCGACGTCGGCAACCAAGCCCTGTTGCGCCAGCTTGCCGCCCCCGGCCGCCGCCGGTGAACTGCCCACCAGCAGACGCAAGGCGTTTTCCGCCGCCGCATGGCTGCGCGCCAGATTGGCGACTTCCGCGCGCGCATTCTGGAAGGCGCCGTCGGCTTGCAGAAAATCGAGGTCGCCGGCCAAGCCGACGTCGCGGCGGCGCGCGACCAGAGTGCGGGTTTCTTCGCGGCTCTTCCGGGTGGCCTGCGCCAGCTCAAGCCGCTCGCCAAGTTCCAGCAGGCTGAAATACGCATTGGCGACGTCGGCAATCAACGACAGGCGGAAGGCCTGGTGCGCAAAGTCGCTGGCCAGGAAATTGGCGCGCCCGGCATCATCGAGGCTCTTCACCCGTCCCCAGAAATCCAGCTCGAACGAAGCCACCGCCAGATTGACGTCGTAACGCTGGCTGTTCTGCTGGCGGCCGGTGCCGGACAGATCCGCCGGCGTCAGCGATGCCGCGCGTTGCGCGGCAAGATCCACGGTCGGAAACCGGTCGGCGCGGGCAATGCCCGCCAGCGCACGGGCCTCATCGACACGCCCGATGGCGATGCGCAGATCGCGGTTGTGTTCCAGCGCCGCGGCGATCAGGCCCTGCAAGTGCGCATCGGGGAAAAATGCGCGCCAGTCGGTGCCGAACGGCGCGCCTTTCGCCGTATCGCCAGCGCCGACTGTCATCGGCCAGGCAGTCGGCACCGGCGCCGCGGGCCGCTGGTAATCGGGAGTGAACGAACAGCCGGCCGCGGCAAGGGCAATGGCGAGAGGAAGGAATTTACGCATCGTGCTTCTCCTCGTGGTGGCGGGCGTGACCAGGGAAGATTCGCCGCACCACCACGAAAAATACCGGGACCAGGAACACCGCGAGCAGCGTCGCGGCGAACATGCCGCCGATCACGCCGGTGCCGATGGCATGGCGGCTGTTGGCGCCGGCGCCGGTGGACACCGCCAGCGGCAGCACGCCGAACATGAAGGCAATCGAAGTCATCAGGATCGGCCGGAAACGCAGGCGGCAGGCTTCGAGCGTGGCTTCGATCAGATCCTTTCCCTGCTCCTGCAGCTCGCGCGCAAACTCGATGATCAGGATCGCGTTCTTCGCCGAGAGGCCGATGATGGCGATCAGGCCGACCTTGAAATACACGTCGTTGGGCAGGCCGCGCAGCGTCACCGCCAGCACCGCGCCGAAGATGCCCAGGGGCACCACCAGCATCACCGCGAAGGGAATCGACCAGCTCTCATAGAGTGCAGCGAGGCAGAGGAAAACCACGATCAGCGAAACGGCGAAAAGGAAGGGCGCCTGGGTGCCGGAAAGCCGCTCCTCGAAGGAACTGCCCGACCATTCGAAGCCGATGCCGGGCGGCAGCTTGGCGGCAACATCCTCCATCGCCGCCAGCGCATCGCCGGTTGAACGCCCGGGCGCCGGATTGCCCGCAATCTTCATCGAAGGCAGGCCGTTGTAGCGGTCGAGCTTGGGACTGCCGACGATCCACTGCGCCGTGGCGATTTCGGCCAGCGGAATCATGTCGCCGCGCGCATTCTTGATCGGCAGCTGCAACAAGTCTTCCGGCGTGCGCCGGGTGTCGGCCTCGGCCTGCATCTGCACGCGCAGGATGCGGCCTTCGCGCACGAAATCGTTGATGTAGGCCGTGCCCAGTGTCGCCTGCAGGGTGTCGTTAAGATCGCCCAGATCGATGCCCAGCGCGCGCGCCTTGACCCGGTCCACGGTGAGGAAGACCTGCGGGCCGGCCTCCTGCCCTTCCGGACGCACCCCGGCCAATGCCGGATTTTGTCCGGCCAGACCGAGCGCCATGTTGCGCGCTTCGAGCAGCTTGTCGCGGCCGAGGCCGCCGCGATCCTGCAGGCGGAAATCGAAACCGCCGACGGCGGCCAGTTCCGGAATCGGCGGCACGTTGATGGCGAAGATCATGGCCTGCTTGATGCGGAAGAAAGCCATGTTGGCGCGCTGCACCACCGACTCGGCGCTGTTCTCCTTGTTCGGCCGCTCGTCCCAGCTCTTGAGGCGGACGAAGGTAATGGCGGCGTTCTGGCCGCGTCCGAAAAAGGAGAAACCGAGCACGCCGATCACGTGGGCAACTTCCTTCTGCGCCAGGTAGTGTTTCTCGACGGTTTCGAGAACTTCGAGGCTGCGCTCGCGCGTCGCGCCCGAGGGAAGTTGGACGATGCTGAGGAAGTAACCCTGGTCTTCGCTCGGCAGGAAGCTGCCGGGCAGCTTGGCAAAGAACCAGCCGGTGGCCGCCAGAATCGCGGCATAGACCACCAGCCAGCGCCCGGGCTTGCCCAGCATGCGCCGCGTGGTACCGATGTAGCGATTCACGGTGGCGGCAAAGAAGCGGTTGAACCAGCCGAAGAAGCCGCTGTGCGGCATCACGTCGTCGGCGCCGGGCTCATGCTTGAGCAGCGTCGCACAAAGCGCGGGCGTCAGCGTCAGTGCCATGAAGGCCGAAAAGACCATGGTCAGGATCAGCGTCACGGCGAACTGGCGGTAGATCGCGCCGACCGAACCGCCGAAAAACAGCAGGGGCACGAACACCGCCGTCAGCACCACCGTGATGGCGATGATGGCGTTGATGATCTGCCCCATGGCCTTGCGTGTCGCGTCGCGCGGACTGAGGCCTTCCTCGCTCATGATGCGCTCGACGTTCTCGATCACGACGATGGCATCGTCCACCACGATGGCGATCGCCAGCACCATCGCGAACAGCGTCAGCACGTTGATCGAATAGCCGAGCACATAGAGGCCGATCATGGCGCCGAACAGCGAGACCGGCACGACCACCGTCGGAATGAAGGTGGCGCGCACGTTTTCGAGGAACAAATACATCACCAGCACCACCAGGATCATGGCTTCGATCAGGGTCTTGACCACTTCGCGGATCGAGATGTCGACAAAGGTAGAGGTGTCGTAGGGCACCATCCAGGAAATGCTGGGCGGGAAATATTTTGCCAGTTCGGTCATTCGCGCATTGACCGCCTTGGCCGTGTCGAGCGCATTGGCGCCCGGCGCCATGCGCACGGCAATCGCGGCCGTGGGCTGCCCATCGACGCGGGCCGCGATGTTGTAATCCTGTGCGCCCAGCTCGACGCGGGCGACATCCTTGACGCGTACCGTGGCGCCGCGACCGTCGCTCCTGATGATGACGTTGCCGAATTGCTCCGGAGTCGCGAGGCGGCCCTGGGTGATGATCGTCGCCGCGTATTCCTGCCCCGGCACGGCCGGCACCTGGCCGAGCTCGCCGGTGGCGATCTGCGCGTTCTGGGCGCGCACCGCCTTCGCCACGTCGGCGGGAGTCAGGCCGAATGCCGTCAAACGCTCGGGCTTGAGCCATAGCCGCATCGAATACTCGGTACCGAACAGGATGGCCTCGCCCACGCCCGGAGTGCGGCGGATGCTTTCCAGCACGTTGGCGGCGGCATAACTGCCCAGCGCGACGTTGTCCTGCGACTTGTCGGGAGAAAACAGGGAGATGAACATCAGGTAGTTGCGCGCCGACTTCACCACCGTGATGCCCAGGCGGCGCGCTTCTTCCGGCAGGCGCGGCTCGGCGCGCTTGATGCGGTTCTGCGTTTCCACCGAGGCCAGGTCGAGGTTGGTGCCGGCCTGGAAGGTCAGGGTGATGGTGCCGAGGTTCTGCTCGGAGGCCGAGTCCATGTAGAGCAGGTTCTCGATGCCGTTGAGTTCCTGTTCGATCAGCGCGACGGCGGTTTCCTCCACCACCTTGGCCGAGGCGCCGGGGTAATTCACCGTGATCGCCAGCGCCGGCGGCGCCACCGCCGGATAACTCGCCACCGGCAGCTGGCGCAACGCGAGCAGGCCGCCGAGCACAATGATGATGGCGATGACCCAGGCGAAGATGGGCCGATCAATGAAGAATTTTGAGATCATGACTTACTTCTTTTCTTCACTGGGCTTGGTGCCGGGGGCCGCCGCGCCTGGCACTGCCTCTGCCGGCTTGCCGGCGCCGGGCGGCGCAGCCAGCAGCGGCGCACCCGGAGTCCAGGGCACAGGCTTCACCGCGCTGCCGGGTCTGGCCTTCTGCAAGCCATTGACGATCACCTGCTCGCCGCCTTTCAACCCGGAATCGACAATGAAGTCGCCGCCGGACATGGCGCTGGTCTTGATCGGCCGCGGCGCCACCTTGCCTTCAGCGTCGACGGTCATCACGAACTGGCCCTGGGCGCCGCCCTGAACGGCGCGTTGCGGCACCCGGATGGCCTCATCCAGTTGCGTCTGGGGGAAACGCACGCGCACAAACGTGCCGGGCAGCAGGTCGCGGCGCGGATTGGGAAATTCGGCACGCAGGATGACCGCGCCGCTGTTCGGATCGACGGCCAAGTCGGTGAACTGGAGGCGACCTTTTTCCGGATAGAGCGAACCGTCCTCCAGCACCAGTTCGACTTTCGCCGAGTCGGCCTTTTTCTGCTTGCCGCTCTTGACCGCCTGCTGCAGGCGCAACAGATCGGAATAGGATTGCGAAAATTCGACGCGGATCGGATCGAGTTGTTCGATGGTCACCAGATGGGTGGCCTCGCCCTTGCCGACCAAAGCACCTTCGGTCACCAGCGCACGGCCGATGCGGCCGGAAATCGGCGCTGGCGGTACGGCGTTTTCCTGGTCCAGCTTCGCCTTGGCGGCGGCGGCTTCGGCTTGTTTGACACGTGCCTGCGCGGCGTCGAATTCCTGCTGGCTGACCGCCTTGATGGCAAGCAGTGGCGTGTAACGGTCAAACACCGCCTTGGCTGCGGCGAGATCGGCGTCGGCTGCGGCGGCTTGCGCCTGATAGGTCCGGGCGTCGATTTGAAACAGGGGTGTGCCGGCGGCTATGTCCGTGCCTTCGGCGAAGAGGCGCTTCTCCACGACACCTTCGACGCGAGCCCTCACTTGCGCGGAACGCACTGCCTGCAAACGGCCGGGCAAATCCTGGGTGATCGTTGCGCTGCCGGCGGCAATCGTGATCACATCCACTTCCGGCGGGGGCATCCCGGCTCCGGGCGGTGCTCCCGGAGGACCTTTTTTACCGTCGTCGCCGCAAGCGGCCAGAAGTGCAAGCACGAGCAAGGGAAGGGTTTTTCTCATGGGACGCTCCGTTGGGGGGCGGGGTTGGAAGAAAGGGCCTCTGCTGCAAACGCGCGCAGATAGCAATCGATGAGTTGCGCGACGCGCGCGGGATCGGGTTTGGGCGGCGGCTCGCCGGAAAGCAGGAAATGGCTGCGTTCTGCCCCGACCAGCATGGATAACAGGGTATTGGCGGCAAACTCCGGATCGACCGGACGCAGTTGGCCGCGATCGATGGCATCCTGCAGGACGCTGCGCAGTCGTGCAGCAGTCTGGATCGGACCGGTGCGATAGAAGGTAGCCGCAAGTTCCGGAAAACGCTTCGACTCGGCAATCAGGGCGCGGTAAAAACCCAAGCCTTCCGCACTCAAGGCCTTGGCGCGGAACGCGATACCGAAGCGGAGCAAGCGCTCACGCAGACTCTCGTTCTTGCCATCGAGTGTAACCAGCAAAGCCGCGGTGACTTGCTTGATGACTTCGCCAAACAGGTCCGCCTTCGACGGAAAGTGGTTGTAAAGCGTTTGCCGGGCCACGCTGGCGCGCACGGCGACGCGCTCGATACTGGCCCGATAGCCTTCCTCGATAAAGACTTCGGTCGCAGCCTGGATCAGACGCGAGCGCGAGTCGGATGGATCGTGATCGGCGAGCAAGCCCACGGGAAAGCCCAATTAGACTGGACTGTACAGTCTAGCCATGATTCAGCCTCATGCCAAGTGCAAAACGAGTTTTTGACCGTCGAATAGGGAAACTGGTTGCACAAACAAACAAGGCAGCCAAAGCTGCCTTGTTTGCGTACGACGTGAGCCCGGATCAGTGCCGTTGCTTGCGCAAACGATCGATCGCGGCGAGCTGGGCGATGGCTTCGGCCAGTTCGACCTGGGCACGCGCGTAATCCATTTCGGAGCCGCGATTGACCATGGCCTCCTCGGCCATTTTCTTGGCTTCCATCGCCTTGGCCTGGTCCAGATCGGCGCCGCGAATGGCGGTATCTGCCAAAACAGTCACCAGCCCCGGTTGCACTTCGAGCAAACCGCCGGCAACGAAAATCAGCTCTTCCTTGTCGTCAGGCAGCTTGACGCGAACCGCGCCCGGCTTGATGCGGGTCATCAGCGGCATATGGCCGGGCATGATGCCCAGCTCGCCGGCTTCGCCCGGCAGGACGACAAATTCCGCCAAGCCCGAGAAAATCATCTCTTCCGCGCTGACGACGTCCACATGAATAGTCATGGCCATTATTTACCTCTTTAGTGTTCGCCAGAAAGGGGCCGAAGCGATGTTCCGCTCCCTGCCCCATCCAACTTACTGCAGCGTCTTGGCCTTTTCGAAGACTTCCTCGATCGCGCCGACCATGTAGAAGGCCTGCTCGGGAATGCTGTCGCACTCGCCGTCGACGATCATCTTGAAGCCCTTGATGGTGTCGGCCAGCGGCACGATCTTGCCCGGCGTGCCGGTGAACACTTCGGCGACGTTGAAGGGCTGCGACAGGAAGCGCTGGATCTTGCGCGCGCGCGTCACGGCCAGCTTGTCTTCCGGCGCCAGTTCGTCCATGCCCAGAATCGCGATGATGTCGCGCAATTCCTTGTAGCGCTGCAGGTTCGACTGCACGCGGCGGGCGACGCTGTAATGCTCTTCGCCGACGACCAGCGGATCGAGCTGGCGCGAGGTGGAATCGAGCGGATCGACGGCCGGGTAGATACCCAGCGAGGCGATGTCACGCGACAGCACGACGGTGGCGTCGAGGTGGAGGAAGGTGGTCGCCGGGGACGGGTCGGTCAAGTCATCGGCAGGCACATACACGGCCTGGATGGAGGTGATCGAACCAACCTTGGTCGAGGTGATGCGCTCCTGCAGACGGCCCATTTCGTCGGCCAGCGTCGGCTGGTAGCCCACGGCGGAAGGCATGCGGCCGAGCAGCGCGGAGACTTCGGTACCGGCCAGCGTGTAGCGGTAGATGTTGTCGATGAACAGCAGGATGTCCTTGCCTTCGTCGCGGAACTTTTCGGCCATGGTAAGGCCGGTCAGCGCCACGCGCAGACGGTTGCCGGGAGGCTCGTTCATCTGGCCGAACACCATCGCCACCTTGTCGAGAACCTTCGATTCTTCCATCTCGTGGTAGAAGTCGTTGCCCTCGCGGGTGCGCTCGCCGACGCCGGCGAACACCGAGTAGCCGCCGTAGGACTTGGCGATGTTGTTGATCAGTTCCATCATGTTCACGGTCTTGCCGACGCCGGCGCCGCCGAACAGGCCGACCTTGCCGCCCTTGGCGAACGGACACATCAGGTCGATAACCTTGATGCCGGTGGGCAGCAGTTCGGTGGAAGGCGACAGCTCATCGAACTTCGGCGCCTTGGCGTGAATCGGACGCTTCTCTTCGCAGGGCACGGGGCCGGCTTCGTCGATCGGACGGCCCAGCACGTCCATGATGCGGCCCAGCGTACCGGAACCGACCGGCACGGTGATGGCGGCGCCCGTGGGCTTCACCGACATGCCGCGGCGCAGGCCGTCGGAGGAACCGAGCGCGATGGTGCGCACGATGCCGTCGCCGAGCTGCTGCTGCACTTCGAATGTCAGACCGGCTTCGGCGTTACCGGAATCGGCCTCGTCGAGGGTCAGCGCTTCATACACCTTGGGCATGGCTTCGCGGGGGAACTTGATGTCCACCACGGCACCAATGCACTGAACGATGTTTCCGTTGCTCATGGTTGTTTCCTTAAATTAAATGCTTAGCCCGCGATGGCAGCAGCGCCACCGACAATTTCCGAAATCTCTTTGGTGATCGCTGCCTGGCGCGCCTTGTTGTAGACCAGTTGCAGTTCCTTGATGACGTTGCCTGCGTTGTCGGTCGCCGCCTTCATCGCCACCATGCGCGCCGATTGTTCGGACGCCATGTTTTCCGCCACGCCCTGATAGATCAGCGCCTCGACGTAGCGCACCAGCAACTCGTCGATGACGGTTTGTGCATCCGGCTCGTAGAGGTAGTCCCAGCTGCGCTCGGGCGTACCCATGCGCTCGCCCGACAGCGGCAGCAGCGCCTCGATCACCGGCTCCTGCTTCATGGTGTTGATGAAGCGGGTGTAGGCGATATAAACGGCATCCAGCTCACCGGCCTGGAAGGCGTCGATCATGACCTTCATCGGCCCGATCAGCTTTTCCAGGTGCGGCGTGTCGCCCAGGTGGGTGATGTGCGAAATGACGTTGGCACCCATGCGCTGCATGAAGCCGAGGCCCTTGTTGCCGATGCAGGTGACACGAATGTCGCTGGCACCGTCGGCTTCCCACTTGCGCATGGTATTCAGGCACTGGCGCAGGATGTTGGTATTCAGGCCACCGCAGAGGCCCTTGTCGGTCGTCACCACGATCAGTCCGACACGCTTTGCTTCGACCGCCTTGCCGCGATTGAGGAAGGCATGGCGATACTCGGTCACGTTGGCCTGCGAGAGATTTGCCGCGAGGCGGCGGATTTTCTCGCTGTAGGGACGAGCGGCGCGCATCCGTTCCTGCGCCTTGCGCATCTTGGACGCGGCCACCATCTCCATGGCCTTGGTGATCTTGCGCGTGTTCTGGACGCTCTTGATCTTGGTGCGGATCTCTTTACTGCCCGGCATGATCGCTCCCCGTCATCTGGTCAGAGGTTGGCGATCAGGCCCAGGACTTCTTGAACTCGGTGACCGCGGCCTTGAGCTGGCCTTCGGCATCCTTGTCCAGATCCCTGGTGGTTTCGATCTTGTTCATCAGGTCGGCGTACTTCTGGTGCATGAACTGATGCAGGTCCGTTTCGAACGCAAGAATGCGCGGAACGTCGACGTCGTCCATGAAGCCTTCGTTGGACGCATAGAGCGTAACGCCCATTTCAGCGACGGACAGCGGCGCATATTGCAGCTGCTTCATCAGCTCGGTGACGCGACGGCCGCGCTCAAGCTGCTTGCGAGTGGCTTCGTCGAGGTCCGACGCGAACTGGGCGAAGGCCGCGAGTTCGCGGTACTGGGCCAGCGCCAGGCGCACGCCGCCGCCGAGCTTCTTGATGACCTTGGTCTGGGCCGCACCACCGACGCGCGACACCGAAACGCCGGCGTTCATGGCGGGGCGGATGCCGGCGTTGAACAAGTCGGTCTCAAGGAAGATCTGGCCGTCGGTAATCGAAATCACGTTGGTCGGCACGAAGGCGGACACGTCGCCAGCCTGGGTTTCAATCACCGGCAACGCGGTCAGCGAACCGGTCTTGCCCTTGACTTCGCCGTTGGTCAGCTTCTCGACCCAGGCTTCAGAGACGCGCGCGGCGCGCTCGAGCAGACGCGAGTGGAGGTAGAACACGTCGCCGGGGTAGGCTTCGCGACCGGGAGGACGGCGCAGCAACAGCGAGATCTGGCGATAGGCCCAGGCCTGCTTGGTCAGGTCGTCATAAATAATCAGGGCGTCCATGCCGCGGTCGCGGAAGTACTCGCCCATCGAGCAGCCCGTGTAGGGCGCGATGAACTGGGTCGCGGCGGAGTCGGAGGCGGAGGCGGCGACGACGATGGTGTATTCCATCGCGCCGTGTTCCTGCAGCTTGCGCACCACGTTGGCGATGGTCGAAGCCTTCTGGCCGATCGCGACGTAGATGCAGAACATGTTCTGCCCCTTCTGGTTGATGATGGCATCAACCGCGACAGCCGTCTTGCCGGTCTGGCGGTCGCCGATGATCAGCTCGCGCTGGCCGCGACCCACCGGAACCATCGAGTCGATGGCCTTGAGACCGGTTTGCACCGGCTGCGATACCGACTTGCGCCAGATCACGCCCGGTGCGACTTTTTCGATCTTGTCGGTGAGCTTGGCGTTGATCGGACCCTTGCCGTCGATCGGCTCGCCCAGCGCGTTCACCACGCGGCCAAGCAGTTCGGGGCCGACCGGCACTTCGAGAATGCGGCCGGTACACTTGACGGTGTCGCCTTCGGAAATATGCTCGTAGTCGCCGAGAACCACGGCGCCGACCGAGTCGCGCTCCAGGTTCAGGGCCAGGCCGAAGGTGTTGCCGGGGAACTCCAGCATTTCGCCCTGCATCACGTCGGTCAGGCCATGGATGCGGCAGATGCCGTCGGTGACCGAAACCACGGTGCCCTCGTTGCGGGCGGTGGCGGCCAACTGCATGTTCTGGATCCGGCTCTTGATCAGGTCGCTGATTTCGGATGGATTGAGGTTCATGGAATTACTCCTAGTTCTTTAGCGCGGTGGCCATTGCGGCAAGCTTGCCGCGGACCGAGGCATCAACCACTTCATCGCCGACGGCAATGCGCACGCCACCGATGAGTTCGGCATCGACCTTGACGGTCGCCTGGATCTTGCACCCGAACTTGCGTTCGAGATCGGCCACAAGTGTTTTGAGTGTCGCTTCGTCGAGCGCAAAGGCCGAGGTGATCTCGGCATCCTTGACACCCTCGTGACCGTGCTTGAGCTCGTCGAAGAGTTCGCTGATCTCGGGCAGGACGATGAGGCGGTCGTTGTCGGCCAGCACGCGAACGAAGTTCTGCTGGTCGGCCGACAAGCCCTGCTTGGCATCGGCCACATCAAGACAAAGTTGCGCCAACTGCACGGGGCTCAGGCGCGGATTGCCAATGCACGCTTCCATTTCCGGAGTGGCTGCGACGGCGGAAAGCCGCGACAGGACATCGGACCAGGCCGCGAGCGCATTTCCGCTCCTGGCCAGCTGAAATGCGGCCTCGGCGTAGGGACGCGCAAGGGTGACGTTTTCGGCCATGGCGGATTACAGCTCCGACTTGAGTTGCGTCAGCAGCTCGGCGTGGGCCTGGGCATTGATCTCGCGGCGCAGGATGCGCTCGGCGCCAGCCACCGCCAGGACGGCCACATGCTCGCGCAAGGCCTCCTTGGCACGCTGCGAAGCGGCAGCTGCTTCGGCCTCCGCTGCCTCGCGGGCGGCATTGACGATGCGAGCGCCTTCGGCGCGGGCGTCTTCGATCAACTGGGCCACCTGCCGCTCGGCGCCGCTGCGAAATTCGGCGGCCGACTCGCGCGCCTTGCGCAACTCGTCAGAAGCCTTCTTTTCGGCATGCGCCAGATCGGTTTTGGCCTTGTCCGCGGCCGCAAGCCCGTCAGCTATCTTGCCCGCGCGCTCATCGAGTGCCTTCATGATGGGCGGCCACACGAATTTCATCGTGAACCACGCCAAAATGAGGAACACAACCAGCTGGGCAAACAGCGTTGCGTTCAGATTCACGGTATCGCTCCTTAAGCGTTAGGGGAGACGATTACTTGGCCAGGCCGGAGAGGAACGGGTTGGCCGTGGTGTACCACAGGGCAATACCGGTACCGATAATGAACGCGGCGTCGATCAGGCCGACCAGCAGGAACATTTTGGTTTGCAGCGTGTTCATCAGTTCCGGCTGACGCGCGGAAGCTTCGAGGAAGCGGCTACCCATGATGCCGATGCCGATACACGCGCCAGCGGCGCCAAGACCGATGATCAGACCGGCAGCAAGAGCAACAAAACCAACCATTTGTTCCATGACAACTCCTTTAGTAACGGATTTAAGTTAAAAGAATCAGTGACTTTCGTGTGCCTGGCCGATGTATACCAGCGTCAGCATCATGAAGATGAAAGCCTGCAGCGTGATGATCAGAATGTGGAAGATGGCCCAGATGCTGCCGGCGATGACACCACCGACCCAGAGCAAGGCGCCGGAAGCGGTTCCGGCCCAGGCCGCACCCATCAGGGCGATCAGCATGAAAATCAGTTCGCCGGCATACATGTTGCCGAACAGCCGCATGCCGTGGGAAACGGTCTTGGCGACGAACTCGATCATCTGCATGGCGAAGTTGATCGGATAGAGTACCGGATGGCTGCCGAACGGCGCCGTGAACAACTCGTGCATCCAGCCGCCGAAGCCCTTGATCTTGACGCTGTAGTAAAGGCAGAGGATCAGCACGCCGAGCGACATGCCAAGGGTGGCATTCAGGTCGGCGGTCGGGACGATGCGCAGATAGGCGTGGCTGGCATCATGGCCGGTTGCGGCGTAGGCGCCGCCCCAGATGCGCGGCAGCAGATCCAGCGGCAGCAAGTCCATCGCGTTCATGAAGAAGATCCAGACGAATACCGTCAGGGCCAGCGGCGCGATGAAGCTGCGGTCGCCATGGACGATGGATTTGGATTGCGATTCGACCATTTCCACCAGGATTTCGACGGCGGCCTGAAAGCGGCCCGGCACGCCGGACGTCGCCTTGGCGGCGGCGCGCGCCAGTATCAGCACGGCCAGCAGTCCGAGGGTAACGGACCAGAACAGGGTATCGAGATGGAATACCGACCAATCGACCAGAGCCGCCTGCTTGTGGCCCAGGCTGTTCAGGTGGGTCAGATGATGAACGATGTATTCCGATGCGTTCGGAGCGTGCTCGGCTGCCATGGTCAGGCCTTAATCAATATCGCAAACAGATTCGCTTTCAGCGCAACGAGCAGGCCGGCCAGCAGAGCCAGCCAGTGCAAGTCCCGATACGCCCCCGCCACGATCACGAGCAACGCCAGCGTTGCCGCGACCTTGATGAACTCACCTACAAAAAACCTTGCTACCGAAGCCCTGCCGCTGCGTGCAGCCGCCCAGAGACTCAGGGCGAAAAACAGGTTCGGTATGACCACCGCCGCACCACCCAGCCCGGCCGATGCCGCGCCATGCGGCCCAGCCCATAACCAGGCAAGCCCGGCAACGATCAATGTTGCAATGCCTTGATGAAAAACAGCCTTAAACATCTATAAGACCAGGCCGCTTCCAAAAGCCCGCGAATATAGGCCATTGATCGTGGGTTGTCAATTGTTTTATGTTGCAGCGCGCCATCGATTTCAACTAACCAAAGTGATACCGGAGCCGAGTGTCGATATTCGGACAGCCGGGCCTCCAGGTTTCGCCCGTTCCGGTTGGCTATTCGAACCTCGAAAGCAAGCCGTCGAGCTGATCGAGGCTGCCAAAACGGATGCTCAGACTGCCTCCCCCTTTGCGATTGGCGCTGATCTTGACCGTGGCCCCGAGGCGATCCGAGAGCTCTTCTTCCAGCCGCAGCAGATCGCGATCCGGCTTCTTGTCGCCACCCTTCTTTACCGGTGGATTCAGTTCACGCGCAACCAGCCGCTCCGTCTCCCGCACGGAATAACCCTTGTCCACGACCAGGGCAGCAATACGCCCCTGCTCGCTCTTGGACAAAGGCAACAGCGATCTGGCATGGCCCATCTCGATATCGCCGGCCATCAGCATGTCCTGCGCCGGCTTCGCCAGCTGGAGCAGGCGCAACAGGTTGGAGGCGGCTGAACGGGAACGGCCGACGGCGTCGGCGGCCTGCTGATGGGTCATCTGGAATTCGTCGATCAGGCGCTGGATGCCGGCAGCCTCTTCCAGGGGATTGAGGTCTTCGCGCTGGATGTTTTCAATCAGTGACATTGCCAGCGCGGCATCGTCAGGAATGTCACGGATCAGCACCAGCACTTCGGCCAAGCCGGCGATCTGGGCGGCGCGCCAGCGCCTTTCGCCCGCGATGATCTCGTAGCGACCACTTTCCACCGGCCGCACCGAGATCGGCTGGATCAATCCCTGAGCCTTGATCGACGCGGCCAGTTCCTCGAGCGAGCCGGGGTCCATGCGGGTACGCGGCTGGTACTTACCGGGCTGCAGGGCACCGACCGCTAGCGTGTCCTGACGCTGGGTTTCCGGAGTGTTGTTGGCGGCCAGCAGGGCGTCGAGCCCGCGGCCAAGGCCTTTTTGTTTGGGTGGATTCATGCTGCCTCCGCAGGGCCGCCCCAAGGGGGCAGCAAATCAATTACAAGGAAGCCGCATAGCGGCTGAACGATCGTCACCCCCCTTCCTAGGGAAGGGGGGGCGGGGGGATAGGGGCCATCATGAGTCCTTCCAGGAATTGACACGTTCAATCATTTCGGCGGCGAAGGCCATGTAGGCCTGCGCTCCCTTGGCGCCCTTGTCGAAGAGCACGCCCGGAATGCCATAGCTGGGCGCTTCGGCAAGGCGCACATTGCGCGGCACCAGGGTTTTGAACACCTTGTCGCCGAAATGCTCTTCCAGCTGCGCCGATACCTGCGTGGACAGCGTGTTTCGCGGGTCATACATGACGCGCAGCAGGCCGATGATCTTCAGGTCCCGATTCAGATGGGCATGCACTTTCTTGATGGTATTCACCAGGTCGGAAAGCCCTTCCAGTGCGTAATACTCGCATTGCATCGGAATGATCACGCCATGCGCCGCACAAAGGCCATTCAGCGTCAGCATCGACAGCGAAGGCGGGCAGTCGATCAGGACGAAGTCGTAATCCTCCTTGTGCGCAGCCAGCGCGGTCTTCAGCCGCATCTCTCGCGATTCGAGATCGACCAGCTCGACTTCGGCGCCGGCCAGATCGCGGTTGGCCGGCAATACGTCAAACTTGCCCGACGGCGATTGCACCCGCGCCTGGTCCATGCTCGCCAGCTGCAACAGCACCTGATAGACAGACGACGTCAAGCCGCGCTTTTCGATCCCGCAGCCCATGGTGGCGTTGCCTTGAGGATCGAGATCGACCAGCAGGGTACGTTGGCCGCTGGCAGCCAGCGCCGCCGCGAGATTGACCGATGTGGTGGTCTTGCCCACCCCGCCTTTTTGATTGGCTACTGCAAATATGTGCATCGTCAGACTCTCTCCAGAACAATCAGGTGGCGTTGTGCATCCAGCCCCGGAACACTCAACCGGGTGCACTCCAGCACCGCCCAGCCGGATGGCAGGCGGCTCATTTCATCTTCGGGGACCACTCCCTTCATGGCATAGAGCCGGCCGCCCGGCCCCGCCAAATGGCCGGCGAACCGTATGAAGTCGGCCAGCTCGGCAAAGGCGCGCGAGACGACGGCATCGAACTGCGCGCCGGGCATGTCTTCGACACGTCCGCAGTGGACGGCAATATTGGCCAGACCCAGTTCGATCTTGGCCTGGCGCTGGAATGCAGACTTCTTTTCCACCGTTTCAACCAGCGTCATCCCGAGATCGGGGCGCGCGATGGCCAGCGGAATTCCAGGCAACCCGGCGCCGCTGCCGACATCCGCCCAGCGCCGTCCCGCCAGCACCGACTCCGGCAACACCGGCAGCATCGACAGCGAATCGAGCAGGTGCTGGGTCACCATCTCCTGTTCATCGCGGATCGCCGTCAGGTTGTAGGTGCTGTTCCATTTCTTCAGCAGCGCGACATAGCGCAGCAAGGTCGACTGAGTTGCCGCGGACAGGTCCAATCCCAACGCAGAGAGTCCCTGCTGCAAAAGCTCAGCGACCGTCATGCTGCCTTGCGCCGCTTCAGATGCACCAGCAGCAGGGAAATCGCCGCCGGCGTCATGCCCTGCAGACGCGATGCCTGCCCCAGGGTTTGCGGCCGCCCCTGGGCCAGCTTCTGCCGCACCTCGAAGGACAGGCCATGCACTTCTGAATAGTCCAGGTCGCTCGGCAGCGGCATCGATTCATGCGCAAGGCTCTTTTCGACTTCGTCTTTTTGCCGCTCGATATAGCCTTGATACTTGGCCTGGATCTCCACCTGCTCGATGACGTCGGGGGCGACAAGCCCCTCGCCCGCCCCCGGCAGGCTCAGCAAACCGGCGTAACTGACCTCCGGACGACGCAACAGGTCGAACAGCCGGTATTCGCGTTCCATAGGCTGGCCCAAAACCCGCACTGCGTCGGCCTCCGGCAACTGGCGCGGATTGACCCAGGTGGATTTGAGGCGCTCGGCCTCAAGCGCCACGGCATCGCGCTTGCGATTGAAGGCCTCCCAGCGCCGATCGTCCACCAGACCGAGCTCGCGGCCGGCTTCCGTCAAACGCATGTCGGCGTTGTCCTCGCGCAGGGACAAACGGTATTCGGCGCGACTGGTAAACATGCGGTACGGTTCGGACACGCCACGCGTGATCAAGTCGTCCACCAGCACACCGAGATAGGCCTGGTCCCGCCGCGGCGACCAGGCCGGCAGCTGTTTGGCGCAGCGCGCGGCATTGATTCCGGCCAGCAGTCCTTGCGCCGCGGCCTCCTCGTATCCCGTGGTGCCATTGATCTGGCCGGCGAAGAAAAGACCCGCCACGGACTTGGTTTCCAGGCTGTCCTTGAGGTTGCGCGGATCGAAATAGTCGTATTCGATGGCGTAGCCGGGGCGTGTGATATGCACGTTCTCCAGCCCGCGGATAGAGCGCACCAGGGCCAGCTGAACATCGAACGGCAGGCTGGTCGAGACACCCTGCGGATAGATTTCGTGGGTATCGAGGCCTTCCGGCTCAAGGAAAATCTGGTGGCTGTCCTTGCCGGCAAAACGGTGGATCTTGTCTTCGATCGACGGGCAATAGCGCGGCCCGACACCTTCGATGACGCCGGTAAACATCGGCGAGCGATCCAGCCCGGAACGAATGATGTCGTGCGTGCGGCTGTTGGTCTGCGTGATCCAGCACGGCACCTGACGCGGATGTTGCTCGCGCCTGCCCATGAATGAAAACACCGGAACCGGATCGTCCCCCGGCTGTACCTGGAGTACGGAAAAATCGATGCTGCGCCCGTCGAGACGTGGCGGCGTGCCAGTCTTGAGCCGACCCACCGGAAGCTTGATCTCCTTCAGGCGCTCGGCCAGGGAAATCGCTGCTGGATCGCCGAAGCGCCCGGCGCGATAGTTCGTCAGCCCCACGTGAACCAGACCATTGAGAAATGTACCCGCCGTGAGCACCACGGCCGGAGCTTCGAAACGGACACCCAGTTGCGTGACGACGCCGACGACGCGATCGCCAACCAGGATCAGGTCATCCGCCGCCTGTTGAAACAGGGTCAAGTTCGGCTGGTTTTCGAGCCGATTGCGAATCGCCTGCTTGTAGAGCTGGCGATCGGCCTGAGCGCGGGTAGCGCGTACCGCCGGGCCCTTGGAGGCATTGAGAATGCGAAACTGGATGCCAGCCTCGTCGGTCGCTGCCGCCATCGCGCCACCGAGCGCATCCACTTCCTTGACCAGATGCCCCTTGCCTATGCCGCCAATCGAGGGATTGCAGGACATGGCGCCCAGCGTCTCGATATTGTGCGTGAGCAGCAGAGTTCGCACGCCTGAGCGAGCGGCCGCAAGGGCCGCCTCGGTACCGGCATGGCCACCGCCAATCACAATCACATCGAAACAGGAAGGAAATTGCACGCCACGAGACCAAAACAAAAAGAGGCGCAATCATACGCCTCTCGTTCGAAGAACCAAACTCCATCCCATCTTGTTTCACGTGAAACTACTCCAGCTCTGTTTCACGTGAAACAAAACCTTGGTGGTCGGTCGCGAAGAAGCGAGAATCCGGTCACCTCCGCATCAGGCGAAGGTGTCGTATCCGAGACGCGCAATCAATAGCGCCGCCACCACGATGAACACGCCGCGCACAAATCCGCTGCCGTGACGCAAGGCCAAGCGGGCGCCGAGCAGTGCGCCGGCGATATTGAACAAGGCCATTGCCAAACCCGTGATCCAGAGTACATGTCCGCTCGGCACAAAGTAAGCCAGCGCCGCCGCGTTGGTGGAAAAATTCACGACTTTGGCGGCACCCGATGCGTGAAGGAAATCCAGCCGAAAGAAGCGCACAAAAGCGAAGATCATGAAGCTGCCGGCACCCGGCCCGAAAAATCCATCGTAGAACCCCAATACCGCACCGGCCAAGAGCGCCAGGCGCCGCTCCGGATGGGTTGCCAAACGCTCCCCCGCTACCGCTCCGAAGTTCGGCTTGACCACGGTATAGATCATCACCACAACCAACAAGGCCAGTACCAGCGGCCGAACGACATCCTTCGGCAACCACGCCACCGCGGCGGCGCCCGCAAAGGAAAACACGAACGCCGCGATTGCTGCCGGCAAGGCAATGCCCCATGGCAATGCAATCCGTCGCGCATAGCGCAATGCCGCGTTACCAGTACCGAATATGCTCGCCAGCTTGTTGGTGCCGAACACCGTGGCGGGTGACTCGGCCGGCAGCGCCACCAACAAGGCCGGCACCTGGATCAGCCCGCCGCCACCCGCCACCGCATCCACAAAGCCGGCGAACAGGGCAGCAGCCAGCAGCATGATCAGGTCAACTTCAGTCATGCCGCCCCACCTACTTGCCGATGCAGAAACGGGAGAAGATTTCCCCCAGCAAATCATCGGCCGTAAACTCGCCGGTGATCCGCGACAACGCCTCCTGTGCCAGGCGCAGCTCCTCCGCGCAAAGCTCTATCCGGTCCAGTCGCCGTGCCGCCAGCGCCGACTTTTCGGCGGCCACGCCCAATGCTTCCAGGTGACGCTCGCGCGCCAGCACCACATCTTCGCCATGCCCGCTCCAGCCGGCCACGCGCAGCAACTCGTCGTGCAGCAGGCCGATACCCTCGCCGCTCTTCGCCGACAAGCGCAAATGCACCCGGCCCCCTGCCACGGTGCGGCCCGCAGCCTGTCCCGCCAGATCGCACTTGTTCTCCACCACGATGCGCTCGACCGCTGCCGGCAAACGTACTGCGATGGCATGATCGGCGGGCGTTTCTCCGCTGCGCGCATCGACCAGTTGCAGCACCACATCGGCCCGTTCGATTTCCGCCCAGGCGCGCTCGATACCGATTTTCTCGACCAGATCGTCGGTTTCGCGCAAGCCCGCCGTGTCGATGATGTGCAGCGGGATACCCTCGATCTGGATGGTTTCACGCACCGCATCGCGGGTGGTGCCGGCGATCTCGGTGACAATGGCACGCTCCTCCCCCGCCAGCCGGTTCAGCAGCGAGGACTTGCCGACGTTGGGCAGGCCGGCCAGCACCACATGCAGGCCGGCACGCAGCAGGCTCCCGGCGCGAGCGCGCCCGAGCAGCGCGGCCAGATCGGCGCGAATGCCCGACAAGCGCTCCGCGGCATCCGTGTCACGCAAGACATCGATTTCTTCTTCCGGAAAATCCAGGGTCGCTTCGACCAGCATGCGCAACTCGGTGAGACGCGCCACCAGGGCGCTCACCTCGCGCGAAAATTCGCCCGACAGGGAGCGCAAGGCCGAGCGTGCCGCCGCGGCCGTGGTCGCCTCGATCAGATCGGCGACCGCTTCCGCCTGGACCAGATCGAGCTTGTCGTTGAGAAAGGCACGCTGCGAAAATTCGCCCGGCTCCGCCACGCGCGCCCCGAGTTCGAGGCAGCGCGCCAGAAGCATCTGCAGCACCACCGGGCCGCCATGACCCTGCAACTCGAGCACATCCTCGCCGGTAAAGGAATGCGGCGCAGGAAAATACAGCAGGATTCCCTGATCGATCGCAAGCCCGTCAGCGGCCAGAAAATGGCGGAGCATGGCACGACGGGGTAGCGGCGCCTGAGCGGTCAAAGCCTCCGCAAAGGGCAGCAGCTGGTCACCCGAAACACGCACCACGCCAATGCCGCCGCGTCCGGGAGCGGTGGCGATGGCAGCAATGATGTCGGTGCGCGGCAGTCCCATCCGCTCTCCCTAGCGCCGGAGCAAGGCGCTCCGGCAGATCCTCCAATCCCGCAGGACTGGAGTTCGGCCTATTTCTTTTCCCCGGCCTCGACGAGACGGGTGATCTGCCATTGCTGGGCGATCGACAGGATGTTGTTCACCGTCCAGTAGAGCACCAAGCCCGCCGGGAAGAAGAGGAACATCCCGGTGAACATGATCGGCATGAACAGCATGACCTTGGCCTGAATGGGATCGGGCGGCGTTGGATTGAGCTTGGTCTGTATGAACATGGTGGCGCCCATGATCAGCGGCAGCACATAGAACGGATCCTTCACCGACAAGTCGGTGATCCAGCCCAGCCAGGGTGCATTGCGCATCTCGACCGTACCCAGCAGCACCCAGTACAGCGCGATGAAGACGGGAATTTGCACCAGTACCGGCAGACAGCCGCCCAGAGGGTTGACCTTCTCCCTCTTGTACATCGCCATCATTTCCTGATTCAGGCGCTGCTTGTCATCGCCGTACGCTTCCTTGAGCTTGACCAGCTTCGGTGTCAGCACGCGCATCTTCGCCATCGACTTGTAGCTCGCGGCCGAGAGCGGGAAAAACGCCAGCTTGAGCAACAGCGTCAGGCCGATGATGGCCCAGCCCCAGTTGCCGACCAGCTTGTGAATCGCGCCCAGCACCCAGAACAAGGGCGCCGCGATCACCGTCAGCCACCCGTAATCGACCACCAGATCAAGGCCGGGGGCTATCTTCTCGAGATTGTTTTGTTCCTGCGGCCCGGCGTAGAGCGATACCGTGCTCTTGCCGTCGGCACCGACCGGAAGAATGACGCCCGCCGAATAAAGATCCTCGCCGACCTTGCGCATATAGAACTCGCGCGCAGTTGAAGCGCCGGGCAACCAGGCGCTCACGAAGTAGTGCTGCACCATTGCGACCCAGCCGTTGTCGGCCTTCTGGGCGAACTTGGCCTTGTTCTTGAGGATATCGGCGAACTCGACCTTCTGATATTTCTCCGCGTCCGTGTAGACCGCCGGCCCGGTGAAAGTTGTGACTCCCATCATCATCGAACTGCCCTGCTGCTCGGCCGGCTTGCCATCGCGCGTTATTTGATAGTAAGCGTGGGCACCGGCTGTCACACCTTCGTGGCGAACGTCGATCTGGTAGCTGCCACGATGAAAGACATAGGTCTTCACCACCTTGCCGCCGCTCGCGGTGCTTGCCTCGAGGCGAACCTCGAGTTGTTTCTCGCCGTCCTTGAGGACCTGGTCACCCACAGGCAACTTCCACTCCGTCTTGTGGTTCGGCAGACCGTCGCCAATCACGCCGGACTGCGCCAGGTAGATGTGCTTTTCGCCGTTGTCGAACAGCACGAAATGCTTCGACTTGTCCTCGGTAGCCGGGTGTCGAACCAACTCAAGCCGCGTAATGTCTCCGCCCTGAGAAGAAATATCCGCCACATACAGATCCGTCTTGATCTTTGCAGTCGCCGCCCCCGGCAAAACCGCTGTCGCGGTCACGGGAACGGCAGTTGGCGCCGCGCCCGCACCGGCCGCGGCCAAAGTCGGCGTTGGCACCACGCCGGCCGGAGCGGAAGCCGACGGAGCGGCAGCAGTCTGCGTCGCCACCGCTGCCAATTTGGGCAAACTCTGCCGTTGCCAAGCGTCCCAAAGCATGATCAGCGAAAAACTGAACACCAAAAGCAGGATCAATCGTCGGTTATCCATTACTGTCTCGGCAGTGATTCAGGTCAGAAATACGGAAAAAAATCAGGGAACCGGATCATACCCGCCCGGATGCCAGGGGTGACAACGCCCGACTCGCCGCACCGACAGCCACATGCCCTTGAACAAGCCGTGACGACGCAACGCCCCCAGGGAATACTCGGAACAACTCGGGTAAAAACGACAACGATTGCCCAGCATCGGGCTGATTGCCACCTGATAGGCGCGAATCAGCAACAACAGCGGGTAGATCAGCGGGGATTTCATTGCGAACCGGAAGGAAGACGCCTCAAGAGGGTTTCGATTTCCGCGCGCCACATCTTTCGCTGAGTGTCATCGCCAGCCCTCACATCCCCAACCGGCCGGGCCAGTCGCAGAACCAGATCGCAGGGCGGAATCCCGACCGCCATCAGACGGAAAGCTTCACGACCCTGCCGCTTGATCGCATTGCGCACCGAGGCAGCCCGTGCCAGACGCTTCGGTACGATCAGTCCGAGCCGAGCCCTGCCATCTGCAACTTGCCGATAATGCAGGCTGAAACACTCGCCGCGTACCACCCGCCGCGCCGACATGACCGCAGAAAACTCCTCCGGTCGATGCAGGCGCTGCCCGAAGCAAAACGAAGCCGCGTGTTCAGACGGCGAGACGATGACGGCCCTTGGCACGACGCGCACGGATCACAGCACGACCACCACGGGTACGCATGCGCACTAGGAAGCCGTGGGTGCGCTTGCGGCGCACGACCGAAGGCTGATAGGTGCGTTTCATGGCTATATCCCCTGAATTAAGAAAAACGGCGGATTACAGCGTTTTATGGCCGATTTGTCAAGGGAAACAACTTGGCCGGGCTGTGGATAACTATGGGTGAAAC